>NZ_CP034464.1:3682743-4910324 GCF_003955735.1 Undibacterium parvum | reverse complement strand
CTATCCATGGCATTAGCGGCAATCTGGGGGGGCGGCGGCACCGGTATTTTTGGTCAGCCTGGCCGGCATCTACGACTGGCGTACTGCGCTGTTGGCAGCAGCTTGCTTGCCAATTGCGGTGTTGGTCTTATTGTTGTGTATCGCGCCGCCCTAGATACCGGAGCGCCGACAGTAGCGGCCACATCAGCGGCGACATCAGCCGTGACACAAAAAAGTAGTGAAGGCAGCCTGGATTTTTCTACGCTTACCGGCAGTCTGGATGTGCTTTGCCTTCTTTTTTATGACCGCGATGGCCTTGGGCGGCATCCAGAGTTTTTCGGCGGCCAGCTTGCGTGATCTGTACGGCATGTCACTGGCCTGGGCCACCAGCGCCTACACCGGCTATATGCTGGCTTCGGCTGCGGGTATGTTGCTGGGTGGGTTTTTAGCGGCAAAAACCACGCATCACGATAAAATTATTGCTTACGCTTTTACTTTCGCCGGCTGTATGGCTTTGCTGTTGGCGTCGGGTTGGGGCAGTGCTTGGCTGGCGCTGGTCTTGATGGTGGTGATCGGTTTTTGCTCAGGGATCGCCGGACCATCACGGGATTTGATGATACGTGCAGCAGCCCCTAGCAATGCCACCGGGCGCGTGTATGGCGTGGTGTACTCGGGCCTCGATAGTGGTCTGGCTTGTGCGCCGCTACTGTTTGGTGCGGTAATGGATGCGCATCATCCGTCCTGGGTATTTGTCTGCGTCGGTGTGTTTCAGGTGTTGGCGATAATGACTGCGGTAAACGTCGGCAGCGCCACCGCGCGCGCGCAACTTGGTGAGCGCGGCCTAGCGTTGGTCTAGGTTTGGCTTAGTGTTGATTTAGACTAGATGCCAGCCACTAGCGTCGCTGTGGCTGGCCTGAGCTTCTTACTGTAGACTTAGATACTACCCTAGTATTTTTTTAATCGCCCAATGGATATATGCGCGATTAGGTATATTTTAAAATTTTTTAGGGGAGTATATACATTAGGACATACGCAAAACCGCCCCAGCGTCGTTGTATCCGCCTTGCCGTACTGAAGTACTGTCTTCGGCGGCACGCCTAGCTGGGTCAATTTTGCGTAAGTCCTATACTTATTGTTTTTTTTAGGAGCTGCCATGACTTTCTCTACCTGCGACTTGTGCGACGCCCATGAAGATCAATTAGTGGCCGGCAGTTTGGCTGCGCTGCCGCCAATTTTCTTGCGCTTCGGTGCCAAACAAAAATTTGCCGGCCCTGCGGTCACCCTCAAATTGTTCGAGGATAACGGCATGGTGCGCAGTACGCTGGAAATGCCTGGCTTAGGCCAAGTTTTGGTGATCGATGGCGGTGGCAGTTTGCGCTGCGCCCTGGTCGGCGGTAATTTAGCGGTGCTGGCCGAAAAAAATGGCTGGGCTGGGATCGTGGTGCACGGCTGCATCCGCGATGTCGATGAAATTAATCAATCTCAGATCGGGTGCGTGCGCTGGGCTCTATGCCGGTACGCAGCGTCAAAAAAGGCGGCGGCGAGCGCGACGTAAAGATTACGATTGCCGGTATCAGCATCCATCCGGGTGACTGGCTTTATGCCGATCTCGATGGCGTTTTAGTGACCAAAACCGCCTTGGCTTAACTACCTGAATTTACAGCAGCTCTATACTCTGCAAATTGAGATAACTACTCTCGCGGATAGTCGTTACAAAATCATTCAAATAGGCCTTGTCCGCCAGTTCTGGCAGACAGGCCGCATACAGTCGGCCGGTCAAGCCCGCCTTAGTAATGCGCTTGGCCAAGACATAATCACGATTCAGATAATTTTGCGCGGCCCACAACGGCAGCGTGGCGATGCCGCGTTTGCTGGCCACTAGTTGCAACATCGCCACCGTTAATTCTGTGCTGCGGCGTGCCGCTGGTGTGATACCGGCCGGTTTCAGTACTTGCCGCACTACGTCTAACATCTCGTCTGGCACCGGATAGGCAATCAGGGTATCGCTGGCGAAATCCTCGGCGTTCAGATAGTCCTGCTGCGCCAGCGCATGGTCTTTGGCCAATAGTGCCACGATCTCAAAGCGAAACAGTGGATGGTAGCGGACTGCCTCAGTCTCATCCATCTCCGAGACGATGGCAATATCGGCCTTGTGCTCATACAAGAGACCCACCGGATCGGCCTGAAAGCCGGAGACGATATCCAACTCGACCTCGGGCCAGCGTTGGCGGAACACATCCATGGCTGGCATCAGCCAATCGAAACAGGTATGGCACTCCACCGCGATGCGCAATTGTCCGGCCACGCCTTGCGCCATTCGCGCCAGATCGCGCTCGGTATTGGCCACCAGCGGCAACACGCTATCGGCTAATGCAAGAGTCGCTCGCCGGCGGCGCTAAAACGGATAGGCGTAGTCTTGCGCTCAACAGCGCGACGCCATGATGTTCTTCGAGTAGCTTGATCTGATGCGATAAGGCCGATTGCGTGAGATTGAGCAAGACCGCCGCGCGCAAGAGGTTGCCGGCCTCGCGCAGGGCGTGCAGGGTTTTTAGATGGCGTAGTTCGAGGATGGAATGCATAAGGTTTTTGTATGAATGAAATTCAAGTTAATTCTTAAAATATGTCGTTTGAATCATAATGCATTTTCTATCATGATGGAATACGAAAAATGATAGGAGCAAAAAAATGACCCACCCTACACCGAGCCGTGCCCATGTTTTAGGTTTTCCGCGCATAGGCGCA
Source organism: Undibacterium parvum (assembly GCF_003955735.1). Lineage (NCBI taxonomy): Bacteria > Pseudomonadati > Pseudomonadota > Betaproteobacteria > Burkholderiales > Oxalobacteraceae > Neoundibacterium > Neoundibacterium parvum. The sequence continues at coordinate 4,907,603 of NZ_CP034464.1, read as the reverse complement.
CACCGCGAATTAAAGTTTGCGCAAGAAGCTTACTGGAGCCGGCGCGATTACCGAGGCCAGCCTGCGCGATACCGGCAGCGCGCTGCGCCAGCGGCATTGGGCCTTGCAGCAAGCAGCTGGCCTAGACCTGGTCTGTGTCGGCGACTTTGCCTGGTACGATCAAGTCTTAAACACGCTGGCCTTGCTCGGCGCCTTGCCCACGCGTTTCGGTTTTGAGACTGAGCAGCTGTCTTTGGCCGATTACTTTGTCGCCGCGCGTGGCAATCCTCAGCATCACGCCATGGAGATGACCAAATGGTTCGACACCAATTACCATTATTGGTACCAGAATGGACTGCCGACAGCCGTTTTGACGGCGGCGTCGATTGGCTGTTTGAAGAGCTGGCAGAGGCACAGGCTTTGGCGCATACGCCCAAAGTGACTTTGCTGGGGCCACTGAGTTTGCTGTATCTGGGTAAGACCAAGGGCGGCTTGGGGCATAGTCTGGAACTACTGCACAAGCTGATACCAGCCTACCAAAAAGTGCTGAGTCGCTTGCAGCAAGCCGGAGTCGAATGGCTGCAGATTGATGAGCCGATTCTGGCCCTGGATCTGGATCAGCAATGGCTTAATGCGTTTTTACCCAGCTACACAGCACTGGCGCAGCAAGCCCCAAACTTTTGCTGAGCACTTATTTTGAAGCGGTGGACGAGCACGCTAGTCTGATCCATAGTCTGCCGCTAGACGGCGTGCATCTCGATCTGGTCAGAGCGCCGCAACAGCTCGCTGCTTTCCTGGAAACTGGCCGCAGGGTCGGGTCTTGTCAGCTGGTGTGATCGATGGTCGCAACATCTGGCGTGCCGATTTGTCTAGCTTGCTGAAGCAATTGCAGCCGCTGCAGCAGCAACTTGGCGATCAATTATGGATAAGTTCTAGCTGCTCGCTGCTGCATGTGCCGGTCGATCTGGCCGCCGAGACCAGTCTGGCACCCGAGACCCTCAGTTGGCTGGCGTTTGCCACACAAAAGCTGGACGAAGTAGTGGCCTTGAAACTAGCATTACATGGCAATGCCGAAGCGGTTTTGCCACAATTTATCGCGGCGCAAACCGCAATCGCCAGTCGTGCCAGTTCGGCGCGGATTCATAACCCGTCGTGCAAAACGGCTGGCGGAAGTGAGGAGTAGCGACGCCCAAAGGCAGCATCCATTTAGCCAGCGCATCGCGGCCCAGCAGCAGCGTTTTGCCTTGCCGCTGTTTCCTACGACCAGCATAGGCTCCTTCCCACAAACCGCCTTGATACGACAAACCCGCGCAGCCTATAAACGCGGCGCAATCAAGCATATCGAGTATCTGGAAGCGATGCGCGCCGAGATCCGTCTGGTGGTTGAAGCGCAAGAAAAAATCGGTATCGATGTTTTGGTGCATGGTGAGCCTGAGCGTAACGACATGGTCGAATATTTTGGCGAACAATTATGGGGTTATGGCTTTAGCCTGAATGGCTGGGTCCAGAGTTATGGTTCGCGCTGCGTCAAGCCGCCTTTCATCTATGGCGATGTGTATCGACCCGAAGCGATGACGGTGGCATGGAGCGAGTATGCGCAAAGCCTGAGCGATAAACCCATGAAGGGCATGCTGACCGGCCCGGTCACGATGTTGCAATGGTCGTTTGTGCGCGACGATCAGCCGCGCCAGACTACCGCTTTGCAAATCGCGCTGGCCTTGCGCGACGAAGTGCAAGATCTGGAGCGCGCCGGGATAGGTATGATACAGATAGATGAACCGGCTTTCCGCGAAGGTCTGCCCTTGAAGCGCAAAGACTGGGCCGCCTATCTCGATTGGGCGGTGCGGGCCTTTAAACTCAGTTCGGCCGGTGTTAGCGATGAGACCCAAATCCATACACACATGTGCTATTCAGAGTTTAACGACATCCTGCCCTGGATTGCCGCCATGGATGCCGACGTCATCACCATAGAAACCTCACGCTCGGACATGGAATTACTCGCCGGCTTTGGCGATTTTGCCTACCCCAACGACATCGGCCCCGGCGTCTACGACATTCACTCGCCAAGGGTGCCACGGGTGAGCGAAATGCAAAATCTTTTGCAAAAAGCCAGAAGCGTGATCCCCGACGCAAGGCTATGGGTGAATCCCGATTGCGGCTTAAAAACCCGCGCCTGGCCAGAAACCATCGCCGCCTTAGAACACATGGTGCAAGCGGCTAAGTTATTGCGCGCCAGTGCTAGCATCAGCGAGGAGGCCGAGCATGCCGATTGCTGTTAGTTTTTAAAAGCAGGGTGGCCCAACGCGCATATTCCATGCGCTTCTCCAGGCATGTCGGCCTGCAAGGCGCATCGGCTATGCGCCTGCGGCTAGGTGCTTGCGCGAATTTTATGCATTGTGCTGCGCGTCCTGGTTTTGCTGGGCAATCTCGCTGGCCTGTTATTTTTTGAAGACGCACCGCTTTTATCGGCAGCTTGGAAATCTTGTTAAAAATTGCAAGTAAGTGTGTTTTATGTAATAAAAATGAGTTTTTTGGGTATAATTACTAGCTGGCTGCGCTTGTTTTTGTGATCGTGATTGCGCAGTTTGACTCACGCACCAAGGAAACAGTAATGGCACTGATGCTGACACAAACTACGACTCGTTTGCGCCCTTTGTTAGCGCGCATTCAGGCCCTTAAAATGGGCTCGCCGCTGGCGCAAAGTTTAACTGCCATTTGCCTTGGTGTTCTGCTGATGTTGCTCACTGCGCCCAGTATTGCCAATTCGGACGGCGATTATTCGGGGAGGCGGGTGGAGGCGGTAAGGGTTGTTTTTGATAATGCTGCGATAGAAAATCCGACTTATCGGGATGCGACCCTGCAGGCTTTTGCTATCTACCCGGGCAGCTATTTTGATACCATGCGTAGCCAGTTGATGCTCAATAAAGTCAAACGTTTAAAGTTTGTTGGCAATGCTGAGTATCAAACGCAGACTAGTGCTAACGGCGATGTTGAGATTATCGTCAAAGTTACCCTGAGCGATTTGGCCAAGCCGCTGGGCGAGCAGGGCATAGGCTGGTTAGCCGATCGTACTTGGAAAGATTTCCCGGTTCTATATGCCGATGATAAGACGGTCTTGCGCGCCAAGCTTGAGAACAAGTCTATGCTGTTCTCAAATACGAATGCCTTTTTTGGTCGGCCTGAGGTACTCACGTCGGGTAATCCACTCGCCTTGTCGCCATCTGGCAAGCAAGGCACCGATACCTGGCTGGAAAGTAGTGTAGAAGCCGGTTTGTATGGCTTGAGTGCCATCACTGAGCACGTCTCTGTTTTTGGCGCTGGCAGCTATATAGCTTCAGGTTCCTGGGGACCGGAATTGTTTACTGATGTCAGCCGCACCCATGGACATGTCGAAGACGCTTATGTCGGTTTGATCGGTACCAATACGACGCAGCAAGGCGGCATACGCCAGATGAGTTTGCTGTATGGACGTAAATCATTTCAAGTCGATAATGGCATGATACTTCGCCTATCCTCAGCCAATGGGGGCGCGCGTGCGGCCTTGCAATCGAACCCGCGCAATGCAGCAGAGCAGCTCATACATGCGCAATTCATTTATGACGCGCATAAGCTAGAACTGTTTCGTCTCAACCCAGATGAGTTAGAAGAGCTAGACACTAAAACCATCATCAACGGCATTAATTACGAAGGACGTTTATTGCCACAGCTAAGGCTAGGTGCCATGCTGCTAGAGATTCCATCATCAAATGCGGCGTACTACACCAATAGTGCAGTGTATTCACGCGCTGGTTTGCGGGTGGCAGATATTCGACTCTCATTAGATGCGCCGCTCAGTGGTTCTGGTCCGTATGCGCGGGCGGAGTTAGCCCGCCAGACCCATCGTGACTTTGATATGGATGCGCGTGCTGGGTATGTCGAGGCTGGCTACCAATTTCATGATGCGACGTGGCGACCTACACTCAGTTATCGCTATTCTTATTTTAGTGGCGACAATCCAAAGACTTCCACGTTCGAACGTTGGGATCCACTGTTTGCCGGTGGCGGTGGCGATGAGTGGGTGCAAGGATTGAATCAATATAAAGTCGTGCAAACGTCCAATGTGATCGCGCATCGCTTTATGGCGCGCCTGCAAGCCTCGCCACGCTGGGAATTGACACCGCAGTTTTGGATTTTTAAAGCCGATACCTTGAATAATCTGGGTGGCGCGCAAGCCTTATCAACGTATACCGACAAAGACCTCGGTAAAGAGATCAACCTCACCGCACGGTATGTGGCAAGTCCGAATTTAATTTTTGTTTTTTCTACTGCCTACACCCAACCTGGCTTAGCCATACGCCAGAGCCTGAACTATGATTTTAAGAACTGGTTTAGCGCCAGCGCCCTGATGATCGCTCGTTTCTGATGTTTCACCATAAGGATTACACCATGTCTATATTTAAAAAAACACTGGCTCTTTTCTTGCTTTCTACCGCTTTTGGGACTGCTCCGGTTTCGGCGCAGAACTACAAACAGGTTGATATTAAGCCGATTGATCCTAGCTATTTCATCCCTAAACGGCACGAGGGGAGAACCTATCTGATCACGGGCGGTGCGCGTGGTATTGGTGCCGCGTCAGCGATACGCTTGGCGCGTGAAGGCGCCAATGTCGTCATTTTTGACGTGCTTGCCAAGGAAGGCGCAGAGACGGTAGCGCAGATCCGTAAAGAAGGTGGCAAGGCTGAGTTTGTACAGGGCGATGTACGCAAAAACGAGGATCTGAAAAAAGCGGTAGAACTGGCAGTGAGCACCTATGGTAGCTTAAATGGCGCGCTTAATGCGGCAGGCGTCATGGCGGCTATGGCTCCCGATGCAGTCTTTGACTATCAAAAGCAAAAAGCGCTACTGCCTAGTGCCATCGCCGATGCTGGTGACGAATACTTTGACACACTCATGGACATTAACGCCACCGGGATTTTTAAATCTATGCGTGCCGAACTCCAGCCTATATTAAAACAAGGTAAGGGTGGCGCTATTGTGAATATCTGCTCAATTGCGGGTTTGACTGGTCTGGCAGGAAACGCCGCCTATGTCGCCAGTAAGCATGCTTGCAGCGGCTTAACCCGCAATGGTGCCATCGATTACGCGCCCAACGGTATCCGAATTAACTCCGTGAATATGGCTGCAACTGAAACAGCGATGACCGATATGGCGATCAAGTTTGTGATGGCCGCCAGCAAAGAAAATAAAAACCCGGATGCGGTCAATATGGGACGCACCAAAACCATGAGCTTGCTGGCCTATGCCGATAGTAAAAAACGCCAAGCCACGGTATGGGAACAAGCGTCGGTGATCTGCTTCCTTTTATCGGATGAAGCGTCTAATCTAACCGGCGGTTTATTTGCAACCGATGGCGGTTGGACCGCTTATTAAAGGAACTTAAATACGGGAAGCTCGCGCCTTGCGCCAGCCCTGCTTGGGGCGTTTTGTAATGTGTAAGCTCACAATTGTGCGCGCTTTTCGAATTTCACAAGTGCCTCTGCCAGCGCGCATAGCCCATGCGCTTCTTCAGGCATACTGGCCTGCAGCCCGCATGGAATATGCGCGGTGGCGGGGGATGTTTTGTGATAGTGAAATTTTTTAAGACTTGCGATCGATGTAGGTGATTTCTTTGGCTAGCTTATCGCCAAGATGCCGTCTAAAAATTTTCTCTAGACTGCCGTCCTCACGCATAGAGTGCATGGCTTTTTCGAGAATCTCAAATTGAGTTTGGCTTAGCCTGGCTTTCGAGAGTATCAAATTATGCACAATATGGTCAGAAGGCGACCAGTCTAAAATTAAAGTGCTGTCGACTAGTTGAGCTTGTTGCAGCATGGGGTGCAAGCTGGTGGGGAGCGCCAACACGGCATGCACCCTGTTGATCGCTAAAAGATGCATCACGGTGGCAAAATCAGCCGCTTCGTGTAGGCGTTTTTGCGCTCTTAGTTTATCCAGCCATGCATCGTAGACTGGACCGTGCCTAAAACTTTTAACAACCGCCACCAGTAAAGCGGGGTTGGCTAAAAAGCCCTGCATGCTTTGCGCTGCCGCTGGCGTGTCTTTGTGCATTAAGACATAGTTTCGCGTAGTGAAATATGGAATAAATTGGGCGAAATTTTCACGTTCTGGCGTAGCGATGCCAGAGACCGACATATCGAGCGTGTTATTGCTTAATTGCGACCAGATTCTGACGCGCGATTCTATGCTGGTTTTGAAGCGACAAGTGCTACGCCGTTCTAGTTCATCAACCACATCTTTATCAATGCCAGCATAGGCGCCATCCGGAGTGCGGTAAAACAGGGCGCCAAACTCATAGTAGGCCAGCTTAATGTTGCCACAAGGCGGGCTGACTACGCTGCTAGCGTAGCTGGGCAGTTGCGCCAGCGTGGACAACAGCAGGGCAGCGATCAAGGACTGCAGGTAGTTGAGCGAGCGTTTTACAGGGTTTATCTTCATCATGTTTTCAGTCTGGGTGAGCCTATGCCGCAGCGCAATAGTCGAAAAATTAATAAAGGCGGTTTTTAACAAAATTTTGCTTATGATGCGACAGGCTTTAGAAAAGTTTTTTCAGGTGTCTTGCCGTCTCTAGCGATGAATGCAGGCATGCGCTGAATCGGAATCGAGGCTAGCAAGCAGGATGAGGGCTTGATCTATTTCGCTTAGGCGCTAAGATAAATAGGACTTACACAAAATCGCCTCAGCGTGCTTGTATTTGCCTTGCCTTGCCTTCCGGATCTTCTGTCTTGGGTGGCACTCCAAGCTGGGATGATTTTGTGTAAGTCCTAATAAAGAAACGACTGCGCGTGCGACTTATCCGAACTGAAAATCATGGGCTTGAGTACTTGTTCTTCTTGTTTTTACGGCGGCGTCGAAGCGATGCGCGCCTATCAGCGTCAGACTGCCGAGAGCGATCAATTCAGCGTGCGTTTAGAGCAGCAAAAAGCGCAACAAAGAGCGCAACAAAGAGCGCAGCAACAGCTTGCCGCCAGTAGTCTGCCGGATGTTAATGGCAGCCCCGCTTTGTCTGCCAGTGTCAGCAGCACCCAGTCGCCGGAGCAACTATTAATCACTGCGGTGACAGCGCCCAGCGCAGTGGCGGCGGCCGATGTGAATCGGCCGACAGCCGGCGCGCTGCGCGGTAGTATCATCAATACCACCGCATAATTTCCTTGGTAATGTGTTGCTTAAGCGCGCGGTGCTGCGTTATCGAGATCGGCATCCGCGCTGAGCTCGGTATCGCTATTGAAAATCGCCATATCGGTTTGCCCCATGATACGGCTGGTGAGGGTGCCGGCGGTGATAGAACCGCTGACATTTAAAGCAGTGCGGCCCATGTCGATCAAGGGCTCGATAGAGATCAATAATCCGGCCAGCGCCACCGGTAAATCCATGGTGGAGAGCACGATCAAAGCGGCAAAGGTGGCACCGCCGCCGACGCCAGCGACCCCGACTGAGCCTATCGCAATCACCGCCAGCAGCGGCAAGATGAAATTGAGCGTCATAGGATCGATGCCGACGGTAGGCGCGATCATGAATGCCAACATGGCCGGGTAAATTCCGGCGCAGCCATTTTGCCCTATGCTGGCACCGAAAGAGGCGGCAAAATTAGCGATACCTTCCGAATTACCCAGGCGCGTAGTCTGAATCTGCACGCTCATAGGGATAGAGCCGGCGCTGGTGCGCGAGGTGAAGGCAAATACCAACACCGGGAAAATCTTTTTGGCGTAACGCAGGGGATTGAGGCCGGCCATTGCAATCAGACTCAGGTGGATGGCAAACATGATGGCAATCGCACTGTAAGAGGCCATGACGAAATTGATCAGGTTCAGGATATCGGCCAAGCTAGAGCTTGCCACCACCTGTGCCATCAGGGCAAATACGCCATACGGCGTCAGGCGCAAGACCAGCGTCACCATGCGCATCACGATGGCATGCGCGACCTCGATAAAACGATTAAATGAGGCAAAAATTTCTGGCTGTTTGGCGGCGATGCCGGTGGCCGAAATCCCTATGAAGAGTGAAAACAAAACCACCGCGATGGTTGAGGTTTTGCGTGCTCCTGTCATGTCTAAAAATGGATTGGCTGGGATGAAGCTGATCAACATGCTGGGCAGTGAGATGGCCTTGGCCGCACCTAGCGTGTTTTGCAGATAGTCGCCACGCGCCACTTCGGCGGCTGTGGCAGAAAGTCCTACCGCGCTGAGCCCAAACAGTTTGGCCATGGCGATGCCGATCAAGGCTGCCAGCATGGTGGTCGCCATCAAAATGCTGATGGTGAGGGCGCTGATCTTGCCGAGTGAACCGGCATCGCGCAATTTTAAGATGGCACCGATAATCGAGACCATGATCAAAGGCATGATGATCATCTGTAGCAGCTTCACATAGCCTGTGCCTAAGATGTCGAGATAGGTATTGGTCGCGGCTAGCACCGGTGAGCTCAGGCCGTAAACGAATTGCAAACCAGCGCCCAGCGCCACGCCTAAGCCCAGCGCGGTAAACACCCGTCTGCTCAAAGTTGCATGTAGCGTTTGCTGCCAGTAGAGCAGGCCGCACAGTAGGGCGGCGATTGCCAGATTAAGAATTAATGCGAGGGTCATGGTGTGAGTTGGTCCTGGTTGGGCGCGCGCCAACTTGGCGTTGGCGGGCTAGTCGTCTCGGAAAGCTGGTTGGCTGGCGCTATTTTAGCGTGCATTTACCGCGCATTGTCCTTAATACGTCTGATGCAAAAAGACGATTGTAAACGGCATGCCGCCAGCGCGCATATTCCATGCGGTTCTCCAAGGCATATGCCTCAAGACCCGCATGGAATATGCGCACTGGCGGTGTGCTTCAATTGGTTTGTTTTATGCTAGCTTAAGCCGCACTTGCCAAGTCGGTGTTGCTCGCAGCGCGATTCATGGCATTGAGGATGGCGAGTAGCTGTGCTTTGATGGTATCGCTGGCGATGCCGACGCCAAACTGGCTACTACCGTGATCGACCCGCAATTCTACGTAGCTGACGCTCTCGCTCTGTTGGCCAGTGCCTAGTCTGTGCTGTTGCTGATCCATTAGCTGAAGATTGACCCCTAAAGATGCCAGCGCCTGCAAAATATCCTCAATTGTGCCATGTGTTGCAGCATGCACCGCTTTTGGCTGTGCATGCTGCAACAGAGATATGCGCAAGGGTAAGTGCGCCGCCTCTGATGGCGTTCTACTGTGTTGCAGTATTTGGTGGCTTTGATACACGTAGGGCGCCAGCCCGGCAGCCGCAGTTGGCTTAGTCTGCTGGGCCGGGTTCAGATAGTGCTGACAAAAAATCGCGTGTATTTGTGACGCCGTCATTTCATTGCCGCTGCGGTCAGCCTCGGCTTGCACGGCACGACTCAGTTCAATTTGCAGGCGGCGCGGCAAGTGCAAGCCGTATTCCTGTTGCAGTAAATAGGCCATGCCGCCTTTGCCGGACTGACTGTTGACACGGATCACCGCATCGTAGCTGCGACCGAGATCGGCGGGATCTATCGGTAAGTAAGGTACCTCCCATAAAGCATCCGGCTTTTGTTGCGCCAAGCCTTTTTTGATGGCGTCTTGATGTGAGCCGGAAAAGGCGGTAAACACCAGATCTCCAACGTAAGGGTGGCGGGGATGTACCGGCAATTGATTGCAGCTTTCCACGCATTGACGCACCGCATCGATATCCGAAAAATCTAAACCCGGCGGCACGCCTTGCGTGTACAAGTTCAAGGCCAGCGTCACCAGATCGACATTGCCGGTACGCTCACCATTGCCGAATAAACAGCCTTCAATCCGGTCGGCACCTGCCATCAGAGCCAGTTCGGCTGAGGCCACCGCGGTGCCGCGGTCATTGTGCGGATGGACGCTCAGAATGATGGCATCGCGTCGCTCCAGATGCGTATGCATCCATTCGATCTGGTCGGCATACACATTGGGCGTGCTGCACTCTACGGTGCTGGGCAAGTTGATAATCATCTTGTTGCTGGTGCTGGGTTGCCAGATGGCGGAGACTGCATCGCAGACTTCTTTAGAGAAATCCAATTCGGCCATACTGAAGGTTTCGGGCGAGTATTCAAACACCCATTCGGTCTCTGGACGCTGATCGGTCAATTGCTTAATCAGGTGGGTGGCGTCGGTCGCAATCGCCTTGATCTGTGCGCACGATTTGTCAAACACGATGCGCCGGAACGCCGGTGCGATAGGATTGTAGACATGAATAATCGCGCGCCTGGCACCTTGCAAGGACTCTATGGTGTGGCGTATCAAGTCCGGGCGCGCTTGCGTCAAGACTTCTATCGTGACGTCATCCGGGATGCGTTGCTCGCTAATGAGTTTGCGCACGAAGTCAAAGTCGGTATCCGAAGCGGAAGGGAAGGCGACCTCGATTTCTTTGAGGCCGATGCGCACCAGCATCTCGAAAAATTTCAATTTTTTGGTCGCGTTCATCGGTTCTATCAGGGCTTGATTGCCATCGCGTAGATCGGTACTCATCCAGATTGGAGCCTTACTGATGATCTGATCTGGCCAACGGCGTGCTGCCAATTGCACGGGTGGGAAAGGACGGTATTTGCTAGTGGTAGACATGCGGATTCCTTTTAAAGCACAGCCCTTGCCAGAGACACAGAGCGTCTGGCGCTAGCTAAGGCTTGCGATTAAATCTAACTATTTACGAAGTGGGGAGGGGTGGCGTCAAGGCTAACTGACAGCCACATGCAAGGAACGCGAGGCCAGTTAACCGATCAGTAGTCGCAGCAGTGCTAGCAGCACCGGCAGTGCTAGTAATACCAGCAGCGGGCTAGTAAGACGCAGCGCGCAGGCAAGCAATTGCCGTACTGGCTTCGCAATGCTACTGTGGCTGGTGGAAATTACGCTGCTTGACATGTGGTATTTAAAAAAAAATCTGGGCTTGCTGAATAACTTTTGCGGCTCGCAGTGGCAGTGAAACTTAAACTGAAACTGTGCTTGGCTATTATTTGAGTGTTAGCAGCGAGCGTAGTCGACTTAGCGCTGTGCTTAGTCGCAGCAGCGTAGGCAATACCAGTAGCGAGCGTGTTGCGCGCTGGAATTCTGGGGCCGAGGCTGTGAGGGAGAGTGAGTACATGGCTTAAATGTAAGCGATAGCTAGTGAGTTGGTCAAGCGCTAATATTTGAGTGATTAAGCGGGGTAAGCGGGGTAAGCCTGATAAGCGTGATTAAGTTTGACCAGAATTCTGGTCTGGGAGTGGTGCGTCCGGCGCGTTCAATGGCAGGTGCACTTCAAAGCAGCTGCCCACGCCGACTTCAGAACTGACGCTGATAGTGCCGTTGAGGGTTTTGTTAACTAGGTTTTCTACGATGCCCATGCCTAAGCCGGTGCCGCCTTTGCCAGTCTTGGTGGTAAAAAAGGGTTGAAATAATTGTTTGAGATTTTCTTCCGGGATGCCGACTCCATCATCGATAAAAAATAAATGTACTTCTTGCTCCACGAGCTTGGCACTAATGCGCAAGGCTCCATTTTCGCGTCCTTCAAAGGCATGTAAATAGGCGTTATTGATCAGGTTGATGGTCACTTGTCCGAGTGCGCCTGGCAGGCTATGCATGCGTATGCCGTAGGGGATGTCTAGCATTAGTTGATGTGGGTAACGCTTTAAGCTCGGCGCTAGGGTATCAATCACTTCAGTTAGCATCTGGGCTAAATCAAAGGCGCGCAGTTGCTCGCTGGCCTGATCATTGGCCACCTGCCGGAAGGTTTTTAGTAGCTCGGCTGCACGCTGTACATTGCGTAGCATCAGATCATTGCCCTGGGTGACAGCGTTGATGAAGTTGCTCAGGTCTGAGCGTTTAATTTGATTGCTCTCTAAAGCTAGTTGAAAACTTTTGCCTTGGTCAAAGAGTGTGTGCGCGGTCATCAGGCAGTTACCCATAGGCGTACTGAGTTCGTGCGAGACACTCGCGACCAAGGTGTTGAGAGTGGCCTTAGTTTCACTGCGGGCCAACTCTTCTTGTGTCCTTTGCAGTTTGCTCATGGCAGACTCAAGCTCTGCGGTACGTTGCACTACGCGTTGCTCCAGGCTTTCATTGAGATCGCGGATTTGCTGCTCAGCATGCAGTTTATCGGTGACGTCTATCACTAGGGCAAAGACACCGGTCACTGCATTGTCTTGGCTTATTTCTGGTTCCATCATGACATCGACGACGCGTGCTTGACCAGTGTGCGGATCTTGATAGGACCGTCGATACCCGGTGACTTCACCCTTCAGGCAGAGTTCCCAATACGGGGTCATAAATACCAGACCTTCGGGGGACATGTAGTCGGTAATTTTTTTTGCGAGTAGGTCCTCTGCCTGAGCGCCAAATAATTCGGCATAACGGGCATTGCTGAAGCGTAGTATCGCCTCGGCATCAAGCGAGGCAACACCGGCCGGTACGTGATCGAGGATTAATCGCAAATCGCGCTTGCCTTGTTCCAAGCTGTGGTTTTGGCTGGCCAATTGTGCTGATAATGCGATCGCATGGTCACGTTGATGGGTCAGACTGCGGTAGGCTGTCTGTGTTAAAAAAGCGATCGCCAGCAAATTACCAATTACGGTTGACACCACCACCAAGACCGGCGCCCTTGCTGTAGGGTGATAGACTCCGGTCAATTCTCCTAAGCCTAGTGCCAAAATAAACAGCACGCTGATAGCGGTCACCGCTAGCAACCAACGACGACCAAGTATCCAGCCAGCGAGCGCAATCAGAAATGGGTAAGTCAAAAGATTGGCACTATGCACGCCGGCAAAAATGAAGGTAGAGACCGATACGCCCAGCCACAAACCGAGCACCAGAACCTGAGTGCTACGCCGTATTGAATACGGCAATTGCAAATAACTCAGGCTAGCGATCAGCAATAAAGCCAAAACCGTTAAGACTCTAGAAAAACTGAGTGCCTGACTTACTGCGGCTCCGATGACAGTAGAGGCGCAAATAAACAAAAGGATAATGAGTACACGCTGTATTAAGCGCGTATAGGCGGCAGTTTCATCGCCAAAATCTGATTCTTGAGGGGCGTTATTCATGGCTTGCTGTGTTGGTGTGATGCGCGGCACCTAAGTTGTATGCCCTTCTTTTTTCTGTGGCACTTGATGCCAGTTTTGAATTGTACCTCTGGAATGCGCGTTCATCCTTGTTAAACCGCAATGGCGCTTATTGAATTGCCATATTTGTCGTAAGTATCCGCAAGGAAAATTTTTGTCCTGCATTTATCGCTATCGGTCTGAGTATCAAGCAGGGCGCGCCCGCAAGAGGAAAGACTCTAATTTATTCTAGGCTGCAGGGCTTAGAATTGCGAGCGAGAAATCTGATTGAACTAGCATTTTCTGATTTGCGTTTAGTCTATCGTAGATGCGTCACTCGTTTTTTCTTGTTTGCTTAGATCTGAGAATTTTGATGTGAAATTTAATTTAGCAAATTGTAGTTCTTGCTGGGAACTTTTGCATCAGCGGACAAACTAAGTAAGGCTTCCCCCGACGGCGCTATCTGAGGCCGTTAAGTAAAAAATATATTGTCCTTTTGGAGTAGATAAATGCAACAGAAATTCGCAGTCGTATCAAAAATCGCCGCCTTGTCCCTATTCGCATGCTTCGCCGCACCAGTGATGGCGCAGAGCGCAGGCAGTGTGGTTGTAAACGTCGGTTGGGCGCATATCGCACCTAATGACTCAAGCACACCACTTGCTTTCACATACCCAGTTCAAAAATCTGACCCTCTCTCTGGTGCAGGTGTTGACGCTACCAATACTCTAGGCGTTGCGCTCAACTATTTCTACACGGATAATGTTGTATTTGCTGCTGACTTGGGTGTGCCTCCGACGTATAAATTGCACGGCGAAGGTAGTCTTGCTTCAGTCGGCGAAATTGGTGATGCTAAGCAGTGGGCTCCTACTGCCTTGGTTAAATATTTCTTTGGTAATTCAAAATCTAAGCTACGTCCTTACCTTGGTGGTGGTGTGACTTACGTACGTTATTCTGATGTGGAACTGACTTCAGCATTTCAACAAAGAGTCGGCGGTACTATAGTCGCTTTGAGCCAAGGAAAATTGCCAGCTTCGTTAATCCCATCGATCGCTACCTCAGCTGATTTAGGCAGTGGTTTTGCTCCGGTTATCACTGGCGGCGTTAGTTATGAAGTTTCTGATAACTGGTACGCGAATTTTTCACTGTCCTATGTTAAGTTGAAAACAGAAGCTAATTTGACTACGACGTATAAGGGGACGGTCTTAGCAAAAAGCAATACTACTTTGACTTTAGATCCACTGGTCGCTTTCGCTAGTGTTGGTTACCGTTTCTAATTGTTGTTGCATAGGTTTTTTCCGCGTTTAAGACCTGTCTTCAACGCGCGTTTTTCTTAAATTTCTATTGGACGGCACTGGTGTTGGTGCCGGACCGTCCGATAGAAATCCCATCGCCAGATTTAGTCTGCGTCCAGCTTAGTTTTTCCTCTCATCAGCAAAACTCTCTCCCGGCTTAAGCAGAAAAGCGTACTGATAGCGCGCGTCTTTTTTGCGTCTCTCTGCAACTTTCTATGTGTGTACTTGTCAGAAAGCCAGTACTATCCCATCTTGCTAAGATGGTAAATAATTCACCTACCCGTGGCTTACCAAGCTGTCTCGGCACACGATATCTATAAAAAATAATGTGACCATCCTCACCGGAGACTTATCTTGCAGAAAAAAACATTCTGGCTGATTGCCTTACTGATGTTGGCTTTGGCGGCCATCATTGTCTACATGGCGCCGCTATCCCAAAACGAAATTTCCCGCAAAGTAGCTGAGATCGCACCTGCCACTGATGCCTGGCGCGCTGCTTTGCCGCGCGATCCAGCGGCTGCGACGGCTGCTTATATGGCGCGTTTGCCGGCAGCGGCTACGGCCAGGTCGGATGCTTATTTTGAAGGTGGCTATTGGTTGCAATTGATAGGATTTGTCGTCGGTATCGCGGCCTCTTGGGTATTGTTGAGTAGCCGTATTCTGGTCGCACTGCGCGATAAGTTAGAGCAGCATAGTCAAAGGCGCTGGCTCAATAACGCCATCTTGATTGCAGCATTTACTTTGCTCAGCAGCATCTTGAGTGCACCTCTGGACGTCTATCAACGTTATTTTCGCGAGCATTTGTATGGACTTGCGAATCAAAGTTTCGGACCTTGGTTCAGTGATTTTCTATTGAATTTTGCGCTTGCCATGGTGGTCGGCACCTTGTTCATCTCCCTGATTTTTGTGGTGATGCGTAGGCTGGTGCAGACCTGGTGGATTTGGGGTGCTGTGTTAAGCGTGGCTTTCATGGCCTTTATGATGTTGATCGGGCCCACCTATATCGATCCCTTGTTTAATACCTATACCGCGCTGAGCGATGAGAAAGTGAAGCAGCCGATCTTGTCTATGGCACGTGCCAACGGTGTACCCGCTGATAACGTGTATCAATTTGACGCCTCTAAACAGAGTAATCGTATCAGTGCCAATGTCAGCGGCATCTTCGGTAGCGCAGCGGTCAGACTCAATGACAATTTGCTCAAGCGTACTTCGCAGCCAGAGATAGAGGCGGTGATGGGGCACGAGTTAGGTCATTACGTGCTCAATCATGTGTATCATTTCTTGCTCACTTTTGGCGTCTTGTTGGTAGTCGGTTTTGCTTTTGTAAAAACCAGCTATGCCTGGGCGCTGCGTCGTTGGGGGCAACGCTGGGGGATACGCGATCAGGCTGATCCGGTTGGCTTGCCGCTGTTGGCAGCATTGTTTTCTGTGTATTTATTTGTCATGACGCCGGTCTTTAATACCACCATACGCAGCTCGGAAGTAGAGGCCGACGCCTTTGGTATCAATACCTCGCAGCAGGCCGATGGCATGGCCGAGGCGCATCTAAAACTGACCGAATATCGCAAAGCTAATCCCAGCGATATAGAAGAATTCTTTTTCTACGACCATCCTGCACCCAAGAAACGCATCTATATGGCGATGCGCTGGAAGGCGGAGCATTGGCAGGCACCCTAAGCGTTTTTAGTTTTCTGAGTGTCGCTATCAGGTTTGTCTAAAATTAGCTGATGCAGAAATTTTTTGAATTTCTGCATCAGTCGCTAAACGAATAGTTTAATTAAGTAGATTAACTAAGCTCAACTAAGCAAATCAATAAAAAACCACTTTGCCTGTTTCTACATCTAACATCGCACCGACCACTTTAATCTGACCTTTGTCGACCATCTCCTTTAACACCGGGCTTTTTTCTGTAACCGCTTGCACTGTCATTTTCACGTTCATCTCGGCTGCTGCATCGACAAAGTGATGGTTTTTAGAGCTGCGATCACTACCGTGGGTATCGGGTGTGGCCTTGACTGCCGGAGTGATTTTTGCGATCAATTGGGTTAAATTGCCCAGTGCCGCATTGTCACATGCGCCTTTGACCGCGCCGCAATGCGTGTGACCTAAAATAATGATGGCTTTGGAACCCGCGACCTTAGCGGCGTACTCTAAACTCCCCAGAATATCTTCATTAACAAAATTTCCGGCGACTGAAGCATGAAAAATATCGCCTATGCCTTGATC
This sequence comes from Undibacterium parvum, assembly GCF_003955735.1. Lineage (NCBI taxonomy): Bacteria > Pseudomonadati > Pseudomonadota > Betaproteobacteria > Burkholderiales > Oxalobacteraceae > Neoundibacterium > Neoundibacterium parvum. The sequence goes on along the minus strand of NZ_CP034464.1, from coordinate 4,891,066 downwards.
AAAGACCAGTGCCGGTTCAGTGCGCGAATCGATACAACTGACCACACTGGCAAACGGAAACTGACCGTCGTGTCCGGTGGCTTTCACCTGAGCGTTCAGATCACGTTTCAGCATCGCCCCTGAGATAAATCTGGTATTGCCTTCTTGCAGCATCTTAATCGCCATATCCGGGCTGGTTTTGTCTTGTTTGGCCTTATTCATCGCCACTACATCATTGGTTTTTGTGCTGGCAACTTCAGGGCTAGCACAGGCGCTGAGCAAGATGGCGGTGGTTAAAGCAAGCGTGAATTGCGTCAGCTTTTTTGAATAATTAGAAATCATGTGAATTGCTCCTAGAGGTTTTTTAGCGTCTTTGTTAAACATCGAACTACCTGAACAGGATAGCTAAACTTTCGAGAAAAGCAACAATATCGAACAAATATCGCTTTGCTGAGCGTCGGGAGGATGCTCGCCGAAATTAATTGCTTCGTAGTAATGCATCAATTTAGTTCAAGCAAACGTCAAATTCATTTCAGCTAGGCACGATGATTTCTACGCTGTGCCCTGTTGTACCATCGTTTCGCTATGAACTTAGAGTTTAACTACTAAAAATAATTGGGAGACGGTATGGTGTGGAGTCAGGTGTATGACCCTTTGGGGAATATTTGGTTGTCGGCCTTGATGGCGGCAATCCCGGTGGTGGTGATGCTGGGATGTATCGCGTTTGCGCATATGAAGGCGCATTACGCGGCCGGCTTGGGTTTGATCAGTGCCCTGCTGGTGGCGATATTTGGTTTTGGTATGCCTGCCGGTCTGGCATGGAATGCGGCGGGTTACGGCGCCGCTTTTGGGCTTCTGCCTATAGGCTGGATCGTCCTTAATATTATTTTCTTACATCAGCTGACCATAGAAAACGGCTCGTTTAAAGTCTTGCAGGATAGCCTGACCGGTATCACTGATGACAGACGCATACAGCTATTGCTGATTGCATTTTGCTTCGGCGCTTTCTTTGAAGGCGCAGCCGGTTTTGGCACACCGGTCGCAGTTACTGCGGCCATTATGATAGGTCTGGGCTTCTCACCGTTGGCCGCTTCTGGCCTATGCCTGATCGCCAATACCGCGCCGGTCGCGTATGGCGCATTGGGCACGCCGGTGATCGCATTGGCGGCCGTGACCGGCATCGACTTGATGCAATTGTCCGGCATGATAGGGCGACAATTGCCCTTGTTTTCTTTGCTGGTACCTTTCTGGTTGATCTGGGCTTTTGCTGGTTTTAGGGGCATGCTGCAAATTTGGCCAGCGATCCTGGTGGCGGGTTTAAGCTTCGCAATTCCGCAATATCTGGTCTCGAATTTTCACGGTCCCTGGTTGGTCGATGTGGTGGCCGCGATTGTCTCTATGGTCAGCCTGATTTTGTTTCTCAAAGTGTGGCAGCCGAAAAAAATCTGGACTTCTACTTCGCTGAAAGGACGTGAGGCAGAGTCTGGTAGCGCTGATTTGAGCGGCGCCCAGTCGCATCAGTCAGATGCTGGCGCTGCTATGTTTCAGAAACATGATAGACGTGCTTTGGTCATGGCGTGGATGCCTTGGGTCATCCTTACCGCGCTGGTCTTTATCTGGGGCGTGCCAGAATTTAAAAAATGGGTAGATGGAATTTCTGTGTTCAAGATCCCTTTTACTGGCTTACATAATCTGGTCGAAAAAGTGGCACCAGTGGTCGCTAAGCCGCATAAAGAAGCGGCGATTTATACCCTGAACTGGTTGTCGGCCACCGGTACCGGTATCTTTATTGCGTCTATCTTGGCAGGCTTGATGATGAAATATCGCTTGCTTGATTTGTTCCGTATTTATTTCCGCACCATCTGGCTGGTACGTTACTCTTTATTGACGATAGTCTTGATGCTGGCGCTGGGCTATCTGACCCGCTTTTCTGGTACCGATGCCAGTCTGGGCTTGGTGTTTGCGCATACCGGCATGATGTATCCTATTTTCGGTACTTTGCTCGGTTGGTTGGGAGTGGCGTTGACCGGTTCTGATACTGCCGCCAATGTCTTGTTTGGCGGCTTGCAGAAAACCACCGCCGAGCAACTTGGTCTGAGCCCAGTCTTGATGGCGGCGGCAAATAGTTCGGGTGGTGTGATGGGTAAAATGATCGATGCCCAGAGCATCGTGGTGGCCAGTACCGCCACCCGTTGGTATGGACATGAGAGTGAGATCTTGCGTTTTGTGTTCTTCCATAGCCTGGCGCTGGCGCTGTTAGTCGGTCTGTTCGTATTCTTGCAGGCCTACGTCTATCCATTTACTTTATTGGTGTATTGAGTTGCGAAACTAAGCAGCTAAGTTAATTGCTAATGTCAAAGGCGACCTGCGGGTCGCCTTTTTTGTTTTCATCTTGTGCTATGCCAGAATGCCCATACCAGCGTCAAATCGCGTTACACTTTCGCTTAAGTAGATTGCTAGCTGGCATGCTCAGTTAGCGGTAATTTCGATGTCCACCATAGACCATTCAGGAAATCTCAAGTACATGAATAAATTTTTAGACACGCAGCACTCAGACTTATGCGCGCGCGCAGCACGGGCCAGTTCAGGCGATCGCAGCGTCGCACAACTCTGTGCTGGCTTGCTGCTAGGACTCGCACTGTGTGGCTGCGCTACCGCGGACAATCCTGCCAGCACGCCTACTGGTACCAGTGCCAACACTAAGGATGCAGCCGTCAGCGAAAAATCTGCGCCAGCTAGCGGCAGCATGAGTAAGCCTGCCATGGATACCCAGGTCATCGGTGCTGTAACTTCTCCTTTGAGTGATTTTAATCTGATACGCACTGAGATTTCGCCTGAGTTAAATGCCGCTATGAAGGGGCCGTATATACTCCCATCGGATAAAAGCTGCGACGCTATCGGTGCCGAAATAACCGCCTTGGATCGCATCATAGGCCCGGATCTGGATGCGACTACCGGCAGTCAGGTGGCAAGCCTATTCGATCAGGGGCAGTCTGAATTAAGCAATGCGGCAGTCGGCGCCTTGCGTAGTACGGTCGAAGGCGTGATTCCCTTTCGTAGCTGGATACGACGTTTTTCTGGCGCCGATAAGCACTCTAAAGATGTCACTGCTGCGCTGGCGGCCGGCATCGTGCGTAGGGCATTTCTAAAAGGTTTGGGTCAAGCTAGCGGATGCCTGCCACCGGCTGCGCCCCTGCCTTTGGCAACGGCTCCCGCTACTGCGACAATTCCAGCCAAAAGCGGCACCGGCAACAATACTACTGCGCTGCCCGCCGAAACCATCAATCCACCCAGCGCGCCTGCCAAATAAGCGCTTGTTGCTTGCGCTAGACTATTTTTGATGCTAACCCAAGACGCATATTCCATGCGGCTTTCCAGCCATGCCGTGCTGCAGCCCGCATGGAATATGCGCAGTGGCGGCATGGCATCTTTATAATGGGCTGGCCTGCAATTTCCAAGATTGGTTTAATTCCCCCATGTTTAAGCTCAGTGCTTTGTTAAAATTTTTAGGTGTTAGCAGTAAGTTCATCGTGCTGCTGATGCTAGCCAGCTTGCTCAAAGAGCGTTACGACAGCATCAGTATGGTGATCCCAGCGTTACGTTGGGACACCGGGCTAGCTTTACTCTCCCTGGCTCTGCATCTGCCCTTGTTTTGGACCAGCATGATCGCGCCGCTGGCGCTTTTGATTGCTCTATCTATGGCCTCGGATGTCTTGCTAAACGCTGGTGAGCCAGCTGCTTTTGATCAGAGCATGCGCGCTCACATAGGCCGGATAGCGGGCCTGTTGATCTTCGCCGGATGTGCCTGGCTGGTGCTGGTGCCCAGCCTGGAATATTTTATTCTGAGCGGCAAGCTGAGCCTGGTGCTGCATTTTTCGCTCAATGATCTGGCGGTGCTGCTGACTGGCGTGCTTTGTCGGATGCTTCTGTTCTTTAAGTAAAAATCAGGCTGAACTTTTTCTAGGCGAAGCGATCCAAACGCCTAAATCCCCCCCCCAAAAAAAAGCAACTATAAAAATCGAGAGACCCTATGAAAAATGCTATCCGTTTTAAGTCCTCAGCCCAGCGTGGCGAGTTACCCGCTAGTTTGCGTAAGCTCAGTCTGGCTCTCATGCTGGCCTTGCCGGGCGTATTGCTGGCCGTACCAGCAAGCGCGCAACAGGGCGCCATCGTGCAAGCGCCAGCCGGTACTTCCACAATCAGTAATCCTACGGCCAGTCGCAGTGGCATGGATAGCCGTGTCGCTGCGGGCGATGATTTTAATCGCTACGCCAATGGCGGTTGGGAAGACGCCACGGAGATCCCGGCAGACAAAAGCAGTTGGGGCATATTTGGGCAGTTGAGTGAAGACACCGATAAAAAAGTTCTTAAGCTGATAGAGCAAGCCGCGCAAGCAGCGGCCGGCAGTGAGGCGCGCAAAGTCTCCGATTTTTATCAAGCCTATCTGGATATGGCGAGCATTCATCAATTGGGTCTGGCACCGTTGCAAGCGCAATTGCAGCGCATCGATGCACTGACGAATAAGTCGGCTTTATCCAGTTATCTGGGGCAGCAATTGCGCGCCGATGTCGATCCTATCAATGCCACCAATTTGTCTACCGAGAATCTGTTCGGCCTGTGGGTAGCCCAAGGTTTTCATGATCATAGTCGCTATACCGGCTATTTATTGCAAGGCGGCTTGGGCATGCCGGATCGCGAATATTATGTCTCGCGCAATCCAAAAATGGCGGCTTTGCGTCTCAAGTATCAGGCGCATATCGCCAGCATGCTAGGTCTGGCTGGGGTGGCAGATGCCGAGGCTGCGGCGGGTCGCGTGATGGCATTAGAGACGCAGATCGCGCGTAGTCATGTCAGCCGAGAAATCAGCTCGAATGTCTTGAAAGCCGATACTTCCTGGCGTAAATCGGATTTTGTGAAGCAAGCCCGCGGTCTGGATTGGGATGCGTATTTCGCCGCGGCCGGCCTTGCTGATCAAACTTCTTTTATGGTCTGGCACCCGACTGCTTTGAAGGGTGCTGCCAAACTGGTGGCGGCGATTTCTATCGATAGTTGGAAGGATTACTTACGTTTTCATGCCATCAATCAGCGCGCCTCGGTCTTGCCGCAAGCCTTTGTCGATCAAAAGTTTGCCTTTTATGGAGCCGCCTTAAACGGTACACCTGAGCCCGCGCCGCGCTGGAAAAATGCGGTGGCAGCCACCAATCATTCTTTGGGTGAAGTACTCGGTAAGCTGTATGCCGAGCAGCATTTTTCACCGCAAGCCAAGGCCAAAGTGCAGGGCATGGTGGTGAATATTCTGGCTGCGTTTAGCCAACGTATCAGCGCTCTCGATTGGATGGCAGCGAGCACCAAAGCCGAAGCGCAAGCCAAGCTCAAGGCCATGTATGTGGGGGTAGGCTACCCGGATAAATGGCGTGATTATTCGGGCTTGCAAGTGAGTGCCACTGACGCCTATGGTAATCAGGAACGTGCCGAGATTTTTGCTTACCAGCAGGCCAAAGCCAAACTAGGTAAAGCGGTGGATGCCACCGAATGGTGCATGAACCCGCAAGAGGTCAATGCCGTCAACATGCCTATGCAAAACGCCTTAAACTTCCCCGCTGCGATTTTACAGGCGCCGTTTTTTGATCTGACTGCCAGCGATGCCGTGAATTACGGTGCCATCGGTGCCATCATAGGCCATGAGATCAGTCATAGTTTTGATGACTCAGGTGCGCAGTTCGATGCCAAAGGCGAGCTGAGAAACTGGTGGAGTAAAGCTGACCTGGCACATTTTCAAAAATCCTCCAAGGCGCTGGTGGCGCAATATTCGGCGTATAAACCATTTCCAGATCTGGCCATTAATGGGCAGCAAACTCTGGATGAAAATATTGCCGATTTGGCTGGCTTGCAAGTGGCATATAACGCTTATCGCAGCAGCGTGACAAACGCTAATGAAGCGAGCGATCATGAGTTTTTCCTGGCCTACGCCGAGAGTTGGCGGAATAAATTCAGAGAGCCAGCCCTGCGTAATCAGATCGCCACGAACGGGCATGCGCCGGCCGCCTACCGGGTGCTGACGGTACGCAATCTGGATGCCTGGTATCCGGCGTTTAATGTGCAAACCGGGCAGCGTCTGTATCTGGCCCCGAAGGCACGCGTGCGAGTCTGGTAGTGGGTTTTTAGAAGTTCCCACATGGCCAGAGGCGCATATCCCATGCGCCTTGCAGGCCATGCCAGGCTGCAGCCCGCATGGACTATGCGCGCTGGGCTAGCTGGTAAAAATTATTTGAATGACCGTGTGGGGAATCTAAGTCGGGCTCAGCTTCACTCCACATGCTCCACCAATAACTGCACCTTGGTGACGCCATTGTATTCATTCACATCAAGCCGGAATGCGACCTTGACCTTGTCGCCGAAACTGTCGGTGTGACCGAACCAGATCGCGTCATAACGCAGGCCGTTTTTTTCCAAGACCATTTTTAGATGGCGCTCTTTGAGTATGCGTTGTGAGATTAGTTTGAAGTCGTCGCAAAATACCGGCGCGGCAAAGCCCTGGCCCCATACTTGCGCTGCCAGCAGATCGATAAAGTCGGTGGTGAAGTAAGCGTCTTCCAGCGCGCCATCGGTTTCTATGATGCGCTCTAATTGCTCTTGCTTGAGCCAACTCTGGCCAACTGCTTCAAAGGCTTTTTGGAAAGCCGGAAAGTCCTCACTTCGTATCGTCAAGCCAGCCGCCATCGCGTGCCCACCAAATTTTTGGATCAGGGTAGGGGAGTGTTTGGAGACTAAATCGAGCGCATCGCGCAGATGAAATCCAGGTATAGAGCGGCCCGAACCCTTCATTAAGCCTGCATCGCCGGGCGCGAAAGTGATAGTAGGGCGGAAAAATTTATCTTTTAAACGCGAGGCAACGATGCCTATTACGCCTTGATGCCAGCTCTCATCAAAGACGCTAATGGTGTGGCTGGCTGCGGCTTGAAAATCATCCAGATGCAAGAGCGCCGCGTCTTGCATATCACGCTCTATGTCTTTACGGTCGGCGTTGATGCTATTGAGTTCTTGCGCAATTTGCCAGGCGCGGCCCTCGTCATCGGTGGTCAGACATTCTATGCCCAGCGCCATATCGGCCAGTCTACCGGCGGCATTGAGGCGCGGCCCGACTGCAAAGCCGAGATCAAACGGGCTGGCTTTATGGCTATCTCTACCTGCCACCCGAAACAGCGCGGCAACTCCGGCATGCATGCGACCGCTGCGCATGCGCTTGAGACCTTGTGCCACCAGTATGCGATTATTCGGATCGAGCTTAACCACGTCGGCCACAGTGCCCAGCGCCACCAGATCGAGTAAGACATCGAGCTTGGGCTGGCTTTGGCTATCGAATACGCCGCGCTTGCGTAGTTCGGCACGCAGGGCTAGCAAGACATAAAACATCACGCCGACACCGGCCAGATTTTTACTTGGGAAGCCGCAAGCTGGCTGATTCGGGTTAACGATGACAGCGGCGTCGGGCAGGCTGTCGGCCGGTAAATGGTGATCGGTAATCACCACCTGTATGCCCATCGCATTGGCCGCTGCCACACCATCGATGCTGGCGATGCCATTGTCGACCGTGACGATGATGTCGGGCGATTTTTCTCTGGCGGTCAATGCCACGATCTCTGGCGTTAGCCCGTAGCCGTATTCAAAACGGTTAGGCACAATGTAATCGACCAGCGCGCCTAGCATGCGCAAACCACGCAAGCCCACCGCGCAGGCCGTGGCACCGTCACAATCGTAATCAGCCACGATCACCATTTTTTTGTTGGCGGCGATGGCGTCGGCCAAAAACACGGCGGCTTTGTCTATGTGCAGCAAGGCGGTCGGTGCTATCAAGGCCGGTAGTTCAGTTGCCAGTTCGCTGCTGTCGGCGACCCCGCGCGCCGCGAACAGGCGCGCCAAGACTGGATGTAGGCCGCTTTGGCGCAGAGTCTCAGATTGTTTGAGTGAGTAGGGGCGTATGCTAAGGCGTGTCATGCGGACTCTTCTGAGTTATTTTGCGGCAGAGAAAATACCGGTGTCAGTGTGGGCTTGGCCCAGAATTTCCACAGATGGCGTGGCGTCAGGCTGAACGTGGTCAGGCTGCTGGCATCGCTAAACACCAAGTCCAAGCGCTGTATTTGCTTATCCTTGAGTGCTTGCAGTAGTGCCACGCACCACTGGTCTTCTAAGCTGTGCATGGCGTCTAACCAGTAAGACCAATCGCTGTTGAGGGCGGGCTCCAAAAAGCCATCGAGCACCAGGGTGGACGCTCCTTCGCGCTGGCTGGCAGCGAATACCTGCGCTAAGTCGGCATCTGACCGGAAATGCTTAGCCTGTAGCATCAGGGCAGCGCTGCCGCTATGCAGCCAGGCCGAATTGATGATGTTCTGCCCAAGTGTTTCGCGTTGCGCATTGATAGGGTGGATATGCCATAGCATCTGTATCTCGTTTTGCAGTTTGCGCCAGGCTCTTTCTTGCTCACCCTTAGGCATCCAGATGTCGATGTTGTGGCCACAAGCGGCATCCATGGTCGAGGTCTGCAAATGCTGCCAGTCATCGGCGCGCAAGAACCAGGTTTTGGCGTCACCGTACAGCAAAGTCTTGCCTAGTTCTGCGCACATGGCGGCCGCGGCCTGAAACAGCGTAAGCGCTTCTTGCTCTGCAATCGCGAGGCGACGTTGGTCGGTGAGCACCAGATGATCGCGCGCGATGTGGATGTGGACAGGACTAAAAGTGAACCAATAGCCTTCGTTCACGGTCAATCCCAGTTCTTGCATCTTGGCATGCGTGTTGGCCGGGCTACATAGACGCGGATTGGGCAAGCTAGAATTGGCATGCGCAGTATCCATGCGGGTTTCCGGCCTAAAATGGCCTGCGAGCCAGGCTTCATGCGGCAGTAGCCTTGCAAAATCCGCTGCTAACTCGGTTTTTCCTTGTGTGGCACAGGTCAGTAGTTTGGCCAGCGCTGGTGTGCGTAGGCTGGGGGCGAGTAGTGCGCGCTGCAGATCGGGTGCTAAGGCGGCCGGTGGAATACCGAAGGGAAGAATAATTTGTAAATGGCTCATAGCAGTATTGTAGGGCATAGTGTGGCAAACTAGCGGGTTGTTCCATGTGCAAGAACTTGTTCCACCTTAAAAAATAAAGACTTTTGTGAAAAATCTCCCTTTTGAATGGCTAGTCGGCTTGCGCTATACGCGCGCTGGCAGGCGTAGTAGCCGCAATAGCTTCATCTCTTTTATCTCGCTGATCTCTATGGCCGGTATCGCACTGGGCGTGGCGGCGCTGATCGTGGTGCTGTCGGTCATGAACGGTTTTCAGAAAGAAGTGCGCGACCGTATGCTCTCGGTATTGCCGCATATCGAGGTGCTTGATGCCAGCGGCGCCTTGGCCGACTGGAAAGCCACCGCGCTAGAAGTGGAAAAAAACAAAGCCGTATTAGGCACCGCACCGTATGTCGATGCGCAAGCCATGATCATTAACGATGGCGTGATGCGCGGCGTGATGTTGCGCGGCATCTTGCCGGAGCAAGAGCCTAAGGTCTCGGTGGTGGCGAGCAAGGTCAAGGCCGGTAAGCTCAGCGATTTACGTGAAGGTGAATTTAATATCATCCTCGGCATAGAGTTGGCGCGCGCCATGCACGTTAGTATCGGCGACAAGGTCACGCTAGCCGCACCCGAAAGTCAGTTGACCCCGGCGGGCATGGTGCCGCGTTTAAAAGGTTTTACCGTGGTGGCGGTGTTTGAGGCCGGGCATTATGAATTCGATTCAGGTATGGCGTTTATCCATATTGCTGATGCGCAGAGATTTTTCCGTCAGCCTGCACCTAGCGGCCTGCGTCTGCGCATACAAGACATGCTAAAAGCGCCGCAAGTGGCCTATGAATTGCGCAATAGCTTGCCAGAAAATTTGCTACCTCGCGACTGGTCGCAACAAAATTCGAATTATTTCGCTGCCGTTAAAACCGAAAAAACCATGATGTTTATCATCCTCACGCTGATCATCGCGGTCGCCGCCTTTAATCTGGTCTCGACCCTGGTGATGACAGTGACCGAGAAGCAGGCCGATATCGCGATCTTGCGTACCTTGGGTGCATCACCTTGGTCCATCATGAAAATTTTTATGATACAGGGTGCGCTAGTGGGCTTGCTCGGTACCGCGCTGGGGGTAGGTTCAGGCATCCTGATTGCCTTAAATATCGACGTCATCGTGCCTTTTATCGAGCGTATTTTGGGCATACAGTTTCTGGCCAAAGAAGTGTATGTGATCAGTTCGCTGCCTTCTGACCTGCATTGGTCCGATGTCTGGACTATTGGTGGCGTGGCCATCGTTCTGGCGTTTTTCGCCACCATTTATCCTAGCTGGCGTGCGGCCCGCGTAAAACCTGCGGAGGCACTGCGCTATGAGTAATCCTGATATCCAAAAAACCGTCCTATCTTGCACTAATCTGGGCAAGACTTTCACCCAGGGCGAGTATGCAGTCAAGGTCTTGAATAATATAGATTTGAACGTCAAAGCGGGTGAGCGGGTGGCGATCGTCGGTGCTTCTGGTTCCGGCAAATCGACCTTGCTGCATTTGCTCGGTGGACTAGATACGCCGACTAATGGCACGGTGGTGTTACAAGGCCAAAATTTTGCCAGTCTGGGCGAGACTGCGCGCGGCGAGCTGCGCAATACTTCGCTCGGTTTCGTGTATCAGTTCCATCATTTGCTGCCTGAGTTTTCGGCACTCGATAATGTCGCCATGCCCTTGCTGATACGCCGCGTAAAGCGGGTAGAAGCACAAGAAGCGGCACGCAAGATACTTGAGCGGGTAGGACTAGGACACCGCGTCTCGCATGTGCCAGGTGAATTGTCTGGCGGTGAGCGGCAACGCGTGGCGTTGGCGCGCGCGCTGGTGACGCAACCGGCTTGCGTCTTGGCCGATGAACCGACCGGCAATCTCGACCGCGGCATCGCCGATCAGATCTTTGCCTTGATGCTGGAGTTGTCGGCCACGCTGGGTACGGCCTTCGTCATCGTCACCCACGATGCCGAACTGGCGAAACGCTGCGACCGGATTTTACGGCTAGCCGATAATGGCTTAGTGGCGGTGTGAGCTTGATCCTAGCGTTGAGCTAAGGGTCAAGTTTATAGCGTTGTTGTAACTAGGCTGGTTTGTATCAATCAATCAATTAATCAATTAATCAAACCAGCCTGATAAAGCGAGACCGATAAAGCCAGGTGCCAATTAGCTCAATCAGCACCTGAGGTTTACATCAACGATGGTAAGTCCAGTCGCATTCAAAACTAGGGACGGCACCAGGAAGCTGAGTACACATCAGCATTTCACCATTTCTGATGGTAACGGCGATTTTTCTTTCTATGGAAGTTGGAACAATCGTCCGGGTAGATGAGCCATGACTTCTAGTAATAGTGACTTCTGTTTTGCCATCGACTAACTTAGTAGTTACCCCGCTACCTGTGTATTGGGGCGTGGCGTTAACAGTGGAAATAATATCAAAGTTACCTGTAAACGTAGCCTGTAACTTAAGGTTATCGGCGACGTTACGATCTATCAGGGTGGCACTGCGGTTGGTCTCAGTGGAAATATATTGTAATGGTTGTGGCGCAGCAGTCGTACTTGTTGCTATGACCGCTCCTGTGCATCCGATGTTATCGAAGTACTCTTCTTTATCATTACCACTTAAGGTGATGCCATTGTTGGTTGCAGTCAGCACCAATGTTTCGTTGGAGTCGTACTCACATTTATGTACCCAAGTACCCACATACTTTGATAATGGGCCTTCTGGTGTGCTTGGTGTGACTACCGGCACCACTGGTGTCGTTGCGGTCGCGTTACTGCCAGTCGCGGCAACTGCTGGTGCATCAGAACTGCCACCGCCACAGGCGGATAAAATGGCGAGTGCTAGGCTAGAAGCCAAAAGTTTAAGAGAATAATTTGTCATTACGAGTTCTTTTTAATGTATAAATAGCATGCTTAGGTATGCTAAATTTTTGATGCATTTGATATAATTAAACCAATGGCACGCATTGATTTTCTAAGTGCGGACAGGTGGGTCTCAGTTGAACACATAGTCTTTACTAGAAAGACTTGTGCTTTCGGTATTTATCTACCACCCTTGCACGACATGGAGGTTGTTTCCACTAAGCAAGTATAACATACTCAGTTTTTGCAATGAATTGCATGCATTTGATTAAGCTCAACGGCATCGGAATAAGCAGTAAATTATTTGCATCCACCGGTTTGCAGGTATTGTGAAAGTTAAATTATTGAGACTGCTATCGAAACGGCGTCCCTTTAATTATTAATGCCGTCATCGTGACCGCTAAACGGCCGGATCTTCGCGCGTTTACAAACCTAATCGTTTAAAGTCGCCGCTATGTATAGCATCGAGCACACGTCTGGTTTCGGCGTGTAGTCGCTCACGATCTGCTTGGTTTGGCAGTGCCTGCAAGTAGCGTTCGCCCACCGTGCCTGAACACTGGGCGATGCTGGTACATAGCTGTAACGCGCTGAGTGATCCTGGTCCACACTCCAAACCCAATTCACAGGCTGCCAATGAAAATGCCATTGCGCGTAAATCTGGCCGTTCGCTACTGGTGAGCATTTGTGCATCTACTTGCAATACCAGGTATTGCTGGACGAAGTCTTTTAGAGAGTTGATCGCAAAAGCATCCTTGGAGGCCAGAATGTTATACACAATTTTTAAGGCGGCTTCCTGATTGCCGTCGGTGAGTTGTTTTGCCGCGGTGTCCCCAGGGCTTAAAATGCGTCCACTATTTGCCGCTTCTTGCTGCTCCGCCGTGAGCCTAAGTGTCTCCTCTCTTGGCATATCTGAGTAGGCTTTACAGCGACCCTGTAAATTCCGGTAAGCCTCTATACGGGCAGCGCGATTTGGGCTATTGACTGGTAGGCTACTGGTGAGCTCCTCTACAGTGACACTTTGCCCTGCTGCTGCGATAAAGGTTGGGAAGCAAGCGGACCAGGCGCGATATGCCGTATGCCGTTCAATCGGGTCTTGGCTGTCTTTAAATTGATAGTAGATAGCACGTAAATTGCTACTGCGCTCTAAGGGATTACCCAATAACTTGGTCGCTGACTTGATCGCCTCTGAATGCTGAATATCGATAGTCGGTGATGCTAGCGTAGATACGGAAACAGACGCGGAAGCGGAAAGCCCCGTTGTTGCTTGCGATGAGGGGTTTTCTTTTAATGCCCCAGATGGGAAGAGCAAGTAAATGGCAGCAAGGCTGACAGCAAGGAGAGAAATCGCAAATGACGCTTTGATCGCATTCATAGTCGAAAATTTATGCTTGAAAATAAAATCCCCGGCACAGGCCGGGGATAGTAATTTTTATTATCGTCACGTGGCGCTATTATTGACAACCATTGATTTTGAAGGAAGTAACGCGGGTACTCCAATTGAAAGTTCCGTCAGCCTTCAGGTATTCTGATGTGTACCAAAAAGTGCAGTCATCGACAGGATCGACACTCATGTGGCTGTAATCACCCCAGCGACTCAAAGTCCCCGTTTGCGACCCCGTTCCTTGCATGATTAGGGTTTCGTTACTCAAGGTGTTGACCGGGTCAGCAGCTAAACGTGTGGCAAAGCGTAATGCCGGTTTAATCGCGCTGCTCGATGCACTATAGCCCAAGGCGATATTCCCCATTTTATCCATCGCGACACTTCCCATCCAGCGTGACGTATTGTCAGGTGCATAGGTCGATTGCTGATACACCATTGGTGTGCCGGATAGATTGCGAATTTCATACCAGCGGGTGGCGCTATACGAGGTTTTTCTATTGCTGCCTACTTTTACTGCGTGATTGACGACCAAAGCCTCATGACCATCGGCAAATTTGCGATACGCCAGTCTATACATGGCACGGTCTGCCAAAGAATCGAGGGTGCGACTGGTTCCAGCTTGAGGAATGCAAGTTCCACCAGCACAGGCAGCGTTGAATGCGGTGACGGGAATCGCACTAGGCCCAGTTAAGGTGGAATTGCCAGGACTTACCCAGTCGACGTGAAACTTCCACATATTCAGAGAATTGGTACCCAGATTAAGCATGTAATTGGGGCTGCCAGCGGCCGGTAAAATCGTGCCATCCAAATCGGCTGGTAACAGACCACCATAGCTAGTGCTTAACTGAAAGCACTGCTGTGTTGCGGTGGCTGCGCCCGCGACCATCGCGGCCCTATCCATGGCGCACACTTTGGCTCCGCCAAAGGTATTGGGCACGAACATATTGTAGGTGACGTAGTAGGCGTCTGGCCACACCCCTGCTTTGGGATAATCATTGAAGCCAGAATACTGAAAGGCGTAGCGATTGTAGCCACCTGTGGCGTCTGAGGTTTTGGATACGGCGATACATTGAAAGTAGGGGCCACCGCTAGGAACCGCAAATTGCATCAGCACCCAGCGATTCGCGATTTTGTCATACTGGACCACAGGGTCGCCATCGTTAGAGGTCTCGCAGGCGCCGCCAAAGCCGCTAAACAAGGTATTCCCTTTTACCGGCCCGTAGGTGGCAGCGCCTGTGGCTTTGTTGAAGACCGTCAATGAGGAATTGACCCATTGTACAAATTGACTGGCGCCTACCGCGCCAGTGGTATCCGGTGGCGCTGATTGCACTGCGAAGACACCAGATGGGCCGCTAAAACCTTGACCCATACCATCAAAACCCAGGCCTGCGCTAGTTGGCGCGGCTAAGTTCTTGCTGTTGGAGCTGACATGGCTTAATTGCGCTGCTGCATCTGTCTCGAAATTGGGAGAGTCGACATAAGGGACGCGGCGCTTTTCTTTGGCTTCCTTGCGGTAATGCGGATCGACTGCTTTGCCTACCGTATCGCGCAGTACGAAGGAATGGTCATGGTGGCTTGATTCTATGATTTCTACTTTGTGAGGGCTTGCTGCCATCTGAGCATTCTCCTGCGCCGCCGCCAAGGCTGGCAAGCCGGAAGCCAATACCACTGCAGACATCAAAAGTTGTACTTTTATTGCATTCATTGCAGACGCTCCTGTTGGTTTTATAGCTTGCGTCAATTGGATAAATTGCGCAGGGTTTTAGAACAGCACCAAATCATCAGTTCAAAGTAGATTTCGGGCTGATGAATTGAGTGTAGTACCGCAATTTTTCGCAAACAATACCAGACTGCTAATGAATGAATATATGCCGGTTTTGTTGTTTTTAATTAGTTTGATTTATAGGATGAGGCGAAAATATGCATGTATTGGTGGCTATCGGGGCGTGCAATTTTTGGCGATTTATTGCTCCTAGAATTAGAGCAGGGGATAGGTTTCATTTCTATATTTTTACGATTAGAAAATCATTACTCTCAAGACAATGATTATTTGATATTCTACCGGATTAGATTTTACGATGACTGACCTGACTATGAAAACACACATCATCGCCCTCGGTGGCGGCGGCTTTTCTTGCGGCACTGAGCCTGGTTTGGATCGCTACATTCTGGAGCAGTCTGGGCTAACGAATCCACGCATAGGCTTCGTGCCTACCGCCAGTGCCGAAGATCCGGCTTATATCATCAAGTTTTATCAGCGTTTTTCTACGTTGGCGTGTTGTCCTAGTGATTTAAAGTTTTTTGATCGGACTCCTGATCTGCTGGCTTGGGCGCTGGCGCAGGATATTATTTTTGTCGGCGGCGGTAATACCAAAAGCATGCTGGCGGTATGGCAGGCGTGGGGTTTCGATGATATTTTGCGGCAGGCGATGCAGCAGGGCGTGCTGTTGGCGGGGATTAGCGCTGGTGCGATTTGCTGGTTTGAATCAGGCGTAACGGATTCTTACGCCGATCACCTCAGCGCCATTCCTGGATTGGGATTTTTGCCTGGTAGTTGCTGTCCGCATTATTCGGATGATGTGGCAAGGCGGCCAAGTTTTGAACAAATGCTCATGCAAGGCGAAATCAGAGATGGTATCGCCATCGATGATGGTGCTGCCGTGCATTTTGTCGATGGCAAGCTGACGCGCATTGTGCAGGGTAAAGCGGGAGTAAGTGCGTATCAGGTACAGAGCACGAAGGATGGGGTGCGCACTAGCGCGATTCCCGATGTGGAGATTGTGCAGACCTACCTTAGTTCTGCGGTCGTCTGCAAAAAATAAAATTGAGCCCACGCCAGCGCGCATATTCCATGCGCTTCTTCGGGCATGCCAGGCTGCAGGCCGCATAGGATATGCGTGTTGGCGTGGGTGCTTAATTTTTTTCTTTTTTTATTCTTCTTCGTCGAACTCTTCAGCCAGATTGGTCCAGCCATGTTTTTTGGCGAAAGCACAAAATTCTTCTGGCGCTTCTAAAACTATCAGTTTTCTTTCTTGCAGACCGAGATCGCTATGGCCGAAGTCGGGGCCTACATAGCCGAGGCTGCGTAGTTTTGCCATGATGTGGCCTAACAGTATTTTGTCCTTGCACAGGCTGTTTTCGATGGGGCCGGAAAAGTCAACATATACGTCGATGATGCCATAGCCTTCGTCGAAAATACGAATGGCCTTGACCTCATGGTTGGCGCCGGATGAATCGGTGGCTTTAAAGGGGCCGCTCAGCTGGATATCGGTATCGTTAGTCATTTTTTATCGCTATGAAATTGGGGAAACCGTTTATCTTAGCATGCGAGTCCTACCCTTTTGCTAAGTATGAGTGCTCTTGCCACGACTATGTCAGCGATGAGGGGGACTTTGGTTTTCGCCATAGGCGCCTTCATGAAGAATTAAATCGTGATAATTATTGAAAATACAGCTACTTCTGTTTGCCAGAAAGCTGCGGAGAAGGTAGTCTCTTTTATATTGCGAGTTCTTATTTTGTGGCGCGTACATCTCCGTCCTTAGTCTTCTGAAGTTGCTTAATTGCAAGCGGTTTCACTTTGCTCTCGTTAAATCAAATATTCACAGGGTTTTAACCGGTATGGAATTGCTCGCTAAAAATAGAAATCGGGATGCCAGGGTGGGCTTGAGTCTATTTTCCTTGCTGCTGTTGGCGTATATCTGGGGCAGTACTTATTATCAATTATTAGATGCTAAAAACGAGGCGATACAAACAGCGCAAAAAGACGCTCGCAATTATGCCCGCACCATAGAAGAGCACACCATACGCACCTTGCAGACTGCCGATCAGGCGGCCTTATTTGTCAGTGAGCATTATCTGGTGTCGGGTCTGCGTTTCGATCTGCTGTCCTATATGAAGAGCGGCATCATACTCGGAGATATTTTGAATCAGGTATCGATAGTCGATCAAAAGGGTGAGTTGGCCTTGTCTAATTTGCCTATGAAAAAGACTAACCTGGCTGATCGCGAACATATACGCGTACACATGGAAAAAGACCTGGGGCAATTATTTGTCAGTAAACCTGTGTTGGGTCGTATCTCGCAAAAATGGTCGCTGCAAATGACACGCCGAATCAATCATGCCGACGGTAGTTTTAATGGCGTCGCGGTGGTCTCGGTCGATCCTTTTTATTTCACCCGTTTCTATGACGAGATTAATTTAGGCAAACATGGCACGGTAACGATGTTTGGCGAAGATGGCATCGTGCGTGCGCGGCGCGATGGTAAATCGGCTGAGGTCGGCCAAGATCTCTCAAAAGGGATGATCTTTAAGGCGGCATTGGCCAATGGCAGCGGCGATATGCGTAGTACCAGTGTGGTGGATGGCAAAGAGCGCTTGTTTAGTTATAGAAAAATTAAAAATTACCCTCTGTATGTCGCCGCAGCAATCGGGATAGAAGATGCGCTGGCACCTTACCAGACCAGAAAGATAGAGGCGCTACGCTTGTCTTTGATCGCCTCTTTGTTGATCATCGCATTTAGCGTGTTCGTGATCGCCATGGTCGGGCGTTTGCAACGCAGTGAGCAGCATGCCCTCAGTGCCAACGCTGCCAAAACATCTTTGTTGCATGATCTGGAATTACAAAAAGATGAATTGAAGGCGTCTTCCGATAGGCTAGACACCATAGTGCAAAATGCTGCTGATGCAATTATTACGACCAATGACAGAGGGGATATTGAGTCATTTAATCACTCTGCCGAATCAATTTTTGCCTGCTCTGCCAAGGATCTGTTAGGTCGTAATATGCAACAACTGACGCCGACTTTACAAGCAGGGAGTTGGAAATTACTCGAAGCCGGAGTGTTGGGTGTGGTGGAGGGCGTGCGCAATGGCGGCGCCGTGTTCCCGCTTGAAATCACCACCAGTAAAGTGCATGTTCTGGGACAAGATAAATTTATCCTGATCGCCCGCGACATTACCGAGCGTAGGAAAGTCGAACGCCTGCAGCAAGAATTCGTTTCTACCGTCAGCCATGAATTACGCACGCCACTGACCGCGATACGAGGCTCTTTAGGTTTGGTTGCAGGCGGCGTGACGGGAGTCTTGCCTGTTCAAGCGGCTACTTTGGTGAAAATGGCGTACACCAATACCGAGCGCTTGACCCAGCTTATTAATGATTTATTGGACGTGCAAAAACTCGAGTCTGGCCTTTTAAGTCTGACCCAGGTGAGCTGTAACTTAGCTAAATTAATTGATGAGGCACGCGACGTCAATCAAGCTTTCGCCACGCGACTAGAGGTGAACATCGCTCTGCACAATCCCACGCCCGATGTGCAGGTGAACGTCGATGCGGGTCGTTTCCAGCAGGTGATGGCGAACTTGCTTTCAAACGCCTGCAAATATTCTAATCAGGGCGACACGGTGATGATAGCCACCAAGCTGCTTGCGTCCGATCGGATAAGGATAGCGGTAAGCGATCGTGGTCCGGGTATTTCTGAAGAATTTAGAGAGAGAATTTTTCAAAAATTTTCCCAGCAAGATTCCTCCGATACCAAGGCAAAAGGTGGCTCTGGCTTAGGGCTGTCGATTTCGAAAGCGATCGTCAACCAGATGGGGGGGGAGATCGGTTACCACTCCACGATCGGCGAAGGTAGCTCTTTTTATGTCGATTTCCCGGTGTATTCTGGCTAACTGCGGATGCGTAATCGGCGCGACTATTTTAAGCCTCGGTATGCGGTAAACAGGCCAGCAGGTAATCAATAAATAGACGCATCTTGAGGCTCACCTCTGCGCGATCACGATAGCAAATATGGAAATCGAGAGGCTCGGCATCCACTCTGGTGTCGTCGTTTTGATCCGATGATTCGTCAAATAAAGCTTGTAGTTGGCCGCTGGCAATCAAGGGCTCGGCGATAAAACTAGCTAAACGGGCTATTCCTGCTCCTGCCACCGCCATCTGCGTTAGGCTATCGATGTCATTGCTGATGATGCTGGGACGCAGTTCTGGTTCGAAGTGCAAACCGTCACGGATAAAGGTCCATCTGAATAACAGACCATTAAAGGAAATGCGATACAGCAGACAAGCATGCTCTTTTAAGTCTTCCGGGGTGCGCGGTATTCCAGCCCTTTGCAGATAGCTAGGCGCAGCGCAAATCACCATGGGTATGGTGGCGATGCGACGGCTCACCAGATGCGGTTCTAACTGCTGTTTGAAGCGTATGCTGAGATCGACATCGTCATTGCTGTGATTGACGTTAAAGTCAGTCGAGATCAACTCTATAGACAGACTAGGGTAGCGCGCACAAAATGCCGGCAATAGCGGTGCAATGATGTGCCTGCCATAGGTGACCGCGGTAGCGATGCGCAAGCGGCCTTGTGGCACGCCCTGCAACTGATCCACTGCCGATCTGGCTAGTTCCAGCCTATGTAAGACATCGCTCACTTTCGCATAATAAACGTCGCCGCTCTCGGTGAGACTCAATTTTCGGGTCGTCCGTGTCAGTAATTTCACCCCCATATATTGCTCGAGTCGGGCAATATTTTGGCTGGCGGCGGCGGGCGTAATGCCTAGTTGTCGCGCTGCCGATGCGATGCTACCGCTCTCTACTGCCTTGACGAAACTATTTATGCCGCTCAGAGTATCCATAGCTTTCCTGCGTGATTGATTTATTCATTCGTAATTTTAGCTTAATGGCCGACTTAGCGTTACTGCTCTAGTTAATTAGCAATCAACTGCATAAAATGAGTTCTTTCCCAGCCATTGTGGAGCTTGGTTTTCCAAGGGCATCGCGGAGCAAACTAGTCATAGAAAGAGTGAAAATAAAATGAAAAATTCTGAAGCAAGTCAGTCCTTAGCAAAGTCGGCACCGAATAGTTGGAAGCTGCCGGCCCGCTACACCCCGCAAGTTTTTGCCTTTTACATGGCTGCCATCATGGCTTTTTTGATGTCAGCGGTGATCGTGGCAGCCAACGCTGGTATCAAGGATGATTTTTTGAGCCGTGTTTTACATGCCTATCAATTAGCAATGCCGGTGGCTTTTTGTTGTGTCTTGTTGGTGCGGCCAGTGGTCATGAAATTGGTCGCTTTGACTGTGCGCAAATAAATTTGGCGTGCAGTATTGACTGGTATTGATAGTGTTGACGATGCGCATCCTAGTTCTGATACGCATCGTGGTTTGCAATAGGACTAATACCCTATAG
Organism: Undibacterium parvum; assembly: GCF_003955735.1. Classification (NCBI taxonomy): domain Bacteria; kingdom Pseudomonadati; phylum Pseudomonadota; class Betaproteobacteria; order Burkholderiales; family Oxalobacteraceae; genus Neoundibacterium; species Neoundibacterium parvum. Next base: position 4,870,601 of record NZ_CP034464.1, on the reverse strand, counting down.
TTTGTGCCGCCTCGTGCACTAACTGTTTAAATAGATCATGCCGCATGGCGCTGATTTCTCCGGTTTTAATTGCAGCAGTCACCGCACAGTTTGGTTCTGCATGGTGATGGCAATTGTAGAATTTGCAGTTGCCCAGATAGGGTAGAAATTCTGGAAAAGCGCGCTCCAGCATGCCTTCACTCAAATGATGTAGCCCAAACTCTTGAAAGCCTGGTGAATCGATCACTGAAGTTGGCTGGCCCTGATAGGCATCCATTTGAAATAGACGGGTGAAGGTGGTGGTGTGTTTACCAGTATCCAAGGCAGCAGAAATCTCACGGGTAGCGATCTCGGCATCCGGGATAATCAGGTTAATCAGTGAAGATTTCCCCATCCCTGATTGGCCGATCAGGATAGTGCTTTGCCCCTGCAGCAAGTTCATCAGGGTGACGCGGGTAGTGTCCGGCATGCCGGTCACGGAGACTTCGTGCACCGGATAGCCCAAGCTGGCGTATAGACCCACGCGTTCCCTTGCCTTGGGCAGGCTGGTGGTTACGTCTATCTTATTTAAAATAATGTGCGCCTTGATGCCGGATGATTCTGAAGCGACTAGCGCACGCGAGATCAAATCGTCAGAAAAACTAGGCTCGGTGGCGACTACCACCACCAGTTGCGTCAGATTGGCTGCCAGCATTTTCGACTTATACTGATCCGAGCGATACAGCAAAGTCTGGCGCGGTGTGATGGCTTCTATCACACCTTGATTCTTCGAAGTCAGCTGATATTCGACGATATCGCCGACCGCTACATCGCTTTTTTTGCCACGGGTGACGCAATGCAGTTTGATGCCATCCGCCTGCACCAGATAATGCCGGCCGTGGGCTGCAATCACAGTTCCCAGGGCGTTCGCAACGATTTCTTTCTTAGCCATCAGGAAAAACTTTGCTGATAAATGCCATCGACTTTGGCGGCACAAATGAAATCATTCTCTGAAATGCCACCTTTGCCAGCATTGACCGTGTGGGTGTCAAAGCGGATCACGCAACGATTGTAGGTCACCACTAATTCAGGATGATGGTCTTCAGCGTGTATCACGTAAGCAATTGCATTGATGAAGGCTAGTGTCTCATAGTAATTTTTAAATTCAAAAGTTTTGACTATGCGTGCGCCATCTTGTACCCAGCCTGGGGTGGCCGCGAAATAATCTGGCAAGCTGGCAGCATCGAGGGCGTCGACCGTGTGGTGAGATTTTTTCGCGAGTAGATCAGTGGTTTTTATCATGCTATTGCTCCTGATGGGGTTGCCGATGTTGCTGATGTTGCGCTCAATTGTAGTTTGCCTATCCGCACTGAGGCTGGCGGGTGCGAATCGTAAAAGGCAGAATGCAAAGGGTCTGGGGTGAGGGTAGATGCATTGTCTTCATATAACTTGACCAGGGCCGCCACTAAATTCTCGGCGCTACTATGTTTGGCCGCGAAGGCATCGGCCTCAAACTCGTGTTTGCGGGAAGTGATAGAGGACAGCGGTGACAGTATAAAAGTAAAAATAGGCAGGGACAGCATAAATAAGATCAGCGCCATGGCATCGTTAGCGGCCAGTAGCATAGGGTCTACGCCTAGTCCTGTATAGAACCAGACTTGTTGTTTCAGGTATCCCAGCAATGCCAGGAAGCCCAGCGAGATAATAAACATCACGCAGATGCGTTTGACGATGTGCTTGAGCTTAAAGTGGCCTAATTCATGTGCCAATACCGCTTCTATTTCTGCCGGACTTAAACGTGACAGCAAGGTGTCGAAAAACACGATACGTTTGGATGCACCGAAACCGGAAAAATAGGCATTGCCATGTGCACTGCGTTTAGAACCATCCATGACAAATAAGCCCTTAGAAGCGAAGCCCACTCTTAGCATCAGGCCCTCGATACGGGTACGCAGGCTATCGTCTTCCAGTGGCGTAAATTTATTAAACAAAGGTGCGATCCAAGTCGGGAAAATCACCATCATCAAGAGCTGAAAACCGCTCCAGAAGATCCAGGCATATAGCCACCATAAGGCTCCGGACTTTTCCATCAACGTCAACATGACCCAGATTAAAGGCAGACCGATCACAGCGCCGAGCAATGTGCTCTTTAGCATGTCGCCGAAAAACAGGCCTTTAGTCATTTTATTGAAGCCAAATTTTTCTTCCAGTACAAATTGCTTGTAATAATCGAAAGGCAAATCGATCAGACTGGTGATTAGTGTAAAGGCGATTAATAAACTTAATTGATACAGCATCCCCGGTCCGCTCAATTTCACCAGACTGACCGCTAGCCATTGGAGGCCGCCAAACAGCGTGAAGCCGATCAACACGATAGCGTTTAATAACAGCATCTGCATACCTAATTTGGTTTTTGCAATGGTGTAGTCGGCCGCTTTCTGATGGGCTGCCAGCGGGATGCGCTCGGCGAACTCGGCAGGCACCGCGTTGCGATGCTGCAGCACATGACGGATGTGCCGCGAACCTAGCCAAAACTGCAAAACCAGGGTCAAAAGTAAAAATGTGACGAATAAAACAGAAAACGCTGTAGAAATCATGGGAAAATGCCGCATTCAGAAATAAATTATCAAGCCAAGGAAGAATTATGTCACAAGCGACCGAGATACAAGCAAGTACGTCGAAACCAGCCAAGCCAAATGAAATGAATTTGATCTGGGTCGATATGGAAATGACCGGTTTAGACCCGGATAAGGATGTGATTATCGAAGTTGCGGTGGTGGTAACCGATATGCAGTTGAACGTGATTGCCGAAGGTCCGGTATTTGCGATTCATCAAGCCGATGAAATCATGGACAAGATGGATGCCTGGAATAAGGGCACGCATGGTCGCTCTGGTTTGATAGAAAGAGTTAAAACCTCTACCGTGACCGAAGCCGATGCCGAGAAAGCCTTGATAGAATTTTTGAAGTTGCATGTGCCTAACGGTAAATCGCCTATGTGTGGTAACACCATTTGCCAGGATAGACGTTTCATGGCGCGCGGCATGCCTAAGCTGGAAGCGTTTTTTCACTACCGCAATCTAGATGTGTCGACGCTGAAAGAGTTGTGCCGTCGATGGAAGCCTGAACTTTTAAGCGGCTTCAAAAAACATCAAAAACATACCGCCATGGCAGACATCATAGAATCTATCGAAGAGCTGAAATACTACCGCGAGCATTTCATCAAGGAATAAGTGCCCCGCAGTTTGTACCAGACTTGAAACAAAAAAGACTTCTGATCGCTCTGATCGAAGTCTTTTTTATTTTGTGCGCCACATTTAGCTGTTAAATCGCTATTAATGTTTGCCCGTGCTGCCGAAGCCGCCTTCGCCACGTTGGCTATCGCCAAATTCTTCCACGATATTGAAGCCCACCTGCAAGACAGGGACGATCACCAGTTGCGCCAATCTTTCCATCGGTTGCAAGACAAACTCGGACTGACCACGGTTCCAGGTCGAGACCATCAGTTGACCCTGGTAATCTGAATCGATCAGGCCGACCAAATTACCCAATACGATACCGTGTTTGTGGCCCATGCCACTACGCGGTAAGATCATCGCGGCATAGCCAGGGTTGTCGATGTGGATCGCCAGGCCGGTTGGTATCAATACGGTTTCACCCGGTTTGATGGTGATGGCGGCATCGATGCAGGCGCGTAAGTCCAGACCGGCACTGCCCGGCGTGCCGTAAGCTGGCAACAGGTCTGTCATACGGGAATCGATAATTTTGAGATCTATATTTTTCATGAAGATTTTTGTTCAGGCTAGGGTGTTAATGATGCGGTGATGTGTGTCAGGACTTATTTGCAGATATCTATTTGCTGAACTCTATTTGTTGATACGAGCTGCAATCTCTGTGATCAGGCCTTGCGCCAGTGTCAGCTTATCAGCGCGTGCTATGTGTTGATGGCCGTTCTTATCGAACAAAACCAATTCATTGTCATCGCTGCCGAAAGTGGCGTGACCAATATTGCCGACCAAAAGTGGAATATTTTTCTTGATGCGTTTGGCAGCGCCGTATTCCAGCAGTTTTTCTGATTCAGCCGCAAAGCCCACGCAATACGGGGCATTTTTCAATGCGGCGACGCTGGCGAGGATGTCGGGATTGAGTGCAAATTCTAATTGCGGGGTATCGCTGTCGCTGGTCTTTTTAAGTTTTTGATTGCTGGCATTGGCAACGCGCCAATCTGCCACTGCCGCTACCGCGACAAAGACATCACTAGGCTGGCTAGCTAATTGCGCCATCACAGCGTCATGCATTTGCTGCGCGGTTTGTACTTGTATGCGACGCACCCCGTACGGCGCTGCCAGAGCGGTAGGGCCAGAGATCAGGGTGACAGTTGCCCCGGCTTGCCAGGCGGCCTGCGCAATCGCATAGCCCATTTTGCCTGAAGACAGATTGGTGATACCACGTACCGGGTCGATAGGCTCAAAAGTTGGGCCGGCGGTGATCAGCAGGTGTTTGCCGCGTAAGCTCTTGGTCTGAAAACTAGCGATGATCTCGCTGAATAATTCTGCTGCTTCCAGCATGCGTCCCATGCCGGTTTCGCCACAGGCTTGTTCGCCTGCCGCCGGGCCAAGTACTTGTATGCCATCGGCGCGCAGCTGTGCGACATTGCGCTGGGTCGCCGGGTTTTGCCACATCTCTACGTTCATCGCCGGTGCGATCAGTAGCGGAATATGCGCAGGTCTTGCCACGCATAGCGTCGATAACAAATCATCGCAAGCGCCATGCGCGAGTTTGAAAATGAAGTCGGTGCTGCAGGGCGCGATCACGATTAAATCGGCATCGCGACTGAGGTCGATGTGCGGCATATTATTGGCGATGCGCGCATCCCACTGGTCGGTGTAGACCGTGTTGCCGGATAATGCCTGCATGGTGACGGGCGTAATGAATTGGGTGGCCGCCTGCGTCATGACTACTTGCACCGACGCGCCAGCTTTACCGAGCGCGCGGGTCAGTTCGGCCACTTTGTAGCAAGCGACACCACCGGTCATGCCCAAGACAATTTTCTTACCGGCTAAACTCATCAAGTTCGTCATCGCGAGGTTCCTCTATTTTTTTACGCGGCGCAGTTCGTCGAGTATGAACAAGCCGGCCCCTATGCAAATGGCGCTATCGGCGATATTGAAAGCCGGAAAATGGTAAAGCTCTTTGTAATGAAAATCTAAAAAATCAATCACATGGCCGTACAGTAAACGGTCGATGACATTGCCGAGTGCACCACCCATGATCAGCGATAAAGCCCAGCAAAACAAGCGCTGACCGGCATTTTGCTTGAGCAAATAAATGATGAAGAGGGATGCGACCACACCGATAGCCGTGAAAAAATAGCGCTGCCAGCCAGATTCTGCCGCTAAAAAGCTAAATGCCGCGCCCTTGTTATACGCTAGCACCAGATTGAAGAAAGAGGTGATCGATAGCGTTTCGCCATAAGTAAATAATTTGGTGACCGTGATCTTGCTGAGTTGATCGAGCAAAATGATAATTGCCGCCAGTCCTAACCAGGGAACTAAAGAATTGCCGGATGACTTGCTCACAAATTTATTTGCTGTGGGGGCTGCGCTGCGTTTTTTGGTTGCCATGTTCTTTGTTGGTACGGTGGTTGGTATTGTTTGATTGGGCTTAGCCTTGAATGCGCAAAACTTGATCGGTAAAGCTTCAAATAAATATAAATTGCTGAGTGCATGGTGGGTTACGGCTGCGCCTAACCCACCCTACGATGGCACTCTATTTTACGCAAATTGTCGTACTTCGCCTGCGCCAAACAAATTGCTCACGCAGCGGCCACACAGACCTGGGTGCTCTACGTGGCTGCCGACTTCGGCGCGGTAATGCCAGCAACGCTCGCATTTCACATACGGCGAGGCTTGCACAACTACCGCCTCTTCGGCTTCGCTGGCGACCAGTTCAACGCTGGCGGCTGAAGTAATTAAAGTAAATTTCAGGTCGTCGCCAAAGCTATTCAAGACTTCAAACTTGGCAGCGCTGGCCTTAATTACTACTTCGGCTTGCAAGGATGAACCGATCGCACCGGATACGCGCACTTCTTCCAATTGCTTGGTAACGTCGGTGCGTATCGCGCGCAGGGCAGCAAACTTCTCTAGCAAGGCGGCGCCATCGGCGATGGCTGGTAAATCGTAGAAAGTTTGCGTGAAGATGGTTTCATCGCTGGCGGCATAGGCGTCGGCGCTGGCAAAACTGAGCCAGGCTTCTTCGGCAGTAAACGACAGGGTCGGTGCCATCAGGCGCAACAGGCTTTGCGTGATGTGCCAGATGGCAGTCTGGGCCGAGCGCCGTGCGGCGGACGTGGTGCCGCTGGTGTACAGACGATCTTTCAGAATATCCAGATAGAAGCCACCCAGATCTTCGGAGCAGAACGACTGCAATTTGGCGACCACAGGGTGGAACTCAAACTGCTGATAATGCGCCAGGATATCCGCCTGCAAAACTGCCATATTCGCGATCGCATAGCGATCGATTTCCAGCATATCGGCCACCGCCACCGCATCTTTGCTGAAATCGAAGTCGGAGGTGTTCGCCAGCAAAAAGCGCAGCGTGTTACGGATGCGACGATACGATTCTGTGACACGCTTCAAGATCTCGTCCGAGATCGTGATTTCGCCAGAATAATCGCTAGAGGCAACCCACAGACGCAGGATGTCGGCGCCCAGAGTTTCAAAAATCTTTTGTGGCGCTAAAGTATTGCCCAGAGATTTGGACATCTTCTTGCCGTCGCCATCGACCACAAAACCGTGCGTCAGCAAAGCCTTGTAAGGGGCACGGCCATCTAGCATGGATGCCGTCAACAAGGATGAGTGAAACCAGCCGCGATGCTGATCCGAACCTTCCAGATACAGGTCAGCGGGAAAGCAAGATTGTTCCTTATGCGAACCGCGCAATACCGTGTAATGCGTGGTGCCGGAATCAAACCAGACGTCCAGTGTGTCGCGGTTTTTCACGTACATATCGGCATCGGCATCGAGGAATTCATTGATGTCCAGTTGCTGCCAGGCTTCGATGCCCGACTCTTGCACGCGTTGCGCGATTTGCTCCAATAATTCTGGGGTGCGAGGATGCAGTTGGCCGCTTTCTTTATGCAAGAAAAATGCCATAGGCACGCCCCATTGACGTTGGCGCGATAGCGTCCAGTCTGGGCGATTGGCGATCATGCCATGCAAGCGGGCTTGGCCCCAGGCTGGGAAAAATGCTGTTTCATCGATTGCCTTGAGTGCTGTTTCGCGCAGGCTAGGGCCGCCATCTTTCGGCGTGTTGTCCATGCTGGCAAACCACTGCGAGGTAGCGCGGTAGATGATAGGTGTTTTATGTCTCCAGCAATGCATATAGCTATGCTCGAACATCTTGAACGAGAATAGGGCGCCAGCTTCTCTGAGCTTGTCGCAGATAGGCTTAGAGGCTTCCCAGATCGTCATGCCGGCAAAGAACGGCAACCATGAAGCGTATTTACCATCGCCCATTACCGGGCTGATGATGTCGTTGTCCTGCATGCCGTGCGCCTTGCACGACTTGTAATCTTCAATACCGTAGGCTGGTGCTGAGTGAACTACCCCGGTGCCGCTCTCTAGCGTCACATAGTCAGCCAGATACACGGGCGAAAATCGATCGTAGCCAGCATCCATTGCGGCCAAAGGATGTTTAAATTTGATTTCGGATAAATCGGCACCCAGACAAGTGGCGATCACTGTGCCTTCGAATCCGTAATTCGCCAGACTGGCCTCGACCAGATCTTGCGCCAGGATCAGCAGAATAGCTTCGCCATCGCGCACGGTTTGCACTAGTGCATAGGTGAATTCAGGATGCACGTTCAGCGCTTGGTTAGATGGTATGGTCCACGGTGTAGTGGTCCAGATCACCGCATAGCCCTTATCCAGTGGCAGCTGGTCTAATTTAAATGCGGCCGCCAGTTTGTCGAATTCGGCAAAGGCAAAGCCGACGTCGATAGACGGATCACGCTTGTTTTCGTATTCGACTTCGGCTTCTGCCAAGGCCGAACCGCAATCGAAACACCAGTTGACTGGTTTTAAACCGCGATACACATAACCCTTGTCCAGCAAAGTGCCCAGTGCGCGGATTTCGTCGGCTTCATTGCCAAAGGCCATGGTCTTGTACGGATTGTCCCACTCGCCCAAGACCCCGAGACGGATAAAATCGGCCTTCTGGCGTTCTATCTGCACTTCGGCATAGGCGCGTGCTTTGGCTTGCACCTCGGCCACCGGCAGATTCTTGCCGTGCAGTTTTTCGATCTGGATCTCGATAGGCATGCCATGACAATCCCAGCCCGGTACATAGGGCGCATCGAAACCTGCCAGAGTGCGCGCCTTGATGATCATGTCTTTTAAGACTTTGTTGACGGCGTGCCCGATATGGATATCGCCATTGGCATACGGTGGGCCGTCATGCAGCAAAAATTTTGGGCGATTGGCAGCGGCCTTACGAACCCGCTCGTAGATTTTTTTGTCTTGCCATTCCTTGATCCATTTAGGCTCACGCTTGGCCAGATCGCCGCGCATAGGGAAGGGCGTTTCTGTCATGTTGACCGGGTATTTACTGGCCACTTTGGCTGATTTTTCGTTAGACATAATTTTGCTTAAATTCGGTTAAAAATAAATTTTAATAAGGAGATGCGGATATTTTTTTGTGTTTTTTGCGAAGAGAGGTTGCCGAGCTTCGCTTTAAATTCGGTCGCTCGCAGAGATTGCCGCGCTGCTAGCTGTGGCGCGCTGTTCAAAATAGGCTCTGGCTTGCTGGGCATCGCGTTCTATTGCAGCGGTCAGCGTAGGCAGATCGACGTATTTCTCTTCATCGCGCAGTTTTTGCAAAAATTCTATCTGTACCACTTTACCGTAGGCATTGCCGCTGTAATCAAACACATGGGTTTCTAGCAAAACGTGGCCGCTATCATCCACGGTCGGGCGCACACCCAGGCTGGCAACTGCTGGCAAAGGCGATTCGCTTAAGCCATGCACCTGCACCACAAAAATCCCTTGTAACGCCGGGCGATGATGGGCCACCCGTAAATTCAGAGTAGGGAAACCGAGTGTGCGTCCCAGCTTCTGACCATGTACCACATGACCCGAGATGCGGTAGCTGCGCCCCAATAAACTCTGGGTCTCGTTAAAATCACCAGCGGCTATCGCTGCCCGCACCGACGAGGAAGAAATTCGCACGCCCTTATCTTGCACTGCCGCCAGGACCTCTACTTCGAAGCCGTACTCTTTGCCGGCCGCGCTCAGCATGTTTATATCGCCAGCGCGTTTGGCGCCATAGCGAAAATCCTCACCGACCATCATCCATTTCACATGCAAGCCCTCGACCAGGACTTTTTGTATAAAGTCTTGTGGGCTCAGCGCGGCAAAATGGGCGTTGAAATGTTCGACAATGACTCTATCGACACCGGCCAAAGTGAGCGCATCGAGGTTGTCGCGCAGATTGGCGATGCGGGTCGGTGCTTTAGAGAGGTCGCCCAGCAACTGGGCAAAAAAGCTGCGCGGGTGCGGCTCGAAAGTCATCACCGCGGCCTCAAGATTTAGGCGTGTGGCGGCTTCGCGCAATCTGGACAGCAAAACCTGATGTCCTAGATGCACGCCGTCAAAATTGCCTATCGCCAGCGCACAAGGCGCGCGCGCGGCAGCATTAGGGAGTCCACGAAATACTTTCATTATCACTCAGGGAAACAATTGCAAAAACCTTAGATTATAAGGGCTTTCACCCTCAATTTTGCGCATGGGCATGCCTAAATGCGGATTTAGTGCCTGATGTGCGGTAATTGTTGCAACTTATGCAGTAAATTATCAGGCTGAATACTGCAATTGTGTGATGGGGTTAAGGAAGATTCATCAGTAATTCTGGGCAATTGCTGGCGTCGGACTGGCAGCTTGTTGGATTTGCTATGAGTGCGCATCATGCTTTGATACTGGCTGGGGTATAGGCTCATGCGCCGCGCTTGCGCAGATGCTTCGTGCGCAATCGGGCGGTGCTCTCGCATACTCCCTATAATCGCTAGCGAGGTGAGGGTAAAGCTTAGAGCGAAATTACTAAATGAGCATTGGTTTTATGCACTAATGTTATTATTCATGCCATGCTTAGGCTGCGTTAGTCCGCAGATTATCATTCTTATTTTTCTGGGCTTTGGAGGTGAAACGATGATATTTGCAAATGGCTTATTACTGCGCCCCTTGTTAGCTGCCGATGCCGCAGCATTTACGGCAGCGGTCTTGGAATCGGTAGCCAGCATCGCGCCGTGGATGCCCTGGTGTAAGCCTGATTACAGCGAACAAGATGCTTTGACATGGTTCGCGCACAGCGGTTCGGCTCAGGAGACTGGGAGTGCTTACGATTGTGGCGTGTTCTGTCTGGACACTGGCGACTTGCTCGGCGGTGCAGGGCTTAATTCCATCAATACCTTGAATAAAATGTGCAATCTCGGCTATTGGGTGCGTTCGTCCAGGCAAAGGCAGGGGATCGCACTGCGCTGCGTGCAAGCCTTGTCCGAACATGCGTTTTCACAACTCGCTTTGCAGAGAGTGGAAATCGTGGTGGCAGTCGGTAATAAGGCCAGCGAGGCAGTTGCGATCAAGGCCGGCGCGCAACGCGAAGGCCTGGCGCGCAAGCGCCTGTACCTGCACGGCGCAGCGCACGATGCGCATATGTTCGCGCTGGTATCGGCCTAGGTTTACTGGGCGGGATAAGAATGCTGGCGCTGATTCAAACTACTTCTTGCTCACATACCCGGGTGGGTATAAGCAGCTGAGCCGTGCTTGCGCACATACTGTATGCGCAATCGCCCGGCCAGACTGCATACTCCCTTATTTGTCGATTTTATTCGATTTCCTTAGACTTGCTACCCGCACCAAAAATGGCGCGTTTGGCGGTCTCGCTGATGGCGATCACGGCGGGGTCGGTGATGCGTCTGGCGGTGCTGATGAGGTAGATTTGTTCGATGACGCTATCGATTTGCCCCACCACGCGGACTTGATACTGCGCGCAAATATCGTCTTGCATGGCGCTGGGGCCGACGAAAAAACCTGCGGCGGCTTGGCCGAATGCCTTCATCAAGGCACCGTCATCAAACTCGCCGACGATATTGGGCCTGAGATTATTCAATTCTAACCAATGCAATAGTTTTGCCTGGATGGCCACATCCTCTCCAGGCAGTAAGAAAGGCGCCTGGTCGAGCATGGCAGGAAAAGCTAGCTTATTTTTTTTGATGAGCGCGGCGGCGCCGAAAACGCTCAGGCCGCATTCGCCCAATAAATGGTTGTAGCCACGCACGCTTAAGCTCGGTGGCATCGGCCTATCGGCAATGATCATGTCGAGCTTGTGGATCGCCAACTCTGCTAATAACATCGCCAGGCGGCCTTCGCGGCAAATCAGGCGTAGGGGGTCGGGCAATGCCAGAGCCGGTTCTAGCAGGCGATAGGCGATAGACTTGGAGACCGCGTCCGAGATGCCGACCCGAAAGCTACGTTTTTTTGCGCTGCTGGTCTGATGTAAGCTGGCCAGTAAGTCGTCGCCAGTGGAAAAGATGGCGTCGGCATGGCTTAAGATACGGCGTCCGGCATCGGTCAGTTCCAGATTACGTCCTTGCTTTTGGAATAGTTCTACGCCCAGGTTCTGTTCAAACTCCTTGAGCTGCCCGCTGATGGCGTGCGGTGTCAGGTGCATCTGCTCGGCGGCGCGTGCGATGCTGCCGGTTTTTGCCACCATCCAGTAATAGCGCAGGTGTTTGTAGTTAAGTGTGCTCATGCCAAAGTCAAAGTTGCTGCTGCCTGCTAGTTGGAAATAGGGCGGTAGTGGCAGTATTAAACTCCTGGCCTCTCGATTAATCTCCCCGCGCTAGTTGCAAACGATTATATCTGCGACGGCGCAAGGCATGTAGTACATTCAAGCGCCAACTCACTTGTACCAAGATATAGCCAGCTAGTGCCAGCAATACGGCGAGTAGCAAGATGCCTATGAGTAAGGGCTGGCCGCTCGCCAATAGCCATTCTGACCAGGCGCTCCAGAGTAATTGCGGGTGTTGCCAGTCGCTGGCGGGGAAGCTCGGTAAATTGCTGGCGCCAGCATCTCCCATGCACCAAAGGCCTAGGGTATAGGCCAACATATACAGTGGCACTATCGTAAAAGGATTGCTAAAGCAAGTGCCCAGCACCGCAGCTGGTAGATTTACCCGCAACACGATGGCAAAGGAAATCGCAGCCAGCATTTGTAGTGGGCCGGGTATCATGCCGCAAAATAGACCCAGCGCCAGACCACCAGCGATTAAATTGCGTTTCACTGACCACAGTTCTATGCGATTTAAAAATGGCGCGAAGCGTCGTGTCAATTGGTATTGGCCTAGCGTTTCGCGCTTAGGTAAATAGCGCTGTAGTAGTTTTTTGGGCATAACTTGTTTGCCTAGTGTGGATTTAGCTGGCAGAGCCTGGCGTCGGCGCTAGCGATTTTAGGCAGCGTGCCCGGACCCTGCGTTGCTGTCGCGAGCAGAGGCAAGGCTGAGGCTCAGGCTCATTGCAGGCAGCGCTGGTCTTCTCGCTCTTCGGCTCGACTTCGCGCGCGTCCTCGCTCGGATATGCTCAGGCGCAGCCCGGTAGGCTTCGGTGTAACGCAAATCGACCAGATTACACTGCCATTTTTCCAGCGCCTGAGTGAGTAATACCGCCTCACCCTCACTCAACTTGCCATCGGCATCGACCACCGCCAGCATGACATTGAGTAGTACTCTTTGCAGGCTAGGATGACTCACTTCGGTGAGTAAGCGATCGATGACTAGCCGGTCTAGCTCGATTTTTCCATAATCGTAGCCGCGCATGCTTTGCAGCATGTCTTCACACAAGTGATGCAGCACAGTGTCAAATTCTGCCTCTGTCATGTCTATGCGCGCCAATAATCTGCTATCGGCTACGACTTCGATTTCTGACTGATCTAATCCACCATCGGCAAGCATGGCCAATCCAAGTATCCTTGCCATCGCAAGCTTGCTGTTTTGTGGGTAACTACGCATGATTTTTTCCTCAATGTTTGCTGTGCTGGGTGCTAAATTTAGCAGTTAAATTTAGCGATGCGAGTGGCGCTGAGCTTGTGCATCATGTCCGCTGCGACGTGCCCGCATGGGCTGGGTCGCATACGTGGAATGCTGCTCATCTTGCTCTGCCTCGGTGTTGCTCTCGCTGGCCGAAATGCGCTGATGTTGAAACTCACGAACGCGCTCTAGTTTGCGCGATAAAGTGCGCTCTATACGGTCGGCCGCTTTATCGATCGCCACGTATAAATCGGCCTCTATGTCTTTGATAATCAGGTCGGCATGGCCGACGATAGGGATCTGTATGGTGCAGCACTTATCGTTGCCGCCACGCGGGCCGTTAATGTCGGAAAAACGTACTTTCACGGTGCGCACTTCGTCGCTAGCCCAATCAATCGCAAACTGCAAACGGCGCTCGGTATGAAGCCGCAAAGCTTCGGTTAATTCGAATCCTCTTGCCTGAATATTGATACGCATGTCTACTTCTCCTGGTGGTTGAAACGCTCTGTAAGTGGAACTATAGTAGGGCTTGCAAATAGATCGTACTAGTCGTAAATATTTATTTAATACATCGAAAAAATGAAGGTATTCATGCGGCTGAACGGTGTGCGAAAGGCGTGTTAGAAATTGTGTCAGCCATAAAAAAACCACGCATACTAGCGTGGTTTTTTATGGGGTAGTGCGGGCTTAATGTTGCTGAATGTGCCTTAATGTGGCTTGCTGGCCTGCATAGTCTTGGTCATGATCTGGTCGCAATAGGCGATCGCCAGTGCCGACAGCAAAAACACCATATGTATGCTGGTCTGCGCGATCAGCTCTTGCGCCGAATAGGCCTTGACGTTGATAAAAGTTTTTAGCAGGTGGATCGACGAGATACCGATAATTGCCATCGCCAGTTTTACTTTGAGTACCGAAGCATTCACATGCGAGAGCCACTCTGGTTGATCTGGGTGTTTATCCAGACCCAGGCGCGAGACAAAGGTTTCGTAGCCACCGATGATGACCATGATGAGCAGATTGGAGATCATCACCACATCGATCAAGCCGAGTACCACCAGCATGATGGTCGATTCATTGAGTGAAGTCGGTTTGAGTTCCGGTGTTACCGCCACCGCGGTCAGTAGATGCTGCAGTGAGGCCTCATTGCCCCAGACTGCGCCAATTAAGACGCTCAACTCGACCCAAAAATGGAAAACATATACGCATTGCGCCAAAATTAGGCCTAGATACAGAGGCAATTGCAGCCAGCGGCTAAAGAAAATTAAACTCGCTAAGGGCGATAGTTTTTTTGGTGTTACAGAAATCGACATGCAAGTTCTCCAGGGTAAAAGGGTGCTTTTTAGTAAAATTGATTAGTAAAATTGCTTAGTAAAAATTGTGTAACCAGCTTTGGTACAGCGGTAAGCCGATTAAGACATTGACCGGAAAGGTAATTCCCAGTGCGGCCAACATCGCCAGTCCTATATTAGCATCTGGGATGGCAGAGCGTATCGCGGCTGGTGCTGCGATGTAGGAGGCGCTGGCGGTGATGCCAGCCAGTACCAGAGCGCTGCCTTCTGGTAAGCCTAAGGCCAGTGCGCTGGCTATGCCTATCCACGCCAAGACGAAGGGTGACAAGCCTGCGAACAGCATCAGGCGCCAGTGCTGCCACGGCAACGGCGAGCATACCTTGGCGGTGGATAAGCCCATTTCGAGTAAAAACAGGGCCAACATGGTTTTAAAGCCGTCGAATAAGACCGGTGCCAAGGGTTTCAGGCCTAGCGGACCAAACAGATAGCCGATGACGACTCCGCCACCAAGTAATAAGACGCCACGACTGGTGAGTGCTTCGCGCAGTATGCTGCTGTTGTTACCATGCCCACTCAGGCGGCGATGCAGCCATAACATGGTGACGATGGCAGGTAATTCGAGTAACACCAGATACAGTGTGGTCTCTGGATTTAAGGGCAGATTGGCTTGTTCTACCATCGCCAGTGCCACTGCAAACGTACCGGCACTGACCGAGCCGTAATGCGCCGCGATACTGGCGGCATCGTCTAAGGATAAGCGCACGAATCTACGCAAGATCGGATAGCAGCATAAGGGGATGATGAAACCGAGTGCGACTATGGGCAATAATTGGCTCAGCATGGACAACTGAAATTTGCCATGCAAGGCCATTCCACCCTTGAGTCCGAGCACCAGCATCAGCAAAATAGACAGAGTTTCGTAAATCGATCTGGGGACCTTGAGATCCGATTTAAGCAGGCCGGCGACTAAGCCCAGGATAAAAAAAGCGATGACGATATCGGGCATGGGAGATCCAAAATGTGAACAATCTGGCTATTGTGACGACTTTTTGTTATATGGGATAATAAATACTTCGATACATAAACATAGATGATTATCTATAATTTCTCTATTTAGCCCTTCATGAATATACGTCATCTCAGTTTTCGCCTGTTGCAGGTGTATGTACAGGTAGTGCGTTCTGGTGCGATTACTGCTGCAGCGCGCAGCTTGCACCTGACCCAGCCTACCGTGTCTTTGCAGTTAAAAAAGCTAGTCGAAGCGGTCGGCGAACCGCTGCTGGAGAATCGCCAGCAGCGTCTGGTCACCACCCATGTTGGTGCTGAGCTGTACCGCGCGGCCTGTGATGTACTGGGGCGCTTTGAAGACTTCAATGGCTTTTTAGACGAGGCGCGTGGCGGCAGCTCGGGGCATATCAATATTGGCATCGTGACCACCGCCAAATATGTGATGCCGCGTATTTTGGGCGCGTTTTACCGCTTGCTGCCGCAGGTCAGCGTCACCCTCAATGTGGGTAATCGTGCGCACATCATGGAGCGCTTTGGCAAGCAAGAAGATGATTTGTATCTGTTTAGTCATCCGCCCAGCGGGCCCACGGTGCAAGCCACCCGCATCCTTAAAAACCCGCTGTTGGTGATTGCGCCTGCCGACCATTGGGCGGCCGGCCGCAGCCAGTTGCGCTTTGCTGAGCTACGTCAGGAAAGATTTTTGATGCGGGAGCCAGGCTCGGCCACGCGCATGATGTTTGAATCCTGGCTCAGCGCTCAGGGCATAGACTTGAGTAATATCATGCAGATAGAAAGCAATGAGGCGATCCGTCTCAGTGTGGCATCGGGACTCGGGCTGGCGGTGACTTCGGCGCATACGCTGGAACAGGGGCGCGAAAACCTGGTGATCTTGCCAGTCGAGGGCTTTCCTTTGGAAAGCAATTGGTATCTGGTCAGCAGAAAAGACCGGCGTATGCCGCATGCCGCCATGCAGTTGATACGATTTATCGCCGAACACCTGCACGAGTGCGTAGAGCCAGCCTGGGTCGCCCCCGATATCGCCAGCCTGGCCCAACATTTTGACAGTGCCGCGCCGCCTACTCAGGATTAGCGTTTATTCTTTGGGCAATACCGGGTGGGGTATGGGTGCTTGCGTCCTAATCGCGCATATGGCATATGCGCGATCGGCTAGCGCAGCCCTATACTCCCCTTAATTTACGGTTTGTGCAGTTAGCTTGGCAGGGCCGTTGAGCTGCTCTGGCTTAATTTAAACTGGCACGTGAACTTGGCAGTGAGCTTGGCACGTGAGCTTGGCAAGATGCGCCATCAATGATGATGCGACCACGACACATCCGGCGAGGCCAAGTAGCCTGCCACCGCCTCTTTATCGCCAGTGGCGTATTTCATCACTACACCGCAAGTACAGATACCTTGGTAAGGTTGGATATGCGAGCAGGCCGAGACTTTTTGTAGGAAGACTTCGACCTGTTTGCTGCATTGCGTGCATTTAAATCTGAGGATACGGGCTGGTTTGTTCATGCTGATGTATTTACTGATGGGTTAATTGGTGGTGATGGTTTTAAGCTGATTTTAGATTACCGTTCAGCCGACTATAAAAAAAGTCAAAACACCTCAACACAGAGACACAGAGACACGGAGGTTAACAGAGGTTAACCAGGAAATTCTCCGTTTTTTCTCTGTGTCTCTGTGCCTCCTTTGAGAGGTTTTCGTTTTTTTAATGATTTTCCTTGTAGGCTGAATAGTAACAATTTTAGGCAGATTTACGCTGAACTCAGACCAACTTCAGTCGCCATAAAGACGTCACTTCTAGCGCGCGCGCCGCGTGTAGCGGATCGCTGGTGTCGGCTGTTTTAGGGTGCTGCGGGCGTATGTCCATCTTGCCGACCACTTGCAGGCCGCCGGCCTCTATCCATGACCATAGCTCGGCGCTAGTGCGCAGGCCCAGATGTTCGGCGATGTCTGAGAGTATCAGCCAGGCTTCGCCTTGCGGCTCTAAATGCGCAGCGACACCGGCCAAAAAGCCGCGCAGCATGCGGCTGTCCGGGTCGTACACGGCGTACTCTATTGGCGAACTAGGGCGCGCCGGTATCCAGGGCGGGTTGCAGACGATCATCGGGGCGCGGCCTTCCGGAAAAAGGTCGGTCTCTAACAGTTCGACTTGCTGCGCGACGCCTAAATTGCTCAGGTTTTCGCGCGCGCATTGCAGGGCGCGTGGGTCTTGATCGGTGGCGATAATTTTTTTGATGCCGCGCTGCGCCAGCAAAGCCGCCAGCACACCGGTACCGGTACCGATATCGAAGGCCAGCTCATTGCCAGGCAAGGGCGCTTTGGCGACCAGGTCGATGTACTCGCCACGCACTGGCGAAAACACGCCGTAATGCGGATGGATGCGGCCAGCGATGGCAGTAATCTCCACGCCTTTTTTGCGCCATTCATGGGCGCCGACTACGCCTAACAGCTCGCGCAAGGATGCCACAAAGGGTGTCGCTGTCTCGCCAGCGGCCAGCGGGTAGGCCTCGCTACAGGCTTGCTGCACATCTGGCGCACGGCGCAAGGGGATTTTAAAATCGGCATCAAACGGGATCAACACCATCGCCAGCACGCGCGCCCTTTGCGATTGCGCCTGGCGGTGCAAGTGAAAAGCCTCGGCGCCGCTGGCAGGAGCTTTGGTTTTTTTAGCCGATTTCTCTGGCTTCTTATCGATACGGCGCGCCAGCGCTTGCAGCAGTTGCCGCGCATTTTGAAAATCGCCGCGCCAGAGTAAGCCAGTCCCTTCGCAGGCCAGCTTGTAGGCAGCATCGGCAGTCATGCGATCATCCGCAATCTGCACCCGTTTCGGCGGCGCCATGCCGCTTTCAGAATGCCATCTGAGGCTCTGTTGCGTATCGTTTTCTAACCAGCAAAGGAGGGGGGGTGTAGGGTTCATGTAATACCTGATGTTCTTGTTTTTGTGGGGGAAGAGCGTGCCGCATGCAAGAGAATCGCAGGGCGGGGCAAGCCTAAAGCCGAAGTGTAGCAAAGATTTGCTGGCTGACCCCGATTGCGGGGTAGTGGTGGGTGAATTTTATGTTTGAGGAGTCGAGGAGCCGGACGCTATTCGTTAAACGGATCAGCTAAATAGGAAAGTCAAAGCCGTAAAAAGCTCAAGGGGGAAATGAAATTAATTTCATTATTGCTAATTTACTTGGTAGAATGCAATTTGGTTTCTTCGCTGCACTTGTTGCCTTATTTAAACCTACTATTTTTGAAGTATATGCTAAGCGGGTTAAGGCTTGTTAGATAGAAGAAACTCGTGGCTAGCCTTTTAGTTGCCGATTATTTTTTAAATGAAAATTTAAACATGTAGGGATCTTCTTTTCATCATCATGACAACACATCAACTTGGATTGCTTGAAAACGCTGTCGATAGTCTTGCAGAAGCTCTGCTGAAGTATGAGGAAGGCGAGGATGGAAATGCAAAGGCGTACAAATTCGCTGTTCTACAAATGGCGCACTTTATAGAATTAATTTTTAAGCATCATATTGCGGCTAAGCACCCGCTTCTGATTTACAAAGATCCATTCTCTCCAAAAATCGATAAGAACAAAACGATCACTCTATGGGATGCCATTAATTTTATCAACAACGAGTCAAGTGGCACGATTTCAACCGAACTCCGGAAAGATCTTGACTGGTTAAAGCGTCTAAGGAATGAAATTGAACATCATAAATTCACGATGCAGGTTCCAGAGGTTCGTGCAACGATCGGGCGCCTATTCAGGTCAGTATTGGAATTCCTTGAAGTGCATACAGAGCTCGATATTGAGGCGTTGATTGCCGAGCCCGCTTTAGCCACTTTCCAGGTGCTTTCCGACGAATACGCTTTCCGACTAAATGATGCACTTCGCGAGGCTGATGAGTATGAACGAGCCAATCCTGTCGATCACAAAGATCCAGATGCAGATCCAGCAAGGCTGAACTGTGACAACTGCGGTAATGAAACGATGATCCAAGAGGAATCGTCTTCTACTGGTTATAGGTGTCTTTTTTGCGGAAACGAGGATGGGGACGACCTTCCCGCACGCTGCGATATCTGCGGGATTGCAGCCACGCAGGGCGAGTTAGAGAGTTGGGCTATGGACGATGATGGATATGAAATGCGCTGTTACTACTGCTCAGGCAAATATCACGCAGATAAAGATGATTGATGACACTAGCCAAGTAGATTGGGTGCAATGAGCGTTGCTTAATTATTAGATTGCTTTTCGTTAAATTTTTTGTCTGTCCAGAACACATCAAGCATCTATGCAATAAAATCAATGTTCGGAGTGGATTGCAGTTGGTCACACGGTGGTCTTAAAAAATCAATATAACCATAGCATGGAGCAAAAAATGTCTAGACCACACTTATTTAAATCGTTAAAAATAATTGTTCCCCTCCTTACTTCAATGGCTTTACTAATGTGTTTTGATGCTTGGGCTGAATGTAAAGATACACGTGAGATGTACCAAGAATTAAAAGGCAACAATTTATTGCAGTCAAACACGAATTTCAATTTGATGATTTCATCAATTCCAGCAGGCGACGGAAATATAATAAGTGGGATAACGATAATATCTGAAGTGAAATCCACATTGCAAATTATGTCATCTCTTATTGTTTTTGTTGGATTCCCACTTGTTCTAAAGAATGCAGAAGACCGTCGAATGGCTTCACTTGTTCTTGGGCAGCAAGCACAATTTGCAATTGAATCGTTTGAAGCAAGTACTAAGGTTATTAATATCAATTTAGTTAAAATGACCAATCAGTCACTAATTCAACAGGCTATCATTAGCAGAGACGCCATCGTCAATTTACGCAGTACTTTGATGAAACACTGCACATAAAGCCAGGTGGCGGGTGCAACCCGCGCTGCTTAATTGCCTGACGGGCTTTCCTTAATTTTTTGTTTGTCCAGAGCACATCAAGCGCATGAACAAGAGAATCAAGCTTCGGCGCGGGTTGCACCTGCCCTTGTTGGATAAGCATGGGCGTATCGCTGCGGCGTTGGCGCAGTGAGCTTGTATCAGGGAGTATTTTTAAGGGCGCACATCCTATATGCGCAAACTGCCATGTTTTTGCTGATACTGGCAGGAGTATATGGAAGCTAGCCAGAATTTATTGGTGACAGAATAGCGAATGTGATAATCTCGTGCTCCCAATATATTTATTGTTTGAGGTGATCCATGCAGACTAACATCGGGCATTCTCGTTTGCCGCAAGCTAAGCTTAAACTTAAGCGCACTGCCAGCACGCTCTTGGTGAACCTGCTAGGCTCGTTCTGTTTCATCAGCGCCAGTTTCGCTAGTCATGCCGAGCACGAACATGGCACCGCGGCCGCCAAAGCAGAACCGCAGCAGGCTTGTTGCAGCAAAATGGCTGGCATGAGTAATAGCAAGGCTGAGCAACATTTTAAGACGCTCAAGCAAAATTTTCTCACTGCGCTGTGGCGGCAAGATCCGGATACGGCGATGGCGGCTGGTAAATTTAGCGATGCTGCTAAATTGTCTATCCCAAATCAAATTGCGCGCGAGAGCAGTCTGCAGTTCTCCGATTATTGGTTGCAGCAATTAGGCAAAATCAATGCCGAGCAATTGGCTCCCAAAGAGCAGACCGATCTGGTCTTGATGCGTAATTATCTGAACGCTAACCGTTGGTATTTGAGCGAGTTCCGCGAGTTTGAGTGGAACCCTAGTCTCTACAATATTGGTGGCGGTTTTGATGCGGTGCTCAATACCGAGTACGCGCCTGTTGTGGCGCGCTTGCGTCTGGCGATACAGCGTTTGCAAGGCGTGCCGGCATATTATGCGGCGGCGCGTGCCAGTATTAAAAATCCTACGCCAGAACACACACGTCTGGCGATTGCCCAAAGTGGCGGTGCCTTGAGCGTGCTGGCTGATCTGGAAAAACTGGGCAAGGCGCAAAAACTCACTAGTAAGGAGCAGGGCTTGCTGCAAGTGGGCTTAGTGCATGCACGCGCTGCGGTGGATGACTATGTGCGCTTTTTGACGGACGTAGAAAAAAATCTGGATACGAAGACCGCACATTCCTTCCGTATTGGCAAGCAATTGTATGAGGGTAAATTTGCCGCCGATATTCAGTCTAGCCTGAGTGCCGAGCAAACCTATCAGCGTGCTCTCGCCAGCAAAGAGACGGCGCATCAGAACATGGAGAAACTGGCAGATCAGTTGTGGGCCAGCAGCATGGGGGATCTCGCCAAACCGGCCGAGCCTGCCAAAAAAATCGCCATGGTGATCAATAAACTCTCAGAGCGGCATGTGCAGGCCAAGGATTTGTATACCGAGATCAGAGCGCAATTACCGGTTTTGCAAAACTGGATACGCGAGCATGATCTGGTGGAGCTAGACCCAAAACGGCCACTGGTGGTGCGCGAGACACCCGAATATCAGCGCGGTGTGTCGGTGGCTTCGATAGAAGCGCCGGGCATTTTCCGGCCTCAGGATAAAACCTATTACAACGTCACACCGCTCATAGGTCGCCCGGCTGAGCAGATCGAGAGCACGCTGCGCGAATACAATTACTGGGTCTTGCAGATCTTAAATATTCATGAGGCGATTCCTGGTCATTATGTGCAACTCCAGCATGCGAATAAATCGCCATCGGTGATCAAAACCTTGTTCGGTAACGGTGCCATGATCGAAGGCTGGGCCGTGTACAGCGAGCGCATGATGCTCGAATCTGGCTATGGCGGCAATACGCCCGAGATGTGGCTGATGTATTACAAATGGAATCTGCGCGCGGTCTGCAATACTATCCTCGATTACAGTGTGCATGTGCTGGGCATGAGCGAGGCTGAGGCGAAAGATTTTCTGATGAATCAAGCCTTCCAGACTCAGGCCGAAGCCGATGGAAAATGGCAGCGCGTGCAATACACCTCGGTGCAGTTGACCAGCTATTTCAGCGGCTACAGCGAGATTTTGGCCTTACGTGAAGAGCTCAAACAACAACTGGGCGAGAAATTTAATCTCAAGCAGTTTCATGAGGAATTTCTGAGCTACGGCAGTGCGCCGGTGGGCATGATACGGCAGCTGATGTTGAAGAAATAATTGCCTTCGATAGCATCAAACATCGATTCATCAGGCAATTAAAAAGCGCTGAAACGCAGTAATGCGTTCAGCGCTTTTTTTGTGGTTCTGGTCTTAGGTCTTTAGCCTTTAGCTTAGAACTTTGCCTTAGGCCTTATTGCCAAACATATGAGAAAACTGCTGCAGTAAATCAGCTGGGTTGATGCTGCCTGCATCGGGCAATTGCCCGTTTGGTGAGAGCTTGTCGATGATGCCTGGTAGCATTTCAGCGAGGTGATTGGCAGTCTCGCCATGCGAGAGACCGACCGCTTCGGCCAGTTGGCCCAATTGATCGCTGCCTAAGGCGCTTTGTAATTGCTCGGCGGAGACCGGGTGATTGGCGCCGTTGCCTAGCCAGCTACTCACCGCGTCGCCCAAGCCGGCGTTTTGCAGAGTGCCGATCAGGCCTTGTAAGCCGCCACCTTGTTGACCACCGTTATTGTTCAGAAACCCCATTGCCGCCTGCAGCAACATCATTTTAGGGTCGCCACCCTGATTTTGATTGCCTGCCAACATGCCTAATGCCGTGTCTAAGAGACTCATGATAGTCCGATCAAAATGAAATGAATAAACGTGAATAAAAGTAAAGCTAATTAAATATTACTTCAAAACTCAAAAGACAATTGTGAACTTTGTATGAATTTCTGGCTTTGGCGTTTTAATCTCGCTAGCGCAGCGGCTGGCAAAGTAATCAAATTTTTGAAGGCATGCCCGCAGGCGCAATAGGCATGCGGGTTTCCAGCCTATCTGGTCTGCAGGCCGCATAGACTATGCGCGTTGGCAGGGCGGGCAAAGTGGCGCAGACTACATGCCGCCCCAGGCCGCATTGAGCATGGCGATCGCGGCCAGGCCTGCGGTCTCGGTGCGTAAGATGCGCGGCCCCATAGACAGCGCCAGCGCGCCCTGAGAAATGGCCAGCTGTTCTTCCGCTTCAGAAAAGCCGCCTTCAGGTCCTATCATCAGGCTTACTGCTTGCGGCGGGTGATGACGCGCCCAATCGGCGAGCGAGCTGTCTGCCCGTGGCGATAATAAAATGCGTTTATGTAGGTCTTGCTGGGCCAGCCATTTCTGCACGTCAATCAGATCACTGAGGTGCGCCAGACGATTGCGTCCGCATTGTTCGGTGGCAGAGTTGATTACGCCTTGCCAGTGCGCCAATTTTTTCTCGGCACGTTCATTTGACAAGCGCACCACACAGCGCTGTGCGGATAAGGGCTGGATCGCGCCGGCACCAAGTTCTATGGCTTTTTCTATGATCCAATCCATCTTCGAGCCTTCTGGCAAGGCTTGCGCTAGTGTCAGGGCATACGGCAGTTCGACTTCTTGGGGTAAAAATACTTTGACTTCGGCACTTGCCTGTTTCTTGCTGATACTGGCGAGTGTGGCAACGTAGGCGCCGCCTTCACCGTTAAATAATTGTATGCTGTCGCCGACTTCCAGGCGCAAGACAAACACATGGTGGGCGAGGGTGTCGGGCAGATCGACCAGAGCGCCGATAGACAAAGGCAGGGGGCAATAAAAGCGAGGCATAACAAAGACCAAAATAAGAAGGACGGGTAAGGGGCTTTAGCCAAATATGCGGATGGCCGCTAGGTTTGAGCTTGGTATGAAATACATGTTGCTGCGATTATACGACCAGTTTTAAGAACTTAGAGGGAGGCAGGTTTTTATAGGCTTGAAATTGTGACTCGCCTGCATTGCTACTGATAAAGTGCAAAAAGGCGTCAACTGGTATTGGTTTGCTGAATAGATAGCCTTGTATGGTGTCGCAACCGAGCGCGCATAAGGCGCTCAGTTGCAGTTCGGTTTCGACGCCTTCGGCCACGACTTCGAGCTGTAAACCATGCGCCATAGTGATAATCGCTTTGCAAATCGCATAGGCATCGGCCTGCGAACCTAGACCGTCGATAAAGGCTTTATCAATTTTTAAGGTGTCGATAGGCAAGCGCGTCAAATAGGCAAAAGAAGAATAGCCGGTGCCAAAATCGTCGATAGAAAGCCGCACTCCCAAATGTTTTATTTCCTGCAGTCGCAGTATCATTTTTTCAGCGTTGTCCATGACGGCGCTTTCCGTGACTTCTAACTCTATCTCATCAGGGCTCACGCCCGTGGCGGCCAAAACGCGCTTGACTGTGTCAAATAAAGTGCCACGTACTAATTGGATCACGGAAACGTTGATCGATATCAGTAATTTAGGCACGCCTGCGGCACGCATTGCTGCCAGTTGCTGGCAGGCTTGTTCGAATACCCAATTGCCGACTTCTTCTATGAGGCCAGTGTCTTCCAAAATTGGGATGAATTCGCTTGGGCAAACTACCCCATGCTGGGGGCTGGTCCAGCGTAATAGCACTTCGGCTCCCTTGCAGGCACCACTAGCCGTGGCGATTTTTGCTTGAAATACTAAAGAGAATTCTTGGTTGTGGATGGCTGTGCGTAAGCTCGTTTCTAAGGCTAGCCTACGCGCAATGGTCTTTGCCATGTCGGCGTGAAACACGGTGTAAGTATTGCGTCCTTCACTCTTTGAAACATACATGGCGGAATCGGCATATTGAATTAACTCCCCTATATTTTCAGTATCTTTAGGGTAGCTGCTGATACCTATCGATAGCGTCACCACGACTTCGGCCAGATCGATATAGAGGGGGCGTATGAAGGCGGAAAGGAGTGCCTCTGCATATTCTTCCAGTGGTCTTTGCTGGTCTTTTACTAAGGGTAAGATGACGGTAAATTCGTCTCCGCCTAAACGCGAGACCAATGCATGATCGGGCAGGTGATCGACCAAGCGATGGGCAGTCTGATTCAGTACCCGGTCGCCAAACTGATGTCCTAGCGAGTCATTGATGTTTTTAAATCGATCCAGATCGATAAAAAATAAGCCTACTTTATCAAATTCTAGCGGTACTTTTTCTATGGCATTTTGTAGCAAGCTGCTGAAATGAGTGCGATTGGGCAGCCCAGTTAAATCGTCCATTTGCGCCATGCGCCGCAATTCTTCTTCGCCTAATTTTCTTTCATTGATATTGCGCAGAGTTCCCGTCACCCGCAAAGCTTCGCCGTTGTCGCGCTGTTCGACCACTTGACCACGATCTAAAATCCACAGCCACTTGCCCGATTTGCTGCGCAGCCGGTATTCGGCGCGATAGTATTTACTCTGGCCTGATAAGATTAAGGCCATCGATTTTGACATCTCAGCTAAATCATCGGGATGAACCAGCGCGGCAAATGCTTCCTGGTTATTCTTAATTTCTCCGTCGCTGTAGCCAAGAAAACCAAGACCGGCACGAAATACCGTCGCTTTAGAAATATTCCAATCCCATAAAGCGTTATCAGAGCCGCGTAAGGCCAGACGCATACGTTGTTCGGATTCAAAAATGCGGGTGTTATATTCTTCCCTTTCTTTCGCCAGACGCATGCGGCGCCGCACGACCAGAAACGTCAATAAAGCAAAGGCTATTGCATATAAAAAATAGGCCAGCGGTGTGCGCCAGAATGGCGGAGTGACGACGATAGCAAGGCGTAATTTTTTCTTGCTGAAGCTACCATCGCTACCACTGCCTTCCACTTCAAGTACGTAGTTGCCATACGGCAGGCGGGTATAGCTAGCTTGTGCTTGCGTTCCGGTTTCCTGCCATTGGTCACCGTAACCTAGTAAGCGGTAACGATAGTGATTAAACTCAGGTGCTTCGTAGTCGAGCAGGGCAAATTCTACTCGCAGCCGATTCACGCTATAGGGAATGGTCAGGCTGCTTGGCGCAGGGTGGCTCATTTGCTGCTGCCATTGATCATCGGTGCCATAACCCGTCAAGGTAACCGCCAGGCCTTTATCTAGGGTGCTACGTAGTGTCAGCGGTGAGATCAGCGCTAAGCCTTTAAATCCACCGAAATAGAGACTGCCGTCCTCGGTACGCATAGCCGCGCCGGTATTGTAGCCGCCACTTGGTAAGCCGTAACTATGACTGTATATTTGGCTGCGGAGCGTGCTGGGGTTAAAGTGAATAATGCCTTGGTCGCTACCTAGCCATAAGTCACCATAATTGTCTTCGATAATGTCGCGCAATTGTTGATAGGGAAAGCCATTGCGTACAGTAAAACGTTCAAACTGAGTATTTTTCAGATCGCCTGGGTTCGTCATGCGATTGAGTCCTGACGAGGTAAGCACCCATAGCTCGCCATTGCGCGAGCTTAGAGTTCCGAATACTTCATCGCTACTGAGGCTCTGGCGATTGTTAATGTCAAACCTAAATTGATGTGATTTTCCGGTCTGCGTGTCTAAGTGCCATAAGCCTTGGCCATGTGACACTATCCATAACTGATGCGGCCCTGCATCGCTGATCTGGAGGATGCGTCGCGCATCGATTTGATCTCTACCGGTTTGTGGTAAATTGTAGTTTTCAAAATCATCAGTTTCCTTTCTATAGCGTAGTAAACCACCCACGCTGCCTAGCCAGAGTGTCCCTTGCCTATCTTTGTGCACGGTGAATAAGGCAGAGTGGATGGCATTGGGCTGATACGGATTAATTGCATAGAGTTTAGCCTTGGATTGTTGATCCCAATGTATCAGTCCGCTAAGACTAGCTAGCCATAAATCACTGTTTTCATCATAAGTATGACTACGGATGTTTAAGTTGGTATTGAATGGGGTATTGAATGGAGTATTAGCGGATGCCTTACTTACTTCAAGTGCATGCAGTAGTCGTGGGGTGAGGTCGCTCATAGTCTTGGCGTCAGCCGACAGATGCCGCAGACCACCCGAGCAGGCTGACATGAGCACGCCACCCTGTTGGGCTGGGCTCAAATGGCAATAATCATCGCCTGGCCAGAGCATATTTTCTTCGCTGCTTGCTACCCTGCGGCTCAACCCCGTATTGCGCAGATTGGCACGCATCACTCCTATGCTGCCGGTGCCTGCCCATAGTTGATCATCGCCATCAATATAGAGACTCAGCAAAGTCACTGTAGCTCGGTTGCCGATATCGTAAGGGGAAGAGGGAAATAGCTCGGTTTTTCCCGTATTAGTGTCGTAGCTAGCTAACTCCCGGTTGTTATAGACCATCCATAAACGCCCCTGGTTGTCCCATTGGCTGAGGGAGATTTT
The DNA here is from genome assembly GCF_003955735.1 of Undibacterium parvum. NCBI lineage: Bacteria > Pseudomonadati > Pseudomonadota > Betaproteobacteria > Burkholderiales > Oxalobacteraceae > Neoundibacterium > Neoundibacterium parvum. Next base: position 4,843,070 of record NZ_CP034464.1, on the reverse strand, counting down.
ATTTAATTTTTCACCTGCAGTGAGGGCTATCTTTTCCAGTTGATCGAGCTTGTTGCTAAGTTTGTAGAGCCTGTTATTGGTGGTCAGCCAAATGCCATCTCTTATGCTCACGCCAACTACGCGGTCAATCTTACTTAAATCGAATAGTCTATTAGCCTGAGCGTTTGGGCTAAACGCGATAGACATAAGCCCAGTGTTTTGGATGTAAATCAATCGTTGATTTACATGGTCAATTGCAAGTGCGCGTACATGCGCAGTGTCGGCATCCGATGGTTCAGAAGTAAATTTTGTGAATTGACTAGTTTTGATGTCGAAGCGCAATAATTCACTGCCGCCACCTAGCCACAGATGACCGCGTTGATCTGCCACGATACGATTTGGTGTGTGACGCGTGCGCTTGGCTCCATTGAGTATGATAGGGAAGTGCTCAAAACTACCGTTGCCGAGTAGATGATGGATGCTTCCTTCTACACCTATGCACCAAATGCCGCTCTCATCCTCGGTAATCGCCAAGATGGTGCTACTGCCGAGGGAATTTGGAGCGTCAGGATCATTGGGGAAGTTAATGATACGTTGTCCATCGTAGCGAAATAGCCCTGAACTAGCACCGAACCACATAAAACCGTGTCTATCTTTTACGCTGGAATAAATGGCAGTGTTGTTGATCTCATCAAGTCCGACAATATTTTGAAAACCAGGTCCAGCAGCAAAAGCCGATGGCGAGAACAGCAGGAGTGAACAAAGCCAATGAAATAAACTTGTACGCAGAAACGTAAGGATAGAGGTGAAGGACTTATGCATCAGTCAAAGCAAAGTAAGTTGAAGTCTTTCTGAAAATCGAAATTGGGCTATCCGATCTTGAGCTATTCAAAAAAATCCTTAGCTTTAAGTGGGACTGCGTCTGCTCGTTTTTTTTCAATGGCATCATCTGTTTGACTTTTTTCTACTGAGGTCTTTGCAGTAAGCGAATTTGATCTTGCTGATTGATAGTTAGTGCGCTAAAGCAGATGCGGGTGCAAAAAAATAAAATTATTTTGTGCCTCAGAATTTCGCCCCTGATTTAAGTTCAGGCTTTGTAGCGTGACGGATTTTGACATACAAGTTTTCATTCATGCAAGTTTCATTTTTTTGTAATTGAATTACGCAAAATTGCCCCAGCTAGGCGCAGCGTCGAAGACGGTACGCTAGTAGGGCAAGACGCGTGCAACAACGCTGGGGCGGTTTTGTGTAAGTCCTATGTAAATAAATACAAATTTTAAGCGGTCGACTCATCTATGCATCTATCGCCCCGCGTGGTGCAAGCTTGCGGCAATTGCCGTAATTGCGCTGTGCTCTGGTAAAATAGACGGTTTTGCGAACCTTGCTAGGTTTGCAGTGCATTATTCTTCATTTTTTCGACTTTTTGACCTTACTCATCTACTCGCCATGATTTCATCTACTCCCTCAGCCGTTACCACTAAGATGGCCAACGCGATTCGCGCCTTGTCTATGGATGCCGTACAGAAGGCCAATTCCGGTCATCCGGGTGCGCCTATGGGGATGGCGGAGATCGCCGTTGCTTTGTGGGCGGGGCATTATCGCCACAATCCGGCTAATCCAAAATGGATCAATCGCGACCGTTTTGTGCTCTCGAATGGGCATGGCTCGATGTTGCATTACTCGCTGTTGCATCTCACAGGTTACGACCTGAGCATGGATGAGATTCGCAATTTCCGCCAGTTGCATTCCAAAACTGCCGGTCATCCAGAAGTGCATGTTACGCCTGGCGTAGAAACCACGACGGGTCCTTTGGGACAAGGTATCACCAATGCGGTGGGTATGGCACTGGCAGAGAAGTTGCTGGCGGCAGAATTTAATCAAGACGGTGTGAATGTGGTCGATCACCGCACTTACGCCTTCATGGGCGATGGTTGCCTGATGGAAGGTATTTCGCATGAAGCCTGTTCTCTGGCCGGCACCCTGCAACTGAATAAACTGACGGCTTTCTGGGACGATAACGGTATTTCTATCGATGGTCATGTTGAAGGCTGGTTTACCGACGATACCCCTAAGCGTTTTGAAGCGTATGGCTGGAACGTGATTCGTGCTGTAGATGGGCATGATGTGGCAGCCGTCAACCGCGCCATCGCTGCGGCAAAAACTTCCGACAAACCGACCTTGATCTGCTGCCGTACCGTCATCGGTAAGGGTTCCCCAAATATGCAAGGTACGCACAATGTGCACGGTGCTGCTTTGGGTGATAAAGAGATCGCGGCAGTGCGTGCCAATATTGATTGGGCCTATCCACCGTTTGAAGTTCCAGCGGATGTGTATAGCGCCTGGGATGCTAAGGCGAACGGTGCCAAATTAGAAGCCGAATGGAATGCCACGTTTCAGCAATATTCTCAACAATTTCCGCAGCAAGCAGCAGAATTGACGCGCCGCATGAAGGGCGATTTGCCAGCTAATTTTGACGAGGTGCTGCAAAACGCTATCGCTGCCTGCGTAGAGAAAAAAGAAAACATTGCCACTCGTAAAGCGAGCCAAAATGCGATTCAGGCGTTTGCGCCATCGCTGCCAGAATTTCTCGGCGGTTCGGCCGATCTGACTGGTTCTAACCTGACTAACTGGAAAGAATGCGTCGCAGTGCGTGCCAATCAAGCCGGTAATCACATCAACTATGGTGTGCGTGAATTCGGTATGAGCGCGATCATGAATGGTATTGCTCTGCACGGCGGCTATATTCCGTTCGGTGCAACCTTTTTGACTTTCTCCGACTACAGCCGCAATGCAATCCGCATGGCTGCCTTGATGAAAATCCGTACGCTTTTCGTGTTCACGCATGACTCTATCGGTTTGGGCGAAGATGGTCCTACCCATCAGTCGGTTGAACACATTTCTAGCATGCGTCTGATCCCGAATCTGGATAACTGGCGTCCTTGCGACACGGTTGAGTCGGCTGCGGCCTGGGGCTTTGCGGTGAAGCGCAATGATGGCCCATCGACCTTGATTTTCTCGCGTCAAAATCTGCCTTACCAAGAACGTAGTACTCAGCAAATCGCGGATATTTCACGTGGTGGCTATATCTTGCAAGACGTAGCCGATGCCAAAGCGGTCTTGATCGCTACCGGTTCGGAAATCGAATTGGCAGTGAAAGCAGCGGCTGAACTGGCGCAGCAGGGTATCGCGGTACGCATAGTCTCTATGCCATGTACCGATGTGTTTGATCGTCAGGATGTTGCTTACAAGATGGCGGTATTGGGCAAGGGCTTGCCACGTGTCGCGATAGAAGCTGGTGTTAGCGATATCTGGTACAAATATGTGGGTCTGGAAGGTGCGGTGGTTGGTATCGATACTTTCGGTGAATCAGCTCCTGCCGGCGTTTTGTTTAAGTACTTCGGTTTCACGGTTGAGAATGTGGTCGCCAAAGTTAACGCTGTGCTGGCATAAGCGTTGATGAACGACTCTATGAGCGAACCTATGAGCAGCATCAAAGAGGTCAGCCTGCGTCGTGCTACTGTGGCAGACGCAGAGTCTATCGCCAAGGTGCGCATAGAAAGCTGGTTGGCATGCTATCGCGGGATTATTCCTGACAGCTATCTGGATGAGATGAAGCTGGAAGACAGCGTACTGCACTGGCGCACCATACTCGAAGCGCTGGCAGTGGCTGGCGAAAGAATTTGTGTGTTTGTGGCTGAGAGTGAAGGGCAGATTATCGGTTTTGCCTCTGGCATGTTATTGCCTGAGTCTAAGCTGGGTATTGAGGCCGAATTGACCGCTTTGTATTTGCGCCCAGCCTGGCAGCGTTCTGGCATAGGCCGACGTATGTTGCAAAAAGTGGCGAAAGTATTCCAAGCACAAGGCGTTAATAATTTGTTGGCTTGGGTTATTTCGGATAACGCTGCAGCGAGAAATTTTTACGAAGATCTGGGCGGCGCTTTATTGCGTGAGCAAGATTTCAATTGGGATGGTTTGGAGTTGAAAGAAGCAGCTTACGGCTGGAAGGATTTATCGATTTTGATGGCATCAGTCCACGCCTTGCCTACTTCTTTGGCTTTGCATTAAGTTTTTGTGTTCTATAGTGTTCTGCAACTTGTAAGTACTTTTTAATTTGTTTTAGTTCTTTGGAGATAAAACCATGACGATTCGCGTCGCAATCAACGGCTATGGCCGTATCGGCCGTAATATCCTTCGTGCACATTACGAAGGCGGTAAGTTTAAAAATGAGATACAGATCGTTGCTATCAATGATCTAGGCAATGCAGAGTCAAATGCACATTTGACACGCTACGATACTGCGCACGGCAAATTCCCAGGCACAGTGACAGTTGAAGGCGATTTCATGATCGTCAATGGCGACAAGATCAAGGTTTTTGCTGAACGTAACCCAGCTAATATCCCTTGGGGTGAGTTGAATGTAGACGTGGTTCTGGAATGCACAGGCTTCTTCACGACAAAAGAAAAAGCATCCGCCCACATCGCTGGCGGCGCTAAGAAAGTCATTATCTCTGCACCAGGCGGAAAAGACGTCGATGCAACTGTCGTTTTCGGTGTGAACCACGGCGTCTTAAAAGCCACTGATACCGTCATCTCGAACGCTTCTTGCACCACTAACTGCCTGGCTCCATTGGCTAAAGTCTTGAACGACACAGTTGGTATCGTCAATGGTTTGATGACCACGATCCATTCTTACACCAATGATCAAGTATTGACCGACGTCATGCATGAAGATTTGCGTCGTGCCCGCTCTGCGACACAATCGATGATCCCAGCTAAAACTGGGGCTGCTGCCGCAGTTGGCTTGGTATTGCCAGAATTAAACGGTAAATTGGATGGTTATGCGATACGCGTACCGACCATCAACGTTTCTATGGTTGATCTGTCCTTTATCGCAGGTCGCGATACCAGCATAGAAGAAATCAATAAAGTATTGAAAGATGCATCCGAAGGCGCCCTAAAAGGTATCTTGGATTACAACACAGCGCCTTTGGTTTCTGTTGATTTCAATCACAATCCAGCATCCAGCACTTACGACGAAACCTTGACTAAAGTATCCGGTCGTTTGGTTAAAGTCTCTAGCTGGTACGATAACGAGTGGGGTTTCTCTAACCGTATGCTCGATACGACGGTTGCATTGATGGGCGCTAAGTAATTGCGTAGACGATTGAGTTAGTGATGCATTTAAAAATACCCCGAACTTTCGGGGTATTTTTTTGTCTATGCTGGGTGATTTGATTTCTTAGGAGGGAATATGTCATTAAAGTTTAATCTTAGTCCGCGTAAGTTGTTCGCCGAAAACAAGGGTTTTTTGCTGTTTTTAATTGGCATGATACTCATGCGTAGTGCTGTCGCTGACTGGTATTTAGTGCCGTCTAGTTCTATGTATCCTAGTCTTCTGGAAGGCGATCGGGTGATTTGTGATCGAGTCGCGTATGACGTGAAACTTCCGTTTACCGACGTGATACTGGCGCATGTAGCCGATCCTCAGCGCGGTGACATCGTGACCTTTAGTTCGCCTGAAGATGGGGTGCGCCTGGTCAAGCGCCTGATTGCGCTACCTGGTGATGTGGTCGAAATGCGCGACGAAAAACTCATCATTAATGGTGTCGCGGCGAGTTATACAGCTATCGCGGCCAAGAGCGCTGATCATCTGACACCAACGCGTGAATATGCGAGAGAGCAATTGGTCTTTAATGAAACTCTGGGGACATTACAACATGGCATGATCGTCATGCCTGACCGTGCTGCGATGCGTAACTTTGCACCGATTACTGTGCCGCAGGGCGAGTATATGATGCTGGGCGATAATCGGGATAATAGTCGCGACTCGCGCTTTATCGGACTAGTGAAGCGTGAATTAATTACCGGACAGGTGAAGCGCCTGATGTTTTCTCTGAATGCAGATAATTACTATTTGCCTAGATGGGAACGTTTCGGTGCGGGAGTCTAATTGTCTTGCCAGTCGTACTCAGCTCCCGATTCTAGTTTTAGCTAGCTACTAGAGTCGCGAGCATTTTTGATTTATTGCTTGGTCGTTGCTACGTATCCAAGCGTTGCTGAAATTTGTTCCGCTGTAGAGATCAGATCGGCCAGCCATTCTTCCTGGAGACGCCCGGCTGGGGCAGAAATCGATAGTCCAGCGATCATTTTGCCGCTGTCGTCACGTATTCCCGCGGCCATACAGCGTACCCCGAGTTCTAATTCTTCATTGTCGCGGGCGTAACCATTTTCCCTTACTTCAGATAATTCTTTTTCTAGTTTTGCCAGATCAGTGATGGAATTTTTGTTGTGGCCAGCTAAACCGGTGCGTGTGGTGTAAGCGCGTATTGCCTTCGGTTCATCCAGTGATAAAAACAATTTTCCGGTTGAGGTTAAATGCAACGGCGCGCGGCCACCGATGGCGCGTACCACCTGCATTCCAGAGCGCTCGGAAAAAGCTCGGTCTATATATACAATTTCATCGCCTTGACGCACTGATAAATTAACGGTCTGCTGGGTTTGTCTGTGCAGAGTGCGCATAAATTCCAGGGAAGCTTCGCGCACATTCAGACGGCTCTTGACCACATTACCCAATTCTAGCAGGCGCATACCGAGGCGATAGGAGCCAGCTTCTGCTCTATCGACGAAGCGGGTTTTGACCAAATCGTTCAAAATGCGGTGCGCGGTTGATGGATGCAGACCCGTGACTATGGCCAGTTCCTTTAGACTAACAGGATCTTGGTAACGCGCCAAAGCATCGAGTAGTGAGGTTAGGCGCTCTATGACTTGGATGGAAGTTTTATCGGAAGCTGCGGTTTCGGTTTTCATATTGTGGTTGGTGCATTGCAATATATCCTTTATACCATAATGTGAAAAAAATGGCAGTAGCAATATTCAGAAATAATGTGTTTCCAGCAAAAGATTTGATGAGTCTCAGGAGTGATTGCACAAATTCCGCAATTCAAGCTTCTCCTGTTAAAATTTGCCTGAGAAAAACTTAAAATTAATCAAGGGGTGGCATGGAACAGCAAGAACCAGCAGTGAGTCAATTTAAAAGTAAAAGTGGTTTTGCTAGAATTTTTTCTGCACTGTTTTACTCTATCGATGGCTTTAAGGCGGCATGGAAGAATGAGCATGCGTTTCGCCAAGAGTTATTGTTAGTGGTGACTGGCGCGGTGATCGCATTATTTTTACCGGTCTCAGCCTTTGAAAAATTAATGATGATCGCCGTCCTGGTTTTGATCCTGGTGGTCGAGTTGATTAACTCGGCGATTGAGGCGGTAGTCGATAGAGTCTCGCTAGAACGCAATCCTCTCTCAAAGAATGCCAAAGACTTCGGCAGTGCAGCAGTCTTGCTGACGCTCCTGATCGCGCTAGCGACCTGGGGCGTGGTGTTATTCAATCGTTTTTATTACTGAATCTGGAAATTGAGCTAGATGGATTTTGCCAACCCTATGATGGCGGTGTTTAATGCGCTAGCAGGGTCACTCAAGGCATCGCAAATCGTCAAATGATTGCTTTCTGGCAGCGCGATACTGGTGTGATGCTGATGTTTCCAGTGCTTTTCTAACATGCTGGTTTGTCGTTTGAATTCGTCTGATTCCAGGCCTCCCACCGCAGTAATGAAGGGGATGGCTTGCGACAAAGGCATCAGGCCCGGTGATAGTGGCAAGATACGTTCCTCAGTTAGCTTGAGATCGACGTTGACGAAATCGGTCTGCAGTAAAGGGCTTAAATCATAGACGCCTGAGAGCAGGGCAGCGGCCTTGATCAGACGCTCAGGCAATGCTGCATCATAGGTACTCCAGTTTGCCGTCATCAGCATTGCCGCTAGATGCGCGCCGGCTGAATGTCCGACCAAGATAATGCGCTCGCCATCGATTTCATATCTTTCCGCATTTTTATACAACCATGCCAGGGCACGTAATTGCTGCTGGACGATTTCTTCTATGCTGGCCTCAGGTGCCAGGCTGTAGTTGAGCATGGCGACATTCATTCCTGCGTTGGTGTAGGCCGGCGCCAGCGAAGAAAAATCAGACTTATCTAATGAGCGCCACCAGCCACCGTGAATGAAGACCAACAGCGGCGCATTGGCAACGCGGGTGGGGAAGAGATCTAATCGCTCGCCCGCGCTCTCGCCATACATCAGATCAAACAAACCGGCATGTCGGCGCCGTACTTGTGCTGATTGCTCTACCCATCGCGTGAAAATATAAGGATGCTCAGGGATATTGGCACGGGCATTGTATTGTTCGCTGTAATAGTCGGCGGAGCGGGCGGTATTTTTCATGGATGTGCGGTAGCAGAACGAAATAAAAAACTATGCTAACCCAAGTTCAAGTGGAAGGGTATTACGGCTTTTACCTAGGCTAGCTGCTCTCAGAAGTTGACACTTTGATTTTCGCTTATACTGGGAGCCGGCAATGCCGATACCAAGGGCTAGCAATTGAGTTTGAAAATTCAGCTAGCGGATACGGTGAGGTAAAATTTTCTTAACTTTCTCCTTTTTATATGACTAAGCACACAATAAAACAATTCGTCTTAATGGCAGTGATTGCTGCCAGCAGTGCTTCAACTAGTGTTTTTGCTCAATCGTTTGACTCTGTTCGTTTATTTGGTGCAGCCCCGGGTAGCGATGGCGGTTTAGTCGGTGTTGGTGCGGTGATGGGTACAGAGTACCGTGGTTCTGATCAGCGTCGAAACATGGTTGTTCCTCTGCTCGACTATCAGTGGAGTAATGGCTGGTTTGCAGGTACCAGTAATGGTGTTGGTTATAATTTCTCTAAAACCCCTGGCCTTGATTACGGCGTGCGTTTGACTGTTGATTTAGGACGAAAAGAAAATCGCTCGGATGCTTTGCGTGGCATGGGTGATATCGCTGCCAAAGCTGAATATGGTGCATTTCTGAACTATTCCGTGACACGTGAGTTCACCCTGACATCTTCTTATCGTTACGGTTCCCGCGACAACAATAAAGGAAGTGTGTTGGATCTTGGTGCCGTGTATTCATTCATGCTCGCTCCCACCTGGCGTATGGCGCTAGGCGCAGCAACTTCTGTTGTTGATAGTGACTATATGCAGACCAATTTTGGGGTGACTAAAGCGCAGGCGGCGAGTAGTAATTACGCGGCGTACACCCCGAAAAGTGGCATACGTGATGTGCGTGCTTCTAGCAGCCTTACCTACATCATTAATCCACGTGCATCGATGACTGCCGTTTTATCTTATAGCAGCTTGGCTAGTGAGGCTAAAAATAGCCCGCTGACCCGCGATAGTAATGCGCTTACCGGGGTATTGGCAGCGGTTTACGCATTCTAAATAGCGATTTGAGTCAGCGTCAGTAGTGTGGTGACTGTTGACGCTGATTAATTAGCTGTCAGTTGAAGATATAGGCGCGGTAAAACTTGCGGTAACTCGGCCGCATTTTTTACCAAGACATAGCCATTGCTGCCAAATAGATGAGGCAGGTAATCGCCCGCTTTTTCGTCGATGGTGACGCAAAATGGGGTCAATCCCAGGCGTCGTGCTTCCTGAATGGCGATGCGGGTGTCTTCGATGCCGTAGCGACCCTCATATTTATCCAGATCATTCGGTTTCCCATCTGTCAGTATCAACAACAGGCGGCGTCCAGTTTTTTGTTTGGAGAGAATTTGCGAGGCATGTCGGATCGCCGTACCCATGCGGGTGTAATAACCAGGTTTTAGTGCTGCCAGACGCCCGCGTATCTGTTCGTTATAATGCTCGTCAAAGCCCTTGAGTAAATGAAAGCGCACATTGTCGCGCCGTACTGAAGAGAAACCATACAGCGCGAATCTATCACCTGTAGTTGCCAACGCCTCACTGAACAGATACAAGCTGTCTCGTATTACATCGATCACACGTGCAGAATTATTCACCCAGGCATCGGTCGATAAAGAAAGATCAGCAAGTAACAGACAAGATAAATCGCGTATTTGTTGTCTCTGATCGATATATAAACCAGGTTCTGAGGTGGGCATTCCACTGTTTTTTTCGGAGGCGAAGCGCACGCAGGCATCTAAGTCAAGATCGCTGCCACTAACCTGGCCCTTGAGTCTGGTGCGTAAGGGCATCAGAGTTTGAAATTGTTGGCGCAAGCGCTGAGCGGTTGGTTTTAAGGCTAGCGGCAGTTCGCATGGCTGACTGTCTTTTGCCAGCATCATTTGCACTCTGCAATGCTTGGCTTGTAGCAGCCGTTTGCGGTAGTCCCATTCGGGATAGCGGATACCATCGGCCAGCAGGATGTCATCATCCGACTCGCCCGGCAAATCCAGATCAAAACGGATGCGGCTGGTGGTGGTTTTGCTGTCGCTGGCTACACTTAAAAAATCAAGATCATTGGCGGCTTTTTCAGCATCATCGTTATCGTCTTCATCCAGCGGCCGGTCTACTTTGACAAACTCGGCCCAGGAAAACAGGCTCTCTGCGCGAAACAACAGCATGAAAGGACTCTTGCCGTCGGGCATTTTGACGTTTTCGGCTTGGCGTTTGCGTGCTTGCTGGTCTTTTTTGAGTGTGCCGCCATCGGGTTGCTGAGGCTCATTTCTGGCCGCTTTTCTTTGCTCGCCCATTGCTAGTGGTGGGTCTGGGTGTAGCCACAGCATGACCGGAGCAACTGGCTTACGGCCCGCCTGAAAAATGCTGACGCTACCTGGTTCGCTGAGTGCCTGCCGTATGCTACGTTCAGCCTTGGTTTCTAGGTCAGGTAGTGATTCTGGCGCTGGGCGCAGTGCGAACTCGGCTAGGTAAAGCCGTTCGTATGTTATTTTCAAACCAGGTAGCGCCTCCAGGCAAGCTTGTGTTGCAGCTTGATTGCGAACTATCCAACTCGCATCCGGTGCGACATCATGTGCCGCTAGGGCGATTAACCAAAAATACAGATCGCGGTTTAACTCCGTGCTGGGGAAATGCTCAATCCAGGCCGGCAAATGCAGGGTGGTTTCATTGGCCCACGCCAATTCTACTTTTTCACTGATGCCGGCAACCCGTTCTAGCCAAAGCCGCCGTGCGCCGTGCGTGGTGGCGGTACCCGCCTGCAGCGTCAGCGCGCTATCTCCGCCTAGCGCACGGAAGTAAATTGGCGCGATCCTTTCTATCTGTTTCAGCTCAATCCGGGCAGCAGGATAGCCACGATAGGCCACCCGGGTAATAAGCTTGTCCCACAGCCCGCCTATATATTCTTCCATCTATGACACTCCGTTTGACTTGGTTTTGCCAGTGTCGTCACGCACCAGGGCAATTTGTATGGTCTTCGCTTGGCTACCCGTGAGTGCCGCTTCTGATTCAGCGCGCACGTGATTGACCCAGCCCAGTAACTCGCCTTCGGGATTGTCTGTTTGAGTGTGCGTGCAGGCGTCTACGCACTGACCGCATTGCACGCAGGCGAACATCATGCGTTTAACGTTGCGCGGGTTAAGGCGCATAGGGCAGACATGATCGCAGGCAGAAAAACAACTGGCGCAGTCCTTGGCGCGCTCGCGCTCAAAGCCGACCACCATCGCCTTGTCATTGCCCATCCAGGCTAAACTTTGGAATAGGCCGACAGCGCAGGCGTATCGGCAAAATAAATGGCGCGCGAACATGAATTCGATAAAAAAGGCGATACTGCCGGCAGTCAGGAATACCGCCTGATTTCTGGTTAAGCTCCAGTGCCAGATATTGCCGTAGATTTCAGCGGGCGGCAGCAAGTAAGTCAGAAGTACGCTTGCCCACACGATAGCGCAGATGATCACAAGGGGAATCACCCCTAACCACCAGATCGCGTCTGGCGTGGTGATACTGCCGTCGGCATTGCGCTCATCCATTTTCTCGGCATCCCAAATACTTTGCTTGCCTATGGCTTTTCTAAGTGTTTGATTGATGGTTTCGACGATGGAAAAATGTGGGCACAGCCAACCGCAATACAGGCGACCCCATTTCCAGCTGACATAGATTAAGGCTGCGCCTACAGACAGTAAGGGTAAAAATGCACGCAGAAAAATATTCATCGCGGCTTGACCGGCAGTGATGCCACCGGATGAGAAATTGTCCAGCCCTAAAGTCCAGTCCATGCTTAGAAAGATGAAATGCCCCAGGTGTAGATCGAGCCGAAATAAATCAAAGATAGGCGCAAAGATAAACAGGATGAAGAAACCAGCCTGAGTGAGTTGACGCCAGCGCTGAACCGAGACGCCGAACAGTCCTGTATGCGCCTTGGCAGCGACTGGAATTGCTGCAGCTACTCTGGGACCAGTACTGGGTAACTTCTTCGTACGTATCAGTTCTTTGGATAACATATTTGCCACCTTTACCACTTCCTGCTTCCTATCAGAGGGTAAACATAGGTTTGCTTGGCCATTGCGCGTGCCAGGCCCAACACTCCAAATAGTATCAGGGCAGCATGACAGCAAACGAAGTAAAGTATCAAGAGCATCCAGGTATAGGGTGATTGAAAGCCGCCCAAAAATACGATCAACAGCGTGACGATCGCCAGCAAGACCCCAGCCCAGATACTGGCGATGACGGTCTGCCGCAAATGGCAGCGCGTCAATTCTGATTCGCTTTTGGGATTGCTATGCGCTAGCCACAATAGCATCAGAAAACCTAGACCTGGGAGTAGCAGTAGGTTAATCAGATACAGGGCTTCAGCCTGTACTGCAACGGATACATCGGTCTCTGGCGTATTCATGTTTGGCTTATTTTGCCATGCTGGCTTTGATCACTTCGCGCAGGGCCGCCGCGGTGTCAAGGTCGTCGGTCAGCGGTTCTACCATAGCCGCCTGACAAGCGAGTAGTGGATCACATCCAGCCTTGATCAAAGTTGCAGCATACACCAACAGACGGGTGGAGGCGGCTTCTTCCAAATCGTGATTTTTTAGTTGACGGAAATGTCCCGCAAGTTTCACCAGACGTTGGGCTGTGGCGCTGTCTATACCAGTTTCCTTGATCAAGATGTCTTGTTCTAGCGCGGCCGGAGGGTAATCGAACTGGATCGCGATGAAGCGCTGGCGGGTCGATGGTTTGAGGTTTTTTAATAGATTCTGGTAGCCCGGGTTGTACGACACTACCAGCATGAATTCTTGCGGAGCTTGTAACTCCTCTCCGGTGCGTTCTATCGGCAAGATGCGTCTGTCGTCGGTCAGCGGATGCAAAACTACCGTGGTGTCTTTGCGGGCCTCGACTACCTCATCGAGATAACAAATCCCGCCTAGTCGTACCGCTCTGGTGAGTGGCCCGTCGGACCAAATGGTCTGGCCATCACCGATCAGATGGCGACCAACCAAGTCGGCTGCGGTCAGGTCGTCATGACAGGCCACCGTGATCAAGGGACGTGCCATTTTGGCTGCCATATGTGCCACGAAGCGCGTCTTGCCACAACCAGTCGGACCCTTGATGAGTAAGGGGAGTTGGTGATGGTAAGCATATTCAAACAGTGCGCATTCATTGCCAACTGGCTGGTAAAACGGGAGTTGCTTTACTTCGCGCACATTAAGTAGTTGGTGCGAGGTCAAATCGTTCATGACAGACTTTCTGAGATCTTTAATTAAATTCGGGTGAAGCTAAACCAGATTGTGCCAAGTACGGCAAGCAACCACGTCAGTACGATGATGCGCCATGGGCCTGCAACATGTCGTAGCGCCATAAATCTATCGATAACAATACTCCCTTTAATCAAGGTCGCCAGCAATACTGGCAAGAGAATATTTTTACCCAGGTAGTCAGTTTCTGCCAGGCCGAAACTGAGGCTGGTAAGCGCTAAAAGCATAAGCCATTGATAGGTCGCAGTTTTGATGTTGATCATGTTCGCTCTAATGGGCTAAGTGAATGCCCCGCCTTAATGTAAAACATAAATCAGGGGGAACAGGATGATCCACACCAGATCAACCATATGCCAATAAGCGGCACCAGTTTCGGCACCTTCATGATGCGCAGCGCTGTAGCCGCCTTGCCAGGCTTTGATGGCAATCGCGCCAAGTATGAGCATGCCTAAAATGACATGCATGAAATGGAAAAAAGCCAGAAACAGGTAAAACATGTAAAAATTATTGGTCGACATGCTGATGCCGGCATCGTACTTTCCAGCAAATTCCAAAAACTTTAAGACAACAAAAAATCCGCCGCAAGTGATCGCCGTCATTAGCCATTTTGCACAGACTTTGCCTTGGCCGCGCTGAAGCGCTGCGATCGCCCTGACGACAAAGTAGCTACTACTGACGAGTAATAGCGTGTTGATGAAGCCAGTGCCGCGATCCAATTGTTTTTGCGACTGATTAAACAGCTCTACATGGTGTGAGCGGGTAATGGCATACGAGATAAAGAATATGCCAAAGACCAATAATTCGGCCAGGATAAAACACCACATCGCAAAGTCGCCGGGTAAGGCGCGGCCATGCTGATTTTGATTAAGATCGACAATCGCGGTGGAGGGGAGTGCTTGAGGAGTATTCACGATGGAGATGAAGTTGCCCGCCGGTGGACGGGCAACTTATTTGGTTTTATTGCAATTTGCTAGGTTTTACTTATTGGTAACTGCAAGCGTTTCGCCTTTGACGAAGAAGCTAGCGATATACAGTGCCAGACCTATCGTGAAGACAACACCTGAACCTAAGCGCAACCAGTAGAAAATCACCAGTTGATCTTGGGTCGCCATAAAGGACATCGGTGTGGTTGAAATTCTTTGCAACCATACTTGCAAAATACCAGCTGCGGTCAGGAATAAGGTGATGAATACCATCGATACTGTCATCAACCAGAATGCCCACATTTCGACCACTTGCGATTTATTGCTATTGGCTTCACGACCGCGCATGATAGGCATGGTGTAGCTAATCATCGTCAAGATCACCATCGCATAGGCACCGTAAAACGCCATGTGACCGTGTGCTGCAGTGATTTGCGTGCCGTGCGTGTAATAGTTGACTGGTGCCAAAGTATGTAAGAAACCCCATACGCCAGCGCCCAGGAAAGCCATGACACCGGTACCTAAAGCCCACAAAACCGCGGCCTTGTTTGGATGGTCACGACGGCGACGGTTGACCATATTGAAGGCAAACACGGTCATCATGAAGAACGGTATTGGTTCCAGAGCAGAGAACACGCTACCCCACCATTGCCAGTATTCAGGTGCGCCTATCCAATAGTAGTGATGGCCAGTACCGATGATGCCGGAGATCAAAGACATCGCGATAATCACATACAACCATTTTTCTATGACTTCTCTATCCACGCCAGTGACTTTCACCAGTACGAAGGCCAGCATGGCACCTAAGATCAGTTCCCAAACGCCTTCTACCCACAGATGGACTACCCACCACCAGTAGAATTTATCCTTGACCAGATTGCTAGGGTTGTAGAACGAGAAAAGATAGAAAATCGCCAGACCCCATAAACCAGCTAGCATGACCAGACTGATACTGGTTTTACGGCCACGTAAAACGGTCATGGAAATGTTGAACAGGAAAACCAGCGCAACGATGACGATCCCTACCTTGGTCGGCAGCGGTTGCTCTAGAAATTCGCGACCCATGGTTTCGAGTAGATCGTTACCAGTCAGTTTTGCCAAAGTTGCGTACGGTACTGCCAGATAACCAACGATGGTCAGTGCGCCAGCGATCAAAAAAATCCAGAACATCAGCATCGCCAGTTTAGGGCTATGCAGTTCGCGTTCAGATTCTTCCGGGATTAGATAATAGGCTGCGCCCATAAAGCCGAACAACATCCAGACGATCAACAGATTGGTGTGAACCATCCTGGCAACGTTGAATGGGATCGCCGGAAATAGAAAATCTCCGATGATGTACTGCAGGCCCATAATCAGGCCGAACAGAATTTGCCCTAAAAAGAGGCCAATCGCCGCGATGAAATAGGGCTTCGCGACTGCCTGTGATTTGTATTGCATGGTGTTTCTCCGCTTATTTTAACTATTGATACTTATTTTTCTTATATGTTTCTTTTATTTTTACCCCAATGTATTAGCCTTCGATATTTGGTGGCCATTTGTTGGTATTGATTTCTGAAGAATATTTAAGAAATTCGATCATGTCGGCCATTTCTGTATCGTTCAAATGGAATTGCGGCATTTGACGACGACCAGGAGCGCCGGTAGGTTGGGAGTTAATCCATGCTTTGATAAAATCAGGTCCCCGACGTTTGTAGACGTTACCTAATTCTGGTGCGAAATAGGCACCTTCACCGAGCAAAGTATGACAACCGATACAGTTACGGGTTTCCCAAATTTTCTTACCGCGTATCGCTGATTCGGTAAGGTTGGCCCTATTGTCTTGCTTAGGCAGGGTCGTCATCGTATCGAAGCTGAGCCCTAAAAAAAGCAAGAAGAAGAATACCGAGCCGCCATAAAAAATATTCCTGGCAGTCGATTTTGTGAACGATGAGCTCATTTGAAGAACCCCCTTTGTTATTGTGATTTATAAAGAAAACTAGCTTACTTACCTATTTGCACCGACTAGCAAAAGCCATTTCGAAATTGGCGTGGGACATATTCCAACTTCGAGGCAATGTTATTAGCTTTGAAATTTAAAGTCCTTGATGAAGGTCAACGATAAATTAGTCGGAACAGGAATGCAGTCTCTAAGTTTCTCGCCTGAGGCACTCACTCCTTGCGCTGGCGTTGCGAGGCATGTACCTCGCTAAACACCTAAGTTATGCACTTGACGTAGAATGTCAAAGAATTAAGCATTCTTAAAGGCTAGCCTATCCATGAATCAAAAAAATAGTACTGACTCTATCTCTGCCACTGCGCTCATTCATAGCAAGTATCAGGCGCCATCCGGCTTTGCTGCTTTCCCCAGCGCGATCCATCATGCCTCTACGGTGCTGTTTAAGGATGTCGCTGCGATGCGTGAGCGCAAATGGCAAGATAAATCGGCTTACACCTATGGCCTGCATGGCACACCCACCAGTTTTACGCTAGAGGCCAGACTGGCTGAGATCGAGCAGGGTAAGTATTGCCTGCTAGCGCCGAGTGGCTTGGCGGCGATTAGCTTGGTGAATATGGCGCTGTTGCAGGCTGGCGACGATGTCTTGCTGCCCGAGAATGTGTATAGCCCGAGTCGGGATTTAGGTGATTGGCTGGCGCGTAGCTTTGGCGTCAGTGTGCGCTATTACCATCCTTTAATCGGGGCCGCGATCGCCGACCTGATACTGCCCAATACCAAATTGATTTGGACTGAAGCACCGGGCTCCGTGAGTATGGAAGTGCCGGATATTCCAGCAATATGTGCGGCCGCGCACGCAAAAAATGTACTGGTGGCATTGGATAATACCTGGTCGGCAGGAATCGCCTTGCCGGCCTTCGCGCACGGCGTCGATATCATCATGCAAGCGCTTACCAAGTATCAAAGCGGAGGCTCGGATGTGTTGATGGGCGCGGTGATTACGCGCGATCAGGCGATTAATTTGCGGCTGCAGGCGGCGCATATGCGTCTCGGATTTGGGGTAGGCATGGATGATGTGTATCTGGTGTTGCGCAATCTTGATACTCTGAAGCTACGTTTTGATGCGCATGACCAAAGTGCCCGTAAGCTGGCTACCTGGCTTGGCACGCGCCCTGAGATAGACACGGTTTTGCATCCGGCCTTGGCGAGTTGCCCAGGGCACGCAATCTGGGCGCGCGACTTCACCGGCGCTGGCGGTCTGTTCTCGGTGCTGGTCAATGCGCGTTACAGTGAGCCGCAGACCGATCATTTTGTGAACAGTCTGAAATTATTTGGCATAGGTTTTAGCTGGGGTGGTGCGCGTAGTTTGTGCTTGCCATATCGGATACAGCAAATGCGCAGCGATTGGCAGCATCAGGGTACTTTGCTACGCTTTAACGTAGGCTTGGAAGACTGCGATGATTTGATCGCGGATATCACTCAGGCGCTGCAGCAAATGTAAAGCGAGGCTCTCGCCTAATTGATGAAATAAGGGGAGTATAGGTAAAAATAGCCTAATTCGCGCATATTCTATAAGCGCATGAAAATATACCTAGGGGAGTATATTTAGTGATCAAATATCTGCCTAGCTGAGCTGGACAGATATTTGAAATCCTGGAACGACTGGCGTCGTTTTCTTTGATTGGCGTATTACTAACTTAGTTGTGAGCTTAGTTGTGAACTTAGCCGCGGCCTAAGCAGCGAACTAAGCAGCGACCTAAGCAGCGACCTAAGCAGGCACGACGCGCCGTAACCAATTGCCGATATCTCTGATCTCTTCTTCGCATACCGAGTGTTGCATCATGTATTCGTGCCACTCTAGCGCGTAGCCAAGCTCTTGCAAAAGATTGCGTGATTGTTCTGCCCGTAACAGTGGTATCACAGGATCGGCGGTGCCATGCGCCAGAAAAATAGGTGTGGCTTGATTGGCCGCAGTTCTTTCGCTTGCCACCACCTCGCGTAATGCGACATAGCCAGATAGACAAAGCAAACCGGCTAATTTTTCAGGATGACGTAAGCCTACTTGCAAGGCCATCGCGCAGCCTTGCGAGAAGCCAGCCAAGATAATACGTTCAGCCGGAATGCCACGCGCTTTTTCGCGTGCTATCAAGCTTTCTATGCGAATTTGCGACAGTCTTAATCCCGCCTCATCCTCACGCTTAACGATATCAGCACCCATAATGTCGTACCAGGCGCGCATCACATAGCCACCGTTCAGTGTCACAGGCATGGTCTGCGCGTGTGGAAACACGAAACGGATACCGGCGCAGCCGCTCAGGTCTAGTTCTTTGACGATAGGGACGAAGTCATTGCCATCGGCACCCAAGCCATGCAGCCAGATTACGGCAACGCTAGGATTTGGGGCGCTTTCAATTTCTATGCAATCTAGTAAAACGGTGGTCATATAGATTAACTTTATGAGGGTTTAATTTTCGGCTTTTGGGCGTAAGGCTGATTTAGGGCGAAATACTTTACACACTGCGTCGTGGGTTTCTACGTAAGGACCGCCGATCAGATCGATGCAGTAGGGCACCGCTGAGAATATCCCGGCAACTAGCTGAACGCCATTGGCGTCTTTGAGACCTTCCAGCGTCTCCTTGATCGACTTTGGCTGGCCCGGCAAATTCATGATCAAAGCCGCGTGTTCTGCGCTTTCGCGTATCACCGCCACTTGTCGGGACAGAATAGCAGTAGGCACAAACTTCAGACTGATCTGGCGCATTTGCTCGCCAAAACCTGGCATCTCCTTGGTCGCTACTGCTAGCGTTGCCTCTGGGGTGACATCGCGCCGCGCCGGACCGGTGCCACCAGTGGTGATCACCAGATCGCACAGCGCCTTATCGACTAAATCGATTAAGGCGGCTTCTATGGCGGCGCGCTCATCCGGGATCAATCGTGTTTCCATGATCCAGGCTGAACTCAGGGCTGCACCAAACCATTCTTGCAAGGCTGGTAGCCCCATGTCCTGATAAACACCGGCTGAGGCCCGATCCGAGATCGAGACTAAGCCTATCCGTAGGGCACGCTCCGACTTGTCAGCGTTGCCGCTAGCAAGTTCACTCATCGTCTTCCTCGTCATCGCCTTCAGCATCATCAGCAGAGCCTGCTGTTTTTACTTTAGAAAGTTCTTTGAGTAATTGGAAGATTTCGCGATACGCTTTTGGCGGCTTGCTCTCGGCTTGCTCTTTGCGCGCATTACGTATCATGGTGCGTAATTGTTGCGCATCGATTTCCGGATATTCGGCCATCAATTCGGTCACTGCAGTATCGTTGGCTAATAATTTGTCGCGTTTGCGCTCTAAAGCATGCATGGCGGCAGTATCCGATTTGGATGCACCTTTCCAGCTGTCTATGGTTTTTTGTATGAGCGCCACTTCGGTCTCATCTAAAGTACGCATCTTTTTACCGACAAACTGCAATTGTCGGCGACGGCCTTCGTGATCCTTGATTTTTTGACATTCAAGGATGGCATCGCGCACATCTTCCGGCATAGGCACACGCTTTACGCGGTCGCGCGGCTGGTCGATTAGTTCTTGACCTAGCTTTTGCAGACCTGTCATTTCACGTTTTAACTGTGATTTTGAAGGGCGTTCGTACTCTTGTTCGAACTCGGTGGACTTGAAGCCACAGGAGCCTCGATTTGGATTTGGCATAATTGACTCGCCTTTATTCTATAAACTTATTGAAACGGCTGCTATGATACCCTTTTTATCTACGCAACTAAAGAAACCGCCCATGAGCAAACCAGTTTTTACCCATACTCAGGATCAGTTAAGGCAAATTGCACAAGATATGTTGCGTTTTGCACGTGAAAAAGGCGCAACTGACGCCGCTGTCGAAATTAGCGAAGGCGGAGGGCTTTCTGTCAGTGTGCGTAAAGGCCAGGTCGAGACGATAGAACAGAATCGCGATAAAGGCATAGGCGTGACCGTGTATATCGGACAAAAACGCGGCAATGCCAGCACTTCTGATTTTTCGCAAAAATCTTTATTGGACACGGTCGATGCCGCTTACAACATCGCGCGCTTTACCGCTGAAGACAATTGTTCCGACTTGCCTGATGCCGCTTTGCTGGAGATGCATCCGCAAGATTTACAATTATTTTATCCCTGGTTAGTGAGCGCCGAAGAGGCGATCGAGTTGGCTCGCCGTACCGAGGCCGCCGCTTACGCGGTCGATAAACGAGTGACCAATTGCGAAGGCGCTGGCGTGCATGCACAGCAATCGCACTTTGTTGCGGCCAATTCACGTGGCTTCATGGGTGGTTATCCATTTTCGCGCCATACCATTTCGGTTTCTCCTATCGCTGGCAAGGGCGCGCGCATGCAGCGTGACGATTGGTACAGCTCACAACGCAATGCTAAAAAACTGGCCCAGCCGGAAGCCATAGGACGCTATGCCGCCGAGCGCGCTCTGGCGCGCATGAATGCACGCAAGCTCGATACGCGTAAATGTGCGGTGCTGTTTGAAGCGCCTTTGGCAGCCGGATTGCTGGGTTCTTTCGTACAAGCGGTCTCTGGCGGTGCCTTGTATCGCAAATCTAGCTTCTTACTCGACTCATTAGGAACTCAGATTTTTCCTACGCACTTACAAGTAGTGGAAGACCCGCATATTCCCGGTGGCGTAGGATCCTCCCCGTTTGATGACGAAGGCGTCAAGACGCAGCGTCGCGATGTGGTCAAGGATGGTATTTTGCAGGGATACTTTTTGTCCTGTTACTCAGCGCGCAAATTGGGTATGCAAACCACAGGTAATGCCGGTGGTTCACATAACCTGACACTGAGTTCTACGCAAACCAAAAAAACGGATAACTTTAAGGCCATGTTAAAAAAGATGGGCACCGGACTGTTGGTGACCGAGTTGATGGGGCAGGGCGTCAATTATGTGACTGGCGATTATTCACGCGGTGCATCCGGTTTTTGGGTCGAGAACGGCGTGATTCAATATCCGGTAGAAGAGATCACCATCGCCGGTGATATGCGTCAAATGTTCCAGCAAATCGTCGCGATAGGTGCTGATACCCTGATTCGCGGCACCAAGCAAACCGGCTCTATTCTGATAGAGAATATGACTGTTGCCGGTAGTTAAGTCGTTTTTGTCGTAATGCTGGATACGTAGAAATACTTAAATTTAAGCGAGGCTAGGATTTATCTGAAGATGAATCCTAGCCTTTGTTTTTTATAAGTGCTTGATTTTTATGGAATTTAAAATATACACGCTGTTAAATACGCTGGAAATACATACTGCAATCAATGTTTATGTTGCAATGCAATATAAACATTGATTGCGAGCTTGATACTCTGCCCATAGAATGGATTTCGCTTGCATAGTAAGTAAGACTTAATTAGCTTCAATTAGTCTTAATTTATGCACATTGCAGGCGAACCCCGAACCGAAGAAATCGGAAATATCCTTATATTGGAGACAGCATGGAACGTCGTTCCTTTCTAAAAAAAGCAGCAGTAAGCGCCTCTGTAGGTGCCGCCAGTGTGGCAGTTGCAACGCCGGCCTTGGCAGAAACCCCTACGCTTAATTGGCGTTTGGCATCAAGTTTTCCTAAAAGCTTGGATACTATTTACGGTGCGGCTGAGGTGTTTTGCAACCGCGTTAAAGAACTGACCGAAGGTAAATTTAATATTCGCCCTTTTGCTGGTGGCGAAATCGTGCCAGGCCCAGCGGTGCTCGATGCGGTCAAAGACGGCACGGTAGAGATGGGACATACCGCTTCCTACTACTTCTTTGGTAAAGATGCGACCTTCGCATTTGATACCGCGATGCCATTTGGCCTGACATCACGTCAGCAAACAGCGTGGATGTTGCATGGCAATGGTATGAAGCTGATGCGTGAATTCTTTGCTGAATACAATGTGGTGAACTTCTTGGGCGGAAATACCGGCACTCAAATGGGTGGCTGGTTTCGCAAAGAAATCAAAACGGTAGAAGATCTGAAAGGTCTGAAATTTCGCGTCGGTGGTTTTGCCGGTAAGGTCATGACCAAGTTGGGTACCGTACCTCAGCAAATTCCAGGTAGTGATATCTACACCGCGCTAGAAAAAGGCACGATAGACGCTGCTGAATGGGTAGGCCCTTACGATGATGAAAAACTAGGTTTCTACAAAGTGGCCAAGGTTTACCACTACCCAGGTTGGTGGGAAGGTGGCGCGCAATTATCCTTCTACGTCAGTAAAAAAGAATGGGAAAAATTGCCTAAGCTGTTTCAGCACGCAATCGAAGTGGCGTCCATGGAAGCCCATACAGATATGCAAGCGAAATACGATGCCAAAAATCCAGCTGCACTGGGACGCCTGTTGCAAAACAAAATTTCTCTTAAGCCTTTCCCGCAGCCTGTGATGGAAGCTTGCTTTAAAGCGGCTCAGGAAACTTTCAATGAAGAAGCCGCTAAGAACCCTAAGTTCAAAAAAGTCTACGATGACTGGGTCGCGTTCCGGAATAACCAAGGTCAATGGTTTAACGTCGCGGAACAATCATTCGCCAAATTCAATATGTCGCGCGCCCTGAAATAAATTATCCGGTCCGGAAGCGCTATTGTTTAATAAAAAAAGCCGCACTTACCATGCGGTTTTTTTTCGTTTACAGAACTGCCGGTACGGATTTATTGTTGCAACATATTAATTAAGCTGCTCTACCGTTGGCCAGTGTGGAAATTGGTAGGCGAGATCGATTAGGTGTAAAAAACCCGCTGATGCGGGTTTTTTTTATGCTTACCTCTGTTA
Organism: Undibacterium parvum; assembly: GCF_003955735.1. Lineage (NCBI taxonomy): Bacteria > Pseudomonadati > Pseudomonadota > Betaproteobacteria > Burkholderiales > Oxalobacteraceae > Neoundibacterium > Neoundibacterium parvum. The sequence continues at coordinate 4,819,948 of NZ_CP034464.1, read as the reverse complement.
TTGAGTAAATTTCGGAGCAGGTGCTTCTTCTTCTTTATCCCCGGTGGGTTGATTTGTACCTTCCGGTAAATTGACCGGATTGCCATCATCAACAGTATCAATAGGCATAGTAATATTTAGCTGAACTTCCTCTTTCATATTCGTCTTTTTCTCAACCGAGACTATGCTAGGGAATGCAATAATTAGACTTACCATAATGATTTGAGCTGCGACAAAGGGGATGGCACCCCAATAAATGTCGCTGGTTTTGACCTCTTTAGGAGCCACTGAGCGCAGGTAAAAAAGTGCAAAGCCAAACGGCGGGTGCATGAAGGATGTCTGCATATTTACCCCTAGTAAAACACCGAACCAGATCAGATCAATCCCCATTTTTTCAGCTACCGGGCCGACTAAAGGCACCAGGATGAAGGCTAGTTCAAAAAAGTCTAGGAAGAAGGCCAATACAAAAAACATGATATTGACCACGATCAGAAACCCTACGTTGCCACCTGGCAGTGAAGTCAATAAATGCTCCACCCATAAGTCGCCATTGACTGCACGGAAAACCAGGGAGAATACGGTGGAGCCGATCAGAATAAACACCACAAAGCAAGACAGGCGCGACGTCGAATTCATAGCTTGCTTGGTCAGATCCCAGGATAGGCGGCGGTTCATCATGGCCAGCACCATTGCGCCGAAAGCGCCCATGCCGCCCCCCTCGGTTGGAGTGGCGATACCAATAAAGATGGTGCCTAAAACTAGGAAAATCAGAGCCAGCGGTGGGATTAAAACAAACACTACTTTTTCGGCCATACGTGACAATAGACCTATCTTGAACTGACGGTTGAGTATGGCGAGTACAAATGCGAATGCGATTCCTATGCTGGCAGAATAAATCACTAATTCGTCCGTCGCCACATCTGGGTGACCGGCGGCGTAGTACTTAGAATAGCCAACGCTGGCGGCCACACTCAGTATCAGTAAGATCAATAAAGATACGGCACCGCTATCGCCATTGCTTTGACGTAGATTGCGGGCTTCTGGTGGCAAGGCCGGTACCCAAGTTGGTTTGATGATGGAAATGAGTAAGATGTAGCCTGCATACATGGCAGTGAGTACCAGGCCGGGAATAAAGGCTGCCTGATACATGTCGCCGACAGAGCGGCCCAATTGATCTGCCATGACGATGAGAACTAATGATGGCGGAATAATTTGCGCCAAAGTCCCGGAGGCAGCAATCACGCCCGACGCGACTTTTTTATCGTAACCGTAACGCAGCATCACAGGTAAGGAAATCAAACCCATAGAAATAACCGAAGCTGCTACTACGCCGGTAGTGGCCGCCAGTAAGGCACCAACAAAAATCACGGCATAGGCGACGCCACCACGCAAGGGGCCGAACAACTGGCCTATGGTGTCGAGTAAATCCTCGGCCATGCCGGAGCGTTCTAATATTAATCCCATAAAGGTAAAGAAGGGGATCGCCAATAAAGTGTCGTTCGACATGATGCCGAAGATTCGGTTGGGGAGTGCCTGTAATAACTCAGGTTTAAGCAGGCCGAATTCTATGCCTAAGAAACCGAAGAATAAACCGTTAGCAGCGAGTGCAAATGCAACCGGGAAGCCCGAGAGCAGAAACAGTACTAGTGTGGCAAACATGATGGGAGCCATATTTGCGATGATGAAAGCCGTCATTTATTTGTCTCCGCCGGTTTATTTTAAATTATTTGCGGTTTTAATCGCTTCAATTTCTTCTTCTGGTGTGGCAGCGTGTTTTTCAAATTCACTTGCATCCACTAATCCTTGCAAAAAGCCTATGCGCTTGATGAGTTCGGAGACGCCTTGCAGACTCAGCATCAAGAAACCGATAGGTATCAATAATTTGGCAGGCCAGACTATCAAGCCTCCTGCATTGCTGGACATCTCCTGGCTCTGTATAGAGATCCACGCAAAGGGAATCGCGAAGTAGAGTATGAGTCCTGCCATCGGCAATAGAAAAAAGCTGAAACCAAAAATATCCATCCAGACCTGGGCGCGCTTAGAAAAGCGACCAGAGATGACGTCGATGCGTACATGTTCGTTTCTACGTAAGGTGTAGGAGGTGCCGAGCAGAAAAACCGCGGAAAATAAATACCACTGAATTTCTAGCCAGCCATTCGAGCTGGTGTTGAAGATGTAACGCACCAATGCGTTGCCGGTGCAAATAAGAACAGCGGCCAATAGCGCCCAACTCACTGCGTGGCCTATCTTTTCATTGAACGTGTCGATTGATCTCGAAATCGAGATGAGAAATTTCATTGCTTGTCTCCTGGTGTTAAATTTTTTTGTATCCATCAGTGAAAACCTGAGGATTTTTTTTCAGAACGAGGCAAGTATAAAACATTTTGTCGCAAGGACAAGTCGTGAAAGCAGGCAGTGGGGCGGGATTTTGATGGAAAGAGACAGTTCCAGTATTTCTACTTAGATCAAAAGTGAGAAATACGGTCAGTATAAGAGCATTGCTCGCAAAAATACTTGGGATATCAGCTTAAGCAGCGCGATACTTTCAAGTCTTTTTGCGAGGAATCAATACAATAAATAGCTGCGTAGAAAATAATTAAGTAGGTCTATAATTTTACTATATCGCCGCCAATTGCTGGCGTGCTCTGGCGATCGCCAATTTGACTTGTTCTGGCGCGGTACCACCTACATGATTGCGGGCAGCGACAGAACCTTCAAGAGTCAACACAGCAAACACGTCCTCTTGTACTAGGCTAGAGAATTTTTGCAATTCTTCCAGGCGCATGTCGCTCAGGTCGCAGCCTTGATCGACGCAAGTGCGCACTGCGAGTGCAACTGCTTCATGCGCATCTCGGAATGGCAGTCCCTTCTTAACCAAATAATCGGCCAGATCGGTTGCGGTTGCGTAACCTTGTAGGGCCGCTGCGCGCATCGCTTCTGGCTTCACCGTGATGCCACCCGCCATGTCTGCAAAAATCCGCAAAGTGTCGACTATGGTGTCGACGGTGTCAAACAGTGGCTCTTTGTCTTCCTGATTGTCTTTGTTGTAGGCTAGAGGCTGGCCTTTCATTAAGGTCAGTAAAGCGATCAAGTGGCCATTCACCCGCCCAGTTTTTCCACGTGCCAGTTCAGGCACATCTGGATTTTTCTTTTGCGGCATGATGGATGAGCCGGTGCAGAAGCGATCCGCGATATCGATAAATCCAACTCTAGGACTCATCCAAATTACCAACTCTTCCGACATGCGTGAAACATGGGTCATGATCAGGGCTGCTGCGGCACAAAACTCTATTGCGAAATCGCGGTCCGAAACTGCATCAAGTGAGTTGTGGCAAACATCGTCAAAGCCCAAAGTTTTTGCTACGCACAAACGGTCGATAGGGAAGGTGGTGCCAGCTAGGGCGGCCGCTCCCAATGGCAGGCGATTGACGCGCTTGCGGCAATCAAGCATACGTTCAGTATCGCGTGCAAACATCTCCACATAAGCCAAGACATGGTGACCAAATGTGATAGGTTGTGCTACCTGCATATGGGTAAAGCCAGGCATGATGGTGGCGGCGTGTTGTTCGGCCAAATCGAGCAGTGCGCTACGGAAGTCGCCTAACAGGCCAACGATAGTGTCGATCGAGGAGCGCACATACAGACGAATATCGGTTGCGACCTGATCATTGCGTGAACGCCCGGTATGCAGGCGCTTGCCGGCATCACCGACCAATTCAGTCAGGCGTTTTTCAATGTTCAGATGTACGTCTTCCAGATCAAGCAACCATACAAATTGTCCACTCTCAATTTCTGACAAAATTTGCTGCATGCCGCGCTGTATGTCGGCATGATCTCGGGCGTTGATGATATTTTGCGCTACTAACATCTCTGCGTGCGCCAAGGAACCCTGGATATCAAACAGCGCCAGGCGCTTGTCGAAGAAGACCGAGGCAGTGTAACGCTTGACTAAATCAGAAACAGGTTCATTGAAACGGGCAGACCATGCCTCGCTTTTTTTAGAGAATTGTGATGTCATAGTGGTTTATGAATTTTATGGAAATAGTGATGCTGCTTAAACTGTATTCCCCGATTATACCGTGTGCCAGCACCAAGCTTCACTCTCTATCGCTATGAATAAGCCAGCTAACACCCATGCCACTCATTTAATTTTGCCTGATTACTGCAATCTCGGCATACTTTTTCGCGTGTTGTTTATAGTTAATGCATCGGTATTTATTGCCTTACTTGGACGTGGCCAAGGCTGGGTAATCAATGGGCAGGAATTTATTGAGACATCGATGTTGGTCGAGTTGATTTGCCTCTCATCCTTGTTAAGTCTGTGCTCTTTGCGTCCTTGGTTGGCAAGTCTAGGTGTGCCTGCCTGGGTGCAGCGTTCTATTGCTGGTTGTGTGCCAGCAGGAATTTGTTGGTTGGTTTTGATGTATTTAGAAAGCATGGATTGGTTTGCCTTTAGCTTTCCTCGGTTACGAGCTTCGTATGCGGTCGCGCTGTGTTTCATCTACGGAATTGGACTGCAACACTATTTTGAATTGCGCAATCGCGCTTTTTCTCCGGCTTTAGGCGAGGCGAAATTACAGGCATTACAGGCTAGAATACGCCCGCATTTCCTATTTAATAGTCTTAATGCAGTGCTTTCTTTGATACGTACTGATCCACGTCGTGCTGAAACCGTGTTGGAGGATTTGGCTGACCTGTTCCGGGTGCTGATGCGCGATACCCGTGACATGACTACACTGAAGGACGAAATTCATCTGTGTGAACAATATTTATCGATAGAGAAGTTGCGCTTGGGCGAGCGGCTGCAAGTGAGTTGGCATACCGAAAATCTGAGCGATACTGAGCTTGGTGAAATAAAAATTGCCGCGTTGTTATTGCAACCCTTGTTGGAAAATGCGGTGCACCACGGGGTGGAACCATCGGCTAAGACATCCTTAATTTTGGTAGCGATACGTCGCAATCTGAATAAAATAGAAATTTCAGTCAGTAATCCGCTGCATGCTGATGCCAGACTGTCGCAAGGAAATCACATGGCATTGGATAATATCCGGCAGCGACTGTTGCTACTCTATGATATTGAAGCGGATTTGAGCTATGGTTCTAGCGGAAATAATTTTGAAGTGAAATTGCAATTTCCAGCAAAAAAATGAAATTACCTAAAATACTGATCGTCGATGATGAGGCTCCTGCCAGGCAGCGATTGGCCATGCTGCTGTCGGATATTCAGGACGAGTGCCCCTGTGTTCTTATTGGTGAAGCGGCAAATGCGCAGGCGGCCTTAGATAGTATCGCGGTCGGTCGGCCAGATATCATACTATTAGACGTGCAAATGCCAGGCATGACAGGTCTGGAATTGGCGCAGCATCTGGCGCGTAACTCCCAGGCTCAGCAGCCAGCAGTTATTTTTGTCACTGCTTATGACGAATATGCGCTGAAAGCTTTTGAAGTGCACGCCATGGATTATTTGCTCAAGCCGGTTAGGGCAAGTCGCTTGGCAGAGGCGATATTGAGGGTGTCGCGTTCGCAAAGCGCGGCAGCGATTTCTGGTGCGATGCAAGCTGAGACCGCAAGCACTGTGCTTCCCACATTGCCGACTGCCCGCCAATGCTTCTCGGTTCTGGAGCGCAATCGCATTCTGTTAGTTCCGGTGGCAGATGTCATATTTTTAAAGGCGGAACAAAAATACCTTACTTTACATACGAAGGGACGTAGCTATTTAATCGAAGAATCCCTGACTGCGATAGAGGAAGAGATGACGGCAAGTCTGGTGCGGGTGCATAGAAATGCTCTGGTAGCGCGACTGGCCATTGTTGGGGTAGAGCGCGCTCATCATAGCAATGATACGGATCATGAACATGAGAAAACGACGGAGTCGTGGCAAGTCATCCTGCGAGACTGCGATGAGCGTCTGCCGATTTCAAGACGGCAATGGCCAGTGATTAAGGCCTTGGTGCGCTGACTTAGTGTGCTGACTTATTGTGCTGAATAAGCATGAATTTACATCATTTAGAGTTTCGCCCGATGCTCTGGTTTTTCAGCGGTGCCTATCTTTTCCTCAGATCTTGATCTAGATATTTGTTTAAGCGTTCAGGAGGTACTACACTGGCGGCTTCCTCATTTGTTTCCTTGATTTTATTTAATCTATGACGTCTTCCTCTGCGCTTTTGCCGGTCATTTCTGGCACCCACAATTCGGTCTTGTCTGAGCAATTACATGGCTGCATCAATAATAAAACCAAACCTTTAGGTAGTTTGGGTCGGCTTGAACAGTTGGCACATCAAGTTGGTTTGATACAGCAGACTAGTTCGCCAGTATTGCTGGCGCCTGGCATCATAGTTTTTGCGGCTGATCATGGCGTGGTTGCGGAGGGAATATCCGCTTTTCCTCAGGATGTGACTTGGCAAATGGTCGAGAACTTTTTGTCGCAAGGCGCTGCAATTAATGTGTTTGCCAAACAAAATGGCATGCACTTGCAGATCGTCGATGCTGGCGTCAAGCACGATTTTGGCAGTCGCCAAAATTTGCTAGATCGTAAAATCGCTGACGGCACCCGTAATTTTGCGCAAGAGGCGGCGATGAGCGCGGAGCAATGCCAGGCAGCCTTAAGACATGGTATCGACTTGATAGCAGCCCTGTCGGGCAATGTTGTCGGATTCGGTGAGATGGGGATAGGTAATACCACCGCAGCTGCTGCCTTAATGCATAAGCTGACCGGTATTGCGGTCGCTGATTGCGTCGGTGCCGGTACTGGATTGAGCGAAGCCGGGATATTGCACAAGCAAAGCGTGATCGAAGCTGCGGTGAGCTTGCATGCGGAGGTACATGAGCCTTTGGATGTATTGGCCTGCTTCGGTGGTTTTGAAATTGCCATGATGGTGGGGGCTATGCTGGCAGCTGCAGAGCGCCGCATGGTGTTGCTGATTGATGGTTTTATCGTGACCAGTGCCTTATTGGTGGCGGCGCGTTTGCAACCAGCGATTCTTGATTACTGCGTCTTTGCACACCGCTCGGATGAGAGTGGACATGGCAAGATGCTGGCCGCCTTGGCAGCTAAGCCGGTACTGGCTCTGGATTTACGTTTGGGTGAGGGGACTGGTGCGGCGCTGGTGTACCCCTTAGTGCAAGCCGCGGTAAATTTCTTGAATCAGATGGCAACTTTCGGCTCGGCCCAGGTCAGCGAAAAAAGCCAGCTTGTAGATTGAAAGCATGAAGCAGCAACTACGCCTGTTTTTTATCGCGATGCAATTCTTTACGCGCATCCCCATCCCTGCATGGGTGGGATTTGATGCAGCCTGGTTGCATCAGGCCTCGCGCTACTTCCCAGCGGTCGGCTGGCTTGTAGGCATCATTAGCGCTGCAGTGTATAGCGTCGCGATATTATTTTGGCCGCCTTTGGTCGCCGTCGTCATGTCTACTGTCGCTGGTATATGGTTGACCGGTGCCTTTCATGAGGATGGCTTTGCGGATGTTTGTGATGGCTTTGGTGGTGGTATGACGCCAGAGCGGGTGCTGGAGATCATGAAAGATTCGCGGGTAGGCGCCTACGGTGCGATAGGGATTTGTCTGTTGCTGATTTTTAAAATATGTTTGCTTGCTAGTTTGCCTGCAGCTTACGTGGTGCCCGCGCTGTTGATTGCCCATCCCTTATCGCGTCTGGCGGCTTGTAGCTTGATATGGCGTTTGGAATATGCACGACTGGAAGGAAAGGCCAAACCTTTGGCGCAACATATGTCCGGTGCTGAGTTTTTGATAGCGGTGGTCAGTGTTAGTGTGCCGGTGATGGCGATGTTGGCTTTGAAAATGCTGCCATGGTCAGCTTGTTTGATGGGCTTGCTTGCAATGCTTGCCGCTAGCGCTTGGTTAGCGGCCTTGTTTATACGTCGTATCGGTGGTTACACTGGTGATTGCCTGGGGGCTGTGCAACAACTGGCCGAGGTGGCGTTTTATCTCGGTTTGTTGGCCATACCACGTTGGATCTGAGCTCGTGTTACTGCATCTGATACGTCATCCCAGGCTAGATATCGCCCCGGGCATTTGCTACGGGCAAAGCGATATCGTTGCCAATCATGCGCATTGCCTACAGCTCGCTGATGAATTGCGCTTGCTGCTGCCGGAGAACCTCAGCGTGATTTCCAGTCCATCACAACGCTGCCAGACCTTGGCGCACATGCTACATCCTGCGCCAGAGTTGGATGCACGCTTGATGGAAAAACACTTTGGAAACTGGGAAATGCAGGCCTGGGACGAGATCCCCCGTGCCGAAATCGATGCCTGGGTACTCGATGTGATCGCTTATGCCCCAGCAGGGGGCGAATCAGTGCTGATGATGGCGCGACGTGTGTTAAGTTTTTTAATGAGCTTGCCGATGCGAGCTGATTTACCAAGATCTGAGCTAGTTTTGCTTACTCATGGAGGGCCATCGAGCATGATACTGGCGTATCAATTTGGAATGACAGCCGAGGATCTGGCGAGCGCTGTGGCAAAAAAAAGAAAAAGTCTGGATTTTGGAGAATGTGTTCAAGTTCAAATTAAATTGTGTTAGTGTTCAAGCAAGCGTAAGTTGTTGTCGGTAAATGCAATTGCGTTTGACTCGCTCTTGCACTCTATAAAACTTTGGGGGACGATGATCATGATAGAGCTTAGAAAAAATCCTAGAACCAATGTGGTGTGGCGTGCGGTGATTAAGTTAGGCGACGATAATATTGTTGCCGCTAAGGTGGTGAATATTTCTAAGGGGGGAGTGTTGATACATTGTCCCGCTAATGTTGAGGTCAACAAAGAATATCGTTTGCTATTGAATGTCCCACATATTGATCAAACCTCTGATCAAACTTACCAGGTGCATTGCAAAATGCGCGTCTTAAATTCTTTGTTGAGCTCTGAGTATTACCATATTAATTTGAAATTTACCGAATTATCAGACCTGCATCGCTGTCTATTTGAGGCGTGGTTATCCCTAGTCAGTAAATATGAGCAACTAAGCTAAATAGGACTTAGGCAAAACCGCCTCAGCGTCCTTGTATCCGCTTTGCGGTACTAAAGTTAAGCTGCAATTAATCCAGCTCAATTATTTTGAATTATTCGTAGTAAATTTCGATAGACCTTGCTCAGTCCTGCCTCAGCCATTAAAATGGCGCAGTTTTGGTGCTCGCGGACATAATCATGTCTGCGGTTAAACGGGAAACACGATGCTTTTAATCTCTGCATTCAGTGTGCTGCCCCCGCAACGGTGTACAAGCGCCACGGATATTTTCAGAGGTTTTGATCAATCCTGGCAAGCCATCCTTCATTACCACTGTGCAAAGTGCATGGGAAGGTCAGATGGTCAAGCTCGTCAGCCCGGATACCGGCCAGAATAAGTGAAATTACACAGTACAAACTGGTAGTTTTGTTCAGTCTTGCCTACGGGGACGTTGGCAAGTTGCCTCTATTTATCTTCAATATGAATTCATTTTTCTCTCCACGTGCTCACGTGCGCGCTCGCTTTACGCCTCTGACTTTGAGTGTTGCTATACTTGCCGCATTCCCTTCTAGTCAGGTGTTTTCTCAAGGTATTCAGGCCGCGGATTCAGCCCAAGTCTTTGTCGTCGGGTCTCGGTTTTCTGAGTCTAGAGATATTGCGCCAATTGGTGCCACTGTGATCACCGCCAAAGATATTCGTGATGCTGGTGTTGATAACGTGAATCAAGCAATTCGGAAAATTGGCGGCGTATTTGGCCGTCAGAGTGCTTACGGGACACAAGATTTCGACTTGGATTTACGTGGATTTGGCACGAACAGTAGTCAAAACATGGTGATTTTGGTTGATGGTATCCGGCTGTCAGAGAATGAATTAAGTGTCGCGCTATTGTCATCCATACCAATCGATTCAGTTGCTCGAATTGAGATCATGCGTGGTGGTAGTAGTGTCTTGTATGGCGATGGGGCCACCGCTGGCGTGATTCAAATTATTACCAAACAAGCTGGGAATAAGACCTTGTCTGGTGTCGTGACTGCTGAGCTAGGTCAATTTAAACATAAAGAGTTGCGAGCATCTTTGGCGCAGGTGTGGGGAAATTTAAGCGCAAATCTTAATCTAAGCGAGCAAAAAGCAGATAACTATAGAGATAACAACGCTGTCGATCAAAAAAATATCAATGCTGGTCTGGTTTGGGCGTACGCGAATGGACGTCTCGGCGCTCGCATAGATTCTGCTCGCCAGGAATCAGGTTTTGCAGGTGCTTTGAGTTTGGCTCAGTTCGAACAAAACCCAAGGCAAACCTTGAGCCCGAAAAATTTTGGTTCAATTGATACTGATCGCTTTACTGCTTTTGCAGACCAGCAGTTCGGTGCTTGGGAAATGGCTGCGGAATTGTCGCGTCGGAATAAGACTAGCAAATCATTTTATAGCTCCAGTTATGGTGATTCCGCGGCCACTTATACTAGTCATCAAACACAGTTCTCTCCACGGATTCGCAATGTTAACGCTGGCAATGAACTCACTGTCGGTGTCGATTTAATCCGCTGGGACAGATTGGTGGATAGTAGTTATTCACAAGCAGATGCATCACAAAAATCTAAAGCTATCTATCTGCGAGATGAAATTAGGTTTAATCAAGCACGCGTGGCAGTAGGTGCTCGACGTGAAATATTTGATAAAGTATCTATCAATCCCGCCGCATATTCAATTGACAGCTACGCTAAGACATTTGGTTTGAACGCTTGGGAGTTGCAGGGCAGCTATGCAGTAACGCCGACGCTAAATCTATTTGCGAAAACAGGCCAGAGCTATCGTGTCGCGAACGTCGATGAAAATGGTTTTACTCCAATTGCGAATACGCCTTTGCAACCACAAACGTCTCATGATATTGAAATTGGAGCGACTTTTGGGGATGCCAAAAACCTATTCACCACCAGAGTATTTCGTTCTAATTTGAAGAATGAAATTTTCTACGATCCTACTGCTACGAATGCGTTTTTTGGAAAAGGTGCCAATGTCAACTTAGATCCAACCAAGCGTCAAGGTATTGAGCTGGAACTTGCAACGCAGATTTCCGCTGATTTCGCTTTCAATTCTAAATTGCAGCATCTGGCAGCTAGTTTTACCGAAGGTGTAAATGCGGGTAAAGGAATGGTGATGGTGCCAAAAAATCTGATTTCCATGAATATTAATTGGCTCCCAAAAAATGGGCAAAGTGCCAATGTTGGTCTGCAATGGGTTGATGAACAGCGCTATGGAGGTGATTTTAGCAATACTTGTACTGCCAAGATGCCGGGCTACACCACCCTAGATGCGCGTTATGCAAAAAGCTTTGGTGCTTTGGAGTTGGCGTTGTCTGGAACTAATTTGGGCGACAAACAATATTTTAGTAATGCGTATGGCTGTAAATCTGGGATTTATCCGAACTCCGGAAGACAATTGAAAATTTCTGCACGTTATGAATTTTAATTGAGTTGCTTTACTGTGCCTATCGAGCGAATACATTACGTCCAGCGCGCTAGCCGCATCTTCTTGATGTTGGGATTAGTTGCGCTAGCAAGTTTGTTACTGGCTTGCTCCATAGGTTCAGTAACGCTGTCGTTTTCTGAACTCTTGCATGCGTTGCTGGAGTTGTTGCAAGGGCAGTCTACTGGCTTGGCGACTACCTTGTTGGAGCTACGTCTGGGGCGTGCGGTGTCCGGTTTTGTCACTGGCGCGACCCTGGGTTTGGCTGGTGTGATGATGCAGGCATTGCTACGCAACCCTCTGGCTGATCCCTTTGTCCTTGGCATCTCTGGCGGTGCTTCGGTCGGTGCCTTATTTTCCATACTGTTTTTTTGCGCTGCCTGGATGGTCGATCTGGCCGCTTTTGCCGGCGCCATTGCGGTTGCAGTCTTGTTGTTTGCTTTGGCATATCGCGATTTTCGCGGTAGCGGTAGCTCCGAGGGTAGCGCACCCTTACTCCTCTTGACGGGCGTGATCGTGGCTGCTGGCTGTAGCGCCATGGTCAGCTTACTTTTGTCGATTGCACCGGACAGCCGTTTGCGCGGCATGGTGTTTTGGATGATAGGTGATTTATCGAATACCGAGTCACGTTATCTGCCCTGGATCATTTTAGTTGGCGTGGCCTGGTTTGCGATCCGCAGTGCGCGTGCGATTAATGTCGCTGCCATGCATGCAGACAATGCCAGCAGTCTGGGAATTAATATTGGCCGCTTACGCAAAGCTTTGTTTTTTTGCGCGGCACTGCTTACCGCCAGCGCCGTTAGTAGCGCCGGTAGCATAGGTTTTGTCGGTTTGATTATTCCACATGCCTGTCGCTTTGCTTGGGGTGCTGATCATCGCGTCTTGATACCGGCAGCAGCTTTGGCCAGTGGCAGTTTCATCGTTCTGGCGGATGCACTGGCGCGTACTATCATCGCACCTCAACAACTCCCGGTGGGCGTGATTACCGCCCTGATCGGGGTTCCTGTATTTTTATTTCAACTGCATCAGCTGAGGACTCGCTGATGTCGTCGCTACCAGCTCCTCTATTGCAAACGCATGGCTTGGGCCTCAGTGTCTCAGGCCGCGTCTTATTGACTGAGCTAAATTGGCAGGTCGAGGCCGGGCAGTGCTGGTGCGTGATAGGGCGCAATGGTGCCGGTAAGAGCACGTTGTTGCGTAGCTTGGCGGGTATGCGCCCACTAGAAACTGGGCAACTGCAAATGTTGGGGAGGCACTTGGCGAGCTGGCCTTTGGCGGAGTTGGCGAAATTACGCGCCTACTTGGCGCAGGGGCGGGTCGATGCTTTCGCCTATCGCGCCATAGAAACTGTGCTCAGCGCGCGCCATCCTTATCATGATGCGCACTATTGGGAGTCCGCTGCGGATATGGCGATCGCCCATGCTGCACTGTGTCAGCTTGATGTAGCCGATCTTGCGCAGCGTGATGTACGCAGCCTATCCGGAGGTGAACGGCAGCGTGTCGCTATCGCTGCCTTATTGGCGCAACAAGCGCAATTGATGTTACTCGACGAGCCTGCCAATGCCCTCGATTTGGCGCATCAAGTCAGTGTGATGCAACTCTTTGCCCGGCTTTGTCGCGATGAAAATAAGGCCGTAGTGATGGTCAGTCATGATCTGAATCTGGCGCATAGAATATCTAGCCATGCCTTGCTGCTGATGGGCGATGGCCTTTGGCTGGCAGGCACTAAAGAGCAAGTGATGACGGCGGAAAATCTAAGTCTTTGCCTAGGTCATCCTATAGAGCGCTTCGAGCACGCCCAGCAAACACTGTTTCTCCCCAAAGAAGCTGATTAAACCCCCGAAATTTTTTATATGGCTCGTATTTGAATAATACCAACATGAATAATACCGACATCGACAATATTAATACGCGCCACCACCGCCGCATGCAGCGCAAAAAAGAATTGATGGATCAAAAAATCGAGGCAGCGCAACGCGAGACTGGCGTGCTAGTGATTAACTGCGGCAATGGTAAGGGCAAGAGTTCTAGCGGCTTTGGGATGGTCATGCGCGCCATGGGACACGGCATGAAAGTCGGTGTGGTGCAGTTTATCAAGGGCGCGATGTCCACCGGAGAAGAAGTGTTTTTGCGCCGCTTCCCTGATGAGGTGCAGTTCCATGCGATGGGCGAAGGCTATACCTGGAATACGCAAAACCGCGAGCGTGACATAGAAAAAGCGCTGGCGGCTTGGGAGCAGGCGAAACGCTTTTTAAGCGATCCCGAAATCGGCATGGTGTTACTCGATGAACTCAATATCGCACTCAAATACAATTATCTCGATGTGCAGCAAGTGATCGCCGATCTCGATGGCAGGCCAGAGATGCAACATGTGATCGTGACCGGACGTGGTGCACCGCCGGAGTTGATAGAGGTGGCCGATACCGTTACCGAAATGCAGGTGATTAAACATGCTTTTAAGGATGGTATCGTGGCGCAAGCAGGCATAGAATGGTAAGCAAAACTTCCAGCGCCAAGGTGGTGCTGATTTCTGCCATCGCATCCGGCCAAGGCAAGACTACCACCACCGCGGCTTTGGCGCGTAAGCTGATTAAGCTGGGGCAAAGCGTAAGGGTTTTTAAAACTGGCCCGGATTTTATTGATCCCATGATGCTAGAACGTGCCAGTGGCGCGACTGTGCAATCGCTGGATTTATGGATGGTCGGGCTAGCCGCTTCGCAAGCCATGCTGGCGCAAGCTGCGGCCGAAGTTGATGTGATACTGATAGAAGGCGTGATGGGCTTGTATGACGGCACACCGTCGTCGGCTGATCTGGCGCGCGCTTTCGGGGTGCCGGTGCTGGCGGTATTAGATGCCTCTGCGATGGCACAGACCGTCGGCGCGCTGGCAATGGGCCTGCGTGATTTCGGGCCGGTCAATCTGGCGGGAGTGATCGCCAATCGTATCGCCTCCGAGGGACATGCCAAGATGGTAGCTGACGCGATGCGCGATATTGCTTTGTTTGGCAGTCTGCGACGCCAAGACCAGGCTTTGCCTGAGCGCCATCTGGGTTTGGTGTTGCCGCAAGAAGTGGCGCAGCTAGACAGCATCCTGGATCAGTTGGCTGACCAGTTAGAGCTAGACATAGAGGCCTGGGATCGCTTGCCGCTGACAGAATTTGCTTTACCAGAAACGCCAGAGCTACCCCTCTTATTGCTGGGTAAGACCATCGCGATTGCGCAAGATGCTGCTTTTGCCTTCATCTATCCGGCTAATCTGGAGTGCTTGCGCCAGTTGGGTGCGGAGCTGGTATTTTTTTCGCCCCTGGCGGATCAAGCTATTCCTTTGCAAGCTTATGCCTTATATTTACCGGGTGGTTATCCAGAGCTGTACGCGGCAAGGCTCAGCGAGGCTGGGCTATGGCAAGCATCCTTGCGCACTGCGCATGCAGCTGGCATGCCTATCCTGGCGGAGTGTGGCGGCATGATGGTGTTGACTGAGTCGCTGACTGATCAACAAGGCCGCTCTTGGCCTATGCTAGGACTGCTTCAAGGACGTGTCGTGATGCAACAGCGCTTGGCCGCCTTGGGCGCGCAAGCGCTGGTCACTGAACAAGGCGAGTTGCGTGGCCATACTTTTCATTACTCGCGTTTTGAGACGGATTTAATGCCGCTGGCGCGTACTGTAAAACATGCGACTCAAGCAGATGGCGAAGCAATTTATCGTGAGGGGAATCTGCAAGCCTCGTATTTTCATGCCTATTTTCCTTCCAATCCTGGCGCTGCAGCGCACTTATTTCTCAAGTGATGAGATCTAAAATGAGGGAAGTTCGCGCATGAAAGGAACACTCTTGAAGCGTACACTCATTTTTGGCGGCGCACGCTCAGGTAAAAGCGCCTATGCCGAGCAACTAGCAATCGCTAGCGGTAAGCCTGTCGTGTATCTGGCAACGGCGCAGGCCGGGGATGCTGAGATGCAGGCACGGATAGCGCATCATCAGGCGCGCCGGCCCGCTCAATGGCAGACCCACGAATGCCCTATCAATCTGGCACAAAGTATCGCGCAGCTGAGTAGCGCGGATAACCTGATTTTGCTCGATTGCCTGACCCTATGGTTATCGAATCTGCTGTTTTTCGAAACGCATGAATATCCCGAGATTGGGAGTATTACAGCGCCTGCAGAATTTACCCTGCAGCGCGCTGCCTTGCTGCAGGTTTTGCAGGATTTGCCGGGTGAGATCATCATGGTCTCGAATGAAGTCGGCATGGGGATCATTCCACAAGGTGCGATCTCGCGCTGGTTCGTCGATGAGGCAGGTCGTTTGAATCAGGCGATTGCAGCGCAGTGTGAACAAGTGAGCTGGGTGGCTGCTGGACTGCCTTTGCATTTGAAAGGCGGCTAGATGTTGTTGCTGACTGGGGCACTTATGCTGGCCTGCCTGGTGCTGGGGCTAAGCTTGGATTTGCTACTGGGGGAGGCGCGGCGCTGGCACCCACTAGTCGGTTTCGGTAAGCTCGCAAATGCGCTAGAGGCGCGTTGGAATCGTGATTATGCTGGCCGCTTTAAAGGTGGCGTAGCGTGGGCTTTGATCGTACTTCCCTTAGTGTTGGCGGCGCAATTTATTTTGATCTGGAGTGCCAGTTATAGTCTGTGGCTAGCAGCTTTATTGCATGCGTTCTTGCTGTATTTTTGCCTGGGCTTACGTAGCCTGTATGAGCACACAGCTCCTATCGCTGTGGCGCTACAAGAAGGCGATTTAGCCACCGCGCGTCGCCTCACTTCGTATATCGTCAGTCGCGATACGGGCGAGGCCAATGAAGAGGATCTGGCCAAGGCCAGTGTTGAGTCCCTATTGGAAAATGGCTGTGACGCGGTATTCGGTACTTTGTTTTGGTTTGTTGTAGCTGGTGGTGCCGGTGCACTGTTATATCGTTTAGCGAATACTTTGGATGCGATGTGGGGCTATAAAACGCCACGCCTGTTGCGCTTTGGGTGTGTCGCGGCGCGGCTGGACGATGTTTTAAATTGGCTGCCTGCCAGATTGACGGCGGTTTCGTATGCACTGATGGGCAATACCCGGTTGGCCCTGCAATGCTGGCGTCAGCAGAGCCCAGCCTGGCCTAGCCCAAATGCTGGACCAGTCATGGCGAGTGGCGCTGGTGCCCTGGGTTTGGCCTTGGGCGGTCGCGCCAGTTACGACGGTGTAGTAGAACAGCGTCCCCCGCTAGGCTTAGGTAGAGCGGCGAATGCGAGTGACATAGCGCGTGCCTGGCATCTGCTGGTGCGCAGCACCTGTTTGTGGATAGCCTGTCTCATTCTATTCGGCCTGTTTGGGCTATTCTTTTTGCGTTAACTAAAGGCCGAGTGCATACCATCGTTTTCAAATATCTTAAAACCTATCCAGGAGTGAGCAATGTTGCAGCACGGTGGTAATTTGCAAGAAGCAGCGCAACGCTTTGATCGTCCGCTCGCCGATTGGCTAGATCTGTCGACCGGTATTAATCCACGGTTTTATCCTGTCCCTGTCTTGAGTGCACATGCCTGGCATCGTTTGCCGGAGCAGATGCCTCAATTATGTAATGCAGCGCAAGAATTTTATGGGGCGCCTTTGATGTTGGCGGTAGCCGGTAGCCAGGCTGCGATTCAGGCCTTGCCGCGTTTGCGCTTGCATCAAACTGGTGTGGCGCAGGTGGTGGTATCGGCGCCGTCATACGCTGAACATGCGTATCAATGGCGCTCGCAGGGACATCGTGTTACTGAACTGCCTTATGCAGCATTAGCGGCAGCAGTCGCAGCTGGTACGCTGGATGTGCTGGTGCTGTGTAATCCGAATAATCCAACCGGCGCCACGATACCTGCAGCTACCTTACTTAGCTGGGCCGCGCAATTGGCGCAGCGTGGCGCTTGGTTGATCGTCGATGAGGCTTTTTGCGATAGCGCGCCTGATCTGAGTGTGGCGGCTGCCAGCGCGCAGACAGGCTTGATCGTACTGCGTTCGGTGGGTAAGTTTTTCGGGCTCGCTGGCTTGCGCCTGGGCTTTGTTGGTGCCGAACCGGCCTTGCTGGAACAGTTAGAAAATATGCTGGGCCCGTGGAGCGTCAGCGGACCAGCCCAGGAAATTGCCTATGCCGCTCTCACTGATAGCGCGTGGCAGCGCGATACCCGCAGCTATTTACGAGAGCAAGCGGAACGCATGCGCCAGTTATTGCTGGAGCATGGTTTTAGCTCGCAAGGCACGGATCTATTTCTGTGGTGTAGCGATGCCAGCTTACAAGGACAAACTGAAGATTTATTCTTGCATCTGGCGCAGCGGGGGATTTGGGTGCGCTTGTTTTTACAGGCTGCACGCGGTTTGCGTTTTGGCTTGCCATCCAATCAGGCCGAATGGCTGCGGTTAAGCCTGGCGTTGCAAGCGTGGTCAACAAAGACGAGAGAGATTACATGAGTGAAGTACTAAAAAAAAGATCGGCGCTGTTGGCTTGTTTATGGCTGCTCTGCTTGTTCCCTAATTTTGTGCTGGCGGCCATCAGCGTGCTTGATGATGCCGGCAATACGATCACTTTACCTGCGCCCGCCAAGCGGATTATCAGCTTGTCGCCACATGTGACTGAATTGATTTTTGCCGCTGGCGCTGGCGACAAGATAGTCGGTGCCGTGAATTACAGTGATTACCCGGCCGCAGCCAAACTGATTCCTAGAGTAGGCGACAATCGTCAACTCGACATTGAACGCATCATCGCCATGAAGCCCGATCTCTTGGTGGTGTGGATGCACGGCGCTTTCGAGCGTCAGTTAGAACCTTTACGCCAGTCTGGCATTCCCTACTTTTTTAGTGAGCCGCATAGCTTAGAGAATATCCCCGAGACGCTGATTAAACTCGGCAGTTTATTTGGCACCGAAAAAGTCGCAGGGGCAGCGGCGCTAGAGTTTCGTCAGGAATTGGCGCAATTAAGAAGCCGCTATCAAACCAGGGACACAGTACGTACCTTCTATCAAGTCTGGGGTAAGCCTATCTTTACCCTAAACGATAAAAATATTGTCAGCGACGTGATACGCACCTGTGGCGGCGAGAATATTTTTGGTCGCTTGCCGACCGATGCGCCTAGCGTCAGTACCGAAGCGGTGTTGAAGGAAAATCCAGAGTTGATCATCAGTGGCGATAGCCAAAATCAGGGGCAGAGCGGGATAGTTCAATGGAAGGGCTATGGCAACTTGCTAGCGGTTAAAAACCATAATCTGCTGGCGCTCGATGGTGATCAGCTTAATCGTGCCGGCCCGCGCATCATACTGGGTGCCAAAGCGGTCTGTAGCGCGATGGAGGCGGCACGCAATAAACGCCCGGCCAATAATGAAATTAAAGCGAATACGAAAGCAGGTGCAAAATGAAGCAGGCCAATCAAGTTAGTGCCAGTCTGTATCAACGCATCGCCTGCCTGAGTACTGAATCGGTCGAGGTTTTGTATGCGCTTGGTGCCGAGGACCTGATCGCTGGTATTTCCGGCTACACCACCAGACCGGCGCGGGCGCGCAGCGAGAAACCGAAGATTAGTGGTTTTTCTAGTGCCAATCTAGAGCGCATCTTTGCGGTTCGTCCTGATCTGGTGATTTCTTATTCGAATATGCAGTCTGAGATCAGCCGTGATTTGATCAGCGCAGGGGTGGAAGTGCATGCCTTTAATCAGCATACTGTTGATGGCATCCTGCGCATGATCGCGGTACTCGCTCATCTGGTCGGCAAGCCAGACCAAGGCGCCGCTCTGATTGCCGATTTACAGCAAACTCTGCAAGCTGCGCAACAGCGGGCGGCGCACTGGACGCGCCGCCCCGTGGTGTATTTTGAAGAGTGGGATAGCCCTATGATGAGTTGCATAGGCTGGGTCTCAGAGTTGATCACCATCGCCGGCGGGCAGGATGCCTTTGCCGATTTGGCGCAGCATCATAGCGCCAAGCATCGTATCATCGCGGACCCAGCTGAGGTGATGGCACGCGCACCAGATATCATCATCGCCTCCTGGTGCGGCAAGAAATTTCGGCCAGAAAAAATGGCTGAAAGAGCTGGATGGCAGCAGCTGCCGGCGCTGCAAAATGGGCAGGTATTTGAGATTAAATCGGCCGATATTTTGTCGCCAGGACCGTCGGCGATCACCCATGGTTTGCCGCAGTTACAGCAGATTATCGCTGATTGGCAGGCCTTAAATAGCTAATACTCCCCTAAAAATCGAGATGAATTACCATAATCGCGCATATTTCATGCGGGGTTTTAAAATATACTAGGATGGAGTATATGAATATATTGGATATTTTATCTTGGATGTTCGCCCGAATGTCTGGAGTCCGGCAGCGGCGCCCCTCCTGATAAAAATTGAACGAATAATAAAGTACTAGAAAGACGACAAGCATGAAAATCTCTACCTTGATGGTGCAGGGCACCACCTCCGATGCCGGCAAGAGCACGGTGGTGGCGGCGTTATGCCGCTTGCTGTATCGCCAGGGCGTTAAAGTGGTGCCGATGAAGCCGCAGAATATGGCTTTGAATAGTGCGGTGACGACCGATGGCGGCGAGATTGGCCGGGCTCAAGCCTTGCAGGCTTTGGCTGCTGGCTTGGCCGCGCATACCGACATGAATCCAGTGTTGTTGAAACCTTCTTCCGATACGGGGGCGCAGGTGATCATCCACGGCAAAGTGCGCGCCGATATGGATGCACGTGACTACGATCAATACAAAAGCATCGCCATGCAGGCGGTGTTGGAGTCTTACCAGCGTCTGCAGCAGCAGTACGATGCCATCATCGTCGAGGGTGCAGGGAGTCCAGCTGAGGTGAATTTACGCGCCCGCGATATCGCCAATATGGGTTTTGCCGAGGCCGTCGATTGTCCGGTGATCCTGGTGGCCGATATCGATAGAGGTGGCGTGTTCGCCCACTTTGTCGGGACGCTGGCCTGCCTCTCAGAATCCGAGCAAAATCGCATCGTTGGCTTTGTGATTAATCGCTTTCGCGGCGATATTAGTTTGTTAGAGCCGGGGCTAGAGTGGCTGCAGCAAAAAACCGGCAAGCCAGTGCTGGCGGTACTGCCTTACCTGCATGGGCTGATGTTAGATGCAGAAGACGCGATCCAGCCTAGTCAAAGTAGTAGCGGAAAATTTAAAGTGATCGTGCCAGCGATACCAAGAATTTCGAATCACACCGATTTTGACGCACTGCGTTTTCATCCTGAGGTAGATCTGCAATTTATCGGCCCCGGCATGGCTATTCCCGCCGCTGATTTGATTATTCTGCCTGGCAGTAAAAACACCCGTGAAGATTTAGCATTTTTGCTGCAGCAAGGCTGGCAAACTGCGCTCGATAAGCATCTGCGCTACGGCGGTAAAGTTATAGGGATTTGTGGCGGTTATCAAATGCTGGGGCAGATCATCAGCGATCCGCATGGGGTAGAGGGCGTGGCGGGTGACTCGGATGGTTTGGCTTTGCTCGACATCACAACCGAACTGACCACCGAAAAACGTCTACAGCAAGTCAGTGGCATGTGTGCTTTTGGTGTTAAACCCGGTGCTAAAGCGGACGCCAAGGTAGAGGGCTATGAGATACACATGGGACTGACCTACGCCAGTAACGACACCTTGCCGGCCTTTTTGATCGATGGCCAGGAAGAGGGCACACGCTCGCCGGATGATTTGATACTCGGTTCGTATCTACATGGCTTGTTCGATCATCCGGATGCCTGTGCTGCCTTGCTGGAATGGGCCGGTCTGAAAACTGAGCTTAGCGTCGATCTGGGTAGTCTGCGCGAACAAAGCCTGGATCGAGTGGCGGATGCCTGTGCACCCTTGCTGGCGGCCTTGCAAGCACTTTGAGCGAAGTTTGTTACAGGGTTTATTTTTTGTTTTGAATACGACAGGCTGCAGGTAAATGCTCTAGTTTTACCGTGGTCTTGTCGACACCCTTGATGCTCATCTTGTCGGGTGCTTCGGCGCCTGCACAGACCCAGGTGACCGGTACGATCGCCGCATCGTCCACCACCGCCGGACGCAAACTCAACACTTTTCCTTTCAGCGGGCCAGTGGCGCGATTGCCAAAGCTGATATGGATAGCACCATTTTCCAGGCTAATCGCACTGACGTAATTATTGACGATCTTATCTGAGGCAGGTAAGCCAGCAGCGGCATTATCGGTGGGGAAGTTTTGTGTCGCCAGCCAACTGGCAGCGACTGGTTTTTTTACCAGATCGGCCAAACTAATGCCCGCCTCAATTTGTTCTCTAGTGATTTTAAATAAATACGAGGGCACCGAGATTGCTGCCAAAATTGCGATGATCGCCACCACGGCCATCATTTCTATAAGGGTAAATGCCTGCTGTTTTTTCATGGGAAGGGAAATAAAAAGTTTCTTCACTATAGATGAATTTTCAGGATTTTGGAGAAGTTTGATGATTTCACGGAGGTTATTCTTTTTTTGCGCACTTATCATTCGGTTTGTCAGTAAGCATAAACAATTTTGTAGCAAGTGCAGTGTGCTTCTGTGAAATCTGTCATTCGTGTCCGTCATGAATGACAAGCCTATTCTTATCAGTGATAATGGCGCCAATCTTAGGCGCTGTTTTTTTTGCTAGCGCTATACTCTTTACTTAGAAACGCGCTGCATGAATTTATCCCTGCCTCTCTTGTTTGGCTTCACCACCACACCCTTAGAATTAATTTCCTTCCTACTCTCAGTGGTCACGGTTGCCCTGAATATTCGGCAAGTGCATTGGGCCTGGCTGTTCGCGATTTTGTCCTCGGCGCTGTATGCGGTGGTATTTTTGGATGCGCGCCTGTACGGCGATATGGCTTTGCAATTTGTGTTTATTCTGGTGTCGGTGTGGGGATGGTATTTGTGGCTGGGGGCGGCAAGCGCGTCAGATTCTGACCCTGCACCAATAAGCCCGCGTATTGCGCGCCTGACTCGATTGCAGCGTTGTTACGGTATCTTGGCCTGGGGCCTGGGCTTTGTTTTGCTGTCGTGGTTTCTGAAATCATTTACCGACACCGATGTCCCGTACGCCGATGGTTTTCTCACCGCTGGCAGCTTGCTGGGGCAACTGTTGTTGTCGCGTAAAAAATTGGAAAACTGGCATGTCTGGATCATCGTAGATGTTCTGTATGTCGGTTTATATGTGTATAAAAATCTGATGTTGACCGCAATTTTATATGCCTTGTTCGTGCTGATGGCGATCATGGGTTTGCGTGTCTGGAGTAAGCAATGTCTAAAATAGTTGAGCAAGACGAACGAAGTGAACAAGGTGAGCGGAGTGGCGTAAATCGTATCGCCATCCTCGGTGCCGAGTCTTCTGGTAAATCCGTATTAGCCGAAGCACTGGCGCAGCATTATCAGAGTGTCTGGGTGCCCGAATATTTACGTGAATTTGTCGATACTGCGCAGCGCGTGCCTAAGGAAGAGGAGCAATTGCTGATCGCTCAGACCCAGATGAAAAGGGAGAATGAGGCTGCTAAGCATGCCACAACATGGCTATTTTGCGACAGCACTCCCTTGCTGACGGCGCTCTACAGTCGCCACTATTTCGGCCGTGTGCTGCCCGCCTTGGAAGAATTGGAGCAAGAACACGATTACGATTTTACGCTAGTCACCGCACCCGATTTTCCTTGGGCGGCTGATGGCTTACAGCGTGAATCGGCGGCGGTACGCCAGCGCATACACGAAGACTTGCTGATACTCATGGAACAGCGCGACATTCCGTTCTTGCTGGTCGAGGGGAGTCTGAAGAATAGAGTGGAGCAGGTCGCGTTCGCGCTGAATTTTTTGCTCTGCTAGGATGGGGGCGCAGCAAGACGGCGCCAGTGCTTGAATTTAATGCTTGAATTTAAATGCTTAAATTTAAAAGTGGTACGCCCGCTTGCCCAATAGGCATGCGGCTTACCGAGCAATATGCCGCCAACAGGCGCATAGATAGTGCGTGTTGGCGGGGGGGGACTTCTAAAAAACCTATACTCGGGCGCATCGCGGCGTTGAAAATCCTCGCAATACCGACGTATTGCTCCGGTTTGCGCCTTGCGCTGCATCCCGATTAACGGGTTTTTAGAAGTTCCCCGGGGTGGGCTTTCAATTTTGGCTTGCAGGCATACGGCGAGCGCTAATTAGTGACTTTCGAGCAGACTCTTCAGATGCTCGGAACGAGACGGGTGGCGCAGTTTTTTCATTGCCTTTGCTTCTATCTGGCGTATCCGTTCGCGCGTGACATCGAATTGTTTGCCGACTTCTTCCAATGTATGGTCGCTGGCCATTTCCAGGCCAAAACGCATGCGCAAGACCTTGGCTTCGCGCGGGCTCAGAGAATCTAAAATTTCCTTGAGTTTTTCCTGTACCGAAGCCTGCATCGCGGCCGCCATCGGCGACAGTGTCATGCCGTCTTCGATGAAGTCGCCCAATTGGGAGTCGCCATCGTCGCCGATAGGTACGTCTAGTGAGACCGGTTCCTTGGCAATTTTAAGAATTTCACGTACTTTGCTTTCCGGTAAATCCATTTTCTCGGCGATGGTCGCCGAGTCTGGATCTAAGCCGGTTTGCTGCATCAACTGACGCTTTACGCGATTTAATTTGTTGATGGTTTCTATCATGTGCACAGGTACGCGGATGGTGCGGGCTTGATCGGCGATAGCACGTGCAATCGCCTGTCTGATCCACCAGGTTGCATAGGTTGAGAACTTGTAACCACGACGGTATTCAAATTTTTCTACTGCCTTGAGCAGACCGATATTACCTTCCTGGATCAGATCAAGGAATTGCAAGCCGCGATTAATGTATTTTTTCGCGATCGAAATGACCAGACGTAAGTTGGCCTCGGTCATGGCGCGCTTGGCATCGGCCGCGCGTTTTTCGGCGGCGACCATTTGTTTGTTGATGCTGCGTAAATCGCTCAAAGGCAATTCTACTTGCTGCTCCAAGGCGATCATTTTGCCTTGCAGTTCGCGTGCGGCATGGATGTGGCGCTTGAGCAAGGCGGCGTACGGCTGGCCGCTTTCCATTTCGGTTTCTAGCCATTCGACTTCAGTGGCATTGCGCATCAGACTAGTGACAAATTGCGCGCGTGGCATGCCACACTTGTTCACTAGCAGTTCTAACATGCGCTTTTCAGTCTGACGCAACTCTGTCATTTGTTTGCGCAGACTGTCGCACAGTTTTTCTAGCGTCTTGACTGTAAAACGGATACCTAAGAGTTCATCAGAAATCGCTTTTTGCGCCTGATTGCAGGCTGCGGACTGATAACCATCGCGGGCCCGTGCTTGCGTCATTTCTTGGTAACGCAGTCCGATGATGGCGAGTTTTTGCAGAACCGCAGCTTTTAATTGCTGTAATTGTTCGGCGCTGACGCTGGTGGCACTGGCGGCCGCATCGTCATCGTCTTCTTCCTCTTCTTCGTCATCACCATCGACACTGCTCGCGCTACTTGCCACCGCCAATGTATCGCTGGCGTTCGGGTCAAATAGACCATCGACGATATCGTCTATGCTGATTTCATCGCTACTGATTTTTTCACCCAGCGCTAAGAGTTCGGCGATGGTGCCTGGGCAAGAGCAAAGTGCCTGTAGCATGTCGCGCTGACCGTCTTCGATGCGCTTGGCGATTTCTATCTCGCCACTACGCGTGAGTAGCTCAACGCCGCCCATCTCGCGCATATACATGCGTACCGGGTCGGTAGTGCGGCCAAAGTCGGAATCGGCGGTAGATAGGGCTGCCGCAGCGGTAGCCTCGGCATCGTCTTCGCTGATGGCAGTGGCAACGTTATCCGTCAGCAGCATCATAGTCGCGTCAGGTGCCTGTTCATACACCGCGATACCCATGTCGTTGAGGGTGCGGATGATGCCCTGTATCATTTCTGGATCAGCGACGTTATCTGGCAGGTGATCGTTGATCTCTCTGTTGGTCAGATAACTGCGATCTTTACCGAGATTAATCAGCTTGGCCAGCTTAGAGCGGTAATGTGCTAATTGCTCAGCTGCGGCCGCATCAGTGAGGCCGGCAGAGGCACCGGATTTTTTTGCCTTGGCTCGGGCGACGCGCTTTAATTCAGACGACTCTACTGCATTGAGTGCATGGATCTCTTCGTTGTAAATTTGTGGCGAAGATGGTTTGCGCCCACGTTTCGCTGCTTCTCTTTGGGACGGCATGACGTAGCCAGAAGTATCGATGTCGGAGATCTTAAACGCTGAGGCAGCGGAGCCGGTAGCAGATGCGGTTGCCGGCGCGCTTAGCTTACGCGGGCTGGCTTTTACTGTTGGAGCTACTTTCGCGGTAAACACCCGCGGCTCACGTTTGACTTCTGGCGCTGGTACTGGCGTCGGCTCGGCTGGCAGCGTTGTGCTTGCTAGACTCTCTGGTGTCGTCACCGTTCTCAAAAGTCGCGATGTCGATTTTTTAATAACGACGACTGCAGCTGCTTTAGCGACACTGTTTTCTGCGCTGGCGGAATTGAAATCATCTCCGTATTGCGCGTACTCGGGTAGCACCAAAGATTCGGCCACCACTGGAGCTAACGCGGCAAGGGATACTGGAGTAGGCGCAGCAGCGTTTTCAGGCGCCTTCGGCACAGTGGCAGTAGCAGTGAAAGTGCTAACAACTGGCGCGACAACAATCGCTTGAGGCATGCTAGGCACTATGCTGGCAGTTGCTTTGACTACTGCACTCTCGATTTTTGGCGAGTTCTTGGCATCTCGGGCTGACATCAGGCGGGCTTGGGCCGCAATCAGCGCTTGAATTTGCGCTTCTATCTGCTCTTCGGTCAAAGCCTGAACTTGTATGTCGGCCTGAGCAGGGCTGGTTAACTGTTGGCCAGATGGCTGCTCCAGTTGCGGCGCGATTACAGTGACATTGTCTGGCATCTGGCTAGTTGGTGCAGCCGATTGCGCTTCGATGTGAGTTACAGTTTCGTTTTTTTGCTCTGCTTCAAACGCTGTTTCAGAGTCTGCTTCAAAATCGGCTTTAGCCACCACCGGTGCGGCTTCGGCAGCGCCGAGTAAACGTGAACGACGTTTGGTCACTACTACAGTGACGGCGGCAGCCGTCGCTGCGCCTTCACCTGAAGAAACGTCTTCATGGGCGCCAGTCTGCACTACGATGGTTCTCGCTTGCGCTTGTTCTACAGGTTTGCGCTGTAGAGTGTTCTTTCCTATCGTGAGGGTAGACGCTGTTTTGGAAGTGAGAGTTGCGGCAGAGGAGGGAGTAGTGTCAGTTAAGCTGTTTTTCATGTAACAAAATCGAGTACGACAACAATTACTTGTCAAAATGGTGTGGCAAGAGCAAAAAACGAGAACCTCTTGATGTGCTGACCTGTTGGTCGTGATCTCAGTTGTGCTTGCGATCAGAAGTCCTGAGACTTTCATTTGCGCATATTCAGACTAAGATCGCTCGCTACAGATCATGAACAGTTAGATGAAAAAGCCCGCTGGCTAAAGCGGGCTGTTTTCTTTCGTTCAAACAGGTTCTTGAAAAAGGGACGAGGACAGGATTATCCACGGCTTCACTGTTCTTGACAAGTTCAAGCTGCGCTAGATTTTCGAAATATAGCCGATAAAGGCAGATTTTAGACCAGAGCAGTATTTGTTTTGATTTTAATGATTCAATTTATATTCTTTTAATGTAAAAAAGACTGAGCTCAGTCCATTCCTTGCTCAGTCTTTTTATTTTTTAAATGGTAAAAATTATGCAATCAATAGTCAAATTGAGCCGATAGTTTGTAGGTGCGTGGAGCTCCTGGGAATAGGTAGCCGCCGGAGGATTGCGTCACATCGCGCCAGTAGAATTTGTCTAGTGCATTGTCGACGTTGAAACGAATGGTCGCGACGATACCAGCAACGGGCACAGCGTAACGCGCGCCAAAATTGAGTAGGTCATAGCCGGGCACCGAAATCTTATTGTCAGGACTGAAGGCTTTACTGCCCGCGTGTTGCCAACTGGTGTTGAGATGTAAGCCTTTTACTTGTTGCAGAGCGTAATCCAGATACACGGTCGATTTAAGCGTAGGGACATTGGTCACGCGTTTGTCTTCGAGCAGAGCATCGCCAATATTCTTTTGGCGTGCATCAATCGCCGTCAGGCTGGCCCCTAGGCTTAATTGCGGACTTAAGGTGCCGAGCGCCGATAACTCTAGTCCAGTGTGTATGGCATCGCCATTGCTGACATAAGTGTTGTTGGCATTGATATATTCCAGAGGCTTAGTAATGCGAAAGACTGAGGCCGAGACAACTAAAGCTGTGCCCAGTTCGGCCTTGCTACCGAATTCAAATTGCTGAGACTTTCCCGGGCTAAGCATGAGATTTTCATTACTGGTGTTTTTTGGCGCAATGCCACCGTGCTCTAGTCCTTCGCTGTACGCGGCATAAACCGACCAGTAATTCGCAGGTTTTAGTACCAGTGCGAGATTCGGCAACAGATAGCTGTTGGTATAACCCTTGTTATTTAGCTGACTACGATCTATGTGCTGATGACGCAGGCCCAGATGCAGATTCAAGGCGTCACTGAGGCTGATGATGTCTTGTGCGAATAAGGACCATTCCTTATCGGTACGGCGAAGCACAACGGGACCGCTAGAGTTAGCCGATTGAGGTGTAATCTGTGGATGGAAAATATTGCTAGTGCCTACCCATTCATAGATGTAATCGCCGAAATAATCGCGTCTTTGCGAGCTTGATGCACCCACAGCAATCTGGTGTTTTATTCCGGCGGTATTGAATTTTCCATTGATCTGGGCTTGAGTGCCGAATATCGATTTAGATTCGTTGACACTCTGGTAGTCGTACACATCATAGTCACCATTGGCGCAATAGCCGGGGTAGAGATTGGCCGATCCGCAGCCATAAGGGAAGGCGGTGTAGTCGTCACGTTTGAATTCATGCTTGTTCGCCGCTATCGAGGCACTCCAGTCAGCGTTGATCTGATACTCAAAGCGCAGGCCGAGATTGCTATTGCGCGTGTCAACTGGTTTGGCCCATGGCTGGTCGTTGAGCATCATGTCGGCCTTGATTCCCTGAGGCAGGTCGGTGCCGTTGAATAGTTGAAAGCCGGGTGCCGATAATTGTGATTTATGTTGGTAATCGAGATCGAGTTGCAGCAAGGCTTGCGGGCTGATATGCCAGTCAAATGCGCCGGAAACAAACTGGCGTTCACCATCGGCACCCTTGATGTAGGAGCGCATGCGTTCGCCAGCAGCGTTGATACGATAGCCGAAACGTTTGTCGTCTGACATACCGCCGAGGTCAATGGCGCCGTACGCCGTGCCGCGCTCGCTTACTTCCAGTGTCGCTGAACGCAGTGCTGCAGCACTAGGGCGCTTGGTGAGGTAGTTCAAAATACCACCTGGAGTCGCAAAACCTGCCTGGAAGCCGGCTATGCCTTTTAATACTTCTATGCGTTCTTTATTCTCAAGCGGGATGGAGGCACCGCCTGGAATCGCAAAACCATCCTTGCGGTAACTCGATGCATTATCGAGCGCGAAGCCGCGGATGGAGAATTGTTCAGCGTAGCCCACAGCGTTATATGCGTCGTTGACGCTAGCATCGAATTTCATGGCATCGCTGGTTTGGCGTATGCGTAAATCCTGCATTTGTGCTAGTGTAAAAACGCTGACCGAGGCCGGTGTTTCGAGTAAAGTGGTCTCTATGAAACCGCCGGCTTTAGTGCTCCGCTCTTGCAGTTCACTCGCTTTGCTAGCTGTGATGATCACCTCTTGCAGAGATTGTTCTTTAGTTTGGGCGTATGCGGATGGCGCAAATACGAAGGCCTGTGCGATCGCTAAGGTAAGGACGGAACGACGATGATTTTGCTTAGACATGATGTGCTCTTTTTGTTGCGCGTGATTGCGAATATGGTCTGACTGGACCTTGCATGGCGCGGGAGCAAACAAAGAAGAATGAAGCACTTTGCGCTTCCCTTCGCTGGCATTATCCAGATCAGGTAGGAAGGGACTCTCTCACCCAAATTCGAAAAATAGCAGCACTCTAAAGTGCAGGCGTATTCCTCATAAATCCAGGACCCCTAGCGAGCGCGTACTTTATCACAAAAGCGAACTTGATTCTGACTGCTGTTCTTGACCTACAACAATGGCTGCCATCTTGCCAGGTGTGAGACTTGGTAAGCTAAGCATTCTTGTATACTGAGATCTATAATAGTACTGCTTGAGCCATAGCTTACAGCGTGATGTCAGAGTCAAAGTCAAAGTCAGAGTTGAAGTCGGAATTAGGTGTGGAATGAAAACCGTAAAAAACAGTACCGTGCAACATGCGCAAGGCGCTTTCAAGCAACATGGACGGGTAGATATGGCCTTGCGAGGCAAGACTATTTCGGTACAAGCTTGTGGGCCATTTAATCTGGAATTAATGAATGCTTTGGTGGCACTTGAGGGGGAATTTCTCAGTAGCCATGTCGGACAAGGGCCATTCACCGAAATTGTCGAATTTTCAGGCAGCGTATTGGCGTCACCCGAGGTGATGGTGGGTCATGCGGAGCTGTTGAAAATGTTAAAAGGGGCGGGTCTGGCGCATAAGGCGACCGCCTATGTTATCCCTGCGCATCTGGAAGGACTGGCCTTCATGCGGCCAGTAGCGATTAAAAATTATAGTGCGCTCGATTGGCCCTTCGCCATTTTTGATAATTTGGATGAAGCTAACTTATGGATACGCGACTTCGCTTAAGGCAGTTTTTTAATCGACATGCCGTGTTTCTTGCTGTCGTGACGAGTTCATTTTCTCGCTAAATACGTATTTCTAATACCTTCGAAAGAATACAGCGCTAAGCCTAGCCATATTGCAAGAAAGCCCATGAGTCGTGCTGAACCAAACGATTCATTATAGAGATAGACACCGAGTATCAATTGTATCGTGGGTGAAATGTATTGTAAGACGCCTAGGGTCGCCATAGGAATGCGTCTGGCAGCTGTGGCAAATAGGAGTAGGGGAATGGCGGTGATAGGGCCCGCCGCCAATAATAACCAGCGGGCGCTATCGCTACTTGTTAGGTAGCTGGTTTGACCTTGATCGCTTAGCCAAAGTAAATAGCCTAGTGCAAACGGAAAGAGCAGGGCTGTTTCCAGGGATAATCCTTCCAATGCGCCTAGGGCCGCGGTTTTTCTTAGTAGGCCGTAAGTACCAAAAGACAGTGCAAGTGCTAAGCCTATCCAGGGTGGATGACCGGTTTGCCATGCCAACCACGCGACGCCAGCAGCGGCGAAACCTAGTGCCACACTTTGTAAGCGCGGCAATCGCTCATGTAGGAACGCATAGCCAAGTAGCACGCTCACTAAGGGGGTGATGAAATATCCGAGGCTAGCGTCGATTACTCTTCCATTGTTAATCGCCCAGATGTAAATGAACCAGTTAATCGAGAGTAGTAGCGCGCTTGCGCCGAAGCCTGCTATCAATTTTGGCGTGCGAAGCACTAGTCGCACCCATGCCCATTGATTACGCCAGCTTAAAATAGCAAGTAAAAAGACTAAAGAAAATAACATCCTGTAGAGCAGGATTTCTATTGGAGAAATTTCATGCAGGGCTTTAAAGTAGATTGGAAATAGACCCCAGGCTGAGTAGCACACTGTGGCGTAGAGTATTCCTTTGCGCATTTAATTCCATTAAAAAATTGCATTAAAAGAATTGATATTATCTCAGTTATCGGAATAGTCTGCTGAGTGCCGGATTATTATTGATATTCTAGTTTTAAGCCCCAATTATTGGATGTAAGCAAAGAGCGGCGCGGTGCTGTTTTGTCGTTCTGTCGCACCAAAGCTGACTTACTTAAAGTGAAGTGAACTGTAAGTCTGGACATATAATGGAACCAATAATGGCGCTGCTGTTGCTACTCTCGATAGGAATAGGTATATGCGTATTTTGGCCAGGATATCGCTTGCGACGTGCTATTGCTCATGCTTTTCCATCTCAATTTTCGAAAATATTAAGGCGAAATCTGCCTGTCTATTCTAGGATGCCAGTTGATTTGCAGTTGCAATTAAAACGACTGATTAAACAATTTTTACATCAAAAAAAATTTGTGGGTTGTGGCGGGCAAGTTATTACTGACGAGATCAGGGTAACGATAGCCGCCAAGGCCTGTATGTTATTGTTGAATCGTCCGACTGCCGTTTATCCAGGTTTGAAATTTGTTTTGGTTTATCCCACGGCATTCGTGGCCCCGCGCGTAGAAACTGGTCTGGGCGGTGGGGTCACGCATGCCAATCAAACTTTGTCTGGCGAATCTTGGAGTGATGGAAGAGTCATTCTGGCATGGGATCATGTGCGAAACGACGCAATAACATCAACCCAATTGTCTGACGGGCATGATGTGGTTTTACATGAGTTTGCGCATCAGCTCGATAGTGAGACAGGTGCGAGTAATGGTGTACCGTATTTATCAAACCGAGAGAGTTATCGACGTTGGTCTCAAATTTTCTCTATCGAATTTGAGGCATTGAAGAGCGCAGCCGCAACTAATCAATTTAGCGTTCTCGATCATTATGGGGCAAGTAATCCTGCAGAGTTTTTTGCGGTTGTTACCGAGGCGTTTTTTGAGAAAAGTATGGATTTAGCGCGTTTTCATCCAGAACTATTTGAGCAGGTCAGAGCCTATTACCAGGTCGATCCACGCCACTGGAATTAAGCTCACTTCGTTCTCGCGGTTTTTAAGTTTTTGCAAAGTTCCTCTGTGCCATCAAGTACCCTCGGGCCGGCACGATTTAACCAATCACCTTTAATTGTGTAAAGGTTTGCTTTGCTGACAGCGGATAATTTATTAAATTGCAGCCAATTTGACAGATTATCTTGTTGTTCTCCACTGGTGGTGATTATCACTTGGGGATCTGCTGCCAACACGGCCTCTATCGTAACGCTGGGACTAAGGTCTTTGAGGTCGCCAAAAATATTTACTCCACCACATAGGCTGATCGCCGAAGAGACCAAATGCTGGTTATTTAATGTCATTAAGGGCTTGCCCCACACTTGGTAAAAAACGCTGAGTTTTTTTTCAGAAGGTTTAAGCGCGTAAGTACTACGAAGTAGCTCTAGGCGATTTCGAAATCTATTCGCCGCAGCAACTCCGGTTTCATCAAGCCCAGTCAAGATAGATAGGCGCTCTAAAGAGCTGGCAAGCATTTCGAAACTACGCGGTTCACTCTCGAAGACCGGGATTTTAAGCCCGCGAAGTTTGTCTACAATCAGTTTAGCGTTGCCTGTGCCCCAGACCACGATTAAATCTGGTTTTAGCCTGATTAATCTCTCCAGATCTAGGGCGAAAATATTGCCTATGGGAGTAATTTTTTTTGCGGCCTCTGGATAGTCGCTGTAATCGCTGACGCCCACTATCAAGTGCCTGGCGCCCGCTTCAAACAGTAACTCTGTTGCGTGCGGTGCCAGGCTAATGATGCGCTTCGCTGGAGTCGCTAACTTTATTATGTGCTTAGCGTCATCTTGCACCGATACGCTGGCTGATGAACTATTTGTCGCTGAAAATAGACTTAATAGCAGCAGGCTGAAGCAAAAGACTTTTTGCATTAAATTTCCAAATTGTCGATCAAACGAGTATTGCCAAGTTTTGCCGCAGTCAAGACTACCAGTTCTGCATTTTTTTCCAGATCGGCGGCCGAGGGGGGCTGAAGATCATCGCGCTTACGAATCGAGACGTAATCGGGGTTCCAGTGACGCTGAGCGAGCTTGTTCATAGCTTTTTGCTCAATTGCGAGTAAATTCAAGTTGCCGTTTTCTCTGGCATTACGCACATCCGCGGCCACTTCATTCAGCGTCTGGTACAAGACGGGTGCTTCTTTGCGCTCGGCCTCTGATAGATAACCGTTGCGCGAGGAGAGTGCCAGACCGTCATCTGCGCGCCAAGTCTCAG
Source organism: Undibacterium parvum (assembly GCF_003955735.1). Taxonomy (NCBI): domain Bacteria; kingdom Pseudomonadati; phylum Pseudomonadota; class Betaproteobacteria; order Burkholderiales; family Oxalobacteraceae; genus Neoundibacterium; species Neoundibacterium parvum. The sequence continues at coordinate 4,786,699 of NZ_CP034464.1, read as the reverse complement.
CCGCGATGATTTCCGTAGGTAGGGCAAACTGTTTCGACATATTGCGGATGATCATCAATTGCTGATAATCTTTTTTTCCAAACACGGCAACCTTGGGTTGCACACATGAGAATAATTTCAATACGACGGTGGTGACCCCGGTGAAAAATCCCGGGCGAAACTCTCCTTCGAGCGTGTTTCCCAATTGATCCGGCGGTTGCACCCTATATTCTTGCGGCTCAGGATAGAGATCTTTCTCGGTCGGCGCAAACAAGACATACACGCCTTCTTTTTCGAGTTTTTCTACGTCAGCTTGAAAGCTACGCGGATACTTATCAAAATCTTCGTTTGGTCCAAACTGCAATCGATTAACAAAAATCGACGCAACGACAGGATCGCCATGTCTTCTGGCTAGGCGCATTAAAGAGAGATGACCTTCATGCAAATTGCCCATGGTAGGAACAAATGCAGTACGTAACTGACCACGCAATTGATCACGTAGTTCTTCGATTGAGGAAATTATTTTCATGTAAAACTTTTATGGATTAGAAACCTGAAACTTAAATAGAAATGCTTCAGTTTGGGGAGTAAGCTAAGCGAACATAAATAGGGGCAAAGGCTTCAGCCTGGGTGATCTCGATCAGCGTTTCTTTCGCTAGTTCGAGTAAGGCGACAAAATTCACCACTAAAACCGGCGCGCCTTTACTTGTGTCGAACAAGTCACAGAACTCCACAAATTTGCTGGACTGCAAGCGACGTAAGATACTACTCATGTGAGCACGTACCGAGAGTTCTTCTCGACTAATTTTATGATGAGCCACCAAGGTCGCCCGCTTGATAACATCTGCCCATGCAGCTTGTAGATCGGCAATTTCAACTTCTGGCCAATGTAGTACTGTATTTTGCTCAATAAAAACTTGAGAATGGAGAAAATCACGACCTAGCTGTGGAATGGTGTTGAGGTCGTAGGCCGCCAATTTCATTTGCTCGTATTCCAATAATCGACGTACCAGTGCTGCACGTGGATCATCAACCTCGTCTCCGGCGGTGCTTTTTTTACTCGGTAAGAGCATGCGTGATTTTATTTCTATCAGCATTGCTGCCATCAGTAAATATTCCGCTGCCAGTTCAAGATTGCTCTTTCGAATCTGCTCGACGTAAGTTAAATATTGCAAGGTGACTTGCGCCATTGGAATGTCGAGGATATTGAAATTTTGTTTGCGTATCAAATACAACAGCAGATCCAAAGGTCCTTCGAATGCTTCGAGAAATACTTCTAGAGCATCGGGTGGAATATATAGGTCATTTGGTAGTTTAAATAATGGCTCGCCATATAGCTTTGCAAATGCCAAACCATCGACAGTATCTGGCGTACTGTCTTTCTCACCTATTAAAGGCAAGTCGATTGCCGGCAAGGTTTGCATCTTGGCTAACTCTTAGCGCTTAGATTTTGGATTGGTAAACGTAAGCTGGTTGCTCTAGGCGGCTAGCATCATTGCGTTTTTGCGTGTCTAGATCGAGTGGGGCTTTATCCCAAAGGAGGGCGCGACCTTCACGTTGATTTTGTTCTAGGTGTGCGTTGTTTTGCTTCAATTGATTTATGAAGAGCGTGGCTTCGGATTCGTACAATTGAAATTGCTTAGAAAATTTCATGATTTGATAAACACTGAAAAGAAGATTTGAAGCCGCATTTTACTCTGTAAATACATCAAATCAGTGCTTGTGGCTGAATAACAGACATATTGTTTTCTGATGAACTCAACAAGTTGTGGAGAATGCGTAAAATGAAAGGATTCATATCGGGATAATGTAGTAGATTCAGTGATATTTTAATGGCCGTTTTGCTGAATGTAATACATTAATAGGGCGGGCTGAGTGGGTACGCTTGGGTGGTTTGTCACGCACTAACTGTCTTTCAGATGTAAGCCTTTTTTGATCTGGGTATAGTGAAAATTACTTAAACTTTGCAACAATAATTCGGGATCAGTTTCCTTGATGAGTAAATCCAATTGTTCAGATGCAAGAAATTTTGTTTTTACCGTGTGCTTTAAAAACTCTATCAATTGGTCGTAAAAACCGTTGATATTGAGTATTCCTAAGGGTTTGTTGTGTATGCCTAATTGTAGCCAAGTGAACATTTCAAATAACTCTTCCAGTGTTCCTATGCCTCCTGGGAGCGCAATGAAACCATCGGATAATTCAGACATTAATGCCTTGCGTTGATGCATGTTCTGAACGATGTGAAGTTTGCTTAACTGCGTGTGCCCAAGCTCTTTATCCATCAAGGCTTTCGGTATCACACCGATAACATGACCACCAAGTCGCAGAACTTCATCGGCGAGTATTCCCATTAAGCCTATACTGCCACCACCATACACCAAAGAAATTTGATGCGCGACTAGGACTCTTGCCAAGTCGCGCGCACCTGAAGCATAAATTTCAGATGCACCCGGCGACGAGCCGCAATATACGCAAATGGACTTCATTTGGAAATTTTATTACTGAGGTAATTTTTGCAAATATTCTTGAGAAAGTTTCTCAAATGCCGTTTTGGTCTCGCCGCGCAAATATGGGCTAATAAGCACGATCACTTGATAGCAACCGCGCGCCAGTGAATCGGACATTGTTTGCAATTCAGTATATTTTCTTGGATTTCTAACATACTCATACGAAAGCCAATAGGTGGCAACTACGACGATATTGGTCGCCAAAGCGTCAATATCCATATCAGTTCCTTCAAATTCACCGTCTAATCTCAATCCTATGCACAACTCTGAGGCAACTTTTGTTTTGTGGCTCAAGATCTGTTTGAAATTTAATTCTAGCTTGCGGTTGCGAGAAAGTAAGTCATTTAAGTCGCGATAGAAAAATCGGTAACGCCACACTAGCTCGAAAGTAAGGTGAAGGTAAGTCCAAATATCCTGGATATTGGCCTTGCGTCCCTCTGGGAAAGCGAGTTTTTTATTAATTTCAGCATCGAACTGTACGAAAATCGAATTAACGATATCATCTTTGTTTCTGAAATGATAGTAGAGATTACCTGGGGAGATATTCATTTCTTCGGCGATCACTGTCGTGGTGATATTTGGCTCGCCAAATTCGTTGAATAACCTCAGTGACAGTTCAAGTATGCGTTCTCTGGTGCGACGAGGAGCTTTGTGTTGCATGTCTATTCTCTTTATCAATCTATCGCGTCTTAATTCAAAAGTGAAAATCTTAAAATCAAGCTCGCGTTAGCGGGTGGAAGTGGACAAGGCCATGAGCAAATACGAGTATATTTCAGCGCTGGCAGATTGCTATTTCTATAGGATAACATTTTATGCTAAAAATGCAAAAAAACTACGGTGGCTGGATTGGCGTTTTTAGAGTGTTTCATCTGATTATTTTTCCGCGGATGTCGCATTGTCGATGATTAAACGTGTCTTCGCCAATTTATCATGTAGGAATTGCTTATCTTGATCAAAGTTCGCTGTAATTGCCCAGGCGATGGCCCCTACAAGAACTGCGACGATGCTGCTCCAGTTCTTAAGTTCAAACTGGTAAGCAATCGCCAGCCCTGGTATGAACCACATCCAAGCAAGGCAATAACGCACAATAGCTTTAATGATGGGGAGCTTGGACCTTTCACTATCGATGACGCGAATGTGCCAGGTTTTCATCGCCAAGGTTTGGCCGGTGCGACACCAAAAGTAAATAAAATAGACGCCGAAAATAAGAAATAACCAAAATTCTCTAGCGTATCTAAGTGTGGGCGTTGTACTGTTTTGTGTCGTAACATCAAACAGCAGTGTCGCAATAAATGCGACGCCAAATAGCAGCACGGCTTCATACAACATGCAGATTAATCGAGTGCCGATTTTCGGGGCTGAGAGTGATAATGATGGTTTTTTCAATGCTTATTTGGAAGCGGCTTGAGAGGCCGCAGCGCTGTTTGTTGTTGCAGGAGGTGTTGGAGTCGAGGTCGGAGTGCTTTGCTCGCCTGTTGAGGCAGTTTCCACGATAGGTGTGGCTAGAGGTGATGGCACTGGTTTCGGACTAGACTTGGCCGTAGGTGGTGGGCCAACGCGAATGGGCGCTAAAGGTTTGACTACCCTTTGCGATTCGGATGGAATATTCGTAATGCTTTTCTTGCTACTGACTTCGTTCGCCAACTGTTTTTTTTGTTCTTCACTAAGTTGCTGGTATTGTTGCCACTGCGCTGATTTTTGTTCGGGTTTTATCTGTGTGGTTTGAGCGAAATTTTCCCTCGCCTGCATGCGTTGCTCGGGGCTCAGTTTTACCCAGTCACGAATACGTTCTTGTACTCGAGTTTGCTCATCTGGTTTCATGTTTGGGTATTTTGCAGCTATTTCCAACCATTTTTTCTTGCGAACCTCATCGATTTTGTCCCACTCCGCTGATAACGGGGATAAAGCTAATTTTTGTTGTGGAGAGAGTGATGCCCAAAGCGGTTTGCTTGCAACCGTAGTTGAGTTCGGCGTAGTTGGCTTCTGCAATGCCGTAGCTGCGGGCAGACCATTAGTGGCAAGCACCGTAGAGGTGCCTGTCACTAACAATGAAAAAAGAAATAGTTGTAACTTAATGCTTAAATTCAGAGCGGGAAAACGCACGTTTATTCCTCAGACTTATTCAAGAAGGCGCGAAAACCGGTATCAAGATACGCATCAGGAGGCAACTCGTCCACAAGTACCGCTACATCGATCTCCGCCAGGTCAGTAATTCTTTGTTGTTGTTCGTATTCATAAATCCCAAAAAGTCCGATTACCAATACTAACAATGGAAACGCAATCCCCAGCTTACCGATTAAAGAACTTGGACCTTGAAACGAGAATCCAGAATTACCCGCTAGCACGCCACTAAAAGAACGCACAGCTACAGGAGCGGCTTGTTTTTTCTTAGACAATGCAATTTTACGTGCACTGGCTAGGCGCTCTAGTGCAGAATTTGGGATGTTTTCAGCTGATTCGTTCAGGGCTCGCCTTACTTTGTAGGCGAACTCGAGATCGTGGGTATCTTTTGTGTGGTTCATAAACGTATTCCTTTTGCTTTAAGCGATGCGGCTAATGCGTGCGTAGCTCTTGAGCAATGTGTTTTTACACTACCTTCGGAGCATCCCATTGCGGTGGCCGTTTCTGCCACATCCATGTCCTCCCAATAACGCATGAGGAAGGCTTCTCGTTGACGCGTAGGAAGTTTTTTTATTTCCTCATCAATAATATTCAATATTTGTTCTCGTTCTAGCTTGTCGGCAACTGATTCTGCGGCCTCAGAGCCTTCTTCCGATGCGAAGTTTTCTAGTAGATCAAAATTATCATCGTCTTGATTGTTTGGAGCAATATTCGAAAATAAACTAACCCAAGTGTTTCGAACTTTTTCTCTTCTGAAAAAATCTAATATGGTGTTTTGCAATATACGCTGAAAAAGCATGGGTAATTCGGCCGCTGGCTTGTCGCCATATTTTTCCGCAAGTTTTATCATCGCTTCCTGGACGATGTCCAGTGATGACTCCTCGTTGCGAACCATATAAAGGGCATGTTTGAAGGCGCGGCGTTCGACACCTTCCAGAAAACTTCCTAATTCTTTGTCTGTAGCCATGAGTTGGCGTTCGTATCCGAGATCTAAAGTGTTCTTTGTTTTAATACGGAAATCTTTTAAAGAAAGCCGATCTTTTTTGAGTCGACCTGTGCTTGTACTACTTATCAAATAGTCGCTAATGTAAAAATTTCGCCAATGCTAGCAAAATTATTCTTAGATGTCTTAACTTTTTATTTGGGCTAAGCCGTGGGTGCTTATTTTATGCAAGCTAATAGCGAATTTTTCTTGACCAAATTGCTGCAACGCAGTACCGTACGACTTCGCTCCAAGATCTTGGAGCAAAAAAATCGGTTTGATTTAGCTCATAATGCTAATTTCAGCTGGTTCGCTTTCATTAGCTGTTTGTTCTAACCCATGCCACAAGTGTGAGAAACATGTTGTAGCCAAGCTTGTAAACTGACTGAACGAGTCGCCTTTAAGCGCAATCTGGAACTATGTCCAACGGATGTACAAAGGATGGCGTGACCGCACAAAAAGGGATGTCAGCTGAGCGCTTGGTATTACAGTTTCGCTAGGAAAGAACATCCGATCAATCTCCTATGGACCTTGAAAGGAATACTTATTATGAGTTCAGAATTTACAGGCGCAGAAATTTTAGTTAAATGTCTGGCCGAAGAGGGTGTTGAGCATGTGTTCGGATATCCGGGCGGTGCGGTACTCTATATCTACGACGCAATTTACAATCAGGACAAGTTTCAACATATTCTTGTTCGTCATGAGCAGGCTGCGATTCACGCTGCCGATGCTTATTCCCGATCTTCTCAAAAAGTTGGCGTGGCGTTGGTGACCTCTGGTCCCGGTGTAACGAATGCCGTAACTGGTCTAGCGACAGCCTATATGGATTCAATTCCTATGGTGATCATTTCAGGTCAAGTTCCTAGTCATGCTATCGGTCAAGATGCTTTTCAAGAATGTGATACGGTAGGTATTACACGGCCCTGTGTAAAACATAATTTTTTGGTGAAAGACGTCAGAGATCTGGCGGCGACAGTCAAAAAAGCGTTTTTTATTGCGACCACTGGTCGCCCTGGCCCAGTACTGATCGATATCCCCAAAGATATCAGCAACCATAAAACTACCTACGAGTATCCAAAAGAAGTCGAGATGCGCTCGTATAAGCCTGTCGATAAAGGTCACTCTGGCCAAATTCGTAAGGCCGTTCAATTATTGCTGCAAGCTGAGCGTCCTATGATCTACACCGGTGGTGGTGTGATCCTGGCGAATGCTGCGCCAGAACTGAATAAATTGGTCGATCAATTAGGTTTTCCGTGCACAAATACCTTAATGGGTTTGGGGGCTTATCGTGCATCTGACGATAAATTTGTTGGTATGCCTGGCATGCATGGTACTTATGAAGCCAACATGGCGATGCAACATTGCGACGTGTTGATCGCAATTGGTGCACGCTTTGACGATAGGGTGATTGGCAATCCTAAGCATTTTGCGTCGCATCCTCGTAAAATTATCCATATCGATATCGACCCTTCGTCGATCTCTAAACGCGTCAAAGTTGATATTCCTATCGTTGGCAATGTGAAGGATGTGTTGGTAGAATTTTTGTCGCAATTAAATGCTACAGAACTCAAACCAAACCCAAAATCATTAGCTGAATGGTGGAAGCAAATTAATCAGTGGCGGGAACGTGATTGCCTCAAATTTGCCACTTCGCCTGATTTGATCAAGCCACAATCGGTAGTGCAAAAAGTGTGGGAAATCACCAAGGGCGATGCCTTTGTTACTTCCGACGTCGGTCAGCATCAGATGTGGGCAGCACAATACTACCGCTTTGATAAGCCACGGCGCTGGATCAACTCCGGTGGACTAGGCACGATGGGCGTAGGTTTACCTTATGCCATGGGTGTGCAAATGGCCAATCCGGATGCAACCGTGGCTTGTATTACTGGTGAAGCTTCGATACAGATGTGTATTCAAGAGCTGGCAACGTGTAAGCAATATCACTTGACGCCCAAAATTATTCTCTTGAATAACCGTGCCCTCGGCATGGTGCGTCAATGGCAGAAAATTGATTACAACGGACGTTATTCTGAATCTTATATGGATTCATTGCCGGACTTTACCAAGCTAGTAGAGGCATATGGTCACGTCGGTATGAAGATAGAAAATCCGGCGGACGTGGATGGCGCCTTGCAAGAAGCGTTTGCCATGAAAGATAGGTTGGTGTTCATGAACTTCATTACCGATCAATCTGAAAACGTCTGGCCTATGGTTAAGGCGGGTAAGGGCTTGACTGAAATGCTGCTTGGCTCGGAGGATCTGTAATGAGACATATCATTTCTGTTTTGCTGGAAAATGAAGCTGGTGCCTTGTCGCGCGTAGTCGGTTTGTTCTCGGCGCGTGGTTACAACATTGAAACCTTGACGGTGGCGCCGACCGAAGACGCGACTTTGTCGCGTATGACCATCGTCACTTCCGGCTCCGACGATATTATTGAGCAAATCACCAAGCACCTTAATCGCCTCATCGAGGTGATTAAGGTGGTTGATTTGACTGAAGGTGCGCACATAGAACGCGAGCTGATGCTGATCAAAGTGAGAGCGGTCGGTAAAGAGCGTGAAGAAATGAAGCGCACTGCGGATATTTTCCGTGGCCGCATCATTGATGTGACTGAAAAGACCTACACCATAGAATTGACCGGTAACAAAGGCAAGTTGGACGCCTTTATCGACTCGATAGACCGCACTGCGATTCTGGAAACAGTACGCACCGGTGGTTCAGGTATAGGGCGCGGCGAACGCATCCTTAAAGTATAAAAACAGCTTTAAAACACAGTATTTAGTCCCATCCAAACAATTACACTATTAGGAATAAAAATGAAAGTTTTCTACGATAAAGATTGCGACCTGTCCCTGATCAAAGGCAAGAACGTTACTATCATCGGTTACGGTTCACAAGGTCATGCCCATGCACAAAACTTGAATGATTCAGGTTGCAAGGTAACTGTGGCTCTGCGTAAAGGTGGCGCGTCTTGGGATAAAGCAAAAAATGCCGGTCTGAACGTGATGGAAGTGAATGATGCAGTTAAAGCCGCTGACGTCATAATGATCTTGTTGCCAGACGAAAATATCGCTCAGGTTTACAGCGAAAACGTCGCGCCGCACGCCAAGCAAGGTGCCGTATTGGCATTTGCTCACGGTTTTAACGTGCATTATGGTCAAGTCGTGCCACGTGCTGATTTAGATGTCATCATGGTTGCGCCAAAAGCGCCAGGTCACACAGTGCGTGGTACTTACGCGCAAGGTGGTGGTGTACCTCATTTGATCGCTGTGTACCAAGATAAATCCGGTTCTGCCCGTGATATCGCTTTGTCATATTCGATGGCAAACGGTGGTGGTCGTGCTGGTATCATCGAAACCAACTTCCGTGAAGAAACTGAAACAGATTTGTTCGGCGAACAAGCTGTTTTGTGCGGCGGCGCAGTTGAATTGATCAAAGCTGGCTTTGAGACTTTGGTTGAAGCTGGTTATGCCCCAGAAATGGCTTACTTCGAATGTCTGCATGAGTTGAAATTGATCGTTGATTTGATCTATGAAGGCGGTATCGCCAACATGAATTACTCAATCTCTAACAATGCAGAATACGGCGAATATGTGACTGGCCCGAAAGTCGTCACTTCTGCAACCAAAGACGCTATGCGTCAATGCTTGAAAGATATTCAGACTGGTGAATACGCGAAGAGCTTCATTCTGGAAAACAAGGCTGGTGCACCAACTTTGATCTCCCGTCGTCGTTTGACTTCCGAGCATCAAATTGAAGAAGTCGGCGCAAAATTGCGTGCGATGATGCCTTGGATTGCCAAAAACAAGTTAGTTGATCAAGCCAAGAACTAAGCTAAGAACTAAACGAAAAATCACTGCACGGGGCACTTGCTATTACGGAGTGCTATTCTCGGCGTGATCACAATGAAAACCGTCCAAATGGGCGGTTTTTTTTCGTTTATGCGCAATCAAAATTGGAAATTGAAATTTGAAAAGTGCAATGGCCTAGCGCCCAGTATCCATGCGGCTTTGCGAGGCAATGCCTTGGAGAGGCGCATGGATATTGCGCACTGAGCCTATGCCTGGTATTTTTTTAAATCGGCAACCGTGGACTAAGCTAATCGAGGTTTCTAACTAGCCGGAATAGGGGGGGCATTGCTCCCCCTATTTGGCATCGTAGTTATTAGTTGGTTTTAGCGGTTGGTGCGCGACATATAGACCAGACGCTCAAACAAATGGACATCCTGTTCATTCTTCAAGAGTGCGCCGTGCAGCGGAGGTATCGCTAGTTTCTGATCTTTTCCGCGCAGGATCTCTGCAGGAATATCTTCGGCCAGCAATAATTTTAGCCAGTCCAGCAATTCGGACGTCGATGGTTTTTTCTTTAAGCCTGCGATATCACGTACTTCATAGAAGGTTTGCAAGGCTTGTGCTAATAAATCACTTTTGAGCTTAGGGAAGTGGACATCGACGATTTGTTGCATCGTCTCTTTGTCTGGGAATTTGATGTAATGGAAGAAGCAGCGACGTAAAAATGCATCGGGTAATTCTTTTTCGTTGTTAGACGTGATGATTACCAAGGGTCTATGTACGGCTCTGACCATTTCGCGCGTTTCATAGACGTAAAATTCCATACGATCTAGTTCACGTAGTAAGTCGTTAGGGAATTCGATGTCGGCCTTATCAATTTCATCGATTAACAGAACGACCGGTTCATTGGCAGTAAACGCTTGCCACAACACACCTTTGACGATGTAATTGTGGATGTCCTTGACGCGTTCGTCACCTAGCTGTGAATCACGTAGGCGTGACACTGCATCGTATTCATAGAGGCCTTGCTGGGCTTTTGTGGTCGACTTAATATGCCATTGCATCAAGGGCATATTGAGGGCGCTAGCGACTTCTTCTGCCAACATGGTTTTTCCGGTACCGGGCTCGCCTTTGATTAGTAAAGGCCGTTGCAGGGTCAGAGCGGCATTGACTGCCAGTTTTAAATCATCGGTCGCGACATAATTTTGTGCGCCATCAAATCGGGTTGCCTGTTTCATGTTTTGCGTGAATGTTGTTGTCTTAAGAAGGGGTGGGTTTAACGCAAAGTATAAGCGAGAATCGGCTTGCTTGCGAACGCTTGTGCTATTCCTCATCGGGTCTAGTAAGTCGTTTTTCCATTTGCGGCATATCAGACACATAAAAGTGGGCTTGTTGACCCCCAAGCGCTAGGTTTTTAACGCAAATTTGAGCATAATCAGCTAGAATGTTGTGTTGTATCAAACCATATCATTAGATAACACGATCTCCGCCAATATGAAAAAATTGTTCGCTCTCCTCGCTCTGGCGAGCCTTACCCAGTTTGCCGCTGCCGCAGATATAGTTGGCAATGCCAAGGCTGCTGAAAATAAAGTCGCGATGTGCATAGGTTGCCATGCGATCCCCGGTTACAAAGCAACTTTCCCTGAGGTGTATCAGGTACCTATGATAGGTGGTCAATCTGCAGCCTACATAGAAAGTGCGCTGAAGGCTTACCGCAAGGGTGAGCGTAAGCATCCATCCATGCGCGGCATAGCGGGCAGTCTGAGCGATCAAGATGTTGCTGATCTGGCGGCTTACTACTCTCAACAAAAATAAAAATAAGGGCAGATTATGAAAAAAAATACTTTATTAGCTTTACTGCTCTCAGTTTCTTCGTTTGCTGCAATTGCTGGTGGCAATATCGAGGCCGGTAAATTAGCCGCAGAAAAGTTTAATTGCGCATCCTGTCACGGTGCTAATTACAGCACACCGATAGACCCGAGTTATCCTAAGTTGGCGGGACAACATAAAGACTATCTCGCCCAGGCTTTGAAGGCTTATCAGCGTGGTACTGATGGTGCATATGGTCGAGGGAATGCGATTATGGGTGCGCAGGCTAAGGCTTTGTCAAACACCGATATCCAAAATATTTCTGCGTATATTCATAGCTTGCCAGGTACTCTGGTTTTGCAAAAATAAGTAGCATGTAGAATAAAAAAAGCCACGCTGTTAGCGTGGCTTTTTTTTAGCTAGCGCGTTTGCGCAGTGCTTCGATATACGCTTCGCCATCTGGTGGCAAGCTCGTCCTCTGTGAGTTCCACATCATTTCACCGAGGCACTCCATCATTTGGTGGTGTGCTTCGTGTTCAGAATTAAGTTTTTTCGCCAGAATCTGAAAGGCATGTTTTACGCCACGTGGTTGATCTACTGAAATCTGTTCCGAAATAGATAAGTGCATGGACAGATGTAAAAATGGATTGCCCTTGCCTTGATCCACGCTGTAATCCGCCTCTAACGCAGCTTCCAAATTACTCAAAATCTGATCGTATTCGGGATGTTGATGTATCCAATCAGCGGCGATTGCCTCGAGCGGGGTGAGAATTTCTCTGGCGTGTGACTTTTTAAAGCTGTCACAAAAAAAACGACGCACATCTTGCTGGCTAGGGGTGAACATGTTTGAATATTGAATGCTAGGGATATAAATAGGGGTATTTTACGGTGTATCTAGATTTCATGCGCTGAAGGATAGACTTACTTCGGGTATTATCGGGCGTTGATACCGATAAAAAAGGAAACACCATGTTGACGCCAGAAAATCTCGCCCTCTTGTTTAGCAATGCCCGCACTCATAATGAGTGGCAAAATAAGCCTGTGAGCGATGAGCAATTGCATGCTATTTATGATCTGATGAAGTGGGGGCCGACCTCCGCTAATTGTTCGCCAGCGCGCCTAGTCTTTGTTAAATCGGAGGCAGAGAAAAACAAGCTTTTGGCTTGTGTAGGGCCAGGTAATCAGGATAAAACCAGAACTGCACCGGTCACCGTTATCATAGGCATGGATATGGCATTTTACGAGCAATTACCTACACTGTTCCCGCACGCTGATGCACGCGCCTGGTTTGCGGGTAATCAGGCTTTGATTGATGCCACCGCGTTTCGTAACTCGTCTTTGCAGGGAGCCTATTTAATGTTAGCAGCGCGTGCTCTTGGTTTGGATTGTGGCCCCATGTCTGGCTTTGATGCGGATCAAGTCAATGCCGCTTTTTTCGCAGGTACGGAGGTTAAGGCTAATTTTATCTGCAATCTGGGTTATGGCGATGCCGCAAAATTATTCCCTCGTTCACCACGCCTGGCTTTTGACGAGGCTTGCAAGATAGCCTAATGCTTATCCTTAGAATTGGCTAAGCCAAAGCCTGAGGCAAATGGTGTTGATTTGCTTAATTATGGCGCGCAGTATCAAAATAAAGAACGTCTTTATACCTTCTCTGGTAGGGGCGTTTTTTGTTTGTAGTCACACAGGTCAGCGATCATGCAGTTCCAGCATTTTGGCGAGCGCGCCGTGCAGGTATAGCGGCCATGTAGGATCAGCCAGTGATGGGCGTCAAGAAAAAATTCGCTGGGGACAAATTTCATCAATTTTTCTTCAACGATATCCACATTTTTTCCAGGTGCCAAACCGGTGCGGTTGCCGACTCGAAAAATGTGCGTGTCCACCGCAATGGTGGCGACTCCAAAGGCGGTATTGAGCACCACGTTGGCGGTTTTGCGCCCCACACCGGGTAGTGCCTCTAAAGCCTCTCTTGTGCGTGGCACGATGCTGTCGTGCTGCGTCATGAGTAATCGGCAGGTTTCAATAACATTTTTCGCCTTGGTGCGAAATAGACCGATTGTTTGAATATACGGTATTAGACCGTCAACTCCCAGTGCATAAATTTTTTCCGGGGTATTCGCGACAGGGTAGAGTTTTCTCGTCGCTTTATTCACCGAGACGTCGGTCGCTTGCGCTGATAGTAGAACCGCGATGAGCAGTTCAAACGGCGTGGTGTATTCTAATTCTGTGGTTGGCGTAGGATTTTGCCGCTTCAGGCGAACGAAAATTTCGTGTCGTTTTGCTGCATTCATCGATTCAATTCTCTTATCTTTGATTGAGTGCGTAAAGTAAATCTGACTTGATTTTAATTTAGCTTTCTGGCGTTTCGGAATCTCGTTTTCTTTGTTGCGCGCGTTCTATCGCAGCAGAAATGATCTGACGTTTTCTTTCCTTCTCCGCTGCTTGTTCTGCGCTCAAGGCTGGCTCGGAAGAAACTGCGCGTAATTTCTCGCGGGCTTTCGCTAGCAGTCTTTCTTCATTTTCTTGTTGCTCACGGACTAGTCGTGTCTGCCGAGATTCGTAATGCTTTCTCGCCTGCGCGGCCTGCGTTTCGGTCCAGGCGTCCCAGCCAGTTTTCTCTGCGCTGACGTTGACCATGCTGATACAGTCGACTGGACAAGGCGCGACGCATAAATCGCAGCCGGTACATAGTTCGGGAAGCACAGTATGCATTTGTTTAGCGGCACCTAGTATGGCATCGACTGGGCAGGCCTGTATGCATAAAGTACAGCCTATGCAATAGGCTTCTTCAATGATGGCAACCAGGCGTGCTCGCTCATGGCCATGCGTGAGATTAAGTGCAATGACGGGCTTGCCAAGTAAGTTCGCCAGTCTGGCAACGCCTTCTTGACCACCTGGTGGGCATTGATTGTATCTGGCTAGTCCGTCGGCGATAGCCACTGCATAAGGCCGACAGGCTGGGTAGCCGCACTTGGTACACTGAGTCTGCGGCAATAGATCTTCGATTTGGTCGGCAAGAGTTGATGGCACAGAGTGTCTATTCGTAGGTAAATGCTAAGGGCGCTATTATCCTTGGAATTAACTAAGCTTACAAACAGATAGCCAGATTTTCTATGGATGTCTCAGCGCTTAGTCGGCAACTTACTTGCCAACTTCCTCGCCAACTTATTTGTCAGCCGTTTGACTAGCTGTCGCCGCATCGATTGCCAAGCGCTGACTTTCTGCCGCTTTTTGTAAAACTTGGTCGACTTCTTTTGCCTTTTGTAATTGTTCGCGTTGAGGTTCTGCAATTTTCATGGCAGGGGCATCATTTTTACCGCATCCGGCGAAGGATGATGCAATTAGTAGGGCGAATATGAGGCGCATAGCATTCCTTGGGATTGGCACTAAAACAGACAACGATTAGCAATTAAGTATATACAAAAAAACCGCCTGAACAACAGCGGTTTTTTTAGTGTCAAGAATGGGTCTTAATGAATTCGCCAATTTTTGGACAAATTATTTCACGCCAGCGGCGACCTGAGAAAATACCGTAATGACCGCAACCCGGTGCCACGAAATCTTGTTTCATCTTCTGCGGAATACCGCTACACAAGTCATGCGCTGCTTGGGTTTGACCTGGGCCGGATATATCATCGAGCTCGCCTTCTACCGTAAATAAGGCAACTGTCTTGATATCTTGAGGGCGAACCAATTTGCCAGCAACCTCCCAGGTTCCCATAGGCAGACGAAACTCTTGGAATACAGTTTTAATTGTCTCCAGATAGTATTCGGCCGGCATGTCGAGTACCGCATTGTATTCGTCGTAGAATTTTCTATGCTGTTCGGCCGATTCGTCATCACCTTGAACCAGATGCTGATAGAAATCCCAGTGACTTTGCGCATGGTGGTTTGGATTCATGGCTACAAAACCCGTATGTTGCAAGAAGCCTGGATATACCTTGCGACCGTGCCCAGGGAAATGGCCAGGTACACTGTAAATCACGGTATTTTCAAACCAGGAAAATTTCTTTTCGGTTGCCAGATTATTGACTTGCGTCGGTGATTTACGTGGGTCAATAGGGCCGCCCATCATCGTCATAGTTTTTGGTAGTTTTGGATCTTTCGCCGTCGCCATCAAGGCGATCGCAGCGAGTACCGGTACCGTAGGCTGACAAACGGCAATCACATGCACATCAGGACCTAGTTGACGGATGAACTCTTGTACGTAGGCGATGTAATCATCCAGATGAAATGGCCCCTCAGACAGTGGCACGGTGCGTGCATCTATCCAATCGGTGACGTAGACATCGTGTTGCGGCAATAGGCTGCGTACCGTGTCACGCAATAAAGTCGAGTGGTGGCCAGATAAAGGTGCAACCAACAAGACTTTTGCTTGCTTTAATTTACTTAATTCTTTGGGCGGTAGGTCTTTTTTGAAATGCAGTAATTTACAAAAAGCCTTGTCTGTCACTGAACTCTCTAAAATCGCAACGTCCTGGCCGTTGATCGTAACCGAGTTGATCTCAAATTGCGGTTTTTCATAATCTTTGCCGAGTCGAAACATTAGTTCGTAGCCAGCCGCAATCCTTTGCGCATAAGGCGTATGTGCTAGCGGAGAAATAGGATTGGCAAACATCTTCGATGAAGCTTCTGCCCATTGGGTCATAGGCGTCATGAGTGCGCGGCTAAGTTCATGAAATTGATAGAGCATGATCAAGTCTTTCGGATAAGTGTATCAATTCAGATTTTGAATAAAAATACTAAGATGTTGCATTGCATCATAAACCACTTTAAGGATTTTGTCGCAAAGCCATTCAAATGTCGCGCTTAGGATTGATAAATACTGTTAAATCCATGTTTTTATACTCGGTGCTTATGTAAAAAAGGCATCGCGAGTTTCGCGATGCCTTTTTATTTTAAATTCGATCAATTTAATCGAAAACTGGCGTTTCCACACCCAAAATTTTATGCAATTTGGGCGAGGTAGTGGTGTACTGCATATGAATTTTCTTTTCAGGGAAAATATAAGCAGCAGCGCCAAAAGCGGCCAGTGCAGCTTCGTGGAAGCCAGACAGTATTAGTTTTTT
Organism: Undibacterium parvum; assembly: GCF_003955735.1. NCBI lineage: Bacteria > Pseudomonadati > Pseudomonadota > Betaproteobacteria > Burkholderiales > Oxalobacteraceae > Neoundibacterium > Neoundibacterium parvum. Next base: position 4,770,441 of record NZ_CP034464.1, on the reverse strand, counting down.
CTTGCCTGGATAGGTATTGATATCACCAACCGCAAAAATACCTGGAACATTGGTTTCAAACTTCTCGGTACTGATTACTTTGAGTTGTTTGCGCTCTATGTCCAGACCCCAATCGGCGATAGGGCCAAGCTTTGGCGATAGACCAAAAAACACCAGTAAATCATCTAAAGGCAAGCGGCGGGTGACGCCATCTGCACCAGTAACTTTGAGTTCGCTTAGCTTGTCATCTTTTGTTTCTATGCCGCTGACTTGACCGATGATGAATTGCATCTCGAAGTTGTCGCACATTTCCTTCATTTTTGCGACCGAAGACGGGGCGGCGCGGAAATCGTCACGACGATGCAGTATCACTACCGACTCTGCCTTGCCTGCCAAGGCCAATGCCCAATCGAGGGCTGAGTCGCCACCACCGCAAATCACCAGGTTTTTACCCTCGAACTGGCTAGGATTTTTCACCCGATAAAAAACTTGCGAACCTTCGAAAGCTTCTATGCCTTCTACTTTCAAAGTGCGCGGCTGAAATGAACCAACGCCAGCCGCGATGAAAATAGTTTTTGTGATGAACTTTTGACCTAGCGAGGTTTCCAGATCAAAGCGACCATCTTCTCTGCGCTGCACCAAAGTAACTTCTTGATTCAGGTGAAAGGTAGGCGAAAATGGCTCGATTTGCTTGAGTAAGTTGTCGGTCAATTCTTGGCCGGTGCAGACTGGTACGGCAGGGATGTCGTAAATCGGCTTGTCTGGATACAGTTCTACGCATTGTCCGCCTACCACAGGCAAAGAATCAATCACGTGCGCTTTAATTTCTAAGAGGCCGAGCTCAAACACTTGAAACAGGCCAACAGGACCGGCGCCGATGATGACGGCATCGGCTTCTATAAGCTTGCTAGTGCTGCTTTGTTTATTTTCCATACAACTGGGGATTCTCAGTGAAAATCAGCGCAGATTAATTAACGCGTCAGGTATTGCAATTTGTCTTGTACGTCTTTCCAGTCATCGGCATCGGCCAGAGGCGCGGTGGTTTTTGTGATGGACGGCCAGTTAGGCGTTAAGTCGGCATTGATCTTGATGAACTGCTGTTGATTGGCAGGCACATCTTCCTCAGCGTAAATTGCATTGACTGGGCATTCCGCGACGCATACGGCGCAATCTATACATTCATCTGGATCGATGATCAGGAAATTTGGACCTGCGCGGAAGCAGTCCACCGGGCATACATCCACACAATCGGTATAGCGGCAACGGATGCAAGATTCGGTCACAACGTGGGTCATAACAGGCCTATCTTCAAAAAACGGGGTATTGGGCACAGCCATCATTACGTCAATAGCTGCGAAGCCCTGTATTTTAAGGTAATTCTACGTAACTAACAAACGGGACTTAGATAAATTACGAATAAGCAAATGTGTGTGCACTTTTATAGGGCAATTTAAGTACGCTCCTTATGCGCCATGGATTCTAATGGAATGCACATGTCACGTATTGAGATAAATCTAAGTATGGGGCTGAAGTTTGAAAAAATATTTGTCTTGTTTCAGGGGTGATGCGCAAAAAATTTGTTTGTCCTTGTGCAACTCGTCTATGATGCTGAGCTACTCATTACCCGCAACTAAGGCTTCTTGCTATAGCTGAGCTTAGTCGCGATCTACAAAACTAAAATACGATGATGATAAAGAGACTCTCAGCTTACCTGGTTAATTTTCGCACTCATTGCTCAATTTGCTGGCGGCAGTGGCCAGTATGCTGTTTAGCGATCTTGCTTGGTTTTAGTACTAATTCAGCGCAAGCGAGTGCGCTAGATGGCGCCCAGTTACCGGCTTGGTTCGCGATTCCATTTGTTGGCTTATTACTGAGCATCGCTTTGCTGCCCCTGTTCTTGCCGCGCGTATGGCATCAACATTTTGGAAAAATTGCGGCAGGGTGGGGCTTAATGTTTGTATTGCCTTGCGCTGTGCAATATGGACTGGAAACGGTTGCACTTTTAATTAGTCATACTTTGTTTGCCGAGTATTTGCCTTTCATTATTTTGCTGTTGACTTTATTTGCGGTGGCCGGCGGCATTTGCGTGCATGGTAATTTACACGGCACTCCTGAGTTAAATGTGGGTTTGCTAGCGATAGGAACCGCCTTGGCTAGCCTGATGGGAACCACTGGAGCCGCCATGTTAATGGTGCGCCCTTTGATACGAGCCAACGATAATCGCCAGCATGTGCAGCATGTGATGGTGTTCTTTATTTTTTTAGTCGCTAATGCGGGTGGCGCTTTGACGCCCCTGGGTGATCCGCCGCTATTTTTAGGTTATTTACAGGGCGTAGACTTTTTGTGGACGCTCAAACACCTCAGTGTGCATACCTTGTTTCTTTGCTGCAGTCTGCTGGCGATTTTTTATGCATTGGATAAATATTACTACCATCGTAGAGAGGAAGAGTTGCCGATACGCTCCGATCCTACGCCCGATTCGGCAATTAGTATCGAAGGTAAGCTGAACTTCGCCTTGTTGGCTTTGGTGGTTGCTTTGGTGTTGATGAGTGGAGCCTGGAAACCAGGCATTAGCTTTGCGCTGTTTGGGCTTGACTTAGAATTGCAGAATGTCTTGCGCGATGTTGGCTTGTTGCTGGTGTTGGGCATTTCGCTAAAGTGGGTGCCAGATGGAGCCTCGGCGCGCTTAGGTAATGAGTTCGCCTGGTCACCAATGAGTGAGGTGGCAAAATTATTTGCTGCGATTTTTGTCACTATTATTCCGGTCATCGCTATCCTAAAGGCGGGCCCATCGGGCGCTTTTTCAGCGGTGATACATGCAGTATCAGATGCGCAGGGGCAGCCTATTAATGCCATGTATTTTTGGGCGAGTGGTGCGCTCTCTTCGTTTCTTGATAATGCGCCTACCTATCTGGTATTTTTCAATACAGCGGGCGGTGATGCTAGCGTGTTGATGGGGTCAATGGCGGGCACGCTGGCGGCAATTTCTTGTGGTTCTGTGTTTATGGGGGCGATGAGTTATATCGGCAACGCCCCCAATATGATGGTGAAATCGATCGCCGAACAGCGCGGCATCGTCATGCCTTCCTTTTTTGCCTACATGACTTGGTCTTGCGGCATCTTGTTGCCCTTGTTCGGCTTAATGACCGTGCTTTTTTTTTAAATAAATAAATTTACGCAAAGATAATTCACCGACGATGAAACCCGCAATTTTAGTCGCACGTGCGATTTTTCCGCAGACGCTGGCGCGCTTAGCTGAACATTTCGAGTTAGAGACTAATCAAGATGACCTGATCTTTACGCCGCAAGAATTGGTCGCTAAATTACACGGCAAGCAGGGCTTGCTGTGCACCGGTAGTGCGCGGATTGATGCGCAGTTATTGGCGCAGACACCGAGGCTGAAAATGGTGGCGAACATGGCGGTCGGCTATGACAATATTGATTTGGCAGCTTGTACGCAATTTCAGGTTATGGCCAGTAATACCCCCGATGTTTTAAATCAAACTACGGCCGATTTTGCCTGGGCCTTGCTGATGGCAACGGCGCGTAGAATCACCGAAGCCGAGCATTATTTACGGGCGGGAAAATGGGATAAGTGGAGTTACGATGCCTTTCTCGGTGCCGACCTGCATGGTGCGACCTTGGGGATACTGGGCATGGGAAGAATAGGGCAGGCGATTGCACGCCGCTCTATGGGTTTTGATATGCAAGTGCTGTATCACAATCGTAGCCGCTTAAGCCCTGAGCAAGAGAGTTACGCCAACAATGCGCAGTATGTGAGCAAGCAAGAATTGCTAAGTAGGGCTGATCATCTGATCCTCATTTTGCCGTATTCAGCGGCCACCCATCATGCGATAGGCGCCGCTGAGTTGGCCATGCTGCGGCCATCGGCTACTTTGGTCAATGTGGCGCGTGGTGGTATCGTGGATGATGCGGCTTTAATCGCTGCTTTACGGCAGAACAAAATAGCGGCTGCCGGCCTCGATGTATTTGAAGGCGAGCCGAATCTGAATCCTGATTTTTTGACTTTGAAGAATGTGGTCTTGACACCGCATATTGCCAGTGCCTCGGCCGCGACCCGGCGTGCGATGGCAAATTGTGCTGCGGATAATTTGATTGCGGGTTTGACGCATCAGCGACCGCCGCATTTGTTGAATCCCGAAGCTTCTTCATAGATTCAGGATACTAGAGGGGAGTAGCTGGTATTTTCCTGGGTATCGCGCATTATCTATGCGGGCTAGAAAATATACTCCCCTCGTTTCTGACAAATTGTTGCGATAGTACGAGACCGCTTAGTACGAGACCGATCAATTAGTCTTTCAGACCTTCGACTAAATCGATGTATTGTTGCATCGCGGCATCTTTGCTGGTGCCCGATAGCGCAGCCCAGCCATCAAACTTGGCGCGTGCTACGAAGTCGGTCATGCCTGGACGGTCGCCCGTAGCGTCACCGGTGCTGCCTTGCTTGTACAGAGCGTAGATCTTGAGCAAAGTCATGTTATCTGGACGTTCTGGTAAATTCTTAGAATCGATTTGGGCTTGGTTGAATTGGTCTAACAGGCTCATGGATAACTCCGGTTACAAAGTGGAAAGCCGCTAAAGTAGCACACAAATTTGTGCTACTAAAGCAGATACTTAGAGTATGTGCTCAGGCGCTGAAGCTGCGCCTGAGGAGGGGGTGGTGTTAATGGATGGTAGGCTCAGCGCCGCAGCAGGCCTTGTATTTTTTACCGCTACCACATGGGCAGGGATCATTGCGACCCACTTTAGGCGCATCGCGCTTGACGGTGGTCACGCCGGACTTGCGTAAAGGTGCCCAGAAACGGCGTATCAGCGGAATCGAAGCTTCCAATTGCAGCGATAAGTGATGACATTTCTCTGGCGTGTCGACCAGCGTCAATTCGTTTTCTTCTATCTCTTCTGCGCCCAGCAAGTAAATCGTGGTCAGCAAAGGGGCGATCTCATCGGATTCCCAGGCTGCTTCCCATGCTTCTTCGCGCAATTGCATGCCTTCCCAAAAACCCCAAGCCCAGGTTTCGCCATCGATGAGTTCTTTGCCGTCTTGCTCCATGACGCAAAATAGCGGCTCGAATTCTTGCGGTGCGACCTCAAAGGTAATTTGTATCTCGTTCATGAAGCGCGCGATTAAATTGGAAATGCGCTGCAATTCTTTTTCGTTCTTAAATGTTGGCTCTGCCTGATCTGGCAAACCCCAAACCAGTGGCAGCCATTCCGCCATGGCGATTGCCTCAGGCCCCAATGCAATTGCGGTCAGGTAGCCATGTAAGGCATCCATGGTCATGCCTTCGTCGCCAACGCGATCTGACATCAAAAATTTGTCGAGTTCGTTGAATTCTTTGTCGCTCAGGGGTTCGTCTAAATGCATGTTGGGGCTCTTAATTAGAAATAAGCTGAAATTTGAATAAGCGAAGTGTAGCGCTTTGTCCCGCTCTCGTGGGGGATTGCACGTACAATATTGCCTATGACTGAACTTTTTCCTCCCTCTGAGTCGCCGCTAGCGGCGCGATCTGATGACCCAGACTCTTTTGCCGGGCTCAGCCCCGATTGCGTGCTCGATGCCTTGCATAGTGCGGGTTTTCAATGTGATGGACGGCTGCTGGCTTTAAATAGTTACGAAAATCGTGTCTATCAGCTAGGCATGGAGGAGGGCGCGCCCCTAGTTGCGAAATTCTATCGCCCGCAGCGCTGGACTGATGCCGCCATCCTCGAAGAGCATGCCTTCGTCAGCGCCCTGAGTCAGGCGGAAATTCCGGTGGTGCCGGCTTTAGTCGACGCAGCTGGTCAAAGTTTGCATCATTTTCAGGGCTATCGATTCTCGGTGTTTAGCCGCCAGGGTGGGCGCGCGCCTGAATTAGACCGCGCCGACACCTTAGAGTGGTTAGGACGCTTTATTGGGCGCATTCATGCGCATGGTGCGCTCAGTGCGTATCAGCATAGACCGACGCTGGACCTAGAAAATTTCGGGCGTCAGCCAGTCAAGTTTTTACTTGAGCATGACTTTATTCCTGTTGATATACGGCCCGCCTATCTGAGTATCAGCAGTTTGCTCATCGATGCGGTGGCTGCTTGTTTCGATAAAGCAGGCGACTATCCTTTGATACGCTTGCATGGCGATTGCCACATGGGCAATGTGCTGTGGACCGATAGTGGCGCCCATCCGGGGCCGCATTTTGTGGATTTTGACGATAGTCGAATGGGGCCCGCGATCCAGGATCTCTGGATGCTGTTATCGGGTAGTCGCGCTGAAATGACGGCGCAGCTTTGTGATATTTTGGCCGGCTATGAAGATTTTTTTGATTTTCAGCCGCGTCAATTGCATTTGATCGAGGCACTGCGCAGTCTGCGCCTCTTGCATTATTCGGCATGGTTGGCGCAGCGCTGGGACGATCCAGCCTTTAAGCTGGCTTTCCCCTGGTTTAATACTCAGCGTTATTGGCAGGATAGAATACTCGAGTTACGCGAGCAATTAGCCATCCTGGACGAGCCACCGTTGGTGGTGTAGCCAATAGAACGCCGCTTTTCGCCTATTTCAGCCACCAAAAATCATATTTATTTTTTACTTTTTTACTCAGCACATAGACCTATCATGACTCAAGACGAACTCAAACTAGCTGTTGCGCAAGCCGCCATTCACTATGTAGTTGAAGGTGAAATCGTTGGCGTCGGCACCGGCTCGACCGCGAATTTTTTCATCGACGAATTGGCTAAAATTAAACACAAGATCAAGGGGGCAGTGGCCTCATCTGAAGCAACGGCGGAGCGACTGCGCGGCCATGGTATCGCGGTGTTTGACCTCAATCAAGTCGAGGCGATGTCGGTGTATATCGATGGTGCCGATGAGATCACGGCGCAAGGTGCGATGATTAAAGGGGGCGGTGCCGCCTTGACGCGTGAAAAAATTGTCGCCTCAGTCGCAAAGCAATTCGTCTGCATCGCTGATGGCTCAAAACTGGTGAACCGTTTAGGACGCTTCCCGCTGCCGGTTGAAGTGATCCCTATGGCGCAAGCAGTGGTGGCGCGCAAGCTAAGTGCATTTGGCGGCGAAGCGCGTCTGCGCTTAAAAGACGGCGTGCCGCTGATTACCGATAACGGTAACTACATCATCGATATGCATGGCATGCAAATTGAAGACCCGATTGCCTTAGAAGCTGAAATCAATAACATCGTCGGGGTCGTGACGGTGGGTTTGTTTGCAAAACAGGGCGCTGATGTATGTTTGCTGGGAACAGCGGAAGGTGTGAAGACTTTAAAGTTCTAAATAATTGCAGTGAAATTTAAAAAGCCGCGAGCGCCTTGGTGCTCGCGGCTTTTTGTTTGTGGCGTGTGACTTGGGCTTGGTATCTTGGCGTTCCTATCTTGGAATTCATAAGCAAGCTTTAAAGATGGTTAAATCTCCACATTTGCATTGATTATGCGCAAACTATTGTCGAAATTACCGCATTTATAGAATAAAATGCAATGCGAAAAATGCATTTTATTTAGTCTTGCCTGACCAGTCTAAAAATCTGCTTTTCATTTCTTAACCATGGCTAGCCAGCCCGAACGCCGCATCTCTTGGCTTATCGCTGCTATGCCTATTTAATACAGAGGAACACATGAAACAATATGGCGCGGAATTTATAGGGACCTTTTGGTTGGTGCTGGGCGGTTGTGGCAGTGCTGTGTTAGCGGCGGCTTTCCCCGCTTTGGGCATAGGTTTGCACGGCGTCTCACTGGCTTTCGGTTTGACGGTGTTGACGATGGCCTACGCCATCGGCCATATTTCGGGTTGTCATCTGAATCCAGCGGTGTCCATAGGATTGTGGGCTGGTGGCCGTTTTCCTGCCAATAAACTACTGCCGTATATCGTGGCACAGGTCGCTGGGGGTATCGTTGCGGGCGGCGTCTTGTATCTGATTGCTAGTGGTAAAGCCGATTTCACCCTCAATGCGTTTGCCTCGAATGGTTATGGCGAGCATTCTTTGGGCGGCTATTCTATGCAGGCAGCCTTGATAACGGAAGTGGTAATGACCATGATGTTTCTGTTTATTATTATGGGCGCAACGGATAAGCGCGCTCCGCAAGGTTTTGCGCCTATCGCGATCGGTCTGGGTTTGACCTTAATCCATCTAATCAGTATTCCTGTCACCGGCACTTCGGTGAATCCTGCACGTAGTACTGGGGTCGCGGTGTATGTGGGCGGCTGGGCAGTGGAGCAGTTGTGGTTATTCTGGCTGGCACCTATCGTGGGTGCGGTCTTGGGCGCGCTGACTTACAAGGCGGTCGCTTCCGAGTAGCGGGAGTAGTGACAGGGAGTAGTGGCAGGGAGTAGTGGCAGGGATTGCGGTCGCTAGCTCTCGTTGCAGTAATTGGAGTAATTGTAATAATTGTAGTAATGATGTCTGTTTTGTCGGCAGTGCGCTGGGATAGGCTTAATCGAGCCAGGTCTGAACGCACTGCTTTTTCTTTTCGTGCCTTGGCTTAAATTTAAGCTGGTTTTGATCTAAATTGATGCATTGCGTCATGAGAGCAGCTATCCTGTAGGCTTACTCACACTCCTCCTTAGATTACCATGACCCATCCTGCGCTCACCTCTGAAGAAATCATTGCTTCGACTCAAGACTGGCTAGAGAAGGCCGTGATCGGGCTCAATCTGTGTCCCTTCGCGAAAGCGGTGCACATCAAACAGCAAATCCGGTATTTTGTCAGCCTTGCGACCACCCCGGAAGAGCTATTGCAAGACTTGATACGTGAACTCGAAGTGTTGGCCGAGGCGAATGCAGATAAGATAGAAACCACCTTGTTAATTCATCCGAACGCGTTGAGTGATTTTTTGGATTACAACGAATTCCTAGATATTGCTGATGCCGCCTTGGAAGACCTGGATCTGGACGGTATTTTGCAAGTGGCCAGTTTCCATCCTGACTATCAGTTTGCCGATACCGAGCCTGATGACATAGAAAATTTCACCAATCGTTCACCGTTTCCGACTCTGCATCTGCTGCGTGAAGAAAGTATCGATAGGGCGGTGCAAGCATTCCCCGAGGCGGACGATATCTACGAGAAAAATATGCAAACTTTGCGAGAGTTGGGCTTGGATGGCTGGAAAAAATTATTTCCAGCACAAGTTAAGGCTTGATTAAACGCCAATTTTTTGCTGCGGCCTGATTCGACTATTTTTTTGCTCGGTTGGGTTTTTCCGTTAATCGGCAAAATAAAGCGCGCTGAATAAGCTTTCAGCAAGACAATGCGGTGCGTATCAAAAGTATTTCCGAGATTTTATTCGGAAAAGCCTATCAAGTTTTTATATCCTTATATCGCAAGGTAATTTGTAAAATTATTTTTATAATTTTACAAATTCAGGCTTTGCTGACCAAGTAATTAAATATACTGGGGTGGGGTATATTTTAAGATCCGCACAGATCATGCGCAGATAAGCATGTTTTTTCATATACCCCATTAAATGAATGTGTTCTTGGACGCGATATGCGCCCTAGGCTTTGATGTTGAGAAATTAAATGAAAAATATTTTTCATAATTTTCTTGGGCATCGATCAAAAATTAAGCATCTTGTTTAGGAAATCCAGTATTTCCGGTTTTTACTGCTTAAATTTTAAGCAGTGCCGCCTTGTTATTTTGCGTAGCAGCATGTAGAGTAACAGGTTGTTTTAACGCTTTTTTCACCCTTGTCCTCTACCGATTCTCAAATTCTATGGCTTTAATTGTCCACAAATACGGCGGTACATCGATGGGCTCTACTGAGCGCATCAAAAACGTCGCAAAACGCGTCGCAAAATGGCATGACGCTGGTCACCAAATCGTGGTGGTACCGTCTGCAATGTCTGGCGAGACCAATCGTATTATCGCGCTGGCCAAAGAGATTATGTCTGAGCCTGACCCGCGTGAACTCGATGCAATCGCCGCCACCGGCGAGCAGGTCTCGGTTGGTTTATTGGCGATGGCATTGCTGTCTATCGGCAAGCAAGCAGTCTCTTATGCTGGTTGGCAAGTCGCGATCAAGACCGATTCTTCGCACACCAAGGCGCGTATTGCCTCTATCGATGACGCCAAAGTGCGCGCCGATCTGGATGCTGGAAAAATCGTGATTATCACTGGTTTCCAGGGCGTCGATGAGTGTGGCAATGTCACTACTTTAGGTCGCGGCGGTTCGGATACTTCAGCAGTAGCAATTGCCGCTGCTTTGAAGGCGCAAGAGTGCATGATCTTTACTGATGTCGATGGTGTCTACACCACCGATCCACGCGTGGTGACCGATGCGCGCCGCTTGAAGACGGTGACTTTCGAAGAAATGTTGGAGATGGCCTCTTTAGGCTCGAAAGTTCTGCAAATCCGCTCGGTTGAGTTTGCCGGTAACTACCGCATGCCGACTCGCGTCCTGTCATCCTTGACAGACCCTTTAATCCCGCTGGAAGAAGAAGCCAGTTCGGGCACCCTGATTTCGTTTGAGGAAGATACACACATGGAACAAGCTACCATCACAGGCATCGCGTTTAACCGTGACGAGGCTAAGATCACCGTTTTTGGCGTACCAGACAAGCCAGGTATTGCGTATCAAATTCTCGGTCCTATCGCCGACGCAAATATTGAAGTCGACATGATCATCCAGAACCAGTCGGTAGATGGTAAGACTGACTTTACTTTCACAGTACCGCGCGGTGAATATAATAAGGCGATGGAAGTATTGAGTGGCGATGTGAAAGAGCACATTTCTACCGGCAGTATCATTGGCGACCCAAAAGTATCTAAAGTGTCCGTGGTCGGTGTCGGTATGCGCAGTCATGTTGGTATCGCATCGCAAATGTTCCGTACCTTGTCGGAAGAGGGCATTAACATTCAAATGATTTCTACTTCTGAGATCAAAATTTCAGTTCTGATCGACGAGAAATATATGGAGTTGGCGGTGCGCTCGCTGCATAAGGCGTTTGGTCTGGAGTCGGCTGAGGTTCATTAATTCCGCTTTGATAAAATTATTCACTCGCTTATCTTGACAAAGATTGGTCGACTAGCTATAATTTTTATCTTAATTGTTGCCAAGAACGATTGGTAGCAATAGTGTGGAGATGTGGCCGAGTGGCCGAAGGCACTTCCCTGCTAAGGAAGCATTTGGGCTTAACCCCGAATCGTGAGTTCGAATCTCACCATCTCCTCCAGTAAAGATTTATGCCCGCGCAAGCGGGCATTTTCTTTTGTGCTTCCTGCTGCTTTGTTGGAGTGAGCACCAGGAATGATTTAAATATAAAAGTAAGAAGCAAAGTAAGAAGCAAAGTAAGATACAAAGCGATTTCTGATTAGCCTCTTTTGTGGTCACTGGCAAGCAGAGATTGTCTAAAATTCGATGGATGTTGTACTTGAGCATATTCTTAGGTATTTTGAATCTGTTCCTTGAAAATAACTTCTTAATCGCCTATTGTGCAATGCACCAATGTCAATAAGGTGTTCACTTGTCTACACAACACACAAAAAGCAGCCTTGCTGCACTCACGGTTGCTGCCGTCGGTATCGTTTATGGTGATATCGGTACGAGTCCTCTCTATACGATGCAAGAAGTTTTTGCTCCCAAACATGGATTAGCCTTAACGCAAGATAATATTTTCGGTATTGTTTCACTGATCTTGTGGGGCTTGATTTTTATCGTCTCGCTGAAATATGTCACTCTCGTTTTACGCGCCAGTAATCGAGGTGAGGGCGGTATCATGGCCTTGACGGCTCTCGGTTTGGAGTCGGTCAGTAAAAACTCTCGCCTGTATTTCCCTTTAACCGTATTGGGCTTGCTGGGCGCCTCGCTGTTTTATGGTGATGGCGTGATTACCCCGGCGATGTCGGTATTGTCGGCGATCGAAGGCATACAGGAAAAAACCCCGGCTTTAAAACCCTTTGTCGTGCCCATTACTTTGATCGTGCTGATCGGTTTGTATTCTGTGCAGTCTAAGGGGACGGCGGGTATCGCGAAATTCTTTGGACCTATCATGCTGGTTTGGTTCCTGGCCCTGGCTGGTATGGGTATTTACAATATCCTGCGGGTGCCGGCTATTTTGCAGGCATTTAACCCTTGGTATGCCTTGCAATTCCTGTTGAGTCACGGCTGGCTGGCCTTCGTTGCCTTGGGCGCGGTGGTGCTCGCATTTACCGGTTCTGAGGCTTTGTATGCAGATATGGGGCATTTTGGCCCTAAGCCCATACGCACCGCTTGGTTTTTAATCGTGTTCCCTTCCCTTGGTTTAAATTATCTTGGACAAGGGGCCTTGTTAATCATCGATCCTGCTGCCGTCAGTAACCCGTTTTATAACCAGCTAGGTGACTGGAGTATTTATCCTCTGGTGGTGTTGTCGACCATGGCGGCCGTGATTGCCTCGCAATCGACTATCTCTGGCACTTTCTCGATGACCAAACAAGCGATTTCTCTGGGATTCTTGCCCAGGATGAAAATCATCCATACCTCGTCGATGGAGATAGGTCAGATCTATATTCCGGTGGCCAATTGGTTGCAATTATTGGCCGTAGTCGGCGCCGTTGTAGGTTTTGGTTCTGCTTCGAATCTGGCTTCTGCGTATGGAATTGCGAATACTGGCACGATGTTGGTGACCTCATTGCTGACATTCTTTGTGATTCGTTTTGGCTGGAAGTACAATTTGTTTCTGTGCCTGATCTCCACTAGTTTTTTCCTTGCGATCGATGTTTCTTTGTTCTCTTCGAATGCACTCAAGTTTTTCAGTGGAGGCTGGTTCCCAATTGCGCTTGGTTTGCTGATTTTCACCGTCATGCTGACCTGGAAGCGTGGGCGTGAACTGGTCTTTGATAATTTGAAAAAACACGCTATCCCGCTTGAAGAATTCCTAGAGTCTTTGTTTGTTTCGGCACCAGTGCGAGTGGCAGGAACTGCGGTATTTTTGCGCGGTGAGGCTGACGGTGTTCCGCATGCCTTGCTTCACAATTTATCGCACAATAAAATTTTGCATGAGCGCGTCGTTTTCCTGACCTTGCATAACAAGGACATTCCTTGGGTGCCGTTTTCTGACCGGATTAAGGTCACTGATTTGGGTAATTCCTGCTATCAGATCGATGTTTCTTACGGCTTTAAAAATGAACCTGATATTCCTAATGTGCTGGCGCTATGCGCGCCGCATGGCTTGCAGTTTGAGCCTATGGAAACTTCGTATTTTATTTCGCGTCAAACCATCATCTCTACGCCAGGTAGTGGCATGGCCAGATGGCGTGAGGGTCTATTCGTGACAATGTCACGCAATGCACGCGATGCGGCGGATTACTATCAAATCCCGAGTAATCGTGTGATTGAGGTTGGCGCGCAAGTTGAGATTTGAAAACTACGTAAAAGTAGCGATTAAGGCTTATAAAACTCGAATAGCTGTGCTATAATTTTGTTTTTCGCGGCTGTAGCTCAGCTGGATAGAGTACTTGGCTACGAACCAAGGGGTCGTGGGTTCGATTCCTGCCAGCCGCACCAGAATATAGGGACTAGATGAAAATCTAGTCCCTTTTTTCTTTTCCGCCTTACTAAAATAAGGCGCGATCAAAACACTATGACTGCACAAGCGCTGCCGCAGTGCCTATTTTTCTCAAAATACTTCAAATTTTTCGTGCGCGTAAAACATCGCCTAGTTCTTTTGGCGTATCTCCCCATACTTCTGCCGTCTTAATTTCAGCCTTACGGGTAATTTCTATCCGACGCGACTCTCTTTATCCTGATAGCACTGATAAAAGCATAGGGAGTTGATCATGGCAAGTCAAAGTAAGGCCTATTCGGTACTGGCGTCCAGTACCTTGGCGTTCACGGTCTGTTTTACCATCTGGATGATGTTTGGCGTGATAGGTATCCCTATCAAGGCAGCCTTGCACTTGAATGAAACCCAGTTTGGTCTGCTGACGGCAATGCCGGTGTTGACCGGCTCCCTGATACGGGTACCGCTAGGGATTTGGACCGACCGCTTTGGTGGTCGTATCGTGCTGTTCCTGCTGATGCTGTCGACGGTTATTCCTATTTATATGATTAGCTATGCCACCGAATATTGGCACTTTCTGGTGTTGGGTCTATTTGTCGGTCTGGCTGGTGGTTCTTTTTCTGTCGGTACGCCCTATGTCGCGCGCTGGTTTAAAAAAGACCGGCAAGGCTTAGCGATGGGGATTTTCGGTGCCGGTAATTCTGGCGCCGCTGTGAATAAATTTATTGCGCCGGTCTTGATCGCTGCGGCTGGCTGGACGCTGGTGCCTAAGGTATATGCCGTCATGATGTTGGCGGCCGCTTTGATCTTCTGGTTGTTCTCGTCTACCGATCCTGCACATAACGTGAAATCGAGTATCAGCTTTATGGCGCAACTAAAGATGTTGAAAGACCCTAAGGTTTGGCGTTATTGCCAGTACTACTCGGTAGTGTTTGGTGGTTACGTTGGCCTCAGTTTGTGGATGGTGAAGTATTACGTGACAGAGTACGGTTTTGATATTAAGAGCGCCGCTTTGTTGGCGGCCTGCTTCTCGCTCCCAGGCGGTGTGTTGCGTGCATTCGGTGGTTGGTTAGCGGATAAGTACGGCGCTTACAAGGTGACATGGTGGGTCATGTGGGTTTGCTGGGTTGCCTTCTTCTTATTGTCGTATCCGCAAACTGATTTCGCGATTAAGACCGTCACAGGCATGCAAAATTTCCATATCAGCCTTACTCCTGTTGTCTTTACTAGCTTGTTGTTTGTGGTCGGTATCGCGATGGCGGTTGGTAAGGCATCTGTATTCAAATTTATTTCCGATGACTATAGCCACAACATTGGTGCGGTTTCTGGTGTGGTCGGTTTAGCCGGTGGTTTAGGCGGCTTTGTCTTGCCTATCATGTTTGGCGCGATGGTGGATATTACCGGTGTGCGTAGTTCTTGTTTCATGCTCTTGTATGGCACCGTTTGTGTCTCTTTGGTATGGATGCACTTCCAGTTTAAGAATGAAGCGATGCTGCAAGCGAAATCGCTGGCAGCAGCTTGATCCGGTCTGAAAAAATTCTAAAAGGAGTATTCAAATGAGTCATGTATTGAGTAAATGGGAACCGGAAAATACCGAGTTCTGGAGTAAAGAAGGTAGTTCGATTGCGAATCGTAATTTATGGATCTCGATTCCGGCCCTGATGCTGGCGTTCTCAGTGTGGATGCTATGGAGCGTGGTAGCTGCTAATCTGGATAAGGCAGGCTTTAAGTTTAGTAAGGATCAGTTGTTTTTCCTGACTGCCTTGCCGGCGCTGTCTGGTGCCACTCTGCGCATTTTTTATTCCTTCTTGATCCCTATTTTTGGCGGCCGTAAATGGACTGCAATTTCAACCGCGAGTCTATTGATCCCTGCCATCGGTATGGGTTTTGCGTTGCAAGATCCGACCACTAGTTATTCGACTTTATTGATCTTGGCCTTGTTATGCGGTTTGGGCGGTGGTAATTTCAGCTCCAGCATGTCGAACATCAGCTTCTTCTTTCCTAAGTCGCGCAAGGGCTATGCCACCGGTATGAATGCCGGCATCGGCAATCTGGGGGTCTCGGTGGTGCAGTTTGTCGCACCATTCGTGATCACCTCCGCCATGTTTGGGGTGGCTATTTCGGGCGATGGATTTTTGTACCATAACGTCAAGACCAATACCGACAAAATGTTTTGGTTGGCCAATGCTGGTTTTATCTGGGTACCGTTTATCATTGCTGCCACCATCGCGGCCTGGTTTGGTATGAACGATATCGCGTCTGCTAAAGCTTCTTTTGCCGATCAAGCGGTGATTTTTAAACGCAAGCACAATTGGTTGATGTGCTGGTTGTACATCGGAACCTTCGGCTCTTTTATTGGTTTCTCTGCCGGTTTTGCAATGTTGATCAAAGCGCAGTTCCCTGAGGTTGACGTCACTAAGTTTGCATTTTTGGGACCTTTAGCTGGAGCCCTGGCACGTCCATTAGGCGGAATTCTCTCGGATAAAGTCGGCGGTGCCAGATTAACCTTTTGGGTGTTTGCCGCCATGGTGGCAACCATCCTCATAGGGATCTTGCCAGCGCTGCACGATCATCAATTCATAGTGTTCTTAGTTTCTTTTATCGGTATGTTCATACTCACCGGCTTGGGTAATGGTTCTACTTTCTGCATGATACCTATCATCTTCCAAACTGAACGTGAACGTGCGGTGGCTGGTAAGGGCGATCTGGCGATTAAGCAGGCGCGTCTGGATGCGGCGAAAGAATCAGCAGCGGTGCTAGGTTTTTCTGGCGCTATCGGTGCTTACGGTGGTTTCTTTATTCCACAAAGTTTTGGTACTTCGATCAAGATGACAGGCGCACCGGATATGGCCTTGTATACGTTCATTGCTTTTTATCTTAGTTGCATGGTCATCACTTGGTGGTATTACTCGCGTAAAGGCGCAGAAATGCCTTGTTGATTACTACTCCGTTTCGAAAAAACCTCCTTAGGGAGGTTTTTTTATGGGGTACGCCAGCGCGCAGTGTTGATGCGCCTCTCCGGCCAGATAGGCTCAAGACCCGCATGGAATATGCGTGCTGGCGTGCCAGCTAAAAAATACACTAGTCGGACTTATGCAAAATTGCTCTGGTAAGGCGGATGCAACGACGCTGGGGCGGTTTTGCGTAAGACCTAACTAGTTCTAAAGGACTAGTGGGTCTAGTGCCAATGCATGGCAGCTTCTGGCGCACCGAGGAATGGGCGAGGGCGGGCGAAGTCCCTACACTCTTAGCATGTAAGTAATGAATGATGTGGGCAGCGTGCCCTATTGAAATGGAGTTTGCGATGAGTCATTTTCTGGATAGATTGAAGTTCATGTCGAAGGTGAAGGCTACCTATTCTGACGGTCATGGTGCAGTGGTTAATGAAGACCGTCAATGGGAGAACGCCTACCGTTCGCGTTGGCAGCATGACAAAATTGTGCGTTCTACGCATGGTGTCAACTGCACTGGTTCTTGTTCATGGAAGGTGTATGTCAAGAACGGTTTGATTACCTGGGAAACTCAGCAAACTGATTATCCGCGTACTCGTCCAGATTTGCCAAATCACGAGCCGCGCGGCTGCCCACGTGGCGCTTCGTATAGTTGGTATGTGTATTCGGCCCAGCGCGTTAAGTATCCGATGATACGTGGTCGTCTGATGGAAATGTGGCAAGAAGCGCGTAAGACCATGGGTCCGATAGACGCCTGGGAATCAATTAGCCAGAATCCTGAAAAAGCCAAGCGCTATAAATCCGTCCGTGGTCTGGGCGGTTTTGTACGTGCTGACTGGGATACCGCGCAAGAAATGATCGCGGCCTCCAATGCTTTCACCATCAAAAAATTCGGCCCTGATCGGGTTGTGGGTTTCTCGCCAATTCCGGCGATGTCTATGGTTTCGTATGCCGCTGGATCGCGCTACTTGAGTTTGATCGGTGGCGTGCCATTGTCCTTCTACGACTGGTACTGCGATTTGCCACCGGCCAGCCCGCAAGTCTGGGGTGAACAGACGGATGTACCTGAGTCGGCTGACTGGTATAACTCAACTTATCTGATGGTTTGGGGCTCAAATGTGCCGCAAACTCGTACTCCCGATGCCCACTTCTACACCGAAGTACGTTACAAGGGTACCAAGACTGTTGCCGTATCGTCTGACTTTGGCGAGATGGTGAAGTTTGGCGATATCTGGATGGCGCCAAAACAAGGAACGGATGCCGCACTGGCGATGGCGATGGGCCACGTGATCCTGAAAGAATTCCATTTAGAGAATAAATCCCCGTATTTCCGTGGCTACGTCAAGCAATACACCGATATGCCTATGTTGGTACGCTTGGTTGAGCGCAATGGTTGTTATGTGCCAGATCAAATGCTGCGTGCATCGCAAATGCCGGGCGGTCTGGATGAGGCGAATAATGGCGACTGGAAGACGCTCGCGATTGATGAAACGACGGGTAAAATTGTCTCGCCGAATGGTTCTATCGGTTACCGCTGGGGCGAAGGCAAGTTTGATGACGGTGCCAAAGTTGGTCGCTGGAATCTGGAAGCCAAAGACGGTGGTTCCGGTCGTGAAATCGATCCGCAATTGAGCCTGATTGGTAAGCACGATGAGATCGTCAGCGTAGGTTTCAGCTATTTCGGTGGCACGGACGCCAACGATATGCTGCAACGTAATTTGCCAGCAAAACGCGTTACTTTGGCTGATGGCACAGTGGCCTTGGTGGCGACCGTGTATGACTTGTCTATGGCGAACTATGGCGTCGATCAAGGTCTGGGCGGTGCGGTTGCCCATTCTTATGATGACGATGTGCCTTACACACCGGCATGGCAAGAGAAACACACGAGTGTCAAGCGTGATCTGGTGATACAAGTGGCACGTGAGTTTGCACAAAACGCCCATGACACCGAAGGTAAGAGCATGGTGATCGTTGGTGCAGCTTTGAATCACTGGTACCACAACGATATGATTTATCGCGGCATCATTAATATGCTGATGATGTGCGGTTGCGTTGGTAAATCGGGTGGTGGTTGGGCGCATTATGTGGGTCAAGAAAAACTACGTCCGCAATTTGGCTGGGCACCTTTAGCTTTTGCCAGTGACTGGGTACGTCCTGCACGTCAGATGAACGGCACTAGTTTCTTCTATGCGCACACTAGCCAATGGCGTCATGAGAAATTGGCGATGGATGAGATCCTCGCGCCAACAGCTGACAAATCCAAGATCAGCCACATGAGCATGATCGATATGAATGCCAAGTCCGAGCGCCTGGGTTGGTTGCCATCGGCTCCGCAATTGGAAACTAATCCTTTGGATATCTGCGATGCTGCGGCAAAAGCAGGTGTCGATACGGTTGAATATCTGAAGACGGGCTTGAAATCTGGCACCGTGAATATGAGTTGCGACGATCCGGATAATCCTAAAAATTTCCCGCGTAATATGTTTGTATGGCGCTCGAATATTTTGGGTAGCTCAGGCAAGGGCCATGAATACTTCCTGAAGTATTTGCTGGGCACGCAGAATGCCTTGTTTGATGATCCGGATGACGCTGTCAAGCCAACAGAAGTGAAATTCCGCCCAGTCGCGGCCGAAGGTAAGCTCGATTTGCTGGTGGTACTCGATTTCCGTATGAGCACCACTTGTCTGTATGGCGATATTGTCCTGCCGACCGCAACCTGGTATGAAAAAGATGATCTGAATACCTCAGACATGCATCCCTTCATTCACCCACTTTCGGAAGCGGTACAGCCTCTGTGGGAAAGTAAAACTGACTGGGAAATCTACAAAGGTATCGCCAAGAAATTTACTGAAATCGGTGGCGAATATCTGGGTACCCGCAAAGACATCGTGTTGCAACCTTTGATGCACGATACACCGGGTGAACTAGGTCAGGCGTTTGAGCCTAAAGACTGGAAAAAAGGCGAATGCGATCTGATTCCAGGCAAAACTGCACCGAATATGATCGTGGTTGAACGTAACTACAAAGACATCTACAAGAAGTTTACTTCTATCGGGCCTTTGCTGGATAAGTTAGGCAATGGCGGTAAAGGAATTAACTGGAATACCGAGCACGAAGTGAAAGAAATCGGCGGCATCACTAAGTTGGTAACCGAAGAGGGTGTCAGCAAAGGTCGCCCACGTCTGGATACGGCGATAGACGGTTGCGAAATGATTTTGACTTTTGCGCCAGAAACCAATGGCCATGTCTCAGTCAAGGCTTGGGAAGCGCTGGGTAAAATTACCGGTCGTGACCATACTCATCTGGCGGTAGGGCGTGAGCATGACAAGATCCGTTTCCGCGATGTGCAGTCGCAACCGCGCAAGATTATTTCGGCACCGACCTGGTCAGGTTTGGAATCGGAAGAGGTCAGCTACAGCGCCGGTTATACCAATGTGCATGAATATATCCCTTGGCGCACACTGACTGGTCGTCAGCAGTTTTACCAGGATCACCGTTGGATGCTTGATTTTGGTGAAGGTCTGTGTGTCTACAAGCCAGCGATTGACACTAAAACTGTAGTGCCGATGTTGAATAAGTCACCGAACGGTGAGAAAGAAATCGTTCTTAACTTTATTACGCCGCATCAGAAATGGGGTATCCATTCCACCTATTCTGACAACCTGCGCATGCTGACCTTGAGCCGTGGTGGTCCACACGTCTGGGTCTCAGAAATAGA
Organism: Undibacterium parvum; assembly: GCF_003955735.1. Taxonomy (NCBI): domain Bacteria; kingdom Pseudomonadati; phylum Pseudomonadota; class Betaproteobacteria; order Burkholderiales; family Oxalobacteraceae; genus Neoundibacterium; species Neoundibacterium parvum. The sequence continues at coordinate 4,750,315 of NZ_CP034464.1, read as the reverse complement.
GGCGAAAGAAGCTGGTTTGGTGGATAACGATTGGGTAGAAGTATTTAATAGTAACGGTACTTTGACTGCCCGTGTGGTTGTCAGTCAGCGGGTGCCAAAGGGCATGTGCCTGATGTATCACGCTCAGGAAAAAATCGTTAATACGCCAGGTGCAGAGCTCTCAGGCAAGCGTGGCGGTATTCATAACTCGGTGACACGTGCGGTGTTGAAACCTACCCACATGATAGGCGGTTATGCGCAGCAGGCTTATGGCTTTAACTACTATGGCACGGTCGGTAGTAATCGCGATGAATTTGTGGTTTTGCGTAAGATGAAAAAAGTAGATTGGCTCGACGGTCCCTTGGACGAAGCAGAGCACGACAAACAAGGAGCAGCATCATGAGAATTCGCGCACAAGTAGGCATGGTGCTTAACCTGGATAAATGTATTGGTTGCCACACCTGTTCGGTCACATGTAAAAACGTCTGGACTAGTCGTGATGGTGTCGAGTACGCGTGGTTTAATAACGTCGAAACCAAGCCAGGTATCGGTTACCCGAAGGAATGGGAAAACCAAAAGAAATGGAAGGGCGGTTGGCACAGAAATGAAGCCGGTAAACTAGAGCCTAAACAAGGCGGTAAGTTGCGCATCTTGAGTAACTTGTTCGCGAACCCGAACTTGCCTTCGATTGATGATTACTACGAGCCATTTACCTTTGATTACGAGCATCTGCAAAATGCACCGTTGATGCAGACTCCGCCGACAGCGCGTCCTGTGTCCGTGATTACCGGCAAAAAGATGGAAAAAATCGTCTGGGGCCCGAACTGGGAAGACGATTTGGGCGGCGAATTTAGTTCGCGTAGCCGTGATCAGTTGTTTGAAGGCGTACAGAAAGAAATGTATTCGACTTTTGAATCCACTTTCATGATGTATTTGCCACGCTTGTGCGAACACTGCTTGAATCCTGCTTGCGTCGCATCTTGCCCATCCGGTTCTATCTACAAGCGTGAAGATGACGGTATCGTACTGGTGGATCAGGATAAGTGCCGCGGCTGGCGTATGTGTATTTCCGGCTGCCCTTACAAGAAAATTTACTATAACTGGAGTTCAGGCAAGGCCGAAAAGTGCACGTTCTGCTACCCGCGTATCGAAGCTGGCCAGCCGACTGTATGCTCTGAAACCTGCGTTGGTCGTATCCGTTATTTAGGCGTCTTGCTGTACGACGCAGACAAGATAGAGTCGGCCGCATCGGTGCCGAACGAGCAAGATCTGTATGAGGCGCAACTCGATTGCTTCCTTGATCCGCATGATCCTGCCGTCATTGCTGAAGCGCGCAAGCACGGTATTCCGGATAGCTGGATCAGCTCGGCACAAAAGTCGCCGGTGTACAAGATGGCAGTCGAATGGAAAATTGCTTTCCCGCTGCATCCTGAATATCGCACTTTGCCTATGGTCTGGTATGTACCGCCGCTGTCACCAATCCAGAAAGCGGCAGAAGCTGGCCACATGGGCATGAACGGGATTATTCCTGACGTCAAGTCCTTACGTATTCCTGTACGTTATCTGGCGAATCTTTTGACCGCCGGTAAAGAAGAGCCAGTCTTAAAAGCACTCGAACGTATGCTAGCAATGCGTGCCTACAAACGTGCCGAAGTGGTGCATGGCCAGGAGGATAAGGCGGTCTTGGCGCAGGTAGGTTTAACTGCTGCACAGGTCGAAGACATGTATCAAACCATGGCGATCGCTAATTACGAAGACCGTTTCGTGATTCCGTCTTCGCATAAAGAAATGGTAGAAGACAGCTTTAACGAAAAAGGCAGTTGTGGATTTACTTTTGGCAATGGCTGTTCTGGTGGTACTTCGGACGGATCGCTGTTCGGTAAAAAACCACAAGGCAGCGTGATTTTTGTCGATATGCCGAAGTCGCGTAAGAAGATGTCCACCATTGATTAGGTTTACTCCCTTCTCCCGCTAGCAGGAGAAGGGTAGGGGATGAGGGTGATTGAGTAGCCGTAGTCGATCTAGCTTCTCGGGAATTTCAGGCACCCTCACCCTAGCCCTCTCCCGCTCGCGGGAGAGGGGATCTTAAAGCGAATTATTGATTGTCTTGGTTTTTCAAAGGACAGACAAAACAAAAGGAAATATCATGCAAATTTATCGCATATTGTCAGCTCTACTCAGTTACCCGCAACCGGATTTGATTGCGGCCATCCCTGAAATTGAGCAAGCGCTTGTCGCCGAGCCAGAATTTCTGGAAGTACTACATCCATTACTGACGGCTCTCAAAACGAGTAATCTGATCTCGCTACAAGAAAATTATGTAGGCACTTTCGATCGCACTCATTCATTGTCCTTGCATTTGTTTGAGCACATCCATGGCGAAAGTCGTGATCGTGGTCAGGCCATGGTCGATTTGATAGAAGAATATCGTCGTCACGGTTTTGAGCCGGAGTCTAGCGAGTTGCCAGATTTCGTGCCCTTGTTTTTAGAATTCTTGAGTTTAATGGATGCTGAAACTGCAGAAAAACTGCTGGGCGAGGCCATTCACGTGTTAGCTGCGATCGGTATGCGTTTAAAGCGTAACGATAGTCCGTATAACGGCATCTTTATGTTGTTGACGACCTTGACCGATGTCGTCCCGCAAGAGCAGGGCGAGCCACCAGTACGTGACATGGACGACGCAATGGAAACCTTCGGACCTGGTGCCGATGGTGTAGAGCCGCTGCTAAAGCCAAATATGTCTGGCTGCTCATCGGCGTCCAAACCAATCAATTTTCACCCGCGGCAGCCGCACTCTGGCCCTAGCGCAACTGCTCAATAAGGAGAGACGATCATGAATTACTTACATCAATTTATCTACGGGATTTATCCCTACATCGCGCTGGCGATCTTTTTGTTCGGCAGTCTGGCGCGTTTTGAGCGTGAACAATATACCTGGAAGAGCGATTCTTCCCAGATGCTGCATGAAGGCAATCTGCGGGTCGGTAATATCCTATTTCATATCGGCATTATTGGTTTGTTCTTTGGTCATATGGTCGGTTTGCTTACTCCGGTGATCGTCTGGGATACGCTAGGTGTTACACACACGCTTAAACAAATGATCGCGATGGTAATGGGCGGCATATTCGGCACTTTATGTATGCTGGGTTTGCTGATCTTGATGCACCGTCGTTTTACCAATGCCCGTATCGCTGCAGTGACAAAAACCGGTGACAAGATCTTATTGCTGTGGATCTTTCTGACCTTGGGTCTGGGTTTGTCGACGATATTTGAATCGGCCAATCATACCGATGGTCACATGATGGTTTTATTGATGACTTGGGCGCAGCACATCATCACCTTCCGTGGCGATGCAGCAGAATTTATCATCGCTGCCCCCTTGCTGTTTAAGCTGCATCTGTTTATGGGTTTAAGCCTGTTCGTGATCTTTCCGTTCACCCGCTTGGTGCACGTGTGGAGCGGCTTTGCTTCGGTTGGCTATATCAGCCGTGCATGGCAGTTGGTCCGCCCCCGTTAATTTATTTAGGAGAACAACATGCCTGTCATCGTCAATGGCTATGAACTCAATGATGCCGAGATGGAGCAAGAATTGCCGGATCATCAGGACGCCACCGATCCGCTGCAAAGCGCCATGACCGCGCTGGTGTTACGTCGGGTCTTGCTCGACGAGGCGCGTCAACTAGAACTTAAAGCCGATAGAGACGATGCCCTGATCGAAGCCTTGCTGGCGCAAGAGGTGAAAGTGCCGATGCCGGGTCGCGAAGAGTGTCTACGTCAATATCAGGCGCACCCAGCGCGGTTTACTGTGGGTGAACTGGTGGAAGCGAGCCATATCTTGTTTCAGGTCACGGCAGGCGTTGATCTGGATGCTTTACGCAAACACGCATCCATCGTTCTGGCCGATCTGCTGGAAAACCCTCAGCAGTTTGCTGAATGCGCTAAAGCCAATTCCAACTGTCCTTCAAGTGAGGTCGGCGGTAGTTTGGGGCAGATTACACGTGGTGCGACCGTAGCAGAGTTTGAGCAGGCGGTATTTTCTGGCGTGGCAGGCCAGCTTATTCCGCGTCTGATTGAAACCCGCTTTGGCTTGCACATTATTCAGCTGGGCCGTAAGGTCGATGGTCGACTCCGGCCATTCGAAGAAGTTGAAAGCAGTATCGCGGACGCGATGCGTATGGCGAGTCATGACCATGCGGTGCGTCAGTATCTGCAATTGCTGGTCGGTCGTGCCAAGATCTCCGGTATCGATCTGCCGGGTGCCGATAGCCCGCTACTGCAATAGAGTAGGGTGCGCCATGCGCACCTATCTACAATTATTAAATTCCTAGGGTGCAAATGGTGAAGATGGTGCACCTACAGGAAACATAGAAGGTAAGAGAAAAATGTCTAAAGCAATGATGGAAATGGTAAAGCAGCACACCGAATGTGACGATCAGCTCAATCGCTGCGAAGTGGCGCTGCATAAGGGTGATATGGCGTCAGCAGGGCGCAACTTCCGCCTATTTAGTGAGGAGCTTGATCTGCATTTTGGGCTGGAAGAAAATAAACTTTTCCCTGCATTTGAAAAAGCCACCGGCATGACCAGTGGACCGACGGTAGTGATGCGTGGCGAGCATGCCGAAATCCGTAGCTTGCGTGATGAGGCCTATGCCGCGATCGAAGCCAACCAGGCAGAAGTAGCACTGGCAGCGATCGATACCCTGAACGTTTTGATACAGCAGCATAACGTCAAAGAGGAAAACGTCCTGTATCCTATGTGTGGCGGTAGTATTCCTAATCTCGACGCGGTACTTGGTTTTGGTAGCACTTGCTGCGGCTCTTGTTCCTAAGTCGACGCAAATTTGGCGTAATTTAGAGATAAGCTCCTTTTGGCCACTGTAAAAATTCTCAACTACGAACTGGCACCATCACCGGCGACTATTTTTGGTTGCTTGTTGCCGGCACCTTGGTTGGGAATGGTGGCGGGGCTGTTACTCGCTTTCGGGCCTAATGCAGGTTTGCCCGATCGCTTCGCGCCTCTGACTTTGGCGATCACGCACTGCCTGGTGTTGGGCATGCTAGCACCCATCATGATAGGTGCCCTGTTTCAGCTGATGCCCGTGGTCGGTGGCCAGACGGTCAACGCGGCGCGCTATATTTCTCCCTTTGTCGCATTCGGCTCGGCCATGATTGCCGCTGCGCTGTCGTTCGCATTTCTATTCGGGGATACGCGCGGCTTCTTGTTTGCTGCCGGACTGGCAGCACTGTTGTACGGCGCTGTTGTCCTGGCTTTGGCGCATACCGCATGGCGTGTCAGCGTCATAGACGCAACTACTCGTACTCTGGCATGGATATGTGTACCGCTGGCTATCGTGGTGAGTTTGGGAATAGGCCTGGCGGCTGCTCTTGCCGGCTGGTGGTCGATTGATGTCTGGTATTTTCTGGATCTGCACGTGGCATGGGGCGTGGTCGGATGGATAGCCACATTAGTCATAGGTATCGCGTCTACCGTGGTCCCCATGTTTTGGCAAACCCCCAAGCCTAGCCTGTGGTGGCAGCGTAGTCTGCCGGGATTGCTTTGTTTGCCATTGCTGTCTATGCCGTTTACTTTGCTGCGCGCGTCTTCGATCTTACTCGCTTGCCTGCTGGTGATGGTTTTCGCACTGTTTGCAATGCGCGCTGTGTGGCGAGCCAAGCGAAGTTTTGATCCGGCCTGGATACTCTGGCTGGTGTGTACCGCGAGCTGGTTTTTTGCCGCGCTTTTGACTGCCAGTTCCGCCTTGTTTGAAGCGCAATTACCAGCGAAATTAAATGCCAGTTTGCCGTGGTGGATAGGGGTATTGGCCCTGGTCGGTGGCGCGGTGCTGCCAATCAATGCCATGCTGGGCAAGATCATCCCGTTTCTGGTGTTTCTGCACTTACGTCGGCAAATACCTATGGGGCGGCGGGTTCCGACCATGCAGGCGGTATTGCCACCGCAGCGCTTGAAATGGCAAGCGCGTCTGCTCTTGCTCGCTTTGTTGTTACTGTTGTTATTGCCTGTGATGCCTAGCATGCTTGCGCCTGCTGCCGGACTAGCCTTTGCGCTGTCACAGGGGATGATCGCTGCACTACTAATGCTCTGCCTGTTTTCGTATCGGCGCGAGCTACTACCGGTTCTGCGTGCTAATAAGCTTCAAAAATAGCCAATAGCTTACTGAGATCAATCTAACAGCCAGTGCCGATCCGCCTCAAAATAAATTTAGGCACCACGCCAAGGCGCATATTCCATGCGGCTTTCAAGGCAGATAGGCTGGAAACCCGCATGGAATATGCGCAGTGGCAGGGTGCCAAAATAAAATCAGAGTAAGCAGTATCCCCCAAAGGAACTAGGCATAAATAGCTTGGCGGAGAATTGTCAATCAGGGCATTCGCCAGCACAATGAAGTCATGCAAACTTCTTATCCCCCATCTGCCTCCCCCTCGCCTGCGCTGATCGATAGATTTGGTCGCAAAGTGAGCTATTTGCGTTTGTCCGTAACCGATCGTTGTGATTTACGTTGTAGCTATTGCCTGCCGAAGGGATTTTCTGGATTTGAAGAGCCAGAGAATTGGTTGCGTTTTGATGAGATAGAGCGGGTGGTCGCCGCCTTTGCTCGTATGGGCGTATCGCGCTTGCGTATGACGGGTGGCGAGCCGCTGTTACGTCGTCATTTGCCTAAGCTGGTAAGTAGTTTGTCCGGCTTACCAGGCTTAAAAGATATTTCACTCTCTACCAACGCCACCCAGTTACATAAACATGCAGTTGCCTTGCGCTCTGCCGGGGTTAGTCGTATTAATGTCAGTCTCGATAGCCTAGATAAGGCATGCATGGAGAAGATCACCGGCCGCGATAGCTTCGCTAGCATCATGGCGGGGCTGCAAGCGGGGAAGCAAGCCGGATTTGATCCTATTAAACTCAATATGGTGGTGATGCGTGGCGTCAATGATCACGAGATCATGCGTATGGCGCAATATTGTTTTGAGGAAGGTTTCATACTCAGGCTGATAGAGGCGATGCCTATGGGCGAGACCGGGCGCAATAGTCAGTATCTCGATGTGGGACCAATACGTGAACAACTGGTCAGGCAATTTAACCTCAAACCTGCAGCGGCGGAATTGGGTGGCGGTCCGGCGCGCTATTGGAGTACCCAAGACGGCAAGGGAACTATTGGCTTCATTTCCCCTATTAGCCAACATTTTTGCGCAACCTGCAACCGGGTGCGTTTGTCGGTTGATGGTACCCTCTACATGTGTTTGGGACAGGAAGAAAAATTTGAATTGCGTCCCTTGCTGAGGGCTGGCATTAGTGATACCGAGCTGGAGTCGGCAATCCGCGCCGCCATAGAATTAAAACCAGAACGTCATGAATTTAACGATAATCCGTATAAAATCATCCGTTTCATGGCGCAAACCGGAGGTTGATGTGACTATTCAAAATATTTCGCATTTTATAGAGGGCTTTCAACGCTTTCAAAGCAAGTATTTTTCAGGTGAGAAACACCTGTACGAAAAACTCAATAACGGCCAGAAACCGACGACTTTATTGATAGGTTGCTGTGACTCACGGGTAGACCCTGCTTTATTGCTCGATTGCGATCCTGGCGATATATTCGTGATCCGTAATGTCGCCAACCTGGTGCCTCCATGCAACGAGGCTGGCCATCAGCAAGGCATTAGTGCAGCGGTGCAATTCGCGGTCGAGGCGCTCAATGTCACGCGCGTGATCGTCATGGGGCATGAAAAGTGCGGTGGTATTCGCGCCTTGATGCAAGGTTATAAACCTAGCCGTAAGCTTGATTTTATCGGGCGCTGGATGAAAATTGTAGAACCTGTCAAACAACAGGTTCTGCAGCAATTGAGTCATTGTTCGGTAGAGGAACAGAATCGTGCCTGCGAACTAGGTGCGATCATCATGTCACTGAATAATTTGCGTAGCTTCCCTTGGGTGGCCGAACGTGAGGCCAGAGGCGAGATTGCCTTGCATGGCTGGTATTTTGATATGAGCAATGGCGCATTGCTGGCGTATTCAGATCGCACCGATACTTTCCTTCCTATGGTTTGTCCTTTGGGAATAGTGACGGACCCGCATCAGGGCACGCGCACTATTTCCGCTGCACTAGACGCTGTGAGCCAAGAAGTTTGATTCAAAACAGCTTGATCCATGTCAATAAAGGCTACACTAACGTAATTCTCACTAGTGAAATTCCATCATGGATGCAGCGTCCAGTCTGCCTATAGGCAAACGCCTTACTTTCCGCATTTTACTCACCACCTTAATCGGCTTGGCGCTGACCCTGATGGCGATCGGCTACACCTTGCTCTTATCATGGCAACTCGAGGGCGGTGCCGCCGCAATCAATGAGGCTGGCAGCTTGCGGGTACGCTCGTATCGCCTGGCGATGGTACTCGAGCATGTGAGTAGCACCACGGCGCAAGATGAGCTGGATCAGTTTAATAGTACTTTGTCCGATCTCCAGCTGGGCGATCCGAAACGTCCGCTGTTTTTACCTGCAACTGCTGGCATTCGTGCGCAAATGCAATTGGTGCAACAGGACTGGAAGACGCGTATGCAAGTTTTTGCGATCCAGGCTCAAAATGAGCTTGATGTGACTAGTCGGCAGCAGGCACTTAAAAACTATTCCGACGCACTCCCTAGCTTCGTGGAAAGCATTAATAAGCTGGTGAGCTTAGTCGAAGTGGAGTTATCTGAAAAAACCACTTGGTTGCGTCTGTGCCAGACCATACTGATTTTTATGTCGCTGGCAGCAAGTATCGCCTTACTGTATTTATTGTATCTGTGGATAGTGGGGCCGGTAACCCGTATGCAGGCGGGCATAGCGCGCATGCGTAAAGACGATCTCAGTGTGCGCTTGCCGATAGAGACCGAGGATGAATTTGGCGTACTGGCGCAAGCCTTTAACCAGATGGCTGATAGGGTGCAAACCGTACACCGCACCCTGGAAGTACGGGTGCTGCAAAAAACCGCCAAGCTGCAGGAACAAAATCAAGAAATCAGTACCCTGTATGAAGTTGCTGCTTTCCTGGCTGGGCCACATGCGATAGAAGAATTATGCCGTGGTTTTCTGCACAGGATTATGCAACGCATAAAGGCCGAGGGTGGCACCGTGCGCATACTCGATAACCATAGCGATAATTTACACATCACGGTGCACGAAGGTATCTCTGAAAAAATGGTGGAGGAGGAGCATTGCATCAAGACCGCCGATTGCCTGTGCGGTGCGGCTGTTAGTCAGGGAATAATTCTGGTCAGAGATTTCCGTCAGATGGATACGCAAAAACGCTATCGCTGCGCGGAAGAAGGTTTTTTCTCGATTGCGGTATTTCAGATACTAGCGAGAGAACAAGTGATAGGCAGTTTTTCTCTGCATTTTACCCATGAACGGGTGATCAGCAGTGAAGAGCGGCGTTTGTTAGAAACGTTGGGTAAAAATCTGGGCGTGGCGATAGAGAATCAAAGGCTGATCGCCAAGGAAAAAGAATTTGCGGTATCGCAAGAACGCAATTTGCTGGCACAGGGCTTGCACGATAGTATTGCGCAAGGCCTCAATTTCTTAAACCTGCAAGTGCAGATGTTGGAAGACTCTTTGAGTCGCAATAATTTGCAGGAAGTGTCCGATATTGCGCCCTTATTACGCGCCGGAGTGGAAGAAAGTTATGAGGATGTGCGCGAATTACTCTTGAATTTTAGGACCAGGCTGCAGGATAGTAATTTAGAGTCTGAAATGCGCAATGTCTTGAGTAAATTTCAGCGCCAGACGGGCGTGCACGCTGTCATAGAATTTATAGGGAGTGGCGCACCGCTAGCCCCCGAGCAACAGTTGCAGGTACTTTTTATTTTGCAAGAAGCCTTATCGAATGTGCGTAAACATGCGCAGGCCAGTGAGGTAAAGGTCAGGGTCGAAAATGAGCGAGATTTTAAGCTCATCATCACCGATGATGGCCAGGGATTTACGATGGAAAGTGCCGAGCAGAAGGGCGATGCCCATGTAGGTTTGCACATCATGCGGGAACGCGCAGTGCGACTCTCTGCACAATTTGAGATACTCAGCATACCAGGGCAGGGCAGTACAATTTCTCTGCACCTATTGAGGCAAGAACGTTTGGTCGCTTAACTCAATTTTATATAATTAAAAAATCAAAAAGGATAGGCATGACAATTAAGATTTTGCTGGTTGATGATCACACTCTATTTCGTAGTGGGATTAAATTGTTATTGCAACGCAATCCGGAATTCGAGATCGTGGGCGAAGCCTCCGATGGCTTGGAGGGAGTCAAACGCGCCAAACAATTACGACCGGATGTGGTCTTAATGGATTTAAATATGGCAGGTTTATCCGGCTTGGAAGCGATGCAATTGATCGTTGAAGATATGCCCGAGGTCGCAGTCTTGATGTTGACCGTTTCGGAAGAGGCTGAAGACTTGAGTACCGCGCTAAAGAATGGTGCGCGCGGCTACCTGCTAAAAAATATCGAAGCAGATTACCTGACCCAGTCTATCAAGCGTGCCGCAGCGGGCGAAGCGGTGATCGCCGATGCGATGACGGCCAAGTTGGTGATGCAATTTCGCTCCGGCATGAATGCCCCCGTCGTTGCTGAGAAAGAAAAACTAACGCCTAGAGAGCGTGAAACCATGGTCTGTGTGGCACGCGGCGAGAGTAATAAGGAGATCGCCCGCAATCTCAGCGTGGCCGAGAGCACGGTCAAAATTCATGTGCAAAATATTCTGAAAAAACTCAATCTCAGTAGTCGTGTGCAAATCGCCGTTTATGCGGTCGAGCGCGGTCTGGATAAATAAAATACCCTAAAATTTGTAAGGGATTCTGCTCCCTTTGCAGTAGCCATCTAGTTCTATCGGCGGATAGTCGTAGCCATTTAGCTCCCCTAAACTTGACCCTAATCAATTTAAAGAGGTGAGTTATGAATAAGATTAATTTGCAAGGTTTGCTGAGTAATCAGGCATTGTTTCGGCATATTTCTCCATTTGAACTCGACGCTTTGCAAAAAGAAGTGGTCAAGTTGGAGCTCGATAAGGGCTTGACCCTGTTTCAGAAGGGCGATCTGGCCGACGGTTCCTATATCGTGGTGTATGGCCTCATGAAACTGGGCATCCCTTCCTCACATGGCAACGACAAAGTTCTGGAACTCATCCGGCCAGGCCAGAGCTTCGGTGAAGCAATGTTGTTTTTGGATGAACCTTATCCTTTCTATGCTGAAGCTTTGGAGCCAACGCTATTGTTGCGTTTGCCAAAAAATGCTCTGTTTCGCCTGCTAGAACAATCTCCATTGATTGCCAAGCAAATGATGGCGGGCCTGTCTAGCCGCCTGCTGGGCTTCATGCGTGACGTTGAACGTCATTCCCTGCAAAACGCCAAACAGCGCGTGATCGATTACTTGTTGCAGGTCTCAGGCATACAGGGCACGGCGAATATACGACTCGAACTTAAGAAAAATTTAGTGGCATCGCTGCTTAATTTATCACCTGAAACTTTATCCCGGGTGCTGCATCAGTTGGTCGACGATGATTTGATACAAGTAAGTGGTTCACATATTCGTATCACCTGTCCTGAATCATTAAAGGTGTATCAGCACAGTGAGGCGCTCAATTTCCGTCAGACACCTGAAAACTTGATGAAGAACAATGCAACAGCGAGGCACTTTATATAGCATCGTGGTCTATGAAAACCATAGCTTTGGTCGCTCCTGCCGGTAGTCTGGTCGCTCTTAAAGCGGCTATAGATAAAGGAGCTAATGCCGTCTATCTCGGCTTGCGCAATGCCACCAACGCACGCAATTTTGGTGGCCTCAATTTTGGCGAAAACGATATCCGGCTTGGCGTGGACTATGCTCATGCCAAGGGTCGTGAAGTCTTATTTGCTATCAATACTTATCCGCAGGCGCGTGCGGTACAGGAATGGCGCTCGGCGATTGATACTGCCGTTACTATGGGCGCCGATGCGGTAATACTGGCGGACCCCGGTTTGATGGCCTATGCACGTAACCGCCATCCCGATTTACGCCTCCATTTATCTGTACAAAGCTCGGCCAGCACGATAGACGCGATAGAGTTAATGCGTGAGCAGTTTGGTATTCGACGTGCGGTCTTGCCGCGCGTGTTGACTTTGGCTGAGATAGAAAAAATCATCAAAAACACCTCAGTCGAGATTGAAGTCTTTGGCTTCGGTAGCCTGTGTGTCATGGCTGAAGGGCGCTGCCTGCTATCGAGCTATGTGACTGGCGACTCTCCGAATAATAAGGGTGTTTGTTCACCGGCGCATGCGATTAGCTGGGAAGAAAAAGAACAAACTCTACATGCTCGATTGAGTGGCACTTTGATCGATAGCTACGCACCGGGTGAGTCGGCGGCTTATCCAACCCTGTGCAAGGGACGCTTTGAAGTCGAGGGAGAGTTGGATTACGCATTGGAAGAGCCAACTAGTCTGAACGCGATAGGTTTATTGCCAAAACTGGTGAGTATGGGAGTGGCAGCCATCAAGATAGAAGGTCGCCAGCGCAGTCCAACTTATGTGACGCAAGTGGTCGGTACTTTAAGAGCGGCATTGGATGCCGCCATCAAAGATCCGGAAAGATATTCGACTAAGCCGGAATGGCAGAGCACCCTGGCCAAACATGCTGAAGGCTCGCAAGTGACACAAGGGGCGTTTGAACGTCCTTGGAAATAATATGATAAATCCGCAAAAAATCTCACTTGCTCCGCTCTCTTATTTTTGGTCAAAGGAGAGTACCCTCGCTTTTTATGCCGATGCTATGGATTGGCCTATCGATATTGTGTACCTCGGAGAGGTGGTCTGTTCGCGTCGTCATTTACTCAAGTTTGAAGACTGGTTCGCGCTCGCCAAAGAAATTCGACAAAGTGGTAAGAGCGTCGTCATGTCTACCCAGACTCTGATCGAGAATGAGCCGGATCGACGCGCCATGCACCGACTGGCAGAACGCGCTGCAGAAGAGGGGATAGCGGTCGAGGCGAATGATTTTAGTGCGGTCAGGGTGCTGAATCAACTCAAGCAGAGCTTCATCGCCGGGCCACATTTAAATGTCTATCATAGCGACACGCTGGCATGGTTGGCCGGATTGGGGGTAAGCCGTTTCTCGCCTCCGCTAGAGATGCCAGGCATAGATCTGGCTGCAATCCAGCAAGAGAAAGCGGCGAGTGTGGAAACCGAGGTGCAAGTTTGGGGGCGCATGGCGCTCGCCTTTTCTGCGCGGTGTTTTACTGCGCGCCATCATCGTTTGCGTAAAGACAGTTGTGAATTTCGCTGCGACGCCCATCCTGACGGTTTGCCGCTGGCGACCCGAGATGGAAAAATATTTCTTAATCTGAATGGCATACAAACGCAAAGCGCCAGTTGCGTCGATTTGGGTGAACAATTGCCGGAACTTCTGAACATGGGGGTGCAAGTATTGCGCTTACAGCCTCAGTCTCAGAATATGCAGCAAGTGGTGGCGGCTTTTGATACGGCACGCTCTACTCAGACAGTGGCAAAAGTACCCGATAGCGCATTACCTGCGGCTGCGGAGCGTAGCAACGGCTATTGGTTCGGCGCGCCTGGCATGCAGTGGCAAGCAGCGTGATGCCGATAAATATTGCTAGCATAGGCTAGTTGAGGCGAATTGAGACCGGTTGAGACCAGTCGAGGCCAGTTTAGGATAATTAATTATGCAATTTTCAGATTTTCGTTTTCCCTTAGTGTTTAGCCAAATCGGCAAACATTTACCTTCTCCTATCGCCAGTCTGCCCTTGTTGGCAATGTTGGAGTTGGCGCGTCAGCGCGAATGGCTGATTGCTCCTGAGGCGCTGTATGGCAAGAGCTTCCTGATTACGATAGAAGACCTGGGCTTACAACTGCGTTTCGTTTGCGATCAGGGCAAATTTAAGCCGCAGATGGCATCGCAAAGTTCTCAGTCTATTGCCGATGTGCGCTTATCTGCGCTGGCGGTAGATTTTTTTCAATTGGCTTCCGGTATGGAAGACGCTGATACGCTGTTTTTCCGCCGTAAGCTCAAGATTGAAGGGGATACTGAACTAGGTGTCGCGGTCAAATATTGGCTTGATGCCAGTGAACGTCCCGCGTGGCTAAATAATTTAGCCAGTAAGTTAGCCAATTAAAACTCTGGCCATAAATGAAGATAGATCCGACTTTACCCCTGGTATATAGCTGCTCCGGCTGCTCTAGCGTGGCGCAATTGGCCAATGTCTGTGCCGTGCGCCTAGATAGAGATGCAAAAGCCGAAATGTCCTGTATTAGCGGGGTCGGTGGCGGCGTACCATCGCTGGTAAAGCTGGCGCAGTCTGGGCGCGCGATACTGGCCTTAGACGGCTGTGCTCTGGCCTGCGTTGCGGCCTGCTTGGAAAAAGTAGGCGTGCGCGCCGACCGTCATCTAGTGCTCAACCGCGAAGGCGCAAAGAAGCGTTTGCATAGCGACCCCAGTGACGATGAAAAAACAAAAATATGGCAACTCGTTGAGCTAGCGCTTGATGAGATGCTAAGCGCTAGCGGCCAACCACATAGAAAGACACCAACATGAAACGCCTCGCCTTAGCGCCACACCGCTTGTATTTTTTTCTTGGTGCCCTTGCCGTACTCTTTTTATTTGCTTGGTGGAGCTTTAGTCTAACGGTCTCTAATGCCAGCCTGATGCAAGCTGCAAACTCTATACCTTTGCACGCGATCGTGATGCCTTTGGGGATATTCCCTTTATTTATACTTGGTTTTACTTTTACCGCAGGACCGCGCTGGTTAGCCGTGAATGCCTCAGATCGCTATTTTTTGATCACTGGCATCGCGTATTTTTCTGGCATCGTGCTGGTCATAACGGGAGCGTCATTGGCGCCCATCATGGAGAGCATAGGTTTCGGCATGATGTTGTGCGCATGGCTGAGTGCGACTTGGCGTTGGGCGGCGCTACTCGGTGAAAGCACAATCACCGAAAAACAGCATCCCACAGTGTTGTTGGGAGCGATGATAGGCGGGGCACTCGCCTTGAGCGCGGCGCTGGCCTGGACTTTAGGTTGGAGCGAGGCCTGGATGGTGGCGCGACAACTGACTTTCTTCTGTTTTTTACTGCCTATATTTTTAACTGTGTGCCATAGGATGTTACCTTTTTTTACCGGTGGGGTGCTTAAGCCCTATCTGGTTTGGCGTCCATTTTGGCTGTTATGGTTTTGGCTCAGTGCTTGTACGACGGTAGCTGTGGCCGGTGTGTTTTCATGGCATTTGTTGGAAGCCTGCGCTGCTAGCGCGATGGCCTTGAGTTTTCTCTACACGTCGTGGCGCTGGGGTTTGCAGTCCAGTTTTCAGAACCGCTTACTCGCCATGTTGCATATGTCCTTTGCATGGTTAGCGGTTTTTTTTGCCTTGCATGCAGCCACTGCCTTCGGCTATCGGCTAGGCTCTGCTTCTATGCATGCGCTTGGACTAGGGTTTATGGCGACCATGTTGGTGGCGTTTGTGACTAGAGTCAGTTACGGGCATAGCGGTCGGCCGCTGTTGGCTGGGAATGGCATCTGGGCTATTTACCTGTGTCTACATCTGGCGGCAATGCTGCGTGTGCTGGCCAGCATCCTGGTATCGCCTATGCTGATCACTGCGTCGGCGATCGTGTGGTTGGTACTGGTGGCGTGCTGGGTGGCCATCATTTTACCTATTTATCTCAAGCCCAGGGTCGATGGACAAGCGGGTTGAGGCCATACGCTCTTAGAGATTGAGAATATAAAAGCACTAGGCCACTGCGCATATTCCATGCGGCTGTCCAGCCTGCCTAGGCTGCAGCCCGCACCGGTATTGCGTGTCCGGGTAGGTCTAGTTCAAAACGGCGAGCATGCTTGATTTTTAGCGTATTGACGCTGGGGTGGAGATCGACGGCCGCAAGTTTTTGGTCTGCTCTAGGGGTTTCATGGATGTCACGGAGCTAAGGGCAAACTGCGCAGTAGACGCCTGGATGCTGTGTGGTAAACCCGGATAGCCGCTGGTCTTGCTGCCGTGTCGGCATATAGCATTAGCTTGCCATCGTTACTCCACGTCGTTGCGTGGCAATGCTGCATCAAAGTTTGTTCTGGTGGCGTGCCTATGCCTATGTGTATGCTTATGGATAAGGCGCTAGCGCCTAGCAGTTGCCGGCAATTGCGCGGCTTAGCGGTGGGCATCGTCGTGCTATTTTCTGTGGCGCGGTACAGCCAAATATCCTGTGACGCGGGATCTTGTTCCACACTAAATCCCGCGATCTGCGTAGCGATTGTTGGCTGCTCTAGCCAGGTTTTTAGATTTATCGTATAGAGTATTTCTTGTGTCGCGGAAGGCAGTAGCAATACGCTGTTGTTATCGCGCTGCAGTATCAGTCCCGCATCAGGTACGCTGTCTGAGCTGAGATGAAGCTCACGAATTTTTCGACGGATGTTTAAGTTAATCACCTGTAGCACGCCATTTTCGCCTGCGCCTATCGCGTGCGTTGCATCTGCGTCAAATATGAAATGACTTAATGGCTGCTCAAGCAAAGTACGTCTTGGCGGAAAGGGGCCGCGTAATGCAATTCCTTCACCCATCTTGTAATCATGCACAAAACCTTCATAGATGGGCTCAGCCTGCGGGTCGTAACTCATTTCCCATAGTTCCGGGATATCGCGCATCACCGCGATAAAACTTTTTCGCGCGGTGGCTGAATAAATTGCTGCCACCGCTGAAGCCTTGCCGTTTTTGTCCTTCACATCAAGTGTACGTATCAGGGAAAAATCCCCGGCATGCAGGGCAATTAAGCTGCATGGACTACTATTGGCCACCATCAGATAGCGGTCATCCACAGACAATGCTATCCCTGTCGTTTGCTGCGCTACTCGCCTTTGTTGGCGTATCTCATGCGCCTGCAAATCTAGCTGGATTAGCCAACCCTCAGGTGAGGATAGATAGGCAAACTGACCATCCTTACTGTGCAAAATTTTTTGATGCAGAGGGAAGTCGAACTGAAAAGTTTTTAAGATGCTCTGCGCTTGCGGGTCGAGCATGATTAGTTGCTGTTCTGTGTCGACTATCAGTATGGGTGCTGTGTGAAGCTTGGCGCTGGCAAGCAGTGGCAAGCTTGATGCGAACAGTAAAATACCCAGGAGTAAACGCAGTGAACGGCGTACCTTAGCAGCAGTGAGCAGCTTGTTTAAGAACGACATGATGGCCCTCATCTATGGAAAAAGGCGCGCAAGTCAGAAGACCTGCGCGCCTCGGTTAGTCCGTGTTTGGGCGACTAGTTAGTTGCCAATACCCACTCCGCTAAGACCTTGATGTCAGCATCGCTGACTTTAGGGCCGTTAGGCGGCATAGGGATAGGACCCCAAACACCGGTGCTGCCATCTTTAATTTTTTTAGACAAAGCCGCGACTGCATCTGCATTTCCCTTGTATTTTTTAGATACATCTTTAAATGCGGGTCCAAGCACCTTTTTGTCTAAGCTATGGCATGCCATGCAGCCATTTTTTGTCGCCAATTCTGCACCATTACCTGCAGCGTAGGATGCAGTTGCAGTGAAAGACAGGGCGGCAATCCCAGCCGCAGCGACGCAAGCGAGAGCAACACGTGTGAATTTATTTTCCATATTGCTCTCCTTAATACACGTCGTGTTGGGTGTTATTGATGTTGAACTTGCCGGTTGGTGTGATCAATTTAGGATCTTTGATCACAGCTTTCAACTTGCGAGTTTTATCATCCACGACAACGATAGCGGATTCTTTGTCTTTAGCGCTCCAGACCGAGAACCAGACTTCATCACCAGCTTTGTTGTACTCAGGCTGAACGATACGTTTTGCGCCTTCGCCCAAGTTTGCCCATTCGGCGATTGGTAGTACGGTAAAGCCTTTATCCAAATGTTCGATATCAAATACCGCAACTGATTGGCTCATTTTTGCATCTGGATTCAAAGGCGTATCAACCCACAAGTTTTTCGATTTTGGATGTGTTTTGATAAACAAAGAACCGCCGCCTTGACCTTTGACGGTATCGACCACTTTCCACGCCTGAGCTTTGTGCTTGATTGGATCAGTACCGATCATGGAGATAGTTTCATCACCCAAATGGCTGGTTGCCCATACAGGACCAAATTTAGGATGGATGAAGTTGGCGCCACGACCTGGGTGTGGTGTTTTGCCGACATCAACAATCGCTGCCATCTTGTCTTCTTTGGTATCGACCACCGCAATCTTATTGGATGCGTTGGCAGCGACCAGGAAGTAACGGCCGGTAGAATCGAGACCGCCGTCATGCAAGAACTTGGCAGCATCCAATGTCGTCATTTTCAGGTTGTTGATGTCTTTATAGTCAACCAACATGATCTTGCCTGTTTCTTTGGCATTGACCACGAACTCTGGACGGTAGTGGGAGGCAACGATAGACGCTACCCGTGGTTCAGGATGGTATTCATTGTCAACCGTCATGCCGCGTGTAGAAACGATTTTCAAAGGCTTGAGTGTATCGCCTTCCATGATGACAAATTGTGGTGGCCAGTAATCACCAGCGATCGCGTATTTATCTTCAAAACCTTTAAACTTGGAGGTTTCGATAGAGCGCGCTTCCAGACCGACCTTCATTTCAGCGACTGTATCTGGTTTTTCCATCCACAAATCGATCAAGTTGATACGTGCATCGCGACCAATGACGAACAAGTAGCGACCGGAAGCGGACGTGCGGGAGATATGTACCGCATAGCCAGTCTTGACGATGTTGATAATTTTCTTGGTGTCGCCATCGATCAGAGCCACTTCGCCGGAATCGCGCAAGGTAGTGGAGAAAATGTTAGCGATGTTGTAGCTATTCATTTTCTTGCTTGGGCGCTTGGCAACAGGAATCACCTCTTTCCAGGTCGCCAGCATGTCTTTGAGACTAAATTCTGGCGGTACTGGTGGTTCTTGCTGAATATAGCGCGCCATCAGATCGACTTCTTTGTCGCTCAACTCTCCAGATGTACCCCAGTTAGGCATACCAGCTGGTGAGCCGTAGTTGATGAACACTTTCAGGTAATCGGTGCCTTTGTCGAGTGTGATATCTGGCGTTAATGCTTTACCTGTCGCACCTTTGCGCAATACGCCATGGCAACCGGCGCAGCGTTGGAAATAAATTTGCTTACCAAGCTCAAATTCCTCTTTCGTCATAGGAGGTGCTTTGGGATTGATATTTTGATGCATGGCCTGAGTGGCTAAAGGTGAGCCGCCAGCCTGATATTTCAGCTCTGCAGAACCATGCGTTTTATCTTCTTTTTTGTCTTCCGCATAAGCCACACCAAACGCGAGTGGCAATGCCGCCAATAAGGCAACTAGTGGTCGAACTAAGGGCATACTCATTCCAGATTTCATTTTTATTTCCCCTTCTTGTTGGTAAGCTTGTATGAAACTGCAGAAAAGAAACATTGTTTAAATGTATTTTTTCTATACCAAGCAGACTACGCCTGCAAAGCGGATATTTCATTGATGCGAGTCAAGGTTTTTTCTTAGTTTTTGCATGATCTGATATAGATCAAACTTCAGGGGGAACTATATCTGGCGCTGTGGTTTTTTGAGTAGGAATTAGCTCGCTGCTTTCAGGCTGTTCGTCAGTGTTTCGCGACGCTGTGCGCTAGCCACTACCGTGCTCGATACTCAGCAAGCAAGAACAATTGACGCTGCGAGGTCAATGTTCTTGTCGTTAGAAATTAATTTGGCAACGGCCCAAGACGCATATCCCATGCGGCTTTGCGGGGCAATGCCGCCAACAGGCGCATGGAATATGCGCATTGGCAGGGGGGGCTTTTTGTAATTGCGCGTCTAAGCGTGATGCTTCACTAGCCTACGCTAGCTAGACGTCGCTAATGCGGTGCGCGCTGATGACTGCATGTGCCACAATATCGAGAGCTGGTCTCACATTACCTTGCTTGTCGGTCCAGACCTTGGGGGTGAGGGCGCCAGAGAGGGCGACGCTATCGCCATCGGCCAAACCGAGCAAAGTACTGCGTACCTGATCATTAAATGCGATGACGTTACAAAACAGGGTGTCGCCATCGTCAGTGCTGGCACGTATCTTACACATCACATAGGCCGATCCAGCCTGACCACTGCGTTCTTCTGCGTGGCCGTACATGCGTCCGGCGATGAGTGCATCTATCATGATTCGTAGCTTTCTAATTTTGCCTAAGTATTCTAAATTTAAAGGGCGCTTTCCTATCCTGCCGTCCGCTCGATTTGATTAAAAATCAAGTGAGCTTTAGTCTAATCGATAGCGCTTGAACAGGTGCTCAGTGTTGGGCGCGATGGCGCGGTAGTCCGCCAACATGCTTTCGCGGCTACGTGCTTCGCGCATTAAGGCGGGATCTAAGCTGCAGCTGATGACACCGGCCTGATCGCTACTGCCTTCGGCTAATAGCTTGCCGTAAGGGCTCCAGATGGCGCTGCTGCCACAGGTATTCCAGCCGCCTGTGCTGCCGATATGGTTAGACATGAGCACGAAGATGGTATTGTCGAGCGCCCGCGCCGGCATCCAGATGCGCGATTCGTGATGCCCATTGCCTTGACTAAACAGCGCGCTGGCCAGATACACGTGGCTACCGGCCAGTGCCGCATTGCGGGCATGTTCGGGGAAACCTGAGTCGTAGCAAATCGCCGTGGACAGCCTCCAGTCAGCGATTTCCAGCAGGCAGCCTGCATCGCTCGCCCCCGCGCAAAAGAGTGCGCGTTCCGTACTAAACAAATGCTGCTTATGATAGAGACTGAGCAGTTCACCTTTGCTACTGATAATCAGGGATGAAATGTAAAGCTTGCCTGCCGCATGGCTAGCCGCACCCACGATGGCCGCCACACCGGTGCTTGCGCAGGCATCTAGTATAGGCTGCAGGCGTACATCGTCTTGGCTTACGGTATACCGCTGAATATCCGTTTTGATCAGATCCGGTTCGTAGCCACTCAAAAACTTTTCGGGAAATACCAATAACTGCAGCTGCGCCTTGGCTGCGGTTTCTATCAGAGCCACCACTTGTGCCACATTGGCGTCGATATCGCCCGCAATACTCTGTGCTTGCGCTGCGCCTATGCGTAGTAGGCTGGAGGGAGTCGCAGTAAGTGTCATCGTGTATTCTCAAAAAAAACACATAATACACCGTGATGCTAGCGTTAGTCAGTTGAACCAGAGCTGGATACTTTAAATTAAAGAGGCAGAGTGTAAATTGGTCTAAGCATTTTGTATCTGCTGGGAATATGCGCGCAAGTTTGCGGCGCATGCCTGGTTTTCTGGTATTGTCATCATGTTCTTAGACTCATAATGAGTCCTGGTTTTTTTTGTAGTTAGGACTGACGCAAAATTGTTGCAGCAAGGCGAGTGCAATGACGCTGGGGCGCTTTTGCGTATGTCCTAAGTTTGATACTCCACTTAAAAAGGTGTCCTATGAACAGAAGAGATTTTATACAGTCGGCGATTATTTCGGGAGTGGGCATGTCGAGTGCGCTGGCGCTGGCTCAGGGTAAAACGACAGGGCAAAAATATGAACTATCAGGACTCGATGTCGCCGGTAAAAAGCTCGATTTAAAAGATTTTTCGGGTCGTACGGTCTTGGTGAGTTTTTTTACCTTCGATTGCGCACTATGTACCCACGATCTGAAATTAATGCGTGAGTTTTATGTCAGAAATGCCAGCAATAAATTCGTCTTGTTGGGCGTTAATATGGATCAGAACAAGAAAGACCTGGATGAGTACAACGAGGCCACTACCTTGGCCTTTCCGAAGGATCAGCGCTTTCCTACCGTATGGCGCAATGCACCTGGCCACAAAGATAATTTCGGCAAAGTGAGCAGCCTGCCTAGTCATTTCGTGATCGATGCCAAACAACAATTAATGTTCAAGCGCGAAGGTGCATTTCAAGCCGACGACTGGGATAAATTGTGGTTATCCCTAGGCTAGCGCGCCGGCTTAGATCCTTATTTAGAGCACTGTTTAGACCACTGTTTAGATCGCTGCTTGACGCTTGTCAATCAGAATTTCGGCGATCATTTCACCTTCCTCATCGAGGCCGGTTTCGATAAAGCCCAAGCTGGCGTAGAAGGGTTTTGCCAGCGGGTTAGTCGGGTGATAGCAAATGGTGATGCGTTGCAATAATGGCTGAGCTTCTATTTCGTCTAAAACCAGATGCATGGCTTGCCGACCCAGACCTTTGCCTTGATGGCGCTGGTCTATCATGAATCTATGGATGCCGGTCTGATGCTGGACCTCGCAATCGAAGCTGTTATACATCAGGAAGCCCACCAACTCATCATCCGCGTAAATCGCGCGCGGATGGTAATTTGGATCAAATTTTGATTGCGCAATCGAATAGCAATTGCTGGACAAGTAGTCTTCTTGGTGCTTGAGTAATTGTAATTCTATGACGGCATCGAAATTGTCATAAGTGACGGCTCTGAGTTGCACTTGCATTTTTATCCTTTCATCCTTTTTTCTTACTACTTTTTAAACCTGTGCTTGCAGTAGCTGTTAACTTGAAAAGTGCGCTAGGGCATGCTCCAGCGCGCAATATCCATGCGGTTGAGCGGCCGGTATGCTTGATAAGCCGCATGGATAGTGCGTCTTGGCGGGGGTAGTCATGGCACTGGGTCTAGTCTTACCAATATTCCCATATTACCCACCAACATATGGTCGGCGCTGGCGACTTGCAGACAGATCAATTCGCAGCTAAATGGCTCAATTTCTCCGCTAGTAACAGTATCATTGGGAACGCCTTCATAAAAAATGCGTATCGCTTGATCGCGCAAGTCTATTGTCGGTCCGGTAAAATCGCTTTGATCAAAATTACACGCCACCTGAGCTTGTTCTGTTGCGAATAAATCCAATACCCGCAGCGCCGTGGCGTCGGCTTTGCCTAGACGTTTAATTGGCATGCCATAGCTTAGACGATGGGCCGCGGTCCAGCCTTGTTCTGCCACCCAAAATAGCTGATCAGGATGGACGATCAGTTCACCGGCGCTGAGTTCGTCGTGCTGAATAAATTCTAATAAGACGACAGACTGGTCAGGCTTACGCATCAGTTTGACTATAGGACTAAATAGCGGCAGGCCTGGTTCAGAAGCCAGCGCTATCTCATCACCGACCTGTAATTGTCCCAAAGGCAGTAAGCCACGCTTGGTGTGGATTAAGGTGCCAGCCACAAAGCCGCCCGAGAGTGGCGCCCCGCCGTACGATACTGGAGCAGGATTCGATGCTTGAGGTGCTTCTATACTCATAAAATAGCGCTCCTGGAAATGCTAGCTATGGTAGCGCTAAATGCTTATTTATGGTGGAGTACATACAAAGGCTTACATAAAAATTCTGTTTCTGATTAGTGCGCTCGGCTCAGTAAAATCGTCACGGCATTGCCGCCAAAGCCGACGGCATTAATCAGTATCTTATTTATCTGCTTAGCGTGGGCTTGGGCGGGAATAAATGGCACAGGAATAAACTCTTGATGCTGCAACATCAAGATCGCCAGTTCCAGACTGAGCATGCCAGAGGCCCCCAGGCTATGACCAATTTTCCATTTATTCGTGGTCAGCATAGGCAAGTTGGTACCAAACACGGCCTCAATTGCCTTAAATTCTGCGCTATCGCCTAGCATAGTGCCGGGCGCATGCATGATGATGCAGTCGACCTGATCCGCAGTGATTGAACCGAGCGCCATTTTCATGGATTTTTGGAAGCAAATAGCGCTCTCTGAGAGTGAGAAATTGTAGCGGGCATCGTCACTGGCATAACCCACACCATCGATGGTCGCCAGAGCATTTGGCACTTTCCCTGGTTCCAGGCACGCCACCGCAGCGCCTTCGCCCAGCACCATGGTATTTTCTTGCTTCTCTAAATCAAGCGCGCGGCAAGGATAAGTGCCGGCACTGCGCGCGGTGATTTTTAGTGCTTGCATTTGGTGCAGAGTGAAAGCAGTCAGCGGCGCCTCGCTGGCACCAACTAAAAATTTCTTGGACATGCCAGCCTTCAGCCAGGCAACCCCGTTTAAGACAGCATGCAAACCGGTGGAACAGGTGACCGAGTGTGATACCTGTGGCCCTTGTATTTTTAAATCATGCGCGACCCAACTAGAGATATTCCCCAAGGTAGTGTTGGGCGAGCATAGTTTGGGCGTACTCGTGCTAGTCAAAAATTCTTGATGATATTGCTCAAACAATTGAGTGGCACCGCGCGAAGAGCCCAGATTAATTCCGACCTCATCGGATTGATCCCAGTCCGCCTGCCGTATCGCCTGTCGTGCTACCAGAATGGCGTAGATGACAGTCTCGTCCAGCGTTTGATAATGGGGATGCGAGGCGCGTATCAGCGCAAGCTCTGGCTTCAGGTGTTCGGGTATGCTGGCTAGAAAAAATGCCTGTCCTTGCACACTAGTTTCGCGTATGCAGGTGGTGGGCTTAAGATAATTTTGCCAAACATCAAATGAGCAGTTTCCTAACGGAGACAATGATGCAATGGCTGTGATGGAGATGGGTGCGTTAAAAAAATTCAAAGGCGGGTATGTGTATAGAGGGTGAAAAAGTGGCGTGAGCTTAGCACAGAAACTCTATACACAGACTCAGCGGCAGCGAGCTGCAGACTATTTACCCCTGCTAAAAAACGGACTGAGCCTGTGATTTTTGTTATGCAGCAGCTCCGTGACAAGATCTCAGCTGCTTACTCCAAATGTTGATCAGTAGGGAAACGTAACTGATCGGTGAGAATGCGATTCATAGGCATTTCAAGATTAATAGCTTTAGGCGGCGTCGGCTGTTTGAACCACTTGTCGTAGATCTTAGTGACGGTACCGTTGATCATATCATTGGCCAATTCTTTATCGACAAATTTTTTGAAATTTGGATCATCCTTGCGCAGCACAATAGAGTAAGTTTGAGTAGAAAGTACTTCACCAGTGATAGTAAATTTATTGGCTTTCTTCGATTCGGCGCGTAAGGCATACAGTAAAACATCATCCATGACAAAGGCATCGGCCTTAGCGCTTTCTAGCAAAGCGAAAGAGGCCTGATGATTTGGCGCATTGACGACGGTGTATTTTAAATCTTTGGTTTTGGCTTTTTCGGCCAAGACTTTGGCGGTTGAGCTACCAGTGGTGAGCACCAGAGTTTTCCCCTTGACGTCAGCCCAATTTTTGATCGCGGTATCGTTGCGCACCAACATGCGTACGTTCGCAAAAAAATGCGGGATAGCAAAATTCACTAAATTACGTCGTTCTGGGCTATTCGTGCTGGAACCGCATTCTAAGTCCGCTTTACCCTCTGCAATCGCCTTTAGTCTGGTCTCTGCCGTGACGGGAAGATAATTGACGGCCAATTTTGGTAATTTTAATTCGCGCTTGAGACTATCGACCAGCAGCATGCAGATATCGATGGAGTAGCCTACCGGTTGTTTATTGCCAGCCAAGTAAGAGAAAGGAAAAGTCTCCTCGCGGTAGGCGATGGTGATGCTTTGTTTCTCTTTGATACTAGCTAAAGTGTCGGCGGCAACGGCGCTGAAAGTGCTACAGAGACTGGTCGCGAGTAAGGATTTTAAGCAGAGAGTGCGGAGAGGTTTTTTCATTTTTATTCCTTTTTTTAAGAATATTAAATATCTGTAGCAAACGACCTCGGCATGAGCATAACATCAAAAATTCATTAAACCAGCCTTGAGTTCTAGATGATCAAGTGGGCTGAAGGGCACATATTTTCCGTTCTTAAGTAAGGCTAGTAGTTTAATCACGCGTATCCCCGGAAAGCTGCGCATTACCTTGCCTTTAACGCTAAATTGCAACTCCGCCTTGGATAAATTAATCACCATAACGACCTCAGAATTGATCTCCATTTCAGGCATATTCGGATGGTTACTGTCGATATGAATACGCAGGGCAGCGTCTGAAATATCCACGATGGTGCAGGCGCTGACTAAAGGGCCTTCTTCAGAAGAAAGCATTAACGGTACAGAGATCTTGACGCGCGCTTTGGCTCTTTGGTCGGTCACCACCAGAGTGTCGAGGTCGGGCGTGAGCAAAATCAGAGTCGCGGGAGCATAGGGGCCATCTTTTTGGACCACCAGCTTAGTCACTTCTGTGTCTACCGTAGAAACGCCTCTGCCCGGTGCTGCCGATATCAGGGATATGCTATTGCCTTTAGCAAATTGACGTCCACGCCCCAGCGCAGCGCGTCTTTCGTAATCGAGTTTTACTTCAGACTCTGAGGTGTCGGGCACCACCAATTGAAAGCTCTTGACCTTGGAAAACGCTATCCGTTCGCCGCTTTGAGTAATTCTAAAAAACGCAGGGTGCCCTTCAGCATCATTCTCTATTGCGGAGGCGGAATAGAGAAAATGTCCGTTGACACAATAGGCAATGACCAAGGTATCGAAAACGATATCCATTTTGTATTCTGGATAGTAACGCTGCTTTTTACCGATAGGGAAGAGATCGATCAAGGAGCTCAGCCACAGGTGCTTATCATCTGTATGTGCATGCAAATCGCTAGGGACGGGCTTATCATCCTCGTTGCCTAGCGCTTTAGCGAATAATTGTTTTAGCACGATACGCCTCGATGAATAGTGAGTGAAAATTCCGCATTCAGGGTTCGCCAACAGAATAGTAATTTAAGCTAGCAAAGCGCTTATGGAAAAAAGTTCTCTTAAAGCGGGATCTTTGTTTCGATCCTAGGCCAACTTCGTCACTATTTCTAGCAGATTACAGCATAACGGTCTCTATGGGGAATTACTTGAGACCAACTAGTTTGATAAGAAAAAATAGACGTATTCGAATAAGCAGACGCCATGCCTTTTGGCTCCAGAAACCAAGGGAGGCGATTAAAAAGGGGATTTGACTAGCCTAGGAAAAACCCGTTAATCGGGATGCAGCGCAAGGCGCAAACCGGAGTAATACGTCGGTATTGCGAGAATTTGCAACGCCGCGATGCGCCCGAGTATAGGGTTTTTCGAAGTTCCCTCTAGCCATTATGTACTGTTCATGCGGCTCTTGAGGCTATATGACTGGCAAGACAGACCCACTATGCATGCGAGTCTGATGCCTAGTTTTTTTGCTTGGTAGTGCTTTTTTGTAGGGGCTATCTCAAGTCATACAGCGATTAAATTGACAGTAAGTTGTTTGCAAGTATCGCTGGACGCATTGTCTTGAATTAAAGACAGCAGCCTATCAATATTTGGATGCTTGCCTGGGAAGGCGATGGCATCATCGGTATGCTCTGCGTACAGTTGCAAACCCTTAGTTGCGGCAATGGCATTGATTACACCGAATTCTTGATGCAAGGCGTGATACACACGCACGCTGCCAGCTGATCCCGGTTTGTTTTCAATTCTGCTGAGCAGATTGTTGCCATCAAATAATTCGATCGCGGCAAGTTGATCGATAACCGGAAGTGTGGACAAAACCTCGTTGAACTTCATGGAATTTCCCTTAAAAGAATGGAGCGCAAAACAGCGGCATCGATTATAGGGGAAGGGCGCCAGATGCGCTCGCCATCAACGAAAAATTTCGGCTTTTACATCTGGTTTGTTAGGCGCAAATTTGTCTGCTATTTGGTATTGATGTTTAGTAAATGAGCATCGCATTCGGGGCTATCAAGCTGATGACCTGGAACCAATTGAGATCGACTTCCTCGATGACGCTGTCGAGTATCTCTGGATTGCAGTTGGCTTGTGCCCATAGCTCGGGATCGACATCGAATGCACTTGCGGTTGGACTATTGGCCAGGTTCAGTTCCATGTGTTGGGCGATCAGGCTGGCGAGATGTACTAGTGCTGCTTCGCGCGCGTGATCTGGGGCTTCGTTACTGCGTTCTTGATAGCGTACCGGTTCGGTCAATGCCACCGGGAGCTTCCAGTGTTCGAGTAGGGTAGCGCCAAGGTCGGCATGCGTAAAACCTAACAAAGCGTATTCACTTGAAGCACGGTCTTCACCACGTGCCACCGCAGCCAGTACTTGAGTGGAGATCTCAGGTAGGTGGTGATACATCACTAGTTGGCCCACCTGGTGTAGCAGCGCTGATAGAAATACCCGTTCGCGTAGACGTGGCCCACCACGGCTAGCCAGGCTGCCAGCTGCCAAGGCGGCATAGACGCTGCGTTTCCAGAATTTTTCCATGTCGACTAATTCACTGGACATATTTTCGAATGCCAAACCTGCCGAAGTCGCCAGCACCAGGGAGTGCAATGGGGATCTCCCCAACACGGCTACCGCTCGCGATATGGTTCCTACGGATTCGTTTAGGCCAAAGTAGGCACTATTGACCAACTTGAGTACCCGAGCACTGAGAGCTGGATCTATACTGATGATGTCGACTATCTGTATATTTGTGGTGTCGGGATCTGACAACAAGGCACTCAGCTGTATCGCCGCATCTGGTAGAGCGAATAGGCTTTCTACTTCAGTAATGACAGACTCGGCGCTGATCGCCGCAATAGTTCCGCTAACAACAGGGATAGATTGAGTGTTGGCATTATTGACAGGAATGGTCGGCATATCAGTCACCTTTCACGGCACAGAGATCAAACAAATTATTCTAACTTCACTATAGGTCAAAGCCCTGAAAATATATAGTCTGCGCAACTTTAGCACACAGATAGTCGATGGTTTTAAGGATGTTTGGAGTTGATGAAAAATCCTCTATTCCATCTTGCATCGATGTCAACGAAAAAGAAAGTACTGCGTTAATGACCTGAGCTATGGGGGGCACCAGTTAAGAATGCTAAATACAGCCCAAATCGGAAACCAGAGCTTGGCTCTCAATCACCTAAAAGTTCCGGACGCTCACTTTTGATGCATTTAATCGTTTTTCAGAGAAAATCTTGTATGCCCAATATCCTCAAAACTATCTTGGCTTCCTTACTAACGCTGATGCTTTCAGCTAATGCTGTTGCGCAAGTAAATAAATGTAAAGATCTTAAGACTGGTCATATTACTTACTCTGATGCAGCATGCCCTAAATCGGATGCCGCCACGAAAATATCAGGAGCCAGGTCGTCTGAAGAGCTAAGTACTGAACGCAAACGTGCCTCGGAAGCGCAAGAGCAAACAGCACTGCGTTTCCAGCGTGAGGCGCAGGCGACTCAGATTCAAGCCGTTAGCTCTTCCCCAGCCCGAGGAAGACCGTCAGCGACAGCAGTGGATCTATCGAAATCGTATGAATGCAGTACTGCGAAGTATGCATTAGAAGTTGCTAAAAATCGTGCCACGCCTCTCAACGGTGGTACCGACTCTTACCAGGATCAAGTTGACATGGCCTGTCTGGGGCCAGACGCAGCAGCTAAAATTATAGCGGCCAGAGCAGGCGCGACCAAAATCATTATCAATAACGCGCCGCGCTGTCGATTAGCCACGCAAGAATTGACGTCGGGTGAGCGAGATGCTTGCGCTTTGAATGAGGGAAGCCAGCTAAATCGATGAGTTTATTTGTCTGTTTAGGTGGCTGTGTGGCTAAATGCGCGGCGATCTGAAATGAAAAAGGGCGGCTATTTTTCAATAGCCGCCCTTTTTCATACTACTGGTTTAGAAGCAACAAGCTAGCATCTTGAGGCAACATTCCAGACCAGTGCAGCAGTCATTGGTGGATGCCATTGCAAAGGCGGATGCCGCCAGTAAGCTCAGGGCGAGGCTGATTTTTGCGAAGTTCGATTTCATGAAAATTCCTAGAATAAGTTTAAAAAGAAAAAATAATTAGCTTCTTTTATGCTTAATCTGGTGGCGTCCATATTTTTTCTATAGCGCACTCTAGCTCAGCGACTACCATGGGTATCCAGTGCGGGCGTACTGGAATGAGAGGCCTAAGCTGGATTTGGTCGATCACAGCCAACTGAGGAGTCGCCGCGCAGCCCATATTTGCACATTGCATCAACGGACAATCAACTGACTCGCAACAGGAACGATCCGCCGCTACTGAAACTAGTGAGTTCAGTAAGAAAAACAGCGCGACGAGGATATGAGAGAGCCTATGCATGCTGTATTTTAACTCATAGCGCTAAAGCCATGATGTAATCATCAAAATCTATGCCGCCGACTGTGAAGCTGCGTGTGCCGACTTGCTGGAAACCTGCGTGTTGATAGAATCCGATAGCAGCCGAATTTTTTGCATACACACCCAGCAATAAGCGCGCGGCTTGGCGCTGTTTTGCATAGTTGATCGCGTGTTCTAGCATCCGTTTTCCCAGACCTCCGCCATGAAATTTACTCAATAAATAAATACGTTTTATTTCAAGGTCGGCCGCCGAAATGCCGGCTAAAGGCAGTTGGGCCGGTGCCACCAGGATATAGCCTATAGGCGCTGCACCGGGTGCGAGTTCGGCTAACCATAATTGATATTGTGGGTCATTTAGCCACTCTTGGTACTGTGCAGGAGAGTGCGTCTGGGCACAGTGTTTGAGTATGGCATGACCGGCGATGATGCCGGCAAAGGTCTCTAGAAAAGTCGCTTGCCCTATCAATGCCAAAGCGGCGCCATCTTCTGGTGTGCATGGCTTAATGAGTATATTCATCTTATTTTTCAATTGTTCGAAGTGTGCGGGGTATGCCTTGCTGCCCAGGTAGAAATAGCGCATAAGGTGTACCAAGCTTATATACCAGCAGACATCGAATATGATGAAAAGTTCAATTAGTGAATTTTGTCAGGTACGCCTGATATTTCTTAGAAATCATCTTGCTGCGCTTGCTTTGCTTGTATAGTGAGGCAGCGATAAACGCGTTGTTGCCTAAATGCGCTGAGCTCAGCGTGTGCTGTTGTTTTTAGTGGCGCTGTACTCGTCTCAAAACATATCAAACTTTTTCGTCTTTTAGCTTGTACTTCCACTTAGGACAGACCCATGAGCCCAGCAAAAATTAACGCATTATTAGAAACCTTGAAGCTCAGCTGCATTCGTCAATTTCGTTTTAACCCGCGGCGTATCGAAGCAGATATGCGCTACAAAGGCACCGAGGGCCTGGGCAATAACCTGGTGCATGTGTTTAAAGATGTACATAGCCATTCCTTGATAGAACTTAAAGGCAGCATGGCCACGCTACGCGAGCAATATGGCGAGAGCCCACACTGGAACGAAGACGAGATTAAACGTTACTGTCATAGCGATGCGGAAATCGACGCTGAGATTGCAGCCAAGCAAGCCGAACTCGAATTCACACGGACCAGTGCACTGTATCAAGATCACCGTGAGGTCTTGCTCTCGCACTACAAGGACAGCCCGCACTATCAGGAGGGCCGGCCTAGCGCCCGCGATGCAGCCAAGGCTTTGTTGAGTAGCTTGAGCGATGCGCAAGATCCGCGCCTCAGTCTATTTTCTAGCCACATGAAAACCACAGACCTAGATCAGTTATCTCACTTATTATTGGCTCCCTGCCACATAGAAAGAGCGGCTTATGCCACTAAGTCTGCCTAGCGCTGCTTAATGTAATTGGAAGTTGACAGTCGGCACTGCGCAAGCTCCTGTTACCGAACTCAGTGTTGCCAGTAGATAGGCGAGGCTGAGTTTTTTTATTTTCAAATAGGGATACGCAAGCTAGATGCGGCTGCTGGCGGCATTTCGGGCTGCAAGCAGCACCTGGATTGCGCCTTGGCGTTATGCAAGTTTCTTTCTATATCGATGTGTTAAGTCTTGACACTCTGCTCGACTCAGCGTGCCTTTCGCTACGTGTAAAAGCACTCATTTTGCATGTAAAAAATGTTTACATTTTTTGCATAAGGCATTCTTACGCTTCTTTTTGTGTGGCACAGAATATGCTCAATACCGAGTACTGCGGTCGAATCGCGAATTCTAGCAATTGACACAGGGCGGTATCCGAAAAGCCTCATGAGTAGGAGTCTAGTAAAGGGAGTCAATAATGTTTAAAAAATTAGCCCCAGCTCTCGCTTGGGAGCAGAGTGGATGGCGTGGTGGGTTTACTAACACGCTCATTAGCGTAGCCAGTTTTTTCTTGGGAATAAGTTACCTGCATTCGGTATTGATTTTGATGCACGCTTATTCCTGATTGCAACTAATTAAGTTTAAGTGATGTTAAATAAATGCTAACCGGATAGTCACGATCAACTTTGACCTAGTTTGCCCAAAGTGATTTTAGAGAAGCAGGGGCCAGAATAAAAAACTCTGGTCAGCACAATGTGTTTGCAGTTGCACTCAGTGCTAAGAGGGATGACCCGAATTTTGTTGAATTTGAAGAGATTGGCAGCGCCCCAATGAGGGCCAACGGCTAATCTCTTTTTCACTTTTGAACGCTTTTAATGAGGAGTTGGCGGTTTTTTCTGATATCGATTATCAGACCAACTTACTTTTTTCTCAGCGCGTGGCTCACGCAGGCAATCAGAAGAGCGATGAAGATCAAAGCAGTAGCGAATGCGAAGCTCATGTGCAGGCCGCGCACCAGCGCCGCAGGGGTTGCTAACAGTAAATTTTGTGTGGCGGCACCGAATGCAAATACTGCAGCCATCAGTGAGGCGCCGATAATTAATCCCAGATTGCGCGACAGATTAAGCATGCCCGATATTAGGCCGCTTTGCTCAGCGCGAGCGCGTGCCATCACCGCGGTATTATTCGCCGCTTGGAATGCTGCATAGCCAGCAGTGATGAACGCTAGCGACAGCAAGTAAGCTGGTACCCCTAAAGCTATCGGTAGCAGCACCATCGCCAGGCAACCAGTGCCCATGAAGAGTAAGCCTGCGACGCTGATACTTTGTGTGCCGTAACGGTCCACCAAGCTGCCGGCCGGCACGCCAACCAGGGCCGCGACGATAGGACCACAAGCCATCACGAGTCCGACTGTCGTGATATCTAAATCCAGCGCGCCGGAAAGATAAAAGGGACCGATCACTAAGCTTGCCATGACCACGCTGCTCACTAAACTACTCATGGTCAAGCCTGCGCTAAGCCTGTAATCGCGAAATAGCGCCAAGCGTAGCAAGGGCGATCTGGCTTTCCTTTCAGCCTGAATAAATAACTGCAATCCGACTAAGCTAAGTAGCAATAGCGCGACATTGCTAACTCCAAAATTACCGCGCCCTATGGTCATGGCAAGTGAAAAGCTGCCCAATGTTAAGGCCAATAGTAAGCTACCCAGAGGGTCAAATTGAGTGCTGTCGGTTTTTAGACGCGTGCCATCAAGCGGTAAAAAACGCGTTGCGAGCAGCAAACTCAAGAAGCCCAGCGGCATTTGGACCCAGAACAGAGCTTGCCAGCCAAATTGTGCCAGTAGTAAGCCGCCCAGAGAGGGCCCGAGCGCGGTGCCAAGCGCCGACATACTTCCTAGTAATCCCATGGCGCTACCAGATTTCTCTTTCGGCACAGTCTCGGCCACCAGCGCCATGCTGAGCGCCATCATCACTGCCGCAGCTAAACCCTGTAGGGCGCGGGAAAATATCAATAAGCCGAGCGAGCTGGCGCTGGCGCACAAGCCCGAGGCTAGCGTGAAAAGTGCTAAGCCTGTCAATAGCAGGCGACGTCGTCCAAGTAGATCACCGAGGCTACCGATGCTGACGATCACACTGGTGATTGCCAGTAAATAGGCGAGTAGCACCCACTGGATTTGTTGAAATGAGGTATGAAAAACGAGCGCCAAGTTGGGCAGCGCGACGTTGGCGATACTGGTGCCCAAGGCGGCCAAAAGACTGCTGAGCGCTAGACTAAACACAGCCCAGCGCGTTGAACGCCCTGACATCTGAGCTTGATTACTCTCAGCAAAAATCTGATCAAGTTTGGATATGTGCGTTTTCATCGCGCATCCTTTAAAGTGGAGAATTGAGGGGACCGTCAGCATCATGCCTTGCTAACACATAGGGCGGAAGGCGCATGCTTCGCACTTTAATAATGCGTATAACGCCATGTCTCAAAGTTAAAATACAAAACTACGTTAAAATCGCAGCATGACAAGTCCCGATCTCAACTTGCTGATTAGTTTGGATGTGCTGCTGGCCGAAGGCAGTGTGGCGCGTGCCGCCCAGCGCCTGCGGCTTAGCCCATCGGCCATGAGTCGGACGCTGGCACGCTTGCGTGCGACCACGGGTGATCCTTTGTTAGTGAGGGCAGGGCGCGCCCTCGTCGCGACCCCGCGCGCGCTAGAATTACGGGAGCGGCTTAGCCAGGTGGTGCAAGAGGCCGAGGCGCTGCTGCGCCCAGAGTTGGCGCCGGATATTAGTCAATTGGTCGGAAGCTTTAGCCTGCGCAGCAGTGAGGGTTTTGTTGAAAATTTCGGCGCAGCCTTGATCGCAAGAGTAGCCAGCGAGGCACCCGGTGTCAGACTATGTTTCGTGCAAAAAACGCGGAAAGAAAACGATGCGCTGCGCGATGGCAGCGTGGATTTGGAAACTGGGGTAGTCGGCGTCAATATGGGGCCAGAGTTGCGGGTGCAGGCACTGTTTCGCGATCGTTACGTCGGCGTAGTGCGCAGCGGCCATGTCTTGTGTGAGGGCGAGATCACTGCCCCGCGCTACGCTCAAGGCAAGCACATCTGTGTCTCGCGTCGTGGTCTGGCAAGCGGGCCGGTAGACCAAGCCTTAGGTGCTATCGGTTTGCAACGAGATATCGCCACCATCGTTGGCGGCTTTTCTAGTGCGCTGGCGCTGGCACGCAGTAGTGATCTGATCGCCAGCCTGCCAGAACGCCACAGCGGCACTCTTAGGGCTGGTATGCATAGTTTTCCTTTGCCATTGAGCCTGCCAGAATTGACGGTCTCTCTAATCTGGCATCCACGCTTGCAGGCCGATCCTGCCCATCGCTGGCTACGCGCCTTGGTCATGGATGTGTGTAAAAACAGCGATTGAAGTTTGCCCGACTATACAGCGGCAGCTTCACCAAGAAAAGTTCTCTGGCGATCATCACCTTTCTAATGCTGTGATTGCGCTAGCCCGCTTAAGGGGCTAGGCTGTGACGACGCCAGGCACCGGATGCCCATGTGAAAATAGCTGTCGTGCGCCCAGACCGCTACAATACGTGTTTTAGCCCAACTAGTGAGCACGATGAATTCCTATCAAAGCTTGACGTCAGCGATACTCAACGAGGCCGGTCTGAATTGCCACGCGGTATTCGACATCGCTCTGTTGCCGCTTGCGGTAAGGGAAGTCTTGTTTGAGCGTTGTCCGCAGGCGCAAGAATATCGCCAACTGCTGCTAATCGGGCATGCCGGAACACAGTTTTGGACTGCCTTGCAAGCGGCAAAGCAGAGTGAACTTAGCCTGAGTGATGCACATCCGGTCGATGATTTTACCGTGGCGAAAGTGCGTGAATTTATGCGCGCTGAGTTGGCCGATGTGGGCGATGGGGCTTATCAGATCGTGTATCCAGGTGCTTATACGATTAGTCTGCAAGAACTGGGTAAGCTCGCTGGTTGGCATCATGCGTCGCCGTTTATGGTTGGGGTCAATTCTGAATATGGGCCATGGTTTGCCTACCGCGCGGTGGTGCTTGCCAATAGTGATTTCCCGGTCAGCGCAGCTGTCATTAGTGACACACCTTGTGCTACTTGCAGTGAGCACGCCTGTATCAGCAATTGTCCGCCCAAGGCCTTAGAGGGAGGTGAATTTCGTTTGCTGAAATGCCTGCAATATCGCCAGCAAGAAAATTCGCTCTGCAAAGACACCTGCCTCGCTAGGCTCAGTTGCCCAGTCGGCAGCGCGCATCGTTACACTGAACAGCAAATGAATTATCACTATGGCCAATCTATGCGGCTGATTAAGTAGGCCGCTTTAGGTGGACCACATTCTGTAGGACGTATTAGATAGCTCGAATTCATCGCGCTAGATGCGGCGCGGTTTTCGCTGAACCTGATAGCTCTGCCATCATGTGGCGCTGAATAATCGCTAGAATGCAGCTTCAGTCCTTGTTCGATTTTTTTGCTGTTGAATTGTACGTCTTAATTGTTCCGTCTTACCTGTTATTTGTCACGCCCGCGCAGCAGTCCCGCGCTTAACCTAGAAGGAAAACACCATGCCACAACTGAAACTGACTTATTTCGATTTTCATGGCGGTCGCGGCGAGCCCGCGCGTTTGGCGATGCACATCGGCGGAATCGCTTTTGAGGATCACCGCTTTGCCTACCCTGAGTTCGCCGAGTTACGCAAGAGCACTCCCTTTGGTCAGGTGCCGACCTTATTGGTCGATGGCGTCATGGTCACGCAGTCAGATGCGATCAACCGCTATGTTGCCAAACTCGCTGGAGTATATCCGCTCGATGCTTATCAAGCCTTGCTGTGTGACGAAGTGATGTCTGTGGTGGAAGACGCTGCGGTGCGTTTAAGCCCATCTTTTCGTATGACAGGCGAAGCACAAAAAGAAGCCCGCCTGGCACTCGTTAGTGGCCCTATGCCCATGTATTTGAAGTGGTTGCAAAGCCAGTTAAGCGCGCATGGCGGAGAATTTTTTGCCGATAATCGACTGACCGTGGCCGACCTAAAGGTCTTTGTCGACGTACGCGGGCTCAATTCTGGCCGTCTCGATCACGTGCCCAGGGATTTGGTCGAAACCGTTGCCCCCGCACTCAATGCCCACATGCAGCGCATCGCCGCACTGCCTGCGATACAGCAGTACTATGCCAAATTTGAAGTGAAGTAATTTTAAAAAGGGAACTTCTAAAAACCCTATACTCGGGCGCATCGCAGCGTTGCAAATCCTCGCAATACCGACGTATTGCTCCAGTTTGCGCCTTGCGCTGCATCCCGATTAACGGGTTTTTAGAAGTTCCCAAAAAGTGTATGCGCAAGTAATATGCGGCTGCTGGCAGCAAAATGGCCTGCAAGCCGCATGCTGATTGCGCCTGTCAATTGCGCTGAGACCACCTCATGTGGCCTCAGCGCGTCGCGCCGCTTACATCAGATCATAACGATCTAGATTCATCACCTTGCTCCAGGCTTTCACAAAGTCACGCACAAAGACAGCGTGGGCATCGGCTGAGGCATACACTTCTGCAATGGCACGTAGTTGTGAGTTAGATCCGAACACCAGATCGACTACGCTAGCGGTCCACTTCACAGCGCCAGTGTTGCGGTCACGTCCTTCCAGCACACCGGCGTCATTCGAGGCTTGCCATTGCGTCGCCATGTCTAAGAGATTGACGAAAAAGTCGTTGCTCAAGGTTTCAGGTCTATCGGTGAAAACACCCAGTTTGCTGGCATCGCTGTTGGTGTTCAGCACGCGCAGACCGCCTATTAAGACCGTCATTTCGGGCGCGCTCAGGGTCAGTAATTGGGCTTTGTCCAGCAATAGTTCAGCTGCCGCCGCTTGCATTCCTTTGCCCAGATAATTACGAAACCCGTCAGCGCGCGGTTCTAGTACCGCAAATGAGTCAACATCGGTTTCATCCGCGCTGGCATCCATGCGTCCAGCGGCAAAGGGAACGGCGATACTGACTCCAGCTTTTTGCGCGGCCGCTTCTATCGCGGCGGCACCTCCCAATACAATCAGATCGGCCAGTGAAATTTTCTTGCCGCCAGTTGCGCTGGAATTAAAGTCTTGCTGTATCGCGCTCAGTTTGGCTAAGACCGTAGGCAAATCAATTGCCTGGTTGACCGCCCAATCCTTCTGAGGTGCCAGACGTATTCTGGCACCATTGGCACCGCCACGCTTGTCGCTGCCACGGAAGGTGGAGGCTGAGGCCCAGGCGGTTTTTACCAGTTGCGCGATCGACAGGCCAGAGCCCAAGATCTTGCCCTTAAGTGCAGCAAGGTCTTGCGCATCGGCTAAGGCATGGTTGACAGCCGGTATAGGATCTTGCCAGAGCAAGACTTCTTTGGCGACCAGGGAGCCCAGATAACGTGAACGAGGGCCCATGTCACGGTGCGTCAGCTTATACCAGGCACGTGCGAAGGCATCTGCCAATTGCTCTGGATGCTGCAGAAAGCGACGTGAAATTTTCTCGTAAGCCGGATCCATGCGCAGCGCCATATCAGCGGTGGTCATCATGGGTGCATGCCGCAGTGATGGATCATGCGCGTCTGGCACCGTGGTTTTGGCGGCCGGGTCTTTGGGCGTCCATTGTTGCGCGCCGGCTGGGCTCTTGGTCAATTCCCATTCGTAAGCGAACAGGGTTTCGAAGTAGCCGTTGTCCCAGGCGATAGGGTTGGGGGTCCACGCACCTTCAATCCCGCTGGTGGTGGTGTGCACGCCTTTGCCGCTGCCGTAACTGTTCTTCCAGCCCAGACCTTGCTCTTCTATGCCGGCCGCTTCAGGTTCAGGGCCCACTTGTGCAGGATCTCCCGCGCCGTGGGCTTTGCCAAAGCTATGGCCACCGGCAACCAGGGCCACGGTTTCTTCATCATCCATCGCCATGCGGGCGAAGGTTTCACGGATGTCGCGCGCCGAGCCTAGCGGATCGGGTGTGCCATTCGGACCTTCCGGATTCACATAGATGAGCCCCATCTGTACCGCCGCCAGCGGTTTTTCCAGGTCGCGCTCGCCACTGTAGCGTTGATCATCTAGCCATTTGCCTTCAGGGCCCCAGTAGATATCTTCTTCTGGTTCCCAGATATCGGGACGTCCACCAGCGAAACCGAAAGTTTTAAAGCCCATAGAATCAAGCGCGACTGTGCCGGCTAACACCATTAAGTCTGCCCAAGAGATTGTGCGTCCGTATTTTTGTTTGATAGGCCACAGCAGTCGGCGTGCCTTATCCAGATTGCCATTGTCAGGCCAGCTATTCAAAGGTGCAAAACGTTGCGCACCTGCACCGGCACCACCGCGACCATCAGACACGCGATACGTGCCTGCGCTATGCCAAGCCATGCGGATAAAAAATGGCCCGTAATGACCGTAATCGGCTGGCCACCATTCTTGCGAGTCGGTCATCAGAGCATGCAAATCCTGCACCACAGCGTCGAGATCAAGACTCTTGAAGGCCGCTGCGTAATTGAACTCTATGCCCATAGGGTCGGATAGTTCTGAGTGTTGATGCAAAATTTTGAGATTTAATTGGTTTGGCCACCAATTTGCATTCTTTGGAGCTGCAGCAAGGGCATTCGGGCGGGCGCCACCCGAGAAAGGGCATTTTGCTTCGTTTGACATGGTTTTCTCCTTGAGTAAATCGTAATGGGTATTCGATTGCGCGTGTTTTGCTAAGTCTGCGCCAGCTCTGCCAGCATAGGCAGCTCTTGGCGGTTTAGCGAAGTCTTTCGATGTAGATTTGCTACCCACTCATAGTAGTGATTGGATTTTAATAGATCAATTTAATTATAAACATCGATTCGATCTATTTTAACTATCGATGTATTCATTACCAGTGCCCGTGCTCCTCGGTTGCAATCCCCGTTACCCGCTAAGCGAAAGCAAATCTGCCTACTACTCTCAATAGCAACGCCGCGGGCTTGTGGTGCGATGTTGCTTGATATTTGTCGTTACTTGTCGATACTTGTGACAATGCCATTAATACGCGATACTTTGGCTGATGTGTATTTTTCACATAGATGATGATCTTTATAGTTTTTAGGAAGCACCACATGAAAAACATTTCTCTCGTTGTCCTGGCGCTCTTACCTAGCCTGGCTCTGGCGCAAACGCCGGCTTCCAAAATTACGCAGGTGCTGGTGTATCCCGGTGGTGCCAAGGTAGAGCGGGCAGCAAAAGTAGCGGCGGGAGCGCGCGAACTCAAGTTCACCTGTTTGCCAGCGCGTTTTGATCTCGATTCTTTACAGGTACAAGCGGACGCCGGCATCGTGATCGGTGACATCAGTGTGCAAACCTTGGAAAGGGTGAGGGCACCGGAATGTGCGACTAGCCCACTCGACACCCGTATCCGCGAGTTGGAAGATCAAAAAGCGGCAATCGCTGCCGAAGATGCGGCCCAGGCTTTGGTCTTGGGCTACCTAAAGAACTACGGCAAAGATAAACCCAGCAGCCCCATCGCTAGTACCGCGGAGCAATTGCGCCGCACTGGTCAGGATGCCCTACAACGCCAGCATCAGGCGCAGCGCCGCGCTGAAGTCATAGAGAAGCAATTAGCGCCATTAGTGGCTGAACGCGAGCGCCTGATCGCTGCCAATCCGCAGGTACGCACGGTGCAGATTCGGCTGGCGGCACAAGCGGAGGGTGAGTTGCGCCTGTTTTATCGCTTGAAGCAAGCCGGCTGGACCCCGGTGTATCGCGCCTATCTCGATACCAATAAATCCCAACTGCGACTGGAGCGCCATGCGCAAGTGGCGCAGACTAGTGGCGAGGATTGGACTAACGTCAATCTGCGCCTCTCTACCGCCCAGCCGAATCTGGCCAATCGTATCAATCCGCCGTATCCATGGACCCTGGACATCCGTCCGCCGATATCGGCAAATAAATACGAGATGCAACTTGCAGCGGCACCTGCGCCGATGGCGAAGATGATTACTGTCACCGGAAGTCGCAGGAGTGCCGATGATGAGGAGGGCGCCCCTAACTTCGATGTCAGCGTATTCCAGGGCGAGTTCGCCGCTGAATTTGTGGTGCCGGGTAAAGTGAGCCTGAGCAGCGATGGTCAGCGTGGCGGCTTTGCTTTGGGTAATCAAACCCTGGAGGCGCACATAAAGGTACATGTACAACCGCAGCAAGAAGCGCAAGCCTATTTATTGGCAGAGCTGACGCGGCCGGCCGGCTCGTGGCCAGCGGGTAATCTGCAATTATTCCGCGACGGTGATTTTGTCGGACAGAGCCAGTTGCGCATGGACAGCGAAGAGCGCATGGAGTTGTTCTTTGGCCGCGACGAAATGGTGAGGGTGCAGACAGAACCGGAGCAACGTGACGCCGCCAACAAGGGTTTCATCGGCAGCCGTGCCGAGCAAAAAATTGGCCATGCTTACGTGCTGGAAAATCTGCACAAAAAAGCCATTACGCTACAGGTTTTAGAATCCTCCCCGGTCGCGCGTCATGAAGACATCCGTGTGCAAACCCAGTTCTCGCCAAAACCAGCGCAAGACACATGGCATAAGCAACCAGGCATCATCGCCTGGCAATTACCACTTGAGCCTGGCAAAACGGTGCGCCTGAGCGCCGACTATGTGATCAGCTATCCGAAAGACGCGATCGTGAATGGTCTGCGTTAAAAAGAGCAAACCCAAGCGTGCTGCGGCTGTTGGCAGCTTTTTGGCCTGCAGAGCGCTTGGGGATTGCGCAAGTGATTTGGGAACTTTGCTTTTGAACCGAATAGAGCAAGTTCGGGTAAGATGCTGGCATTTCCTATCCTTAAGCTGAGAGCGTACCCATGAAAATTGATAAAGACACCGCTGTTACCCTGCGTTTTACCGTTGCTGAGAGCACTGGCAAAGTGATAGAAAACGGCAAAACGCCGATTTCTTATTTGCACGGTGGTTACGATAATTTACTGCCAAAAATTGAAGCTGCTTTGCAAGATCAGGAAGTGGGCTTTAAAGCTAAACTTGAGTTAGCGCCAGAAGATGCTTTTGGGCTGCGTGACGAGAGTTTGCTGCGCACCATCTCTAAAAAAGATTTCCCACCTGGCGTAAAAGTCGGTGCTTCGCTGCAAGGCCATACTGATGCCGGTGAAGAAAAAATTTACACCGTACTGAAAATCAAGGGCGATCAAGTCATGTTAGACGGCAATCACCCCTTGGCAGGCAAGAGCTTGCTGGTTGGTTTGCAAGTTTTAGAGATTCGTGCCGCCACCGCAGAAGAAATTACTCACGGCCACGTGCATGGCGATCATGGCCATCAACACTAAGATAAAAACTAAAAACAGCATCGCTGTAAACTACCTACCTCAGCTCGTTTTGTTTTAGTAGCCGCAATCCCCATGCGCCTGCTGGCAGCATTTCGGCCTGCAGGGCGCATGCTCATTGCGCATACGCCCTCAGGTCGCGCGGTGTTTGGTCTATTTTTTTGTCTTTACGGGTGCTGCAAATAACTGGCGAAACGCCGTTAGTGCAGCCGGATGATAAATACTTGCATGGGTCTCTTTCGGGTAGTTTTCATACGTCCAATCTAAGCCCTGCACCTGGCTCGCTTTGAGCATGTCCGAAAATTTATTCGCCACGTTGGCCATTCCGGCTTGTCCGGCGCTGGCGAAATACAGCTTCTTTGCCAAGCGTGGCTGCTTGCGCAACTTCTCGGCAAATTGTGTTGTCAGTGCTTCGTCATTCCACCACAAACTTGGGTCAATCGCGATGTAGGTTTGAAATAAATCCGGCGCGTGCAACAAACACTCCAGCGTGAATAAACCCGCCAGCGATTCACCGACTAGCGCGCGTTCTTTGGTGGTGCGATAGCGTTGTTCGATTTCAGGTATCAACTCGTCTGCAATGAACTGACGAAATAGGGCGGAGCCACCTAGGTTCGGCACTTCTTTTTTATCCAGGGCATTTTCACTTGGACCGGTTAAATCATGGCGTCTGACGGTGTTTTCTATCCCCACCAAAATAAACGGCCGCATACTGCCATTGGCCATCGAGACCTGCATCAAACCTGCGATATGCAAAAAATCTTCGGCCACGCCACCGTCTAACATGTAGACGACGGGGAAGGCGCTTGCCGCTTGCGCTGTATAAGCTTCGGGCAGATAGACATTAATGCGGCGCGTTTCTTTCACTACTTTGGATACTAACTCGAGGCTCTCGCCTATGATCAACGGTTTTACCTGCGTCTGCGCGTGACTAGCTTGGGCAGCAAGGACGAGCATGAGCGTGAGTGCAAATGCCAAAGTAGGTTTCAGTCCGAAAAAACGCATGGCTATCCTTCATGTGAAAAATCAAAACCCAAAGAATATAGTGTGAGAGTCGGCTAGGCAAGGACAGCTTTTTTCTAATTGTTTCGACAAAGACATAGGCCACTTGGTGCGCAATCGCTGATAGTGGTCTTGCATAATTGAGGGTGATTGGTACTTTCCATTAGCAGCATCAGCTCATAAAATAAAACCAGATTCACGCACCCAAGAGCGCCTGCAGGCAGGGCGCGCGCAGCGGTGCTGAAAACCCGCAATTTTTTCTATGAGATCGATGTCTATGAATCAGAAGTTGCAAGTTCGCGCGGTATGCCAGGATGATTATCCCGAGTGGAAAATCTTATGGGATGGCTATAATGCTTTTTATGGTCGCCACGGCGAGACCGCTTTAGCGCCAGAGTTGACGCAAATGGCGTGGTCACGTTTTTTTGAAAACAATGAACCCGTGCATGCCTTAGTGGCAGTTGAGGCGGGGCAGATCGTCGGGCTAGCGCACTACCTATTTCATCGCAATATCAGAAAATTCGCGCCAGATTGTTATTTGCAAGATCTGTTTACCGCAGAGACTGCGCGAGGCAAGGGCGTAGGCCGTGCTTTGATACTCGCGGTGGCGCAGCAAGCCACGCAGGCCGGTAGCGATTTGTATTGGCATACTCATCTAGAGAATACCCGCGCCCGCGCTTTGTACGACCAGGTCGCGCGCCACTCGGGTTTTATCGTCTATAGCAAAACAAAAGGCTAGTCCTGGCCTTGTTGTCCTGGCAAACATCTTCTACCTATATGGCTTAGCTGTTGTTTGAGCGTTCCATCATTCAAGTCGTCCATCCCCGCCTGCCGTCATCCGTCCAGAGCTAGTCGTAGTCCGTCGCAGCGGGCTCGCTGTTGGCATACGCTAGGTGCATAGTGCAATCCTGGTGGCTAGCAAGGAGTGCGGCAAATAATGCGCAACAGCTCAAATTTTGCCAAGTGTCGCCCGCTTTTCGCAAGCTACTCACTACGAATAATTTGCATCATCCTAAGGAGACTTATCCATGAAACACACTGTCATTTGTTCCGCTATTGGCCTATTCGCACTGAGCTGCGCCGCACCGCTCTTTGCACATGACTACACTGGCTTGATACGCGCCGAAAAATTTACTGAGGTAGAGCGTTTGGTGAATGCGAAGTTGGCGCAAGACCCGATCAATCACGACGCACTGATCGCCAAGGTCGAACTCATCATAGGCACTGGCGGTGAGCGCATCGATGAAGCCATCAAGCTGGCCGAGCAATGTGTTGCCAGCCATCCCAAAGAGAGCGATTGCCAAGAAAGCCTAGGTGTGGCCATGGGAACCAAGGCGATGAGCGCTGGCATCATGTCGGCGCTGGGTTCTATCTCTAAGATACGCGATGCTTTCAAGCGCGCAGTGGAACTTGATCCTAAAAGCCTCAGTGCGCGTTTTCTGCTGCTGCAGTTCTATACGCAAACCCCTAGCTTTGTCGGCGGCAGTACCAGTAAGGCCAAGGAGGTGTTAGCCGATACTGCAAAATTTAATCTGGAAGCAGGCAAACTCATGCAGGGCTTTTTGGAGTTGGCCGATGAGCAGCCAGGCAAGGCCGAGGCCATCGCGCTAGCCGCGAA
This sequence comes from Undibacterium parvum, assembly GCF_003955735.1. NCBI lineage: Bacteria > Pseudomonadati > Pseudomonadota > Betaproteobacteria > Burkholderiales > Oxalobacteraceae > Neoundibacterium > Neoundibacterium parvum. Next base: position 4,706,082 of record NZ_CP034464.1, on the reverse strand, counting down.
TGTCGGTACGAATGAGGCGCTGCGTGATAATCAGCGTGAGATTTTGCTCGGTGTTGCTAGCGACTACTTAAAGAATAAAAAGTATGCGGATAGTGAGCGCGTATTTCGCGCAATGCAGCAGCGTTTTCCAGAAAGCGAGATAGGCAGCTATGGCTTGGGCCGTTGCGAGCAAGAGCAGGGTAAGCACCAGGCCGCCGTAGCACTGTTTGAAAAAGCCAGCAGCATCACCCCGACTCCGCGTGCCCGCGTGCAGTACCGGCTCGGGGTCTCGCAGCAAGCACTGGGCGAGAAAGCCAAAGCTTTGATCTCTTACGAAAAGGCGCTGGCGGCCAAGCCTGGGCTGAACAAGAAGTTGGCAGAAGAAGCGCAAGATAAGATCAAGGCATTGAAGTCCTGATCAGTAACTGTTCGGTCTACTAGGAGTACGACAAAAAACTAAGATCTCTCAACGCTGAGGCGCCGAGGATAAACGGAGAACTACTTTGCCGTTCTCCGCGTCTCTGCGTCTCTGCTGTGAGGGGTTTTCACTTTCTTCATAGTCGGCTGAACAGTAACCCTGATCACCTAGTCTTTAGATCGCAAAAAGCGGCAGGCGCAATATCCATGCGCTCTGTGGCGGCTTTTAGGCCTGCAGAGCGCTTGGGGATTGCGCATGCGTTTTTTTATCCAATTATCCCTTGATGAGCACTCGCATTGGGCCTTGCCCGCTCAAAGCGGGGTAAGCATTTTTTATGCATGGCATTAGGTAGATTTTGGGTGTAGCTGTTTTCTGTTTGTGTTAGCGCAGCGAGATGGAGCGAACCGCTATGCTTGTGTACTGCAACAAGACTGAAAACCAAACATCCGAGATAGAGCATGAAAACAAAAACCATACTTGAATATTCTGACGTCGAAATCATCGCTGCCAGCGCCGTCGCCGAGGCACTGAAAAACAATTGGGCCGTGAGTATCGCGATCGTCGATGACGGTGGTCATCTGTTGTGGTTCCAGCGCATGGATGGTGCCGCACCGATTTCTGCCCAGATTGCACAGGGTAAGGCGCGCTGCTCGGCGATCGGGCGACGGGATAGCAAAATCTATGAAGACATGATCAACGGCGGACGCACTTCTTTTTTGAGTGCCTCTGGCCTCGATGGCATGCTAGAAGGCGGGATCCCCATCCTAAAAGACGGCGTATGCCTGGGCGCAGTGGGCGTCAGCGGTGTCAAGTCTGATCAAGATGCCCAGGTGGCAAGACAAGGGATAGCCGCGCTTGGGCTGAAATAGGGAGTCCTTGATGGCGTTGTGATCGGTGTTAAAACTAGCCGATGGTGTTGGTGCTTACAGAGGTAAGGGAAATCTATAGCGCTAGCAGCTAGGTGTATGATATTGGTGGCCCCCGATTACAAGTGAGGAAACTCAAAATGGAAGAGCAAAATTTTGTATTGCGACAGTTCTTCTCGGTCGCACTATTTAGCCTCATTGCGATCGGCAATGCGAGTGCGCAAAATTCGCAATTAAATCCTAAATACGATGCCGCTGTGGCGCAGCGTTTGGGTGCTGATCAGCGCGGCATGCGCAGCTATGTGTTGGTGCTGTTAAAAACCGGACCTAATAAAATGGCGGCAGGACCGGAGCGCGACGCTATGTTTGCCGGACATTTTGCCAATATCAATCGGCTTGCGGGCGAGGGTAAGTTGGCGCTAGCAGGCCCCTTCGATGGTGTTGACGGCTGGCGCGGCCTATTTATCTTTGCAGTAAAAGATATCGATGAGGCCAGGCAACTCACAGCGAGCGATCCTGTGATCGTCAATGGCGAGATGGTCGCCGAATATCACAAATGGTATGGCTCGGCAGGCCTCATGGATATTCCACGCCTACACGAAACGCTAACAGAGAAAAAATAGCTGTATGGGCGTGTTTGGCACGCACCAATTGAACCTGAACCTGATGCTTAGCGCTGTTTCTGACATGTAGTCATTTCAATTTTCCGTTCAAAAATTAAGTGACGCGATCAGTAGCGTCACTGCTTAGCGTCACTTAATATCAGCTCAGGCTGGGAGACTACTTTTCAGCAAAGGCGCGTTCGATCACAAAATCGCCGGGGGTCGAGGTGTTGCCTTCCTTGAAACCGCGTTCTTCCAGCATATGCTTGAGGTCGCGTAACATTTCTGAACTACCGCAGATCATCACGCGATCGACTGCCGGGTCAAATGCTGGTACTTCCAGATCTTCGAATAGTTTGCCACTCTCGATCAAATCGGTAACGCGGCCAGTGTTACGGAAAGCCTCACGTGTCACCGTCGGGTAGTAGCGCATTTTGCTCGACACTAGTTCACCGAGAAATTCATGATTCGGTAAATGTTCCAGCAGCATATCGTGATATGCCAATTCTTCAACCTGACGGACACCGTGCACCAGGATGATTTGCTCATATTTTTCGTAGATCTCAGGGTCGCGCACGATACTCATGAACGGTGCCAGACCGGTGCCGGTAGATAGCATGTACAGACGCTTACCTGGTAACAGATAATCCGCCACCAGAGTGCCGGTAGGCTTACGCCCAACGATCACCATATCGCCGACCTGGATATTCTTCAGGTGCGAAGTCAATGGACCACCGTCGACCTTGATACTCAGAAATTCGAGATGGTCTTCATAGTTGGCGCTGGCGATGCTATACGCGCGCAGCAAGGGCTTGCCGTTGATTTTCAGGCCTATCATGGTGAAATGGCCATTAGAAAAACGTAAGGCTGGGTCGCGCGTGGTGGTGAATGAAAACAGAGTATCAGTCCAGTGATGCACACTCAGCACGCGTTCTTCGTTCATATTACTCATGACAAATAAAAACCCTAAAATAGTAAAAAATGAAAAATTCTTAAAATCAGAACGCGAAGTTTACACTATCGCGCTCATTTCTACTGCGCTACCTGATCGCAGCATCTGCTCGTATCAGGGATCGCGTCCCATATTTCCGATTAAGACCTTGACTAGCAAACTGTATTTAAGCTGTGTTGCCAAGCCTGACATCAATTCAACAGCATTTTGGCCAATGAGCTTGCAGCGCACTTCGATCTAGCGCAAATTGCTTTGAAATAAGCGCAAGAAAAATCGAATCTGGACGGCAGCACAAAAAGCTATGCGAGTTAAATTGCCATCCTCAAATCAGGCTATCCATGCCTTATACAGATTAAACAAGCTCACCATACTGATTAAACTGCCTACCAAAATCAATAAAGTTTTGGCTTTTAAATGCTTGGTCACCAAGGCGGCAAATGGTGCTGCGACCAGACCTCCTAGCGCCAAGCCTGCCACCAAAATCCAAACGGTGTGATCCAAAATAGAAAAAAAGGATGCCGCAACTACCACGGTCAAGAAGAATTCAGCGAAGTTGACTGTCCCTATGGTGGTGCGCGGATCTTGGCCGGCGCTGACCAAAGAGGTGGTCACAATAGGACCCCAGCCACCGCCACCCGTGGTATCCATTAACCCACCGAAAAACGCTAAGGGAATCACCTTTTTTACTTCGATCGCGTGCTTGGATTTGATATGACGAAAGGCTTTGCTCAGCACATAGACGCCCATCCCTAATAAATACAGGCTGATGTAAGGCTTAAGGGCTTTGCCATCGATATTCCCCAAAATATAGGTGCCCACTAAAGCACCGATGACGCCCGGCATTAACAAGCTAAAAAATAGTTTTTTATTCACGTTGCCCATCTTGAGATGCGCCACACCTGAAATGCCGGTAGTGAATACTTCGGCCAAATGGGTGGCACCGCTCGCCAATGCCGGTGGTGCGCCAGCGGCTAATAAAAAGCTACTGGAAGTAATCCCATAAGCCATGCCTAAAGCGCCATCGATTACTTGCGCTAAAAAGCCCACACCAACGGCGCTCCAAAATAAAGGATCGTGTAAGGACTGGCGTATCAACTCCATTCCGCTTTGTTCATTTCCGCCAAAAAACAAACGGAAAAATAGATAGGCAATTAGTCCGACTAAGACCGCGACGACGGCATAACTGAGCAAACGCAAAATCGGATGTTCTAGCGCATGCGTGATCTGATACTCGACCGGCGGCAGCGCCAGGTCTTGATGTTCTGGATTGATCGTTTGATCGTCGAGATCGATGTATCGAATTTTCATGAAGGCGAGCAAACACGGCTTTTATCTGGGATGCGCGATATTAGGCTGCTTTGCACAAGCTTCAAACGACAAAAAACTTATTTGTATATGGTGAGGGCTTAGGCAAAATCGCCCCGGCGTGATTGCATCCGCCTTGCCGTGGCAATTTTGTCTAAGTCTTAATGCTGTCAAGTGTGGAAAATGACGCTTTGCCGCTTCGTCAAAGAAGCAAAGCGAGTGCCAGGATTAAAACAAAAAATTACACTAGTGCGCTGACCTGTACTGCGATCCCAGATAGCACCGCATTGCCGGATAAAGGATCGCGCAGGTTTTCATCGAGTAGGGCGTTGAGATTGACGCCCGGTCTTTGCGCCGCCACAGACAGTTGGGTGCCTGGTAAATCATGGCCCCAACCATGCGGCAGGCTGACTACACCAGGCATCATTTCGCTACTAATTTCCACTTGCGCCGTGATCATACGATCGCCGTTGCGAATTTGCGCCATGCCGCCTTCGATCAGGCCTAGGCGTTGCGCGTCATCCGGATGCAGCAGCGCGCTACAGCGGTAGTGGCCTTTCGCCAACGCCGGCAGATTATGCATCCAGCTATTATTTGAGCGCAATTGCCGCCGCCCTACAATCACCATGTCTGGGGCTGCCGTATCCAGATCAGCACGGACGCGCGCCAGATCATCTAGCAGCATCTGTGGTGCCAGTTCGATTTTGCCGGAAGTTGTGCGTAGTGCTTCCGGTATCCGCGGTTGCAAAGCGCCGAGATCTAGACCCGAGGGTGCTGCCTTGATTTTCGCCAGAGTCAGACCATCCGGTTTCTGAGTAAATTGATCGCCATACGGGCCGCTGCGTAGTGCTAACTCGACTTGGCGCTCAGCGCCGCGTAGCGGCTGCAAGGCCGCCATAATCTGCGCGCTGGCGGCGCCAGCACTGCGCTGTAAATCTTGCTCTAGCAAGGCGTCATCGTAAGCATCGATGTCGATCTGGCTGCCCAGGCCTCTGGCAATCGCTGCGATACGCAAGATGCTCTGCCACTCTTCAGGCTGGCTGCGCTCACGGGCCAAGGCAGGCGGGCTGTAGCGCGCGTGATTGCGGTAAGAAAATTGGGTGAAGGTGACGTCGTAATGGGCTTCTTCTAAAGGTGATAAACCCGGCAGTATCACATCGGCATGGCGCGAGGTCTCATTGAGGTAAATATCCATGCTGAGCATGAAATCGAGTTGATCCAAGGCGCTCGCTAAACGCGCACCATTTGGTGCTGATAAGACGGGATTGCCAGCAATCGTAATTAAGGCCTTGACCTGACCGGCACCGGGCGTGTCTATCTCTTCTGCCAGACAGGTGATGGGAAATTCACCGGAGATTTCTGGCAAGCCGGAGACGCGGCTATGGTGCCGTCCGCTAATCACGCCGCGGCCACTGCCTGAGTGGCTGCGGGTATTGGCAGCAAACGCAGCCGCCTTAGGGAACATGGCACCGCCTTCCTGGTCCAGATGGCCGGTCAGCACATTAATCACATCGATTAACCACGAACAAAGGCTGCCGTATTCTTGGGTGCAAGTGCCGATGCGACCATAGACTGCCGCTCTTTCTGTGGTGGCCAGGCTGCGCGCCAATTCACGTATTTGGTTGGCCGCGATACCACAGCGCTGCGCCATACGCTCTGGGGTAAATTCTTGCACCGCAGCGGCGATTTGCTCTACACCTACGGTGTGTTCGGCCAGACGTCCCAGTCGCACCAGTTTTTCGTCAAACAAGGTATGTACCAGGCCGAGCAAGAAAAACACATCAGCACCGGGGCGGATGAAGTGATGGGCGTCGGCCACCTCGGCGGTTTCGGTCTTGCGTGGATCGATTACCACGATCTTACCGCCACGTTCGCGCATGGCCTTGGCCTTGCCACGAAAATCCGGCACGGTCCACATGCTACCGTTCGAGACCATAGGATTGGCACCGATGATTAACAAAAACTGGCTGCGCTCTATATCCGGCACTGGCACCGTGAGCCAACTGCCAAACATCAGGCCGACCGACAGCATCTTGGGTATCTGGTCTAGTGTAGAGGCAGAGTAAATATTACGCGAGCCCAGCGCCTTGGCCAACTTAGGGAAGTACAGCAATAAACCCATCTTGTGCGAGACCGGGTTGCCCAATACGGTGGCTACCGCATCGGCACCGTGTTGGGCAATGATGGGTAGCAGGCGGCGTTCGATTTCGGCATAAGCCTCATCCCAAGTCGCCGCTACGAATTTGCCATCACGCTTGATCAAAGGGCTACGCAGGCGATCTGGGTCTTCATGTAGCTCTTTTAAGCCTATCGCCTTGGGGCATAGAAAACCAGCGCTAAAAACATCGGCCTTATCGGCCCGAATACGCATGATTTTATTTCCCTCCAATTCTATCTCCAGCCCGCAACAGGCCTCGCAAAATGGGCAAATACGCTGGGCTATCCTGGCTTGCTCGGTCATGGTGCTTCTCTCTTAACGACGATCGTGATGGGAGTAAAGTGCGGGCGATGACAAAAGTGGCAATAAAAATGAACGACCGTTCTATTATCTGGAGTTTGCACAGACATGTCAATTGCTTAAAAGAGACAAAGAGAGAGCTGAATACAGCGCTGAATTGATAGCTGAATTACAGAGCTAAACATAGGGGGAGAGGGGGGGACTTCTAAAAACCAAGGAACCGTGATTGCGACTCACAGGGAAAAGCTTTGCCGCAGAGGCGCAGAGGTCGCAGAGGGGAAAACAAAGATTTTCTCTGCGTCCTCTGCGCCTCTGCGGCGAGAAAAGTTTTTGTTTTTAGGTTTTTAGAAGTTTCCAGAGGGCCAGGCGCAGTATTTATGCGCCTAGCACAAGCTTTTTGGTCTACAAGGCGCATGAATGCTGCGTATTGCAGTTGGTAGGCTAAGTGCAGAGCCTAGCGTGCATAGACTTAGTGACGGCTGAGATTTTTAAGATAGTGCGAGTAAACCGCTTCATAGCGGCCATTTTGTTTGATGGTACGTAAAGCGGCGTTGAAGTCATCGCACAGCGATTGCTCGCGAAACGCCATATGGCTGTAAATATCAGGGAACTGTCTATGAATTTCAAACTGTTCAGGGGTATAGCGTGGATCAGCCCAAGTTTGCAGGCTATTGAGGAAAATATACATATCCCCGACGCTGACGTCATACTGCCCGGTGGCCAATAGTCTAGCCTGGTCGGCAGGGTGCGAGACTTCGCGGTACATGTTCGGCTCTGAGCTGCTTACCATCTGAAAAGGCTTACCCAAAAAAGTATGCGCGCCTTGGTAAGTGACGATACTTTTTCCTTTTAAATCCTTGATCTCCGAGATCTTCAGCGTGCGTTCTTTGCGGGTGATTGCCACATCGCTGTAGCGGAAGATAGGATCACTGCGACATCCAGTGATTTTGGCATCAGCGAAAATATTGGCTGAACCATCCACGCGCCCTTCGTTCAACTCTATCACCAGACGGTAATTCGACATCGGTACCAAACTCTTTAGCTGATACTGCGGTAAAAGTTTAAAGGTTTCGTAGATTAAATCGGTAAATAGCCCGGTGTTGCCTTTCTCGCTGAAGTAAGGCGGGAAGTTTCCAACCCCGATCTTGAGCTCTCTGGCGTGCAGCACAGGGCTCATTAGTAGGATGGCCGACAGCATTGCCACCAGCCGCGCGCATACCAATAGCGGCATCTTGAATTTGGGTACAGCGCGTAGTGGCGTATTCATTTCAGTGGTATTTCTTTGAGAATGAGTCGAAAGTATCTCGCATCTAGGCAGTTATCACAAGGGGATGCAGTGCAGTGGACGAAAAAATGGGCCAGTATCAAAACGATAGCGGCCCATGTCTAAGTTAATTTGCCAGAACTAAGGCAAACTCAAACAGTGTGTTACCAGACCCGACATTGATCCTTTTTGACCATGGCTTGTCCCGCCTTGCAAGCAAATGCCTTATGAAATTGTGGCATATTTACTGCCACACCATTAATGCGGAACTGTGCTGGCGAATGTGGATTGGTCAGCGCATTGACGCGTAGATTTTCAGGTCTGTCATTGGCGCAATCCCACTGCGCAAAGCCGATAAAAAATCTTTGCTCTGGCGACAAACCATCGCGCGCTTCACTAGGATGTTCGGCAAACTCGGCTTGCCATGCCATCCACGCCAATAACATGCCGCCCAGATCGGCTGAATCTTCACCCAAGGTCAGCTTGCTATTGATTTTGATGTCATCGACGATGGTGTAGCCAGCGTATTGATCGACGATACATTGCGAACGCTCTAAAAACGCTTTGGCGTCTTTTTTGTCCCACCAGTCTTTCAGATTGCCTTTGGCGTCAAACTGACGGCCTTCATCATCGAAACCGTGGATGATTTCGTGGCCTATGGTGCCGCCGGTGTTGCCGTAGTTCGGACCCGCATCCATTTTATTGTCGAACAGGGGCGGTTGTAAAACCCCGGCTGGGAAGTTGATATCGTTCATTTGTGGGTTGTAATACGCATTCACGGTTTGCGGTGTCATGCCCCATTCAGCGCGTTCCACCGGCTTGCCGATTTTTGCCAACTGACGGCGGGTTTCAAACACTGTACCGCGCTGTACGTTGCCAGCAAAATCATTGGCTTTCACCTCGAAGTTGCTGTAATCGCGCCAACTATCCGGATAGCCAATTTTATTGACGATACTGGCCAGTTTTTCTTGCGCCTTGGCCTTAGTCTTTGCGCTCATCCAACTTAAAGATTCGATGTCCTTTTTCATTGCAGCCTCGATTTGCAAGGTCATGCGCAGGGTTTGTTCTTTTAGTTCAGGGCTAAAATTACGTTTCACGAATTCCTGGCCTAGTGCCTCGCCCAACTGCACATCGATCAAACCGACGCAATACTTCCAACGGGGTGGCTGCTCAGGCACCCCGCGCAAAGTCTTGGAATAGAAAGCAAAATTTTCTTGAACGAAAGGGCTGGATAACTGCGCCGAGGCATTGTGCAAGACATGCCAGCGCAGATAGGTTTGCAGCTCTGCCAAAGAGCGTTGCTGCCATTGCTGGCTCAATTTTTTGTAAAATTTCGGTTCAGTGACATTGAAGCTGGTCAGCTCTTTTTTACCTATGCCTTCGAGATATGCATTCCAGCTGAAATTTGGTGTGAGTGCCTGCAAAGCCTTCAGATTCATCTTATGAAACTGCTGGTAGGGATCGCGTTTTTCTACCTGCGTCAGGGTGGCTTTGGCTAACTCTGTTTCTATCGCCAATACCGTCAGACTAAATTGCTGCGCCTGCGCTGGCGCTACGCCACTTAATTCAAAGGTCTTGGCAACGTGCTGGGTATATTGCTCACGCATTTTTTTTGATTTTTCATCGGTCTTGGTATAAAAATCGCGATCCGGCAAACTGATGCCGCCACCGGTGGCAAAGGCAATCACGCTATTCGAGTCACTCAAATCCTGACTGGCACCGAAACCGAAAAACAGACCTTCATCAGCGCTGGCAAGGTGTAATTGCGCCAAGACCTTGGCCAGTGAAGCCTTGTCTTTCATGCCGGCGATTAAGTCTAAAGTCGGCTGTAGTGGTGTGATGCCGCGGCTTTCTACGCTAGACTCATCCATGCAAGAGGCAAAATAATCGCCAATTTTTTGCTGTGATGCATTACGTCCTTCGGTGTTTTTGGCAAAGCCAGCCAAAATACCCCACAGATATTGCTGATTATCCTGCGCCAATTTGGAGTACACACTCCAGCTAGACCTATCCGATGGAATCGGGTTAGCCGCTTTCCAGCCGCCACAACTATAGGTATAAAAATCTTCGCAAGGATCGACGCTGGTATCCATAGAACTCAGGTCCAGGCTAGGGTGGTAAGGCAGGGCGTTGAGGGGCTGATCTGGCTTGAGCGCCGCATTTGCCGTCGTATCCGCTGCAAAAATAGCCGCGTTACTGAGTAGACCAAACGCCAGTAGTGCGGCGCTAAGGGGACGTAATTGAAGCATTTTGTAATTCTCCATATAAAGCAAACTGCGCAATGATGTGCGCGTGCTTAGTTGTAATCGACTACTACTGAGAAGCCGCCAACATTATAGTCGTAACACTAGTCAAAATATTACGATGGCTACGTGGCTTGTGGTTTTTCGCCACAAGCTCATCAGAAGATCTGAGTGCAGCACAGACAGAAAGCTTAGGGCCTCAATTTTAGTAAAAATCAAATTCAAACTCAATTGGCTGACTGCTAGTAATCCCATCCCCCAATTGATCGAAGTCAATGCGTAAGCTGGCGATAGCCATCTACACTAGCCTCATCACCCGAGTAAAACATTCTGCTTTACTTGAACGTGCTTACAAATTTAGGCCAAATAGGCCCACACTAGGAGTGCATATGTACTATAGCAATGGTAACTACGAAGCTTTCGCGCGCCCTCGCAAACCTGCAGGTGTCGAGAATAAGACTGCCTGGTTTGTCGGCTCTGGGCTGGCGTCACTGGCGGGTGCGGCATTTCTGATCCGTGACGGCCAGATGGCGGGCAATCGTATCACCATCCTGGAGCAGCAAGGCTTGCCCGGCGGTGCGCTCGATGGTATCAAAGAGCCCAAAGAGGGCTACGTGATACGCGGTGGGCGCGAGATGGAAGATCATTTCGAATGTCTGTGGGATCTGTTCCGCTCGATTCCTTCGCTAGAGATCCCCGGTGCTAGCGTGCTCGATGAGTTTTACTGGCTCAACAAGGATGATCCTAATTATTCTTTGCAGCGCGCCACCATGCAGCGCGGCCAGGACGCGCACACCGACGGCTTGTTTACGCTCAGCGAACAGGCGCAAAAAGAGATCATTACGCTGTTTCTGGCGACCCGCGAGGAGATGGAAAATAAGCGCATCAACCAGGTGTTCGGCACTGAATTTTTGGATAGTAATTTCTGGTTGTACTGGCGCACTATGTTTGCCTTTGAAGAATGGCATTCGGCGCTGGAGATGAAGCTGTACCTGCACCGCTTCATCCATCAGGTCGGCGGCATGCCGGATCTGTCTTCGCTAAAATTCACCAAGTACAATCAGTACGAATCGCTGGTGCTGCCGCTGGTCGCGTGGTTACAAGAGCAGGGTGTGCGGTTTCAGTACGGGACCGAAGTGACCGATGTCGATTTCAAGTTCGACGATGGACGCAAGCAGGCCAGCGCCATCCACTGGTGTCAGGACGGTGTCGCCAGCAGCGTCGCGCTAGGTCCGGATGACTTACTCTTCATGACCATAGGCTCACTCACCGAGAACTCCAATAATGGCGACCATCACAATGCCGCCAAGCTCAATGTAGGCCCGGCACCGGCCTGGGATCTGTGGCGTCGCATCGCCGCCAAGGATGAGGCTTTTGGTCGCCCAGACGTGTTTGGCGCGCATATTCCCGAAACCAAATGGGAGTCGGCCACCGTCACCACGCTCGATCAACGCATCCCCAGGTACATACAGAAAATTGCCAAGCGCGATCCGTTTAGCGGCAAAGTGGTGACCGGCGGCATCGTGACGGTGAAAGATTCAGCCTGGTTGCTGAGCTGGACGGTCAACCGTCAGCCGCATTTTAAACAGCAGCCTAAAGACCAGATCGTGGTCTGGGTGTATGGCCTGTTTGCCGATAAGCCCGGTGACTACGTCAAGAAAAACATGCAAGACTGCACTGGCGAAGAGATCACGCAAGAATGGCTGTACCACATGGGCGTGCCGCTGGAGGAGATTGCTGAGCTGGCCGCCACCGCTGCCAAGACGGTGCCAGTGATGATGCCCTACATCACCGCCTTCTTCATGCCGCGCCAGGCTGGTGACAGGCCTGACGTAGTGCCTGCGGGATCAGTCAACTTCGCCTTCATCGGCCAGTTTGCCGAATCGAAAGAACGCGACTGCATCTTCACCACCGAATACTCAGTGCGCACGCCGATGGAGGCGGTCTACAGCTTGCTCAAGGTCGAGCGTGGTGTGCCTGAGGTTTTCAATTCGACCTACGATATCCGTAGTCTGCTGGCCGCCGCTGGCCGTTTGCGTGACGGTAAAGCGATGAGCATCCCAGGGCCAGGCTTCTTGCGCAAATTGCTGATGAATAAGCTCGACAAGACCCAGATCGGCGCATTACTGCGCGAGTTTAAGATCGTCAATGATGAGTAAGTAGCTCGCTCAGTTCGGCTAAGTTCAACTGTGACTGTTCAGTCGCTATGAAACGATCATTTTTCGATTGCGAAACCTTCCTTAACCTGAAGGTGAATTCTGGATACCGGATCAAGTCCGGTATGACGATAGCGAGGGGCTTTGGCATCGTCATCATCGTGGCTGAATACGCATATTCAGGCTGGCATCGCTAGCCCGGTTAAATCCGAATATTAACAATACTCCCCACCAGTGTTATTTGGATGCCCAATCAGAATATGCGCCAATGGCAGGGTCTGGCTCAAAAAAACGGGGAGTATCTGGTTTTACTCAGAGAACTGAGCTAGCCGCAGCGGCTAAGCATCAAGCCAAAGACGCGTCCAGGCAAATCAAAAAAATAAATAATCCACCTGAGTAATCGATGTTGGTAAAATTCAAACAAGCTAAGCGCCGCATCGCTGCTTAGCCTGCGCGCGACTGTTCAGCTTCATTTGATATGCACATCTGAAAGAACTTCTGTATGCCACAAATTAATGCGCCAGGGGTGGATCTTGCACAACTCGCCGCCACCAGCATTTTGGCGGCACCGGGGCAGCCCTTGCTGGTCGGACAGTTGTGGCAAAAACAAACGGTGATACTGGTGTTTCTGCGCCATTTTGCCTGCATTGCTTGCCGCGCCCATGCGGCGCAAGTCTGGGCCGAGCGCGAGAAATACCAAAGTAGCGGTGCCAGGATCATCTTTATTGGCAATGGCCAAGCCAGCTGGATAGAAAAATTTCGCCAGGATCTGGGGATAGAGCACGGCGTCGTTCTGACCGACCCCTCGCTGCTGAGCTTTGAAGCCGCGGGCATGCGGCTAGGCTACTTCGATCTGCTGCGCCCGCAGTCTGTGATTAACCGCATGAAACTCGCCCAGGACGGCTATAGTGCCACGCCCTACCACAAGGATGCTGGCAATCATTGGCAAATGGGCGGGATACTCGCCGTCAGTAAGCAGGGAAAAGCCCTGTTTCACTTCGCCAGTCAGGCCTTGGGTGACTTTCCAGACGAACCCTATCTGGATTTGATCAACGAGGATGAGAAGGCGATTCTTTCAGCTTGAACGGCAGTGGCTCGATTTCGCGCCGTATGTAGACTATTCTGCAGGAGAATGAGCGCTTCTATTCTTGCTCTATAATAACGCCTGCCTTGCTGTCGCAGAGTTTTGTAGTCGGTTTTTCTATTATTTATTTTTACGCAACAAATGAACATTTTTAAAGCTCTCGTTACTGCTCTGCAGTATTCGATCCCGCACTCGACCCTGTATGCGATCCTGGTTTTTTCCGCGCTGGCTAGTGGCAATCTAGCCGCTCAAGTTGCTGGCGATTATCAACATTGGCGCTTACCAAGCATTGCGCCGCAACCGGCCGACAATCTAGGCACTCCAGAACGCATAGAGCTGGGCAAAATGCTGTTTTTTGATACCCGCTTATCTGGCGACGGAACATTGTCCTGCGCGTCTTGCCATTTGGCGCAATTTGGCTGGAGCGATAGAAAAGCGGTTTCTTTAGGCATAGGCGGCAAACCTATGGATCGCAACAGCCAGAGCCTGGTCAACATCGCCTATAACACTGGCCCTGTCATGTGGGCGGGGCAAAAGCTCAGTCTTGAAGATCAAATCAATGGGCCCATGAAAAACCCGAATATCATGGCAACCGACATACCCAGATTACTAAATTTACTCAATACGACACCGGCCTATAAACAAAGGTTTGAGCAAGCCTATCCAGGCGAAGAAATTAATCTGGCGAGTATAGGAAAGGCCATTGCGAATTTTGAGCGTAGTATCTTGAGTCAAGCCACGCCATTTGATCAATGGCTGGCCGGTAAGCGGAATGCCATGACGGGCCAGCAACTGCGCGGATTGCGTTTATTCACGAATGAAAAAAAGACCAATTGTGTGGCCTGCCATAGACCGCCCAACTTCACTGACTATGGCTTTCATAATATTGGGCTCGCCTCCACCGATATTGGCCGCTATCAGCTCCAGCAAATGCCGGTTTTGATGGGTGCGTTTAAAACACCGCAACTACGTGATGTCGAACACAAGGCGCCATTTATGCACAATGGTTCTTTGAAAACATTGATGGAAGTAGTCGAGCACTACAATCAAGGCAATCTCAGAGCCACGGTGGGCGAAGTCTCAGTCGATATCCGTCCCTTACATCTATCGGCGCGAGAAAAGGCTGACTTGGTCGCCTTCTTAAAAGCGCTGAGCGGGCCAGTGCAGAAAATGGCCGCGCCTATCTTGCCCGAATAAGCCGCTAGCGGGCCAACCACAAACATTCTGCTTGCGCTACGCCGCGCCTGCGCTGTACCCAGCTTCAAAAACGCTGCCGCAATAGGAATGCGGTTGCTGGCAGCATTTCGGCCTGCAGAGCGCATCGATACTGGGCACACGATTTTGAAATATCGAAGTCTGCGGCGCGCTGTTGGTTTAGATTCCGTAAGGCGCAATACGCCTGCAGTGATTGACGCCTCAGATATTAGGCCTTCTGGCTGTGCCTAGTGCGCCTTAGGGCTTGAAGATTTATGCGTGATGGAGAAACGATCCGGCCTATTTTTTACGTTGCAGGTGGGCGTTCACCAGCATCCCGGAAATCGATATTTCCGGATACATATCCGGTAACGCGACATCGGGGCCGAACCAACGTGCTTCGCTTATTTCTTCACCATCGACACAGATCTCGCCACTGACATAGTCAGCCGTAAACGCGATCATCAATGAATGTGGAAACGGCCAGGATTGGCTGCCAAAGTAGCTGATGTTATTCACCTTTAAGCCGACTTCTTCCATTACCTCGCGGTGGATCGCGTCTTCTATCGATTCGCCAGCTTCTAAAAAACCAGCCAGTGGACTAAAACGCCCGCTAGGCGAACGGCCATGATGTGCTAGCAACACGGTATCGCCTTTTTTGATTAAGACCATCATCGCCGGAGAAATGCGAGGGTAGGCGATGTGGCCACAGGCGCTGCACTGGAAGGCGCGTTCACCGCTAGCGAGCTGCATAGGGTTTGCGCATACTCCGCAATAACGGTGCGTGCGTATCCACTCATTAATCTGCGCGGCACGGCTGGCAAGCCCGAGCAGTTGATCATCAAAAACGCCAAATAATTCGCGCAGGCTTTTGAAAACAAAACCACGATCAGCTTCGACCTCTGCTGCTAGCCAGGTGGTGCAGCAATATTGCGTTTGCCACATGCCCAGCGGGTGCATATGGTCGGCTTGCAAACCCTGCGGTATGCCTGCGCTTGTGTCCGGCAATGTCAGGTCACTTTCGCGTACGAGTAATTCGCCAGAACGGAAAATAAACACCAAAGGCGCGGCATGCGTCTGGGGCACCAAGGTAGGGATAAAAGTGTCAGGTGTTCTTAGCATAAGTAGGACGATTACAATTGGGTAGAACAAAGGGGGATTATATATACTCCCCGCAGTGTTATTTTTTTGCGCAATAAGCACGTGGGCAAACGGCTTAATTTATTTCCATAATAGGGGAGTATATGCCTAAGCCAGGATTCAAGGCGGCGCAATAGAACTGCGCGCCAGGCTACCTGAGGCATTTCGCCATATGGATTTATCCCGCTACCGCAATCATTCTGGCGATGCCGATTTTGCGGCGATTTTCTTCAACTGGCGCTTGCTGCGCTTGGCACGCAGTATCGCTGCGGTACCGGCGCGGTACGGGTCGACGTGGAATGGAAAGCGCTGCTGAGCGCTAAACCCATCTGGCATATAGTCGCCAAACACGCCGTACTGCTCGGGGAATCCCTGCTGACCCTTGATCGCCGTGCCAAACAGATGGTCGATAAAAGAGAAGTGGGCTGCATAGTTTTTATCCAGCGCGATCTGGTCGGACGAATGATGCCAGTGATGGAAATCGGGCGTGACGATCAGGTATTTCAGCGGCCCCCAATTGAGATGCACATTGGCGTGGTTAAACACAGCCTGAAAGCCCACCACGATGATGTACACATCCATCACCGACTTTTCAAATCCCAGCACATACAAGCTACCCAGCACCAACACGCGGGTGACAATCAGCTCCAGCATATGCATGCGCGATCCGGCCAGCCAATCCATGGTCTTGGTGCTGTGATGCACAGCATGGAAGCGCCACAGAAACGGCACTTCATGATACGCCCGGTGGGTCCAGTATTGCGCCAGATCTGCTACCAATATGCACAGCAAAAGCTGCGGCAAAAACGGCAGCGCCTGCACCAATTCTTGCAAGGACGGGAGCGCGATCCAGCCGAATATTTTGTGGATCAAAAAATTCACCGTCAACAGCGCTAAACCAATGATGAAATGGTTCACCGCAAAATGCACCAGATCGGTCTGCCATTCTTTTCTAAAAATCGGCTGACCGCGATACAGGGGGAAGATCTTTTCCAAGGCTACGAAGATCAGCGTAGAACCGAGTAAATCAAGAATAAACCAGTCCATGCCTATGTAGGGCGTGTGATCTGGAAACTCCGCAATAGGCACATGCGAGCCACCCAGCGCCAAACTGGCCACCACCAGCGCACCGGCCACCCCGTTGATGCTACGGGCGCGCCCGAGGATTACGTTGATCAGACTAATCGATCCCGCAATCACCAGTGCCGCAAAAATCAGGTGCCTAACCATATCGTAAGAATACTTATTGCGTAGTTCTGGCGTGGTTAAATACTGCGGAAAATGGAAGGCCAACACCCCCAATACACACAGTATCGCCAAGCCCAAAGCCCACACGCCGCTGACGATGCCATAACCTTTTTTCAGCTCGCCGTCGGCGCCCATCAAGCGCGCGGTATCCCTGGCCGCATCCGCCAGCGCGCTCACCGGCGCCGATAAAATTACTTGCTGCTTCTCTTGCATAGTGTCCTTGTGATTGAAGTGCATCTGCTCAGCCCCAAGCCTGTGTGATGCGTGCAAAATGTCCGCATCCTAGTCGCAAAATTAACCGCGCGCTTGAGCTATTGGCTGGAAGCGAGAGAGGATACCTTAAATTTAAGTTGGTAGCGCGTCAATAGTTACAGACGGAGTACGGCGCACGGCAAGCCAAAATGCTCAATCAAGTTTTCAATACCACCAGCCCAGTTTTCCGGATGCGCAGCTAGCCGTACGCGCTGATGCAAAGTCATGCAATATTGTAGAGACTGCCGAAAGTGTTTGCGCAATACCGCTGTGACTATTGCGGCTTCCGCATTACGCGGTACTGTCTTGCAGGCCTCACTGTTTTTTATATACTCCGCCCTGAAAAATCAACCCGTTACCCTTAATCGGAAGTGCAAGCGTTTCAAACGGGATAGGGATCAGTGACGTCACATCCATAAGAACACGAATAACGCTCTGGCGGTCTACCTTGACGGCAAAATCAAAATGTTTAATCGGATCATTTTCGCTTTCTATAGTATCGATACCGATACCCGTAATCGACTGCCCAGCTTGAAGCGTGGCCATGACGTAGCCTGAGTCGAAACGCGTCATGTTTTGAACGGAACCATCAGCATATTTGACTTGCGCTTTGCTATTTTTAGCGATGCGCACACCATTTTCCGGATCGTCAACATAAATGGCGACGTAGGCGACGTTCGGCTCCTTGATCTTAGCTTGAACGGTTCTGGAGCACGAATATGTGGCATATTGCCAAATCGTTGGATGCAGATCATCGATGTCAAAAAGATCGCGATATTTATCATCAATTGCTATCGCCTGTACGATCATTTTGCGCAGTGCATCTTCAGCTCCCCGGTACGATTTTAGTTTTGCCATCAATGTGTTGGATGCCTGAGCCCAAGATTCACTATCTTGAGTCTCCGCTTGAAAAGCGTTTATTTCTGCTTTGGTTTTTATGCGCAGCGCATGAAACGCCGATAATTCGGCGGGCAGCTTGGCCACTGCTATTTTCCCGGCCTTGTTTGCTGCCGCCAAGTCTGTATCGTAGCTCATGGCGGCTGCTGTTGCGCCTGCATCGGCGGGTTCAGCTTGCTGCTTGGGTTTTCCGCCTGCGACCGCAATCTGTCGATATAAGAAGGGGCAAAACGCATGGGCCTTGTCATCCCTTGCGCTTTCTTGTAGGTACTTAAGCTGGCTTGCGGCATCGTCTGACCATGGCTCTACGCCTTTGAGTGAGAGAAATGGACGCCGCGCTTTGAGCGCTTTCGAGGTGAGCACAAGCTTCCCATCCCGCAACTTCCAAGTGCCCTGGCTTTGCTGGTCCATGGCACCATAACTCATAGCCCATTCAAAGCTGCCGTCCCGTTTGAGCAAGAGTTCAGAGCCGACTTCTGTGACGCCGCTGAGATAGTAGTGGCCAGCGAGATTTTCGCCTTGAGCGCAAGCAGCGCTGATAAACAGCATGAAAATCCCAGACACGCTCACTGAGCGCCTAAGTGCAAACGCAAACATATTGAAAGCGGAGAAAAAATTTGTGAAGTTCATAGATAGTCAAATGTTGGTGGCTGGGTTTGAAATTTGAAATTGGAACATCGGGAGTTAAAAACACGTCGCATCGATTACGTACATGCCATACGGCGCAATACGTCTGCGGCTATTGCAGCTTTCGTATTGCGCAATACTGCCTTGCAGTGTGGTAGGGGTGAAATCCGCGCAGCTTGCCGATTAACAGCGCGGGTTTCACCCGCCCTACATGGGCTGTGCCAATTAAAGTTGCGGCTTATTGCCGCGCTGTGCTTCCTGATCGATCAGTTTTTTCTTTTCGATCGCATCCTTGGCTGCTTTAATTGCCGCCATATCGTATCTCAGCTTAGGATTCACCATAGTCACAGTGTATGTTGAGACAAGACTCATTGTGGAATCACCTACGCCCGTTGACATACGGGAGTTAACGGCGAATCCACATTTTTCGCTGAATTTTCGTGGCACCCACATCGATAAATGCGTACCAGTGATGTCACCCAGGTCATCTGTGCTGTTGCCATCGGTATGGCAAGGAGAAACGCCGTAATAATCGCCGAGTTTGACAGACATATATTGCTTGCCGTTGGCATCGTAATCCCACACCATGCTCATGATTTCACTATGCGTCGACTTGCCATACTTGCTCTCTAAGGATTCGCGCAGGGTCTTCATATTGACGTATTTTTCTTTGTCGGCGATCTGTTGTGTTCTACCGGCATACCAGACGACACCGGCTTCGTTTTGCAGCACGACGAATTGATCCGCATAAAAAGTTGGCATGTTCTGCTTAACGATTTTGACCACGGCGCTCAGGCCAACCACGCGACCATCTGATAGTTTGATTTCGTCAAACACATAGGCCGGATTAATTTTTTGCAGCGCAGGTTTGGCCAAAGCCATTTGAGCGCCGATTCTGTAGCCGCTGATGTCAGCTTCATTGTAGGCGGCGCTGTATGAGGCGCCGTGCGCCGCAAAGCATACGGCAGCGAGAGCGAACTTGCTTGCCAAAACATAAGTTTTTTGCATGTTTAAAAACTCCGTTGTAGGGGGACTTGGGTATGAGGAAAATTATCGAATTTTCATTCAAGACACATAATTTTCGAGAAAAATTATAGCAAAATTGACAAAATTATCCTAGTTGTTGTTACAACTTTTACTAGATGAAGAGTCAGCAGCGGATAATCGCTGGCAAGCTCTTTATCCATAAACGCGCTGACCGCATGTGCCTCAAGCGTGTGCCGCATGGTCAGACATCGCATCGCCAGGAAGATAGCGCTGGCCAAAGGAAGTGGAGATAAATTTTTGTTTGCATGCTTTTAGCTCTCTTGCGCAGATCAGTAGGGTGCGCCGTGCGCACCAAGCGTTCAAGAGTTGCGGGTTGATTGCTGACGTTTGCGGTGATGCGGTGCGCTTGGCGCACCCTACTTGGTACGCAGGCTACTCTTGCTTGCAAAACGCTTGCCCAATACCGCTGCGGCCTGAGGCAGCATTTCGGCCTGCAGAGCGCATAGATACTGCGCAAACGATTTTGAAATGGGTGGGTATGCGCTTGGCCTTACTCCCTTTGCGCAGCTTGACGCACCATGTATGACGCTGCCTTACACATGTGACCGTCAGCAAACCGGTAGGGTGCGCCGTGCGCACCTGAGGTTCACGAGCAACAGCAAAAATTTATTGCTGAAGTTTGCTGTGATCGGTGCGCATGGCGCACCCTACGCCCTACGCCCTACGCCCTACGCCATACGCCATACGCGTTACGAACTTAAAACTTCTCAATCAGCGTTTTGCGCTTGCTGGCGTATTCTGCTTCGGTAATCAGACCGTCTTTTTTAAGTGCGTCTAATTCCCGTAACTTCTCACTCAGGTTCGATGCTGGCGGCACAGCGGCGGCTTCTTTGATGGCCGGTGCTGGTGGTGTTATTTGTTGTGGCGTGGCTGTGCTGGTCGTGCTTGCTGCACTTGTGGTCGGGCCGTTACTGGTCACTACTGGTTTGCCGGCGCTGTTGTAGATCGTGTTGATCACTTCATCGATCATCTCTGACTGCGATTTACGGGTGAGCGAGGTGTGCAGAGAGTTGCCGACTGCCATAGGCCAATCTGATTTTGGGTCGCGGATGGTGACGGTCAGCTCAAGCATGTACATGGTGATGTCCCAACGCCAGCGGTCGATATAGGTGACGATGGCGTCGACGTTGCTCGGTGGCGTCGCGCCGGTGCTGACGGTGACACCCTTGAGTCTGAGTTTGTCTGCGATCTCTTCATTGACCTTGGTATTATCCGAAGGCAAGTGCTTGACGTGCATGGTTTTGAGCGAGGACAGATTGACCAGGGGATTAACATTGGCGGTCGAATGATTGACGCAGCCTGTGCTCAGTACAGCGATGAAACTTAGGCTGACGGCGAGTTTTAAAAATTTATACAAAATAGATCCTTGATGGTTGAGTGCGGTAAATCTGTTTAAGTGTGACGTTGTTGCGTGTGCTACACGCAATAACGCTGCGGCTGCTGGCGGCATTTTGGCCTGCAGACCGCATGAATACTGCGCAATACACCTGCGGCTATTGACGCCTTACGGTCTTCAGTTGAATGACAAATTTTCTGGCCACAGAAAGTATGGGCCGAAACGTGATTTGGCAATAAATTCTACGCCAGCCAGATCACCCTTAGTCGCTAGCGTATGCTTGCCATCGCTTACTACAATAAAACCAGCGGAAACTGCACGCTCTATCAGTTCTTCTGTTTTGAAACCTAATTTTTTCGCCAGTTTTGAAGTCGTGAGTTTGCCTGGCATATCGTCGCCATCGTCCTTCTCGACGACAGCAATAGTTTTAATATCGACCGGGGTTGTTACTCTCTCAAGCGATATCCGGACTTCCTCGCTTATTCGAATAATGCGTTGCGCTTCTTCATAGGCATCTTTATAAAGCGGCGCGTCTTCAGAGCGACGGATAAGGATACCCATCTCATTATTGTTGACCTGACTGAATTCATAGAGATTAAGACTGGTAATGATGCACAGCTCTTCATTCATATAGCATTTGGCGTGCAGGTTCTTGCAAAAACTTGTACGAATATAGGTGAGCCCGCGAAGCCAGTCGATTTCCTGTGGTTGCAATTCGCTTTTACCATAAACAATGCGAACATCGATTTTGAGTCGATTTTTATCCGCCAGAAGTTCTTTCATCCGATCATTCAACTTAAGAAACGGGCTGATCAAAATTAATCGATCCGTCGCGCTCTTAATTAATTCTTCTAGAAAGTAATTAGTCGCACTTGTGTTTAAAAATTTTGCCATTTATTTCTTCCCAAATTAATATCGCAAACTAGCGATGGTTTGTCTGTTTATCTTAAAATCAAAAAGAAGCGCATCGCTTTAAATCTTGAAGCGATACTGCTCCATTTAGGCTATTACGCCTTAAGCCTAAAAAATGTTGGAATGTTAGAACTGACCCCGTGGTTGCATACGGCGCAATACGCCTGCGGCTATTGACGCCTTACGTATTACGCCTTACGGCCTTACACATGCGACCATCAGCAAATTTGTAGGGTGCGCCATGCGCACCAAACGCTCAAGAACAACAACAAAAATTTATTGCTGAAGTTTGCTGCGATCGGTGCGCATGGCGCACCCTACGAGGTACGCACGCTACGCTTGCTTGCCGATCAACAGCGCGGGTTTCACCCGCCCTACACGGCTGAAGTTTGCTGTGATCGGTGCGCATGGCGCACCCTACGAGGTACGCACGCTACGCTTGCTTTTTCCTAAATATCTTCGATTCTCCTCAAGCAAATACTGCTTTATTAAGGATCGCTGAAGAATCGTAAAAAGAATTAAATGGTTTCAGTTCCTGAAATATTGATTTCGCCAAATCGGTAAATTCGTTAGTAAGGATTTCTAAGGCAGCTACTTTATTCTCGTCATCAAATATTTTCCGACTCCCATCGGGAACATGGAGATTATCCCGATAGGCTTTTATCTCCCAAAGTAGCGCGAGATGAGCCCGAATTTTCTCTACAAGGCCTAATCTCATATAAGTTGGTAAAGATAGGTTCTCACCCATGTGATAGCCGATCGCAGCTAAGTCATAACTACTTAGTCTTTTTGCGATTCTTTTTTTGTAATCCGGCATGTCTGCAATTAAATTTTTCATCAGTCGAATGACGCACTTTAAGTTTCCTGCATATTTAGAATCACGATCGTTGACAAGTTTAATGTGGGTAAACGGATAATTTAATAAAAATACATGGTTCTCTTTGTCGTAAATTTTTATACCACGATCATGTTCCTGACCAGACTGTTGATATTTTCTGGTATCGAACCAAATCGCTGGAACAATATCAACTTTTCTTTTTAGACTACCGCCACTTAGTGCAATCGATTTACTTCCTTTGCAGTCAATCTCGGCCATAGGGAAATTTATTGGAAGAATAATTTCAGATTTTTTTCGAACATCTTTAATAATATCGATCAAGGCTCTTGGATCGCTGGCGGGCAAATAACCATTTACATTCACTGTTGGTAGTTCGACATTGACAGTGTTCGTTGTGATTATCAGCATATCAACATCGGAATGTCCTTCGATGTGAATATTAAGGGCCACAGAGCCTTGAACTTTTTGAGTGACAGACTCGCCATGATTGAGCAGACTTTTTATTAAACTATTTGCTACCCTAGTACCTTCATTAATAGAAACAAGCGTAGATTTTTCTTCAACTGCTGCCATTGCTCCGATTGTATATTTGATACCCGTTGATTCATTTAACGTCTCAAAGGCTTCAGACTTTCTTACATCTACACCCGCGTGTATTGACCCCAGTGATTCAAATAAGGCGGTTTCTCGAGAGCCTTGACGACGGTCTTTTAGGGATTGAAGCCTTTTATCAAAATCAATCATGTGATTCCTTAACTAAATTTATAACACCAAAAGTGCGCCTTCCAGCGCTATTGAAATATGACGCTTTACCAATTTTTAAATCGCTGTCGAGTTCGATTTCGCAAAAACCTTTGTGTGAATTTAGTTCATGAGATTGTTCCAATTCAGGCTCATTTCTATAGCTATAACTTAGTAACCAACCGCCTGTTGGACCATGCCTTTTTGATAGCGTGGCTGTATAGCTATTACTTTGGCTATTTTTGGTCTTGAGGTGAATTAAAATCTCTTTCCAATTTTGAGTTATTCCTATTTCACCACTCCAATTAAATTCGGTACTGCCATCCACATTTAAAGTTTGACCCGTTAAAAGCCATTTTCCATTCAAATCTGGAATTTTAAAAAATGGTAATTTCCATGCCCATTTATTGAAGACCCAATGCAAAACAAAATAAACTAAACCCGTTGTAACTGTAGCCTTTGCAAAAGCGTCGAGACCGGTGAGCTTATTCATAAAGGCTAGTAATTGCGCTATGCCACCAGCAATTAAAATAGAAGCTAATCCCAGCCACCTTCCAATGGAAGTTCTATCATGTCCAAATACTACGTAATCGTGCATATTGTCCCCTCTTTCTTGATAAATTAGATGACGTACATTTAACTTCAATAATTAATATAATGTTAATCAATAGGATCAGTTTGAGGCGATTAGTTTCATTTCAATAGCCATTTCTATATTTAAAATCACTGCTCAACGGTTTTTCATCCAACCCCCACCAAACTCCTACCACCCGAAGTCCTCTGCACCAAGATCTTGGTAGAGATGCGCTCCGTCATTTCCTGTACATGCGAGATCACGCCTACTTTTCGGCCCATGGCTTGCAGGCCGTCTAGGGCGTCCATCGCTACGCGCAGGGTGTCGGCGTCCAGGCTGCCGAAGCCTTCATCTATGAACAGTGATTCGACCCGTACGCGATTCGATGACAGTGATGCCAGGCCTAGTGCTAAGGCTAGCGAAACCAGGAAGGATTCGCCGCCGGACAGCGAGTGTACCGAGCGGGCTTCGTCGCCCATGTCCTGGTCTATCACCATCAGGGCTAGGGTGTCTTTGATGCGTTGCAGGCGGTAGCGGCGTGATAGTTCGTGCAGGTGGCGATTGGCGTAACCGAGTAACACATCAAGCGTGTATTGCTGCGCGTAGTTGCGGAATTTTTTGCCGTCGGCCGCGCCTATCAGGGCGTTGAGTGTCTCCCAGATTTTGCTCTTGGCTTCCTGGTTTTCCATCAGTTTGACGATGTCGGCAGCCTGGCTGCGGCGCGCCTGATCTTGCGCGATGGCGGCCTGGCACAGACTGGCGCTGGCGTTGGCGGCTTGTCTTTGTGTGGTTAAAGTTTGCAGCGCTTGTTGTAAGGCGGCGAGGGCGGTTGTATCACTGATTGCGTTGATAGGGCTGTCAGGGTTGAGATGCTGCTCGCTGGCCTGGCTTAGCTCAGTCTGGTCGGGCGCATCTGGGTCTGTGGCGCTTGCTGCGCTGAGCGTGGTGTTAAGTTCGGCATTAAGTTGCGTACTAAGTTCGCCACCAAGTTCGGCAATTAGATTCTCTAACTGAGGGCGTTCGGCTTGATGGCTTAGCCTGCGCAGGCTGCGCTCTTGGGCGACTGCGGCGGCTTGCTGGCTGGCGTTGGCTAGCGCTTGCAGCGCGGCGCGTTCGGCGGTGATCCATGCGGCGTCGTGTTCTAGCAGGGTGCGTAGTTGCTCTGTTGCCGCTGTTGCTGATTGTTCCGGAGGGCCTGCTTCAGAATTTTCGCTTTCGTTTTCCTCCGATGATGAATCTTCGCTGGCAAATAGGGCGGCGTTTTGTTCTAGCCAGTTGGCTAGTTGCGCTGCGGCTTGTTCGGCTTCTGCGCTGTCGCTGGCGAGGCGCGCTTTGGCTAGTGCTAGAGCTTCGCTGCTGCGGCTGTGCTCTTGTGCGGCGGCGCTGGCGGCTTGCGTGGCTTGCGTCTGGCCTTGTTTAGCGCTGGCGATGGCGCTTGCCAACTGCGCTTCTATCTGGCTGACGCTGAGGACGGTTTCGCCGCTTTCTGCTGGATGGAGTGCGCGCAGGATGGCGGCTCTTTGCGCTTGCTTGTCTTGCAGCGCCAGACTACTGGCGGCCAATTCTGTGCTGGTGCGCTGGCGTTCTTGTTCGGCCTTGGCTTGCGTCTCTGCCAGATTGCTTAGCTCTAGATTGAGGGTGGTGTGACGCTGGCCGCTTAGCTCTAGCTCTTTACTTTGGCTAAGCCAGGCTCGGGCGTGTTCGGCGCAGCGTTGCTGAAACTGCTCGGGGGCGGCTTGCCATTGTTCTTGCCATAGATCCTGGTCCTCGTTTGCGCCAGAGTAGTTGTCGCCCACCTGCGCATGGCTATTTGGACTACCCTCACCCCAAGCCTCTCCCGCGAGCGGGCGAGGGGGCTTAAATGCGGGGGCTAGTTCTGCCAGGCAGAGTGCCAGACGCTCGCTGCTTTGTTGGGCTTGCTCGCTGGCGTTTTTGCTGGCGGCTAGTGTTTGCTCTAAGGCGCTGGCGGCGTGGTTGGCGGCGTCTTTTTTATTCTGATGATCTAGGGTGGCGCGTTCTAAGGTGGCTTGCGCGGTGTCGCGGTTTTGCAGCGCTAGTCGGCTGGCGTTTTCTAGCTCGGCGATCTGCGCTAGTTGCTCTTGCACGGCCAGGCGCTGCTGGTTAAACCAGGCGTTTTGCCGTTCGGCGTCCTTGGCTAGGGTCGCCAATTCTGTAGCCAGTGGGTGACTATTCCATGCTTCTTGCTGGGCTTGTAGTAGCGCGTTTAGCTGGCTCAGTTCTAGCTGAGTTTGCGCCAAAGATTTTTGTTCACTGGCCTCTTGTGCCGCATGGCTGCTGTGCTCTTGCTGGGCTTGCTGGCTTTGTTGGCGGCATTGCTGTACTTGTTCTTGCAAGGCGTGTAGCAGGGCGCGCAGTTGCGGGTTGTCGGTGCGGTAGGGATGCTGCTCTGATCCGCACACCGGGCAGGGCTGGTCAACCACTAGCGCAGCGCGCAGGCTTTCTACGCTGGCGGCACAGGCGGCTTCGGCGAGTTTGAGTGAATGTTCTGCTTGCGTTTGCGCGGCGGCCAGTTGCGGCAGCTTGGCGGCAGCTAGCGCAGCGGCGGCTTCGCTGAGTGCGATGGCTTGCGCGCTGGCTGCCGCTTGCGCCTGCATACTGTGCTGGCGTGTGCCTAGCTCGGCCAGTGTCTGTGCAGTATGCGCGGCGCTGCTGAGCTGTTCGCGCCGTGTGTCTAGCGCTTGCTTTTTGGCGGGCGTGTCGCCACATTTTTCGCTGGCGGCTTGATAGTGTTGACTAGCTAGTTGGCGCGCTAGCTCGGCTTTGGCTAGTTGTTCTGTGCTGCTTGCCAGGGCGGCTTGGCTGCTGGCGAGTTGCGCGTTCTGGGTCTCTTGGTTTTTGGCGTTTATGGCCAGTATGCCTGTAAACCCAGCGTATTCATTGCGCAAGCCGCTAGCTTGCCTGAGGAGTATATCCCAGGCGGGCCAGTTTTCTGCCAGCGTTTGCAGGGCGCTGTTTTGGCTTAGCCATTGCTGAGTCGCCTGCTGTTTTTGCTTGTTGGCGTTGAGTTCGGCTTGCTTGCTGGCCTGCTGTTCTTGGGCTAGCGTAGCGGCTAGCTCGGCGGCGTGCTGAGCGGATTGTTTGGCCAGGTGCGCCGGATTCAGCGTGGCGATACTGGCGTCTAGCGCTTTGGCTTGATCGAGTTGCGGCGCGGCCAGGCTTTGCGCTTGCTCGGCTGCCTGTACTTGGCGCTGTGCGCTAGCCAGTGCTGCCTCAATCTGATCGCGGTTGAGCGCGGCTAGCTGCACTCTGCTGCTGGCATCGGTGATTGCGGTTTGCTGTGCGCTGATACTACGGCTTAGTCTGTCGGTTTCTGCCAGCAAGGGGCGTGCTGCTTGTGCCTGCTCTAGCTGCTGCAGGGCGCTGCTACGCGGTTTGGCTTGTTCTTGCTCGGCTTGCTTTTGCTGGCTAAGTTGTTCGGCTAGCTGCTGCTCTTGCGCTAGTTTGTTATCTAGCTCAAACCAGCGTAAGTCGTGCTCTAGCGTGGCTTTGCGCGCATCGAGTGCGGCCACGCTGGCATTGGCGGCCTGGCTGTCTTGTTCCAGCTGTGTGCGCTGCTCTTCGGACAGTGGCTTTTGATCTGCCAGCCTGTCGTTGATGCGTTGCAGTTCTTGCTGTTCTAGCTTGGCACGGGCAAAGGCACGCATCGATAACTGGCTGTAGATGCTACTGCCGGTTAAGGTTTCTAGTAGCTCGCCACGCTCGTTGTCTTCGGCTTTTAAGAAGCTGGAGAATTCGTTTTGCGCCAGCAAGACGGCGCGGGTGAATTGCTCAAATTTGAGACCTACGCGTTTTTCTATCTCGGCCTTGACCTCGGTTTTTTTGCCGCCGATAGGCAATAATTGCGGCAATTGGTGCAGGCTCATGCTGGTCGGTTGCAGGCCGCCATTGGCCTTGTTGCGCGAGCGCCGTACGCTCCAGCGGGCGCGGTAGCTAAGATCGTCGCTGCCGACAAAATCGACTTCGGCATAGCCTTCGGCACAACCGCGCCTGAGTAGATTGGCGGCGTCTTGATGGGTGATGAAGTCGCTGCCGTCGGGTAGGGTTTTATTGCCACCGGCCTTGATCAGGCGCGGCGTGTTTTCGTACAAGGCCATGCACAGGGCGTCTAACAAGGTGCTTTTGCCCGCGCCGGTGGGGCCGCTAATGGCAAATAGGCCAGCTGATTTTAGCGGCTCTTGCTCAAAATCGACTTCAAATTCACCGGCCAGCGATGCCAGGTTTTTACCGCGTATGGCGAGTATCTTCATGCTTGCACCTCGATCACTCTTCGGCCGTTCATTATTTTGGCCCACTTCGCTCCTTCTCCCGCAAGCGGGAGAAGGTTGGGATGAGGGTGTCTGCAAGGCCTAATCATGGCGTGCCCACTTCATCGCTGAGCATTAATTCGGCAAACGCGGCGGTCAATGGCGCTGGCGTTTCGCCTTCAAATTTGCTGCGGCACAGGCGCTCGAAGATCTGGTCGGGTTGCAGTCTTTCTAGCTCATCGAGCGTGGCTGGCACATCGTTACTACTTATTTTGGCGGCGAAGCTGGTTTCTATCTTGGCCAACCGCACCGGTTTGCCTTCTAGCGCGGCTTCTATGGCGGCGCGCAGACCGGGCTCGGGCGCATCTAAACGTACTCTGACCTCGAGATATGGCTGTTGTTCTGGCGGCGTATCGGCAGCAATATCTAGCGCTGTTAATGCTACCAAGACCTGTGCAAGCGGCGCGGGCTGTCTAGGTACGCGCAACAACTCTACCGCACGCGGCACCAGCAACGGCGTGATCTCGGCCGCTTGTTCATCTGCCAGATCGACGCGCAAGACCTGATGTTGGTAATCGACTTCGGCAAACGACATTGGCAACGGGCTGCCGCAGTAACGCAGATGCGCTTGCTTGCCGACTTTTTGCGCCAGATGCAGATGACCAAGCGCGGCGTAGGCGATGTTGGCGTCAAACATATTGGCCGACAAAGCCTCGGTGCCGCCGATGACGATGCGGCGTTCGGATTCTTCTGAAATCTCGCCACCGACCATGTGACAATGGCCGAGCGCGATGATGGCCTGGCCGGGCTGGCGCAGGCTCAGCGCATGTTGCAGAGTCTGTTGGTAGAGCAGGGCGATGCCTTGCATGTACGGATCGAACGCGTCTTCCACCCGCGGCACGTCACCCGGACGCAGGAAGGGGATCGCCAGACACCAAGCCTGGATTTCGCCGGCCGCGTTTTTCAATGGCACCACCAGCTTGCTCAGATCAATACTGGCGTCAGCCAGGCGCGGCACAAAACCGATCACGGTAGCGTCCAGCGTTTCTAGCAAGGGGCCGGGGGCTTCTAGCCGGCCTGGAGAATCGTGATTGCCAGCGATGATGACGATGTTCAGATGCGGCACGCGGCTTTTGGCTTGCTGTAAAAAGCGGTAAAACTGTTTTTGCGCGGCGGCCGACGGGTTGGCGGTATCGAAGATGTCGCCCGAGATCAACAGCGCTTCGGCTTGTTCGCTGACCAGCGTGCTGATCAGCCAATCGAGAAAGGCTTGATGCTCAAATCCGCGCTCAAAATTGTGCAGGGTCTGGCCCAGATGCCAGTCAGAAGTGTGAATGAAGCGCAAGCGAAATCCTTGATGCCAGAGTGGCGTAATAGTTTTGCCACTAATATAACTGATGCGGATGAAAAACGTAAGTGATTAGCAATGTTTATTGTGGGAAATCAAGACAATATCGACCAATTTACCCACGATGCACTCGTCTAGATGCATGTTTGGCGACAGCGAGGCTTTGAAAATTAAGCTGCTTGTGCTATAGTAACGACCTTCGCGGCTGTAGCTCAGCTGGATAGAGTACTTGGCTACGAACCAAGGGGTCGTGGGTTCGATTCCTGCCAGCCGCACCAGAATATAGGGACTAGATGAAAATCTAGTCCCTTTTTTCTTTTGTGCCTTGCAAACTCGTAGCCACACTCACGAACCTAACTCACACCAGCGACTCCCGTTTTTTTGCCTTTCAGAAAAATATCCGCCTCCAGCATTGTGAAAATCAAGTCGCCTGTGCTATAGTAGCGACCTTCGCGGCTGTAGCTCAGCTGGATAGAGTACTTGGCTACGAACCAAGGGGTCGTGGGTTCGATTCCTGCCAGCCGCACCAGAATATAGGGACTAGATGAAAATCTAGTCCCTTTTTTCTTTTGTGCGCGCGGTTTTCCCTGCATTCTTCGCGCAAAAGTACTTAATTCTAGCGATCAAACGCCTAGCTGTCTGTTAAAATTATTGCTAGAGAAGCATGTAATTATTTTGGCCTGCACATTAAAACTCTTCCCCCTCATGCTGCACCGCCTTAGAAAGCAAGGAAGCCACGATGACATTTAAATCCCTACGCTGTTTTCGCCTGCCAATAACCATCGCGCTGCTAGCTTTGACTGGACTGCAGACAAGTGTGTTGGCACTCGATGCTGCGAGCACGACACTGAAGGCTCCAGCTACGTTAGAGCAAAGCGAGCAAGTTACTAAACGCCCTAAGATCTGTCTAGTGCTCTCTGGTGGTGGTGCGCGTGGTGCGGCACATGTGGGCGTACTCAAAGTGTTGGAAGAACTGCGGGTGCCGATACATTGCATCGCCGGTACCAGTATGGGGGCGCTGGTGGGGGCTAGCTATGCGACCGGATCTAGTATCGCAGAAATGGAAGATATTATTGATAGCATTAGCACTGAGCTCTTGTTTAAAGAGACGCCGCCACGCACCGAGCAGGCCATGCGTCGTAAGCAAGACGATTACACCATCTTGTTCGGGCCTGAACTTGGGGTGACTGGGGATGGCATTAAATTACCTAAAGGCGTGGTGAGTGGCGTGCAGTTAGAAACCGTATTACGGCAACTCTCTAAGTCCAAGGGCTATCATCAGTTTGATAAATTGCCGATTCCATTTCGGGCCGTGGCGACCGATCTGGTGAGCGGTAAAGCGGTGGTTTTTAGTGAAGGTGAATTGGCGAATGTGATGCGCGCCAGTATGTCGGTACCCGGTGCGGTGGCGCCGGCCGAATTTGGCGGCATGATGTTGGTCGATGGTATGCTCACGAGCAATTTGCCGGTCGCCAGTGCACGCGCCATGGGTGCTGATATTGTGATTGCGGTCAATGTCGGTACGCCTTTACTCAAGCGCGAAAGTATTACCTCTATTTTGGGTGTGACTGGCCAGATGCTGAGCATACTCACAGAGCAAAATGTACAGGCTTCGCTAGCCTCGCTAAAGTCTAGCGATGTTTTAATTTCGCCGGACTTGGGCGATTTTTCGACCTCTGATTTCGATCATTTAACCAAAATTATTCCCACCGGTGAGGTGGCAGCCCGCTTGTTGACTGAGCGCTTGTCGCAACTCAGTTTGCCGACCGAAGAATATGCAGCTTTGCGTCAGCGTCAATTGGCCGAGGCCGTGCCGGATGTGCGTCATGTGGATGAAATCCGCTTTGAAAATCTAAAAAAAGTAAATCCTATTGCGGCTAAAGCCGAGATGGAGACTAGACAAGGACAGGCAATCGATCAGGCGGTACTCGATAAGGATATGCGCAGGCTGTACGGCACCGGCAATTTTGAACATGTTAATTATCGCTTTATGGATGAAACCGACAAGCGCGTGTTAGCGGTGGACGCCATAGAAAAATCATGGGGTCCTGATTATTTGCGTTTTGGTCTGGGACTTTCTAGTGATTTCAAGGGTAGTGCTTACTTTAATGTGCTGGCCAGTTATCGCAAGACCTGGATCAATTCACTTGGGGCCGAATGGCGTAGCGATGTCCAGTTTGGGCATATCAATAGTGCGTATAGTGAATTTTATCAACCCCTCAATGCCCAAAGAGATTACTTTGTTGCACCGCATATCGGTATCCAGCGCAGTACCTCTAGTCTGTTTTTGGGGCGCGATGCGATCGCAACTTTTGATACGGTCACCAGCGGCGCGGGTCTGCTTGTCGGTAGTCAGTTTTCTCAATATGCAGAGATTAGAGCTGGTGTGCAGGTGGGCTCAGTGCGGCAAACCAAAGATATAGGTCCGCCTGACTTAGTGCTTTCCGAGAACAGAGTGAAAGAGGGGGCATTTACCGCCAGACTGCTATTTGATCAGCTCGATAGTGTGGTGTTTCCGCGTAGCGGCGTGTACAGTCGACTGCAGTTGTACAACACTAATGCGGTGCTAAAATCTGATCAACGCTATACCAAATGGGATCTGGATGCAAATGCAGCGTATTCGTTCGGCTCGCATACTTTTAATGTCGGCGGGCGCGCTGCTGGTACGCTGGGTAGCGGGGAATTACCTGCTTATAATCAAATCAGTATGGGCGGGTTTTTAAATCAATCCGGCTATGCGAACGGACAATTTTTAGTCGATAGTCTGAGTTTTGCCAGGGTGATGTACTACCACCGTTTGTGGAAGGGCAGCATACTTGAAGGCGCTTATGGCGGTGGCTCCCTGGAAATAGGGCGCTATGGTAAGCCCTTGGTGGCAGGTAATCCGCAAAATCAAATCCTTCGATCTGGCAGTATTTTTGTCGGTACCGATACCCCTATCGGTGCGGCTTATCTGTCTTACGGTCATGCCCTGGATGGCAGTAGTAGTTTGTACTTCTTCCTCGGTAAACCGTTTTGATTCACACACATGGTCTGCGCTTTTGAACGCAGATCTGCGTCTTTAAACTTAACTTTAATTTTTGCTCACCTACAGGTTTATCGGCTTATTGCCGGCATTCTGATCAACTGTGAAAAGTTATCGGCTTTGTCTACGGCGTGAGCCCGAGGATTGATCCATGCTTGCTTTTGTAGCTCGGAAAAAGACATGCCCTTAGTCTCCAGTCTGTCATTCTCATACAAATACTCCGCCAGATAACCGCTGGCTAAAATCTTCCAGCTTAACGGTAAATTGTCAGGATTGACGCGCGCATTGAGCCAGATATTGGTGGTGCAATTTGTCGTTAAACTATTGTAAAACTCGGGTGTGGTTTTCAAGCTGTTTATCTGCGCGATATATTCTAAAAATAGGCGCTGCCCATCACCATCCACACCGCGAGCGCGGTAGACATAGACATCTTCAGGCGGATTGTGCCTGTAGTTGGTGCGCAGGCGTATTACATCGCGCTCATCAGCAACGACATAATGGAGTTCGTATTGGCGGAAAAAGCCTTTTAAAGTGGAATAGCCTTCGCCTTTTTGATTGCGCGTTTCTATCGATATTGCCAGATGCTGGTCGCCGGCAAATGCGAAGCTCAGAAATACATGGGCAATCGCAGGCCCCATCCAATGCACGGTGACGACATCGACGCCTTCTAA
Source organism: Undibacterium parvum (assembly GCF_003955735.1). Classification (NCBI taxonomy): domain Bacteria; kingdom Pseudomonadati; phylum Pseudomonadota; class Betaproteobacteria; order Burkholderiales; family Oxalobacteraceae; genus Neoundibacterium; species Neoundibacterium parvum. Next base: position 4,672,640 of record NZ_CP034464.1, on the reverse strand, counting down.
TTTGCGCAGATCGAAAGTCCTATCGTAATAGGCGACCGTGTAATCAGTTTCGCTGCGGTAGACGATATTGCGAATATTGTGGACGGTCACTAAGTCTCCGTCTATTTTGGCCCAGGGCGGCACAGCGACGCCTTCTTGCCAGTTTCTATCGTTGGATGGTTTTACACTGGCCCACCAAATTAACGTGAGGGCAAACACGATGCTATAGACGATCAAGCCGCGCCAGCGCCAGCGTGCTTGTGTTAGTGCGATCAGACTGATCAGGCAATTAAGAGCAAAAAATGCACTTAAACTATATCGCAATAGGAGGTTTGCTGGGCCGCTGATGGCGAACGCCAGAGTGCCCCAGATACCTATGCCCAGTATGAGTAAGAAGAGCAAAGCCAGTGCAAGGGCGCGCGCTATGCGAAGAGAAAATAATTTCATAAATTGGCCTTGCGTAAGCGTTTGAGCTTTAAAGGTTGAGCCGTGAATTATGTATGACGGGCGTAAGTGTAAATTCTTGTGGAGAATAAATCTTACATAAAAAATAATCAATGATTAATGATAATAGAGCAGGGTTTTATCTCAAAACTCTGAACTAGCCTCAAGCTTTGAGTTAGGATGGAAATGATCGTTTTTTCTGGTTTTAAAGTAATATATGATCACATATTAATAAATATTTGAATTATTTTTGACGTATTTCGACTAATTGAATATGATGTGATCACAAAATTTGTTGATGCGGCGCTCTAAAACCTTTTTCAGCTGCTTTACAGATTTAGTGTGACCATGTTGATTACGAATCCGGAGACTGAAAATGTCGCAAGCCATGCACGATTTTTTAAAAAGTAAAAACATCCATGAAGTCGAATGTGTGATTGCTGACATGACGGGAATCGCGCGCGGGAAAATTCTGCCGCGCGACCTGTTTTTGTCTGCCGGTGAAATGCGCATACCCAAGAGTGTTTTACTCAATACCGTGAATGGCGAACAACCGGCGAATGGACCGTATGTCGGGCCTACCGATCCTGACATGATATGCCTGCCAGATCCAGCCACCATACGGATAGTGCCTTGGGCGGCAGAGGCGGTGGCTCTAGTAATACATGATTGCGTGAATTTTGACGGTAGTCCGGTAGGCTTGTCGCCCCGTGCGGTGTTGCGGCAAGTACTCAAGTTATATAGCGAGCGCGGATGGCAGCCGGTGGTGGCACCCGAGATGGAGTTTTATCTGGTGGCGCGCAATAGTAATCCGCATGAGCCTTTGACGCCGCCGCTAGGACGCACTGGTAAGCCCGAGTCTGGACGGCAATCGTATTCGATTGATGCGGTAAATGATTTTGACCCATTCTTTCTGGAGTTGTCTGCGTTTTGCACTAGTCATGACTTGGGCGTTGAGACCCTAATCCATGAGGCGGGTGCTGGCCAGATGGAGATTAATTTCTCGCATGGTAATGCGCTGGAGCTGGCAGATCGCGTGTTTCTGTTCAAGCGCGCAGTGCGCGAGACTGCACTCAGACACGGTATTTTCGCCACCTTCATGGCAAAACCCATGGAGCAAGAACCAGGTAGTGCCATGCATATCCACCAAAGCATTCTCGATGCGAATACTGGGCAGAACATATTCTCGAATGCGGATGGTAGTGCCAGTGCCTTATTTTTTAATTATTTGGCTGGCTTGGAGCAATACGTGCCGCAGGCGATGTTAATGTTTGCTCCTTACGTCAACTCGTATCGACGTCTATCCCGTTTCATGTCGGCGCCGACCAATGTGCGCTGGGGCTACGATAATCGTAGTTGCGGGATACGCATACCTAATTCTGACTCTCACAATCGACGCATAGAGAACCGTGTGCCAGGTGTGGATGTGAATCCCTACCTGGCGATGGCGGCCACCTTGGCCTGTGGTTATCTGGGAATGGTGAATGCGATGACGCCTTCGCCCGCGACTGATGGTAGTGCCGAGCATGTGCATGATGAATTGCCGCGCAATCTGGAAGACGCCATCGTGCGTATGCGCGCCTGTCTGCCCTTGGGCGAGATCTTGGGCGAACTGTTCGTAAAAGCCTTTTGTGAAGTAAAGGAACTTGAATTTGCCACCTATAGCCGTGTGATTAGTTCGTGGGAGCGAGAACACTTGATGTTGTTGGTGTGATCGTAAGCTCGGAGGGTCGCGCCCCGCGCGGCGTGCGGCTAGCGCGCTGCACAAAATAGAGAACAGAAAAAACCAACTAGGGACGGCATACGATAATGGAAAATTTCAACTCTAACCAGGCGACTGCTGTCGCCGTAAGCAGCGCTACCAGCACTCGTTGCGGCATAGACTGGCTACGCGCGCAGGCTTTGCATAAACAGGAACTTGCACGTTTTATAGAAAAAAATCCGCGCTCGCAAGCCTTAGCCCTGAGAGCGGCTGAACACATGCTGTTTGGAGTTCCCTTACACTGGATGAGTGACTGGTCCACTCCGTTTCCTCTCAATATTAGTCATGCCAGTGGTGCTCAGGTGGTCGATGTGGACGGTCATCAATATCTTGATTTTTGCTTGGGCGATACGGGCGCAATGTTCGGCCACGCACCACCACCGGTGGCGCGTGCACTGGCGCATCAGGCAGTGCGTGGCTATACAGCGATGTTAGCCTCGGAAGACGCAGTCTGGGTCGCTGAAGAATTGGCGCGCCGTTTTGGTCTGGCGGTCTGGCAGTTCGCCTTGAGTGCTTCGGACGCTAATCGTTTCGTCTTGCGCTGGTTACGCGCAGCGACTCAGCGCCCCAAAATCTTGGTGTTTAACGGCTGCTATCACGGCACCGTGGATGATGTTTTTGTCGACTTGGTCGATGGTGTGCCACGTCAGCGTGATAGTTTATTAGGACAGGTGACTGATCTCACCGCAAATACTGTGGTGGTGGAATTTAATGATCTCGCTGCCTTAGAAGCCGCCTTGTCCAATCGGGACGTGGCCTGCGTGCTGGCGGAACCGGTCATGACAAATATAGGCATGGTCTTGCCCCAACCTGGCTACTGGGAAGCGGCGCAAGAAATTTTACGACGTTACGGCACATTACTGGTACTCGATGAAACGCATACTATCAGTTCGGGCATGGGCGGCTACACCAGAGAGCACGGTCTGCAACCTGACGCTTTGGTAGTGGGCAAGCCCTTAGCTGGGGGCGTCGCTTGTGCTGTGTATGGATTTAGCCAGGAGCTGGCCAGGCGAGTAGAACAAGCTAAGCGCTTGGCGCCACCCGGGCATTCTGGTATCGGTACCACACTGACCGCAAATATGCTGAGCATGACGGCGATGCGCGCCAATCTTGCTGAGGTCATGAGCGATGCCGCATACGCACAGATGTTTTCGCTGGCCGATTATTTGGCGGCCGGTTTGCGTGCTGTAATCGGCAAACTTGGTTTGCCTTGGTGCGTGACACAAGTCGGGGCGCGTACCGAGTTTCAATTTTCTCAGCTGGCACCGGGCAATGGCAGTGCTGCCGCATTAATTTTAGATAGTGAGCTGGAGCAAGTGATTCATCTGTACTTACTCAATCGCGGCATTTTGATCACGCCATTTCATAACATGATGCTGGTCTGCCCACAGACCCAAAGGAGCGACATAGATACGTTTCTTGCGGTGTTTGAAGATTGCCTGCACCAATTGAAAATTCGGTCGCCTGAGTAAAATCAGCGATTCCTCAACTTCATCATTTATTGGAGCATAGTTTTGCCAGAAAAACCTTCTTCTACCTTGCAGGATAAAACCTATCAGACCTTACATCAATGGCTGACGGTAGGGCGATTTTTGCCGGGCGAGCGCCTGAAGATTAGACAGGTTGCCGACGAATTGGGTGTTGGCATCATGCCGGTGCGTGCGGCATTGCAGCGGCTCGCCGCCGAAGGGGCTCTGGTGAATACCCCCAACTGTGGTGTGATGGTGCCTCAACTAAAACGCGCCCAGTTTGATGATGTTTTGCAGATACGCCTGCTACTAGAAGGACAAGCGGCCGAGCAGGGCGCTTACCGGATGAATGAAGCAGGCCTGGCCAAGATGCAGTTGCTCAGCGCACAGATGGCCAGCGCAATAGCAGCGAACCAGGTCACCGCCTATCTGGAGGCGAATGAAGAATTTCATACTAGTTTATATCGGGCCAGTGGTTCGCCCATGTTGATGGAATTAATCGAAACAGTATGGCTAAAAGTTGGGCCAGTTTCTAACCAACTTTTTGAGGATAAACACTACAGTCTCAAACTCAATGATGCACATGAGGATGTCGTTGCCGCGCTACAAAGACGCGATGGTGCTGCGGTGCGTAGGGCCATAGAGCAGGATTTATTTTATGCCGCCCAATATCTGAAATTGGTGTGCAAATAGCGCCTAAACTAAGGCGAGAGCTTGGCCTTTAAGAGGATTTTTTTGAAACTCCCATCGGCTTTCATACTCGTCAAGCCTTGATTGTAGGCCAAGATTAAGTGTTCTTTTTCTGGATAGCTGTTGGAGAACGCAAGATAAATAGGCTTTGATTCCAAGCTGGGGTTTAGCCATACTAGGGGATCGTTTAACTCAGGGTCGGTATTGATCAGGTATTCGCCAGCGGCCTTATTTCCGTATGCAAGATCGATACGCCCTTTAGCCAGTTTGCGCAGATTAAGAAGCAAGCTATTGGCGATGTCGAAGCTATATTGTTTGCCTTCCAATTCCGGGGAAAGATAGCTGCCACGCTCTACACCTATGACCAGGGTCTCTAGTTGCAGAGGTTTGGAGTTCTTAAAATTACTACTGCGTCTGGCAAAGTAACCTAATTCTTGTTCGAGTATGGCTTGCGTGTAGACAAATTGCTGATCGCGCTGGGCGTTGCGCCAGATACCCAGAATCGCGCATTTGGCATTTTGACCTTCTTTGAGGATGCGCGCCCAAGGCATGAAAATCACTTGTATCGAGATACCGGATCGGCGGAAGGCTTCCGTAGTAATCTCGACAACTGGCCCTAGATTGGGTAAGAGTGGGCTGTTATACGGTGGGAAGTCGCCACTGCAAATAGTGAGACTAGGTGCCTCGGCTGCCGCTGTCAATGTTGGAGTGGCCGCGACAAACAGCAGTAAAATGCACAACAGAAAATCACCTAAGCTGCCATTGCGCCAGACCAAACGCGAACGCCTTAGCACTTGAAAAGTAAAAGCATTTAGAGATAGATGAAATTTCGCCATTTCACTTTTTTGTGTTAATGATAAAAGTTGGTGGCGTTTGCGACATTTTAAAAAAACCGCAAGGACTGGCACTCGAGCCAAGTATGCACTGTGCGAAGTCAAAACTCAAATAAACAAAGACTATGCAGGTGGGTTGTTGCAATCCTTAACAATCGATATTAATGAATCGGGCTACTGAAGTTTGGAGGGGGCAGTTATTCGGCTCAGGAATACCATCTATCTAATTTAGTCATTGGCATTATTTGTTGCGGCGCGGCAAAATGCCTGCCTAGTCAATGTAATAGTCAATTTCCATGTTAATTCCTCATCTCTTATTTACCACCCCAGTTTCCGATTATGTTAGCCGTCGCCTAGCGCCGAATATCAAACATGCGCCTGACACGATAGAATCCTTAGGTCGTTTTCGTTTAGATGCCTTAGATGGCTACACCGATGCAGCTCATGTCGATTTGGCTCAGCGGAATGCACCGCGCACGCATGCGCCAGCGCGATCAGGGTTATTTGCAAAATTGAAGAGTTTAGCGACTTCTTTGCCACGCCTCGCCTAGTCGCTTGCCGTCGGCTAGGCGTTTGCCTACGCCGGACTGCTGCTTAGCTTGTTTGCGCTTGCAAAATATTGCGTTAGCCATCGCTCGGCTTGATTTCTTCCCGCCTTATGTAAGCTCTGTAAAAATTTCTCTTCTGCGTACATCTTGCTGTGCGGCGCCAGTTGGCCTATCGCTTGCGGCAGTTCTATCTGGTGTATCTGTAAGGCGCGCAATCGCCGTTCTAAGCGACCGAAGCCAAAGTATGATCGCTTTGCTTGCTGTTTGGCTGCTAATAAACCATCCATCTCCGTCAGATAGCAGCTACTAAAACCCATTTCGCTCAGTCTATGCCAGATGTCATTGGCTGAGCTGGGTGCTGCCTGTGCGGATTGCTTCTGTTCTTGCAATAACACTAGCAGTAAATTATTCGCCTGGCATTGATACACTAGGGGCAGTAGCGGGGGATTCGCACTTAAGCCGCCATCCCAATACGCCACCCCCTCAATTTCCACTGCGCGATTGATTAAGGGGAGGCAAGCCGATGCCATCAAGACTTCAACACTGAGCTGTGCATTGCGAAATAATTTTAAGCGCCCTGTGTTGACTTCGGTGCAGGCGATGAACAGTGAAAGTGTGGATTGGCCTCTGATACGCTCGAAATCGATTTGTTGAGTGAGTATTTCACGCAAGGGATTGAGATCGAAAGGATTGATTTGTTGCGGTGAAAAATAGCGCAGCATGGACAGCGCTGATTTATAACCGGCTGGCATGGCCGATACAAGCTCCATGTCAGTTTGCTTGTCGCAATTTTCAAATACTGGGTTTGGGCTTGCAAAATGAGTGAGGCTCGAAACCCCGCTTGAACCAGTGCCGAAGCTGTGCAGCGAGGCGAGTTTGCCCCAAAAATCTTTAAGGCTCTGGCGCGCACCGTCCCGACCGCCGCTGATATATCCTTGTGCCATGACAATCGCATTCATCGCGCCCGCACTAGCACCGCTGATCGCCTCGATTGGTAGTCGTCCATCCTCCAAAATACGGTCTAGCACTCCCCAGGTAAATGCACCATGTGAGCCGCCACCTTGCAAGGCCAGTGTAAACATTTTTTTGCGCAAAATAGATCCCTCAATGCTGAACTAAATGACCGCTTCGGACTCAAAATCAGGACTAACTAGGGACTAGTGTCTGGTGTGGCGCAAAATCGTTGCCCTATATCGTTGCGCTACCTCGAAGTCTTAAGGGTGTCCTCAGAGTAGGTGAATTAGATTACCGCTTGATGAAGTAATTGTGGCTAGCGCATAATGTGTCGCACTCAATTGGCCTGCCAGGTCAATTATATGAATTTTTACCGTCGTTGTTATCAAAAATGGAGAGCGCAATTTGATGCAGATACATAACAGGTGTGAGCGCGCTTTCACTTCCCTCAATGTAAAGCTCTCCCTACCCGGTCTGGAGACTGATTTTTCATGATATTTTTTCCTGCCCGTTCTGCGTTGTCGCGTCTACCGCGCATCCCGCTGGCGGCCGATAGCGTTAGCATGCTAGCCTCGGCCGCGCAATTTAGAAGCACATTGCTGGAACAGATCGCATTGGCTAAACATAGGATTTATCTGTGCAGTTTGTACCTGCAGCAGGATGAAGCGGGTGCTGAAATACTGCAGGCGCTGTACGCCGCCAAGGCAGCTCAGCCACGCTTGGATATACGAATTTTAGTCGATTGGCATAGGGCGCAGCGTGGCTTGATAGGCGCCGCTAAACAAGGGGGCAATGCACTCTGGTATCAGGAGCAATCGCGCCTGCACGCAGCTAGCGTACCGATTTACGGGGTACCGGTACAAACCCGCGAATTGTTCGGTGTGCTGCACTTAAAAGGCTTTGTGATCGATGACACGGTTCTGTATAGCGGGGCTAGTCTGAATAACGTGTATTTGCACAAACAAGAAAAGTATAGGCACGACCGCTATCTGCTGATCAAGAATGCAGCGCTGGCCAATAGTATGGTGCAGTTCATCGCGCAGCACATTCTGGCTAGCTCGGCGGTGCACCGATTAGATACGCCAGACATTCCCTCTACGCGTGGCATGCGCCGTGAAATTCGTAGTTTCAGAGCGGCCTTAAAGGCGGCACGTTATCTGCTGCCACAAGAAAACCGGGCGCTGCCCATGTCGCCACAAAACGATAGTGAAACGGCTGGCTTGTCGGTGACGCCCTTGGTTGGGGTTGGGAAAAACAACCCCTTGAATCGCTGCATTTGTCAGTTGCTGGCAGCATCCACCCAGCAGATCACCATTTGCACGCCGTATTTTAATTTTCCTCTGGCGGTAACGCGTGAGATCAATCGCGCCTTAAAGCGTGGTGTGAAGATAGATATTATTGTCGGCGATAAAACTGCCAATGATTTTTACATACCGCCCGAGCAGGGCTTTAAATTGATTGCAGCGCTGCCGTATCTGTACGAAAGCAAATTGCGGCAGTTTGCCAAGCTCCACCAAGAGCAGTTGACCAGTGCGCAATTGCAGTTGCATCTATGGCGCGATGGGGAAAACACTTTTCATCTCAAGGGGGTATGGGTAGATCAGGATTACCTGCTGCTCACCGGGAATAATCTTAATCCACGCGCCTTCCGCCTGGATTTGGAAAACGCCTTGCTGATCCACGATCCCGAGCAGCAACTGGCGCTGAAAAAGCAGCAGGAATTAGCCAGTATTTATCTCCATACAAAAAACGTCAGCCATTATTCCGCGCTAGAAAAATTGCAGGATTATCCGCCTGAGGTAAAGAAATTACTCAGCCGCTTAAGCCGCACCCGGCTTGATCATCTGGCTTACCGGGTTTTGTGATGCGCTGCCAGTGGCTTAGCATTTTCTAATTGGCATAGGCCGCAGGCGCAGTATCCATGCGGGTTTCCAGCCTGCCTGGCCTGCAGACCGCATGCGTATTGGGTGAGCGAGGCATGCTTGTTTTTTTGGCTAAGGCTCAGTTTCTAGTGCCGTGTTCGTTAATCAAACGGCGGTGCCGTCCTGAGTCTGTTCGCTGCTAGTTGGCTGATTCAAGTGCGCCTCGAGTAGATCTAGCCGCCTTGGTTGACGTAGATCGACCACTACGGTGTGGGCGATTTTGTCCTGTATCGCTTGGCGGTTCATATCCCACAATACCTGTAAAAAACCGATACCGCCGGTGGCCATGCCGGCTGCATAACCACCGTAGCGGCTAAGATTAAGTAAGGGGCGCATGGGTTTGCCAGTCAGTTCAAGCACCCGCAGACCAAACACCCGCTTGCCCAGACTTTGTCCGTTCCACCAATACGGCAGCAAACTGAAATACACAATAGCCCAGCCAAAATGTAGCCCCATAGACGACAAGCTTTTCATCACCTGCTCGCGCCACTTAAGTGTACTCGGTAGTCGCGCCAATGCTAACTCTTGCTCTAGTGTGGCGATACGGGCGGCATCGGTTTCTTCGGGTAAGCTTTCCTGCTCGCTCTCATTGGCAGTGTCAGTTGCCGTGTTGTTTGCCGCATTAGTTGCCACGTTCGCTGAGCTAGTCGCGCTAGCGATCAAGAGTTTGGCTTTGGCGACTTGTTCATCAACATCGTCGTCGAGTGCTCGCACGGCATTGACTGACTTGCTTTGTGTCTGATCATCTAGCTTGCGCACCATTTGTATGCTGGCGACGATGCTCAATAGCAGCAAGGCCAGCCACAGCCAGCGCCGCTGTTTATAGGATACATCTGCGGAACTTTTGCGCAACTGATGCAGTACAGCGGCGATCGCCGCCAACAGCCAAAGCCAGGCTAGGCTAGATAGCAAGCCAATCACGCAGATATCCAGAGTGATCGCCAATGCCCGGCGGCCAGCTGTGGCTAGCGGCAGCCCGAGTAAATCAGGCTTTACATTGAAGGCTTCGGGGCTGACCCATGCACGGGGATTGAATTTACTTGATTTTGTCATGATTTTGACACGCTGGCTTTGGTTAGTCGCTTAGTGCGCTTGCTGCAAATGGCGGCAAGGACAGCGTGTTGTTCACTATTTTTTATCATTTGTTGCTATCCATGTGGGGTGCACAGCTTGGTAATTGCATTGAAAAATTGCTGCCGCTCTCTGCGCTACTGTGTACGCTGATGCTGCCACCGAGTACGCGGGTGACAATATTGTGGACGATATATAGCCCCAAGCCCGATCCGCCTTGCCCGAGTTGCGTGGTGAAAAAAGGATCATAAATGTGGCTGAGATGTTGTTCTGCGATACCACAGCCGTTATCGGCGACGTTGATCTCAATTTGACCAAGTGCCGTGTTGCTAGCTGTGAGGTAAATACAGGCTGGTGGCAGCTCGACCGGCTTGGTGCTGGCATGCGGGCAGGCCACAAAGGCATGGATCAAGGCATTGTTGATCAAATTACTCAGCACTTGGTGTAGCGCACCAGGGTAACTATCGAGAACGATGTCGCTAGACACCGCGACTAGCAACTGACAGTCTGCCAGTTTGGCTGCTGGAGCAACTGTCAGTATCACTTCATCCACCAGGCTAGATAATTGGAATTGGCGGCGCTGCGCACTGGTCTGATCGGCTGCGATTTGTTTAAAGCTAGTCACCAACGCGGCCGAACGTGTCAGGCTACGCACTAGCAGTTCAGCCGCCATTTGTGCTTCGCTGACGAATTGATTGAGACGCGAGCGCGACATCGCTTGTAGACTGAGGGCCGCAAATTCCCGTGCTTTATCTTCCAGTACCGAGGCCACCATCAGACCATTGCCGATCGGGGTATTGAGCTCATGTGCCACGCCAGCCACCAGGGCGCCTAAGGATGCCAGCTTTTCTGAATGCACCAGATGGTCGCGCGCTTCCTCAAGAGAAGCCAATGTTTGTGATAGTTCGGCATTGGCAACTTGTAGCTGAGTGGTACGTTCCAGCACCCTTGCTTCAAGACTGACATTGAGCTCTTCTATTTTTTGTCTCGCCAGATATTGCTCTGTGATGTCAAACAGCGTGGTGACTATCATATTGCGCGGTTCCTGGACAATGATGCGGCCGAAAATCGCCACCCATAAGTGATGACCCTGCGCATGGCGCACTTCAACGATCCAGTTATTGACTGGCTTGCCGCTGCGCCATAAATCACGCGCCGTGATCGCATCTTCTGGATGCACCCAAAAACCTAAATCCGCTATTGGTTTATGGGCGTCATGTTCTCTTGAGAACCCAAAAGTAGAATAGAAAGTCGCGTTTCTATAGTTTCTCTTCTGTGGGTCACCACTAAAAGTGTAAGAAGTAGGTAAGGGCGACATTTCGAATAGATTGGCGAAGCGTGCCTCGCTCTCGCGCAGGGCGCGCTCGGCTTTTCTGGTCTCGGTGACGTCGCGTATGATCGCGATTAAATACGCTTCACCATGCGATTCAAATACGGTGCAGTAACCGAGGCAGTCATGCACGAGTCCATTTTTATCGCGTAGCTGGGCATAAAAATCGCTCACTTCCTTGTTCGCAGCAATGCTTTGCATGAGTGCGCCGCGTTGTTCTGCTTCGTGCCACAGGCCGATTTCGGTGGAGCTGCGGCCGACCAATTCGGCCCGGGTATAGCCGCTAAAATGCTCGAAAGCCGGGTTGACTTCGACGTAGTTACCATCCGCAGCGCGCGAAATGGTGATCAAATCTGGGGTCAGGCGGAACGCAGCAGCAAATTTTTCATGCAGCGCTAATTCCTCGGTGACATCGCGAGCGATCCAGACGGCGTGTGAATTTTTCTCCAACTCTAGTGACACCAAAGTAGCGCTGACTTTAAAGTCGCGGATCTCTCCATCCTTGCGGCGCAATTGCACCAGCGCATCGGTAATGCGGGTTTCTTGCATCAAACGCGCGACCAGCGCGGCGCGCTGTTCGGGATTTGCCCAGATATTGAACTCGGAGACGGCGTGACCTATCGCCGCTGCGCGCGTATGTCCACTCAGACGTTCAAAACCTTGGTTTGCATCGACGATGACGCCATCGGCAAGGCGGGTGATAACGATCCAATTTGGACTAGCCTCGAAGACGCGCGAGAATTTTTCGTTGGAAAATTCACGCTCGCTGACATCATTCGCAACAAAACCTACACCCATGATTTGTTGGGCGCTGTCATACAGCGGGAATTTAATGATTTCCATGAGGCGCTTGCCTAGTGGACTGGCAATCGGCAATTGATAACTGTAGGTCTGACCGCTTTGCATGACTTTAAGGTCATTGGCGCGCGCCGTTTGTGCTATTTCTGCCTGCATGATAGTGAGATCGACTTCGCCCAGTACATCGCTGCGTTCTCTGCCGTGCAATTGCAGGAAAGCCGGGTTGGCCGCCAGATATTTCCCATCTCTATCTTTGGCCGCGATGACTAAGGGTGCATTCTGCATAAAAGCCTGCGCCAGGCTATTTTTTTGCTGGAGTGTGGCAAGTTCGGTCTGAAGCGTGCGCAAGGGGCGCACTAATATTCGCCAGCCTAGCCAGGCAAATATAGCTGAACTGAGTAGCGCCAAGCTTACCAAGCCCAATAGGCTCAGCCATGAAGCAGCGCTCAATACGGCGGCAATCAGGCTCAGAGCGATACCAGATAAGAGTGCCAGCACAGCCAGCAAGGCGTGGCGCAGAAATGAATTCATAAGACTAGATGAAGAATAGTGGACATGCGTTTTATTAAAATAATTATCAGCGTTTTTGCCAGGCGAGGCACAAAAAAAGTGTCAGTTCACGCCCTTCGCTATTGCAGAGTACACTTCTGGCAATTGTATTTCAATGTAACAACAGTAAGCTAGCGCCAAGACTTGATTTATCTCATCTTGTTGTTTTTGTTGCTGAGGTATAAACAGTCGCGAGTTCGCTTGTGGTAACTCTTCAGGCTGTCATTTGACCCATTTTTTGCGGCATTTTGGGCAGCTAACTGCAGCATCAGGGCTGAGCGCCCAGGCATCATTTTTGTCGTGAGTGCGACCGCATAAGGAATACGCTTGTCGCGCAATGCCTGCTTTTATCTGGGCTTCATTGCAACGTACCACGTGTACCACCAAGCCAGTGCCACCTGTGGTGAGGGTGGCGGGTGAAAAATGACTCTCCATACAATTCCTAATTTCAAAAATACTCAGACGGCATGATAGCAGATACGCCCAAGGCGCACTATCCATGCGGGTTTGCAGCCTATCTGGCCGCTCAGGCGCATGGATACTGCGCCTGCAGGCAGGTTCATTTCTAGTCTTGGCCTGCAAGTAGTTTGAATTACATCGCTGTCAATAAATGGCTTAGTCGCTAGACCTAATACGGTTTCTGGCCGCGCTCAGCAAGACTTTCCTAAACCTTCTATAATTTCAGTAATTCGTGAAATTACAATAATCTGCGTCAAGGAAACAGCACATATGGAAACTCTAAGCCCACTGCAGCAGCGTTTTATTCTTCATTTCGGTGAAATGGGCAGCCGCTGGGGGATTAATCGCACCGTTGGGCAGATGTATGCCTTGTTATATGTGCTGGGTAAGCCTTTAAACGCGGACGAGATTGCCGAGACTTTATCTTTCTCCCGCTCCAACGTCAGCATGGGGCTCAAAGAGTTACAAGCGTGGCGGCTGGTCAAGTTGATGCATAAGCCGGGCGACCGTCGCGAATATTTTGAGCCGCCTAAAGACATCTGGGATATTTTTAAAGCCCTGCTGGAAGAACGCCGCCGCCGCGAGATCGAGCCTACGCTGTCGATGTTGCGCGATGCTCTGCTAGAGAATCCCGCCTCGGAAGCCGATAGATTGGCGCAGGAGCGCATGCGTGAGATGTATCAACTGATCGAGTTATCGACCTCCTGGTTTGACGATGTGCAAAGACTCTCGCCTGAGACGCTGGCCTCCTTGATGAAAATGGGCTCCAAGGTCGGTAAATTGCTCGATATCCGCGACAAGTTCAGATTTGGCGGCAAGGATAAAGAGGAAGCGCCGCCGGATCTGGCCGTCACCCGCGAGGCAGGCAGTAGTGATTTGCCCGATTTAGAAAACCCAGAACCAGATTTGCGTGCGGAGAACGCGGCACTGCGTGCAGAATTGGCGCGTCTTAAAGCGCTGGCCTAAAAATATGGCGATCTTTTCCAGGCTCAGTAAGAGCACTAGTCGCGGCTTGCCACTCTGGCTGGAGATACTCGTGGTTTTACTGATCAAACTGATCGCTCTGTATTTTCTGAGGGCAGCGTTTTTTTCGCAGCCACAGGCCAAGCACATGCGCCTGCCTACTCCTATGGTGGAGCAGCATTTGCTCTCGCCTGGCACTGCAAAACCAGCGTATCCGCCAGCTTCAGCGGCTACCGAATTAGCAAAAACCACGCACAAGCCAACATTTTCTAATTTAAAACTCTCACCCTAAGGCACCCCATGGCTCCCATAGAAGAAGTTATCAACCTATCGCGACTGCAGTTTGCAGCGACCGCGATGTATCACTTTTTATTTGTCCCGCTCACTCTGGGTTTGTCGTGGATCTTAGTCATCATGGAATCGGTGTATGTGATGACAGGGCGCGAAGTGTATCGCGATATGACCAAGTTCTGGGGCAAGTTGTTCGCGATTAATTTTGCCATGGGTGTCACGACTGGTATCACGCTGGAGTTTCAGTTCGGCACCAACTGGTCGTATTACTCGCACTATGTGGGCGACATCTTCGGTACGCCACTGGCGATCGAAGGCATGATGGCCTTTTTCATGGAATCTAGCTTTGTCGGGCTGATGTTTTTCGGCTGGCAACGGCTGTCTAAACCGGCGCATCTGGGCGTGACGTTTTTAGTGGCGCTAGGATCGAACTTGTCCGCCTTGTGGATCTTGATCGCCAATGGCTGGATGAATAATCCTGTCGGTGCCGAGTTTAATTTCGAGACCATGCGCATGGAGTTGGTTAGCATGACGCAGGTGATCTTTAATCCGGTAGCGCAGGTCAAGTTTGTGCATACGGTGGCCTCCGGTTATGTGGCAGCGTCTATGTTTGTACTCGGAGTCTCGTCCTACTATTTATTGAAAGCGCGTGATACAGGATTTGCCCTGCGCTCCTTTGCCATCGCTGCCGCTTTCGGTCTGGCCTCGACCTTATCCGTGATCGTGCTCGGTGATGAATCGGGTTACACCGCCGGTGAGGTGAATAAGGTTAAGCTAGCCAGCATAGAAGCAGAGTGGGAAACCGAAGCCGCACCGGCAGCTTTTACCGTGATAGGGCTACCGAATGACAAGGCAGAACGTACCGATTACGCCATTAAGATACCGTACCTGATGGGCTTGATCGCGACCCGCTCTACTGACACCCAGGTGACTGGCATCAAAGATTTAAAAATACAAAACCGCGAACGCATTATCCGCGGCATGGAGGCGTATGCCGCACTGAGCCGCTTAAAGTCTGGCGACAAATCGCCAGAAGCACGCAGCGCTTTTAATGAACTGAAAAAAGATCTGGGCTACGGCTTACTGCTGAAAAAATATACGTCGAATGTGATCGATGCCACACCCGAGCAGATCACTAAGGCGACTAACGACTCTATCCCTAAGGTTGCACCGCTGTTTCTTGGCTTCCGGCTGATGGTGGGCTTGGGCATGCTGTTCTTATTTATTTTTGTCACCTCGTTTTATTTCCTGATCCGCCGTCGGCTTTCCAAGCATCGCTGGTTGCTGAAACTCGCCTTGTTTAGCATACCGCTGCCTTGGGTGGCGATAGAAACCGGTTGGATGGTGGCCGAGTATGGCCGTCAACCCTGGACTATTTCGGGTGTCTTGCCTACCCACTTATCGGCCTCGACGCTGCAGGTGAATGACCTGTACTTTAGTCTGGCTGGGTTTATGACTTTCTACACGCTCTTATTGGTGGTCGAGCTGTATCTGATGTTTAAGTACGCGCGTCTTGGCCCAAGTAGCCTGCATACCGGCAAATACCATTTTGAACAAGCCGCCAACCAGAATTCTCACGCTTAAGGATGCATCATGTTCGATTATGAAACTTTAAAAATCATCTGGTGGGCCTTCGTCGGCGTCTTGCTGATAGGCTTTGCGCTGATGGATGGCTTTGATTTCGGGGTCGGTATCTTGCTGCCGTTTATCGGAAAAACCGATGTAGAGCGGCGCATCATGATCAACACCATAGGCCCAACCTGGGAAGGTAATCAGACCTGGTTCATCACCGCAGGCGGTGCCTTGTTTGCGGCCTGGCCGCTGGCGTATGCGGCGGCATTTTCAGGCTTTTATGTGGCCTTGATGATTTTGCTGTTCTCCTTATTTTTTCGGCCTGTGGGTTTTGATTATCGAAGTAAGATTGCCGACACGCGTTGGCGTTCGACCTGGGATTGGGCGCTGTTTATCGGGGGCTTCGTGCCGCCGCTGATCTTTGGTGTCGCCTTCGGCAATCTATTGCTGGGTGTGCCTTTCCATTACGACGATACGATGCGGCTAGAGTATGTAGGGGGCTTTCTCGATTTGCTCACGCCTTTTGGCCTGCTCTCTGGTGTCGTCAGCGTGGCCATGCTGACCATGCACGGTGCCGCCTTCTTGCGCACCAAGACCGATGGCGTACTGGCGCAGCGCGCGGGCAGGGCCTTGATTATCGCCGCAATGCTGATGATGCTGGGCTTTGCCGCTGGCGGTTTGTGGGTCGCGTTTGGTATCGATGGTTTCCGCATCCTGACTATGCCAGACAGTAATACTGCCTTCATGCCAGTAGTGAAAACCGTAGAGCGGGTGCGTGGTGCCTGGATGGATAATTACGCACGCTGGCCTTTGATGTGGGCCTTGCCGCTGGCTGGCTTTGGCGGAGCGATGCTGAGCATACTATTGACCATGCGGCAGCGCGCCGTCGCCGCCTTCTTGAGTAGCGGTGTGGCAGTAACCGCAGTGATCTTGACCGCCGGTGCCTCGATGTTCCCATTCGTGATGCCATCGAGTTTAGACCCGAACAGCAGCCTGACTGCCTGGGATGTGGTGGCCAGTCATAAGAGCCTGGGCATCATGTTTTGGGTAGTCGTGATCTTTTTACCTTTGATCATTACTTACACCGCCTGGATTTACCGGGTAATGCGTGGCAAGGTCGATGCGGCCCATATCGCAGCGAATGAACACTCGGCATATTGAAGTGGACATTGAAAAAACGCAGAAAAAGCAGCAATTACAAACAAGGATAAATTATGTGGTATTTCAACTGGATCTTAGGTATAGGGCTGGCGCTGGCGGCAGCCATCATCAACGTCATGTGGCTGGAAGCAAATTATGCTTTTGGCGAGCGCGATGAGGCGGCAACTCAGGAGCGCTTTGAACAGGCACGGCAGGAATATGCCGAGACTAAAAAGCGGGACACATAATTCGCCATTGGCTAAGATGTGTTTTGAAAACGCTTGCGCAATGTGAATGCGGCTCCTGGCACGAAATCGTGCCAGGAGCCGCATGGATACTGCGTGAGAGGTTTTGAATTTCTCACTTTTAAACTAAAAGCTGAACGTCAATTTCTGTAAATGCTGTTGCAACCAGTCATTGACTGTGTGATGCCACAGCAGCGAGTTGGCAGGTTTTAAGATGTGGTGGTTTTCATCCGGAAAAATTAAGAGTTTGCTTTCTATGCCGCGTCTTTGCAGAGCAGTGAAGCTGCCTAGCGATTGCGCCGACGGGATGCGGAAATCGAGTTCACCCTGAATGACTAGCATAGGGGTTTTCCATTTCTTGACATGATTGACCGGATTGAATTTCTCATGCTTGGCCGCCGCGTCGTAATAGGTACCGCCGTTTTCCCATTCGTTAAACCAGAGTTCTTCGGTCGAGTAATACATGCTGCGGGTGTCGAATACGCCAGCGTGCGCGACTATGCACTGAAAGCCATCGGCCCAGTTACCCTGTATCCAGTTCATCATGTAACCGCCATACGAGGCACCCAGCGCGCAAGCCTTGCTGCGATCTAACCAAGGGAATTGCTGGGTGGCTGCGGCCATGCCTTTTTTCAAGTCTTCTAAAGGAGCACCGCCCCAGTCGCCGCTGATGGAATCGGTAAACGCCTGGCCATAACCGGTGGAGCCGTGAAAATCGATAAACACCACGCCATAGCCGGCACCGGCATAAGTTTGCGGGTTCCAGCGGTAGCCCCAGCTATTGCCGAAGGAGCCTTGCGGGCCGCCGTGTACCAGAAAAGCGATAGGGTATTTTTCACCGGCTTTGGCGTTCCAAGGTTGCATTACATAACCGTGCACGGTGTCGCCTTTGGCACCTTTAAATGAGAATTGTTGATAATCTCCAAATTTGACTTGGCTCAGCAACTCGGTATTCACTTGCGTCACTTGCTGCCAGCCTGCTCCACCATTGTCACCCTTGTTCAGCTTGCCTGGTTTGTCGAGTTGGTCGAGTTTCGCTGTAAATAACTGAGTAGAGTTAGCAAGGTTATTCTGCGCAATCACCAGACTATTGCCTTGCACATCAAAGCCTGTGACTTCGCCCAGCCCAGTCAAGGTTCTGACTGTACTGCTAGCGGCATCGATAGAAAATAGTTTGCGCTGGCCCAGTTCTTCGGCTGCTACATATAGGCTCTTGCTGTCCTGTGCCCAACTAAATTCTTGTACTGTTCTATCCCATTTTTCGGCGAGCAGGCGCTTCTTGCCGCTGGCCAGATCGAGCAAGACCATTTGAAAGCGATCGGCTTCGAAACCGGCGCGTTTCATAGCCAGATAGGCGAGCGTGCGGCCATCCGGTGAGAAAGCCGGCTTGGCATCCCAGGCCAGATTGTCTGCCGTCAGATTTTTGGGTGCTAGACCACCCACGGCGGGAACTTGATACAGATCGAAATTGGTAGACCAGGCTTCTGCCTTGCCTGCGACTCTGGCTGCAAAGACGATGCTTTTGCCATCCGGGCTGAACTGGTAATCGGCTTGATCGCCGTCTGGTTTTGAATGGACGTCGGCATCCAAAGTGCCGGATAAACTCACAGGCTCGCTGCTAACGCGACCGCTTGCGCTTAGTGGGGCCGAGAATAGGACCAGACGGCGGCCATCGGCCCAGCTATCCCAGTGACGTACAAATAATTGCTGATAGGTGCGGCCGCTGGCCTGCTGCTTTTCTATTTTATCCAGGCGCTGTTTGCTGCAAGCGAGGTCAGCACAATCGCGAAATACCTCGAGGGAAACGGCGATGCGATCCTGGCTAGGTGAAACGCGAAAACTCTCTACCGGCAAAGGCAGGTCGGTGATCTGCACCATGCTAGGCAGGGCTTCTATAGCGGGATCTGGATTGCTCGCATTGAGGCCGCGTCGCCAGACTTGGGCGCTGCCGCTGCGGGTGGATATAAAGTAGACGCTCTTGCCATCGGCCGACCACTCAGGGCTGGTGTTGTTGGCGTCGGGCTTACTACTGTCTTGCGTCAAACGCAGTGGGGCTGCTTTGGCATCACCCTCTAGCGCTAGCAGCATCAGATCGGTCAGGCCGCGGTTTTTCACGAGATCGGCGCGGCGTAACTGATAGATCACTTGCTTACCATCGGGGGACAAGACTGGCTTACTGATGCGCTCCATCTTCACCATGTCCTCCACCGTAAACCCACGCTGCTGTACCGTGGCGTTCTCAGTGGCAAGTGCTGCCGAGCTGAGCACCGTGCTGGCGCAAAATAGACTGCTTAGAAAGACTAACTTACTACTTGTCATGTATGTTTTCCTGATAAAAAAAACGGGCACTCTTCGTGGGAGTGCCTCGATAATTACGCAAGCTGAGATACCAGAGTGAGTCTGGGATGCCGGCTTGTTACTTTAGATATTCGGCTACTCGGCTATTCGTCTGGTGTTGCCAAAGCCCGCAGCTTGTCTTTCTTGCTGGGGCGTTTGCCTTTGATGCCGCCATTCGGGTCTCCTGCCGGGGCGGCAGTGTTGGATATTTCTATGCTTTGCTCGGACGGTTCGAAGCCAGCGATGTGTTCACGCGGGATTTTTTTCTGCTGCCTTTGTTCTATCAGACGGAAATGCGCCTGGTTGGCTGCGTCAGAGCAAATAAAACTGACCGCAATACCGCTTTCACCAGCCCTTGCAGTGCGGCCTATGCGATGCGTGTAGTCCTCGCTGGAACGTGGCAGATCATAGTTGACCACCACCGGCAGATTGCTGATGTCGATGCCGCGTGCAGCGACATCGGTGGCGATCACGACCTTGACGCGGCTGGCTTTGAAATCCATCAAGACCTGGCTGCGCTTGCCCTGGCTCAGTTCGCCGTGGAAGGGTTCAGCGTTGATGCGCAAACGGCGCAATTTGGCTGCGACTAGTTCGGCGGCGTATTTGGTGGCGACAAAGACCAAGACCCGGGTCCATTTCTGGTCTTCAATCAGATGACGTAATAACTGGGTACGCAGCTTGGCATCGACCACGATGGCTCTTTGCGTGATGTCTGGTGCGCCGATCGCGGTGCTAAGGATCTCGATTCTGAGCGGGTCGCGCAGCATGCCATTGGCCAGTGCTTCCACTTGCGGTGGGACGGTCGCTGAGAAAAACAGATTTTGCCGTTTACCTGGTAATAGACTAAGGATGCGACTGAGTTCTTCAGCGAAGCCCAATTCCAATAAACGGTCCGCCTCATCCAGTACCAGCGTAGCTACCTGCGAGATTTGTAGCGCGTTGTGCTCGATTAAATCTAATAGACGACCAGGCGTGGCGATTACGATATCGGCACCGCCACGTAAATGCATCATTTGCGGATTAATCGAGACCCCACCGAATAAAGTGGCCAGCTTGACCGGATGGGCTAAATGCTCAGCCAAGCTGCGCAGCGTTTCTGTTACTTGTACCGCCAACTCGCGGGTTGGCACCAGGATCAGCGCTTGCACCACGCGCGGCGCACTGCGCGGGCGATTTTGCAATGCCTCTAGGATGGGCAAGCAAAACGCAGCAGTCTTGCCTGAGCCGGTCTGCGCTGAGGCCAGCACATCATGTCCCGCTAAAATCGCAGGTATCGCGGCGCTTTGTATTTCGCTAGGTTCAGCATAGGCGTGTTCGCGTACGGCATTGGCAAGGGCAGGGCCTAGGCCCAGGGTAGAAAATGGCATGATGATCAGGAGTAGTGGGTGAGCGAGCGGTGCAGGGCGCACTAGACTTGCTACAAGAGCGCATTCTAAACTATTTCAGACTGCTCAAGACTATCCTTAACGCCATTGCCGGACTATGCGTAGTTTCGTCTTGTTAAGAAAATGATAAAAAAATTTGATCTATGTCTAAACTGTAACGAAAAAAACCTCGCACAATGGACTATGATTAGTTTGTGTTTGTGTAAATCTTCTCACCTAACCAGGAGTAATGCGATGAGTTACAAAAGTTTGACGGTGTTCTTGGACAATAGTGCCGGTTCGTCGCGGCGCTTGAGTTTTGCTCTGAGCTTGGCGCAGCAGCATGGCGCACATCTACACGCCCTGCATCTCACTTACTCGCCCATCATCATGTCAGATCCGTATGCGGTATGGGCGCCTATGCTGGTCGAATGGGAAGAGTCGGCACAGGCCAAACACGATAAGGCTAAACTAGCTTTCTTGGAAGAAGCCAAAAAGGCCGGAGTCGCAGTCGATTGGTTAGGTTTTCGCAGCGATGATTTTCGTGAATTAATTGCCCATGCGCGTGCCTCTGACCTGATCGTGCTGGGGCAGCGCAATCCCAGCGATATTGAAGGCGACTTTGGGCGCGGCTTTCCCGAGAACGTGGTCTTGAAGTTGGGACGTCCGGTGATATTTTTGCCCTATGTCGGCGAAGCACGCAGTCATTTTGAGCGCGTGATCGTGGCTTGGGACGGCGGCAGGGAAGCGGCGCGTGCCATGGCCGACGCCTTGCCTATCTTAAAAGAAGCTAAGCAAGTAAAAATTCTGTCTATCTCTGAGCATGTTGATGATGACCATGATTTACCCGATGTGGACATCGCGGCCTATTTGGCCATGCATGGGGTCAGCGTAGAGATAGAAAGAAATGAAAATATTGCGATGGCACCTGCGGCCTGGCTCTTGTCACGGGCTGCTGACATGGATGCGCAATTGCTGGTGATGGGCGCTTACGGTCATAGCCGTATTACCGAGCTGGTATTTGGCGGTGTCACGCGTGCCATCATGAGCCAGATGACTTTGCCGGTGCTGATGTCGCATTGATTGCGCATCGATTGCGCTTTGATGGCTGTTTGTTTGCTTAAGCATAAACACTCGCCTGCTTACTATTTGCAGGCAATTCGCTTATCATGCCTAGCCAGAATGGGCATGCGGTTTTTCTATTTTTTCTTAAGCGCATGCACAGTAGACTATTTTTTGAAAAAGGCTGTGCGTGATCGCTTTAACTCCGTTTTCACCGTTTGAACCTGGTCGTTTGGCGGCGCGCAAACGCGCCAAATTACTTTGCAGCCAGATCAATGCGATCCCAGTGCAACTGCAAAAACAAAGGCAGCCCCTGTATCAGCAGTTATTCGCTGAAGTGGCTAACGCTTTTATAGAACCAGATTTTTTTTGCGACTACGGCAGCAATATTTATCTCGGTGAAAATTTCTTCGCCAACCACCATTGCCTGATGTTAGACGCCGCCGAAATACGCATAGGTGCGCGCGTCTTGCTCGGCCCTGGCGTGCATTTATACACCACCACCCATCCTATCGACCCTATCGAGAGAGCGTCCGGTCTGCAATTGGCAGCGCCTATCCGCATAGGTGATGATTGCTGGATAGGCGGGCAAACGGTGATCATGCCTGGCGTTAGCATCGGTGCGCGTAGCGTGATCGGCGCGGGCAGTGTTGTGACCCGTGATATTGCGGCCGATACGGTAGCGAGCGGCAATCCATGTAGAGTGCTGCGCTCATTAAAATAATTTTTTAGGACTTACGTAAAATTGTTCTAGCTAGGCGTGCCGCCGAAGACAGTACTTTAGTACGGCAAGGCGAGTGCAACGACGCTGGGGCGGTTTTGCGTAAGTCCTATTTTTGATGGGCAGGCTCAAGGCGCATATTCCATGCGCCTTGCAGGCCAGGCAGGCCGCAAACCCGCATGGAATATGCGCGAGCGGCCTATGGCTTGTCTGAAATTGCTGCGGGAGCTGGAGCTGGGATTAATTCTGGAATCGTTGCTGGAGTTACTTCTGAAACTGGCTCGGGAGCTGATACTAGGCTAGATTCTGGGCTAGAACCAGGGCTAGTGGCATGGGCTAGCGTTAAATCATCGTCCATCCAGGCATCGAGCAAGGTGTAAGTCACCGCCAGCACCACAGGGCCGATAAAAAGACCTATCAGGCCAAATCCGAGCATGCCGCCGATGACACCTGCAAAAATTAATAACAAGGGCAAATCTGCCCCTTTTCTAATCAGCATAGGTCGCAAAAAATTATCCAGGGTCGTCACGATCAGGCTCCAGACCAAAAGAAAAATCGCCCAGCCGGTGTTGCCCGTCCAAAACATCCATCCTACCGCGGGAAACAGTACCAGGGCTGGTCCTATTTGTGCGATACAAAACATCAGCATCAAGGCAGACAGCAGCGAAGCGAAAGGGACACCCGCAATCGCCAGCCCTATGCCACCCAATACGGTTTGGACGATTGCAGTGACACCCACACCCAGAGCCACGCCACGAATCGCACCACCGGCTAGCAAGATCGAACTCAAACCGCGCTCACCGGCCAGTCTATAGCCGAATCGCCGCACGCTGTCTGCAGCAGCTTCGCCGGTCGAGTACAAAATCGCGGACATCATCACCACCAGAATAAATTGTAAAAGTAGGCCGCCCACGCTACCAACTTGTGACAGCACCCAACTGCCTGCTTGCGCCGCATAGGGTTGCGCTTTCGAGACTAAACCCTGGGTGCCGTCATCGGCTAACTGTTCCCATATGCCGGCAAACTTTTCGCCTATCAGTGGCAAAGTATGAACCCAGGCAGGTGGTTGGGGTAAGCCAGACTCGGCAAATTTTTTGGCCAGGCTGACGATGCCTTCTGCATGTGCGGCGATGGTGCTAATCGCCAACCACAATGGAATGACTAATAACAGCAACATCCCTACGGTCATCACCAACACAGCCAGAACCCGCTTTCCAGCAAGCTTGCGCTCTAAGGACTGCAGCATAGGCCAGGTCGCCACGACCAGCATGATGGCCCAAATCAGAGAACCCAGAAACGGACGCAGTACCCAAAGTGAACCGGCAATCAATAGGAGGATGCAGAGTATCGCTAAAATGGTGCGGGTTAAGTCACCCTGTTTTTTGATCATGAAAAGTCTCGCTAAGTACTATGTACAGTCAAATTTATAGGGTTTTTTGGTTTTACTATGGTTTTGCTATTTTGGATGCGCAATGCAAGCAAAGTCGGAGCTCAATCGAGCTTGATGATGGCGCATTATAGCTTGGCAACATTGCAATCACGTGAAAACGCGTGCTTTTACCCAGTGCGTACACTGCATTTCGTTGCGTGCTAGCCCTGCAAGCACGTAAAATGCGCAGAACTGTCAGCGTCCGGTCAAATTTGTGCAGGTTCACGGAGCGCTGTTTCTAGCAATCAATCTAAAAAGCATGCAATCATGACTAACACCATTAAACAACAAGAACTCAGCAAGATGAAGCGCCTGGCAACGGTGTTACTGCTGTTCGTCACAGGCTTATTTATCATCGCTCGCCTGCAACATGGCATGGGCGGCTGGGCCTGGGTGGCGGCATTTGCCGAGGCGGCCATGATAGGCGCGTTGGCGGATTGGTTTGCGGTGGTGGCCTTGTTTAAACGTCCTTTGGGATTACCGATTCCACACACTGCGATCATCCCACGTAACAAACTGCGTATCGCCGATAATCTGGCGTTATTTGTGCGCGATAAATTTCTCGCCACCGAAACTTTGGTGGAAAAAATTCGAGCCTTCGATCCTGCCCAAAAAATCGCTGGCTGGCTGAGCAGCGACAAGAATGCCGAGCTGTTTGCCGACAAGATGCAGGGCGTGCTGATCAAGGGTCTCGATTTTATTGATGATGCGAGGGTGCAGGCTGCTTTGCATAGCGCTTTGCAGCAGAATTTGAATCAAGTCAATCTTGGGCAAACCGTAGGCAAGTTATTGGGCTTACTGACCGAAGACAAACGCCATCAATTATTACTCAATGAAGCCTTGCGTAAGTTGGCGGCGGCGCTAGACGATGCCGATACCCAAAAACAGTTGGCTGGCATGATCATAGAAATCGCCGGGCGCGAGTACCCCAGTTTGCTACAGATGTTGGGCATGGTTGCCAACACTGATGAATTTAGTTTGAAAATTGCCTCTTCACTGGTGGCGAATTTAAACGCCTGGTTGCACCAGATCGGTGACGACCCGACGCATCCACGGCGCGCCCAGTTTGATCAAGTGGTGGAAGAATTTTTAGAGCGCATGAAGAACGACCCTGATTTTCACGCAAAAATTGAGGGCTGGAAGCAGCAGTTGCTAGCTTCCCCGCTGACCGCCATGTACATAGGCGCCTTGTGGGGACAATTGAAAAATTGGTTACGTAGCGATATGTCTCAGCCTGACTCAAATCTGCGCCAAAAAATTGCCGATGCGGCGCGCAATGCAGGGCAGTGGCTGATCGATAATCCTGCTCTACGTGACTCGGTCAACGAACATATGGCAGATGCTGCGCGCGCTATGGCAGTCGATTTGCGCGATACCATTGCAGCCCACATCGCTAGCACAGTAAAACAATGGGATGACGCAGAATTGGTGCGAGAGCTAGAGTTAAGCGTGGGCAGTGATCTGCAATATATACGTCTGAATGGTACGGTCGTGGGCGGCTTGATAGGGCTACTCTTGCATGCCGTCGTGATGTTTTTACCTTAATTTCTGATCCAAAAATAATAAGGGCGGGCGCTGTATAAGCGGCCCGCCCTTTTTTGTGTGATTTACCAGCTGATTTCAGCTGAGAATCTTATGCGATATTCGCGGTCACCGTATTCACAGCTTCTGGCGCAAGTTTGGCATCGCTATTTTTATCTCTACGTTTATCTTTGAGTGCATAACGGTTTAATCCAGCGAGATGGATATTGCCCATGTACTTGCTCCAATTGATGCGTTCAGGATCAATTGCAAACATGCTGCGATCTGATTTTCCCATACGCTGTTCTAACTCACGCAATTTGTTATTCTGAAAAATATAGTTGGGTGAAGTATAAAACGAGAAAACCACGGCCAGATTGTGGGTGGTATTGAACGACTCTAGCCGGGCAAAACTTTGCTTCATGCCCAGACATTTTCTGGCGAAACACACTGTATCGAGGGCTAGCTTCATGGCACTCATGGTGAGCAAGAACACAGGGCGGCTTACGCAGCGAAAATCTGAGCCAGGCTGACGGTGAAATAATCGCTCGTAAGAACGCCAGTCTCGCTTACAAGCGGTTTGGATAATCTGTATCAAATCGCCCAAAATAATTGGATTTCTTGAGCCGCTGCAGCTTTGATAAATACGTCGTTGATGTGGGCTATGCAAGGCTTCTGTCATCGCCAGTATGATGCTATTGGCGACCAGATCGGCAGGGATTAGGTCGATCACTGCCTTTGGGTTCGCCGGGAAAAAGCTAGTTTTTCCGCGGGCATAAGCGAGTATCAAGGCATCGCCCACTTTCACACCTTCTATCCATCCTGCCGCTGGCTCGCTCAGAGTACTTTCTATAATGGAAGGACGCACAATGCTTAAAGTTTTACCTTGCATCTCACGACAGGCGATTTGTTCGCCTATCCATTTGGTAAAGGTATAGGTATCGTTCCAACCATAACGATGCGCTTCTTGTATCCCCAGCTCGGTGAGGGCCTGCGGCAGATCATCGGCATTGAGGCAGTTGCGTTTAACCGCCGCAATTTTTCGCAAAAGCTCAGAGATTAAGGGCTGTACCTCATAATAGCCATCTGCATGTTGCGGTATGAGCTTACTGGTGGAGGCGTGTAGCTGTTCGCTCATTTGCCCCTCTTGGTAGCCGTTGACGTAACAAGTGGAAACGTGAATCAAGGGAATATTCCCAGCCATACGCACCAGGGCCGCCAGTTTATGTACCGAGAGCGCATTGATTTCTAAAGCTTGATCCAATGCTTCACGGAAGTTGACGCTGGCCGCGCAATTGACCACGATATCTACCGTATTAGCGAGCTGGTTGAACTTTAATTGACCAAGCCCAAACAGCGGCTCGGTTACCTCGCCAGTGACAAACACAATTTTATTGTTCACGACGTCGGCCAGATACTGCGCTTGCTCTTCTCTTAGCCGGTCGAAGATAGAGGAGGATAAAATTTCACGTTCAAAGCGCTCGGCTGCATTGTTATATTTTTTACTGCCACGGATGACCAGTACAAATTGTTTAATACTAGGTACATCGCGTATCAATTTTTCCAATAAGACCTTGGCTAGAAAACCGGTTGTGCCAGTAATGAGCACCCGTTTTCCCGCTAATTGTTGTGCCACGCTTAGTTCTGATGCTAGATTTTTCATCGCTATACAATTCTATTTAATGTGATCGCGGCTGGCGCGGTGGCAGTCCTAGTGGTCCAGATTGATTGCTTGCCGAATTAGCTCGTGCTAGCTGCTTTATCAAGGCTGGAAATCTGGAGCTCGTTAGTCACTACTTCTGCCTCAGTTTTTTCTACGACGCTTAGCTTAGTGGCGTGCTCCAGTTCAGCGAAGGCTGCATAGGTCAAACTCATCAAGCGTTCAGGAAATTTAACCAGATCGGTATCGACAAATAAGGCCAGTTGTATCTGCCCAGCGTAGGAGATGAAGGCGAAACCTACCCCCATTACTCCGGCTTGCGGTACCCAGCAAATCAGATCGGTCATCTTTGATCCTGCCAGGTAACGCGCGTGGCTAGGACCTTCAATATTGGTCAATACTACCGAGCCCTTAGATGTGAATAGATTGAGAGCGAAATTTTGCAGTGAGCGTGGTAGACATCCGGCGAGGGATAAAAATGCCATGGTTGCCTGAGGCTGGTGCGAACATTTGATCGCATTCATGCGCTGGTTCGCTTCTTTTAAACGGAGACGAGGATTGTCTACATTCGTGGGCAACTCTAAAGCGACCAGACCAAACTCATTACCCAATTGAAACGCATTGGTTTTTTCGCGCAAATTAAAAGTGACTGCGGCACGCAAAGATCTGCCGTCCAATTGTTCGCCTTGCTCTATTAAATATTCTCTCAATGCACCGGAAACCGCCGCCACCCAGACATCGTTGAGGGTAACGCCCATGCGTTTAGCCATGTTTCTGACTTGATCGATTTGCAAGGGCGGCAGCCATACCAATTGTTTTTCGCCCGTCAGTGGCGCTTTTAACCGCGTCTTTGCATCTGGCCAAAGGAGTGATAAGCGCGTCACATGTGCAGCGATTTTTAGCCATGAGAGTGAACGAGCCAAACGTGAGCAGACTGATTGCAAGACCATTTCCGCGCTATGTGGGTGCCCTGTCATTGACGGTGATTCACCATGGCTGTCATTGTCATCGGTGAGATGATTGAGTACATGGATCAAGCCCAAACCATCGGTGATGCAATGATGCACCCGAAACACGATCGCGTAACCAGTACCAACCTGATCGATCACGCTCATATGCCACAAAGGACGCCCGCTTTCTAGCGGCTCATGGGCCATTGCTGTTAGTTTTTGCTGCAATTCGTAGGGACTCAGTTGCTCACTGAGATCAGAGCGCTGTATGTGTTTTAAGATGTCAAAGCGCGTGTCTTCAATCCAACGTGGCAAGCCCATGCGGGTCACCACTTTTTGCGTGAAGCGCGGGTAGTTAGGTAGACGATGTGCAATGGTCGACACTAATCTCTGCATGTCGAGTTTGCCTTCGAACATCAAAAAACTGTTAATGACCATCAGGTTCTTTTCGCTATCCATCCTGTGCCAGGCAAAATCCCTGCGTGTCATTTTCGAGGCGCTGCCAATTTTAGTATTTGGCTTCGCTTCTATCTGAGCACCCCTAGCTGTCTGTCTAAGGGACGTGGTAATGGCTTCGCGCGTTCGCAAATTGCTTGTTTTCATGTTTGTCTCCTCTAACCGCATCTTTTTTTAAAGATGTCAGCAATATGGCGTTTACTACCTACTTGGTTTAGTTCATCAATTTCTTATTTCTGTTTTTATCTTGATTCATTAAACCGATCTTTAGCTCCCCTTCCTATGCGCGAACATCTGCAGTTTCTAGATCGGAAGCGGGTAGGCGCACGAACTAAAAGTCATCTAAAGCTGATGGTAATCAGCAATTTCGATTGCGGTTTTTGCTCATTAAGACTAATGGAATTGCCTTTTCGAACACAGATTTTATTTAGAATATTTACTCCAATGCGGGGAGTTTTATTAAAAATATTCGAAGGCAACTCAGTGACTTTTTACGCACTGAATCGAGTCGGATGGCTTAGTTTAGCTATGGCACCTAGATTTTTATTAGTGATAGACAGATCAGTGGCTTTTGAAAAAAAAGCGAAGTGCCACCGCATCCCGCCCTGATACAGAAAACAACAGGCATCGAATTGTTGAAGACGAAGGTTTCTTGAGTGTATTTTTTTTTCGGATTTCATCGATGCGCTGGATAGGTCTGTTTCAAGATCTGGCTGCTAAGGCAGGCTCACGCCAAGTGCATTTGCAATCATTTAAATCCGATCAATACCATTTGCTTTTAATGGCTGTTAAACTTTAGCGTCTGCCTTCATTACTCCTAACTCCCGATTTAGCGATGTTCAAAACTCTGCGTATCGCCTTTTTACTGTTCGTTCTGGCCGCCGTTGGCATGGCCGCATGGCGTGCCAAGACCAATTCCGTGGCCTGGAAGTACACCCTGATTGTCAACGTGTATCCGATTAATGCGGATGCCAGTCCAGTCAGTGAAGCCTATGTGCGCGCCTTAACGGTGGATGAATTTAGACCCCTAGAAAAATTTATGTTGGCCGAAGCCGCCAGACGCGAGCGCGCGGCAAATGCCTCGATAGAGCTGCGCTTAGGGCCGACATTGACTAGTGTCCCGCCCGCACCACCTGTGGCGGGCTCGGTACTTGATGTGATTATCTGGAGTTTGCAGCTGCGTTGGTGGTCATTTAGAAATGCGGAAACCCACGGACCTGGTGCTCAAATCAAATTATTTGTCCTATATTTTGATCCAAACAAGAGTTCGCAGTTAGATCACTCTACCGCACTGCAAAAAGCCTTACTCGGCCGGGTTAACGTATTTGCGACTAGTCAGATGAAGTCGCAAAATAATGTCATCATCGCGCACGAATTTCTACATACCTTGGGCGCAACGGATAAATACGATCTGCAGACCAATCAACCGATTTTTCCGCAAGGCTATGCTCATCCTGAACAAGATCCTTTATATCCGCAACAATTTGCCGAGATCATGGGCGGGCGCACAGCGTTGACGCGGAGCAGCTCCAGCATTCCCCTAAGTCTGGATCATGTCGTCATTGGCGACCAAACTGCGCGCGAAATTAACTGGGTAAATTAACTGGATGAGTTAATTGATCACGCATAAAAAAAGCGCGGTTGCAAACCGCGCTTGACAAATATTTAGCTATTTGCTTACAGCATGGTCCAATCCACTACGAAGCCACTAGGACGACTGAACATATCGGCCAATAAAGGGTTGGATGGTACGTTCAGGTTAAAACCACGTTGTGGAAGCGGCGACTGAAACCACTTCTTATAGATGAGCTTCATCTTGCCAGAAGTGTACAAGTGCGCCATCTCGCGTTCCATCAGGGCTGCCAGTTCAGCATCGTTCTTATTGAACATCACTGCCAAAGGCTCTACCGATAAACTACCACCGACCACGATTAAGGCTTCTTTAGCTTGCGCCTTTAAACCGTGCAGTAAAATGTCATCCTGCATAAAAGCATCCGCCGTGCCTTTTTCTACCGCCAATGCACCATCGGCTGAGCTATCAACTACCATGATTTTTAAACTCGCCATGCCGCGCGTTTTACGGGCGTTTTCGGCGATCATCGCACCGGTTGTGCCTTTGAGGACAGCCAGGGTTTTCGCTCCCATATCCTCAAGTTTGCTGATGCCAGAATTCTGCTTGACCAGTAATTTCGCAGCAGCGAAATAGTAAGGCATGCTGAAGGCAACTTGATCACGACGCGCCTTGGTGTTGGTGGAATTGGCGCATTCAAGATCAATTTTGCCATCCAGCACAGCTTGTATTCGGGTTGATCCCGCCACTGGCACGTATTTTACTTCGGTATTTTTTCCACGCAGTTCTTGTTTAATCGCATCCACCAAAGCGCCACACACATCGATGCTATAGCCCAAAGGCGCACCTTGATCTGAATTCTTATACGAGAATGGCAGACCGGCTTCGCGAAAACCTATGTTGACGACACCGCTTTGTTTGATGCGATCTAAAGTCGCACCGGCCAGGCTATCGCCAGCAGAGGCAAACAAAACGGGAGCAAGCAGGGCAGCGCAAACGCGCGCGGAGAAAGTAATTTTCATGGATGTATATTTCTATTTATAGCATTACAGCTCTATATGCGAGGCCTGGGAATTTTCGATTTAGAGAAAATTAAACAGGCCGTACGAAGAGCTACAAAGCGATTATTTAAATTGGTGCCGCTGCCGCTACCCGCATATTTAAAATAGGGTGAGGCGGCGACGCCAGCGTAGGCAAGGTGTACTGCTTACCAATGCACTAGCTGCTTGGAAGAGGGGAGGGATAAGTTCAAGCTTGCGCTTAAATTTATCACTTTAAAATTGCCGATGTGGAATTTTAAAGTGAGATGCGCTAGCCACCTAATTTTAACTTCTCATATCGGATATGATATTTGTGAATAATTGACGAAAATATCAGGCTGCACGGCGAGTAAATAAAAACACCATAGCCCCGCAGCCCACTATCCATGCGGGTTTGGGAGCATATGCTGCCAGCAGGCGCATAAACAGTGCGCGCTGGCGGCATGGGTTCGAAAATTATCTAGAAATGATAGCGATGCCAACTTAGGGAGCTAGGCAAACGCTAGTCGCGTTTGCCAGCTTTCAGTATTAGCAAGCTGCGTGATTGACAGTGATGACATGAATCGCCAGACCGCCTAAAGAGGTTTCCTTATATTTCGCTTGCATATCAAAGCCGGTCTGACGCATGGTTTCTATGGCCTGATCGAGACTGACGTGATGTACGCCATCGCTCTTTAAAGCCAATGAAGCTGCGGTAATCGCCTTGACCGCGCCCATGCCATTGCGTTCTATACAGGGGATCTGCACCAGTCCGCCGATCGGATCGCAGGTCATTCCCAGATGATGCTCGATACCGATCTCGGCCGCAGTCTCGATTTGTTCATTGCTGCCGCCTAAGGCTGCGGTTAAGCCAGCGGCGGCCATCGCGCACGCCACTCCTACTTCGCCCTGGCAGCCAATTTCGGCGCCGGAAATTGAGGCGTTTTTCTTGCACAGCATACCGATGGCTGCGGCCACTAGCATAAAATTGCGTATCCCGTGTTCTGGATTGCTAGGTTTGCAGTCTTGTGAATAGTATCTGAGAATTGCCGGAATAATGCCAGCCGCGCCATTGGTCGGCGCTGTCACTACGCGCCCGCCCGCAGCATTCTCTTCATTCACGGCCATCGCGTACAGACTCACTTTGTGCATGCCATCGTGAGGCAAGACATTGGTGGTGTTATTGGCGGTCAGCCATAGTTTGGCTGCGCGTCTTTGCACGTGCAGGCCACCAGGCAATTCTCCGGTAATTTGCAAGCCGCGATCTATGCAATGGCTCATGACATTCCAGATCCGGTCGAGGCCAGCATCGAGCTCGTCGGCACTACAATGTGCCAGTTCATTTTCACGCAACATTGCAGCGATGCTTTTGCCACTGTGCTTTCCATGCGCGAGTAATTCTGCCATGGTGCCAAACGGGTAGGGCACGGCGACCACTTCTTTTTCAGTAGCGCTACCATCTTGTTGCAATTCTTCTGCAGAATAGATGAAGCCACCGCCAGTTGAGTAAAAAATTCTCTCATAGACGCTACCGTCAGTGCGGGTCAGTGTGAAACGCATGCCGTTAGGGTGACCAGGCAGCACTTCTTTTTTGAACCACAGCAAGTCATCCAGAATATCGAATTTAATGCTGTATTCGCCCAGCAAATGCATGATGCCGCTAGTGGCGAGCGTGCTTAATTTATCTTCTACCGTGTCGGGCGCCACGTCTTGCGGCGTCTCGCCCATTAAACCGAGTAACACCGCTTTATCCGTGGCGTGACCGATACCAGTCAAGGCCAGTGAGCCGTATAAGCCAACTTGTACTTTGCTGGCCTTAAATAGATCTGGACACTCAAGTAAAAAACGCCTGGCCGCGATCATCGGACCTACGGTATGAGAACTGGATGGACCTACACCAATTTTAAATAAATCGAATACCCGCATGTCCATACTGTCCGCCTTTTAACTTGATTGTCTCAATGGTTATTTTTACGCCGCCTTACTGGTAGTTGCTACACTCGCTGGGCTGATCTGGACATTTTTCAGCATGTCTGTCACCAAATGTTGGAGATCAACTTGCGGCTGCCAACCCCAGTCCTGGCGGGCGACAGTATCGTCCAGACTTTGTGGCCAGCTTGCTGCAATTGCCTGACGACTGTCTGGCGCATAGTGTATTGCAAATCCGGGCAAATTTTGTTCGATTACTAACGCTAATTCCCGTGGATTGAAGCTTAGACCGGCCACATTGTAGGACGAACGAATAGAAAGTTTGTCGGCAGCGCACTCCATCAAAGAAATCGTCGCGCGGATTGCATCTGGCATGTAGATCATAGGCAGCGTGGTTTCCGCTTCCAGGAAGCATGGATAGTTTTCTCCACGGAGGGCAGCATGGAAAATCGCGATGGCGTAATCGGTAGTGCCACCGCCCGGCGGCGACTTATAACTGATGATGCCTGGGTAGCGTATGCTGCGCACATCTACGCCGTATTTCTGAAAATAATATTCGCACAGGCGCTCACCGGCCAGTTTACTGATGCCGTAAATAGTGCTTGGATCCATGACCGTATATTGTGGTGTATTTTGGGCCGGTGTATTTGGGCCAAAAGCGGCAATCGAGGACGGCCAGAACACTTTCAGTGGTTTGCCTGCGGCACCACGTATCCTCGCCAACTCCAGAATATTGAGTAAGCCGTCCATGTTTAAGGTCCAGGCTTTTAAGGGCGCTTGCTCACCGGTGGCAGATAATAGGGCGGCCAATTGATACACCTGAGTGATTTGGTATTGCTCAGCAACGGCAGCGAGTCTGTCAGCATTGAGCACATCGATCACTTCATAACGCTTGGCACCATACAAGCTAGCCGGGCTGATGTCGGCAGCAATGACATTGTCCGCGCCATGTTGGGCCGCCAGCGCGTCTACCAATTCGCTACCGATCTGACCGTTGGCGCCTATGACTAAAATTCTTTCCATATCAAACTTCTTTCTAATAACTTATTCTGTGTGCTTAGTATTTGGCTAGTACTTGTTTGGTTTTACTTGATCAAGCCAAGTTCGCGACCGGCTTGCGCAAAGGCGGTCAAGGCAGTTTTCAATTGTTCTGTGGTGTGAGCAGCCGAAAGTTGCACCCGAACGCGTGCCTGCCCCATAGGCACCACCGGATAAAAGAAACCGGTGACTAGTACACCTAATTCGTACATACGCGCAGCAAATTTTTGCGCGACCGGAGCGTCAAACAGCATCACCGGCACCACTGGATGGGTACCTGGTTTGATGGTGAAACCTAGTTCAGCGATTTCTTTGCGAAAGAAGGCGGTATTTGCATGCAGGCGGTCGCGTAATTCTGTGGACGATGACAGTCTTTCTAATACTGATAAGGAGGCGCCAGCGATAGAAGGGGCTAAGGTATTCGAGAATAAATAGGGACGTGATTTCTGGCGTAGAGTATCGATCACTTCCTTGCGCGCAGCGGTAAATCCGCCCATGGCACCACCTAAGGCTTTGCCCAGTGTACCGGTAATGATGTCAATGCGACCCATGACATTGTGGTGTTCGTGGGTACCGCGTCCGGTTGCGCCCATGAAGCCAGAAGCGTGGCACTCATCGATCATTACCAGAGCATCGTATTTATCTGCCAGATCGCAAATCTCATTGAGTTTTGCGATGGTACCGTCCATAGAAAATACGCCATCCGTGACGATGATGCGATGGCGCTTGTCGGCTGCGGCTTGCAGTTGGAGCTCTAGATCGGCCATGTCGTTATTTGCATAACGATAGCGCGCCGCCTTACATAGACGGATACCGTCGATGATAGAGGCGTGGTTCAGTGCATCCGAGATAATCGCATCTTGCTCATCAAACAGCGGTTCAAAGACGCCGCCATTGGCATCGAAAGCAGCGGCGTAAAGGATAGTGTCTTCCATCCCTAAGAAGCTGGATATGGCTTTTTCTAATTGTTTGTGCACGGTTTGCGTGCCGCAGATAAAACGCACCGACGATAGACCATAACCATATTTTTCGGTGGCAGCAATGGATGCCTGCACGGTGGCTTCATCGCCCGACAAACCTAGATAATTATTCGCGCACAAATTGATTAATTGGCGGCCATCGTCGCAAGTAACCGAGGAGCCCTGACGCGAGGCGATCACGCGTTCAGGTTTGTACAGACCTTGCTCACGCAAAGTGTCGAGTTTGCCACCTAGTTCGGAGAAGAATTCATTTCTCTTGCTGGTTTTGTTTGCGTCTGCGGTCATTTTTGTCTCCAGGGCTAATGCGTGAGTATTTAGGTGCTTTGGTGCTAGTGATATTGATAGTTAAGTGCTTAAGTTCTAATTAAGTCGAATACAATTTGCAGCTGCGTTGAATTCAAGTATTTCTGCCTTTTAGTGCCAGCTGTTTCTGATAAGATGGCTCGCAACTAGGAAATTTACTCAACTTACAATAATTCGATATATTGCACAAAAATTCGATATAACGGATATTAGCTATACTTTTCGAACGATGCAAGAAAAAATATGAAAAAAGTGATCGTAAACCAGCAAACAGCGGCACCCCCTCAGGTCGGTGCAACTTTGCAACGCCTGCGCCAAGAGCGCGGCTTGACACTGGAAGACCTGTCGCGCACCGCCGGCGTATCCAAATCCATGTTGTCGCAGATAGAGCGTGAAACTGCCAATCCAACCATCGCTGTCGCCTGGCGCTTGGCCAACGCGCTGGGTGTGAGTATTGCTGAATTACTCTCATCTACAGCTCCTGTGGTCGACAGCATACGCATGTTAGAGCCACATGAAACCCCGACCTTGCCGGGGGAACATGCTGGTTACATACTCAAAATTTTAGGCCCTATGGAATTGGCAGGCCGTTTCGAATGGTATGAACTCAGCCTTGCCGTCGGCGGCGCACTGGTGTCAGCCTCACATGACCCAGGTGCAACCGAACATCTGACCCTACTACAAGGAAGTGTAGAAGTAGAAGTAGACGGTAACAAGAAAAAACTCAAACTGGGAGGGACTGCGCGTTATGAGGCAGATAAGAATCACGCCATACGAAATATCGGAAAAACCGAAGCCAAAGCCATAATGGTGGTGATTCATCGGTAAAAAGTTGCGAGCAGCAAATAAAATTCGAATTTAACGCGAATAAATTGCTCTCTTGCACGGCCTTAGCGCTGGCGGGAAGATATAATGCTGAAAACCTTTCTTCCAACTTCGCCAAATCTCTCTTTACTATGCATTATGTATCGACACGCGGTCACACCGCACAGCAAAATTTCTCTGAAATCCTGTTAGGCGGTTTAGCGCCGGATGGTGGTCTGTATCTGCCGCAATGCTACCCACAAGTGACAGCCGACGAGCTCAATGCCTGGCGCACTTTTTCCTATGCCGAATTGGCCTTGGCGGTATTGAAGAAATTTGCAAGCGATATTCCAGAAGCCGATCTCAAAGCTATCTGTGACAAGACCTATACTGGCGAGGTGTATCGCAATACGCGCCCTGAGCAAGATGCCGCGCAAATTACCCCATTACGTGTGCTGACCGACGCTGATGGAAAATCCTTGTTGCTGCAGGCCTTGTCAAACGGTCCTACGCTGGCGTTTAAAGACATGGCGATGCAATTATTGGGTAATTTGTTTGAATATACTTTAGCCAAGCATGATGCTGAACTCAATATCTTCGGCGCGACCTCGGGCGATACCGGTAGTGCAGCCGAATACGCAATGCGCGGCAAAAAAGGCATACGCGTGTTCATGCTGTCGCCGCATAAAAAAATGAGCGCATTTCAGACGGCACAAATGTTCAGCCTGCAAGACCCGAATATCTACAATATTGCGGTGGATGGCGTTTTTGACGATTGTCAGGACATGGTTAAGGCAGTTTCAAATGATCTGGAGTACAAGAGTCGTCAAAAAATCGGTACCGTTAACTCAATTAATTGGGCGAGGGTGGTAGCCCAGGTGGTGTATTACTTCCGCGGCTATCTGAGTGCCACTAGCAATAACCAGCAAAAAGTCTCATTTACCGTACCATCAGGCAATTTTGGAAATATCTGCGCCGGTCATATCGCTCGCATGATGGGCTTACCTATCGATAAATTAGTGGTAGCCACTAATGAGAATGATGTTTTGGACGAGTTTTTCCGCACCGGTGTGTACCGTGTCCGCAAGTCAGCCGAAACCTGGCATACCACCAGCCCGTCTATGGATATTTCCAAGGCCTCCAATTTTGAACGCTTCATTTTCGATCTGTTAGACGGCGATGCAGCACGGGTTGCCGCCTTATTCAAAAAAGTTGAGACAGAGGGTGGTTTCGATTTATCAGGCGGCCCTGGCAGTGATGGCGATGAATTTAAGAAGATCGCGCATTTTGGCTTTGAATCGGGTAAATCGGTGCACGCAGATAGACTCACAACGATACGTCAGGTGGAAAAAAATTACGGTATCACGGTCGACACGCATACCGCCGATGGTATCAAGGTCGCGCTAGAACATCTGCAAACTGGCGTGCCTATGATCGTACTAGAAACCGCCTTGCCAGCAAAATTTAACGAAACCATACAAGAAGCACTGGGGCGGGATGCCGAGCGCCCGGCTGGTTTTGAAAATATAGAAGCGCTACCGCAACGTTTCATCGTCATGGATACTGATGTCGTGAAAATGAAAGCGTTTATCGCGGAGCACACTGGTTTGTAATTATTGGGTTGCTTCGATAGATAGGTTGACCTTGGCGGTATTTATAGTACAAAAGGCGCATTGTTAGTGCGCCTTTCCAAGGTTTTTCGGGCCAAGAGGCGCATGACCACTGCGCCTACCTTTGACATAAATTTAGATCTCTGAGATGACGGCGCCACATTTGGCTTTCGATTTCTGAGTAAATTTATCTCTTGAAAACCGAGCTTCAAACAATCGTTTATATCTTCTTGTTTGCAGAATGGTCTAATTCTCTGGCCATCCATTTTTCCAGTAAATCTTGACCAGTAGCATTCGTTTTTTCATCGGCAGCAATTAACTTACGATTTTTATCAAAGATCAAAATACATGGTGCCATGTAAATCTTCCATTGGTAATCTCTGATTGCATCGCTATAGCCATTTTTACCAGGGCTCATACTTACCTTGCGGACCGCAACATCGGGTCTGACGACTAAAAAGTCCGCGATATTTCTATCGAGTTGTAAGCAGCCGGAACAGTTTTCATCGTGAAAATATACCACCGTCACAACTCCTACTTCGGCCAATAGTTTCGGGGTAATAGGCAACTGACTGGGCATCACATCTGCAAAACGGTTGCCTGCCTGTGCCTCACTATAATTGGCTACTGGTACCATGAGTAAATCAATGTCAGATTTTTTAATGGCCAAAAAATAGATGGAGAGGCCGAGCACAACAAAAACCATTACATGTTTCAATTCGCTGTCCGATCTTTTTTCCTGCGGCTAATCATCAATCCGGCCGCATACAAAACCCCAAAAAGTACGAGTGCTCCTATTAACACTCTTTCTAAAGTGAGTAACATTTTTACTCGTTCAAAAATGCTCAGGAAAGGCGAAAAATAGTATCCAGTTGCATCGAGATAGTTATAAAACGTTGGAGTAGTGTCTTCCCATTTAGCTGCCTTGATTAATTCATCCAAAGTAGCCTCTATCCCTTCGGAATAATTTTCAAGCTTAAAATGAGGTGCTGCAATATCTCTGAATATCCGGGCTATTTTCACGTCAGGCAACGCACCGGCTACTCCCGGGCCCACATAGATATACATGTTGCCATCCTGGCATACAAGAAATAGTACGCCATTCCCTTGACCGTTATTCCCCAGGTCCCACTTGTTGGCAACTTTGATAGCGTAATCTCGGATATCCAGCTTGCCGGTTGATGGTACCGACATGTAGACGATTTGTGTCCCATTATGTTTTTCTAGTGCTTGTAATTTTTTATTAATTTCTACGGACCTTGCTATTGTTAAAAGTCCGAAGTAGTCGTTGACTAACAAATACTGATCCGGGATAGGAAACTCAATATTGGAGATGACTACTGGATTGTCTGACGATAAAGCTAGCGCTGACGCGCAAAACAAACAAGCGATTGAAGCAATAAATAAGCGCATTATCATTTCAGTTCGATTTCTGGCGGATGCTGTATAGCAGACACATTTTCCACGTCAAATTTTGCTCTGGCATTATAGCCTGCCTGTTTCGCAATTAAATTACTAGGGAAACGACGTACCATAAAGTTGTATCTCGCCACAGCTTCTATATACCTTTGTCTAGAATACGTTATTCGATTTTCTGTTCCTTCTAATTGCACCATCAGATCTCTATATAAATCACTAGCCTTGAGGTCCGGATACTTTTCTGCAACCATTAATAAGCGTGAAAGAGGTACTGCTAATTGTTTTTGTGCTTCCAGAAATTGCGCTAGTGCGCGCGGATCTGTACTATTTTTCGCGGATGAAGAGAGTTCAGTTACTTTGGAGCGCGCGGCAGCGATTTCATTAAACAAGCTTGTCTCATGCGATGCATACGATTTAACTACGGCTACCAGGTTAGGAATCAAGTCCGCTCTGCGTGTATATTGATTTAATACGTGACTCCATTCGGCGTCGACCCGCTCGTCATTGTCTTGCAAATAATTGTACTGATTCATTGAGTACCAAGCGCATAGCGTGATTAATACAAAAATGAGCGTCGAAACTGCAAGTAACCATTTTCCAGCGTAAGGTTTTTGTTCTCCATATCCAGGTAAATGCGTTGTTTCATTTTTTTTAGGAAAGAGGTCGGTCATTGTTTGAATTTTAATTTGTTTAGTGTGCTGTTTATCGTTCATGCGTTTAAGCTCAGATATCCTAGTGTCTAATTGAACGAAGCTAGGAAAAATTGCCTTGACAGAAGTATTACTGAGTCATTCTTCGTAGTCAAATTTTTAACGAAAATTTTTGAGCTAAAGCTTGATGAGCTACGATGCTTGCAATTCGAGAAAAGAGAGGACTCAAATTTTACCGAATTATAATTAGCACGCTGTCGAAAATTCGAAAAAATTAATAGCAGAACGCGCTTTAGTACGAGACCGCTAAAAGATCAGCGCACCACCCGTTTCACTCCCGCACTAAACTTGTGGCCAAACACATTGATCAGTAAGCCGCACATCACGATCGCTGCACCGATGATTTGATTTGTTTTTAGCGCCTCATCCAAAAGTAGCCAAGCGGCGCTCAAACCAACTACCGGCACCAGCAAGGTCAGCGGTGCCACCATGTGTGTAGGCAGACTCGCGAGCAGGCGGCCCCATAAGGTGTAGCCGACCAGAGTTGCAGCGAAGGCCAGGTACATGACTGTCAGTACCGAGGATAAAGAGAGATTGCTCAGGCTGCCAACGATAGCCGCACTTCCTTCAAATAAATAGGAAAGCAAAAAAAACGGCAATATCGGTATCAAGGCACTCCATGCGACCAGACTTAAAGTCGATACTGAGTTAGAAATCATGCCAATTTTCTTATTGATGACATTTCCACAAGCCCAGGACAGGGCAGCGCATAAAGTCAGTGAAAACCCCAATATGCTGACATGGCTAACTGAAGTGGCTGCATTATTCAGGCTCGCGCTACCAAGTAAGACCAAGCCTAGACTAGCGATGATCATACCTAGCAGATTCGATGCCCGCAATTTATCGCCAAAGACTAAAGCCGACAAACCCACAGTAAAAAAAGCCTGGGCTTGTAATACCAGAGAGGCTAGTCCCGCCGGCATACCGACTGCCATCGCTGAGAATAAGAAGGCAAATTGTCCTAGACTAATCGTCAGCGCATAGGCGAGTAGCCATTTCAATGGCACTTGAGGGCGTGGCAGAAATAGTATCGCAGGGAAGGCCACTAGTACGAAACGCAAGGCGCCCAATAGAAATGGTGGCACACCTTGCAAGCCTATTTTGATGACGACGAAATTCATACCCCATAAAAAAATCACGATTAAGGCGGTAATGATGTGGCGCGGGCTAATAAGGTTTGTCGACATGTTCATTTCTAAGAAAGCGCTACAGGAAATCACTATGGCTGTGAGTGTACACCTATGCCAGTTGTGCGTTTTTGCTTAATCACACTTGCCAATCGCGAATGTGATTATAGACATGAGAATACCAGCACCGCACGAATACACCAGACCTGGCGCCGACTAGTTGCGGTCATATCCGGACTTTAGTCAGTAATAGGCTCCACGCCTGATCAGCGCGAAAAAAAGCCTGATACTGTTTCCGGTATCAGGCTTATTAATTTTAGCTACGCTGCAGTAGCGTAGCTAGGTGCTTGCTTATCGCGTATTGCTTAGTGCTTAGTCATTGGCATAGATATCGTTATCTTTGGTTTCTTTGATGAACAAAGTACCGATGACGAAAGTACCTAAGGCGATGATGATAGGGTACCAGAGACCGTAGTAAATATCGCCTTTGAACGCGACCAGGGCGAACGCCGTAGTTGGCAACAAGCCACCGAACCAGCCATTACCGATATGGTAAGGCAAGGACATGGAAGTGTAGCGTATGCGAGTAGGGAACATCTCTACCAGCATGGCGGCGATAGGGCCATATACCATGGTGACGTACAAGACCAGGATAGTGAGCAAGGCCAAAACCATAGGCTTATTGATCTGCGCTGGATCGGCTTTGGCTGGGTAGCCTGCGGCTTTGATCGCATCACCAAACGCGGTAGTGAAAGCTTTCGATTTCGCCGCTGCGTCTTCTTTAGATAAACCGTTCGAGTTGTAAGAAGCGATCACAGTCTCGCCTACTTTTACCGAAGCTACGGTACCAGCAGGAGCGATTTCATTGGTGTAGTTGACTGAGGATGCAGCCAATTTCGCTTTGACGATATCGCAAGAAGAAGTGAATTTCTTAGTACCTGTAGGGTTAAATTGGAATTGGCAATCAGCAGGGTCAGCGGTAACAACCACTGGGGCATTTTTCAGCGCTGATTCCAATGCTGGATTAGCGAAATGGGTCAAGGCACTGAAAATTGGGAAGTAAGTTAATGCTGCGATCAGGCAACCGGCCATGATGATAGGTTTGCGGCCGATTTTGTCGGACAAGCTACCAAACACGATGAAAAATGGCGTACCAATCACCAACGATGCGGCGATCAAGATATTCGCTGTCGCTCCATCTACTTTCAGCGTTTGCTGCAAGAAGAACAGTGCGTAAAATTGACCTGTGTACCAGACCACGGCTTGGCCGGCAGTTAAACCAACTAAAGCCAGGATAACAATTTTCAAGTTTTTCCATTGACCAAAAGACTCTGTCAAAGGTGCTTTAGAAGTCTTGCCTTCGGCCTTCATTTTTGCGAAAGCCGGGGATTCATTCATGGATAAACGTATCCAGACTGAGACCGCTAACAAAAATACAGAGACCAGGAAAGGCACGCGCCAGCCCCAATCAGCAAAGGCTTCTTCGCCGATAGCGGTACGTGTACCCAAGATCACCATCAAGGACAAAAACAAACCTAAAGTTGCTGTGGTTTGTATCCATGCTGTGAAGGCGCCACGTTTATCGTCTGGTGCATGCTCTGCTACATAAGTAGCGGCACCACCGTATTCACCGCCTAATGCCAGACCCTGCAAAATACGCAGGGAAACCAGAATAATCGGTGCAGCGATACCAATTGAGGAGTAACTAGGCAATAGCCCAACCACGAAGGTAGAAAAACCCATGATCACGATGGTGACCAGGAAGGTGTATTTACGTCCTATCATGTCACCCAGGCGGCCAAACACCAATGCGCCAAATGGACGCACGATGAAACCGGCGGCAAACGCCAGCAAGGCGAAAATAAATGCGGTATTAGGATCAGTGCCAGCGAAGAATTGCTTGGCAATAATCGCAGCTAAAGAACCGTAGAGGTAAAAATCGTACCATTCAAATACGGTACCGAGAGAAGAAGCAAAAATTACCTTGCGCTCTTCTGCTGTCATGCCACGCGATGCAGCTTTTACTGCTCCCGCGCCTGTTGCCTGTGCTGTGCTCATGCCTGTCTCCTTGGATGTTTTGTGTGCTTCAAAAAACGTAACGCAACGTCTAATCTTTTGCAGCTAACTTTTTTGCGCAACTTGAGTCTGAAGTGTGAAACTTACATCATGCTTTCTTGAAACTTACAGAGACTTACAAAATAGCGATTTTTGCATTTATTTTTGTATTTATGATATTAGCCAGCTAAGGATAGAGCCCTATTGTGTCCAGCTCGTGACTAGACCGGGAATTGATGATGCAATACAGAACGTAGTCAAAAAGCGACGTTTTTAACAACAAAAAAATTGTCCCTACTTTTTGCGAACGGTCGTGCTTAAAATATGCTATTCTGGTTTTTCTGAATTTACAACTCACTCTTATTGCGGGTCATTGAGCTGTGCTTTCCCTATGAAAAAGAAGAGTTTAAGAAGTCCCGCAGTGTCGTAGTTCTGTTACCTTTAAAATAAACTTATTTTTAACGATGTAGGTCCCGCAGTTTCCCTAATGAGGAGATACACATGTCTGATGCAGTGATCGTTTCTACCGCCCGTACCGCTTTGGCAAAATCCTGGAAAGGCGCTTTCAATATGACACATGGCGCCGCCCTCGGTGGTCATGTCTTGCAGGCCGCAATTAGCCGCGCCGGGATAGCCGCAGCAGAAGTCGAAGATGTCATCATGGGTTGTGCTACACCAGAAGGCGCAACCGGCAGCAATATTGCGCGCCAGATTGCGTTACGCGGTGGCTGCCCGGTGACCACGGCAGGTATGACTGTGAATCGTTTTTGCTCTTCAGGCTTACAAACCATCGCCCTGGCAGCGCAGCGCATCATCGCTGGCGAAGGTGATATCTACGCCGCCGGCGGGGTGGAATCGATCTCTTGCGTGCAGAACGAAGCAAATCGCCACATGATTGTCGATCCGTGGTTGAAACAGCACAAACCAGAGGTGTACTGGCCTATGTTGCAAACTGCAGAGACTGTAGCAAAACGTTATGGCATTGCGCGTGAGCGCCAGGATGAATATGGCGTGCAAAGCCAGTTACGGGCCGCCGCGGCACAAGCGGCTGGCTTGTTTAATGCCGAAATCGTCCCTATGACGACCATCATGGGTGTAGCCGATAAAGCCAGCGGCATGTTGTTGAGCAGAGAGGTCACTATTTCTGCTGATGAAGGCATACGCGCCGACACGACACTGGAGGCGGTTTCTAAGATCCGTTCTGCGATTCCGGGCGGTGTCATCTCCGCCGGTAACGCCAGCCAGTTTTCAGATGGTGCCTCTATTGCTATCGTCATGAACAGTAAAGTAGCCGAAGCGAAGGGCTTGCAACCGCTAGGTATTTTCCGTGGTTTTGCAGTGGCGGGATGTGAGCCCGATGAGATGGGAATAGGCCCGGTGTTCGCGGTTCCAAAACTTTTAAAAAAGGCCGGTTTGAGTGTGTCCGATATCGGTTTGTGGGAACTCAACGAAGCCTTCGCTGTGCAGGTTTTATATTGTGCCGAGAAGCTAGGTATCCCCATGGACAGACTCAACGTCAACGGCGGGGCGATCGCGGTCGGACATCCTTACGGAGTCTCTGGTGCGCGCCTGACTGGGCATGCATTAATAGAAGGCAAACGTCGTGGCGTCAAATTTGTGGTGGTCACCATGTGCATCGGTGGCGGCCAGGGCGCAGCGGGCTTATTTGAAGTTTGCTAATCGCCTGGCGCTTCGTTTCACTTTTAACCGGTAAAAACTGTATGCAATCAAAAATCATTCCGCGTCGTGAGCTGGAGTTTTTGCTCTACGAATGGCTCAACGTTACTGCACTCAATCAG
The DNA here is from genome assembly GCF_003955735.1 of Undibacterium parvum. Taxonomy (NCBI): domain Bacteria; kingdom Pseudomonadati; phylum Pseudomonadota; class Betaproteobacteria; order Burkholderiales; family Oxalobacteraceae; genus Neoundibacterium; species Neoundibacterium parvum. The sequence goes on along the minus strand of NZ_CP034464.1, from coordinate 4,627,758 downwards.
CGTGAGCGTTATGCCGAGCATAGTCGCGAAACCTTTGACGCTGCGCTCGATACTTGTGAGCAAATCGCCACTGATCTCTTTGCCACGCACAATAAAAAGAGTGATCAGAACGAACCGCATTTTGACGGCCAGACGGTACACATCATCGAAGAAGTCGGTGTCGCTCTAAGAGCTTTTCGCGATGCTGGCCTGATGGCCGCGGGGCAGGATTTTGAGTTGGGCGGCATGCAACTGCCATGTGTAGTCGAAAAAGCGGGTTTTGCTTATTTTACCGGGGCCAATGCCGCCACCGCAGCGTACCCCTTTCTGACGATAGGTAACGCCAATACGCTGATGAAGTGCGGCACGCCGGAACAAATCGATTTATACGCCAAACCTATGCTGGAAGGGCGTTATTTCGGCACCATGTGTTTGTCGGAACCGCAGGCCGGTTCTAGTCTGTCGGATATAGTAACGCGCGCCGAGCCGCAAGCCGATGGCAGTTATCGGCTTACCGGCAATAAGATGTGGATCTCTGCTGGCGAACATGAGCTATCCGAGAACATCGTGCATCTGGTGTTGGCCAAGGTGCCGGATGAAAACGGCAAACTGATACCCGGCGTCAAAGGGATCTCCTTATTCATCGTACCTAAGTTTTTAGTCCATGCCGATGGTAGTTTAGGCGAGCGCAATGATGTGGTATTGGCCGGCTTAAATCATAAGATGGGCTATCGCGGCACCACTAATTGCCTGCTTAACTTTGGCGAAGGAAAGTTTCAGCCTGAGGGTAAAGCAGGGGCGGTAGGCTACCTGGTCGGTAGCCTGCATAAAGGTCTGGCGAATATGTTTCATATGATGAACGAAGCCAGAATCGGCGTCGGTCTGGGCGCGGTGATGCTAGGGTATACCGGCTATCTGCACGCGCTTGACTATGCCCGCAACCGGCCACAAGGACGCAGCGCTCTAGCGAGGGATCCAAGCTCGCCGCAACTGCCGATTATTCAGCACACCGATGTGAAGCGCATGTTGCTGGCGCAAAAATCCTACGTTGAAGGCGGTCTGGCCTTAAATTTGTATTGCGCCCGTTTGGTCGATGAGGAACGCAGCGGTAGCGATGCGCAAGCGCGCGCTGATGCCTTACTGTTGCTCGATATCTTGACCCCGGTCGCTAAATCCTGGCCTTCGCAATGGTGTCTGGAAGCGAATAATCTGGCGATTCAAGTGCATGGCGGCTATGGCTACACGCGTGAATATAATGTCGAACAATTCTATCGCGATAATCGTCTCAATCCCATCCATGAAGGTACGCATGGAATACAGGGTCTCGATTTATTAGGGCGCAAAGTGATCATGCAAGAGGGCGCTGCGATGCGTTTGCTAGCGGGCGAGATACAGCAAACCATCAATCGCGCTGCGCCACAAGAGGCATTAACTAGCTATGCGCAAGCCCTGAGCGCGGTGTTGCAAAGAATGGCCTACGTCACGCAACGCATGTATGGCAGCGATGACGTGAATCTGATCCTTGCTAACGCCTCGATTTATCTGGAAGCGTTCGGGCATATGGTGGTGGCATGGATATGGCTAGAGCAAGCCTTATTGGCTATCGATAAGGAGGCGCAGCACAATGCCGATTTCTATGCAGGCAAGCTGCAAGCCTGCAAATATTTCTACCACTACGAACTTCCCAAGGTGCATGCGCAACTCGATTTGCTCGCCAATCTGGACGCGACTACGCTAGAAATGCAAGATGCCTGGTTCTGATACTCCCACTCAGTATCATAGGTGGTGGCTATCTTGCGCATATTCTATGTGCGCAATTGGATGGTGTGCGCATATACTCCCCCTAAAGTAGAGAATTTCTGGCAATAATGGCGCGCTCAAATGACTGCGCTATCTCTGAGCAATAAACCAAATTAAGGACGAAAAATTATGGCAATCATAGCGCGTACGACCACACAATTATTTGACCTCAGCGGTAAAACAGCGCTCATCACGGGCGGCTCACGCGGTCTGGGTTTGCAGATGGCAGAAGCTCTAGGTGAGCAGGGCGCGAGCATCGTCATCTCGGCGCGCAAAAATTTAGATTTAGAGGATGCGCTGACGCATCTGAGAAGCCGTGGCATACAGGCCAGCGCAATTGCTGCCGACATGGGCAAAGAGGGCGCAGTCAAAGGGCTGGTCGATGAAGCCCTCAAGCGCCTGGAACATATCGATATTCTCATCAATAACGCCGGTGCAACCTGGGGAGCTCCAGCCGAATCGCATACGGTTGAAGCCTGGGATAAGGTGATGAACCTCAATATCCGCAGCATCTTCATGCTCTCGCAAGAAGTCGGCAAACGCAGCATGATCCCGCGCAAGAGCGGCCGCATCATCAATATTGCTTCGATTGCCGGGCTCTCTGGTAATCCACCGGGCAGCATGCAAACCATCGCCTACAACACTTCGAAAGCAGCGGTGATTAACTTCACGCGCACCCTGGCCGGTGAGTGGGGCATTTACGGCATCACAGTCAATGCGATCGCACCGGGCTTTTTCCCTTCCAAGATGACCAAGGGCATACTCGAACATCTGGGCGAAGAAAAACTGGCGCAACAGGCACCTTTGCAGCGTATCGGTGACGAAGAAGATTTAAAAGGCGTGACGGTCTTGTTTGCTTCTGATGCGGGTAAGCACATCACCGGGCAAACCTTGGCGGTAGACGGCGGCGTCTCGGCGGTGTGAGCATGACGGCGAACGCAAACACAGCAGCCGACGCGGCCCAGTCAGTTAACGATACTCCCCCCAGCCTTAATCCCTTCCTCGATGCCTTGGGGGTGGAGTTACTGGAAATGGAAAATGGCAGCGCCAAGCTAGGCCTCGACCTGCAGGCGCAGCATATGAATAGCTGGCAAATCACCCATGGCGGCGTACTGATGACGATGCTCGATGTGGTGATGGCGATGGCCGGACGCTCCTTAAGTGCCGAACTCAAAGGTGTGGTCACGATAGAGATGAAAACCAGTTTTTTGCAGCCGGGTGGCATCGTCGGTGGCCGTATCGAAGCCAGAGGCAAGGCCTTTCATCAATCGACCACCATGTGCTTTTGCGAAGGCGAAATCTGGAATGGCGATAAATTGGTCGCCAAAGCCATGGGCACCTTCAAGTATTTACGCCGTTTAAAATCGGGTGAAAATATGAAAAAACTTTATGGCAGTGATTAAGTTTTTTGACACCCTAGACGCGCACCAATTTCATACTAAATTCATACTAAACACCAAGAGAAAATTATGAGCCAAACTTATCAACGCATCGTCTTAGCGTCCCGCCCACAAGGCGAGGTCGTGCCTGAGAACTTCCGCCTCGAAACTGTGTCCGTCCCCGACTTGCGTGAGGGTGAAGTGCTGATACGCAATCACTTTCTGTCCTTAGACCCCTACATGCGCATGCGTATGGAAGACGCCAAGAGTTACGCCGCGCCTCAGGCCATCGGCGAGACCATGATAGGCGGTACGGTGGGCGAGGTGCTTGCCTCTAAAAATCCACAATTTGCAGTCGGTGATCAGGTGGTAGGCATGTTGGGCTGGTCAGAAATGGGCGTGTCGGATGGCGTCATGCTACGCAAAGTGTCGACCAGTCATATCCCGCTGTCGGCCTATCTGGGCGCCGTTGGCATGCCAGGCATGACGGCCTGGTATGGCCTGACCCAGATCATGCAGCCCAAACCTGGCGAAACCGTGGTGGTGTCGGCCGCCAGTGGCGCGGTTGGTAGCGTGGTCGGGCAATTGGCAAAATTGCGCGGTTGCCGCACAGTAGGTATCGCTGGCGGTGCGGAGAAATGCGCCTACGTTGTCAACGAGCTGGGCTTTGATGCCTGCATCGATTACAAGGCCGGACATTTAGAGGCTGATCTGGCTGCGGCAACACCCGACGGTATCGATGCCCTGTTCGAGAACGTTGGTGGCGAGATTCTCGATGCCAGTTTGGCGCGTATGAATCCTTTCGGCCGCATCTCTCTGTGCGGCATGATAGCCGGTTACAACGGCGAGGCTTTGCCGATCAAGAATTCTCGTGTGTTGCTAACCATGCGTCTGACGGTGCGTGGCTTTATCGTCTCAGAGCATCTCGAATTATGGCCAGAAGGTTTGAAAGAACTGGGCATGTTAGTAGCGACTGGCAAACTTAGTTTCCGCGAATCAGTTGCGCCCGATCTAGCTTCTGCGCCAGCCGCCTTTATCGGTCTGTTAAAAGGTAAAAACTTTGGCAAACAATTAGTTAAGTTGATTTAAGACTGCCACAAACATCTCCATCCCCAACATCAATTTCAATTTCAGCGATTTCAATTCAGGAGTGCTACATGCGTATTTTTAAAGACAGAGTCGCCGTGATTACCGGTGCTGCCAGTGGTTTTGGCCGTGAGTTCGCCCTCATAGGGGCGCGTTTAGGAATGAAGTTGGTGTTGGCTGATGTGCAGCAAGATGCCTTGGATGCAGTCAAAGCGGAATTGGAAGCGAGCGGCGCTGAGGTGCTGGCGATGCGTTGCGATGTGCGGCATGCCGAACAGGTGCAGGCACTAGCCGACGCTTGCATGCAAAAATACGGTGCGGTGCATCTGGTCTTTAATAATGCCGGCGTGGGTTCAGGTGGTTTGATTTGGGAAAACACTCAGGCCGATTGGGAATGGGTGTTAGGCGTAAATTTATGGGGTGTGATCCATGGCGTGCGCATCTTCACCAATCTGATGCTGGAGTGCGCCAAGCAGGACCCTGAGTATGAAGGGCATATCGTCAATACCGCTTCTATGGCTGGCTTGTTAAATGCGCCCACCATGGGAGTCTACAACGTCTCTAAACATGCGGTGGTGTCCTTATCGGAAAGCCTGTATCAAGATCTGGATCTGGCGCAGGCACCGATTGGCGCGTCGGTACTTTGCCCGTATTTTGTGCCAACCGGGATTAGCCAGTCGCACCGCAATCGTCCGCAAGACGTGGCCGCGGGCGCCGTCACTGCCAGCCAAAGGGCATCGCAGAGCATGTCGGATAAAGCGGTTTCTTCCGGCAAGGTCAGTGCCCAGGAAGTGGCTGAAAATACCTTTAAGGCGATACAGGAAAAGCAGTTCTATATCTTCTCGCATCCGTCTGCATTGGGCAATGTACAAGAACGCATGGAAGACATCGTGCAGCAGCGTAATCCCGGCGATCCGTATCAGGCCGCGCCGCATATCCGTGACATGTTGCGCGCCAAAATGAAGGCCGCCTAAACCCAGTTAATACAGTCTGATTTACAGATACTCCCTCCTAGTAATATTTAATCGCGCAGGTGCTATATGCGGGAGTAGCCAGTTTTTTTAAAAAACTGGGGGAGTATCTATTTTTAAGGAGACATCATGGATAGCGATCAGCAAGTAGAAATACGCAGTGGGCAGTATGCCGCGCTAGCTAACGGCACCCGGCTGCATTACGCCAGTGCCGGGGTGCCGGGTCGTCCTTTGATCTTGTTTGTGCATGGCTTCCCCGAGTTTTGGTATGAATGGGCGGCGCAATTGTCCGAGTTTGGGCAAGATTATTTTGCGGTGGCGCCAGACTTGCGCGGCTTTAATTTATCCGATATGCCAGCCGATGTGGCGGCCTATAAGGCGAAATACATAGTCGACGATCTAAGGCTGCTAATCGCGCATCTGGGCGACCAAAAGGCGATTATTGTGGCGCATGATTGGGGCGGTGCCGTGTGTTGGAATCTGGCGATTGCCCTACCAGAATTGGTCGAACAACTGATCATCATCAATGCCCCACATCCGTATTTATTTATGCAGGCCTTAGCGCACGATGCCAACCAAAAAGCCGCCAGTGAATACATGAATTGGCTACGTCAGGAAGGGTCTGAACTAGCGCTGGCGCAAGATGATTTTGCTTTAGTCGAAGGTTTTTTCAAGAAGCAGGGTGAGGCGGGCTGGTTTGATGCGCCTACCCGCGCTCTGTATCATGCCTGCTGGGCGCGCGGACTGCATGGCGGCGTCAATTATTACCGTGCGTCCCCTTTGCATCCGCCCACCGCCACTGCGCCAGGTGCTGCGCAACTGAACTTGTCGGCCGCTGATTTTAAAGTCAATGTGGCTACCCGCGTCATCTGGGGCGAGGCCGATACAGCGCTGCCAAAAAATTTATTAGATGGCTTGGAAGAGTTCGTCGCTGATCTGGAAATCGTACGTATCCCCGAGGGCACGCATTGGATCATCCATGAGCAGCCAAGCAGGATTAACACGCTGATCCGCGCTTTTATCGAGGCAGAGAAGCCGCTTGCCAAGGACTATGCTTCGCTGCCATAATTAAATCATTAAATTATTTACTCACAACAACATTTTATTGCCGCTTTATTATGAATGAATTCAATATTATCTTAGGTGACTGGAATACCCTGCAAAAAGACGCGCAGGCGATACGCCACGAAGTGTTTGTGCTAGAGCAGCATATTCCAGCCGATCTGGAGTGGGATGTGATGGACGCTCTGTGTTTGCACGCGGTCGCCTACGATGAGAATAAGTTAGTGATAGGCACCGGCCGATTGCTACCGGATGGGCACATAGGTCGCATGGCAGTCAAAGAAACGGCGCGCGGCAGCGGTGTTGGTGCAGCGATTTTGCGCTTGCTGATGGAGCAGGCAAAACTAAGAGGCCAGGTGGCAGTGCAACTCAATGCCCAAACCACGGCCGAAAGTTTTTATCAGCGCGCAGGCTTTGCCAGCGATGGGACCCAATTTGAAGAAGCGGGAATTCCGCACGTGCACATGACGCATAATTTTTAAATACAAGCTCGATGGCACATCGATAAAGCGCTGGACAAGAGTTCTTGACCAGCGCTTTTTTGTTTTAAACCGCAGCCACCAAGACGCCTGCCATCAACACCAGCGTGCCAGCGATACGTTCGGTGATCTGGCAGTATTTCGGCTGAGTCGCCCAGTGACTCGCTTTGCTAGCTAACATGCCATAGCCTAGTAAGATAAAAAATTCCGGAATAATTGAGCAGGCTGCTAATATCAATAACTGCATCGCGACCGGCGCTTGTGGGTCTATGAATTGCGGCAAGATCGCAACGAAGGTCAACAGCGACTTCGGATTGGTCACCTGTAACATCAAGGCACTCAAAAAGATACGCCGCCCGCTCAGTGCCTGGCTATCAATCGCGGATAAGGTGATGGCTGAAGGCTTGCCAAAGATAGCTGACAAGCCCAGATACACCAGATACGCCGCGCCCAGATATTTAAGTCCATTAAATAGCATAGGCGAGGCCAGCAGCACTGAGCCTATGCCTGTGGCCGAGATGGCAAAGTAAATCGCATTGCCAGTTAGAATCCCCAGGGTAACAAACAGCGAATTGCGCCAACCGCGTGCGATGCCATACGCCACCACCATCATCACTGCCGGCCCCGGTGATAAAGAGAGTGCTGCTTCGGTCGCGGTAAACAACAACATGCTTTCCATCGTCATCGCCATACGCGTCTAGCCTCTGGCAAAGCTAAGTAATTCACTTAATACCGCATCGGCTTGCTCAGTCATCATGGAGTGCCCACAGTCTTCGATGATGCTGATCTTACTTTGCGTGATCGCCTTGCTTAAGCCGCTACTGGCCTTGATCGGTGTCATCATATCCTTGCGCGCCAGCAAAAACAGGGTAGGGCAGGCCACCGCCAGCGCCGCTTGCTCGCCATTCGCGTAATTATTGCAGGCGCTAAAATCAGTGAAAAAAACTTTTTCAGGATTGATCTGGGAAATCCGCTGCATCAGGCGTTGGCTGCTGCCCATCACAGAAAAACCAGGACCGGGGCAGGAGGGTTTATGCGCAATTGAGCTATGCGACCAGATATTCACCATGTCGATGGCGCTCTGTTCTTCATCGCGCGCTGCATTTAACAGCGTATCGGAAACTTTCATTGGGTAGGCACAAGCGAGCAAGGCTAGCTTGCTGGCACGCGTGGGTGCCTGACTGCAAGCTTCGAGTGCGATCAAAGAACCCATGCTATGCCCGACCAACATGGCGCTGCTAACACCAGCCGCATCCAACACCGCCAGCAACCAGGTTGCCATTGCAGCGACACTGCTTAAGGCGGCGCCTTTACTGCGCCCGTGTCCTGGCAAGTCTAGCGCCAACACAGAAAAACCATGATGCGCAAAATAGCGGCTTTGCAGCGCCCAGACCGAATGGTCGTTCTGCGCGCCATGAATAAAAACCACAGTTGGCAATTCTGGATTGAAGGCTTTGCCACCGGTGTAGCAATACGCAGCCTGATTATCGATAGTGATGAGCATCTTAAGCTCCTTTCATGGCTGCTTTTAAGCCGCGCGCCAAGTCTTCTAATAAGTCATCGATATCTTCCAGGCCTATCGACAGGCGCATGGTGCCTTCGCTAATCCCAGAGGCGGCCAATTGCTCGCTCGGCACCCGGAAGTGGGTGGTTGAGGCAGGGTGGATCACCAGCGACTTGGCGTCGCCGACATTGGCCAGATGAGAAAATATTTTGAGAGCCTCGACAAAGCGTTGACCTGCAGCACAGTCGCCCTTGATGTTGAAAGAAAATACTGCGCCACAACCTTTCGGTAGCAGGGTCTTGGCGAGTGCACAATCCGGATGGCTTTCCAGTTCAGGAAAAGCCACCGAAGCGACTGCCGGGTGCGCCACCAAAAATTCTACGACCTTACGGGTATTGGCGACATGCCTATCCATGCGTAGGCCTAGAGTCTCGATTCCCTGCAAGATGGCGAAGGCATTGTGCGGGCTCATGGCGGCACCGAAGTCGCGCAAACCTTCACGGCGCGCCCTGAGCGAGAACGCTCCTACAGTCGATTCTTCAGCAAACACCATGCCGTGGAATCCATCATAGGGTTCGCACAATTCGCTAAAGCGCCCGGTCTTTTCGTAAGCTTGTTGCCAGTCGAAAGTACCGCCATCCACCAATAAGCCGCCAATAGCGGTGCCATGGCCGCATAAAAACTTGGTCGCTGAATGGCAGATCAGATCCGCACCGTGCTCAAAAGGGCGCAGCAAATACGGAGTGGTGAAAGTGGCGTCCAGCATCAACGGTAGGTAATTCTCATGCGCGATCGCAGCCACCTCAGGGATATTGAGTACATCCAAACCCGGGTTACCCAAAGTCTCACCGAATAGCACCTTGGTATTTGGCCGTATCGCCTGACGCCAGGCATCCAGATCGCGTGGGTCGACGAAAGTCGTTTCTATTCCAAAACGCTTTAAGGTGTAGGCGAGTAAATTTTGGGAACCGCCGTACAGCGCGCGTGAAGCAACGATGTGCGATCCGGCGCCAGCGATGGTGGCAAGACCTAAGTGTAGCGCGGCCTGTCCACTGGCCACGGCGATCCCTGCGACCCCGCCCTCAAGCGCTGCGATGCGCTCTTCCAGGACGGCGTTGGTAGGGTTCGAGATGCGCGAATACACATGACCGGCACGCTCCATATTAAAGAGTGAGGCCGCGTGATCTGAGTCTTTAAACACAAACGAGGAAGTAAAGTGGATAGGTGTGGCACGCGCGCCAGTTGCTGGATCGGGCGCAGCACCCGCATGCAGCGACAAGGTATCGAAACCGTGGTATTTTGGACCGCTCATGATGGTGTTTTTCTCCTAAGTTCAAGGCTTAATGCTACCATCGAAGCAAGAGTTTAAAAAATGCTTTTTGACAGCATTTTTCGTAGAAAATATTTTTCGCGCTAACTCAATTAAGTTTGCTCTCTGCAAATGCTGGATTTTTTACACGGCTTACGATACATTGACAATATAAGCAAAAGATATAAATGCGATAAGCGCATAGCTGACGATTTTAAGGGGGGCAATATGAAGGTTTCAGAAATTCTCCAGGTAAAAGGTAATATCCTATTTACTATCACGCCAGACACTTTGATCACCGAAGCTGCCAGCGTCATGGAAGAAAAAGATATAGGTTCTCTGGTGGTGATGGAGTTCGGCACTCTGGTAGGGGTACTGACGTTTCGCGAAGTGATACGTGCCCTGGATAAACAAACAGGTTCATTAGGCAACGGTACGGTGCGCAAGTTTATGGATGACCATCCATTGACGGTGACGCCAGAAACTGAAGTGAATGAAGTAAGACGCATGATGCTGGAGAAACACTCGCGCTATCTGCCGGTGATGGATGCAAAAGTTTTACTCGGTGTGATTTCTTTCTATGATGTTGCAAAAGCTGTTCTGGAGGCGCAAAGCTTTGAGAACAAGATGTTGAAGGCCTATATTCGCGATTGGCCTGTTGAAGAAAGCGAAGAGTGATGTTGAACGTCGTCGACTAAATAAAAACGCCCGCATAGCTTAGCTTGCGGGCGTTTTTGTTTCTGCTTTTATTTTAAATACCTTAGGAGATACCCATCATGCAAATAGCGATCGTTGGAGCTGGAATTGCGGGATTGACTGCTGCACGTCAACTACAATCGCAAGGACATCATGTCACCATTTACGAAAAAAGTAGTGGTGTCAGTGGACGTATGAGTACCCGTCAAACCGAAGTAGGTGGCTTTGATCATGGCGCCCAATATTTTACTGCTAGTTCAGATCGATTTAAAAAGGAGATTGCCGATTGGAGTAAGGTAGGTTGGGTGGTGCCATGGGAAGGCAAGCTAGTCAAGTTGGACGCTGCGATTACCACTCCCGCCGACCGCAGTAGAAAACGATATGTGCCTACGCCTGGCATGAGTTCGCTAGGCAAACAACTGGCACATGGTCTCGATGTACGTACTGAACAGCAGGTCATGGCGCTAGAGCCGTTCGATAAGCAATGGTTGTTATTGATAAAGTCTGACATGGTTGCAGTGCCAGCCTCGGCTGGGCCATTTGATGCGGTCATCATCGCTACTCCACCGGAGCAGGCCGCGCCGCTACTGACAGGACATAGCGAATTTTCCAAAATACTCAACTCCATACATATGGAGCCATGCTGGACCTTGATGCTAGGCTTTCAGAATGCCTTAAATCTCAACTACGATGGTGCCTGGATCGCCAATTCACGACTCGGCTGGATCTCACGCGACACCTCGAAACCGGATCATAGAGCTGGCGAACGCTGGGTGTGCCACGCGACCGCGGCCTGGAGTAAAAAACATCTGGAAGAAGATCCAGATAGGATAAAAGAAAAACTCTCGAAAGCCTTCCATGAAGCGACCGGCTCTCCCATACAGGCGGTGCATGCGGTGGCGCATAGGTGGCGTTATTCCGAGGCGTGCCAGCCTTTAGCGCAAGCAAATCTGTGGGATGCAAAAAAAGGTCTGGGCCTGTGTGGAGACTGGTTTGCGGTCGGTCTAGAGGGCGGCGGCCGTGTAGAAAATGCCTTCCTGAGTGGCTTGGCACTGGCCAAGGAAGTATCAGCCTAGTTGCGTGTTAAATTGACTTGGAGCAGGACCCAAAACTTAGGGCTCTGCTCCAAGTTCCCCATTAAAATCAAGTTCTCTGACCAGTTTGCAAGCGCCACAAGGCAGCATAGCCCGCGTCCAAACTCAGTAATTCTTCATGCGTGCCGCTTTCTATAATCTGACCATCTTCCATTAAATGTATGCAATCGGCCTGCCGCACGGTCGACAGCCTATGCGCGATGATAACGGTGGTGCGACCACGGCTAACCACATCGAGGCTGCGTTGTATTGCGGCTTCAGTCTCATTATCAACCGCGCTGGTGGCCTCATCAAGTATCAAGATTGCCGGGTTTTTTAGGATGGCGCGAGCTAAGGCTAAACGTTGGCGCTGACCGCCAGAGAGTTTCTGTCCACGTTCTCCTATCTTGGTGGCGAAACCTAGCGGCAGTTTATTGATAAATTCTGTCGCTTCGGCCGCGCGTGCCGCTTCGGCGATCGCCTCTTCACTTGCATCTGTCATTCCATAGGCGATATTCTCAGCTATGCTGCCGTCGGTCAAGAAACTGTCTTGTGCTACATAGCCTATGCTACGTCGCAGATCCTGTAAGTCCAGCGCTTCAATAGGTCGGCCATCGAGCAGTATTGTGCCTTCGCCCACATGATAAAAACGCAGTAAGAGTTTTACTAAAGTTGATTTCCCCGAACCAGTAGCCCCCACGAAGGCGATGCTTGCACCAGCGGCTATCGTGAGATTAAGTTTTTCAATGGTTGGCCTGTCGCCATAAGAAAAACTCACATCCTTAAAGCGCAATTCACCTTTGAGCTTACTACTATCCACAGGCTCGCCCGCATAACTGATTTGAATTGGCGTTTGCAGCAGTGTCATGACTCGGTCTATCGATGACATGGAGCGTTGATACATGTCTGCGACATCGGCCAGACTGGTTAAGGGCCAAAGCAGGCGCTGCGTCAGAAACACCAAAACTGAATAGGCACCGACGGCTAATTCAGCATGTAGCACCAGCCAGCCGCCATACACCAGGGTCGCAGTGAACCCGGCCAGAATTGCCATGCGTATCACCGGAGTAATGGCGGCACTGATGGCAATCGCGCGCTCGTTCGCGTTGCGGTAAGCCTGGCTAGCCTGGGCAATGTGCGCGCTCTCTAAATCCTCTGTGGCAAAGGCCTTGATCGTGGCTAAGCCGAGTAAATTATTATTCAGACGCGCACTGACGTCACCCGCAGCGACTCTGACCTCGGCATAGCGTGGTGCCAGGCGTTTTTGAAACCAAAAAGCACCAAACAAGATGAACGGTACAGGCAACAGTGAAATCACCGCTAGAGATGGTTGTAATGAGAAAAATACTGCGCTGACCATAATGGAAGAACACAGCACTTGAATAATTTGATTGGCGCCACCGTTTAGGAAGCGTTCCATCTGATTAATGTCTTCGCTCAGCACCGACATCAGGTTGCCAGTGCGCTGATTTTCGAAATAGGCCATTTCCAATTTTTGCACATGGCTATAGGTATCAAGGCGTAGGTCATGCTGCAGGTTTTGTGCCAATTTACGCCATTTCAGTGAGAGCAAATATTCAAACCAGGATTCACCGCCCCAGATAAGTACATTTAGCGCACCTAATAAAATCAGTTGATGCCAGGTGTCGGTAATTCCAAAGCCCCCCAGTATTCGCTTCGCCATAAAACTTTTATCGCCATTGACCACGATATCGACCGCCACGCCGATCAACACTTCAGGCAGTATGTCAAAAAATTTATTCAGTACCGAATACAGAGTCGCCAGACGAAAATCTAGGCGGTAATTGTTGGCGTAGCTAAGTAATTTCTTAAGTGGATGAATACTGGTCTTGGTCATGGTGAACGTAAATATTAGGAGAGTTTTTATAAAAATACGCAACACAAACGAAAAAGGCATCAAGAAAAATCTCAATGCCTTTTGCCGGATAAGCGCCCGCTAAGCTAAAAAATTAGCTTAGTCTTCGCGACGTAAATGCGGGAATAAGATGACATCACGGATGTTAGGCGAATCGGTGATCAGCATCATCAATCTATCTATGCCTATTCCGCAACCGCCAGTTGGTGGCAGTCCATATTCCAAGGCGCGAATATAATCGGCATCGTAGAACATGGCTTCTTCATCACCAGCGTCTTTGGCCGCAACTTGTGCCTGGAAGCGCGCAGCCTGATCTTCGGCATCGTTCAACTCAGAGAAGCCGTTGGCGATTTCACGACCGGTCATGAACAGTTCAAAGCGTTCGGTAATGCCGGCAACGGTATCGGATGCGCGTGCCAGTGGCGACACTTCAACCGGGTAATCAATGATGTAGGTTGGTTCCCACAATTGCGCTTCAGCTGTTTCTTCAAACAGCGCCAATTGCAATGCACCCAAACCAGCGGTGGCAAATGGCTTGACACCGAATTTCTTCAGTTCTGCCTTAATGAATTCGGCGTCGTGCAATTGCTCATCGCTGTAGCCTGGCGCATATTTATTGATTGCGCCAACGATGGTGAGACGCTGGAACGGCTTGGAAAGATCGAGTTCCCTGCCCTGGTAAGTTAGCACTGCCGTGCCGTGCGCATCAACTGCTGCCTTGCGGATGACTTCTTCAGTGAAATCCATGAGCCATTTGTAATCGACATAGGCGGCATAGAATTCCATCATCGTGAATTCCGGATTGTGACGTGGTGATACGCCTTCATTGCGGAAATTGCGATTGACTTCGAAAACGCGGTCAAAACCACCGACTACCAGACGCTTCAGATACAGTTCAGGCGCGATACGCAGATACATTTCCATGTCCAGCGCATTGTGATGCGTGATGAAAGGCTTAGCTGCCGCGCCACCCGGAATAACGTGCAACATCGGCGTTTCGACTTCCATGAAATCATGGCTATTCATAAAGCTGCGTATCGAGTTCATCGCAGCGGTACGCGCCTTGAAAGTGCGACGAGTGTCTTCGCTCATGATCAGATCGACATAACGCTGGCGATACTTGGTTTCCTGATTCGATAAGCCATGGAACTTATCTGGCAATGGGCGCAAAGATTTAGTCAGCAAACGCAGTGTCGTGACTTTTACGGTCAACTCATCGGTCTTAGTTTTAAACAGCACGCCAACGATGCCCAGAATATCGCCCAAATCGTAGTGGCGGAAGGCTTCCATTTCCACTTCGCCAGTCTTATCGCTGGTGATGTAGAGCTGAATACGGCCATCAGCCTTTAGGCCTGATGCATCTTGCAAAGTGGCGAATGCCGCTTTTTTGCCAGCTTCACGCTTGAGCATCATACGGCCAGCGATCGCCACCTCTACGTTCATCGCTTCGAGCTCTTCACGCGTATGTGCGCCGTATTGCTCTTGCAATGCCGCGGCTTTGTGCTGAGGGCGGAAGTCATTCGGAAACGCTACGCCTTGCGCGCGGATCGCCGCCAATTTGGCACGTCGCTCGGCGATGATGGAGTTTTCGTCTTGTGGCAGTTCTGCGGCCGGTATATTTTGTTCTGACATATGAATGCTCTTTATTGTGGGTGCAAAGATGCGCACCATGATTGCAGAGGAGAGCGGGCTTAGCGCTCTCCGTGTACTTGTAAAATTACACGCCTTGTTTTAATGAGGCAGCAATAAAATCATCAAGATCGCCATCGAGCACGGCCTTGGTATTGCCCATCTCAAAATTGGTACGCAAATCTTTGATGCGGGATTGGTCCAATACGTAGGAGCGAATTTGGTGACCCCAGCCAACATCAGTCTTGGTGTCTTCCAGATTTTGCTTTTCGCTCATGCGCTTGCGCAATTCGAGTTCAAATAATTTTGCTTTCAACATTTCCCAAGCCTCGGCGCGGTTACGATGTTGACTACGGTCATTCTGACACTGTACGACGATGCCAGAAGGACCATGTGTCAAGCGTACTGCGGAATCGGTCTTATTAATATGCTGACCACCGGCACCGGAAGCTCGATAGGTATCGACCCGTACATCGGCTGGGTTAATATCAATTTCAAACGACTCATCGACTTCTGGATACACAAACAGGCTGGAAAACGAGGTGTGACGGCCGTTGGCGGAATCGAACGGTGACTTACGCACCAGTCTATGTACGCCAGTTTCTGTGCGCAGGAAGCCGTAAGCGTAGTCGCCCTCAACTTTGAGCGTCGCGGTCTTGATGCCAGCCACCTCGCCATCGGATTGTTCCATGATTTCGACCTTAAAGCCCTTGCGCTCACAATAGCGTAAATATTGACGTAGCAGCATAGAAGCCCAGTCTTGCGCTTCGGTACCGCCTGCGCCAGCCTGAATATCGATGAAGCAGTTGTTCGGATCCATAGGATTATTGAACATCCTGCGAAATTCCATGCCCTCGACTAGCCCCTTCAAGGTCTCCGCATCGAGCTCGACCGCCTCTAAGGTTTCTTCATCGGCTTCTTCACGCGCCATTGCAAACAGATCGTTGGCGTCTTTTAGGTCGGTGTCGATTTTCGTCAAGGTATTGACGATAGCTTCTAGGGATTTTTTTTCCTTGCCTAATTCTTGGGCGCGCTTAGGCTCTTCCCAGACTTTAGGATCTTCTAATTCGGCGTTAACTTGTTCCAGTTTCTCTGACTTGACATCGAAGTCAAAGATACCTCCGAAGTTCGGCTTCGCGTACCGTCAGGTCAGCGAGCAGGTTGGACAGGCTATTGAGGCGTTCGGCTTCCATATTTTTCTCTGCAGTCTAATTAAATCGAACCTTTGATTATACATGATGAGGTGCTAAGACTCTCGAAGTCAGAGACAAAATCCCGGATTTTTACGAATGAGAAAATTTTACTGTTCAGCGCAAAACAAGAGATGTAAATTGCATAATTAAGAAGGAGTTATTTCAAAGTAGTAAAAATTGATTTCTGTTGTTTTTGTGTCGCTAGAAAAACATTATGGATTTTTTTCTCTTCATTTTTACGGTTTTTGCGTCTCAATTTTTGTGTAAATATTGCATTGCAATAAACGAATTTTTGTTGATATTTCGTTTGTGGTTTAGATGAGTTTTGTGTTTGTTGCAAAGATATTTTTGCTGTTACGCAGCATGAAATTAGCGATTGACGAATTAGAACGGTCGTTCCAAAATCGACAAAATGAATTAAATTAGGAAGAAAGCTCTAAAACCTCGTTGAAATTAAGAAAATCAATTTTCTGGAGAATGAATGTCCGCCTACCCAAAAAGCCCTTTGATGGGTCAAATGATGAGCAAACCCTTGCTCATTTCTAGCATTATCGAACACGCAGATAGGCATTTCGGTGGCAATGAGATTGTTTCAAGGCGGGTCGAGGGCGACATTCATCGCTACACGTATCACGATTGTCATAGCCGAGCAAAAAAATTAGCCAATGCTTTGCAACAATTAGGCGTGGTGCTCGGGGATAGGGTCGCCACTCTGGCTTGGAACGGCTACCGCCACATGGAAGCCTATTATGCGGTTTCAGGTTCTGGTGCGGTGCTCCATACTATTAATCCACGCCTGTATCCGGAGCAGATTGCCTACATCGTCAATCATGCCGAAGACCAATATCTGCTATTTGACATCACTTTCCTGCCAATTATTCAAGCGATCGCCAAACATTGCACTACCGTCAAGGGTTTTGTAATGATGTGCGACAGGGACCGATTGCCAACTGATGGTAGTGTTCCTAATCTCTTGTGCTACGAAGATCTAATCGCTGCCAACTCGGATCAGTTTATTTGGCCCTTGTTTGACGAGAATTCTGCTTCCAGCCTTTGCTATACCTCGGGTACGACCGGTAATCCTAAGGGCGCCTTGTATTCGCACCGCTCTACGGTCTTGCATTCTTATGCTTCGGCTATGCCAGATGCGCTTAATGTTTCGGCGCGCGATGCCGTCTTGCCGGTGGTGCCTATGTTCCATGTAAATGCCTGGGGCTTGCCATATTCTGCGCCGTTAAGCGGAGCGAAATTGGTATTCCCAGGTCCACACATGGATGGTAAATCCTTGTATGAACTGTTCGAACAAGAGCAAGTCACTTTCTCCGCCGGAGTGCCCACTATTTGGCTGGGATTACTCAATTATGTCGCGCAAAATAACCTGCGCTTCTCCAGCTTTAAGCGCACCGTCATAGGCGGCTCGGCTTGCCCACCTTCCATGATGAAAACGCTCAGACATACTTATGGCGTTGAAGTGATACATGCCTGGGGCATGACCGAGATGTCACCGCTAGGCACCACTGGCACGCTACAGGCCAAGCACATGGGCTTGACCGACGCACAGCAGGAAGCTGTTTTACTCAAACAAGGTCACGCGGTGTATGGCGTGGATATGAAGATAGTCGATGATGCTGGTGCCGAGTTGCCTTGGGATGGCATTACGTATGGGAACCTACTGGTCAAAGGCGAATGGATTATTCATAGCTATTTTAAACAAGAGGGCGGCGATATTTTGGAGGATGGTTGGTTCCCTACGGGCGACGTGGCCACTATCGATGCAGACGGCTATATGCAAATTACAGATAGAAGCAAGGACGTCATCAAATCCGGTGGTGAATGGATAGGCACCATCGATCTGGAAAACGTGGCGATGTCTTTCCCCGGGGTTTTACAAGCCGCCTGTATCAGCGTATTTCATCCCAAATGGGATGAGCGCCCCTTATTGGTCGTCGTTAAAAAGCCCGATGCCGAAATTGATAAAGCCGCTTTGCTGCAGTTTTATGAGGGCAAGATCGCCAAATGGTGGACCCCGGATGACGTGGTCTTTATCGATGCCCTGCCTTTGGGGGCAACAGGCAAGATACAGAAAAACAAGTTGAGGGAGCAATTTAAGGATTACAAGCTCCCAACGGCGTAACTGTAAGTATAAGGTGTTTGATGGTGCTCGCGGGTGAGCAAGAATTAAGTAAAGCAGTCATGTTTTTGTGTTTTGAGTTCGTCGTTATTCCGATAAAAATAAAGGAGATAGACCAATGAAATTTCAATTACGCGCGTCCGTTGTAGCACTTGCACTGATCTCAGTCGGGCCGGTGGCCATGTCCGACACCATCAAAATCGCCTATATCGATCCGCTTTCTGGGCCGTTCGCACCGGTAGGACAAAACATTCTGAACTCATTTCAATACGTAGCAGAGAAAGCCAATGCCGAAGCTTGGGCGGGTGGGCATAAAATCGAAGTGGTCGGTTTTGATAATAAAGGCAGTCCTCAGGAGTCGCTGACAGTCTTGAAAACTATTATCGATAAGGGCTTTCGCTATATCACTCAGGGTAATGGCTCCGGGGTAGGTCTGGCCTTACTCGATGCAGTGAATAAACACAATGAGCGCAATCCTGGCAAAGAAATTCTCTACTTAAATCATGCAGCGGTCGATCCTGATATGACCAATAGCAAATGCAGTTTCTGGCATTTCCGCTTTGACTCCAATTCAGATATGAAGATGGAGGCATTGACCAGCTTTATGGCAAAAGACCTGGCGATCAAGAAGGTCTACATCATAGGTCAGAATTACTCCTTCGGCCATCAGGTTACCCGTGCCGCCAAAGAATACCTCGGTCGCAAACGGCCGGACATTCAAATCGTTGGTGATGATCTGCATCCTATTGGACAGGTAAAAGATTTCTCGCCTTATGTGGCGAAGATCAAGGCATCCGGTGCTGATACTGTCATTACCGGCAATTGGGGCGCCGATCTTGCCCTATTGATTAAGTCCGCCAAAGACGCCGATTTAAAGGCTAATTTCTATACTTATTATGCCGGCACCACCGGGGTGCCGACTGCGATGGGCGCCGCCGGTATCGATAGGGTCAAGCAAGTGAGCTACTGGCATCCGAACAACGAGAGCTTTTCTGGAAAAGAAATCGTCGAGGGTTTTAAAGCCAAGTATAAAGATGATTACTATTCCATGGCCACATATACAGTCATCGCTAGCCTGTCCAAAGCGGTTAAGGAGTCGAAGTCTATTGAGCCATTAAAAGTAGCGTTGACGATGGAGGGTATGACGGTAAAGAGCCTCAATGGTGATGATGTGTTGCGCAAAAGTGATCATCAGATCCAGCAACCCCTGTATATCTCCACCTGGGTCAAGACCAACGGCAAGGACGTGAAGTACGATCAGGAAAACACCGGCTTGGGATGGCAGACCAATCAAAAAATTGAAGCCTTTGTCGCCTCGCAACCCTCGTCTTGCCAAATGAAGCGTCCAAATTAATCGCTAAGTTCATCAAGAAAGAGAGTGCTGCAGCCAGCACTCTCTTTTTTTCGCGGCAAAGCTAACAATCGCTAGTGCGCATGCGTAGCCAAACTTTAAAGGAGTTCAATTGGAATTTACCCTGATCACCTTGCTCAACGGTGTGAGTTACGGCTTGCTGCTGTTTATGCTGTCCTCTGGCCTAACCTTGATTTTCAGTATGATGGGCGTACTCAATTTTGCGCACGCCAGTTTTTATATGCTGGGCGCGTATTTTGCCTATACCATCAGCAGCAAACTGGGATTCTGGCCGGCCTTCTTTCTGGCCCCCTTATTAGTAGGATTATTGGGTGCCTTAGTCGAACGCTACGGCTTACGCTCGGTGCATAAGCATGGGCATATTCCAGAATTGTTATTCACCTTTGGCTTGTCGTATGTGATCGTCGAATTGGTGCAATTGATTTGGGGTAGATCCACCGTTCCGTATGCGATTCCAGCCATGCTCGATGGTCCCTTATTTACTTTATATACGACCACTTTCCCTATCTATCGCGGCTTCATGATGCTGGTGGCTTTGCTGATGCTGCTCTCCATTTATCTGCTACTAACCCGCACCCGTATCGGTCTGGTGATACAGGCGGCGCTGACGCATCCCGAAATGGTCGAGGCCTTGGGGCACAATGTCCCCAGAGTCTTCATGCTGGTGTTTGGCGGTGGTTGTGCGCTGGCAGGCTTGGCCGGGGTGGTGGGCGGAAATGCCTTCATCACTGAACCGGGCATGGCGGCGACCTTAGGAAGTATTATTTTTGTGGTGGTCGTGGTCGGTGGCATGGGCTCGCTAGCCGGTGCTTTCATCGCATCGATATTGATAGGCGTGGCGCAGACGTTTGCGGTCGCCATCGATTATTCGCTGATGTCGGCCTTGGCAATTGCGGGTATCAAAGTCACTGCCAATACCCCGGCCTACGCACTACTTAGTTTGAGTGTCTCTCAAGTAGCACCTATCCTGCCGTATTTGCTCTTGGTGCTGATACTAATTTTCCGCCCCAGAGGCTTACTCGGCACGCGCGAAGGATGATCATGACTAAGCCGCTCTCATATACCCCTATCAATCTAGGGCGCCGGATTATTTGGTCCAGTTTTGCTTTGCTGTTGCTATTCGCGCCGCTGCTGTTTAGTAGTGGTGCTTCTCTGTCCCTGTTGTCGCAGATGGGTACACTGATGATATTTGCCTTGTCCTTCAATATGTTATTAGGGCAGGGCGGTATGCTCTCTTTTGGTCATGCCGTGTATTCCGGGCTGGGAGCCTTTATCGGCATACATACGATGAATTTAGTGAGTGCAGGTACTTTATCCATTCCTATTAGCCTGGTGCCCTTGGTTGGTGGTTGTGCCGGGATGTTTTTTGGTGTGCTGTTTGGCTATGTCACGACCAAAAAATCCGGCACCACCTTCTCCATGATTACTTTGGGAATGGTCGAATTGGTATTCGCATGCTCTTTGATGTTTCCTGGTTTTTTCGGCGGTGAAGGTGGCATCTCTACCAATCGCGTGATCGGAAAACCGATACTGGGAATTAGTTTTGGGCCGCAGATAGAGGTGTATTACCTGATCGCCATCTGGCTCTTCATCAGTGCAGTCGGCATGTACGCATTTACCCAGACACCTTTGGGCCGATTGATCAACGCGGTCAGAGATAATCCTGAGCGGGTCGAATTTATCGGTTACAACACTCAATGGGTGCGTTATCTGACTCTAATTTTATCGGCATTTTTTGCTGGAATCTCGGGTGCCTTGTCGGCGATTAATTTTGAAATTGTCAGCGCCGAGAACGTCAGCGCGATACGTTCTGGTGGAGTTTTACTGTTCACCTTCATAGGCGGCATAGGCTTTTTTTTCGGACCTATGATAGGCGCCATCTTAGGTGTGCTGCTGACCGTCATCTTGTCCGACCTGACCAAGGCATGGCAACTCTATCTAGGCATCTTCTTTATTTTAGTGGTGATGTATGCGCCAGGCGGCATCGCTAGTATCTTGATGATGAACTTGCGAGTTTTGAAATTTGGTTTGTACAAAAAAATCTGGCCATCGATGTGGAAACTCATACTCGCTTGCGCTGTGCTGGCGCTAGGCGCTGTAATCAGCATAGAAATGTTGTATCAAATCTCATTGGAGGGTGCTGGTGCAGCTGATATGCAGTTATTCGGAGTTGCTTTTGCGCCCGCTAAGCCTAGCGCATGGATAGTGCCGCTGATGCTAATGCTGGTAGGCGGACTCAGCTTCTTACGCTTGCGTCCTAGCTTTGCCCGAGATTGGGGCGAGGCCAATACCGACATACAAGAACAATTGCGGAGATCTCAAGCATGACAGTGTTTTCTTTGGAACTTAAAGATGTTAGAAAAAGTTTTGGTCAATCCGAAATAATACGCGGCTCCAATCTGCAAGTGCCGAAAGGCGAGAGATTTGCCATCATAGGGCCGAATGGCGCGGGCAAGTCGACGCTGTTTAATCTGATCTCCGGGCGCTTTCCGATTAGTTCTGGGGCTATCCTTTTAAACGGCGAAGATATTTCGCGACTGCGTCCGTTCGAGATCAATCGACGTGGTCTGTCGCGTAGCTTTCAGATTACAAATATTTTCCACCGCTTGTCTGTGTATGAAAATCTGCGTTGCGCGGTGTTGTGGTCTCTAGGCTACAAATATTCGTTCTGGCAACGCCTGAATGGCTTGAAGGATGCGCATGAACGGGTTGAGGCGGTGCTCGAACAGATCGGCCTTAAGAATAGACGTGAGATAGGTGCTGGCTTACTTACCTATGCCGAACAGCGCGCGCTCGAGATAGGCGTGACCATCGCTGGTGGTGCCGACGTGATTTTGCTCGATGAGCCGACCGCAGGCATGAGTCGCTCCGAGTCAGATGCGGCGGTGGAATTAATTCGCAAAGTCACTGTTGGCAAGACTTTATTGATGGTGGAACATGATATGAGTGTGGTGTTCGGCCTGGCCGATAAAATCGCCGTGGTGGTATATGGCGAAGTGATTGCCTGCGATACGCCTATCAATATTCGCAACAATCAAAAAGTAAAAGATGCCTATTTGGGTGGGCATGCACCCGTCGAGGTGGCAGCATGAGCGGTTTTTTTGAAATCAAAGATTTACACGCTTACTACGGCAAGAGCCATGTCTTGCACGGGGTGGATTTACGGGTGGATCGCGGCGAGATTGTCAGCTTACTCGGACGCAATGGGGTAGGGCGCTCGACCACGATCAAGGCAGCGATGGGGCAAGTCGACGCCCAAGGCTCGATACTTTTTAAAGGTGAACAACTGATAGGGCTAAAAGCGTTTCAGATCGCCCATAAAGGCCTGGGCTATGTGCCGGAAAATCGGGATATTTTCCCTAGTCTGAGTGTTGAGCAAAACTTGCTGCTGGGGCAAAAGTCGGGTAAGCCAGCTGCTGGCAAGCCACGCTGGTCGCTTGATGATATGTATAGAATGTTCCCGCGCCTCAAAGAGCGTCAGCACACTGCGGCTGGGGTGCTGTCGGGCGGCGAACAACAAATGCTGACGCTATGCCGCACCCTGATGGGCGATCCGGATCTGGTGATGATCGATGAACCGACCGAAGGCTTGGCGCCCAAGATCGTCGATCTGGTCGCCGAATATCTGAAAGAATTAAGGAATCGCGGTATCTCAGTACTGTTGGTAGAGCAAAAACTCGCGATCGCGCTAGAAATTTCTCAGCGCGTGTATGTGATGGGACATGGTTGCATCGTGTTTGAAGGCAGTCCGCAAGACTTGCGTGGCAATCAACGGATACGCCAGGAATGGCTGGAAGTGTGAGTTGGTGTTGTTCTAACTAGTTAATATACTCCCATGGGTATGGTTTTTATCCCCATATAGAATATGCGCGATTGCCGTATTTTGTTAAAAAATGAGGGGAGTATATGCAAGAGCACGCGCAAACAGCGTTTGCAACGGGTAGCGCGTGTTTCAAAAAAAGCATATTACAAATATTTTTAACAATAAATAAAACGATCGTACTATTTTGCGTTATAGTTGAAACTCTTTAGCGGCCAGGCCCTAGAATCAGTGACCAGTGCAAACTGGCTCACACTAGGGCGGCTCTCAATAGCACCGCAAGAAATTTTTATTCTTTGCAATACCGCGTATTTCACTCGATTACATTTAGGAATAGACATGAGCGCCGAATATCAAGTTAAGGGCAACATCGCCGTCATCACTCTGAATAATCCACCAGTCAACGGCCTTGGTCACGCCAGTCGCGCTGCCGTCGTCGAAGGTATGCAGCAGGCTTTGCAAGATGAAGCGATCACTGCGATCGTCATAACTGGTGCAGGTAAAGCCTTTTCTGGTGGCGCAGATATTAAGGAATTTAATTCTACCAAAGCCTTTGCCGAGCCTTCGCTGCAGACTGTGATCAACGTCATAGAAAATGCCAGCAAACCGGTGATCGCAGCGATCCACAGCGTGTGTATGGGTGGCGGCCTGGAATTAGCCTTAGCTTGCCATTACCGCGTTGCCACAGCTGGCGCACAAATCGCTTTGCCCGAAGTCAAGCTAGGCATTTTGCCAGGCGCAGGCGGAACGCAGCGCTTGCCGCGCGTGCTGGGTCTGGAAATGGCACTCAATATGATCGTTTCCGGTACCCCGGTGGTATCAGAAAAACTGGCTAAAACTGGCCTATTTAATCAAATGCTGGAAGGCGACTTAATGCAGGGCGCCATAGACTTTGCCAATACTGTCGCCGCGACCCGTCCTTTGCCACGAGTGCGCGATATCAAGATTGATTACCCGAACCACGAAGCATTTTTGCAATTTTCGCGCAATACCGTGGGCGCCATGGCTGGACCGTTTCCTGCACCTTTAAAATGTGTAGAGGCAGTGGCAGCGGCCGTGACGATGAAGTTCGACGATGGCATACAGCTGGAACGTCAGCTGTTTTTAGAATTGGTTCAAAGTACAGAGTCGAAGGCCTTGCGCCACGCCTTCTTCGGTGAGCGCGCCGCTGGCAAGATTCCTGATGTGCCAGAAGATACGCCACTGCGCCCTATCAAATCGGTAGCGGTGATCGGTGCCGGCACCATGGGCGGCGGCATTGCCATGAATTTTGCCAATGCCGGCATTCCGGTTCAAATCCTGGAGATGAAACAAGAGGCGCTCGATAAGGGTTTGGCGACTATCCGTAAAAATTATGAAAACACGCTAAAGAAAGGCAAGCTGACCCAGGAGAAATTTGAGCAACGCCTTGCCCTCATTACTGGCACCATGTCGTATCAGGACATCGCACAGGCCGATCTGGTGATAGAGGCGGTGTTCGAAGAAATGGGCGTTAAGCAGCAAGTCTTTAAAAAGCTCGATGAAGTCATGAAGCCAGGTGCGATTATGGCCTCAAATACCTCAACGCTGGATGTTGATATGATCGCCAGTTTTACCCAGCGCCCACAAGACGTCATCGGCATGCATTTCTTTAGCCCGGCCAACGTCATGAAACTGTTAGAGATAGTGCGCGGCAAAGCCACTGCAAAAGATGTTCTGGCTACCGTGATGGCCTTGTCTAAAAAGATTAAAAAGACCGGCGTAGTCTCTGGTGTCTGCGATGGCTTCATCGGCAACCGCATGATAGAACAATACAGTCGTCAAGCAGGCTTCCTGCTGGAAGAAGGCTGCACACCGGAACAAGTCGATAAGGCAGTCGAAAAACTAGGGTTTGCAATGGGGCCTTTCCGCATGGGCGATCTGGCTGGTAACGACATAGGTTGGGCGATACGCAAGCGTCGCTATATCGATAAGCCGCTGGTGACGTATTCAAAAACGGCCGATTTATTGTGCGAGTTGGGGCGCTACGGACAGAAGACAGGCGCCGGTTGGTATGATTACAAACCGGGTGACCGCAAAGCTTACCCATCACAAGTCGTCAATGACATGATCGTTCAGCATTCTGCTGATTTGGGTATAGCAAGGCGCAATATTTCAGATCAAGAAATCACTGAGCGGCTGATATTCTCACTGGTCAACGAAGGTGCGCATATTTTAGAGGAGGGCATCGCCATGCGCGCATCGGATATCGACATGGTGTATCTGAGCGGTTATGGCTTCCCTCTGCATCGCGGTGGACCTATGTTTTACGCCGATACTCTGGGCTTGCCGAACGTGATCATGGCGATGGATAAGTATGCCAAGGGCCGCCACGGCGATGCCTGGAAAGTCGCGGCTTTACTGGCAAAGTTGGCCAAAGAAGGAAAGACTTTTAATTAAGGCGGAAGCAGTGATTTTTTGATCGTTCAGTGGTAATACTTTTTGAGGGAGGCGGAATCTTGATTGCGTCTCCCCTTTTTTTTGCCTTTTACCGATGAAGGCATAGAATCTAAGGCAGTTTTTCGGTGTTCTCGGCTGGCGATGCTATAATCTAAGGTTAGTTATTATTCTCATTGCAAAAAGGTTTTTACGTGCTTTCTACCGCAAATATTACGATGCAGTTTGGCCCAAAGCCAATCTTTGAAAACATTACCGCCAAATTTGGCGAAGGCAATCGCTATGGCTTGATTGGTGCCAATGGTTGTGGAAAATCCACCTTCATGAAAATTTTGGGCGGCGATCTGGATCAATCCTCCGGCACCGTAATGTTGGATCAGAACGAACGTCTGGGTAAATTGCGTCAAGATCAATTTGCCTATGAAGAAATGCGCGTGCTCGATGTCATCATGATGGGTCACACAGAAATGTGGGCTGCGATGGCCGAACGCGACGCCATTTATGCAGATCCAGAAGCGACCGACGACGACTACATGAAGGCGGCCGATCTGGAAGCGAAGTTCGCCGAATACGATGGATATACAGCAGAAGCCAGAGCCGGTGAGTTATTGCTAGGTGCCGGAATTCCTATCGAGCAGCATCAAGGTCCTATGAGTGCGATCGCACCAGGATGGAAATTGCGCGTACTGTTGGCGCAAGCCTTGTTCTCGAATCCGGATATTCTCTTGCTCGATGAACCGACGAATAACCTCGATATCAATACCATCCGTTGGTTGGAAGATATTCTAAACGAGCGCAATTCGACCATGATTATCATTTCGCATGATAGGCATTTCTTGAATCAGGTTTGCACGCACATGGCCGATATGGATTACGGCACTTTGCGTATTTACCCTGGTAATTATGATGACTACATGCTGGCCTCGTCACAGGCACGTGCCCAGCAGATGGCCAATAATGCAAAAGCCAAAGATAAAGTCTTAGAATTGCAGGATTTTGTACGCCGTTTCGCGGCGAATAAATCCAAAGCACGCCAGGCTACCTCGCGCGCCAAGCAAATAGAAAAAATCAAGATCGAAGATATTAAGCCTTCTAGCCGTCAAAATCCTTTCGTGCGATTCGATGGCGAAAAGAAATTGCACAGATTGGCAGTTGAAGTTACCGGTCTGGCAAAATCCTACGATCGTACACTGTTTAGCAAGCTTGACCTGATGGTAGAGGCGGGAGAGCGCATCGCCATCATCGGCGCAAATGGTGTCGGTAAAACTACCTTATTGCGTTGCATAGGTGGGGAAGAGCTATGCCATCTGAGCGCCGATAAAGGTATCGTCAAATGGGCGGAAAATGCCAATCCAGGTTATATGCCGCAAGATCCTACCGAGGAATTTGCCAGCGATAAAAACCTCACGGACTGGATCGGTCAGTGGACCAAAGAAGGCGACGATGATCAGGCCGTGCGCGCTATCTTAGGTCGCTTATTGTTTGGCGGTGACGATGTCAAAAAATCAGTCAAAGTACTATCCGGTGGTGAAAAAGGCCGCATGATGTACGGTAAGCTGATGCTGGGTCGCCACAATGTCTTGTTGATGGATGAGCCTACCAATCACATGGATATGGAGACCATAGAATCTTTAAATATAGCATTGGAAAAATACGCAGGCACCTTGATTTTTGTCTCGCATGATAGGGAGTTTGTCTCCTCACTGGCAACCCGCATCCTCGAGATCAAAGAAAACGAGATCATCGATTACAGCGGCACCTATGAAGAGTACTTGTCTAGCCAGGGCATACAATAATTAGACGCTAGTACGCGCCTCAAGAATAAAAAAAGCCAGATACGATCTGGCTTTTTTTATTGGATAGTGGATTGATTCTTTTAGTTAGGACAGAAGCTTCTTTTTAATCATCCGCTATGATTTTATCGGCGACTACATTGCTATCAGCGTACAACAACTGATCCAATCTATCACGCAAACTACGCGCCATTTCCTTGCCTTTTGCTTTCAAAATCGCCTCGATATACACATTTCTCAAGTCGTTAAAATCTTGCAGATTGCCAGCGCGTTCCACCTTCATCTGCAGGGCAAAACCGCGCAAACCTAAGGTGCTTTTGATGGTTTCATTATAAAAATTGTATAGGGCCTGGAAGCGTGCCGCAGTTTCCGCCGGGCTTGTGACTGGCATCGTTGGCGCGCTGCCCGCTGCTAAGCTAGGATTGGCGATCGCTGAGACCGGCAAGGCTGCGAGCGCTGGTACAAGTTCAGCCATACCGCTAGAACTCATGATGATAAATTCCTGCTCCAATAAGTCGATCAGGCTTTGCTCATTTAGACCTAGCCCGAGTACTTTTTTAAGCAATTCGGCTTCCGATTGTTTTCCATCTATCATCACTAACAAGCTTCTCAATCTAGGTGCAAGTTGATACTTTCTTGTGGCGATTTCTTCCCTGCCTTTGTCTGCTTTATCGTAAATGATAGAACTCATGCCTAGCTCGTGCCTTTATCGTTTGTCTCGTTTTTAGGACTTATGCAAAACCGCCCCAGCGTCGTTGTCACCGCCTAGCCGTACTAAAGTACTGTCTTCAGCGGTGCGCCTAGCTGGAGCAATTTTGCCTACGTCCTAACTTTAATATTTGTAAGCTCGTATCAGTTTTGAATAGTACTCTTGAGTTTATTCATAACGACAAATAGCGAATTGAGGATACACTAAATCAAAACTTCAGGTTTCGAATCAAACGGATAGTCTTAGACGGATTGCTCGAACTAGGCTTAGTCGTGGTATCGGCACAACCACTACAGCTAGAGCAAGCACTACAGGAGGCTGCGACTGTGCTATTTCCCTTAGAAAAAAATGCGGCGAGACCAGGGCTCAATTTAGACAGCGCGCCGTGCAATTTTTGCTTAATATTCTGAGGTAGCCACTTTGCGAGTAAATAGCGCAAAGCGAGCAAGATAATCAAACTAGTCAGCATCACTTGCATCTTAGGTCCCTAGAAAATAATTGCTGACTGTGTAGGTGATGAATGATGCGAGATAAGCCAGTCCAAACAGATACGCCGCCATCAAAATCGGGTAGCGCAGGGTATTGGTCTCACGCTTTACCACGCTGAGGGTAGCGATACATTGCGGCGCAAACACATACCAGGCAAGTAAAGAGAGTGCGGTTGCCATGCTCCAGGAATGCGCAATTAATGGCTCTAAGCTGCTATTCAATTCGGCGCCACTTTGTGATAAAGAATACACGGTACCGAGTGCCGCCACCGCGACTTCGCGCGCCGCTAAGCCAGGTACCAAGGCGATACAAATCTGCCAGTTAAAACCTATAGGCGCAAACACCGTTTCTAGCATGCGGCCAAGCATACCGGCCACGCTGTAATAAATCGGCGGATAACTGGCGTTCTCTGGTGCGCCGGGGAAGCTACTGAGTAACCACAACAAGACCATTAGGGCCAAAATAATGGTGCCTACCCGTGTCGTGAAAATCACGATTCTTTCCCATAATCCTATCGCCAGATTGCGCAAATTCGGCAAGCGATATTCCGGCAACTCCAGCATCAGCGCATGTTGTACGGCTTTCCCCCATTGCATCTGGAAGCAGTAAGCGACCAGCATGGCAGACACTATCCCCGCCAGATACAGACCAAATAAAACCAGACCCTGCAGGTGCAGCCAGCCGAAAAACAGCGTATCAGGAATGAAGGCGGCAATGATAAGCGTGTAGACAGGTAAGCGTGCCGAACATGTCATTAAGGGCGCGATCATGATGGTGATCAAGCGATCACGTGGATTTTGTATGGTGCGCGTCGCCATGATGCCGGGAATGGCGCAGGCAAAACTAGACAGCAGCGGGATGAAAGCGCGACCAGATAGACCGACTTTACCCATCACTCTATCAAGTAAAAATGCAGCACGCGGCAGGTAGCCGGAGTCTTCCATCATTAATATAAAGAAGAACAAAATAATAATTTGAGGCAAAAACACCAGCACGCTGCCGGCACCACTAATCACCCCTTTGACCAATAAGTCTTGCAAGACACCAGCAGGTAGTGTGTCTGCCACTAACTGCCCCAATTGCTCTATGCTGGCCTTAATAAAATCCATGGGGATTTGCGCCCAGGCAAATACCGCCTGAAACACAAAAAACATCAGCAGCGCAAAGATTACTGGTCCCAGCAAAGGATGCAGCACCAGACTATCTAACTTATAACTAAAATTACTATCCTGAGTCTCATCGATCTTGACGCAGTCAGCCAACAAGGCATTGACCTCATCCTGAATTTTTTCTGGTGCAGCACCAATCAAATTCAAATTCAAATTCAAATTCTGATTCGGCTGGCCAGTAGAATCAGCCGCAGTGCGCTTAAACTGCAAGGCGAACTGTTCCAGCGTGACTAACAATGCATCCACACCTTTTGTCTCCACCGCGACCGTCTCAACCACTGGGATTGCCAAGCTAGTCTGTAGTCGCTGAAGATCGATATGGATGTTGCGCTTGCTGGCAAGATCCATCATGTTTAAGGCCAGGATCAGCGGCGTACCCAAGGCTTTTAACTCTAAGACTAGCCGCAATCCACGGCGTAAATTAGTTGCGTCGACTACGCATACGATCACATCGGCTACCGCAGTGTCGCTGCGTGCGCCCGTGATCACATCAAAGGTGACTTGCTCGTCCGGAGTAATTGCATGCAAGCTGTAAGTGCCCGGTAAATCCAGCACTTGCCAATGCCGCCCGGAAGGTGCGACGAACTTACCTTCCTTGCGCTCTATGGTGACACCGGCGTAGTTAGCGACCTTTTGGCGCGCGCCAGTTAAGCGGTTGAAGAGGGCGGTCTTGCCGCAATTAGGATTTCCTACTAAAGCGATGCGGCGAGACGCTAAATCAGTATCACGCATCAAGCAATTCCAAGCGGGGCTATACCTATCAGTGCCGCCTCAAAGTTGCGTAAAGCAAAGGTGGATTGCCCTATGCGTACCGCAATTGGCTCGCCGCCAAAGTAGCCGCGATGGAGTATGCGTACAGATTCCCCCTTCACAAAGCCAATTTCTTTCAGGCGACGGGTTAGATTCAGTCCATCTTGTGGCTTCATGCTGTCAGAAACAGCGACATCAACAACGGTCGCGCTGCTACCCACTTTGAGCCTATCCAAGGTATTGGTGCTGGAGTGGGGGTTTGTTAGCTTATTCATTGGTGTTTCCGACTAGCGGCTGAAATCTAAATGGTAATGAGAATATATATCATTATCGACTTTGATTCAATACTCGCAGCGCCAAGAGTTGCCTTTACTTGATATGCCGCAGTCTTTGCTCTGGTATGATTGCGCCTTAAAATCAGAAACCGATGTAAGTTATGAATCTAAATTATGAATCTAAAAAGTTTTTTTGCTCTTAGTCTGATGATGTTGCCCTGCCTAGGGCAAGCACAAACAGCAGCCAACGTCTGCCTCAGTAAAAGTGGTGAGAAAGTCTTTTCTGAAGCAACTTGTGAAAGTCGGGATATGCGCACTGCGCCTGCCGATTTTCAAGTTCTGAGCGCCCAACCAGTCTTCGTTGTCCCTCCCAGTATTGCGGCCGTCGCGACGCTCGATAGCGCCCGCAATATTCCCGCCAAAGTCACAGCTGAAAAACCCTCAATCTACGGCAACTTTAAAGGCCTGGCGTGGTTTATCCTCGCCCTTATGCCGATCGCCGCCTGCCTGTTTTTGAGTTTTCACGTTGTCATGTACACCAGAAAACGCCTCAGAAAATTACGCCATGTGCGTAGCGAGATGGGCGAGGGTGAGGGCGAAGTAAAATTCAAAGCGAATGAGAATTAATGTCATTTACTCCGACATATTATTAATATACTACAACATTCAAGTACAATTCCGCGCTGTTAGCTCGAATACTACTTTGAATTTATGCAATTATCGTATAGTAAAACACCAAAACGCCGCACCGTCTCTTTAATTCCAACAGCAAAAACAATCGTTTCTTTGTCGTTTTTACGCCGCCGGCTACTCATAGTTAGCCTAGCGCTGCTGCCGGTACAATTAAGCTTTTCTCAGGCTATTCCAGCATCCCCAAATTCGCCAGCTAAACTTTTTCTCGATCAGGATGGTTTGCGACGTCAAGAAGAACGTACGCGGGAGCAGCAGCAGTTACTGCAAGCAAAATCTGATGTTCTGACTCGCCCACAAACTACCAAAGTTGTCGCCACATTGCCAATCGAGTCGCCGTGCTTCTCTATTTCAGAAGTAGAGTTTACCGGTGCAAGTGCATGGCGCTTCAGTTGGTTACAAGCAACCGTTCGGCCTTTTCTATATCACTGCGCTGGCGTGCAAGGTTTGCGTCTGATTGCCTCTACACTTGACGCTAAATTAATAGAATTGGGCTACGCCACGACGCGTGTTAGTTTGCCTCAACAAAATCTACGCGATGGCAGACTGGTGTTTGCATTGCAGGTTGGCCGTGTTTCCGAATTACGTATGATTAAATCGGGGATCACTGGCGATGTTCTCGATACTGCCTGGGGTACTTGGTGGAATGCATTTCCTACCAGCAAGGGCAACATTCTGAATATCCGTGATCTTGAACAAGGCGTAGAGCAAATGAAACGCCTTTCTAGTCAATCTGTTGCGACCAGAATTGAGCCGGGCCAGGAGCCTGATACCAGCATCGTTTTCATAGAGCGGCAATTAGGCCCCGTGCAAGACCGAATGCACGGCGGTGTCACGATCGATAATTCTGGCTCGTCAAGCTTAGGACGCACCCAATTATCAGGCTATTTCGCAATGGAGAATCTGCTGGGCTTAAATGATATACTCAATTTTGGAGTGAATAGCAATCTGGAGCACCCAAGTAGCGATCATCATAGTCGCGGATACTCCGCCAGTTATAGTATTCCCTGGGGTTTTCACAATTTTTCATACTCACAGAGTTCAAATCAATTTGCCCAGATAGTGCAGGGCACCACGGTACGTTTTTTATCTAGTGGGAATAGTGCCAGTAAAGACTTTAAGTGGAATTTCCTGGCCTTACGAACAGCGTCAAGCAAAGCAGGGGTATTCGCTGGCGTATCGACCCGCCACGCCGAAAGCTTTCTCGATGACGTAGAGCTGCTGGTACAACGCCGTCGCACCACGAATTTTGAAGCTGGCATCAACTTCAAGCAATTGCTCGGACAAGGCAGTATCGAGTTTGATCTCGGGCATAGGCAGGGAATGCCGTGGCGGGATGCACAAGATGACTTCGCAGGAGCCGCCGACGGTGGCCTCACCTTACGCCCCCAATTAACGACACTACACGTCACTTTAAATCAGACATTTCAGTTGGGCGCGCGGAACTATCAATATTTAGGTGCGCTACAAGGCCAGCACACCAGCGACAAAACATTAGCAATAGACCAGATCAGCATTGGGGGACGCTCCAGTGTGCGTGGTTTTGATGGCGATAGTGTCTTACTCTCAGAAAGCGGAATAATTCTGCGCAACGAAGTATCAACATTTACCCCTTTCTTCGATGGCATCGATAGTAGTAGTTATCTTGCACTTGATTTTGGCCAGGTTGGTGGCGCTAGCGTAGGCAATTTGATCGGTAATAAATTGGCCGGTATAGCAGCAGGCGTCAGAATAAAGAGCAAAGCTCTGCAACTGGATATGTCGCTAGGCACACCTCTGTATCACCCCGAGGGATTTCAGACCCTGCGCTGGAACCCTTATCTCTCACTGACCTATGCCTATTAGCGCTCAGAGTTACGCCGGGCACGAATAGGTACGAGTTTTATCTGGTCTTAGCAACGCCCTACAGAACAAACACAACTAGCCGGCTGCTGTGAGAATTTTTCACAGCAGCGGAGCATAAAAGTTATTTTTGGAAATTTTCAAATGAAAACGCAACAAATACAAACGACACGAAACGCTGAAATGATACGCCCGGCACAGAAGCCCTGGGTTCGCATCGCCACCAAGGCGTTTACCGTTTTGTATTTGTGGCAGAGTATTTTGCCAGCCTACGCCCAAACTGCTACTGGCAACTTAGCGATCACGCCAGCCGCCAGCGCCGCGGCAGGCCAGCGCGCCATAATGGATGCGGCGCTCAATGGGGTGCCTATCGCTCATATCGCACCACCTAGTGCCGCTGGGGTGTCGCGCAACCAATACGATCAGTTTAATGTTAACCAGAACGGCCTGATACTCAATAACAGTGCAAATAATGTGCAGTCAAAACTAGGCGGCTGGATTAGCGGCAATTTGCAATTAGGCGTCACACCGGCCCGTATCATCCTCAATGAAGTGATCTCAGCAAATTCATCGCAACTACGTGGAACAATAGAAGTAGCAGGGCAACGTGCGGATATCGTGATCGCCAATCCCAATGGCATCAGTTGCGACGGCTGCGGCTTTCTTAATGCCGGTCGTAGCACGCTAACAACCGGTAGTACGCAATTTGCCGCCGATGGATCCATCAAAGGGTTTGATGTACGTCAGGGACAAATCACGATAGGCAGCGCTGGATTAAACGCCGCAAATATCGAGCAACTGGATCTGATGGCCCGCGGCATGGTGATAGAAGGCGAGGTCTGGGCTAAAAACCTTAATGCGATTGCCGGTACCAATCAGCTTCTATACGGAACATTACAAGCGATTTCGCAGTCAGGCGCTGGTGCAACGCCACGTTTCGCCATTGATATTAAAGAGCTTGGCGGGATGTACGCCAATCAAGTCTATATGGTCGCCACTGAGCGCGGTCTTGGTGTCAATAGCACCGGTCGCATCGCGGCCTTGCAAGGCAATTTGGTCTTGTCCGCCAATGGCGACCTGAGCCTCAAAGATAGTTACGCCAAACAAAATATACAAATCGAGACAACGGCAAACGCCAACTTGTCTGGTCAAACAGTAAGTGACGCTGCAATTGCGGTCGGTAGCGCCGGGGCGTTGGTGCAGCTAGGAACGATGGAAAGCAAAGGCCCCCTGACGATACGAGCCACAAGCCTGGACAATCAAGGCAATATCTCCCAACGTAGCGCCGATGCTGCGAGTATTTCTGTCAGCGGCAGTGCCAATAATAGCGGCAGTATTTACAGTGGCGGCGCTCTGGCGCTCACTGCTGGCAGTATCAGCGACCGCAATGGCAAGCTCTTGGCCAGTGGTGATCTTCAATTGCAAGCGCAAAATATCAACTTGTCCGGTAGCCAGTTAGCCTCGGACGGGAACCTCGTTTTACGCGCCATTGATGGTGGACTGCAGGCGAGTGCCGCTCAACTTAATGCAGGTCTTAACATACAAGCCAACGCATCAGGTGCCGTGAGTAACACCGCGGGCCTTTGGCTAGCGCAACGCGACATCAGGCTGCAGGCGGCATCTTTGGATAACAGGGGTGGTACTGTGTTGGCCAACGGCGCATTGGCCGTCACCACATCGGGTGTCATCGATAACAGTGCCGGCAAGTTATTGGCAAGTAAGGAGCTGGAGATCAATGCCAGTCAACTTCTTAATAATGACCATGGGATGCTGGTAAGTGAGCAAGCTGCGCTGATTACGACACAGGGTTTGTTCAGCAACCAGAGTGGTACGGTCTCTGCTAAAACCGCACTGACTATTGCCAATAAAGGCGCGGCGCTCAACAACGTCGGCGGCATCATTGCTTCTGATGCGATGTTAAATCTGACTACGGGAGACCTGAATAACCAAGCGGGGCAAATCAGCGCCGGCAACAAACTCAATGTGCTTGCCGGTAGCATAGACAACCAACAAGGTAAGGTACTTGCCAATCAAAGCATCACGTTGGATGCGGTCGGACTAGACAATCGTCAGGGCCAGATTTCTGGCTTGTCCGATGTGCGCGTGGCGCTCAGCGGTAGCACTGCCTTAAACAATACGCTCGGCAGTATCGTCAGCAATCATGATCTCAGCATCAAGGCGGCAGCGCTCAATAATACCCAAGCGAGCATCAGCGCGGCCAACGCCGCTAGCCTACAATTAGGCAGTGGCACTCTGGATAATCACGCCGGACAAGTGCTGGGCATGCAAGGCCTTACTCTGCAATCGGGTCGGATCGACAACCAGGGCGGCACCATCTATACCGGCAAGGCGCTGGCAATCAACACGCAGGGCCAGCAGCTCGATAACACGGGAGGCAATATTGTCTCCGGTGGTGATCTGAGCATCACTGCGGCTGCACTCACTAATCTGGGCGGTAAGCTCTCTAGTCAGAGTGTGACCAGCATCACCAGCCAGGCGTTAGACAATACCCAAGGTGAGATTAGCGCGCTTAAGCTGGCAGCGAATGCGCAAAGTAGCGGCAATCTTCTCATTCATACCCAAGGACAGCAGCTCAAGAACGATGGTGGACGTATCATCGCACAGGGCGATCTGCAATTGCAGAGCGGTAGCCTGTTAAGTCGCAACGCCGCGGTGATCGCCGCCAACGGCAATGCCATACTTAGCACGACCGATCTGGACACCTCGGCCGCTACGCTACAAGCCGCCCAAGATCTGCAGATCACTGCAAACGGCATCGTCAGCAATGCCAATGGTAAGCTGTTAGCCGGACGTGACCTCAATATACAAGCTACGCAACTGCTGCAAACTGGCACCGCCAATGCGGAAGCTGGACGCGATCTGACACTGAACGTAACTGGCGCACTCAACAATAGCGGAACTGTATTAGCGCGTGCCAATGCGCAGATCAACGCGGGCAGTATCAATAATGATGGCGGCAGTATCGCGACGGCGCAAAGCCTCACTATCACAAGCGGCAAGCTAGAGAACCGTAGCATCAACGGATCGCTGGCGGGCCAAATTATCGGTACCACGGCGCTCACGATCTCTAGTCAAGCGTTAGATAACAGCGCTGGCGTGATCGGTAGCCAGGGTGATCTGTTGATCAACACCCATGCGCAGGAACTGAAGAATGATCTGGGCATCATCCGCGCGCAGAAGGCGCTCACCCTGCAGGCCGGTGATATCCTTAATCGCGGCGCTAACGCTGGCACAGCACAAGCCACAGGTGTGATTGCAGCCAATAGCCAGGCGAACATCCTCGCCAACAATATCGACAATACGGGCGGCAGCATCAATGCCGGTAGCGCACTCAATATCAATGCCAGCGCCGCACTGACCAATAACAATGGCCGCATGATGTCCGATGGCAGCAGTGCGATACAGGCCGCCAGCTTAAACGGCAATAACGCCGGCCGCATCACTGCAGCCAGCAGTTTACAAGTCGATGCTGCAGGCAATCTGAACAATGCCGGTGGCTTGCTGATCGCCAATGGCAGTGTCAACATCAACAGCGCTGCGCTCACCAATACTGGCGGTACTTTGGCGAGCTTGCAATCGGACCAGAGCATCAATACGCATGGACAAAGCTTGAACAACGATGCCGGTAAAATGCAGGCAAGCGGCAATTTGAATGTGCAAGCGGGCAGCACGAGTAATCAAAATGCAGGTTTGATCAGCGCAAAAGATCTGAGTTTGAACTTGGGTAGTCTGAACAATAATGGCGGCCAAATACTCGCCGCCGGGACACTCAATGCCAATACGCTAGCGCTCAGCAATAACGCCGGTTTGATCGAGGCCGCAGGCGACGCTACTATCAGTACCAACGGCAATGCCTTGGTTAACACCAATAGTGCAAGCAATGCCGGTATCGTTAGCGCCGCCAAATTGCGGCTCCAAACCGGCGACCTCAATAATCAGAGCGGCTTTATCGCCAGTAGTGGTAACAACAACATCACCAGTTCAGGCACGCTAGACAATCGTACTGGGCTCATTACCAGTAATGCAGTCACCACAGTGCAAGCGGTAAATATCGACAATCGCAGCGGACGACTCAATGCCAAAGGCGATTTGGCGCTCAACTTGAATGGCGCGCTAGATAATCGCGGCGGCAATCTCACCACCAATGCCAACGCCCTCATCAATGCCGCTAGCCTTGATAACTCGTCCGGTACCATAGACGCAGGCAACCTGACACTCAATGCCAACAGTTTGAGCAATAGTGGCGGGGTCGTTCGCGCCGCCAATAATGCGACGATCACTGCCGCCCTTGTCGATAATAGCAATGGGACGCTCACTGCTAAAAATACCCTGGTGCTCAATGCACCCAGTTTAAACAATGCCAACGGCTATCTGGTCGCCGACAAAGAGCTTGTGATCAGCACC
Source organism: Undibacterium parvum (assembly GCF_003955735.1). Taxonomy (NCBI): domain Bacteria; kingdom Pseudomonadati; phylum Pseudomonadota; class Betaproteobacteria; order Burkholderiales; family Oxalobacteraceae; genus Neoundibacterium; species Neoundibacterium parvum. The sequence goes on along the minus strand of NZ_CP034464.1, from coordinate 4,589,842 downwards.
GCTAGCGGCGCGTTCGGCGGTAGCGTTGCTTCACAAAATAACGTCACCCTTAACATCGCCGGTGACTACAGCAATACCGGCTTATTGTCGGCGCAAAAAAACCTCACGGTCAACGCCAGCAACATCAATAACAGCGGCGTGATCAAGGCCAACGACAGCTTTACCGCCAACACCGGCAATCTGATTAATTCCGGCGAGATCAGTGCCACAACCACCCGCCTCAATCTAAGCGGCAATTTAAATAACACCGGCTTGATCGATGGCAGCACGACTCAAATCAATGCCAATAGCATAGACAATACCGGCCGCATTTACGGCGATCAGCTCAGCATACAAAGTGGCACCCTCAACAACAGCGGCAGCGGTTTTCTGGGCGCGCGCGATAGCATGTTTCTAGGTGGTGGCGCCGTCAATAATAGCAATGGTGCCAGCATTTATGCTTATAACGATATCGTAATGGCCGGCAGCCTGGCCCAAAACGGCCAGCCACTCGGTGAGTTGGGCAGCTTGTTAAACGCCTCTTCAAATATCGAGGCAGGCCGCAATATTGATTTGTCAGTGGGAAATTTCATTAACCGTAATGATCTCATACAGACTGCGGTACACACGACCAATACACCAGTTAATATTACTTTCGTACAGCCGCTAGGCAGCCCGACTAAATACCTCTCCACTGAATTAGGCATAGTGCCAAATTGCGACTATAGCCTCTGGTGTTATGTGCTCCCAAGTACGGTTTATCCGATTGCGCAATTTGGGATAGCCACCAGGCCACCATCCAAAACAACCCAGTGCCACTACAGCCCGGCGGCAGATGAAACGGTTTGTTCGACGTCGGTGAATTACACTGCTAACGATGCCGCCTGGAGTTTATTTAAGGTCGCTGCACCGGTGATAAATGATCTGACTGCGCCGTCACTACCATCCGGTGATTCTGACTGCATGACCAGTAATGCCGATAGCGCCTCCATACGAAATATGAGTGGCGCATGTGGTAGCTATTGGCCGGCGTTTGATACTTACACGCAAACCGTCACACAACGTACCGACGCGGCCTACGAGGCGCTCGGCGCGAAAATCGCAGCCTACAACGCCGACGTACAGTCCCGGGTAATTAACCGCTGGACTTACTATAAGATCACTGACCGCAAAACTGAAGAAACTGAAATCACCTCGACCAAACCAGCCCAGATATCGGCGGCTGGCAGCATCAGCATTCAGGGCAACGGCAGCAAGCTCAATGACAATAGCACTATTGTCGCTGGCGGCGCGATCGCGATTGCTGGTACAGCTGTTATTAATCAGGGCACTGTAGGTAGCAAGTCTGTCACAGAGAACGGACAGGTAGGCATGCGCGATCATGAACATCACGGTATATTTAACGGGAATGACACCGTTGAAATTCCAATCCCATGGGTCAGTTATACAGGCGCACCAGAAGTCACCAGCCTAGTCTTAAGCAACTACACCTACCTAGCCAATGGCGGCAATACAGTGGCCAGCAAAACCCTGGCTGGATCTGGCGCGCTGGCCGATGCTAGTCTGGCTGGCAGCAATGCCGCCGCGAGTGGCAATGATCGCAGCCTGAGCGCGATTAATGTCAATGGCCAGCTCAGTTCGGCTGGCACCGTCAATCAGGCTGGGGTATCGAATCTGGCCAGCGCTGTTGCAGCCCAAAGTATCGCGATCGGCAGCCACAGCGCTGCTCAGGCAAAGGCAGTAGATCACAGCCCCTTGACGATACTGAGCATTGCTGCCAGCGGCACAGGTGAGCGTGCGCGTGACGTCATACTCAGTCTCGCACCACGATTGACGCTACCTAACTCCAGCCTGTTCGTCATCCACCCGGAGCCGTCTAGCCGCACCCTGATCGAGACCGATCCACGCTTCACCCGGTTTAAGACCTTTATCAGTAGCGACTACTATCTCCAGCAACTCAATAAAGACCCGGAACGCCAGCTCAAACGCTATGGCGATGGCTTCTACGAGCAGCAACTGATTAATGATCAAATCCTGGCACTGACCGGCCGTCGTTTCCTGAGCGGGTACAGCAGCACCGAAGAAGAATATAAACAGCTGATGAATAGCGGCGTCGCTTTCGCACAGCGTTACCAACTGAGTCCTGGTGTTGCCTTAAGCGCAGAGCAGATGGCCAATCTGAGTACCGACATCGTCTGGCTGAGCACGCAAACTGTCACACTGGCCAATGGACAGAGCGAACAAGTGTTGGTGCCGCAGGTGTACTTGCGCCGTCCGCAAGGCGGCGATCTGCAAACGAGCGGGGCGCTCATTTCCGCCAGCGACATCAGCATCCAAAGCAGCGGCAATCTGCTCAACTCAGGCAGCATCAACGCCAGCGGTACGCTAAACCTGGCGGCTGCGAATGATTTAGTCAATCAGGGCGGCAGCTTGCGCGGCCAAACTATTTTAGCGCGCGCCGGCAATGATTTAAAAAATCTCTCCGGCAGCCTAATCGGTAGCGGCCCTGACAGCAGCATCACGCTCCTGGCTGGCCGCGACATCCTGCTACAAACCCGCACCATCGCCAGTAGCAGCGTGGCCAGCGCCACCAGTGCCGACAGCAGTCGCACCAGCATAGACCGCCTCGCTACCCTGCAAGCGGGCGCAATCAGCCTGGACGCCGGGCGTGACATCAGCGCCATCGGTGCCAAGCTTAGCGCCGAACATAATCTGGTCGCCAGTGCCGGTCGCGATCTGTTAGTGAGTGCTGTACAAGGCCAATACCAACTGCAAGTGGCCACCGGTGGCAACACCATGGGACGCAGCGGAGCCATTAAGGAAGCCAGCGTCAGCAATCTTGCAGCTAGTTTGTCGGGCGAGAATGTCTTGCTGTTAGCGCAGAACGATGCCCGCATTAGCGGCAGCAATCTGACAGCTGTGAATAATCTGCAGTTGCAAGCGGCCAATATCGAGATCGCTGCCGCAAAAGACCGCCGCATGAACGATGTGCAAACGGTAGGTGAAGACCACTACAGCCGCACCATGCGCGACGACCAAAGCCTGGTAGGCGGCAATCTCAGCGCTGGCAATAAGCTCAGCCTGCGCGCCACCGAAGGCAACATCAGCCTGAGCGCCGCCAATCTCAATGCCCAAAACGGCCAAACCACGCTCAGCGCCAAGCAAGACATCAACATCCTCAACGCCAGCACAGAGCACCGCAGCGTGGACGATAGTTATAGCAAAAGCAGTGGGATATTTAGTTCTAAAACTAGTACACAAAGTAGCAGTAGCCAAAGTGAAAAAGTGGTGGCTAGTAACGTTAACGGCAATAGCATTAAAATCGAATCGGGCAAAGACCTTGTGGTGCAAGCGTCCAATGTAATTGCCAGCGATACATTGCAAATGACTGCCGGGCGTGATCTTAAGGTGATCAGCGCCGAGCAAAGCAGCCATGCGCAGTCCGCCAATGAAACCAAACAATCCGGTTTTGTGGCGAGCTATTCTTCTGGTGTCGCCAGTCTTGGTTATAGTAAGGCCAATAGCGCCGGCCAGAGCAGCCTTGATACCGTCACGCAGCAAGCTTCCAGTATCGGATCAATCAAAGGGAGTGCTGTACTTAAGGCGGGTGAAAATCTGCAGGTGATCGCGTCAGATATCGCTGCCAAAGAAAATCTAAACCTGATCGCTAAAAATATCGATCTCAGTGCCGCGCAAAATGCCACGCAAGAAAAGAGCAACAGGCAGAGTAGTAGCAGCGGTTTCGCAGTTGGCATCACGGTCGATCCCCTTTCTGCGTTTAAAGATGCGCACCAAGCGAGCACAAAAAATTCTTCCTCCGGTGGCACGATAGGAAAAAGTATCAGCCAGGGGGAAGGTGTCGCCGATGGCATCACTGCAGCAACCACTGCGGTGGTTGTTCAGTTCGGCTCCAGGCAAAGTAGCGGCAACCAAAACCAGGCTAACAGCACAGCGCGCACCAGCACGCTTAACGCGGGCAAAGACCTCACCATCATCGCTACAGATGGTTCTATCAGTAGCCAAGGCACGCAAATGAGTGCCGACGGCAATGCCTTGATCCTCGCTAAAGACAGCATCACTTTCGATGTTGCCCATAACGGCCAAAGCCAGGATCAAAACAATAAAACCTCCGGTTTTAGTTTCGACAACCGCAGCCGCCTGATCGCCGGCAGCTTCAACAATAAAGGCAAAGGCGATGGCGTCACTGACACCATTACCGGTACCCAACTCTCGGTCGGTGGTAGCACCGCCATGGCCACCGACAAAGGCGACATCAAGCTTATCGCCGCCAATGTCGTCTCTGAGGGCAATCTCAGTATCAACGCCGCTAAAAATCTCACGATCCAAAGTGGTCAGGATACCGTCCACAACGCCAACCAAAGCGACAACAAGGCGATTGGCCAGGTGGTCATTTCCGACACCGAGCGTTTTGCCGGCTACCATAATGAAAAGCACCTCGATAACAATACGCAAATCACGCAGATAGCCTCGAACGTCTCGAGTCTCAAAGGGGACGTGAGCATCACCGCCGCTGACAAATACAGCCAAACGGCTAGCAATGTCTTGGCCGGTAATGACATCCGCATCACCGGTAAAACCATAGATATCACCGTTGCAGACAATACCGGCAGCAATCGTAAAGAAGACAGTGATCTCAAAATAGGGGCCTTTGCCAGAATCAGCTCGCCCTTGATTGACCTCGTCAACAACATTGAAGCTGCCCGCAAATCGGATGGCCGCCTGCAAGCGATGCAGGGTATGGCCGCCGGTGCCAATGCTTATCAAGCCGTGGGTGCGGTCAGCGGCAGTGGCACTCTCATCAAGGGTGAAGTAGGGGTAGGCTTTGCCAGCAGCAACAGCTCTGGCAATAACCGTGGCAGCACAGCTCAAGCGAGCACCATTAACGGTGCCGGTAATGTCACGCTCACCAGTACCGAGGGCAATATCCACGCCACCGGCGCCAACCTTAGTGCCGGTAAAACCGAAGGTAAAACCTTAAGCTTAGATTCAGCCAAAGATATCGTCTTAGATGCCAGCCAAAGCGGCTATCACGCTGACGGTAAAAATAGCAGTGCCGGCTTAGAGGTTGGAGTCGGGTATGCCATCGGTGCGCAAACCGGTGTCTACGCCTATGTCGCCGCCAATGTCGGCAATGGTCACAATAATGCCGATGGCGTTACCAATACAAATACGCATTTAACAGCGAACGCCATCAAGCTCACCAGCCAGGGCGACACGACCTTAAAAGGCGCAGACGCCAAAGCCAATAGCATTAGCACCGGGGTTGCCGGCAAACTTGCCATAGAAAGCGTACAAGACGGCAGCTTGCAAGAGAGTAGCCAAAACAACGTGGGCGGACGGGTACAAGTTTCCTTCGGCACCGCCTGGGATGCCTCAGGTAGCGTCTCGCTATCGAAAGGCAGTGGCAGTAGCAATGCAGTCAAGCAGCAATCAGGGCTATTTGCCGGTGACGGTGGCTATCACATCAAGGCCGACAGCATAGATCTCAAAGGCGGCGCGATCACCAGCACCAACGCCCAACAGTCTGAGCTGACAGCAAATAAACTGACCACCAGTAATGTCCTCAATAAAATGGATTTCCAGGCCAGCAGTGTGAGTCTTGCTGGCGGTATTAGCGGTGGCAGTGGAGCGGGCGACACCAACGCTGATGGCAAGAGCAAACCAGTGGAGCAACAACAACTGTTTGGCGATAAAAAGGGCGGCAATGTCACGCCCGGTCTGCCTATGCAAGAAAAAGGCAGTGCCAGTTCCACCACCTACGCCACCATCACCGACGGCAATATTACGATAGGTGGTAAAGCCACGGGCAGCGTCAAAGAGCTAGGCATCAACACCGACGCGGCCAAAGCCCACACGGCGTTAGCGGCAATCCCCGACATCAAGGTGCTGCTCAAAGACCAGCAAGCCATGTCAGCGGCGGCCGGTACCGTGATAGCCACATCAAAACAAATTGCCGGTGACATTGCCGCCAATGCCGGCAAGACGCAGCAAGCGGCGCAGGCCGTCCTGGATAACCAGAACAGCACTGCCGGGCAAAAAGAGCAAGCGATACTGACCCTCAACCAAGCGAAGCAGGCACAGATCGACTGGAGTACGGGTGGCGACAATAGCCGCGCGTTAGCGGTCGTCACCGGCATCCTGGTCGGCGGTGTCGCAGGCCAGGGCGGTACACAACTGGCCGCCAACGCCAGCGCGCCGTATGCAGCGGCAGCCATCGGTGATTATTTCAAAACCAAGGGGAATGAAAACCAAACCCTGCAAGACTTAAGCCACGCGGTACTCGGTGCAACACTGGCCTATGCCAACGGTGCAAGCGCAGTCGGTGGCGCCTTGGCCGGTGGCGGTGCCGAACTGGCAGCGCAAATACTGACCAAGCAACTGTATCCGGATGCCTTTGACGCCAACGGCAAACTGCAACGCGACAAACTCACGCCAGCGCAGGCGGCCAACATCACAGCGTTAAGCAGCGGCATCGGTGCCCTGTTGTCAGGGGTAGCGGGCGGCACGGTGTTGGATGCGGCGGTGGGTGGGAAGGTGGCTACTAATGCGGTTGAGAATAACTATCTAGGCCAAAAACGGATTGCGTTTAATAAACCATCGGAACAAGCTCAATTCGATGCGGCCGTTGCAGCATGCGCCAAGGGAAGTGCGGTTGATTGCAACACTAAAAATTCTCTTTATGCACTGTCGCAAGCGCGTGATAGAAATCTCGGTATTGCCTGTTCCGGTGGTCCATCTTCGGATTGTCATGATCTGGTCAGGCTTGCGCAGAATGCAGGAAACAAGGTGATCTTCGGCAACGACGGTAAAGCCTATATTTATCCAGTTGGCACGCCGGAATTGGTTGCTACGCCTAATGCGAAAGATGCTTCGTTCCATGACAAGCTATCAAAAAGCACAGCGGAAGCCGTTCTATTAGACATTGGTGGCGGCGCAACAGAGTTAGCAGTTGGTGCAGCAGTAAAAGGCCTACGTTGGATCGCTTATGGCACGACCGATGCTGCTAAAATACTCGATGGCGGTGCTGCGGTTGCTGTTGCTAATGGGGCAAATACGGTAGGTGCGGCAAATCGAGCCACCTTTGAAGTCTACAAGGATGGCTTAATATCCCAAATGGGAAAACCTACGGTGTCTAATCCAACTCTGTCGGGATTAATAGATGATCTGTACAGGCCAGGCGCAAAAATTGGCAGTGGAAGTACGGCAGATGCTGTGCGCTATGAGCAAGCGACAGGTCAATCGGTGGGCGATGTGTTCCATACTCAAAAGGCCAACGATTACTCCGCAGCGCTTCAGAAATGGATTGATAAAAATCCAACAGCATCTACTATTGATCGGGCTGCAGCCGAAAATGTTCTTCGTGATCTCCAAAACGCATTGAAGGGTAAATGATGGAAGCTAGTTGCGTTCAGTTTATTGAGAAGTTGATGAATACGTCCAATTTTTTACAGGGCATTGCGCTCGAAACGCTTGAATACTGGGAGCCAGACCTACCCCCGGTTACCATTTTGTTTGCTGCCATTGGAAAAGAACTGACCCGTCGTTTCGATAGCATGGGGAATGAAAGCATAGTGATTGTCTTCGAGTTGATAGAAGATGCTATGAATGCTAATGACAATGTTCTTAAATCAGCGGTGGCTACAGGAATAATTGAAGCGATAATTTCGGAATCTTCTCGAAATGACGAACTGTGGTCAAGAATTGAATCACAGCTAGGAAGTACGTCAAAGCACCATGCGGAAGGCTGGCGTAATACTGCTGTGTAGTTATTGGGGGAATCGTTGGGCGCAATCAGCTTCATCGATTGCGCCGTATGCATTCCCATAAAAAGTAACCACTCCAAAAATCCAACCACCATCAACTTATCATCACCAAGCCTGCCACCGCGCATATTCCATGCGCCTCCTGGCAGCATCCGGCCTGCAAGCCGCAGCGGTATTGCGCAGTGGCGGCATGCTGTTTTGAATTTCAATAAGCTTCGTACTCAACTTAATGCCAATCAATTCGCTTTTTAAAAAGTTAATGCAAACCAGTTTGATCTGGCTTTGTGTTGTCTTTTTTCTGGCTATGCGTTTGGCAAGCGCTCAGATTGCCAATCACAGCCTCAGCGAGGCCAATAGCCTAGGCTTGTCTGGCAGTGCCAGTATGGGCGGTACTGCAGCGGCCAAAGCAGACGCCGCTAAATCGGGTCAGGCGCAAGCGGCAGCGCCGACTGGGCCGGGCGGCATGAAGCTAATGGACGCCAGCGCCACCAACAACACCGCCGCACCAAGCGCCATGGCCGTGAGCAGCAATGACAGCAGCGTTACGCAAAGTGGCATTAGCGGCGGCACAATTACAGTGGGCCAGCAACCAGCACAGGGATTGAACAGCCTAAACGGACTCAACCGCAAAGTAGTGAGCGGCACCGACAGCAGCGGCAAGATCGCCAATAATTTTAATCAGGCCGATCTGCAAGCCACCCTGACGGTCGCCAGCGCCTTTATCCAGCAAGCTACACCATTGGCCGCCAAACTGGTGGGCGATATCGGTGAAAGCAAACAAAAGGCAGCAAACAAGGAAGCCGACTTAAATCTGAGCTTCGTCAAGCAAGCACTAGACAAAGGCAACGCCGAAGACGCCGCCCATTACCAAAATCTGGCGGATCAGGCCAGAGCCAACGCCGCCTCATGGGGCGACAACGGCAGCAACCGCATCGCCCTGCATGCGGCCAGCCAAGCCCTGATCGGCGGTTCAATCTGCAAAGTCTGCAAGACACCGCCAGATTTGATAATCACGCAAAGCCTATCACCTGCGATACGCTAAGCAGTGGCAAATTTTCAGCTTCTTCTGTTCGCTAGCGCACCGTATATTGATTTAAAACGGTGCATTGTCATTGCTGGTTATTCGGCGTGCTGACTGTTCGGCATATTTCACGAGAATGACTAACACTACTCAGGAGAATTTCATGACACAACCAAGCAAAACGCAGAGTCCGAGTCAAAGTCTGAATCAAAAAACGGAACAGACTCGTCCCTCGAAATCGGATGCCTTGAACACCCAGAAACAAAAAGCGGAGATGAAGGAAGTGGCCGGCAGACATAAAAATGACGGGCAAAAAGACCATAAGGGTGCACGTTAAGCATGTAGCAGGATGAACTAGCAGTTGCTGCTGTGAGTGCTACAGCGCTCAAGTCGTTTGCCCGTTTATTGCCGCGTGCAGAAATAACTCCTTGTGGGCGCGTGACTGGCGTTATGTCTTGTTACAAGATTTTTTACGTTTAAAGGAATTTCAGTAATGAAAGCACTTGTCTATTTGGGCCCAGGTAAAAAAGCCTTGGAAGAACGTACGCGGCCAGAAATACTTGCGCCCACCGATGCCATCGTCCAAATAACCAAGACCACTATCTGTGGCACCGATCTGCATATTCTCAAAGGCGATGTGCCTAGCTGCCAGCCAGGCCGCATTCTTGGTCATGAGGGGGTCGGTATTGTTGATAAAGTTGGTGTTGCGGTCACCGCGTTTAAACCCGGTGACAGGGTGCTGATCTCTTGCATCAGCTCATGTGGCAAGTGCGAATATTGCCGCAAGCTGATGTATTCTCATTGCACAACAGGCGGTTGGATACTTGGTAATACCATCGATGGCACCCAGGCAGAATATGTGCGTACGCCGTATGCCGATACGAGTTTGTATCCGATTCCCTATGGGATGGATGAAGAAGCGCTGGTCATGCTGAGCGATATTTTGCCGACCGGATTCGAATGCGGCGTGCTCAACGGTAAGGTGCAGCCCGGTTGCACGGTGGCGATCGTTGGCGCAGGGCCGATCGGGCTGGCCGCTTTACTCACGGCGCAATTTTATTCTCCAGCCGAAATCATCATGATCGATCTCGACGACAAACGTCTTGAAATTGCCACACGCTTTGGCGCTACCTCTGTAATCAATAGTACGGATGGCAAGGCGGTGGAAGCTTTAATGGAACTAAGCAATGGGCGAGGGGTTGATACCGCGATTGAAGCGGTAGGCATTCCTGCGAGCTTTGAATTGTGCGAAAAAATTGTCGCGCCTGGCGGCACCATCGCCAATATCGGCGTACACGGTGCCAAAGTCGATTTGCATCTGGAAAATCTGTGGGATAGAAACATCACGATCACCACACGTTTGGTGGATACCGTCAGTACTCCCATGCTGATGAGAAGCTTGCAGACGAAAAAGATTGATCCGACACAATTGATCACGCATCACTTCAAGCTCGCTAACATTCTGGATGCGTATGAGACCTTTGCCCACGCTGCCAGTACGGGCGCGCTTAAAGTGGTGATCGAGGTCTGATATTTTTGTTTGCTTGTTCCTGGAAGTGCGCTCCAATTTACTAAAAAAGAGGCATGCCAGCGCGCATATTCTATGCGCCTCCTGGCAGCATCCGGCCTGTAGGCCGCATCCGTATTGCGCAGTGGCGGCATGCCGTTTTAAATTCATCAATAATCCCCGCACCCTGACTTAACGCGAGTCAATACGACTGTTAAGCCAAAGCGCCAATCTCATCGCCACGATTGGCTATGGTGTGGGCATCAGCGATCTGCCAATTATTTATCTAACTGATTTAATTGATCAATTTTCCCCTGTAGTCTGTGCGCAGCAAGAAAATTCATCGCTATAACGATGCCGAAAGGAACAATTATTACAGATGTAATCGACCAGGGAAAATCTGCTGGCTCTGGCTGTGCCCAGCCCCAAAAAAAGACGCTCATACCTAGTAGAGTCGGGATCATCCATAGCCACAAATGACGCAGGGCATCGCGTTGACGCATCAGTTCATCACGAAAGTAAGTTAAATTCGATAGGGCTAGATTTTCAGGCGGAAGCTCTCGCAACGAGGTCCTATGCTGCAGATGGTAGAGAATGAATAAACTACCGAACACCACAATGCAGCTACCAATACGCATCAACAATACCGGTAAGTGCCACGCGTAAAAGCCGAAGATTAAGGCAACCGCCACCGCGGCAATTCTTTCTTGTATATTGCGTTGCGCAATTTTGCGGCGAAAGCCCATCGTCTCGTACTCAAGTGTTTGAAATGAATAACTCTCATTGTCGACTGCTTGCGACTGCCACATTGATTTCAATTCTTCTTCGTTCATGATGATTTTCTCCTAAAGGCCAGCCGGTTTGCCAGCAGTGATTTGATCCTATGTATTTTTGTGGCGACGTTGCGGGAAGACAGTCCTGTGATTTCACTAATGCTGGCAGCGTCCAAATCTTCGAGATAAAGTAAGATGATTTCGCGATCCAATGCGATCAGAGAATGAACTAATTCCATCACTCGTTCTAGGTCTAGTCGCCGGTCCGTTAAGAGGATGTCAGCAGCCTCATCGACATGAAGTTCAAGCTCTTCCAGACTGGCCCAATTTCGCTCTACGGCACGCTGGTTTCGCTGAATATGCGTCACTGCGACATTGTGCGCCACTCGATACACCCAGGTTCGCAACGAGCACTGCTCCATGTAAGCGGCCATGCTTCGCCATAAAGCGAAATGAACCTCTTGCAATAGCTCCTGCCGTTTTCCATTTTCTCGTTCGTAGCCTGCTACAAAGCGGGTCAGTTCACGGCCAAATTCTTGCACTGCCTGCTGGTACAAGAGGTCTTGCGAGGTGGGTTGTTTTGTTTTGTTCATTGTGCTTGTGATGAATAACTTACTTATGGAGGTAGTCATTCATGCGAGCATTTTCTTACGGAACTATAGAAAAAAGAACGCTGAAAATTTGTTTGTCATGACACGAAGTGGTAAGGCGGCATCGTCGCTGGCAATGGGTTGATCTATTGTGCCGTCTGTATATCCAGCAAAAACCAGTTTGATCCAATTATCATCGCCATCAAATTTTCTAACAATGAGGCACGCCAGTGCGCATATTCTATGCGCCTGGTGGCAGCATCCGGCCTGTAAGCCGCACCGGTATTGCGCAGTGGCGGCATGCCTATTGAGAAACCCATGGGCCTGGTGCCAGATGCTGGGTGCGTTGCGGCAGGGTAGGGGCGGCCTTCTTTTCCTTGCTTTGTTTGTTATCGATGTTGTGTGTACAAGCGCTGTATATCCGACGCAAAATGTTTGGCAAGATTAAGTCGTTTTAATTTCAGTGTTGGCGTAATCAGAGTGTTTTCTATGGTCCAAGGCTCTAGTGACAGAATTGCCGCTTTAGGCTGCGCGTAAAAAGGCAGGGCGGTAGTTAGTGCGCGCATGCGCTGCACTACGGCATCCACCGCTTTGGGCGAGTGCAGGCTGGCCGGTGCGTTGGCATCGAGCGCCAGTGAAGCACTTAAGGTGGCCCAATAAGCCTGACTCAGAACCACCGCGCATGCGATGAAGGGCGCGTTGTCGCCGAAGGCATAGACTTGCTCGAATACGGGGTCGGTAGCGATCGCGATCTCCAGATCAACCGGCGCAATTTTCTCGCCTGTTGAAGTCACTATGATTTCTTTGACGCGCCCGAGTATGCGCACCCGTCCGTCCAGCACTTCTGCCTGATCGCCGGTGCGTAACCAGCCATCGATAAAGGCTTTGGCGGTATCTTCCTCACGTTTCCAATAGCCTCGCATCACATTGGGCCCGCGCACCAGTAGCTCGGCGTTTTCCCCAATTTTGACTTCGACCTGATCCATCACGCGTCCAACGGTTGCCGGATTATTGTCTTCGGGAGAATTAAATGCCACGACCGGCGAGCTTTCGGTCATGCCATAGCCTTGCACGATAGGAATGCCCAAGCTCAAAAAACACCGCGAGATCGCGGTAGACAGGGCAGCGCCGCCACTCACAGCTACCCGCAAGCGTCCGCCAAACTGGCTTTTTAGTTTATCTGCCACAAGTGGTTCTAGCACGCTCCAGGCAAGGCTATCAAACACGGTCTGAAGCCGACTTTGCGACATCAAGCCTTGTACTTTGTTGAAGCGTCGCCAGCCAATCGCTATCGCCTCATTGACTAGCAAGGACTGAATTTTTGACTGTGCCAATTTGTTTTGTAGTGCGCTGTACACGCGTTCGTAAATACGTGGCACTGAAATGAGTATGGTCGGCCTGATGGTAAGCAATTCTTGCGGCAATTGTTTCACCGAAAACGAGAATGCTACGCACGCACCTGCCGCAATCGGCAAGTAATAGCCTGCGGTACGTTCGAAGGTATGCGACAAAGGCAAAAACGACAGGAAGACGTCACTGCTGACTGGCACAACGCGCTTTACCACCGCCTTGACGTTGGACATGACGTTCTGATGAGTTAGCATCACACCTTTCGGTTTGCCTGTGGTGCCAGAGGTATACACCAAAGCGGCCAAATCATCAGCCTTGGCCTCGACCAGAACTGTAGGGGCGTCATGCGCAGATGCGCTGGCAAGCCAATCGTCCAACAGAGCGACCGGCACATCCGGGCAATAGTCATTTTGCGCGAGATTTTTTTGTAGTACCACTACCTGCCGTAGCGCTGGCGTAGTGATGCCAGTGCCAGCGATTTCTTGCCATTGCTGATCAGTAGCGGCGATGAGTAAAGTCGCATCGCTGTCGCTAAGGATATAGGCAATACTGGCAGGGTTATCGAGCGCATGCATGGGTACCGGGACGCAAGCGAGCTGCAATGTCGCTTGATCCATGCACACTGCATTCAAACTATTGGGCAATAAAATCGCAATGCGCGCACCGCGCTCGGGCTGCAAGACAGCGATTGCTTTGGCAAACTCTAGACTACGTTGATAGGTTTCTAGCCATGAAGAACTGATCCATTCGCCTTGCAACTCATTAAACTGCCGGTACGCTTCAAGCTGCGGTGTCAGGGCGGCACGCCAGGCGAAAAGTTCAGATAAGGTTTGAAGTTCAGACAGCGTTCTTTCTTTCAGGGGTTTCAGTTGTATCGACATATTTTTTGTGGTTTGTGCTGTGACTTATATGCTGTCTATTTTACCAGATGGAAAATTTCGGCTAGCCGCAGTAATGCTGTGCAATTCGGTTTAATTTGGTGTGCAGCCTTTGTCTATTGGCTGGTATAGATCAATTTGAGCAGAATTACTATTAATGTTCCACAGAACTTAAAAAAAGGGAAAATGCGATATGCTGGAGAGCGTAGCCATTATCTTTAGAGAAAATGAAAATTTAGGCGACGTCAACCAAAGTGTTAATAAGTAATTTTTCAGTCGGGTTTGAGGCCGCAATAAAATTTAATCTTCCGCTTGGCAACGGGGTAGCTTTTACGTGTCAAAAATCGACGCGCTACCACTTTATTTTATGTCTATTTTCTGTTTCTTGGTGGCGGGCATTATCTGATGAGTGGAGATAATTATTGGTGGTGCTAATAGACTCATGCCCCAAATTATCGCGTACATGGCGTAGATCAACGTCGTTATTAGCCATGTGTGAACCTGCAGTATGTCTTAGCCAATGCGCAGATGCCTGCTCGACGCGATCAGCAAGCGCTTGAGAGTGTTCGTCGCGTTGTCTTAAACGTATTGCGGTATTTTCAAAGACTTTTTTGACTATCGCATGCAATGCGCCGCGTGTCATTGAATCCGTTCGACGTCCAATCGGTAACAATAATGGTAGGCATTCATCTGAGGCGGGGAGGGCAGCTAAGCCTTTTTCACGTCTATATCGTGCTAACTCCACCATTAATTCATTGGTTGCCGGAACAATACGCAACTTGTCACCTTTACCTAAGATTTCGAGCCACCAGCGCTCTTCGCCGGTTTTATCCCGTCGACAGAAAAAACATCCCATCGTATTTCCAATTACTTCAGAAATACGTAGGCCGCATAAGTACAAGAGTGAAAACAGCCAGCGCATTCTAAAATATTGTTCACATTCTCGCGGAGACTCCTTCGGCATAGAGTCGATCGTCAATTTAACTTCCATCCACAAATCTTCCTCAAGATACCGCGTAATACGTGGTTTTGCCTTTCTGTTTCGCTGTCGCGAAAGTGATAGTGGATTTCCGGCCAAATATCCCGCGTTGACTAACCAAGAAAATAGGACATTGAGGATGACGGCTGCTTGGCGTTGACTTGTAGGGGAGAGCGGTCCCGAAAAGGGACGCCATTCCGGGTCACTTCGCGCAAATTTTCGACCATCTCGCATAACCCACCGAGATGTAGGTTCAGGATTGGACAAAAACCTCTGATAGAGCAACCAATCCTCGTGCGTTATCGATGACAAAGGTTTACCGAGTTGAATGGTAGACCATAAAAGTAAGCGTTCTGCTTCTTTTCGATAATTATCAAAAGTGGTCTTAGTATCTAAAAAACGAGCAAGCCAAGCTTTGATAGCATCAATATCGTTATCAGCTAATATCTGAGGACGATTGCCTCGTGCGCGGTTGTTGCCATCGCTGCCATCCATATCAACTGGCAATATTACGTTGTCAAGTGGTAGCAACGCATACCCGTGACCGGCATTCAGATTGTTTTGCTGCTTCATGGAAGTGGGGGACTTAAATCAAGGTACTGTTAGTATTAATTTACATTATAGCGATAATGTCATAAAAATAATTGACTCAATAGAGTTCGCTGGGCACAAACGTCAAAGAGGCAATGAACATCAGCCAAAAAGCATCAACGATGTCTTTAAAAACAACTACGTTATGGCTAGGCGCACAATTATGTATGCGACCTATGCCCATATCAAAAAAGGGATGGCCCACTCTTTTATAGCGCAGATGATGCAATCGAGATCGATTCCGGAAAAACAGGGTTGGATATCGGTATTCGCCATATATTCTAAAGATGGATGGTGCATTGATCTGATTAGTATAAAATTTCGGTAGCATCGAATTTCGCACGCTTTGAATAGGTTTTCAGGGCGCACTTCTACGCGGTGATTGGCCCTAAATCCACTCTTGGCACGCAACTCAATCTAAAAAACTCTGGTTCCATCTCACACCAAACTGGTCAGTCAATTTGCGCTAGTAGTCGTCTCAAGTGAGTCTGCAAAGTGGCGTTGCCCGACAACACGTTAAAAATTCATTTTGAATTTCTAGTCGCCAACTCGTATTAACTTGAGATATATTGATAAGTTCACGGGTTAAATGCAAATTTTTTACATATGTCTACTATACGAATTCCCTCATTGAGATTGTTGGCTGGTTTTGAAGCTGCCGCACGCCATGGCAATTTTTCGCGTGCGGCAGATGAGCTGTGTCTTTCACAATCAGCGATCAGTCATCAGATCCAGCAATTAGAAGAACAGGTTGGGCAGCCCCTGTTTCGCAGGGTCGGCCGCGGCGTTGAACTTTCGATAGCGGGCGAGGTGTTGCAGCGTAGTGTTACGCGCTCCCTAGATACTTTGCGTAGCGGTTTGGGGCGGATTTCCACCTACCTTGATCCTGGTTTAGTGGTCTTGGTATGTCCAGCGCCGCTTTTGCATGGTTGGGTGCAGCCGCAATTGGAATTTTTGCAAGAGACGATTGCGGGACTTTGCCCCATGTTGTCTACCGATGAAACTGCGCGTTTCATCGATGAACTCGATGTGGACATTACCATCGGTGATCGTCCAATACAACAGCCTGGCTTATTGGAAATTCCATTTTTGCAGGATGAATGGGTAATGCTAGGCTGCACTGAACTGGTGGCGAAGTTGGCGAATATACCCATCTCCGAGCATCATTTACACACCAAATTGGTTTGCCTGGAAGAGAGCCTGACCAATGCTGCAACCGCAGGGATCTTCCGGGATCAGTTGGCTATGTTCAAAAATCAAGCGATATATGATGATCAGCGCCTATTGCTTGATGCCGTGTTGCGTGGACGCGGTATCGCCTGTGTCTCGCGTTTGTTGGCCAAGGATGATCTGGCACAGAAAAGGTTGGCAATCCTACCTGAATATCAAAGGCCTGTTGGTACAACCTGGTGGATCTCGCGGGTAGCGGGGCAGCCACGCTCCAATATTGTTCTGGAAGTCTTTGATGGCTTGCTCAAACAAGGCAATTTGGAAGGTGTTGGCGATTAGGTGCTTAGGTACTTAAGTGATTTATGTTTGAAACAAGTTAGGCGCAGGCTGTGCGTCTAAGCTTATTACCTTCCTCTTCCTGAATTATTTGCACTTCGCATTGAGTGCTGTGCCAACGGGCCTCCATTAAGCGATTGTGCTGACATCTCAGCCCACTGTGTCGCATTAATCCGACGAAGCCACAGATGCAGGCAAATTTTTTGCTGTCAGTCATCAACTATCAAGTCAATTTTCTCTAAGCGAGCAGGCGAAATAGTTAGCAAAATCGCGCCTTCATTTTGCCGCTGCTTCCACCTCTAGCATGCACGATTCACCCAGTGTCTACGTCACATGGGCGAGTAAATATTCGTCTAATCAATCCAGCTCAATTCATAAATAGCGCGCTGAAATCAATTAAGGTATGAGATAAATTAACTAATAGTCGCAATATTAGTCGCTTTTTCATAAATAAAATTCATCTTAGGATACTCCCACAAGCTAATTTCATTAAGGGTTTTGAGATGACACAACAAGAATTTGATTGCCGCCGTGACGGCTATCGTATGCCCGCAGAATGGGAACCAATGGCAGCCACCTGGTTGGGCTGGCCAGTGCTAGAAAACCGTGAAGAACTGTGGGGTGAACACTACCCTGCCGTATGTGATGCCTTTGCCTTACTGGCGCGCACTATTGCCAAATATCAGCGTTGTATCGTTACCGCGCACACTCCACTGGTAGAGACGGCGCGTAAATTATGTGGCCCTAGCGTCACTGTCGTGCCACTTGCGGTAGAAGACAACTGGGTGCGTGATTGCGGCCCGATTATCCTGAGCAATGAAGACAAGCTCAGTCAAGTCGCTGCTGCTTTTAAGTTTAATGCCTGGGGTGAAAAGTACTCGCCGTATGATGGTTGCGCCCGTCTGGCCGATGATATTGCAGCGATGGCGCAATTGCCTGTTATGCGCTCCAGCATGGTGTTGGAAGGTGGTTCATTTTATGTCGACGGTCAAGGTACTTTGTTGACGACCGAGAGCTGCTTGCTGCACCCAAACCGTAATCCAGGCATGACTCGCGCCGACATCGAGGCGGAATTACGTCGCATGTTAGGCGTAACAAAAATCATTTGGTTGCCAGGCTACCCACCTGAAGTTGAGACCAATGGTCATATCGATGGCATCGCTTCGTTTATCGCACCGGGCAAGATACTGTTCAACGCAGCCGATCCTGACATGGGTGAATACTACACCGGCATGCAAGAAAACCGCCGTGCGCTGGAACTGGCCACCGATGCTCGTGGTCGGCGCTTTGAGATACTCGATCTGCCAGTGCCACGCAATGCCTATAACTACGACTGTCCGCGTTTTTGCGACACTTATGCCAACTATGTCTTAGTCAACGGTGCGGTAATTTCAACTGCCTTCGATGTGCCACAAGATGAATTAGCACGTGCCGTCTTCGCTCAAGCCTTCCCCGACCGCGTGGTTGAATTATTGCCGATCACGGCTATTTCTCTCGGTGGTGGTGCCACTCATTGCTCCACCCAGCAGCACCCTATGCTAGGCAATCGCCTGCAAATGTGTAATTTGGCTTAAGTGTTTATTGAGGATGCATGATATGACTAAACGAACCATTACCGTCGCTTCTGTACAAATGGCATCAGGCGATTGGGATTTTCAACTGAATATGGACAGAGCCGAGCGCTTGATACGCGAAGCGGCAGCCAAGGGCGCTAACTTAGTGTTGTGCCCTGAACTGTTCATGATGCCTTACTTCTGTCTTGATCAAAACGTGAATCATCTTGATCTGGCCGAACCATTCGAAGGCAACCCTCGTATCGCGCATTTTGCCAAATTAGCGGGCGAACTCAATATCGTTCTACCGATAGGCTTCTTTGAGCGTGCCGGCAATGCGGCGTTCAATTCGGTGGCGGTCGCAGATGCCGATGGCGCGGTATTGGGTGTCTATCGCAAGACCCATATTCCAGATGGTCCTGGGTATACAGAAAAATTCTATTTCTCACCTGGCGACACTGGTTTTAAAGTCTGGGATACCCGTTTTGGACGCATCGGTGTAGCGATCTGCTGGGATCAGTGGTATCCGGAAACCGCCCGCAGTATGGCCTTGATGGGTGCAGAAATCATGTGTTTCCCGACCATCATAGGTTCAGAGCCGCATAGTACTGAAATGGATACAGCAGGCCATTGGCAGCGCACCATGCAAGGTCACGCCGCCGCCAATATGGTGCCGGTAGTCGCCGCCAATCGCATCGGCAGCGAGACCGGTATCGGCAATAACAACGCGCTACAAAAAGGCTTAACCGGTACTTTTTATGGCTCCAGTTTCATTGCTGATTACACCGGTAAGAAAGTGGCTGAAGCCAACCGCGTGGATGAAACGATCCTGCTACATAGCTTTGATTTGGAAGAAATTCGTAAAGAGCGTCAAAGTTTTGGCTTCTTCCGCGATCGCCGTCCTGAAATGTATACCACCTTACAAACTAGCGATGGGCACCATATACGCCCTGATTTGCGCAAGAAGGCTTAAGGCATGTTAATGAAGCCAACCGTCGAGCATACCGTCGGCCCGGCCAGCACGAGCAACAATAATCGTGTAGGCATGCCGGACGAGAGCGAACCGCATTTGCGCACCTGGATGGCATTTGGTGCGTGTGCCGAGTTGTGGGGTGATATGTTGGGGGCAGTCCAGGACAATCTTGGACTGATTGCTAGCACCATCGCGCGTTTCGAGCCAGTCACCATGTTGGTCAGAGAGCATGAACTGGAGCTGGCGCGCGCAAAATGCGGGCCTAATGTGGAATTGATCACTTGCGCTCTGGATGATTTGTGGATGCGCGACACAGGTCCGGTTTTTATTCACGCCAAGAGTGGCGAGCGGATGGCGGTTGATTTTAACTTCAATGGTTGGGGTAATAAACAAGCGCACCGTTCGGATAGTAAGGTGGCCGCAGTCACTGCCAAAGCAGCTTGGGCTAGGATAAAAAAAACCGCTTTAGTGCTTGAAGGTGGTGCGATAGAAGTGGACGGCAAAGGCACTGCCTTAATCACAGAAAGCAGTGTCCTCAACGAAAATCGTAATCCTGGCATGACCAAGAGCATGGCCGAAGTTCAACTGAAAGCGCTGCTAGGACTGCATAGCATCATCTGGCTGCCGGGTATTCGAGGTCGCGACATTACCGACGCGCATATCGATTTTTATGCTCGCTTCGCTGGACCTGGTGTGGTGCTGGTGCATTTTGATCCAGATACCAGTTCTTACGTGCACGCGATGACTTTGCGCCATTTGGAAATATTGCGTGCCGCCAGAGACGCCAGTGGCAATGCCTTAAAAATTGTTTTGATCGAGGCCCCAAGTGAAATCCGCGCGCAGTATAAGAACGAGCATTTTGCAGCCGGCTACCTTAATTACTACTTGGTGAATGGCGCCGTGATTGCACCCGAGTTTGGCGATGCCAAAGCCGATCAAAACGCACTACATACGCTACAGGATTTATATCCTGAGCGTCTGGTAGTGCAAATCAACATCGACTGTATTGCTGCGGGGGGCGGTGGTATCCACTGCACCACGCAGCAAGAGCCGAAGTAATGCACTAGGCTGGAGTATGTCTAGCCTAGCATTTGAGTTTAAAGTAAGTCAAATAAGTAAAAAATAAACCAGGGAGATCAGCATGAGTAGCATCTGTATTAAGCACAAATTCAAGCACAAATTTATCGCCTCAATTCTAAGTTGTTACGCGGGTTTGCTGGCAATTGACGCCAATGCGCAAACCGCAATTCCATCCGTCTCTGTGACAGCCAAGGCCGAGCCACAGGAAGAGAAAATTCTTAACTTTTACAATTGGTCTGCTTATATCGCTGACGACACGATTGCGAACTTTGAGAAAGAAACTGGGATCAAGGTGCGTTATGACACCTTCGATAGCAGCGAAATTCTCCATGCGAAATTGGTCGCGGGTCGTTCTGGCTATGACGTCGTGATGTCTTCTTCCGGTTGGGGCAGAATGCAGGCCGATGGTGGTTTACTGCATGTGCTCGATAAGAACCAATTGCCCAACATGAAAAACCTCGATCCTGTGACTCAGGCGCAGATCGCCAAACTTGATCCTGGCCATCAATACTTGGTCAATTATCTGTGGGGTTACACCACGGTTGGTATCAACGTTGATAAAGTCAAGGCCGCATTAGGTAATTTACCTATGCCGGACAATGCTTGGGATCTGTTATTTAAACCTGAATACGTTTCCAAGCTGAAGTCTTGCGGTGTTTCTTTCTTAGACTCTCCTTCCGAAGTGGTGCCGGCTGCCCTGCATTATCTGGGCAAGTCTTTGGCAAGTACCAATCCGTCCGATTATGCTGAAGTGGGTGCTTTACTCAATTCTGTGCGTCCTTACGTGACACTATTTAGCTCTTCCGGGTATATCAATGACATGGTGGGCGGCTCGGTCTGTGTCGCAATGGGTTGGTCGGGTGACCTGAGTAATGCCAAGCGTCGCGCCGCAGCGCTTAAACCTGCAGTGCATATTCAGCCTCTCATGCCTAAGACTGGCGGCGTCATGTTTTTTGACACCATGGTGATACCGGTAGATGCGCCTCACGTTAGCAATGCGCATAAATTCATGAATTACATCATGCGTCCAGAGGTACATGCCTCATTGACGAACAAGCTGTTTTACGCCAATCCTAATAAGGAAGGTCGCAAGTTTGTGAACCCCGAAATTTCTAGCAGCGCTGAAGTTTTCCCGACTGATGCAGAGATCAATCGCATGGGCGTGCAGGGCAAGGTCAATGGCGAGATACGTAGGTTGTCATCGCGTATCTACACCAAGTTCAAGACTGGCTATTGATTTTTTAGAACCCCAATTTGTATCGAGATCCTCTAAACCCGCTGTGATGGCGGGTAGGGGAGAGATTTTGCCTCTACATCATCTATCAAGGAAAAACCATCATGAAATCTACTACTATTACCAGTCTGTTGGTCGCTGGCGTCAGTGTCTTACCGCTCGTGGCTCAAGCGCAGTCGCAAACTGAAATTGTGCAAGAAATGCGCCGCACGCAAGCGGCATTAGGCAATATGCAAACCCGTATGAACGAGTTGGAAGCGGCCTTGAAACAAAAAAATGCCGAGGCGCCAGGCATGAATGCTGAGCAAGAGCGTGAGTTAAATCGACTCTCCGTGATGGCCGATGCGCAGGTCGATGCCAATACCAGCATGGGTATCAAGGGTTTGAAAATTAGCGGATCTATCGACCCTACCTATATCTATACGCAGAATCAAAACCGCGCAGGTTTCCAATTCTTAAATTCTAGCCTGACAGCTACCGGTGCACCTGAATTCGCGTTTGACAATGGCGCTTTCGGTGCTGCCATTCTTGATATTCAAAAAGAGATGGAAAGCGGCACGAAATTTCATCTGACCTTGATACCAAACCGGGTTGGTGCTGGTAATACTATCGATGGTAAATCTATCGTACACGAAGCGAGTATCTGGATGCCGATTACCGGCCTAGATGGCACGCGTTTACTGGCTGGTCAAGTGCCATCCTGGGAAGGTTATGAAGCTTTAGAGTCATACAGAAATAAACTGATTACGCATAATCTCTTGTTTGATTTCACTATCCCGGCTTCATTCACAGGTGTGGGTTTTGAAAAGGCGTTGAATTCAAAATACACATTGAAAACCATGGTAGCGAACATCAACTCGTCCAAAAAACCTAATTCTGAAAAATCCACTGCCTTGGTATTTCGTGCCGATTATTTCGATTACGCACAAGAATTTACTTACCTGGCTCTGGTTGGTATGGTCGGCAAACTGCCGAATTACCGTGCTGCAGGCGCTAGCAATCCTATCACCACCGTGGCCTATGATGGGACTGATGCTCTGGTAAAAACTCTGGAGTTAGAAGGCGGTTACACCCGCGGTGATTGGTCTATTGCTGGACAAGTGAGCGTCGGTGCACAAAGAAACGCTGCCATCACGGCTGACCCAGTTAGCGGTAATTTGCGCGATAGTAGTTGGTGGGGTGCGAGTACTACCGTTGGCTACAAATTTAACACTGCGCTTGAGGGTGTGGTCCGCTTGGATTATTTGAACAATCAAAAAAATGGTGGCGGTACTTTTGGTGGCTGGAACTTCGCCGATTCTCGCAATGGTTTGGGCCCTGATCCAGTTGGCAATCCTGAAGTGGGCGCTAATCGTAGCGAAATCACTTTAGGTATGCGTTATAACTTCAACGCCAATACCGTATTTAAAGTTGAATACCGTTACGACCGCGCTAGTCTGCCAGTCTTCGTTGATGTCAGAGATGGTACGTTTAAACGCGACAATCAGTTGTTCGGTACCTCGATGGTGCTGAGCTTCTAATCGAAGCAATACCTACCGAGCTCGAAGTTGAGCTCGGTAGGTATTTTCGTCACTTCAGAGTCGGTGTTTGTATGGTTTTGAATTCCCTCTATCTATGAATACTTGCTGGATCTATCTAGGCTAGTTGGTGCAGCACGCAACGAGCCTAGACTCGCGCTCGGAAACGACGCGAACATTCGTCATAAAATGCAGTGAAAAACGCAGCGGAAAAGCGGCGCAAAAAGAAACGAGTAAAAAATGTCTATACATGAAAATTTTTCGTACACCGATATGGATCTGTGGCTCAACGAAAAGCGCGTGACAGAAATTGAATGTTTAGTGCCCGATCTGACTGGAGTGGCGCGCGGTAAAATTTTACCTCGAGGTAAATTCACGCAAGAGCGTGGCATGCGTATCCCCGAGGCAGTGCTGGGCATGACCGTCACTGGCAACTATCCTACCGATGATGGCCCTTACGATAGAGCTATCTCATCAACCGATAGGGACATGATCTTAAAGGCCGACCCAACGACCATTACCATGGTGCCATGGGCCACAGACCCGACCGCGCAAGTCATCCATGATTGTTTTTTCTCGGATGGGATGTTGGTCGATTTTGCTCCTCGCTCGGTATTACGTAAGGTCTTGAAACTGTACGCCGACAAAGGTTGGAAACCTGTCGTGGCACCAGAATTGGAATTTTATCTGACGGCTAAAAATACCGATCCCGATTTGCCTTTGAAGCCGCCGGTAGGACGTAGTGGCCGCGCCGAAACCAGTCGCCAGGTATATAGCATTGATGCTGTCAACGAATTCGATCCCTTGTTCGAAGATATTTACGATTACTGCGAGCTGATGAATCTCGATGTCGATACCTTGATACATGAGATCGGTGCCGGTCAGATGGAAATCAATTTCCTGCACGGCGATCCTTTAGGCTTGGCCGATAAAGTGTTCTTTTTTAAGCGCACCCTGCGGGAAGCGGCTTTGAAGCACGATATGTATGCCACCTTCATGGCCAAACCCATGATGGGCGAGCCAGGCTCGGCCATGCATGTACACCAAAGCGTGGTTGACGCCAAGACCGGCTTGAATATTTTCAGTAATCTGGATGGCTCGGCGGCGCCAATTTTTAAACATTACATCGCTGGCTTGCAGCGCTATATGCCTGCGGCGATGGCGATCGTTGCCCCTTATGTTAATTCGTATCGTCGCATCGTGCGCCACACGGCTGCGCCTATCAATATCCAGTGGGGTTTGGATAATCGTACCGTAGGGTTTCGTGTACCTGAGTCGGGCGCGCAAGATAGGCGGGTAGAAAATCGCATTATCGGTGCCGATGCCAATCCTTATCTGGCACTGGCTGTGACACTGGCCTGCGGTTATCTCGGCATGACCGAGCAACTGGAACCGACACCGATCATGGTTGGTAGTGCGTATGACCTGAAATTTGAATTGCCACAGGGTTTGCCTGAGGCGTTGCAGGCACTGCGCGCCGAGACCAAGCTGCGTAGCGTACTGGGTGAGCGTTTCATTGACGTGTATTGCGCCATCAAAGATCTGGAGCATCAAGAGTTCATGACAGTCATCAGTCCCTGGGAGCGTGAGCACCTGCTGCTGCACGTTTAAAACCACTAGCTTCTCACTACATCACTTCCTTCGCCAGCAAAGCGAAGGAATAGGATTAACTCGTTTTATTTTTTGAAATTTAGACAAACGCCAGCGCCACATCCGCGGCTTTGTCCGGTATTCAACAATTAGGTGAAACATGAAATCAAATACACTGGCAGCCCTAGCCGTGGTCTCGACACCGCAGCAAGTGCACTACAACACTGAAGCTATTCAGGCCATGGATACGGCGCATTATCTACATCCGTTTACCAATTTCAAAGCTTTGGCAAATCGCGGAGCTCAGGTCATCGTCGAAGCGCAGGATATTTATCTTTGGGATAGCCAAGGCAAGCGTATCTTAGATGGCATGGCGGGCCTATGGTGCGTCAACGTCGGTTATGGCCGCAAAAGTATCTCAGATGCGGTGTATACGCAAATGCAGCAACTGCCTTTCTATAATAGCTTTTTCAATACCACGAATATTCCTGCGGTGGAATTGGCCAAGGCCTTGGTCGAAATTTCACCGCCCCAATTCAAGCATGTCTTCTTTACCGGTTCCGGTTCCGAAGCGAATGATACCAATCTACGCATGGTGCGTCGCTATTGGGATTTGCTCGGTTATAGCGAACGCCATGTGATTATCAGTCGTCACAATGCCTATCACGGCAGCACCGTAGCGGGCGCCTCGCTCGGCGGCATGTCAGCAATGCACGCGCAAGGCAGCTTGCCTATTCCTGGCATAGTACATATAGGCCAACCTTACTATTTGGAAGGCGGCAAGGGCTTAACGCAGGATGAATTTGGGCTAAAAGCCGCTTCATGGTTAGAAGATAAAATTCTGGAAGTTGGTGCCGACCAGGTCGCCGCTTTTATTGCCGAGCCTTTGCAGGGCGCCGGTGGTGTCATTATCCCGCCTGCTACCTATTGGCCGGAAATTCAGCGCATCTGTAGCAAATACGATATTTTGCTGATCGTCGACGAAGTCATCTGTGGCTTCGGTCGCGTAGGGTGCTGGTTCGGCTCCGAACATTTCGAAATCAAGGCCGATTTAATGACCTTTGCCAAAGGGGTCACGTCCGGTTATTTGCCGCTGGGCGGTGTGATGGTAGGCGATAAGGTGGCCCAGGTGCTGATAGAAAAAGGCGGCGACTTCAACCATGGCTTCACCTACTCTGGCCACCCGGTTGCATGCGCGGCGGCACTCGAGAATATTCGCATTTTGCGCGAAGAAAAAATTATAGAGCAAGTTCGGGACGAAACTGGGCCGTATCTGAAGCAAGGATTTGACAGTCTGCTTGACCATCCCCTGGTTGGTATGGTCGATACCTGCGGATTTTTAGCGGCCTTGGTTTTAGTCAAAGAAAAAGCCGAAAATATTTTTGATATGCAGATGTTCCCGAAAGACCTTGGGGTGGGGCAGATCTGTCGCGACCACATGTTTAAGCACGGCATGATTATGCGCGCGGTTGGCAATCGTATGATTGTCTCTCCTCCTTTGACTATGACTATTGCGCAGATCGACGAGATGATCGCCTTGATCCGTTTTTGTCTGGATGAGACGCTGGCCGATCTGCAACAGCGCAACTACCTTTAGTCTAGGCAATGCTGCCAGTGTGTGGCGCCCTACAAGAAAGATGTGAAGTCGCTTCACATAATCTCCAATTTTGAAAGTACCAAATCTGTCATGGCAACCAATAAAAAACCCGACGTAGTTCCCTCATCCAAGGATGAGAAAGCCTTCTTAGTGATCCGTAATCTGGTCAAAGAGTTTGACGGAGTACGGGCGGTCGATGATGTCTCGATCTCGATTCAGAAAGGCGAGATTTTCGCCTTACTCGGTAGCTCTGGTTGTGGAAAATCTACCTTACTACGCATGCTGGCCGGTTTTGAAACGCCGACTTCCGGGCAGATCTTACTGAACGGAAAAAATATCGTCGGTGCGCCCGCCTATGAGCGGCCTATCAATATGATGTTTCAGTCATATGCGCTGTTTCCGCATTTGAGCGTATGGGACAACATCGCTTTCGGCTTACGCCGCGATGGCATGAAGCGAGATGAAGTCGCGGATCGCGTCGATAAGATGCTTGATCTGGTGCAGTTAAAATCCTTCGGCAAACGCAAGCCACATCAAATGTCGGGCGGCCAGCAGCAGCGCGTCGCTTTAGCGCGCAGCTTGGCCAAGAGGCCGCAATTACTTTTGCTTGATGAACCCTTAGCGGCCCTAGATAAGAAGTTGCGCGAAGAAACCCAGTTGGAGTTGGTCAACATCATAGAAAAAGTGGGCGTCACTTGCGTGATGGTGACGCATGACCAGGAAGAAGCGATGACCATGGCCTCACGCGTCGCGGTGATGAGCCATGGACAAATTGCGCAAGTGGGCAAACCTAGAGAAATTTACGAAACGCCGAATTGCCGTTTCGTCGCTGACTTCATAGGCAACATCAATCTGTTTGATGGCAAGTTGATCGAAGATGAACCCGATCACGTGGTGGTGCAAACGCCGGAGTGCAAACACTATGTAGGGCATGGAATTAGCGGCAACTTAGGTATGCCAGTTTCAGTTGGGATACGCCCGGAAAAAATCATCATTAGTTTTAACGAGCCTCAGGATTTAGGCCAAGGTTTATATAACTGTGTTGAGGGCAGCTTGGTCGATTGGGCCTATCTGGGGAGTTACACGATCTACCATATTAAATTGCGTAGCGGCTTGTTATTGAAAGCGAGCATCGCCAACTCTGACCGATTTTCCTCTCATCAACTCAAGCTAGGCGAAAAAATCTACGCCAGATGGAGTCCGGACAATCTTGTGGTGTTGACCCAATAAGCAGCGAGGATGCTATGAAAACTATATTTTCAAATTTATTCGGAGTGCTGCGCTTGCGGGCTCTCAGCGGGCGCCATCTGGTCATAGGGATTCCCTACGTCTGGCTGCTGCTGGTGTTTTTGCTTCCCTTTCTTATTGTGCTCAAACTCAGTGTGACTGATATGGGCGATAGCATCGATCCTTTCGGTAGCATCTGGAGTTATACCAATGGTGTGGCAAATTTAAAATTGAGATTTGCCAGCTATTTTTTTATCGCTGAAGATAATCTCTATCTGTTTACCTACCTCAATTCATTGAAATTTGCGTTGATTACGACGCTACTGTGTTTGTTCTTTGGTTACCCATTTGCCTATTTTATGGCGCGCGCCAAACCGAGTCGACGCGATACCTTAATGATGTTGGTCATGCTGCCATTCTGGACCTCTTTCTTACTGCGTATCTATGCCTGGAAGGGGATTTTGGCAAATAACGGCTTATTGAATCACTTGCTGCTTTCCATGGGTTTAATCGATAACCCTATCCACATGATGAATACCTCATTTTCCTTAGCTTTAGGGATGGTGTATGGCTATCTGCCTTTCATGATCTTGCCGCTGTACGCCAACTTGGTAAAACTCGATGTGCGTTATCTGGAAGCTGCTGCCGATCTGGGGGCTAGCCCATGGCAGGCATTTTGGCGTATCACCGTGCCGCTATCGAAATCCGGCATCATCGCCGGCTCTATGCTGGTCTTCATCCCCTGCATAGGTGAATACACCATCCCTGAATTGCTCGGTGGCCCGGAGACTTTGATGATAGGACGGGTGTTGTTTGACGAATTCTTTAGTAACAATGATTGGCCTATGGCCTCAGCGGTCACGGTGGTGATGATTTTGCTGATCTTATTACCTATGGGTATTTTCAACAAATACCAAGCCAAGCAAGAAATGAGTGGACTATGAACGGATATCGCTTTTTTGGACGTAGCTGGTTATCGATAGGCTATCTATTTTTATATCTCCCTATCCTGGTATTGATCGTGTTTTCTTTCAATAGCTCTAGGGAGGACATGATCTGGAACAGTTTCTCTACTCATTGGTATACCGCACTTGCGCAGGATAGCGAAATCATCGCTGGGTTTATTCTTTCGATGAAAATCGCCGTTATGACCGCCTGTACCTCAGTCATCTTGGGGACTTTTGCCGCCTTTGTACTCGAAAAATACAGTCGTTTTTTTGGCCGTACTCTATTTAGTGGCATGGTCAGTGCGCCGCTGGTCATGCCCGAAGTCATTATTGGTCTGTCCTTGCTGTTATTTATGGTGGCATTGCAAAAGACGTTTGGTGCTCCGGAGCGTGGTTTGGTCACGATCTGGATAGGCCATACTTTATTAGGGATGGCATATGCCACGGTAGTCATACAGTCGCGTTTGCGGGAGATGAATAAATCTTTGGAAGAGGCCGCCATGGATTTGGGGTGTCGGCCGCACCAGGTATTCTTTCTGGTGACTTTGCCAAATATCCTGCAGTCCCTAGGTTCGGCCTGGCTCCTGACCTTTACGCTGTCATTGGACGATGTCGTTCTCACCGCATTTTTGTCGGGACCAGGTGCCACCACCATGCCTTTGGTGATTTTCTCGCGTGCCCGTTTAGGCTTAGATCCTAGAGTAAATGCAGTGGCGGCCTTGACTATCCTGGTGGTCAGCATCGCGGTGATCGCTTCTAGTTTTTATATGGCGAGAGCAGAACGCTTGCGCTTAAGGCAGTTAGCCACCTCTTGAAAATAGCCACTTAGTAAAACGCGGCATGGGATTTTCCCATGCCGCGCAGATTTGCCAGACCTAACCAATTTTTCTAGGCTGCTCATAGTGAGCAGACGCTAGCGACTTACCGTCATGGAGTAAATAGATGCAAATCCAAACAACACAGTGGCATGAGCGTGCCGCTCAGCTAAAAATAGATGGCCGTGCCTTCATCAATGGGCAACGTGTGGCGGCCGAGTCTGGCGCCGTCTTTGATTGTATTTCACCTATCGATGGGCGCAATCTGGCGTCCGTCGCACGTTGCGATGTTGCCGATGTCGACAAAGCGGTGGTGGCGGCACGTAGTGCTTTTGACGATAGGCGTTGGGCCGGCTTAGCGCCAACAGAGCGTAAACGTACCCTGATTAAATTTGCCGATTTGCTGCTGCAAAATCGTGAAGAGTTGGCCTTATTAGAAACCCTGGATATGGGTAAGCCTATCAAGTACAGCCTCAGCGTCGATGTACCGGCCAGTGCCAATTGCATACGCTGGTATGGCGAAGCCGTTGATAAAATCTATGATGAAATCGCCCCAACTGCCGACTCTGCGCTGGCGCTGATCACGCGTGAACCAGTTGGTGTGGTGGCTGCCATCGTGCCCTGGAACTATCCTATGATCATGGCTAGTTGGAAACTAGGTCCTGCGCTGGCGGCGGGCAATAGCGTGGTGTTAAAACCGTCCGAGAAATCGCCATTAACTGCTTTGCGCATGGCAGAAATCGCTTTAGAAGCGGGTATACCTGCCGGTGTTTTTAACGTGGTACCCGGTTACGGACATGAGGCTGGTAGTGCTTTGGCCTTGCACATGGATGTCGATTGCATAGGCTTTACCGGCTCCACCAGAGTCGGCAAATTGATCATTAAATATGCTGGTGAATCTAATCTGAAGCGCGCCTGGACCGAACTGGGCGGCAAATCAGCTAACATCGTCTGTGCTGATTGTCCGGATTTAGATGCCGCGGTGCGTTCGTCTATCGGTGCCATGTTTTTTAATCAGGGCGAAAGCTGCAATGCGCCATCCCGACTATTTGTTGAAGAGTCTATCAAGGCGCAGTTCCTGGAAAAAGCGCTGGCTTTGATGCCGAGCTTCCAGGTCGGCGACCCTTTGGACGAGAATACCGTGATGGGAGCGATTGTCGATGGCATACAACTAAAATCAGTCTTGAGCTACATCGAAGCGGGTAAGACCGAAGGCGCGAAATTGCTCTCAGGCGGAGTGCAACAACGCAGCGATAGTGGTGGTTGCTACGTCTCGCCGACGCTGTTTGACGGTGTAGACAGTAGCATGACGATCGCACGCGAAGAGATTTTTGGCCCCGTCTTATCGGTGTTTGGCTTTAGCGATTTGCAGGAGGCAATACGGCTGGCCAATGCCACGCCCTACGGCCTGCAAGCCGCAGTCTGGACTTCAGATTTAAATAAAGCGATACAGACTGCACGCGCACTCAAAGCCGGCACTGTGCATGTCAATGCCTATGACGAAGACGATATGACGGTGCCGTTCGGCGGCTATAAACAGTCAGGCAACGGACGCGATAAATCGCTGCATGCGTTTGATAAATACACCGAGCTGAAAACCACCTGGATGCGTATCGGCTAGCTCTATTTAGCGTTTCAGGGTTTCCGGCCGGAGGCTCTGCCTACAAAACCGAAAGTTCACACATGCTGAAATTTTCATCTGTAACGCCAGCTTTTACATGCCGTAGTCTGATCTCCGCCTTAGTGCTTGTCAGTAGCCTTTCAGTACAGGCCGAGAATGGGGTCAGTGCTGAACGGATACTGCTAGGGCAATCAGCCGCCATCTCTAGTGCCGCCTCCGTTCTCGGGGTGCAGATGAATTTTGGTGCCAAACTGTATTTCGATGCGATCAATGCACAAGGTGGGGTGTATGGCAGAAAGATAGAACTGCAAATAGAGGATGATATGTATGTGGCGGCTGGCGCGCTAGAAAACACCAGGCAAATGATAGAACAAGATAAGGTGTTCGCCCTGTTCGGCTATGTCGGCAGCGCCACCAGCGAAGCGGCGATTCCGCTGTTTACCAAAGCCAAAGTACCGTTTTTTGGGTCGCTTTCAGGAGCGGCCAGTTTGCGCACTCCGTTTAATCGCTACATCTTCAATCTGCGCGCAAGCTATGAACAAGAGGCCGCGTATATCGTCAGGCAACTGGCGATTTCCAAGGTGGCCAACGTCGCGGTATTTTACCAAAACGATAGTGATGGCCTAGGCATACTCAAAAATATTAAAGCCGAGCTCAAACAAATTAATCTGCCTTTAAGCTGCGTCGCGATGGTGCCACCCAGCGTCAATTTTGAAGACGATTTTGATATCCGTCAGGCCGTGAATATTTTCATGGAAAAAAAACCTGAGGTGATTTTGCTCGCTAGTACCTATGGCTCCAGCGCGACTTTAATTAAGCAACTACGACTTGCCGGCTACAAAGGGCAATTCTATAGTTTGTCACTGGTCGGTGCCCGTGCACTTTCGGAAGCATTGGGCAAGGAAGGCAGTGGTGTCGTCATCTCGAACGCCGTGCCATCACCGTGGAGTCCGAAGTTTGCGATCGTTGAAGAATATCGTAAGGCCATGAAAAAAGTTGGCAAGACCGAGTACGACTTCACTAGCCTGGAAGGTTATATGGCAGCCAAGAGCTTTGTGGCGATTCTAAAGGAAACTGGGCGCGATCTAAGCAGAGAAAAATTTATCGACACGGCAGAGCGTATGGGCCCCATTGATCTCGGCGATTTTCAGCTACGTTTTTCAGGCAAGCATCATGAAGGCTCAAAATTTGTCGAGCTGGTATTGATAGGGCGTGACGGTAAATTTGTGCGTTGAAGACTCAACAGAGAAGAACAGAATATTATGAAAGTCACGGTCTGCGAGCTATCCAGCGCCACGCATAAGTTTCCCTCCCAATGGAAGCGCTTGTTGGTACACCTGCAGCAATCGCAAAGTGAGTTACTGGTCTTGCCCGAGCTGCCATTTTCGCCCTGGTTATGTGGCAGCCCACATTATCAAGCTGAGCTATGGCAAGCAGCGCTGAACACGCATCAAGCCTATCTGCACCAATTGATGGATTTGCCCTACGCCACCGTCGGCACGCGGCCAGTGAGTACCGGCGGGCGCCGCCATAATCGGGGGTTTCTTACCGAAAATGGCAAGCATCAAGATATACATACCAAGCATTATCTGCCTGACGAAGCAGGTTTTTGGGAGGCCAGTTGGTATCAGCCAGGGGCAGGGGAATTTAAGACATTCGCTACGGCGCAGGCCCAATGCGGCATGCTGATCTGCACCGATATCTGGTTTTTAGAACGAGCACGCCAGTACGGACGCGCCGGCGCACAGCTTATTGTTAATCCGCGCGCCAATTATCCGGGGGCGGACGATCAGGCGATGTGGCAGATTGCGACGCAGGCAGCCGCATTTAGTAGTGGTGCCTGGGTACTGACTTCCAATCATTTGCCGCCCGATGCCGATGAAAATACCTGCGCGCAGGGCTGGATAGTGAGCCCCGACGGTGAAATCGTCGCGCAAACCACACTGGAGCAGCCTTTCGTCACTTACGACTTAGACTTAAGCGCCGCGCTAGAGGCCCAGACGCGTTACCCCTGTTATGTTAAGGAATAGATTCTCATGTTCGCATTCCCGCGACTGTTGATTGCCACCACCTTGGTGGTAATGAGCCATTGGCTATCTATCCCGCTGTACGCTTTGACGCTGGAAGCGCGCGGTGAAACTGGCCTGTTTATCGGCTGTTTTGTCGCCATGCCAAGCGCGATGCTGTTGTTGGGCATGGGATTTTTACCCAAGCTCACTAGCCACCTAGGAGTAGGGCGCGCCTTTCGTGTCGGTGTGGCGATCAATCTTTTGATGACGGCGCTACTGTATGTCAGCGATAACGTCTGGCTGTGGCTGGCGGCGGCCAGCATGATAGGTCTGGGTAATGGTTTTTTCTGGGTTGCCTCAGAGTCGTGGTTGGCACAAATTGTCAAAGATGATCAACGTGGTCGCACCATCGGTCTGGTCGAGACCTTTGTCGGCTTGGCGATGGCAGCGGCTGCTCTACTGGTGGCGCTGATCAATGCCCGATTTCAATTCGGTGTTCTGATCATGATGGGCTGCAATCTATGCGCCTTGTTACTGATGACAGGCTTAAGCGACCCTGCTAGTGAGGCACATGACTCGAATGAAACGAGTCTGTCGTATCTGCACATACTCAGGCTCTGTCCCTTACTTTTTTCGGCCTCATTGCTGGGCGGGTTCTCGGAAGGACTGGCAGCGCCAATGTTCCCTTTATTAGGGGTTGCAAAAGGGCTTACAGCGCAGCAGGCGGCGCTCTTGATGAGTTTGATCGGTGTCGTCAATATCGCCAGTCAGTATCCTATCGGTTACTGTTGCGACCGCTGGCACGAAAGCCGGGTTTTTCACTTATGTATTATGCTGGCGGTCGCAGGGGCGCTCAGCATGGCCTTACTGCCGGTGCTCTATTTGGCGGTTGGGGTGACGATCTGGGCGCTAGGCGTAGGCTCCGGCTATACCCTCGCGATCATCGTGGCGGGTCGCTATTTTAGTGGCGGCAGCAGAGTCGCGGCCATGGCCTTAACCCTGATCGGCTATAACTTCGGCACTATCCTGGGGCCTATCGTGGGCGGTGCCGCCCTCGATTACTTCGGTGCCAGCGGCATCAGCATAGTCTTGATTTTGGCCTGCGTACTGGCATGGCCTTTCATCCGCGCGCCACAAGCCAGACTAGCCTAAACGTTTTTCAGTTTTTCGTAGGCAGCCCTGCCAAGGCGCATATTCCATGCGCCTTGCAGGCCAGGCAGGCTGGAAACCCGCATGGAATATGCGCAAGCGGCCTACCATGTTTGAATTTCTAAGTGTTTAACGAAAGGGTTTGATATGGTCAAGCTAAGGGCAATTTTTTCTGGCATCAGTCAAACCTATAGCGTGGACGGATACAGCTTTGAGACCGCCATCATCAAGCAGCAAGTGGTGGGGACGGTGCAGGTCACCGACACCGGGATCGTGGGTAACCAGGTAGCCAACCACAAAAACGCGGTGTACGCTTATTGCTCCGAAAATTATGCCTACTGGAACCGGGAGCTAGATCTGGCGACGCCCTGGCAATGCGGTAGCATCGGTGAAAATTTAAGTCTGCAGGGTTTGGACGAAAGCCAGCTGCGCATAGGTGATTTTTTGCAGATAGGCCCAGTGCTACTGCAGGTATCGGGTTGCCGTGCCCCATGTGAAAATTTTCTGTGGCGGGTCGCTCAGCCCCTCAGTTTTCTGGCAAAGTTTCAGAGTTCTGGGCGTACCGGATTTTATCTGGAGGTAATCAGCACCGGCTTGATAGAAGCTGGTATGCTGGTGCAGCATATCGCATGCCAACACGATAGCATCACGGTGCCGGAGTTGGCGCGCTTCTTGATGCAGCCACAGGCCGAAGCGCAAGAGCTTGATCGTTTGATTGCGATTCCGGGTATGGGCCAGCAAATGCTCAGTGCGCTGGTGGCCGCGCGCAATCTACAAATAGAAAAAGCACTCGTACAGCGCAATCGCTGGAACGGCTGGAAAAATTTTGTAGTCAGCGATATTGTCAGTGAAACGGAGCAGATCAAGTCTTTCTATTTGTCGCCAGCGGTGCCTGGTGAGCAGGTGGCTGGCTATCGCGCCGGACAATTTTTAAGCTGTCGATTAACTCTGCCAAATGGCAAACAAATATCTCGGTGCTGGAGTATTTCCAGCTATGACGAAAACTTGCAACGCTATCGTATCAGTGTAAAGCGTGAAGAACTCGGTGAGGCATCGTCTTACTTGCACCAACAACTACAAATTGGCATGCAAATTGAAGTCATGGCACCGAGTGGCTATTTCACCTTGAAGCGTGGCGAGGTCGCGGTGCCGGTGGTATTGATCAGTGCAGGTATAGGCATTACACCGATGCTGAGTATGTTAAAGGCGCATCTGGCACGCCTAGATAAACGCTTGCCTACACTGTATTTTATCCACTCCACCCAGAATAAAGTGACGCATGCTTTTCGTCAGGAAGTCGACACTCTGGTGGCCGCGCATGCGCAACTACATACCCATTACATCCATACCCAGCCCAGCCTAGATAGCCTTCTTGGGGTGGATTTTGATAGTGATCAACGTTTGTCGAGTCAGTGTATAGAATCCGTAATGGCCGATCTCGGCTGCTGGTTCGCCGAAAAATGGATTAGTTTAGGTCCCGCTGATTGCCAGTATTACCTGTGCGGCCCTGACAGTTTTCAGCGCGATGTGATGCGCATGCTAGAACAGTTAGGGGTAGCCCCACATGCGATTTTTCATGAGTCATTTGATGCCAAGCGCATGTCGCTAAGCGAGTTGCAGCTGGCAGACGCTAGCGTCAGGTTTCAGCAAAGTGACAGTAGCGCTCATTGGAGTCAAAGCAGCGATATGTCCCTACTGGAATTGGCCGAAAGTAGCGGCTTAAGCCCGAATTTTTCTTGCCGTAATGGCCACTGCGGAGTGTGTCGTAGCACTTTACTGCAAGGAGAAGTAATCTACCCACGCGCACCAGCGATCAGCCTGGCTGCGGGCGAAGTCCTGCTTTGTTGCGCAATTCCAAAGGGAGATGTCACGTTGGCGATTTAAAAACGCAGATGGAAAAAATTAGGAGCCAGATAGACCAAACATGCGATGTCTATCTGGCTCCTGAGGCTAAATAAGTGATTAGCTAATTTGTTGCTGGGTCGCGCAGTGTATGGTGCCACCGCCATTGCCGACACCGTCGGTGGCGATCTGGATCACGATGCGATCAGGATAGGCCGCCTGAATTTTATCAAAAGCGATCTTATCGGCAGCAACATCGCCAAATTGTCCCATCAAGATACACGAGTTTGCTTCGTAATAGCCGACATATCCTGCCGCAAAGGTGTCATCGAAATTCTTCCTTTCTGTCATGGATATACCAGGATTGCGGGCCGCAATCGCAGTTTTGACTGAAGCCAAAGGCGTAGGCAGCTCGATTAAATTGAGCGTCGCGCTGGCCGAGCCTAAATAAGCTAATTTATCGGCAGCACTCCAACTCGCCACTTGGGCTTGATAGGCGACTAGCGCATCTTTATTTTTGCCATCGGTACTCTTGCTCTTGCCGTCCAGACTGAGGCCGCCATCCCAATTGAAAAATAGCGTGTTGTCATTCGAGAAGCGCGCATAAAAATCGACGTGTCCATCGGTCACTTCCTGGGCTTTCACACCGGGTATCCAAATCACCTTGGAGACGCCCATCACGCGTTTTATTTCCGCCTCAAAATCGGCCTTGGTTTTTCCCGGATTGCGGTTATTGTTAATGATGCAGCTTTCAGCGACCACCGCCATGCCTAGGCCATTGACTTCGATCGCACCGCCTTCCATCGTCAACCAGGTCGATAAAGAGGAAATGCCGAGTTTGGAAGTGATGAATGCCGCCGTGGTTTTGTCGCCGTCTATATCTTGATCACGCACACCATTGGTGGCCTTCAAAGGATCTTTGACCCAGCCGCTTAAGCCGGTGCGCGGCTTCTCTTGGCCCCAACCATTAAAATTAAAGTCTATGCCGTAAACTTTGCCATCGCTGCCCTTGCTAAACACAGGTGCCGCATCACGCGTCCATAAATCGTTGACGCCCTGATTAGGATTGACTTTATTGTCGGTTTTGACGATCAGTTCGATACGGCTACGATTCATCGCTGGCAGCGCTACCCCATTGCTGAAAATTTTGCCGTCACTAGTGATCGTTTTACTCGGGTTTAAGCTGTTCTGTGTTCCCGTCCCTGCCAAAACTTTATCCAATAATGCGTTTGCCTCGGCCTTGTCGGCGTCATTTGCCACCAGCATTTTTACGGGTTCAAAGCGCGACAATTGCGCGGCAATACGCATCAGGTCTTCGCGTGCAAGCACTCGACTGTTGTTCAGGTCGCGCTCTTCGGCAGTGCCGACGCCATTGCCCCAGGCTGAGACACTGGCACCATAAGCCATCCAGGTCGCAGCATGGATTGCACCTTCTTTTGGCGCCATAAAACTGACACTAGGCAAGGGTGGTTGTGGCGTAGGCGGGGTTGGCGGCGACGGCGGAGTTACTGGGCTGGCGGCAGCTTCGCTACCGCCACCACACGCCGCTAATGGAAGGATCAGGCTAGTCGCAAACAGGGTAGTGGCCGACTGCATAAAACGACGACGTCGCATCGCTACTATTTCAATAGGGGAGATGCTCGCAGATATTTTTTTTGACATTTTTACTACTCCTGAAAAATTCTAAAGGCTGTTGCCAGAAACTCGCTAGAAAAGCTTTGATGTGAAAGCCAGAGCTCGATTGCTGAGCCATGTTAAAGAAGCTGAGCTAAAACAAAAAGTGATGTTTTCCACTGAACTTGATTCATTTTTCTCATATCTTTGGTATTTTACCTATATGTTTCTGGTGAATTCACATCGCGTGGCTACTGGGTATTTGCTTCCTGAGTAATGATGAGTTTTTTACATGTATAAGCGCAAAATATGTCAAGTATGCAACATATTATTTGCCTTATGCTTATTAGCAGCGTGACGCTTCTAGCTATGCCTACTATCGCCACTCCTCGCAGGCAAGGCTAGCTGTCTGACATGTCACTATCACCGCAAAATCAAACCCACCAGGAGAATAATGATGAACCTGCGAGACTTGCAACGCAAGCGGCGATTTTTATCGCAACTCGCGCTTGGCCTTGGCGGCGTAAGCCTGGGCGCAATACTAGGCAAGGCCAGCGCAGCGCAAGTCTGCGCTGTTCCGGGTGAGGAAATGCCGCAAAGACGTGTCTGGATGACTTGGCCGACGAATGCTGTGCTGTGGCGAAAATCCTTACCGCAATTACAAAACGAGCCCGCCAGCCTGGCGCGCACCATCGCCAAATATCAGCCTCTCAGCATGATTAGCGACACTGAGGAAAATGCCAAAAACGCCTTGGATAAAATCGGTAGCACTCGCTACCCGGTGACGATGATTAACTCGATACCGAACGACGATTTTTGGTTGCGCGACAATGGACCGATTTTTCGCAAAAGCGCAGGCGGCGCGCTCGATTGCATCGATCTCAATTTCAATGGTTGGGGTGGCAAACAAATCGCACAAAAAGATACGCAAGTGGCACAAAAAATCGCCGCTCATTTAGGCATACCCATCACCAAAGCGGGCATCGTTGGCGAAGGGGGCGGCATACTGCAAGACGGTGAAGGAACTTTGATCGCAACCGAGAGTTGCTGGGTCAATGATAATCGCAATCCGGGTAAATCCAGGGATCAAATAGAGGCCGAATTGCTGCGCTTGTTCGGTGCTCAAAAAATGATCTGGTGCAAAGGTATACGTGGAGGGGATATTACTGATATGCATATTGATGCCAGCATCCAATTTGTCGCGCCAGGCAAACTGCTGATGCACAGACCGCCCGAACTTGCGAACGATATCTGGGCGCAAGAGGCGCGTGCCATGCATAAAATCATGTCCGCAAGCACCGATGCAAACGGGCGAAAATTTGAGATTACCCTGATCGATGAACCGGTCAAATTGCGCTCAAAAAATCCACAAATTTTACGTTTTTATATTAATTATCTGGCAGTGAATGGTGCCATCATTTCGGTTAATTTCGGCGATGAAAAAAACGATGCATCGGCCAAAGAGACTTTTCAAAAATTGTATCCGGGACGTGTCATTGAAATGCTGGAACTCGATCACCTATACGCAGGTGGCGGCGGCATACATTGCGTCACCCAACAACAGCCACTCGCTTAGCTATGTATCCACAGAAAATATCCGTCCCAGTGCTGTCGCTGCAATTTGTGTCTTGCCGTAAGCCTTTGATGAGCCCTGTATGCAAACTTTAGATTTAGGTCAGGCGCCAACTGGGCGTTTGTTGTGGCAGACCGCCTTGCCCTCGGTGGTCTCTTTGCTGTTGGTGGCGCTTTACCACAGCATAGACCGTATCTTTGTCGGGCATTACGTGGGTACGGTCGGCTTGGCGGCGGTCACTGTGGCTTTGCCGCTGATGCTGTTAGGCTTTGCTGGCACCATGATGGCGCAGGCTGGCGGCTCCAGCCTGATGGGGCGCTTGCTCGGTAGCGCAGATGCGCCAGCGGCGACCCGCGCCTTGGGCCAAACTTTGTTGCTTGCTTTGTTGATTGCGGCTCTGAGCTCAGGCTTGTGCTGGATGTTTCTGGAGCCTTTGCTATTGGCTTTTGGTGCTAGCCCAGCTAGTCTGGCTGATGCGCGCAGCTTTAGCCTGCTAATGATTGCGGCTTTTCCGATTCAAGCGGCCACGGTGGCGCTCGATTGTGGTTTGTGGGCGCAGGGGCGGCCCAAAACCGCCTTACTGGTAATCCTTTCTGGCGTACTGATGAATACCGCCCTGTGCGTTCTGTTCGTGGCGTATTGGGGTTGGGGCGTGCGGGGTTCTGCTTGGGCCACGCTATTGGGCGAAAGTTTTTCTCTGGGGCTGGTCTTGGCGATTTACAGCTGGGGTGGTGTGACGCTCAAGCTACATTGGCGCAGCCTGCGTTGGCACAGTGCGCAGTTGCGCGAAATGGTGCAAGTGGGTTTTGGCAGCGGCTTGGCTGAATTGCTGCCGGTGCTGTTACTGGTCTTGTTGACCCAAGGCATGGCGCGCTTGGCGGGCGACACTGGGGTGGCGCTGGTGGGGATTTTTGAGACCTTGTGGATGCTGACCATGATGCCGGTGTTTGGCGTGTGTCAAGCCGCAGCGGTGCTGATGAGTTTTAACCATGGCGCCGGCCAGCCAGCACGGGTGCAGCGGGTGCTATGGCAAAGCTGGGCGGCGGCCACTGGCGGGCTGTTACTGGCATGGGTGTTGCTGCAAGCCGCGCCGCAGGCCGTGCTGCAGCTATTTGCCGGGGATGCGCCGGACTTGCTGGCTTTGGGGTTACAAGCGATGCCGATTTATTTCCTGGCCTTGCCATTGGCGGCTTTGCCGAATGTCTTAGCGGCGTATTTTCGCTCGTGTGGTCAGGGCCTGCTTTCGGCCTGTGTCGGTTTAAGCCAACCTGTGTTATTTTTAATTCCGGCCTTGCTCTTGTTTCCGCATTGGTGGGGCTTGCCTGGTTTGCTCTGGGCCACGCCGGTGGCGGATAGCCTCGCCTTATTACTCAGCGCTGGTTTTTTGTGGAAGATTAGCCGCCCAGTGGCAGGGCTTAGAAGCTACTCATGAGCTTTGCCGCCGGGTATATCAATTTTGAGAACGATAAATTTTGAAAACGATAGATTTTGAAATTACACCATTACTTACTCACGCTGGTATCCGCTGTCTTTGTGTTTGGATCTTTGCCAGCCTTGGCTGCGCAAGGGCAAGAAGTCCATTTTCCTAGCGCCGATGGCAGCACCCTATTGGCTTGGCTTTTTATGCCCGAGCATGCCCCTTTGGGAACGGTCATCGCTTTGCATGGCTGTGGTGGCCTGTATGCCAGCAGCGGTGCCCGTCAAGGCGAACTCAATGCGCGTCATCAAGCCATGGCCGACATGCTGCTAGAGCAAGGCTATGCGGTGCTGTTTCCCGATAGCTTGACACCGCGCGGGGTGCGTGAACTATGTAGCCAAAAAATTGGCGCGCGCAACATAGACCAAACTGAGCGCCGCCACGACGCTTTGGCTGCGCTGGAGTGGGTCGCACGGCAAAGCTGGGCGAATCCGCGCAAGTTAGCTCTGTTGGGTTGGTCGCATGGCGGCAGCGCGGTGTTATCTGCTACCCACCAAGGACGCAAACAAGTGGCCGCTCAAGCCGCAAAGCCAGTCGTGGCGATTGCGTTTTATCCGGGCTGTAGTGCGGCCAGAAAGGCGGGCTACCAGCCGAATACGCGGCTGCTGCTCTTGTTGGGCGAAAAAGACGATTGGACCGCACCCGGGCCGTGCCAAACATTGGGGCGTGAAGTGGGCGCGCAAGTCCACGTATTCGCCGATAGTTACCATGATTTCGATAACCCGGTGGGTAGCGTCAAACTGCGCAAAGATGTGTCGAATGGGGTGTATCCAGGCGAAGGCGTGCATCCGGGAGCCAACCCGGCTGCACGCAGCCTGGCCTATGCCTTGCTACGCGCAGAACTCAAGGTCGCTTTTGAGTAGTCGGTTCTAACGGCCAACAGAAAAAAACGTTTTAACGCGGGATGTTCTGAGGGATCGGGCTAGCCGCTGCTGGCGCTTCCTTTGCGCCCTCAGTCGCACCCTCAGTCGTACCCTTTATGCCATCCTTAAAACCTTTTACCGCCTTACCAAGATCGCCGCCTATATTGCCGAGTTTTTTGGTGCCAAATACCAACATGACGATTACCAGCACGATCAACCAATGCCAGACGCTAAATGAACCCATGTTTATTCCTAATGAGAGCATGGCTCTCGTGATGATTAATCGGATAAATAGTAATACTGCGCTGCTAGTTTTGCTAGTTATCCTATCTCTTTAAGCCATCTATCCAGCGGCTATAAATATCATCGGCAATCGCCTGGCTTGCGGCAATCCGTTGCTCCAGGCTGGCGAGGATAGAGGCCGAAGACTCTACCGTTGGCAGATGGAGTAGCGCATCGATATCGGCTTTTTCTTCACTGGCCCAGTAGGCTACTTTTTTGG
Organism: Undibacterium parvum; assembly: GCF_003955735.1. NCBI lineage: Bacteria > Pseudomonadati > Pseudomonadota > Betaproteobacteria > Burkholderiales > Oxalobacteraceae > Neoundibacterium > Neoundibacterium parvum. The sequence continues at coordinate 4,547,701 of NZ_CP034464.1, read as the reverse complement.
GTTTGACTTCGCAATGAAATTGCATGCCTAGATGTTTATCATCGATCACAAAGGCTTGATTTTGGCAGTAGTGGCTGCTGGCGATTTGTACCGCGTTTTCCGGTATAGAAAAGGTTTCGTTATGCCATTGGAAAATGTCGAAATCCATACGGCCGCCGAACCAGTCGTTGGCGGCTTTCTGACATAAGACCCGTATCGGATTCCAACCGATTTCCGTGTAGTTTGAGGCTTGTACGGTGCCACCCAAAGCCGTGCTCATTAATTGCCCACCCAAACAGTGGCCGATGACCGCGATATCAGCTAAAACAGCCTCTCTCACCAAAGCTTTTTCTTGCCGCAAAAAAGGAAAATTAATTTCGTCGTTCACGCTCATGGGACCACCCAACATGCAGTAGCCAGAATAGCCGGCGATCGACTCAGGCAAAGGCTGACCGGCCTCCATGCGACGCAGATCGTAAGGAATCGCGTGTCTGGCTAAAAAATCGACAAAATAGTCGGGTGTATCGAGTTCTACTTGCTGGACGATTAATACCGGTTTCATGGGACGTTAGCTAAAAAATGAGAATAAAAATGCAGCACCGACCCGACAGGGATAATTGGTGCTGCAGCAAAGTGTGGGTAATTAAACCCCTAAACGGTCACGCAAATCATACCAAACGGCACCCATGGCTGTCAGTGGCACGCGGAACATACGGCCGCCTGGGAAGGGGTAATGCGGCAGTGATTCAAAGGCGGAGAAGCGCTCGGCCTGGCCGCGAATGGCCTCGGCCAGCAAGCGGCCGATTAAATGGGTGAAGGTAATCCCATGCCCGGAGCAGCCTTGCGAATAATAGATATTGTCGGTTAATTTACCGACTTCTGGCATGCGCGATAAGGTCAGCAAGAAGTTACCAGTCCAGCCGTAATCGATCTTGACGTTTTTTAACTGCGGGAAGACCTTGCACATATTTGGTTTCACGATCGATTCTATATGCGATGGATCACGCGCGCCGTACACCACACCGCCGCCAAAAATCATGCGCTTGTCACCAGATAAACGGTAATAGTCGAGTAAGAAATTATTGTCTTCAACGCAGTAATCAGAAGGCATCAATTCATCGGCTAGCTTACCCAAAGGCGCCGTGGTGATGACTTGGGTGCCGCAAGGCATAGACATTTTCGCCAGCTTAGGTTCGAGATCGCCAATGTAGGCATTGCAGGCAACGATCACAAATTTTGCTTTGACTTCACCTTGCACGGTCCGTATCACCGGATTAGCACCACGCTCGATTTTAGTCACGGCGCTATGTTCGTAGATCACACCACCATTTTGTTCAAAGGCGGCGGCTTCGCCCAGTGTCAGGTTTAGAGGGTGAAAGTGTCCACCGGTTTTATCTACCAAGATGGCTTGATAGCGATCGGTATTGACGACATTTTTGATCGCGCTGGGATTGTCGATCAGCTCCAGATCTTTGTGCCCCCATTTTTCCCACAACTCTTTTTGTTCTTCTAAGGCTTTGACTTTCTTCTTCGAGAGCGCGGCGTACACACCACCTGATTTTAGGTCGCATTGAATGTCATATTTGGCGACCCGCTCACGAATGATTTGCGCGCCTTCAAACATCATCTCGGCCAAAGGTTTTGCCTTTTCTTTGCCATAACTGTTTTCTATGACGTCGATATCGCGTGAATAACTGTGGACTATCTGGCCACCATTGCGGCCGGAGGCGCCCCAGCCGACTTTCGCCTGTTCCAGTATCACCACCTTAAAACCAGCCTCAGCCAGATGCAGACCTGCGCTTAAGCCGGTATAGCCAGCGCCGATGATACAGACGTCGGCCTCAACCGCACCGCGCAAGGATGGCCGCTCGGGTGATGCGTTGGCGGAAGCTGCGTAATAAGAGGGTGCATGCGCAGTGGCAGCATCTGTGGCATTGCTGTGATTGGAATTCGTGTTACTCATGGTCTTGCCTTCCTGTGATCTTGGGCGCTACTGCCGACAGACCTAAATTCTTGACGTCTGCCAGCAGCGGCAGTTTTTGTGGCGCGTAGCGAAACACGGCGCGGCCACAAGGAAATTTTTTTACTTGATTGCTGAAGCTTAGGCGGCCAAACCGATTTTTGATTCTTTCGGTAGGATCTCGTCAGAGCTACCTGATTTTTGGCTTTGTGCCACCCGCAGCCGGCAGGCATCACCAAAGGCTTCAAATATGCGTATCGAATGGGGATTTTGTGCCGCTTGCCATTCCGGATGCCATTGCACGCCCAAAGTGAATTGCGGCAGGTCGGGCAGATGCACGGCCTCGACCAAGCCATCTTCTGCATGCGCCAATGCTGCTACGCCATGCCCCAAGATATTCAGACCTTGCCCATGCAGGGAATTCACCGCAATCTCTGTGCTCTGCAGTAATTCAGAGAACCAGGTGTCGGCCACCAGCTTAACTTGATGGACGTCCGCATATTGCTGCGCGACCGGTGCGGTGCTGTCCTCCCGGTGATCCAGCATGGCCGGCAGGGTATACAATTTTTGATGCAAATTGCCACCGCGCGCGATGTTCAGCTCTTGCATGCCACGGCAAATTCCCAGAAAAGGCAGACCCATTTCCAGTGCAGCTTTGATCAAGGGAAGGTCAAAATCATCACGTCCCTGATCCTGAGTTTTTTCTGGAGTGAGGTTTTCTTGATGGTAGTGGACAGGATCGATATTGCTGCCTGCACCGCTGAGGTAGATGCCATCGACCATAGAGAGGTAAAGTTTGAGATCATCCGCACCGAAACAGGTGGGGGCGAGCACCGGCACGCAGCCAGCATGCTCGACCAAGGGGCGCATATATTTGACCGTCATGACTTGGTAATCGTGCTCATTGCGCATCTGTGCGCCCATGGACATCAAGACTATCGGTTTGCGTGGCAGCTGATTAGGCTTGCTAGAATTCTTATTCGACATAGTTGGCTTTGCTGCAGAACGCCGCGACGACAGCGCGGCACCTGCAAAAACTTCAAAAAGAGATAAAACATGAGCATTTGAAACTAGCCAGCAGCTGAACGCTGCTGGCCCTACAACACGGAAACTATGAGCGCTTTAGGCGATCGGTTCTTGTTGGGTAGAACAATGCACGCCGCCGCCCCCGTTATACAAACGATCCAGATTTAACATCTCAATAGTGCGACCCGGGAAAGCCGTCTGGAAGGCCGCCTTGGCAGCTGCATCGCCTGCTACATCGCCAAATTGGGCAGTAATGACGGCGCCATTGCAGACGTAATAATTCATGTAAGAATTTAAAAAATCAGGCGAAGTAACCCGTGTCGTGGCGGGTGGATTGATTTTGATCACTTGTAATTTCCGGCCTTTGGCATCTGTGGCGGCCGACAAAATAGCAAATTGCGAACGTGAATCCGCACCCCAGACCGAGGTGTCGGATGCCGGTGCAACCTGCACCATGACCACGCCTGGACGCACGAAGCGGCTAGTCGCGTCGATATGATCATCGGTAATATCCTGGCCGGCGATACCTTTGACCCAAATGACCTTGCTTGCGCCATACGCTGCCATCATTGCGGTTTCTAATTGCGCCTTGGTTTTACCCGAGTTGCGATTGGCGTTGATGATACTGCTCTCGGTGGCAATCAGGGTACCTTCGCCATCTTGTTCGATTGCGCCTGGCTCAGAAGTGAAGCTAGCGGTGCTGAATGGAACACCCGCTTTGGCGGCAATTCTGCCTGCGACCAGTGAGTCTTTGGCGTGGGTTTGCTTATTGCCCCATCCATTGAAATTGAGTCCAATCGCATCATGCTTGCCAGCACCGTCAACCCTAAACAGGCAACCAGTATCACGTGCCCATAGATCATCGACCGGGATGTCGCTGACCACGGTAACGCTGGTGCCGGCTTTGGTCCTGGCATTGCTGGCGTTAGTGGCGCCATCGGCGCACAAAATGACAGGCTCATATTTGGCGATAGTCTTGGCGATCAGGGCGATATCGGCTTGTATGCCCGGTAGTAAATTGCTACCCCAGATTGCCGTGCTGGCTGGCCAGGCCATCCAGGTTCTGGCGTGCAACTTGTCTTCGCCAGGAGCCACAAAAGTGGCGCTAGGTGGCGGTGGTGGGCAAGTCTGGGCAAAGACTGTTGGCAAGCTGCTGACCAGGACCCCAGCGGCTGCGCCCATGCTAGTGAATTTTAAGAAATTGCGGCGGGAAGCATCTGCTTGCTGATTTTTGTTCTGTGACATTGTAAATTCTCCGTATGGTTTTTTATATTACAAAGCGATGTAGAAGTGATCTCAGCGTCATTTGCTCGCAATCCCTTAATTACTCGATTGCCAGTTGACGATATTCGCGCCGAAATTTATTTCCATCACCATCCTAAGGTGTAAGCGAAACTATAGAAAAGTGATGATTTAAGCTTTGATTGATCTAAAATTCTCATATCGGTGATATATGTTTAAGTTTTCCTAGTGAGCTTGCTGCTAGGAGTTCGTGGGCATGCAATATTCCATATAAAAATCGATGAAGACTGAGATGTACTTTGTTGTATTTGGCACTCAAACCGCATCAGCCTTGCTCTTTTTTTGGCTGGGTGAGCAGCTCAAACAGGGCGCACGCTGCTAATGCGTAGGCAGTCCTTTTCTGAGTATTTGGGAAAAATATCCAAGTCATCACGCAATCTACATGCGCCTCGCAGCCGTTTTTGCTGCCAGCAAGCGCATGGAATATGCGCAAAGGATTTTAGTAGTCCCCTTTTGACACTCCGAAATTGGGAAAATTTAAGGGAGGGGAGGGGAGGGGAGGGGAGGGGCGGCCCAAGCCATGCCTGGGCTCATTCCATGATGGATTTGATGCTTAGTCCATATTTTTGCAAAATCGCGATGCCTTGAGGGCTTTTTAGAAATTGTAGATAGTGCTTGTCCCAATGCGCATTGAGTTCTTTGGCACCCGCGAAATCGGGACGGAAGGCCATGTGCAAGGGTAAGCTCAGTACACAATTTGCTTCGCGAATTGCCTCTTTCATGCGCAACTTCATGAGCTGATACTCGACTGCCGGCCGCAATTCTGCGAAGTAATCAAAGCGGCCCGCCTTTAATTTGCGCATACTGAGTTCTATCGGGTTATCGGCAGCGATACTGTCGACCTTGCCATCGTTCTGATGCTGGGCGATGTAGCTCAATAGTTCAGGCCAATAAAAATAGCCGGCAATCACGCCCAGTCGTCCTTGTAAAAGCGAGGCTGTGCTTTGATAGGTCCAAGTCTCTTGCGCCCGCGTGTAAAAGCACATGCGCGGCGACATGACGGCGACACTAGACAAGGCAGCTTGCGCAAAGTGAGGGTTGTCGTCTTTGGCAGCACCGGGTATCAGATCGACCCGTCCTTCTTTAAAATACTTAAGCGCGCGTTGAAACGGTACGAATTCGTAGCGTACTTCCCAGCCTAATTGGCCGTACAGTTGCTGAGCAAATTCGTAGGCAAAGCCATTTTGCCCGGAAGCCGGATTACAGCTTAAAGGGCAGTAGTCATCGCCAGCGATGACGATGGTTTTTTTTGCTTGATCCGCTAAAGTCAACTGGGCTACCGCACTCAAGGCCAAACCACAGATGACTTGTTTCAAACGGTGCATACCAACTCCTAAGTCTATTGCAAACGATCAGGTAGATCGCGTATTAGTCTAGTTCAACTTGGATAATGAAAAACCAAACACTCGTTTTAATTCTATGAAGTCGCACAGATTATCTATTGCGCGGGTAGAAATGTGGCGCTACCCCAACGGATTGTTATGCTCAATTGCCGGGATGGGAACTTCTAAAAAACCCATACTCGGGCGCATCGCGGTGTTGCAAATCCTCGCAATACCGAAGTATTGCTCCGGTTTGCGCCTTGCGCTGCATCCCGATTACAGGGTTTTTAGAAGTTCCTGGATCGCATTGCGCAATCGCTATGCGGCCTGCAGCCTGATTTGAGGCTGCAAGCCGCATGTTTATTCGGATTTATTTAGACGATTTGCTGTTGCGTAGCGCAATGTATAGTGCCACCGCCATTGGCAACGCCATCGGTGGCGATCTGTATTACAGTGCGTTCGGGATAGGCCGCCTGCAGAATATCGTAGGCTTTTTTATCTGCCGCAGCGTCACCGAATTGCCCCATCAAGATACAGTTATTTGCTTCGTAGTAGCCGACATAACCAGCTGCAAACGTGTCATTAAAACTCTTGCGCTCCGTCATAGAAATCCCTGGGTTACGCGCTGCAATTGCGCTCAGTACTGAGCTCTTTGGGGTCGCCAATTCGAGTAAATTAAGCGTGGCATCGGCGGCGCCTAAATACTTGAGCTTGTCGGCGGCGCTCCAGCTGGCGACTTGGGCTTGATAGGCTAACAAGGCATCTTTGTTTTTGGCATCGATACTCTTATTGATCTTATCCGGCATCAGACCTCCATCCCAGTTAAACAGGATGCTGTTGTCATTGTAAAAACGCGCGTAGAAATCGACGTGGCCATCAGTGATTTCTGCCGCCTTGATACCGGGTATCCAAATCACTTTCTCTACCCCCATGATGCGCTTGATTTCAGCCTCAAAATCGGCCTTGCCCTTACCCGGGTTGCGGTTGTTATTGATGATGCAGCTTTCTGCGACCACCGCCAAGCCACGGCCATTGAGCTCGATTGCCCCACCTTCCATAGTGATCCAGGTGGCTAATTTAGGGAAGGAGAGCGTGCTATTGATAAACGCCGCGATGGTTTTATCACCGCTGATGTCCTGATCTTGTACGCCGTTGGCGGCTTTCTGAGCGTCTTTGACCCAGCCCGACAAATCAGTGCGCAGCTTTTCCTGGCCCCAGCCATTGAAGTTGAGGTCGATCCCGTAAATCTTGCCATCTGACCCTTTGCTGAACACCGGCGCCGTATCGCGTGTCCATAGATCATTCACACCTTGATTGGCTAATTGTGCCCATCCCCTCGAAAAGGTAAAAGTTTCTTGATGGCAGCAAATTTAGGCCAGCGACCCCTCATCATCCTCGTCTAGTGCGGTTTTCCAATATCCAGGTTCTGCATATCGGGCTGCCAATGCGTCCAAGTCAGGTATCGGCGTTTCTGCCGTAAAATCAAATTTTCCAATCATGTTCACGTGACGCCAAGCGACTGGCGATACGCCTCGTAAAACATTGATCGCCGCTTCGTCTCCGGTATCGCGTTTTTGATCATATACTTTGGACAATAACAAGGTATTGTAATAGATAATCGCATTGGCAATTAAGCGTGCGCATTCATTCCAGATATGCTGCTCTGCTTCAGTTTTAACGCGAAATTTTCCACCATTGACATAGGAAACCGACTTGCGAAATCGATGGTAAGCCTCGCCCCTATTCAATGCCTTTTGCACGCTTTGCCGCAAAGTTACGTCGTCTATGTAGTCAAGAATGTAAATTGTTCGACAAATGTTGTCCAGTTCCCATAGCGCTTTCTTGGTTTGATTTTGACGTGCGTAGCTGCTGAGTTTTCGAACGATTGTCGCTTGTGTGACGTCTTTCTGCGCTAACGATGCCAGGATGCGTTGAACATTGGGCCATTCAGTGATGATGATATCTTCGTATATTTTGCGCGATGGTTTGATCAGTAGATCACCATAGTCCTTAAGGTTATGAAAACCAACCAATTTTTCCATCTTTTTATGTAGATTCCGATACCGTGGCGCAAACTGATATCCGAAAGCTTTCAAAATGAAAAAATTTACTTGATTTGTTCCGTGCGTGTCTGTGGAATGCAGATCCGGTTTGATGTCCGAGGTATTGTTGTAAAGTATATCGAAAACGTAGTGACTCTCGTGTTCGTGTGTACCTATCACTTTTGCATTGATAGGTACATGGTTGGCTACAATGGTGTATCCACTGACGCCTTTATGTAGTCCAAAATATTTGGGCGAATGCCTGGAATTAACAGTATTAATTTGAGTTTCTATCCGCTGTCCATCACTGCTGGAATGCACTTCATCGCGGATTTCGAATAGGTGAAATGCCGATAAGGATGCGGTTGCATTGCTGATTACGTCATTGGATGCGTGGAGTGTTTCCTGACGTAAAAAATTACGTGCGGTATTTAAAAGTGAGGCAAAATTCAAGCCTGAAACCTCTGCCATTTTCCCTAAGCCCATATTTGTTCCCATGGCAACGATGCAGGCAAGCAGCTCCTTCGGATCAGGGTCGTGTTTCACATAGCGATCAAGTACATGCGTGAATGAATTCAAAAAGCCGGTACGCTGATGGACAAACCACAGAAGATCGGCGACACCTATACCCGGAAGTTTGCCGTAGAACGGGCTGTTGACAGGCTCCTCCTCACTTGGATAGAGTAATGCCCATTTCTTTTTTTCGCCTCGGCCACTAACCTTGATGTGTTGATTGACTGCGTCCGTAATGCGTTGATTGACTGCCTGAATTTTTGTCTCAAGCTCAACTTGAAGTTGTTCTAACGTTTGCTCTATTGGGGCAATCAGGATTGCGGCTCCGATTTCCTGCAGGATCGCATCCTTGTTCTTCCAGCGTTCTTCACTGATTAAATCATCTTCGAAGCGTCGGAACTCAACACTATCTTTGACAAATAAATTTCCGGCCTCCAATGCGTTGCGCAGTAAACGATAGAGCAGGAATTCATAGCGATCGATATCCAATGGATTTTCTTCATCACCGTCTTTGCTATCCGTGCCTTCAACAGCTGGAAAAAGATAAGGTTGCAGGGATTTGGGAATAACGTCAATAGGAAACAGTGAAGGCTTGGTTTGGCGAAGTGATTTTCCTTGCCGCAGCAGATCCTGCAAAAATTTTACTGCGTCGAGAAGCGGCGCTTCTTCAACCCTGCCAGCAAAATCGAGTACGCAAAAAAGATGCCGTATGTTGCGTTTGAATTGACGTGACAGAGATGCGTAATATGCCCATTCAAAGGCCGTCTTATCAAACTCAATATTTTGCAAATACTTTGATACAACAGGAAATTGCTCTTGTTCCAGCAAGTTGAATGCTTGCGTTTTAACTTTGGAAAACGGAGCATCTTCAGGAATGGAAGTATCAGTAAAAAGACCAAGTACCTGCCCAGCACCTTCAAGATACTCAGCCATATCCTCCATGGATTTTTGCAGCGCTTCATCGGAGGCGTGCTTGGCTTCCTTTTCGTATTGATGAACTAAGTGAACAAACGCTTCAATAAGATTGTCGTTGATTTGACGGAAGCGATGATAAGCGAAACATAATAGATACAATCGCGTTGCTGATGGTGCCATACGCCGCAATTTGTAGACCGTGTAAAACTTTACTAGAGACGCGTAGTATTTCCCGCTTTCTACCGATAACCCTGCATTTGTAAGAAACGTCCGCGCAAAATCGTGCAGTGGTTGAAAAAACTTGCGCCGGTCGACTTCCTGCTTTAGCTCTTTATTACTAAAGTCTCTCGCTTCGCGTTTTAGGGCACTAATACGGTATACATTTTCATCCGCCTGCAAAAGCGCATCGAGTTGCTCTGTCGTCTCCGATGTCAGATTTTCGGCCAATAATTTGGTTATCCGATTGCGTTCGCTAGTAACTGCACGACCGACTAGATCCTGTAAGTAGCTATAGCCAGGAGCAATAATTCGTTCGTTTTGCATATACTCCAACAGCTCGCGCAAAATGTATTGCGGCTGTGTTGATAGCATAGAGAAACGCTGGGCTTTATTTTCAAGTTCGTCTTTAATTGTCTGGTCGGCGTTCCGATAATTGAACAGCGCCAATATGATTTTTTGGTGTTCGAGTCTTGTTGGCTTGGATAAGGTTTTTAGTAAAGATGCGGCATTCTTATCTGTAAAATGACGTTTCTCCACATAGGCATAATCATCTCCGACCTGCTCCGGTTCATAAACAAAAAAACGCCGTTTGGCTTTGAAATAGCCGAGTTGCAGTGCTAAGTGGATAGCCACCGCTGCGGTATGTATGCGCTTGATTGTGTCAAGCTCAAGTATGCTGAAATCGAAGTAAAGTTTCCTATCATCATCGTTAAATTTTGGTAGATCATAAAGATCCTCTACTTCTTCGATGGACAGGATGTTAAGGCGGCGTGTATCAGAGGACATAATGGAATTGAGGGGTGACCGAGATATGCAAAATGAGGCCTAGTCCTGTAATTAGAACGTAGGCGGAAAGAGGCCAAGTAGCAATTCGCCGAGGCCCGATGATAACTCTTATATCGCTTTCTGATTGACCCGTTTGGATAACTCTGCTGCACTCTCTTTGCGCTCGCTGTAGCGGTCAACCAGATACGCTGAAGCATCCCTGGTCAGTAAAGTGAATTTCATCAACTCTTCCATGACATCCACTACACGATCATAGTAAGCCGATGGCTTCATACGACCAGCTTCGTCAAATTCCAAAAAGGCTTTCGCGACGGATGATTGATTAGGGATAGTGATCATGCGCATCCAACGACCCAAGATACGCAGTTGATTCACCGCATTGAAAGATTGCGAGCCACCGGAAACCTCCATCACAGCCAAGGTCTTGCCTTGGGTTGGACGTACTGCGCCACCCGACAAAGGAATCCAATCTATCTGCGCTTTCATAATACCGGTCATGGCACCGTGGCGTTCAGGTGAGCACCACACCATGCCTTCCGACCACGATGCCAGCTCGCGCAATTCCTTTACCTTGGGATGGTCTTCTGGTGCGCCATCGGGTAAAGGTAAGCCTTGCGGATCGAATACCTTAACTTCTCCGCCCATCGCCTCCAATAGACGTGCTGCTTCCAAGGTTAAAAGTTTACTGTAGGAGCGTTCACGTAACGAACCATACAGTAGCAAGAAGCGTGGCGCGTGCGTTGTAGGCGCTTGATGTGTCAGTTTTTCCTGATCAGGTTTCTCAAATAATGCCTGATCCAGGCTAGGGAGATTAAGATGTGTGAGCGACACGATTACCCTCCGCATCAATTACTTTTTCGCCGTCTTCTTTGGTGAATTCTTTCAGTTGCGGCAATGGCAGGATATCTAAAACAACTTCCGACGGACGACACAATTTAGTACCTACTGGCGTCACAACAATAGGACGATTGATCAGGATGGGATGCGCCATCATGAAATTAATCAAATCATCATCGCTCCATGTCGTTTCATCGAGATGTAACTCTTCGTAGGGTGTGCCTTTTTTACGCAGAACTTCGCGTACAGAGACGCCCATCGCTGCGATCAGTTCTACTAACTTTGTTCTCGAAGGAGGATGTGTCAGGTATTCAATGACTTCCAGTTCGACACCGGTATTGCGGATCAGCGCCAGAGTATTACGTGACGTGCCACATTTGGGATTGTGATAAATGGTAATGGTCATGAGCTATCTACTAACGAAATTAATGAGGTGCAAAATCACTGGGAGCCACAGTTCCGCCAACAGTGGCGTCTTTCGGTGGTGCAGGATACAACCAGCAAAAGATTAGCGTTGCCATAGCAGCACCCAGCAACTGGGCGATGATGAAGCCTGGTGCATCGATGGGACGAATGCCCGCGAAGGTATTGGTGGCTGCACGCGCCAGCGTTACAGCTGGATTGGCAAATGAGGTTGATGAGGTAAACCAATACGCTGCCGTAATATACGCCGCTACTGCAAACGGAGTGACCGCCGGACGGCTACGTGAACATCCTATGATCACGGCAATCAAACCAAAGGTGGCAACGAACTCGCTCCACCATTGCGACGTGCCAGTACGGATATGCTCGGATGCAAAAAAGACCGGATCTTGAAACATCACATGGGCAGCTGCCACACCAGCGAACGCGCCGAGAATCTGCACCAGAATATAAGGTAGCACTTCCGCGCCGGGCATATTCTTTTGCCAGGCTTCAGATAGTGTGACGACAGGATTAAAGTGTGCACCGGATATGGTGCCAAACATCAGGATCAAGGCAATCAAACCGGCGCCGGTCGCAATCGCATTGGCCAATAAAGCGAGCGCCACGTTGCCACCGGCCAGCCGCTCGGCCATGATGCCGGAACCTACTACCACCGCCAGCAAAAAGGCGGTACCTAGTCCTTCGGAAACTAAACGTCGTGCAATGGTCATGGCTTAAGCATCCCTATTTTGTCGAGTTCCAGCTTTAACGCCAGACGCTCCAGTTTCTCCATCGGCAGACACAAAAAAATATCCAGCCTGGTCTTGATTTCGCGGCAAATGCGCGCAAACGCATGGTGTCTTTCTTCTTCACTGCCTTGCACTTCAGCGGGATCTTGAAAGCCCCAGTGTGCGGTGACCGGCTGCCCTGGCCAGAATGGGCAGATTTCACCTGCAGCCTTATCGCAAACGGTAATGACAAAGTCCATATGGGGCGCATAGTCTGGCGCAAACTCGTCCCAGCTTTTGCTTCGTAGATCCGTGGAAGGATAGCCAATATGCTGGATTTGTTCAATCGCGAATGGATGCACGATACCCGTAGGATGGCTGCCCGCGCTATAGGCTTTGAAGCGGCCTTTGCCAGCGACGTTTAACATCGCCTCTGCCATGATGCTGCGAGCCGAATTGCCCGTACATAAAAACAGCACGTTATACACTTTGTCGTTCATGGAACTCTCCTGAACAGATAGGTTAATCAGATAAGCAAGAAAGCTTAGGGCATCAATTGACCGACACGATCAAGTTCCGCTTTTAGTTGCGTCATGTCGTTTTGTAGCTGGTCCAGTGGCAGTGCCAGAAAGGCTTCAATCCGTGTGCGTAAGATGCGATACGCAGTCATGAACGCCGCATCGATTTCCGCATCGGTACCAGTCACGTGTGCTGGATCTTCCACTCCCCAATGAGTGCGCAATACCGGTCCCAGGTAGGCGGGACAAGTTTCCCCTGCGGCACTGGCACAAACGGTAATCACGATGTCCGGTGTGGCAGGTAGGTTGTCCCATGATTTGCTGTAGTAACCTTCGGTAGCGATGCCTTCACGTGCCAACAAGGCAAGCGAGCGTGGGTGCACTTCACCCGTCGGTTTACTGCCCGCACTCATCGCTCTCCAGCCTGCAGGCGCCAGATGATTAAAGGTGGCTTCGCCCAAGATCGAGCGGCAAGAGTTACCGGTGCAAAGAAATAAAACGTTCATAAAACGGTCCTTGAGTAAAAATTGGAATACGTGATTATTTGGCGAGAGTGCCGACTGGCATACATTGCTGTATCTGCACAGGCGTGCACGGATTGCCGCCGCAACAGTTGTCGGTTAAAAAGCCCAGTACCGAGTTCATGGTCACGATATCGGCGGAATAGATGACAAAGCGACCGTCCTGTCTAGCAATCACTAGATCGGCATGCGACAACTCTTTAAGATGAAAGGACAAGGAAGACGGCGGTATACCCAGTTGTTCGCCTATTTTGCTGGCCGCCAAGCCTTCCGGCCCGACTTGTACCAATAGGCGAAAGACGGCGAGGCGAGATTCTTGCGCCAAGGCGGCGAGCGCGGAGAGGACTTTTTTGGTTTCCATCTATTTTTTCCATTAACAATTCATTGACTATAATTCTATAATAATGGAAATATGAAATAAATGCAAAAAAATACACACTTACTAACAAAGTTTCTCTGATGGATGACACAACAAGTTACTTGCTCTTTGAATTACTTATTGAGGCTCACTAGTGTCCGGTTAAATTGCTTTAAAAGCTGAAGAATCCAACGCGGGTTCAAATATAAATATCAGCCTCAGATACCAATCGAACTCTCGCCGATAATGTACATGGCCGCAATCAAATAAGCCTTGACTCTATATCAGCTATAGACTTTAAAATAATGCAGCGTTGATTCTACCAACGGCAATAATGCCCAATAAAAGGAGAAAATTTTGACAAATGCTTGCAGCGCCGGTCTGGATATCGGTTTCGCCTCATTGACTTACATACAGGTTGGTATTCTAGGAATCATCCAAGGTATCACTGAGCTGCTGCCTATTTCGTCTACTGCACATATGCGGGTCGTGCCAGCACTTTTGGGATGGCGCGATCCTGGCTCGGCATTTTCTGCCGCGATGCAGCTTGCCGCTCTGGCGGCAGTCATGAGTTATTTTTGGCGCGATGTCGTTGCAGTAAGCTCAGGCAGCGTAGCCGCAATTGGGCGTAGAGACTTCAACGACAGGTGGTTTCGTTTAGCGATAGCGATCATCATTGCGACGATTCCAATCTGCCTTGTAGGCGTTGCTCTTTCCTCAGTATTAAATTCGTGCGCTTCCCCTTTGCGCAGTTTACTGGTGATCGGTGTTGCTTCATTGACGATGGCAATTCTCTTGCTTGTAGCAGAAGTCACTTGTAGACATCAGCGAACTGTCGAGCAGGCCCGATTCAAGGACGCTCTACTCATCGGCATCGCCCAAATTGGCGCATTGATTCCTGGAGTATCGCGCTCGGGAGCAACGCTCACCGCCGCAATGACGCTCAATTTTAGGCGAGAAGAAGCTGCTAGGCTGTCATTCCTGTTGGGCTTACCTGCGATCGCATTGGCTGGATTAAAAGAATTGTGGGTGCTTTACCATGCGCATATTTCTGCCGAGGCATGGTCCTTGCTCGCGTTTGGCTTGCTGGTGGCGAGTGTATCGGCTTTCGTCGCTATCTGGGGATTGATGCGATTCCTGGAGCGTTTTTCGGCTTGGCCATTTATTGTTTACCGCGCTGCACTTGGTGTGTTCCTGATCGGCGCTGTACTAACTGGTTTTTTGCATTAGGCCGGAGAATTCAGCATCGTCGATGCTTGCCTAGCGTAATTCAAGCCACACAAAACAAATCTAACCATTGACTAAAATGGACAGTCAAGCAGGCTGCATCATTAATTTAAAGTATAATGATTCTCATTCCAGTACCTCAAACAGCAAGACATTTTTTGAAGTAAGCACTATGTCCATTCTACGAACTCTCTTTTTTATCCTGTTGGGTTTCCTGTACGCAGCCTCGCCCGTAGCGGCGCAAACCATGCAACAACAAGACAAGACCAAGCAAATCTGGCAATTACTGGACTATTTGGCGGTCGATTATGGTGCAGCCGTCAAAGAGGGCAAAGTCGTCAGTCATGCTGAGTATGGCGAAATGCAGGAATTTGCTTTGTCGGCAGAACGACAACTTGCAGAACTGCCAGCCGACGCAGCGCAACAGAATTTATTGCAGCAAGCGGCTCGGTTACGCAGCTTGATTGCAGATAAATCTGTGGCAACGTCGGTTTCTACACAGGCCCGTGAATTAGCAGGGGCTCTATTGGCGGCTTACCCGGTTCCAATGTCTCCATCCAGAGCACCTGATTTGGCATTGGGTGCACAGTTGTTCCAGGCACAATGTGCAAACTGCCACGGTGGCCTGGGGCGTGGCGATGGTCCGTTGGCAGCGAGTCTGAATCCACCGCCGATCGCGTTATCGGGGCATGATAGAGCCAAGGAAAGAAGTCTATTTTCTTTGCAACAGATCATATCCCAAGGTGTGAAAGGGACTGCCATGCCATCTTTTGCACAACTCACTGACGATGAACGCTGGGCTATTGCTTTCTTCGCAGCAGGTCTTCCCTACACCGATACCGACCGTGAGGCCGGCAAAAAGTTATGGAAAGACAATCCATCTTTACACGCCATTCTGCCGTCCCTTAATATCTTGAGTCAAACCTCTGAAACAGCATTATCGAAGAATTTGCCACCTGATCAGGCTTATCAGCTGATGGCGTATTTGAAGAGTAATGCACAAATCCTGGAGCAAGAAAAATCGGATTCAGTCGTGTTGTCGAAATCGCGCTTAAAGGAGAGTTTGGCGGCATTGGATAATGGAAATATTCCTGAAGCTTCCCGTTTGGCAATCTCCGCCTATCTGGATGGTTTTGAACCGGCTGAACCGGCACTAAAAGTCAAAAATATAAAGCTGTTCAACGATGTTGAAAAGACCATGGGCGATTTTCGTGCTGCGGTGACAGCGGGTAGAGCCAACGAAGCTCGTGCGATTGAACAGCAACTGACATCACAATTGAGCCAAGTGCAAACAGTCTTGCAATCGGGTAGCAGCGATCCGATCAGCACCTTGGTCAGCGCCTTAACCATATTGCTCCGCGAAGGGATTGAAGCCTTACTGGTAGTGGTGGCGATGGTTGCTTTCCTGAAAAGAGCTGAGCGTCAAGACGTGCTGCCATATGTGCATGCGGGCTGGATCGCTGCTTTGGCTGCTGGTGGGCTAACTTGGATCGCGGCGACCTATCTGGTCACGTTTAGCGGCGCAAGCCGGGAAATGACAGCAGGATATTCTTCCTTATTTGCTGCCGTAGTGTTACTCAGTGTTGGTATCTGGATGCATCAGAAGAGTCTAGCAGGTCGTTGGCAACAGTACGTTAAAGAGAAATTGTCTTCTGCATTGAACAAGCGCTCTGCCATGATGTTGTTTTTGCTTTCATTTGTCACAGTGTACCGAGAAGTGTTTGAAACCGTACTGTTTTATGCTGCCCTATGGGGCGACGGTAACGGTGGCTATTTGTTGGCAGGGTTATTGGTGGGAATCGTCATTCTGGCAGTGATTGCTGCGGTATTACTCAGAACTTCGGCCAGACTTCCAATCAGTGAATTCTTCGCTGTCAGTTCAGCATTGGTTGCCATATTGGCGTTTGTCTTAGTCGGCAAAGGTATTACTGCATTACAGGAGGCTGGCGTGATCAACGTGACACCGATTCCGGTGCCACGCATCGACTTTCTCGGCATTTATCCGTCGATGCAAAGCATCGCATCGCAAGTTGCAATACTGGCTATCATTGTCGTCAGTTTTATGTTGAATCAACGTCTTGGTACAAAGCGTATAGGATAAATGCGTTATTTCACTGGAGAATACGGTGGCTTCTTTAATGGCAGCCGCCGCCATGGCTACCGAGATTTGTTGCCTCGAATCCTTCTGTTGTCGCCAGATTTTGCAATATCCCACAGTCTTTGCCAGCCTCGGACGTCTGACAAAGGCTGCGTAAGTTTTTTAATTGTTTTTCTAACGCCTTGAGCTCTTTAATGCGATCGGCGACATGACCGATATGCTTGTCTAGCAAGAGATTCACTTCAGAGCAATTGTCTTGCGGTGCGTCCCTGAATTTCAATAAATCGCGTATTTCATCCAAGGTCATATCAAGTGAACGACAATGCCGGATGAATTGCAAACGTTCTGCGTGCCCTTCGCCATACAACCTAAAATTACCACGCGAACGTACAGTCTGCGGCAATAAACCTTCTTTTTCATAGAAACGGATAGTTTCTACCAAACAGCCTGAACGTTTTGCCAGTTCACCAATTTTCAGTTCCATCGTTGTCCTTCATTATTAAATAAATAGTGCTTGACTCTGTACCTGCTACAGGGTGTTAAATGTCAACTATACACCTAGAGGAGCATTCATGACGACACCACACAAAGACCAGGCTAAGCATGCTTGTTGTGATCATAAGCAGGTAGAATCCACACAAAGCATCGCTGCGTATGTTGCGTCGGCTTTAAATGAAGTTTGCGTCTTGACTCTTCGTATCGATAAAATGGATTGTCCAACCGAAGAATCACTGATTCGCAATAAGCTTGAAAAGATGGAAGGAGTCAGCAGTCTCGACTTCAATTTATTGAAGCGACGCTTAACCGTGCACCATACCCTCGCTGATGCCTCCACTATTGTCGCTGCAGTCGCGGCATTGGACATGTCTCCCGTAGTCGAGCAAGCGGCGCCAACGGCAGACGGTACGTCAACTGTCATGTACACCATACAAAACATGGATTGTCCGACCGAAGAAGCGCTCATCCGCAACAAATTATCCAAGATGCCAGGTATCCAAAAATTGGATTTTAACTTAATGCAACGCAAACTCACGGTCACGCATACGCTAGGCAAGGCCGATGTTATTCAACAAGCCTTGATCGCCATTGATATGCAAGCGGTTCCCGTTGAGGCCGTACCTGGACAGTCGCTATCGTCAAACGCAGCTCCCTCGTTGAACTCCGCAAAAAAATGGTGGCTATTAGCGTCGGGGGCAATTGCCGCCATACTCGCTGAAGTCATTGCCTGGAACACCGGCTCAGACAAATCCTGGCCAGTCATAGCATTCTCGCTTTTTGCCATTGCGGTGAGCGGTACCAGCACCTACAAAAAGGGCTGGATCGCGCTCAAAAATTTCAATCTCAACATCAATGCCTTGATGACGATCGCAGTGAGTGGCGCCGTGATCATCGGGCAATGGCCGGAAGCGGCCATGGTGATGGTGTTATTTACTTTGTCGGAGACGATAGAGGCGATGAGCTTGGATCGCGCCCGCAATGCGATTCGCGGACTAATGGCGATGACGCCCGAAAAAGCCAGTGTGTTGCAAGACGATGGTAGCTGGAAAGATATCGAAGCAACTTCCATTGTTATAGGTGCTATCGCACGCGTAGCGCCAGGTGAACGCATCCCCTTAGATGGCGAACTCACCAAAGGACAATCGTCGATTAATCAGGCGCCGATTACAGGCGAGAGTATCCCTGTCGCCAAAGCAGTAGGCGATAAAGTATTCGCCGGTACTGTCAATGAGACTGGCTCATTTGAATACAAGGTGACAGCAATACAAACCAACTCAACCTTGTCGCGCATCATCCATGCGGTTGAAGAAGCTCAAGGAAGCCGCGCGCCTACCCAGCGTTTCGTCGATAGTTTCGCAAAAATTTACACCCCCATCGTATTTCTGTTGGCCTTAGGCGTCATGCTCGTCCCACCGCTTGTATTAGGACTTCCCTGGATGGTATGGATTTACAAAGCATTAGTCTTATTGGTGATCGCCTGTCCCTGCGCACTGGTGGTATCAACTCCGGTGACCGTGGTGAGTGGCTTAGCGGCTGCTGCCAAGGCCGGTATTTTGATTAAGGGTGGCGTCTATCTGGAAGAAGGCCGTAAGCTAAAATCCATTGCCTTAGATAAAACTGGAACGATTACTCAAGGTAAGCCTGTCGTGACCGAATTGGTTGCACTGAATGGCGAGAAAAGTAAAAGCTTGCACCTTGCAGCAAGTCTGGCCGGACGATCGGATCATCCGGTATCGGGTGCACTCAGCACGTACTGGAAAACGCAGCCAGCCACCGACGGTCTATTAGAAGTGAGCGATTTTGAAGCACTTACTGGACGAGGTGTCAAAGGTAAAATCAATGGGCAATGGTATTACTTGGGTAACCATCGTCTGATTGAAGAATTAAAAATCTGCACCCCAGAAACAGAAACGGCCTTAAATCGACTCGAAGCGGATGGTAAAACCGTCGTCATTATCAGCGATGACAAGACGCCTTTATTACTCGTGGCTGTCGCCGATACCGTAAGGGAAAGCAGTCGCCAAGCCATCTTGGAATTGCATGAGCTCGGTATCCGAACCGTTATGCTGACCGGCGACAATGAGCTCACCGCCAAGGCGATCGCTAACAGCGTCGGTATCGACGATGCCAGGGGCAATTTACTGCCAGAAGATAAATTGGCGGTCATTAACGATGAACTCAGCAAACACGGCACAGTCGGCATGGTGGGTGACGGCATTAATGACGCGCCAGCACTGGCAAAATCGAGTATAGGATTTGCGATGGGCGCAGCTGGTACAGACACTGCGCTAGAAACTGCCGACGTCGCTTTGATGGATGACGATTTGCGTAAAATTCCGCAGTTCATTCGTCTGAGTCAACGTGCAGCAGCTATCTTGAAACAAAATATTGCCCTGGCCTTGGGCATCAAACTGATATTCTTGGTCATGGCAGTGATAGGTATCGCCACACTGTGGATGGCAGTATTCGCCGATATGGGTGCAAGTTTGCTTGTGGTATTTAATGGTTTGCGCCTAGTAGGTAAATTGAAATGAGTATGTCGGCCACTTTCCTTATACCGACTTCATTATTAAAATCGTTTTCAGGCATATAATTCGCGTCATGCTCAAAAAATTCGTTCTCATGCTGATTCTTGCATTCACCTTCCAGTTAGGCTGGGCGGTGGCGAGTACCTATTGCATGCATGAAACGGGCAAAGCCTCGCAACATTTTGGGCATCATGATCATCAACACGAGGCTACGCCTGAACCACAGCAATCGAGTAAGAGTAAGATTGGTGCAAATGATATTGATTGCGACTTTTGTCACCATTCTTATGCGAACGTCGTGACTGTTCAATTCTTGGATTACCTATTTCCAACTGTCTCAGATAATACAGAAATCCCACAGCTTACCTACCAGTCCTACATTCCCGACAGTCTGACTAAACCGAACTGGCTCCGCATCAGCTAAGCCTGGCGGGACTGTCTTCTCATATTGAGCGCAGCAAGCGCTGTCGCGACCTCTCGCCAAATATCCCCATGTTTTTCTTTGGAGAATTTGATGCGTCTTTTGATCTTGCCGCTCAGTATTGCGGCACTGCTGGTCACCCCTGCCATTTCTCTGGCAAGTGACAGCACAGCTAATACAACCGTAGTTTCCATCCCAATGAGCGCTGTCGCTGATACAAGCTCGGCGGTACCACTCACACTAGAGCAAGCCTGGCAGCTCGCTGAACATGGTAATGCCAGGTTGCGCCAAGTCCAGGCGCAACTTAGCACCGTACAAGGCGAACTGAGCGATGCCCGCTCGCTACTCTGGAACAATCCCAAGTTAACGGGAGAAAGAGTAAGACGTGAGGTGCCACAGACTGGCATGTCCGCAGAAAATAGGCGGGAATGGTCGACCGGTATTGAGCAAACCTTTGAACTCGCCGGGCAGCAAAGCTATCGCCGCAAAGCGACTGAGCAACAACTGCAGGCGCTCGATGCGTTAATCGAAGATACCCGTCGTGAGATCCGTGCCGAAGTTGAGCAACGTTTTGTCCAGGTGCTCTCGCTGCAAGAACGCATCTTGACCGAACGTCAGTCACTTAAAATCATCGAAGACACTGCCAGCTCGGTTAAAAAGCGCGTTGCCGCAGGTGAAGATAGCCGACTCGATGGTAACCTCGCCAGCGTGGAAGCCGTGCGAGCCAGCAACCAAATTGGCGTCCTGGAAGAGCAGTTAATCCAGGCGCGCACCGAACTGGTGCAGACCTTACAACTACCTGGCAATGGGCTACTTAGGGTCGTCGGCACGCTCAGCGCCCCAACACCGACCTATACGCTAGAAACATTATTATCGAGTGCGACAAACCGCCCCTTACTGCGTGCGCTTGATTACCGTGAACAGGCTGCAAAAAGTCGTCTCGCTCTGGAACGTGCAACACGTTACCCTGATCTAACGGTAGGTGTGACGACCGGCAGAGAGGGGGCGACCAGTGCCCGCGAACGACTGACCAGTTTAACAGTGTCGTTACCACTTCCCTTATTTCGCAATAATGCAGGAGGGATCGGACGTGCCGCAACAGAACTGAGTCAGGCGCAAATCGAGCGTGAAACTTCTGCGCGCAATACAGCCAGCAGTGTGACCTCACTCTGGCAAAAACTCCAAAGCCTGACGCTGCGGGTCAATGCATTGCAACAAAGCGTACTTCCCGCGCTGGAAGAAAATCAACGTTTATCGGTCAAGTCTTTGCAGTCCGGCGAAATCGGCTTATTTCAATTGCTGGTGGTAAATCGCCAGGTGCTTGATGGCAGACGCGACTTGATTGATGCGCAAACCGAGTGGCGACTGACTCGTCTCTCTTTGCATCTGACTGCAGGTTGGAATGAAGCCTCGACGTCCCGATGAGTGCGTCTCTTTACCTTTTTAAAAACAATTCTAACGAAATGACATCTATGATCCCCAACAAATCGCGCAGTGGTTGCGTATTGCTCCTGTCCCCACTTTTATCTCTGTTATTGCTCGCAGGCTGCGGAAAAGACGACGCAGCCAAAAAGGCTGAACCAGCCAAAGAAAAACCTGTGGCCTCTGCTTCCGCCCATACCAAAGAACCTGGGCTACAGCTGTCTAAAGAAGAAATAGCGGCTGCAGGCATCACCATCGCCCCGTTGCAAGAACAGGAACTCCATGAACAGATCAGTGTAACGGCGACGATTCAGGCTAATCAAGATAAATTGGCCCGGGTCGCCCCCCGCGTTGCCGGCAGAGTGACGCAAGTCATGGCCAATCTGGGCGACAAGGTCAAGCAAGGCCAAGCGCTTGCTTTGGTCGATAGCGTTGAAGTGGGCGAAGCCCAATCGTCCTACGTGCAGGCGGTCTCCGAACATGCATTGGCAAAATCCGGCATGGAACGCGCTGAAAAACTGTATGCCGACCAAATCATTCCGCAGAAAGACTATTTGCGCGTGCGCGCCGATTTTGAGAAAGCCAAAGCGGTGTTGCGTGCAGCTGGCGAGAAACGGCAGATACTTGGCATCGCTGGCAGACAGGATTCAGCTGGCACCTCTGTCTTCGCGGTCTCGGCACCATTTGCCGGTACGGTCATAGAAAAGAAAGCGGTATTAGGTGAACTGGCGCAATCCGAGAAGGAAATGTTCAGTATCGCGGATTTATCCAACGTCTGGATCGAGACCAACTTGTACGAAAAAGATGTAGGCAAAGTCAAGATCGGCGCTGAGGCACAGATTACCACTGCCGCCTACGCAAGCGAGATCTTTAAAGGCAAGGTCACTTATATCAGCAGCTCCATGGATAAAGAGTCACGCACAGTCAAAGCACGCGTAGAGGTACCCAATACTGATGGCAGGCTCAAGCTGGAAATGTTTGCCACTGCGGCGATTGCCACGTTGGGAACCAGCAAGGCATTGCTCTTGCCTGAGCAAGCGGTGGTGCTGGTGCAGGGACAGCCTACGGCGTTTATCCAGGATGCAGACGGCTTTGAGGCACGCGCAGTCGAGCTAGGTGATAAATTGCAAGGCCAGGTCATTCTCAAGTCTGGCATAGCACCCGGTGAAAAGGTGGTGACCAGTGGTGCTTACGCCTTGAAAGCCAAGATGTTGAAATCGCAGATCAGCGCGGATTAAGGGACATCGCCATGTTAAATAAAATAGTGGATTTATCCCTCCGATACAAAGTTCTGGTGTTGGTGATTTTTTTATTGGTCATCTTGCTGGGCGCTAAAGCCTGGATGGAGTTGCCCGTCGATGCCTTTCCTGATGTCACACCGATACAGGTGAACATTTATACAGAATCGCCAGGCCTTGCCGCCGAGGATGTGGAAAAACTCTTGACCGCACCGATTGAAACTTCGATGGCCGGTCTTGCCGGCGTGGAAGCGATACGGTCGGTATCCTTATTCGGCTTGTCCTACGTCAGCGTCAACTTTAAGGATAATGTCGACATCTATTTCGCCAGAAGATTGGTCGGTGAAAAACTCCTGGAAGCCAAGGAACGTATTCCCGCTGGCTATGGTGAACCTGCGGTCGGGCCGAATAGTTCAGGTTTAGGGCAAGTCTTTTGGTACACCATAGAATCCGCTGATAAGAAAATGTCGACCATGGACCTGCGTACTTTACAGGACTGGAACGTGCGTCTTAAGCTGCGCACCGCGCCCGGTGTGGACGATGTCACTTCTTGGGGCGGCGATGAAAAACAATATCAGGTACTGATCAATCCCAACCAGTTGATCAAGTATGGCCTGAGCCTGAAAACGGTGATGGAAACCTTGACCGCAAACAACCGGCAAGTCGGCGGCCAATACCTGAACATAGGTCAGGAACAATATCTGGTGCGCGGTCTTGGCCTGGTGGCCAATGCCAAAGATATCGGTAACGTCGTGCTGGCTACACGTGAAGGCACACCGGTCTATGTGCGTGACGTGGCCGAAGTCAAGGAAGCCCCCTCGCTGCGTTTTGGTGCTGTCACCAAGGATGGTAAAGAGGTCGTACTCGGCATGGCATTGCAACGTATTGGCGAAAACGCCAAGGGTGTGGTGGAAGCTGTTAAACAAAAGATCAAGGTGGCTCAACAGGCGCTACCTAAGGGCATCACGATCAACCCGGTCTATGACCGCACCGACCTGGTCGACAAAGCGGTCAAGACAGCCGAAAGCGCGCTAGTGGAAGGTTCGGTGCTGGTGGCGATCATCCTGTTCTTGTTCCTGGGGGAGATCCGTTCCGCGATTGTCGTGATCGTGGCCTTGCCGCTGGCGATGCTGATCAGCTTCATGCTGATGCAGCAATGGGGCTTATCAGCGAACCTGATGTCTCTGGCCGGGCTGGCGGTGGGCATTGGTATGATGGTGGACGGTGCTGTGGTGATGGTGGAGAACGGCTTTAGGTTGTTGTCTCATCAGGCGGGCAAAAAGGTCAATAAGACACACGTCATCCTGGAGGCTGCGCGAGAAGTCATGAACCCGGTCGCCTTTGCGATCCTGATCATTATCGTGGTGTTTCTGCCCTTGTTTTCATTAACAGGCCTGGAAGGCAAAATGTTCAAGCCGATGGCGCTGACCATCACCTTCGCAATGATAGGCTCCCTGTTGCTGACCATGACCTTGGTGCCGGTCTTGTCCGCCTTGATCCTTAAGCCCAAGGAAGAGAAAGATACCTTTGTCGTTCGCTGGGCGAAGAAACTGTATTTGCCCTTGCTGGACTGGGCGTTGGATAGCAAGAAAAAGGTCATCACAGGTGCCATCGTGACGTTGATCGCTGCGCTGGCCTTGATCCCTTTCCTAGGTAAGGAATTCATGCCGACCTTGCAGGAAGGTGGAATTTTGTTCCGGGTCACCAGCATCCCATCAACATCGCTGGAAGAGTCGATCCGAATTTCTCAGCAATTGGAAAACGCGCTGAAACAATTCCCGCAATCGACGTCCTCCATTGCGATGATAGGTCGTGCCGAAAAAGGTGAAACGGCGGACGTTAACTACATGGAGTTACTAGTCAACCTGAAGCCGCAAGGCGAGTGGCCGAAAAAAATCTCGGTTCCAGACCTCGCAAAGGAAATGCAGCAGAAGCTAGAAACTGTTGTGCCAACAGCGGTGATTGCCGCCACCCAGCCTATTCAGAGTCGCATCGAAGAGTTGATTTCCGGCGTGCGTGCCACTCTGGCTTTAAAATTGTATGGCGAAGACCTCAACACGCTAGACCGTCTGTCAGAGCAAATGAAGGGGGTGCTCGACAAAGTGCCGGGTGTGGCAGACCTATCTCTGGAGGCGAACAAGGGGAAGCCTCAATTGGTGATCAAGGTCAACCGCGACGCGGCAGCACGTTACGGTATCAATGCAGATGAAATTCTGGAAGTCGTACAAACTGGAATCGGCGGCAAAGCGGTATCGACACTGATCGATGGCACCAAGCGTTTCGATATTCAGGCCTGGCTAGCACCGGAGTTCCGCAATAATGTGCAATCCATCGGCAATATTCCGATCCGCTCGCAAAGTGGCGCGCTAGTCCCACTCAGTAATGTGGCAAGCATCGAGCTTGATGAGGGATATTCCTTCATACGGCGCGAGGAATTGCAGCGTTATGCGGTGATCCAGATGGACGTACAAGGCCGTGATATCGATAGCTTCGTCAAGGAAGCTGAAGCAAAAATACGCCAACAGGTGAAACTGCCTGAAGGCTATGTCATCGAATGGGGCGGCGCTTTTGAAAACCAGCAGCGTGCCATGAACAAGCTGCTCGTGATCGTACCGCTCACTATCGGTTTGATTTTTATTCTGTTATACACCGCCTTCAATTCACTCACTTATGCCACGCTAATTATCGCCAACGTGCCGTTTGCAACGATAGGCGGTGTCGTCGGCCTCTTTATCACAGGGCAGTATCTGTCGGTGCCGTCAGCGATTGGTTTCATTGCCGTGTTCGGGGTGGCGATGCTGAATGGCATTGTGCTGGTTACGTTTCTCAATGAACAACGTGAGCGCGGTATGTCGGTGCGTGAGGCGGTACGGCAAGGCGCAGCGTTACGCTTGCGTCCGGTATTGATGACGGCGTCAATTGCGATCTTTGGACTGGTACCTATGTTGCTGTCCAGTGGTGTCGGTGCGGAAACGCAAAGACCGCTCGCTACAGTCGTAGTCGGTGGCTTGTTCACCTCGACCGCATTGACCTTGTTGCTGTTGCCCCTGTTGTATGAATGGGTAGAAGAGCGTAAAGAGCGCAAGGCTAAAGCAAAGCTTGCTGACTAATCTATGCGCCGCTCGTAGTGGGCGGCGCATTTCTTTTAAGGAGAATCACATGAAACAAATTAAGGCATTCATCCATCCGCACCGTATCAATTCGGTTACCGAGGCGCTGCGCGATTCAGGTTTTTGCGATATCAGCAATGGAACCAGTTGCTACAACCTGACCGTTTCCACAGTACAGCGCCTTTTTACTAGCGCTGATCCGGCACAGCAGCGCTATTCACTGGATCTGGCGGAACCCGTTGTTGCAGAAACAAAATTGGAGTTGATCTGCGAGGATGATCTGGCTGATCAAATAGTGGCCATTATTGCGCTAGCGGGTAAGCCTGGTCCCGGCTGGGTATTTACTACCGATATTCAGTCAGCGGTCAAAATCGAATAACTGAGGAGATATTTTCTTACGACGCTGGGAAGTTCGCTACAGACTACGTATTGATAGTAGAAAATTCTTCAGCGTCAGAAACTAGATGTTCTTAATTTGACAGAGTCTGCAATGAATCCTATAGAAAAATCTTCGCCACTCGTTTCAACTGCTATCAATTCTGATTCCAATGACAAATTGAGATCGGTTACGCCTGCAGGAAAAGCTTTCGCGGAAGCATTAGCAAAAGTTAATGGGCAGTCCTCAACTAGTACGAATACACCACCGCTTAAGCTTAAGGATAACTTTAATGAACATCCGTTATTAATCGCGTCTCAGTTCAATGCGCGAAATCCCGAGTCTCTGTCGCATGTCAATCCACCCGTTGCTAAGAATGAGGAAGAAGATAGCGTACACGAGCGTGCTTTAACACTTAGGGCATTTCGTCAGGAAGTACTGGCATCCAATATTGCCAATGCCGATACGCCAGGCTACAAAGCGGTTGATTTTGACATTAACGAAGCAATGCGAATGGGGAAAGATCCTCGATCCGTAGAATTAAAATATGTGATGCCAGCACAAGGCAATATTGATGGGAATACGGTCGATATGGATGTCGAACGAGTTAAGTTTATGGAAAACCAAATAATGTACAACTTTGCAGTGGATCGCGTACGTGGGCATTATAAGGATATGGAAGACTTATTGAAAAATACGCCATATTGAAAACTAGCCGCTCTATTAAAGTGTTGGTTTAGTAAAAAACTATTCTGTTAAAATCCCTTCACAACCTAGTGAGGGGATTTTTTTGGGCTCAAATTATGAAAAGCCACCGCGGATACCTCTGGCATATCGAGATATCCAATTCAATTTTTGCAAAAATCCCCACTGTATTAATTACAGTCTCAGTTTTGTGCTATGAATAAGGAAAATAATGAAGAAAATATCTACATGTTTGTTGTTGCTTTCAGTACTGTCGTCTGGTTCTATTTGCGCTCAAGAAAAAAATTTATGCAAGATACTTTGTGTATCAGAGAAAAAAGAATGTCGTAAAACAGCGGACGCAAAATTACAAACAGATACGCATCCTTTTATTACAGAATCAAACTCAAACTCGCGAAACCAATCTGGACAAGATATGCAGGCTCGCATCAATTCGCGGCAAACACAAAAAAATGATTCGAAGAATTTGAGAATCGAAAAGTATAATGCATGTGACTCTAGCTACATGCAGTGCGTAAAGCTCTGTGCACAAGAAAATAAAAAGGACGCGAAATAGTATTTTCATTAATTGGCGCGTTTTCAAGTAAGTCAGCATGCCTTCGGGGGATTTCAACTGACATTCACAGCATAATGATCTACTTGATTTTGCAAAGTGTGGGATTATCTAAAATTTGGACAAAAAAATTCCCTCACAAGGTTGCGAGGGAATTTTAGAAGGTTTGGTTTTTACTGCCACCACACTTTAATAGAACGGCTAGTATTGAAAATTGGGCGCAATATTAACCTACTAGTGCAGTTTGAATGCACTCCCATTGAGTTGGCGCCGACCTGATGCACATGCGTGGAGCAGAGAAGTCAATTGATGTTGCTGTGTTAAGGTCGATATTGCCAATGCATTGAGTCCAGATGCGTCATACATAGTAGGGTCTGCGCCGACAGCAAGGAGCATGTCCACCGCTGCAAGATGCCCTTTATAGACGGCCCAGAATAAAGGCGTTTCTCCTTTTTGGTTGCCCTTATGAGGGTCTGCACCGCTCTCCAGCGCGATCCTCAACGCCACATCTCTTCCGTTGTAGGCAGCCCACATCAAAGGGGTCCATCCCAGGATATCTGACGTATTGATATCGGCACCATTTGCCAGCAGAATTGCGACGACACGATATTTCTGCTGATAGATGGCATGAGAAAGTGCCGTAATTCCTTGCGAATCCGAGTTCTCAATGGCGAACCCCTTCCGTATCAACTTCAACATCCGATCCGCGTCGTCAGTGCGAACGGCGGCTAACATGTCGAACCATTTTTTGTGAAGACCGGTCATGTCAAAAGCCTCGATCAATTTTGGAAATTATTGCCTGATGCCAAACTTATCGACCATTTCGGGAAAAACTTGATGCAAACCGACTGATGCATGTCAGTTCGGCTGTAGTCGAGTGAGTCAAAATTAAGCGCTGGGCTATTCACTTGGCTGAATGGCAGCGTAGCGTCTATTATTCCTTGACGTTTATCAAACAATATCTTTCAGTCATTTTGAGGCAAGCGGGCAGCATCACCTTACAAAGGGGCCCGAGCCAGCCACCAAGTCGCAAATCCCGCCAAATCTTCGTGCATGGAGTGTGCCAATTTTTGTTCAGTCCCTACGTTTGGGCTGCCGTTGGGTTCACGAAGAACAAGTGCAGCGTGGATCTCACTTGGTATGCCACGCAAATACGGCAAAAAATCATCGACGAATGCAATCGGTCGCAACGCTTTTAAGGCGGCTGCTTTCGGGCTCATGCCACTATTGGCGCTATCAGTAGCAACAACACATTCAATTGGAAAGCCGCAGTCGCGTAGGTTTTGTAGGCGTGCTGATTTATGCTTTTCTTCGACAGCACTCACGCAAACTAGATCAAAGCCTGCATCACGCAGCCTGATGCACGCATCGACCGCACCAGAAATCGCAGGAATTGTGGACCAAAATTCTTGATCGAAGCATGTCCGGAATTGATCTAACTTTTCACCGGCTAATCTTTGTACTTCCCAGCGATCAATCGGCCAATAAGCCAAAGGGTCGCGTATTGCTGGCAGAACACCAAATGCGCGATGCCAGGCAAGTCTATAAGACTGGTGATAATCGAGGAGAACACCATCTGCGTCCAGAGCGATAATTGGTTTCATCAATTGAGTTTCAAGTTATTAATAAGTTGATTTCAATTTTTTTCAGGAGATTTCGCGCGCGAAACTGTATTCAGACAACCTAGAGGCTTTATGTGCGGCCCTTCGGTTGCCCGAATAACTAGAGATAACTTATTGCTCCGTATGTAATCGCCGATGTATCCGCCAAAAAGAAACACTTGGTATGACTATCCATTGCCCCAGTGGCGCTAAACCGATGCCAAAAAATGTAGGCATCGCTGACGTATAAGCCCAATTATGGGTTACGGTAGTATTGTGCCATTCGCTAAAGACAGTATAACCAACGCCAAGCAAGATGGTACTGATGGCCACTTCTCTAAACCGACCATACGGCCAAGTTTCGGTTCCCGCGAAAATCAATGACAACACCAGGCTAAGAGTACCTATCATTGCGTCCCCTGCAGTGCAATGCAAGACCATATAAACTATTTCTTGATAATTTTCATGCGTCCAGATTGTATAAAGGGGAAGTTGCAAAAACTCCCATAAGATATTGAACAGAATTAGAAAAAACACGTAACTTCTTAAGGATCGCAACCATACTGATGATGCTCTGGTAAACATGTATAGTCCTATCCTTTATGGTGATTAATTTTTGGAGGATATATTCGTATCCTTCCGTTTAGTGGCTTGTGCTTGCAGTTCCGCCCGTTCCTGGATCAGGATAATTCTTTCTTGATCAAGCTTTTCCAATTTGGAATCGGACTGAGCAAGTCGCTCCAACAGCTGTGCATTCTGCGCTTCTTGCGCTGCCATCGTCATACGCGACTCGGTCAAACTCCGTTGCGACACATCTAATTTACTCATGAGAGTTTGATTCGACAACAAAAGATCTTTTTGTTGATGGCTTAATTGGTCTTTTTCCGATCGCATGTAGCCGAGTTCGTCTAGATTTGCGAGAGACGACTCCAGGAGGCGCACATTCTCTACACTCAGGTGTGAAATTTGTGCCTCCTGGTGCGCAATCGTCGTTTGCTGTCCCAATAATCGCTGTTGAGCACCTGTCAGTTCTTGTTCTAAGCGCGCAATGCGCTGTTCGTAGGCCTGTTTTTCTTCGACTCTTTGTGTGGCCGTCGCCTCCTGATAATGATCAAATTGAGCGCGGGTGAGGGTCAGCTGCTGATTAAGCGTGGCCACTTCGGCCGCTCTGTCCATTAAACGCAGCTGCAGCCCCGAGGTGTCGCTCTCTCTTGCAACTAGGGTCATATTCAGTGACTGCTGTTCTTTTTGCAGCTTGGTAAGTGTTTGTTGACTTGCTTTCAGCTCGGCCGCGATTGCAGCCTTCTCTTGGCTCAGTAGGGCGTTTTCATCATGCAATTGCTGTTCATGGCAACGCACCGTTTGCAGCTCTGTTTGATGGTGTTGCTGCGCCTGTATTATTTTTTTTCCAGTTTCGATTTGTAGGTGCTCATACAGGCTTTTTACTGCCACCAAAAGCGATGTCGGAATACCGGAATCGGAGGCTGTCATCGTCTCTTGGTGCTCAGCTTTCCAGCGTTTTAGCATAGGTGCAATCGTGCTTTTACTACCGGTATTGCCCATCGCATCCCGGACAGTATCGACCGTAGGCGATTTGCCGCTATCAGCCAATTGGGATGCAGCTTTAGCGACATCAGAATAAAGTATGCCAGCACGTGCCATAGTCTGCCTCAAATAAAGTAATGTAAAACGTATTACGTAATATAACGTTAAATAACGATATTGTAAATTTTATTAAATTAAATATTTTAGTTTCGATAAACTAAATTATCGCGTGTCATGATAAGCGCAGAAATGCTATGCTGCGTAATCTTCGATACAAACAACCAATTTGAGCGTTAAATCATGATTGACGACATTCCACCTCAAAATGGTGACAGTTCAGCAAGTCTCCTTACGCCGGTACTGGTGGGTAATGCTAGTACACTCACCAACGTCGATCTCATGGCGCAACACCAGGCTTTTTTAACTGCGGCCACCTCGGACAATACCCGTCGCACGTATCGCTCAGCTATCCAACACTATTTGACCTGGGGAGGCGTATTGCCTGGTGATGAGCCCATGACGATCCGGTATCTACTGGCCTTCGCAAATACGTTAAATCCCAGGACACTGGCGTTACGATTGACCGCGCTCTCGCAATGGCATGTTCATCAAGGCTTCGCCGATCCTACTGCCAGTTCAACCGTACGTAAGACTTTGATCGGCATTGAACGCGTACATGGAAAACCAAAAAAGAAAGCGAAGGCGCTACCTGTAGAGGATCTGGAACGGATTGTGGACAATCTACTAAACCTCAATACTCTTCTGGCTAAGCGTGACAACGCCTTGCTACAGCTGGGTTATTTTGGTGGATATCGCCGGAGTGAAATTGTGGCCCTGCACGTGGAGCATGTCGCGTGGGAGACAGAGGGCATCGTTATTACGCTTCCACGCTCAAAGACAGATCAGCGAGGTGAAGGAATTACTAAGGCCATCCCTTATGGTGAGGAGGTGTGTTGTCCAGTCACGGCATTGCGTACCTGGCTCGAAGCCGCCAAGATCGACTCCGGGTCACTCTTCAGAACCGTCACTAAATGGAATGAAGTGGGCAGCGTTGCGCTCCATCCAAGCAGCATCAACACTATTCTATCCAGTTGCGCCAAGAAAGCCGGTTTGGGTTATATGCCAGAGTTAAGCAGTCATAGTCTGCGCCGAGGCATGGCCACCAGCGCCTATCGTGCCGGCGCTGATTTTAAAGACATTAAACGGCAAGGTGGCTGGCGTCATGATGGGACAGTTCAAGGCTATATCGAAGAGGCTGGGCAGTTTGAAGAGAATGCAGCAGGAATGCTATTGCGACGTAAATAATTTTAATTTTACAAGTTTATTGGAGCGGCAACACTCAATCAATAACTTATTATTCGCCCTTTTTATAATTTAGGTGTATATTTATACAGTGCCATATTTAGCATTAAATAGGTAATATTCACTATATATAGTTGGTCGATACTAAATATAGTGTCTCAAACGATATTATTGCGGCCAATACATCGAATTGCCATGATGGGAGTCATCGTGAATCAAAATAGTCCGAATAAGCTTGCGGGGTTGCTAAATGCATCAATGAATCACGCTGCGGCACCGAATCTTTCAAGTATCTTTACTCAAGAGATGCTTGATCTGGCGATGGCTCCACCGCCAAGAAATACCTTGCTTGATGCATGGACTGACCTTACAGCTTCACAGTCCGAGCCGGAGAAATGGCGCTACGTCATTAATCGCTTTAAACATTTTCAAGATAATCTTGCATTAACGGCCAGCCAGTTCAAAGATGGCGAGACCAAGTTCAAAGGTGTGTTCTGGTGTTTGAACGCCGTATACAGGGGAAAATGGGCAAGTCATCCGTGCGTAGTACTTTTTTACGAAAGCGCGAATTTATGACTCAATTTACCATAGTGAAAGATGCGGATTTACCAAAAGGTATTCATTCCGATATAGCTCTGCCCAACGCCGATCTTGGTCATCTGTGGGACTCCATTATCCTTGCTTCTGAAATTAAGGAGCGGCTTGTATCGCAGGCCATACTTAATTTCACGATCCGCCCGAAGGTGTCGCGCAGTGTCCTGCCCCTTCATGGTGTCCTTCTGTTGGTTGGGCCGCCCGGCACCGGAAAAACGTCGCTGGCCAAAGGCCTTGCAAACCGTATTGCTGAGCTTCTTAAGGGCCAGAAAATGCGCTTGCTGCAGGTCGACCCGCATGCTCTGACCAGTTCTGCAATGGGCAAGACACAACGGGCAGTGTCCGAACTCTTCTCGCAGACAATCGCCGAAGCAGCCGCTCTGGGTCCAACTATCGTTCTGCTGGACGAGGTGGAAACGCTTGCAGCCGACCGTGCGAAACTGAGCATGGATGCCAATCCAGTTGATGTACATCGTGCAACTGATGCTGTATTGGTGCAGCTAGATACGCTCGCCGAGCGTTTTCCTAATCTCCTGTTCGTGGCGACCAGCAACTTCCCGCAAGCGGTGGACGCCGCATTCACCTCACGCTGTGATCTGGTCCTGCAGATCCCTCTCCCTGACGCAGATGCCTGCCGCAAGATTTTGGCGGATTGCCTGTCCGGCCTGGCTGGGACATTCCCTAACATTGGCAAGCTTTCGTCTATGCCGGAGTTCGGCGCCTGCGCCACCGCATGTGAAGGACTCGATGGCCGCACCATCCGCAAAGTGGTGGTGAGTGCCCTGGCGCAGCGCAAAGAAACAGCGCTCAATCCGAACCTCGTCAGCACCGATGACATCGTCGCAGCGGCAACTCAGGCCAAGATGAACCGCAAAAGCGGAGGTCTGTAATGACGACCGTTATCCGCAGGACGTTCCAGAGTAGCCCTTTTCGCAACACCCATGACACCTGGATGGCGATTGTGGAATTGCTGACTGGCGGCAAGTCCACCGAGGCCAGAAAAGCCTTGGTCGCAGTCGCTGGCGTGGCCGCCAGCTGTATCGCCGACCAATGCCCCCGGTCGGCGCCAATCATCGTCACTTGCGACGGTCCCCGGACGCGCATTTACTGTTTATATGACGATGATGCGCTGGAGGGATCCGACGCACAGGAAAGTGCGCTTGGCTTTGATGCCCTCAATGGCGACTGGGGCATATCCATTCCGTGCAACAAGGACGAACTGTCATGGGTGGTCAGTGCCCTGGCCGAGCACTCGGCCAGAATCACGGCGCGCGATATGGAGAGCGGCTTGACGACTAACGAAATACCTGCGGCAAGCGGCGCCAGCCTGGTTCTTGACGTGGAAGGGTTTATGAAATGAGCGCCGTTTCCGTCTATACCTACACCCACTCAGTGACCTATGTCGCCGATAACATCCTGAAAAGCTTCCGCGACATCATCCGACTTAGCGGACTAAATCCCAAAGAACTGACCGATTCCTGGCAGAGCAAACTGCTGGCGTTGAGCACATGGATCGCATCGCAGGATCTCGAAAAGGTCATTCTGGAAATCTACCACCCTGTCACCGGGGCATTGGTTGTGCGCTGGGATCTTGATATCGTCTATAACTGGTCCACCGATGAAGGCACTTTTTACACCGACACGGACCAGTTGCGCTACGCCATCCAAAAGGCAGGCGTGGTGCCGTCGGAAGCCAAATACGATGTCTTGCTCAAAACGAAGCCGGGCCGCCCGGATGTTCAAGGCTGGGGACCTGTGGAATTTCGCTCCACGACCGGCATGGTCAAGCAAAGCCTTGGATCGACCGTCGAACACAATGGCCTAGGTGCCCAAGCCGCGTACTGGAGAAAAGCATAATGCTGACCGTCAATGATGCCTTCCGCAAGTTCAAATCGCGGCTTGAACTTACCGACCGTGAGCAAACCAATGCCAGCCAGCGGCACAAGGAGGTGCGCGAATACGTCGCGACCAAGTTTGCCGTTGAACGCGATTTTCTGACCGGTTCCTATGCCCGTCATACCAAGACCAAGCCGCTGAAGGACATTGACATCTTCTTCATCCTGGCGGCCTCGGAAAAGCACTACCGCGACAAGGCCCCCTCGGTGATTGTCAGCGACGTCTATGATGCGCTGGTCGAAAAATACGGGGCATCTGCCATGCGCAAGCAGGGGCGGTCGGTGAACATCGACTTTGGCGTCAAGCCGGACCTCGATGATAATACGGACCACCGGATCTTGAGCATCGACGTCGTGCCGGCGTTCGCTGCCGGCGACGACTTTGAAATTCCCTGCACGGATACCGGGAAGTGGATCAAGACCAATCCCAAGATCCATGCGGAGAAAGCGGTCAACGCGCACGACGCCTATTCGAAGGAATGGAAAGGTCTGGTGCGCATGGTCAAGTACTGGAACAACAACCCTAAGCACGGTGAGAAGCCTGTAAAGCCGTCGTTCCTTCTCGAAGTCATGGCGCTGGAATGTCTCCATGGTGGCTGGGGCGGGCAATTCGACCGTGAAGTTCAGGCATTGTTCGCCACCTTGGCTGACCGTGTTGTCGATACCTGGCCCGATCCGGCTGGCCTTGGGCCTGCTATCAGTGACGGCATGGACAGCGCACGGAAGCAGCGCGCGCAAACACTTCTCAAGGAAGCCGGTCGCCAGGCAACCGTTGCCATTGACTATGTCCGTAAGGGGCAAAACGGCGATGCGCTCAAGGCGCGGCGCGAACTGTTCGGCCCGCGTTTCCCTCTGTCGTAATCACAAAAATGACTGGAAATACAATGAGTAAATGGTCTTTATCCGGGCTGCTCGCCAGCCTACACCAAGATATTGAATTACAGCTTTCGATCGCACGAAAAGCATTTGCGCATCCAGGAACGAAAGGCGATGCTACCGAAGGTGTTTGGCTGAAACTGCTACAACAATATTTGCCGCAGCGTTACCAAGCGACATCGGCACATGTTGTCGATAGCACCGGTGCTTTTAGCGATCAGGGGTCGTCTCAGAAAACGGAAAATAAAGCACGCTAAGCCGGTTGCAGCGGCCGTAGCGGCCTGAACTTGCCCGCGCCGATCTTGGCGCTGCTGCGCCAGAGGTAATCGCCGGTCAGGTTGATGTGCTCCCAGCCGAGCGGCGACAGGTACTGCAACAGGCCGTCATCGACGGCTTGACCGTGGCCACGCAAGGCGTTCGCGGCCCGCTCCAGATAGACCGTGTTCCATAGCACGATGGCCGCCGTCACCAGGTTGAGGCCGCTGGCCCGGTAGCGCTGCTGCTCGAAGCTGCGGTCGCGGATTTCCCCCAGGCGGTTGAAGAACACGGCGCGGGCCAGCGCGTTGCGCGCCTCGCCTTTGTTCAGCCCGGCATGCACGCGGCGGCGCAGCTCGACGCTTTGCAGCCAGTCCAGGATGAACAGTGTGCGCTCGATGCGTCCCAGCTCACGCAGGGCGACGGCCAGGCCGTTCTGGCGCGGGTAGCTGCCAAGCTTCCTGAGCATCAGCGAGGCCGTCGCCGTGCCCTGCTTGATCGAGGTGGCCATCCGCAGGATTTCATCCCAATGGGCGCGGACGTGCTTGATGTTGAGCGTGCCGCCGATCATCGGTTTCAACGCCTCGTAGGTGGCATCGCCCTTCGGGATGTAGAGCTTGGTGTCGCCCAGGTCACGAATGCGCGGGGCGAAGCGGAAGCCCAGCAGGTGCATCAACGCGAAGACGTGGTCCGTGAACCCTGCCGTGTCGGTGTAGTGCTCCTCGATCCGCAGGTCGGATTCGTGATACAGCAGGCCGTCGAGCACGTAGGTCGAGTCGCGCACGCCGACGTTCACGACCTTGGTGTGGAACGGCGCGTACTGGTCGGAGATATGGGTGTAGAACGTCCGCCCTGGGCTGCTGCCGTATTTCGGATTGATGTGGCCGGTGCTCTCGGCCTTGCTGCCGGTGCGGAAGTTCTGGCCGTCCGACGATGACGTGGTGCCGTCGCCCCAATGCTCGGCGAAGGGATGTCGGAACTGCGCGTTGACCAGCTCGGCCAGTGCCGCCCCGTAGGTTTCGTCGCGGATGTGCCAGGCTTGCAGCCAGGCCAGCTTGGCGTAGGTCGTGCCGGGGCACGATTCCGCCATCTTGGTCAGGCCCAGGTTGATCGCGTCGGCGAGGATCGTGGTCAGCAACAGGTTTTTGTCCTTGGCCAGGTCGCCTGACTTCAGGTGGGCGAAGTGCCGGGTGAAGCCCGTCCATTCGTCTACCTCCAGCAGCAATTCGGTGATCTTGACGTGCGGTAGGATCATCGCCGTCTGGTCGATCAGGGCCTGTGCGGTATCGGGCACCGCCGCATCGAGCGGCGTGATCTTCAGGCCCGACTCCGTGATGATGGCGTCCGGCAGCTCGTTGGCCAGCGCCATGCGGTTGACGGTGGCGAGCTGCGTTTCCAGCAGCGTCAGCCGGTCATGCAGGTACTGGTCGCAATCGGTGGCCACGGCCAGCGGCAATTCGCTGGCCTGCTTGAGGCTGGCGAATTTCGCGGGCGGCACCAGGTAGTCCTCGAAGTCCTTGAACTGGCGCGAGCCTTGCACCCAGATGTCGCCGGAGCGCAGCGCGTTCTTCAGCTCCGACAGCGCGCACAGTTCGTAGTAGCGCCGGTCGATGCCGGTGTCGGTCATCACCAGCTTCTGCCAGCGCGGCTTGATGAACTCGGTCGGCGCGTCGGTGGGCACCTTGCGGGCGTTGTCGCTGTTCATGCTGCGCAGCACCTCGATGGCGTCGAGTACGTCCTTGGCGGCGGGCGCGGCCCGCAACTTGAGCACGTCGAGAAATTCCGGCGCGTAGCGGCGCAGCGTGGCGTAGCTCTCGCCGATGCGGTGCAGGAAATCGAAGTCCTCGGGTTGCGCGAGCCGCTGCGCTTCGGTGACGCTCTCGGCGAAAGCATCCCAGGACATGACGGCCTCGATGGCGGCGAACGGATCGCGGCCCGCTTGCTTGGCCTCGATCAGCGCCTGGCCGATGCGCCCGAACAGCCGCACCTTGGCATTGATCGCCTTGCCGGATGCCTGGAACTGCTGCTGATGCTTGTTCTTGGCGGCATTGAACAGCTTGCCCAGGATGCGGTCATGCAGGTCGATGATTTCGTCGGTGACGGTGGCCATGCCCTCGATGGCGAGCGCCACCAGGGTCGCGTAACGCCGCTGCGGCTCGAACTTCGCCAGGTCGGCGGGCGTCATCTGGCCGCCCTCGCGGGCGATCTTGAGCAGCCGGTTCTGGTGAACCAGCCGCTCGATGCCGGAGGGCAGGTCGAGCGCCTGCCACGCCTTGAGGCGTTCGATGTGTTCCAGCATGTGCCGCGAGTTTGGTTTGACCGGGGATTGCCGCAGCCAGGCCAGCCACGTCGTCTTGCCGTTGTCGCGGCGCTTGAGCAGATCGTCGAGGCGACGGCGATGCACGTCCGTCAGCGGCTCAGCCAAGGCGTCGTAGAGACGCCGGTTGGCGCGGGTAATCGCTTCGGCGCTCGCCCGCTCGACGGCGTTGAGGGCGGGCACAATGACCGACTGCCGCCGCAGGTGCTCGATCAAGGCTCTGGCCAGCACGATGCCCTTGTCGGTTTGCATGGCCAGCTCGGTCAGCAACTGGACAGCCTGCCGGTAGTGGCCAATCGTGAACGGCTGGAAGCCGAACACCGTTTGCAGCTCGACCAGGTGCTCGCGTCGGGTCTGCTCACGCTGCCCGTACTCGTCCCAGCTTTCGATGCCGACCTTGAGCTGGTTGGCGACCAGTCTCAGCAATGGCGGGAACGGTGGCTCATCAGCGCCAAGGATGACGCCGGGAAAGCGCAGGTAGCAGAGCTGCACCGCGAAGCCCAGCCGATTGGCCGGGCCGCGCCGCTGCCGGATGATGGAGAGGTCGCTTTCGCTGAACGTGTAGTGACGGATCAACTCATCCTTGGTGTCCGGCAACGCCAGCAGGCTTTCGCGCTCGGCGGCGGAGAGGATCGAACGGCGGGGCATGCGGTTTCCTTCTTCTTGAAAACGTAGGTTTGTGACAAGCCCGCCAAGGCAACCGGCGCGGCACGGGAATCAAGGCATTGCGATTCTCGAAAATAGTTCTTGAAATTCTATTCTTGATTGCATATCATCTCAACGAGTTTCGATAAGAAAGGATGCGCATGCGACCGTCTGTTGTGCTTGACATGAAGCGAAGCGCAGTGCGTGAAGCGGTAGGCCGCTTTCGCGCCGCGAACCCGCGCGTCTTCGGCTCGGTGCTGCATGGCACCGACCGGGATGGCAGCGACCTCGACCTGTTGGTCGATGCGCTGCCCGGTGCCACGTTGTTGGACTTGGGCGATTTGGAAGAAGAACTGAAATCGCTGCTCGGCGTTGACGTCGATCTGCTGACTCCCGGCGACCTGCCGCCGAAGTTCCGGGCCAAGGTGCTCGCGGAGGCGCAACCGATATGAGCGAGAACCGCCTGCCCGATTACCTCGACCACATTCAGCAGGCCGCAACCGATGCGCGCAGCTTCGTGGAAGGGATGGCCAAGGACGACTTCTTGGCCGACAAGCGCACCCAGCAGGCCGTCATCATGAGCCTGATCGTCATCGGCGAGGCGGCCACAAAGGTGATGGATGGCTACGTCGAGTTCACCCAGGCGCATGCCGACGTGCCGTGGCGCAGCATGCGCAATATGCGTAATCGCATGGCTCACGGCTATTTCGACATCAACCTCGATGTGGTGTGGGAGACGGTACAGGAATGGCTGCCGGCGTTGCTCCAGCAATTGCCCGCCGTGCGTCAGGATGCCGACGATGAAGACCGTAACGACAAAGGCATGGAGCCATGACCAATCAAGCCGCCGATGTTCGGCCCCTCTGGCGTGTTCGATCCCGCGACCTATGAGCCGCGCTCGGGCAAGACCTTCTGGATGGCCGCAACGGACGTGAGTTCGCTGGTGGGCAAGGAGGCAGCAGCCGACACGCTCATCGGCAACTGCACGACCGCACGACCAGCCTCCCGTTAAAATTCGAGTTAGAACTCATATCCAGCCTGTCTGGGTGCACTGTGAAAGAGGGATCTCCGATGACTGTTGAATCGAGAATATTTTCTGTAGCC
The DNA here is from genome assembly GCF_003955735.1 of Undibacterium parvum. Lineage (NCBI taxonomy): Bacteria > Pseudomonadati > Pseudomonadota > Betaproteobacteria > Burkholderiales > Oxalobacteraceae > Neoundibacterium > Neoundibacterium parvum. The sequence continues at coordinate 4,507,960 of NZ_CP034464.1, read as the reverse complement.
GAGTATGTTCAGCCGTCCGAAGGCGAGCCTATTCGTTCCGTTGTGCTTGAAACCCGAGACTCAATTATCGTGGTTTGGCATGTCCATCCCGGGCAGGAAATTGCGGCTCACATTCATCCTCACGGCCAAGACACGTGGACTGTTTTGTCGGGAATGGCTGATTACTTTCAGGGCAATGGGATTGTTCGTGCCCTCAGGGAAGGTGAGATAGCCGTGGCAAGACCGGGCCAAGTGCACGGGGCGCGAAATACAGGTACCGAGCCATTTGTGTTCGTCTCGGTTGTGGCATCAGCCAATGCCGGTTTCGTATTGGCTGAGCGATAGAGCCCAATCTCTGGAGTTGGTCCAATGAGCGGTCGGGGAGATAGGTAACAGACATGCAGCGGACACGGCTGCTAAACCAGGTCGCAAACCTCCTTGCGTCGCAGCGTGCCGCAAGCGACGCGATCAATCGAATGGGGTCGGCATGAGACTGAACACCATCCAGTTCCCGACCGCGTAGCCGCCTGTCCTGCCGATCAGGTCTTGACCATCGACGCCTGGGATCAGTCCTGAATGTTCTTGGAGACCACTACGTTATGAGCCGCAGCCGCCGCAAAACACCCATCGTCGGGCACACGACCTGCGGCAGCGAGCGCGAGGACAAGAAGCTCTGGCATCAGCGCTGGCGCACCCGTGAGCGCACGGCGCTGACCAGCGCGTCGCCCGAAGCCCTGAGCGCCCATCTGCCCCTGCTGGAAAACCAGGCCAGCAGCGTCTGGTCGATGGGCAAGGATGGCCGCTCCTACTGGCCCGTCAAGCGCCAGGCCGCCACGGCGGATCGCATCGCCAATCACAAGGGACGCAACCCGCAAGAACGCGCCTCCCTGAAAAAGCGCCTGCTGCGCAAGTGGATGAGCAAATGAAGCTCTCCTTCCATCAGCACATTGCGCTGTTCTGGATGATCGGTGCTCCGGGCGTCTTCGCGCCCGTGATCGAGAACGCCAAGCGGCCCGATGCCGGCGCCGTCATGGCGTGGGGTGTCGCGATCGTGGCGGTGATGATCCTCTTCACCCCTTTGCTGCTGCGCTGTCCACCATTCCGGCGCTGGTATGGCCGGACGGATGCGCTGTCGGAGCGGCAGCGCCAGGCGCTTGCCGAGCGCGGCCTGCGCCGCTACTACCAGACCGCTTTCGATGACGGCTACGTGCCCCGCGTGATGCCCTACGTGTGGCGCATCATCTGGACGGTCGGCGGGTTGATGGCTGTGACCGCCGTACTGCCTACCAACACCGGACGGCCAGCCTTCGATGCCTTGGTGGTCTTCTCGACCTGGTATCCGATAGGCGTGATGCTGCTGGTTTTCGCGTCGAGGCCCCTTGGCCGGTTGATTCGCCAAAGAGCACAGGAGCGGCGGAAATGAGCACGTCAACCATCGAGGCGCTGGCCAGCGCCTGGGCAAGGATTGCCGAGGAAGCGGAATTCCCCGCTGACTACGAGGGGACTGCCACACCACAAGCGCATCGGGCTAGCGAAGCTATTCAGGAGCAGATTCGGGAGCGCATCGTCGCCACCAACGACATGCGGCTGTTCAGCCTGCTGCACCTGCTGGGTCAGGCGTCGCTGCGCATGGAGCAAGCGCTGTGGCCGGAGGATTACGAGCGGATGACGCGCGAGGTTGAGGAAGCCCTGCGGCAAGCCACCGACGCCAACGCCAGATCGTACACCCACGAAGAAGTGATGCAGGCGATGCAGGAACGCATCGACCGGGCGCGAGACAAGCCATGTTGATTGGCTATGCGCGCGTCTCGACGCAGGATCAGAACCTGGAGCTGCAACGCGAAGCCTTGAGCAAGGCCGGATGTAAAAAGGTCTTCGAGGACAAGGTGAGTGGCACGCGGGCAGACCGGCCTGGCTTGGCCAAGACGCTCGAAATGCTGCGCGAAGGCGATACTTTGGTCGTCTGGAAGCTCGACCGGCTGGGCCGGTCGGTCAAGCAACTGGTCGATCTGGTCGGCGATCTGCACAAGCACGGTGTCCAGTTCAGGAGCCTCACCGACTCCATCGACACCGGCACACCATCCGGGCGGTTCTTCTTCCACGTCATGGCGAGCCTTGCCGAAATGGAGCGCGAGCTGACCGTCGAGCGCACCCGCGCCGGGCTGGAAGTCGCCAAGCAGCTCGGCCGCAAAGGCGGCCGCAAGCCGAAGATGACCGACAGCAAGATCGAGTCGGCCAAGAAGCTGCTGGCCAGCGGGGTGCCGCCCAAGGACGTGGCCAAGAACCTCGGCGTGTCCATTCCGACGCTGTACCGCTGGGTGCCAGCCTCCACGCACGCTTAGCGTGCTTTATTTTCCGTTTTCTGAGACGACCCCGATCAGATCGACGTTGTAGTGTTCGACCGCCAGTATTCGCCTTTCATATTTCGGCATGGTGATCAATTCATTATTCCTGCGGAAAGCGTCTACGCGGTGTTTGAAGCCAAACAATCAATCAACGCTACATTAGTAGCGTATGCGCAGGAAAAAGTTGCTAGCGTACGCAAATTACACCGAACCAGCCTGCCAATTCCCCATGCTGGTGGAACTTATCCGCCGAAGGCGCTGACGCCGATTATTGGCGGTATATTGACTCTTGGCAGCAACTGGAACCCACCGCTTGGCGATGCAATGCGCGCGGTTCTCTTGAGCGGCGATGCCGGCGGCAAGCTCGATCTGGGCTGTGTCGCATCGCATGGAGTGTTTGACTATGATGAGGCGACCGCCGCGTATAACATTCACGAATCAGGCAAACCAGCCACCGCTTTTCTTTTCGAATTAATCGCCCGACTCCAGGCTACCGCGACAGTCCCGATGATTGATATCCATGCCTATGGAGCATGGCTGGACGTCTGAGCAGAGGTAAGTGGTTAGAAATACCTGCAGCATGACGACCCGGAACGAGTGTTTTGATTCATAACTCATTGATTTAAAAGACATCCAAAATAATCTGGGCTTTGGGCTTACAACCCCCTGTAGGGATACAGCCCATTCCCTCGAAAAGGTAAAAACGTTAAGGTTGGACGCTAATTCATTATTACGGATATACAAATAAGCAAGAAAAAACGGATTATTTCGGTAAGAATATTACAAGTAATCAGTGTTCAAGACTATTCCAAAAAGAAACTTTTACCTTTTCGAGGGGATGGGCACAATTAGCCTGATTGCGATTGCTGGCGTTGTCGGTCTTGATCAGCAACTCGATGCGATTGCGGTTCATCGCTGGCAGGGCGCGCCCATTACTAAAAATTTTACCGTCTACGCCTATGTTGGTGCTTGGGTTCCAGCGATTGAAGTTGCCGGTGCCGGCAAACACTTTATCGAGCAAGCGATTGGCTTCGGCCAGATCGGTGTTATTTGCCACCAGCATGGTGACGTCTTCAAAGCGCGACAATTGGGCCGCGATACGCATCAGATCTTCACGCGCTAGCAGGCGGCTATTCGACATATCGCGCTCTTCTGGGGTGCCGTTGAAGTTACCCCAGGCCGAGACCGAGGCACCGTAAGCCATCCAGGTAGCGGCGTGCGATGCGCCTTCTTTCGGCACCAGATAAGTCGTCACCGGAGGCGGTGGTGGTAAAGGCTCGGGCGGCTGTGGTGGAATAGGTTCATCTGGATCTTCACCGCATGCGGTCAAAGGCAGCGCCAGACCAGCGAGCGCCAAGGCCCCGGCGCCGCGCATGAATTGCCTGCGCTGTTGTGATGCAAAGTTGATGTGATCTACTTCTACTGATTTTTCGTGCGCCATATGCCTTACTCCTAATATTTTTTCATATTGAAATTTCCATCTGTCCCATGCCGTGATCGGCTTGCCCTGAGAAAGATCTTGCTCAAGGACAAAACCAGTTTATCGCCAGAAATTTTCAAAAAAAAGAGACATATACTGCACTATTGATTCAGTTTTCTCATGACTCCTAAGTTTATTTTGTTTTTGCCTAGATATTTGGTTAATGCACGGCAGGCTAACAGTCTTCGTAATAAACGCTAGCCATAGGGGGGGGCAGGGGTGAACGAGGAATCTCATTAAAAACTGCGCAGGCGCTCAATCAGGGCCTGTATGGCCGTCTAAAATTGCCCTGTTGCGCTGCCACTTACATCATTTACATTTTCTGTTGCAAATTCAACCCAGCATGGTGCTCGATTTTGTTTGAATAGGGAGCGCTTACGCAATCCCTATGCGGCCTGCAGGCCCAAATGCTGCCAGCAAGCGCATGGAATATGCGCCTACACGTGTGGGGCGTGGCGTGTAGTTTGCGTAGTCAGTGCAGCTTGATGCGCGGATTTCTGACCCTGTCTATGCTGGCGACCCAAGTGGCCAGCCAGGTGTGAAACCAGCCGTAGACCACCACTTGATGATGCTTGTGTAGCGACCAGTACATCCATTTGGCGATTGTGCCTTCGATGAAGATAGAGCCACTCGCGAGCGCCCCCATCAAGCTACCGACGGTACTGTAATTTCCTAGCGAGAGCAAAGAGCCGTGGTCGGTGTAGCGATAAGTCAGCAACTCTTTGCCATTGAGCATGCGTATCAGCGATTTGGCCAGTAGGCTCGCTTGCTGATGCGCGGCCTGGGCGCGTGGCGGCACTGCAGGCAGGCCTTCTCCTTGCGGGCAGGCGCAGCAATCGCCGATCGCAAAAATGGCCGGATCGCGGCTAGTTTGCAATTGCGCGTTGAGTACCAATTGATTGATACGATTGCTTTCCAGTCCATCGATATCCTTTAAGAAATCGGCGGCCTTGATACCTGCCGCCCACACCACGATACCGCTGGGGATGAATTTTCCGCTGGCCATCATGACCCCGTCTTTGCTGACCTCCACTACTTTTTCATTGGTGTGAACTTCCACGGCGATACTGCGCAACTCTTTGGCGACCGCTGCCGCAAGGCGTTCAGGCAGCATTTGCAGTAAGCGCGGGGCGGCATCGACCAAGACAATCTTCAAGTCTTTTTCAGGATGAAAATTTACCAAGCCATAGCTGGATAATATTTTAGTGGTCATGTGCAGCTCGGCCGCTAGCTCGACCCCAGTCGCGCCGCCTCCTATGATCGTGACGGTGAAGCGACCTTCGCCTGCGACCTGCGCCAATGACTGCGCGCGCAGGCAACAATTCACCAGTTTTTTGTGGAAACGCTCGGCCGCCGCTAAGGTATCGAGCATGATGCAATGCTCACGCACGCCCTTAGTGCCAAAATCATTACTCTGGCTACCCAGTGCTAGCACCAAACTATCGTAAGCGATCGACTGGGTGGGCAATAGCTCCTCATTATTCTCATCCAAAGTCGGTGCCAGAAAAATTTTCTTATAGCGTCTGTCCAGGCCATTCATGCGCCCCAGGCGGAATTCAAAATGATTGGCGCGCGCTAAGGCGAAATATTCTCTCTCATCCGCTTGGCTATCTAAGGTGCCAGCCGCGACCTGATGCAGTAGCGGCTTCCACAAATGGGTAGGGCTGGCATCGACCAGGGTAATCAGGGCTTTCTTCTTCTTGCCTAATTGCTGGCCCAGGCGCACCGCTAATTCCAGGCCGCCGGCACCACCGCCGACGATGGTAATTTTATGCAAAACTTCATCAAACATCGCACTCACGATAAATATCCTCAATGTTGGAAAATGGGCGACCGCAAATACGCAACGGCTAGTGCGCACAGCGTAGAAGGCGATCTAATGGAGGCAGTGTGACGTCATATGGCTCCATTGAGTAGTGCCAATAATTGATTTTCAATGGAACCATTTATTGGGCGAGCCTAACAATAGCCGAGCTTACTGCTAAGAAGCTACTAGCCAGACAGTTTTAGTTAGGCCTATTCAAACACGAATCTTTCTCAAGATCACAGACGTTAAGCCGCTGGATATTTTACTGAGTACTGAGCCAGGCTTTGTATCAATGACCGAGGAAATTTTCATGCGATGAAGATCGTTGATTATTCAATATTATCAATAATAATAGACATTATAAGAGTAATGTCATATTTATTGATTTAAAAGTTGGAAATATAACGTAATACGTTGTATTATCAACCAATAACTTCAATGAATGAATATATGGATACTCTTGAACAGAATGAGCGCATGCTCTTGGCGGACATCGACGTACTTCGCAATCAATTCCCACAGACACAGGATCTGTATCGTGAAGTGTGTGTGGCCATGTTCTTCCGCTATGGAATGACGCCGACAGCCAATAAGTTATACCAGCTGGTGCGAAAAGGCAGCATGTCGGCACCTGCGGAAGCCCTGAATCGTTTCTGGGAAAACCTGCGCGACAAAAGCAGGGTGACTGTTAGTCATCCCGATTTGCCGGAATCCTTGAAAACCGCAGCGGGAGATCTCGTTGCCACTTTGTGGTCAGCGGCCCAAAATGCCGCTCAAGAAACGCTGGCATCTTTGAAGGTTGATGTGCTGTTGCAGGTTGAACAGGCAAATGACAAGGCCAATTTGGCGGTTGCTGCCCGCGACCAAGCAATATCAACATTTAATAGCATGCAAAAAGAACTAATGGAAACGCATACTGAATGTGATGTACTCAAACACGAAATTACAGCCTTAATATCGACGAACTCATCGCTCGAATCTCAATTGGAAGACTCAAAAAATGATATATCCGTAAGTAATGCGAAACTAGATGATGCTCTCCGTGAGCTGGTCTTAGAAATGGAAAAACTCCGTGCTTCAGCAAAATTAAACGAAGATAGACTGGCGTCAGCGGAAAGACGGGCGCTTCTAGAAATCGATCGAGAGCGCACAGCTAATATTAGGCTTCAAAAAGCACTAGAAACAGCGCGCGTTGAATACAAAATGAAGGTCGACGTGCATCACGCTGAATCCAATGCGTTTCAGTCTCAGATGGCCAACCTGAGGCAAACAATAGGCAATTTAGAAGGTGCGATTCAAGCCGCTTCTGAAGCTCGCGAGATTGTCAATCGCGAACTAATACAGTTAAAAATTCAGATTTCCAACAATACTCATGCCTTGGCAGGCTCGGCTGTAGAGAGAGACTTGCTTCTTCGTAAGCTGCATGAATGCGAATTGGGAGCTGCAAAAAATGCGGCGGCCATTCAACCGACTACGCGAGCTAAGCGAAGAAAGACAGAATAATGACTAGCGAGAGCAATGTTTTCAACCGGATACTTTTACGTTAAAGCATTCCGATTAACGTAATAATTTGGACTGATTGAAATGGACCAAAGCATTAGGTAAGTAGAGTCCAAAGTTTTACATTAGCGCGTTTCTGTCGCAACAAACGTGAATAAATCATTAAATTCAAATACTTATTGCAGTAAGGGTATCAGATTTATTTCATTTTATTCGGGAAGTTCCACATTTACGTCCACTAAGTGACTACTTTTACTTCGCCGAACGGTTAAATATCGCTTCTATTGATGCGTAAATTTTGAACTTCAATTTTACATAATATAAATTATGCGAAATACCAGGCTATTATTTGCCTCTCCGATTCGCTTACTTTGCTATTGCCGCGCACCAATAACTGGCTTACTTCCTAAAGCTGCTGCCGGGTTGGATTTTAATTCGGTGCCAGCATTAAGTATCTGTACAAAGATTTCATCTCTCTTAATCATTCCCAACTCAAAACGAGCGCGTTCTTCTACAGCGCCTGTACCTATTTTTAGATCTTCAACTTCTGAAGCGAGTTTATTATTTCTCTCTTTCAGATCTTCATTCTTCTTTTGCGCTGCGCTTACTTGCCTATCTAATTCCCAAACGCGCAGCCAACCGCCTTTACCCAACCACAGCGGATATTGAATCAACAATAACAAGGTGACGAACACGATGGCAAGTAAGCGCATTGAGTTTTAATCTATCAAAAATAAAGTACATAAAAAAGGAGAACAAATGCTCTCCCTTTTACAAATAAAGCTTACTTCAAATTATAGAAAGCGTCGCGGCCTGGGTAACTAGCCACTTCACCCAAATCTTCTTCGATGCGCAAGAGTTGATTGTATTTTGCCATACGATCAGAACGGGACATAGATCCTGTTTTAATTTGCAGAGCGTTCATACCGACGGCGATATCAGCAATCGTGCTGTCTTCGGTTTCGCCAGAGCGATGTGAGATTACCGCTGTATAGCCAGCGCGCTTAGCCATTTCGATAGCGGCAAAAGTTTCGGTCAAAGTACCAATCTGATTAATTTTGATCAGTATCGAATTAGCGATGCCTTTTTGTATGCCTTCTTTGAAGATCTTGGTATTGGTGACGAACAAGTCATCGCCAACGATCTGCACTGTTTTTCCGAGTTTCTCTGTCAGAATTGCCCAGCCGTCCCAATCGCCTTCGGCCATGCCGTCTTCGATAGAGATGATAGGATATTTGTCGACCCAAGTTGCCAGCAAATTCGTGAAATCAGTAGCCGACAAAGTCAGTCCTTCGCCTTCCAAGTGATATTTACCGTCTTTGTAGAATTCGCTAGCGGCGCAATCGAGGCCAAGAGCGATTTGTGTGCCTGGCTCGTAGCCAGCGGCTTCTATCGCTTGAATAATCAGTTTGATGGCAGATTCATGATTTTCTACTGATGGTGCAAATCCACCCTCATCGCCAACAGCTGTCGTTAAACCTTTGTCGTGCAGGATTTTTTTAAGTGCATGAAAAACTTCTGCACCGTAACGTATTGCTTCGCGAAAACTAGGTGCACCAACCGGGATAATCATGAATTCTTGAATATCCAGATTATTATCGGCATGTGCGCCGCCGTTGATGACATTCATCATCGGCACTGGCATTTGCATGGCGCCCGAACCACCGAAGTAACGATACAACGGCAAGCCAGCCTCTTCAGCGGCCGCTTTGGCGACAGCCATGGAAACTGCCAACATGGCGTTTGCACCTAGGCGCGATTTGTTTTCAGTACCATCTAAATCGATCAAAGTACGATCCAGAAAAGCTTGTTCGTTAGCGTCTAAACCCATGATCGCTTCGGCTATTTCTGTGTTGATGTTCTCGCAGGCTTTGAGTACGCCCTTGCCCAGAAAACGCGATTTATCGCCGTCCCGCAGCTCCATCGCTTCGCGGCTACCGGTCGAGGCACCGGAAGGTACTGAGGCACGCCCCATAACACCAGATTCCAGCAAGACATCGCATTCAACGGTAGGATTACCGCGTGAATCCATGATTTCACGACCGATAATATCAACAATAGCACTCATTCAATTCTCCTAAACGATCAATTTAAAATAAGAAATTCGCCAACAAAATAAAATAATGCGGCTGGGTCTCACCGTTGCATGTAACGGGTTTCTAGATAAAACGACATTTTGATTTTTGGTAATGACAAGAATATGGCAGCGGCGCTTAATGGCGGCACTGTCAGCGTATCTTCAGGTCGATGGGTTCAAAAGCTTTTATCTTCACCGCCCGCCACCTGAGTCGGCGCGGACGGGACTTGCATCACGCAATAAATCAGTTAAAACTGGACTCCAGGAATCCATTCTTTTTCACAACCCGATCAAGGTCGATCAAAGTTGATAGCAATTCTTTCATGCGTCCTAATGGCACAGCATTCGGACCGTCCGACATGGCCATTGCAGGATTCGGATGAGTTTCCATAAACAAGCCAGCTACGCCAACCGCAATCGCCGCACGCGCCAATACCGGAACAAACTCGCGTTGCCCGCCGGAAGATGTGCCCTGCCCGCCCGGCAACTGCACCGAGTGGGTGGCATCAAAAACCACAGGGCAATTGGTTTCACGCATGATTGCGAGCGAGCGCATATCGGATACCAAATTATTGTATCCAAATGAGACACCACGTTCGCAGGCCATGAAAAGATCTTCGGATAAGCCAACTTCTTTAGCTGCAGCGCGCGCCTTGGCGATGACATTAATCATATCGTGGGGCGCTAAGAATTGGCCTTTCTTAATATTGACTGGTATCCCAGATTGCGCACAGGCCTGAATAAAATCAGTCTGACGGCACAGAAATGCAGGCGTCTGCAAGACATCGACCACCGCTGCCACCGGTTTAATTTCTTCGATCGCATGGATATCGGTCAATACCGGCACATTCAATTGCTTCTTGACGTCAGCCAAAATCTCTAAGCCCTTCTCCATTCCCAAGCCACGGAAAGACGTACCGGATGAGCGGTTGGCCTTATCGAAAGAAGACTTATAGATGAAAGGAATACCTAAGGCTGTCGTCATCTCTTTCAAAGCACCAGCAGTATCAAGCGCCATTTGATGGGACTCAATAACGCATGGACCTGCGATGAGAAAGAAAGGATGATCGAGGCCGACATCAAAACCGCAAAGCTTCATGTTATTGTCCGTTCGCTTTTTTATGGGCAATCGCTGCCTTGGCAAATGAGATGAACAAAGGATGTCCATCACGTGGTGTTGATTTGAACTCAGGATGATATTGCACACCTAAATACCAAGGGTGTACATCGCGTGGCAATTCCATGATTTCGCACAGGTCTTCGGTCGGGGTTCGTGCCGAAACTGTTAAACCCGCTTTTTCTACGCGTGCCAAATAATGATTGTTTGCTTCGTAGCGGTGACGATGGCGTTCAGTGACGACATTACCGTAGATCTCAGCAGCTAAAGTGCCGGGATTTACTGCGCAAGTTTGTGCGCCCAAACGCATGGTTCCGCCCAGATCTGAATTCTCGTCACGAGTCTCTACCTTGCCGTCATGGTTTTGCCATTCATTAATCAAGGCCACGACCGGTTGTTCGGTTTCCATGTCGAACTCGGTCGAGTTTGCCATGCTTAAACCAGCCATATTACGTGCATACTCAATCAAAGCAACTTGCATTCCGAGGCAGATACCGAGGTAAGGTATTTTATTTTCACGCGCATAACGTGCCGCCATAATTTTGCCTTCAACACCGCGCTTACCGAAGCCACCTGGTACCAGAATCGCGTCGAATTTCTCTAGCGCCTTGGTGCCGTGCGCTTCAATTTCTTCAGAGTCTACGTACTCAATATTCACACGGCTTTCTGTGTGTATACCTGCGTGACGCAAGGCTTCCGTCAATGATTTGTAAGACTCGGTCAAGTCAACATATTTACCAACCATGCCGATAGTGACTTCTTCCTTAGGGTTCTCTAAGGCGTAAATGAGCTTATCCCACATCTCTAAATTAGCTGGCTGTGGTGATAGCGCCAACTTGTCGCAAACAATCTTATCCAAGCCTTGATCATGCAACATTTGTGGAATTTTGTAGATGGTGTCAGCATCCCAAACCGAGATCACAGCATTTTCCGGTACGTTAGAGAACAGCGATATCTTAGCGCGCTCATCATCAGGTATAGGACGATCGGCACGGCACAATAAGGCATCTGGAAAAATACCGATTTCGCGCAATTTTTGTACGCTGTGCTGTGTCGGTTTGGTTTTTAATTCACCAGCCGAGGCCAGGAAAGGTACCAAAGTTAAATGCACAAACGCAGCAGAATGGCGACCAGCACGCAAACTCAGTTGACGCGCAGCTTCCAGGAAAGGCAGGGATTCGATATCACCAACCGTACCACCGATTTCGACCAGAGCCACATCGTAGCCGGTTGCACCGCGATAGATGTAATCTTGAATTTCGTTGGTGATGTGCGGAATAACTTGGACAGTTTTGCCCAAATACTCACCACGACGTTCTTTACGAATCACAGATTCATAAATCTGGCCGGTAGTGAAATTATTCACTTTTTTCATCTTGGCTGTGATAAAACGCTCGTAATGACCCAAATCCAGATCGGTCTCAGCGCCGTCGTCTGTGACGAACACTTCACCGTGCTGGAATGGACTCATGGTGCCCGGATCAACGTTGATATACGGATCGAGCTTAAGCATGGTGACTTTGAGGCCGCGCGATTCAAGAATCGCAGCGAGGGAGGCAGCAGCAATGCCTTTGCCTAATGAGGAGACTACGCCCCCAGTAACGAATACAAACTTGGTCATTGCAGAAGGTGCCAGACGGCACAAGCGGGAAATTCGAATTATACCCCACGTAGATCCCGCAATGCCAATTCACAATAGATATTTTAATGATTTATCTGTGCTTTTCACTAAATTTACATGCCATAAATAAATTGTATTCGAGCAAAATTTTGCGCGCCCATAGAATTATCTAATTCTTTAATTTCATTACTACGACGGATTATTGAGGCATATAGGCCATATGTCGCGCCGCGCCACTGATAGCCTAGTTCTAACTCGGCCACGGCTGGCTTGGGATGCACTGCCGATTGTTGTTTGTTGAAGTAACCGCCTTGCAGAGTTGCGTCATAGCCAATAGCCTTTACCTCAGCGCGTAAAAAGCCGTAACTACCCGGCTGTTCTGGCAAGGCATTATGCCGGCCTAAACGTAAAGTTGCGCCCATACTGGCATCGGTAAAGATATTTCCAAAGCGGGCTTTGAAGCTAGGACTGAGGTCCACATTCTGATTAAAAGACCAGCGGCCGGGCCGCCATTCGCCGGACAAAACAGCACCCCACTCTTGATGCAATTGCGTATCCCAGCCTTGTGGTAAGGGTTGATTGAGCAGCTTATGCAATTGGGTCTGAGTCCCCTGCCCGCCTGCGCAAGGGCCTAAACAGCCCACATCCAAACCCAGGCCCCAGGCTTGGCCGTTAGATTTAGCGAGTTCTTTGAATATGCCTGTATAGAGCCATCCAGCGTAAGGATGGTCTATATTTGAAATTTGGTTAGGATACAGCTTGATATCCGAGGCCGTATATAGGTCTTGCGCGATTCTCCAGCCATAGCTAATGGAGAGATCCTCACTATTGAGAACTTTCGAAACTGAAATTTGATTACCACTGGTATAAAAACCATCGTCTTTTCGCAATAACAAACTGTCATTATCGATCGCCAGTTTAAATACTGTAGTCCCGCTGCTAGAAACGCGCTGCCACTCATCCTCAGAGGGTGCGACATCGGCTAGGGCGTTTTTATTACAAAGCGAAAATAGCAGAATAGACAAAGCTAATTGCCAGTGCTTATACATTTTTTTCGGTGTTTTTTGTGGCGTGTGCATTTTCAGGCCTTCAATTTAAATGAGTCAATCATCGCATGGACAGCTTTAGCTGTTTCGGCTGGCACCTCCATAGGCAACAAATGACCGCCAGGAATTTTAACAAAATTTTTGCCGACCAATTTCCTGGTCGCGGCTAAGCCTGCTTGCCGGCATTCTACCGAGTCGTCGCCACCAACAAAACCTATGGGTACTTTTACCCCTTTTCTGGCAATGGCGCCCAAATGATGCGGTAGGGTTCGATAAATTTGACTCTCTACCTCGCGCGTAAAACGTAAAGTGACGCCCTCATGATGCGCACTCATTCCACAACTGACGTAATCCTTCAATACTTGAGTCGGCCAGATTGCAAACATCTCCTTACTGACAAAGTGTGCGTAGGCTTCAGCCTCGCTTTTCCAGACATTTCTACGTTTCTCGGAGAAGCGCGCTGGCGAAAATTTTTTATCTAGGCCCGTCTTCTTGAATAATTTCAGCATCAAAGCACGCCAACCACCCACCAAAGGCGAATCAAGTACCACCACAGAGCTGATTAGATCCGGGCGTAGATGCGCCAGCATGAAAGCTAAAATCCCACCAAGAGAATGGCCGACCAGGATCACCGGTTCTTGATATTGCTGCGTCAAGGTATCGATTAATTCCTGCACCAGATGCGGCCAGCCATCAGTCACAGGATAAGCCGGATTATGCCCATGAATTTCTAGAGCGCGCACATCATAATGTTCTCTAAGATGCTGAAAAAATACCGCATAGGTCCCGGCTGGAAAACTATTAGCATGGACAAAATGTAGTATCGGCTTGCGAGTATTTGGAGTGGGCATTTGCATAAATGATGGAGACATATACTGTATGAGTATCAACGTCGATACCAATAACGTGCATGTTCGGTGCGAAATTCGGAAATGAGCAATGTTGTCCCGAATTGTAATGTGATTGCACCCGATTCGTCTGTTCTTAGACGGTTTACTCCAAACTCAGCATAGCGATCGAAAACTTCAGGCTTGGGATGATGATAGCGATTTCTATATCCGACCTGAAAGATCGCAACTTGCGGCTGCACTGCGCGTAAGAATGCCGGGGTTGAAGAGGTGCCGCTGCCATGATGTGGCGCCAGCAAAACAGTGCTCAATAATTTAGGCGCTATGCTATTGAGCATTTCATCTTCCTGTATCGCCTCTATGTCACCAGGCAACAACAATGACAGCGTGGGAGTTGAAATTTTGAGGGTGCAACTTCTGGCATTCGGTTTCCATTTATCACTGTCGTAACTAGCTGACGTCGGCTGCAACATTTCAAAATGCACGCCGTCCCAATCCCAGGCTTGACCCGCCGCGCAACGGCTATGCCTGGCGGCAGCGCTAACGATGGCACTATCCAGCTTTAAAGAGGAACTCAGCAAATCCACCTGCATCCCAGCCAGTAGGCTCAAAGCACCGCCAGAATGATCGTTGTCATTGTGAGATACAACTAAAGTATCAAGATGCGAGATGCCGCGCGCATTAAAGTAAGGAAGCAAGACCCGGCTACCGCCATCTGATTCTGGCGAATAATACGGCCCCGTGTCATACAATAAACGATGTTGCGCAGTCTCCACCAGTAGCGCCATGCCTTGCCCGACATCGAAGGCAGTTACCCGCATTTCTCCTTTCTTTTGCGGCTCTTCAGAATTGATAAACAGTGGGAAGTAGCAGAACAGACCTAACCAAGGCAACGGCCAACCACGCGGTGCCAACAGCCAAAGCGTCCCTAGCATGGCGATCGCAAATAGAATAAAAGGTGGTATAGGCGCACGCCATACGGCAAAGTCATATTGACTCAGTAGCTCCAAAATTCTAACCAAGGTCTGCACCCAAAAATGCGCGAACTGCAATAGCCAGTTCGAAAAAGGCGCAGGTAGCACACTGCCTAACAAGGATAGCGGCGTTACCACCAGGCTTATCAAAGGAATTGCGAGCGCATTGGCCAAGGGGCTGATCAACGAGACCTGTCCGAACAGCAGCATCGTCAGAGGAAGTAAGCCCATGGTCACCACATATTGGGTGCGACTGGCCTGTCGCATCACTCCCCATATTTTGCCTAGCCTATCGTTCTGTGGGGACGATCGTGACTGCGCATTCGCGCCAAATATTAAGATCGCTACCGCCACAAACGACAGCCAAAAACCTGGCCACAATACCGCCCACGGATCGAGCAGCACCACCACCAGCAAGGCTAAGCATAAGGTGTGCGAGACACTAGTCAGACGCCCACTCCACATAGCGGCCGCCACCACGCTCAACATATACAGCGTGCGCTGGGCAGGCACTCCGAAACCTGCCAAAGCCACGTACAGCAAAGCGACCGCCATTCCGGTCAGGGCTGCCACTTTTTGTGCCGGCAAATACAAGGGCAATTGGGCATTGGTAAAAAACGAGTGTCGCCATAGGTAATGCATTAGCGCGCCAAACAAGCCCGCCTGCATGGTGATGTGTAAGCCAGAAATCGATACTAAATGCGAGATACCGGTGCGATTAAATATTTTCCAATCCGATTGTGCTACACCTCTTTGATCACCGATCACTAGCGCCACAATCACGCCTGCATAAGGCGCGCCAACTAAGGCAGTTTGTATGCGATCACGCAAGTAGGAACGACTACGCTGTATCAGATTGTTTGGACTCCAGACGAAGGCGTCGATACGCTGATTTTTGTAGGCGCCATCTGGCCGTACATAACCAGTGGCGCGCAATTGCTGCTCTAAAAGCCAGACCTCATAATCAAAACTACTAAGAGGATTAGCGTTGCCATAAGGACGCTTTAATCTGAGCGTCAACTGCCAGCGCTCGCCCGCATTCGGCGCGCCTATCTCGCTAGCACTTAGTGCTGAATTAGGTGGAAAATACCAGGCCAGCGCGATGTTCTTCGGAAGCGTGGCAGCCAAAGTTCTATCCTCAAGCGTTTGTTCTATCTTAAAATTAAACCTCAGACCCTGCTGAAAATGATGTGGCAAGCTACTGACCACACCGATCACAGTAATATCCCTGCCCTCCCACTCCTTAGGCAATTGCACTGAAAGATAGTAAGTGGCGAACAGTGAGGCCCAGACAAAACCCAGCATGGCGCTTAGTATCAATATGCAACTGCGGTACAGGTAGCGATAAGCGTTAGCAGAAGTTGGGTAGCCCCTGCGTTGCAAGCGCAATGCAATCAGCAATGCGCTCAGCAGTAGAATCAGGCTCACTACTAGTACTTGTAGTTCGAGTAGATAGGCCTGCTGCTGCAGAATCACGACACCAAGAACAAAGCTTGTGATCGCGCTACGCATAAACTCAGCGCGCGCTGGAAGACGGAGCAGTTTTGGGCAAGCGCATGCGCGGTAGGGCATCCAACACATTGGCACTAGTGCGCGCGGCAATCAGTTCCGCTGGCATGCCGCGTAACTGGGCCAGAACCGCGCCGATTTTTGGCAACTCGACCGGGCTATTGATGCCATTGGCCAGCCAATGCGGTGCAATATCTGGTGCGTCGGTTTCTAATACGATGGCATCTAGTGGCAGCCCACTTGCCAATCGACGAATTTGCAAAGCACGTGGATAGGTCATGGCACCGCCGAATCCCAGCTTCAACCCTAGCCCGATAAAGGCCTGCGCCTGTTGTTCGCTGCCGTTGAAGGCGTGCGCAATGCCGCCAGCGACTTTAATGCGTCGGCAGTGCTTAAGGATGATGTCTTGCGAACGACGCACATGCATTAAAACCGGCAACTCAAAATCACTGGCAATTTTAAGTTGCTCCGTAAAAAAATACTCTTGCTTTTCTTTTAAAGGACTCTGAGTCAGGGCAGGCACAAAAAAATCTAAGCCTATCTCGCCAATCCCAACAAACCCAGATGCCAACTCCGGTGTAGAGATTAAATCCTGTACTTTTTTCCGCAATGCCAGCAATGCATCTTCATGCGCGTCTGGCACATACATAGGGTGTATGCCCAAAGTGTAGAAGCAAGTTGGCGAATTTTGCGCCAACTCCGCCACCACCGAAAAATTACTGGGATGAACCGCCGGTATGACGATGGAGGACACTCCCGCTGAGGCGGCTTGCTGCGCCACAGCGAGAGACTGCCCGGCAAATTCAGCGGCATCCAAATGACAGTGGCTATCTATCCACATACAAGCGCATTCTAAGTTTAATTAGTGATTAAGTAATGGTCAGACAAAAGATAGAAACTTAGTAGATGTTTCTATTTACTGCCATGCCGGACGCGCAGTATCCATGCGCCCTACAGGCCAGACAGGCTGGAAACCCGCATGGATAGTGCGCAAGCGGGCATGCCAGTTTTAAAAACCGTACTACGAAGCGAGCAGAACAAAAACAAAAACAAGTCTACATCTCTTGCTGCGAGCGTTGCCGGTCTTCTTCTTCGCGCCTGGCCAACTGTATCTCATGCAAAACTGCCCCAACATTGGCAGGGCGTTTTTCGGCTGCGACACGCCCGGTTAATGCGGTATCAGTCCTCAGCAATCCTGCGGTATACAAAGCCCACATTTCTTTGCCGTATTGGGTGTGATTGAGCTGCGGCGCAAAACGGCCAAAATAGCTGGCGAGATTGGCGACGTCGCGCTCTAGCAAGACCGCGGCTTCGGTATTACTGGCCGCATCGATCGCTTGCGGCAGATCGATAATCACAGGGCCTTCGGCATCAACCAAAATATTAAACTCAGACAAATCGCCATGGATCACGCCTGCACACAACATCAAGACCACTTGCTGCAAGAGTTGCGCATGGTAGTCCAGCGCCTGCGCCTCACTGAGTTCTACGTCATTAAGCCTAGGTGCCGCATTGCCTGCGGCATCAGTGACCAGATCCATCAGCAGTACACCCTCAAAACAGATGTAAGGCTTAGGCACTCGCACGCCAGCAGCAGCCAGCCGATACAGGGCATCGACCTCGGCGTTTTGCCATGCCTCTTCTTGCATCTTGCGACCGTAACGCGTGCCCTTCTCCATAGCGCGCGCTTGCCGGCTATTCTTTACTTTGCGACCCTCTTGATACGATGCAGCTTGATGAAAACTACGTTGATTGGCTTCTTTATAGACTTTTGCGCAGCGTATTTCTTCCCCACAGCGCACCACATACACGGTCGCCTCTTTGCCGCTCATGAGCTGGCGTAACACATCGTCGACCAAGCCCTCTTCTACCAGTGGTTGTATTCTTTTTGGTGTTTTCATTGAGTACGAAAGAGTTTGAATTTCTAAATTAATTTGTAAAACGAACGGCAAGTATCAGACTAGTCCAAAGAAATATCTCTAGTAGATAAAATCTAAACAAGCATCACTATGGCATTATTGATCTAACATGTAAAACATCTAAGGACGAATAGTAGCAAGATACTTAGCAAGATACGTCGCAAGATTCACGCCTGGCTGTAGACTTGATCGATAACTGCTCTATAATATGTGGGTATGTTAGCGACAACATCGTTATTCACTTCACCTACCGGAGCAAAATCATGAGCAAAGCCCAAGACAGTAAAAAAGCGGTAAAAAAAGAACCAGCAAAATCACCGAAAGAGAAAAAAGAAGCGAAGAAACTGAAAAAAGAAGCGACTAAGCATCAATAGTCTGTTTCAGTAGTCCACATCAGTAGCTCACATCAATCGGCTCACAGTGACTCGTATTAAGTGTGCTGCTTAAGCACAAACTTTCACGAGTCCTATTTCCTGTTGCGGAAAACGCTAATTTGCCCTAATCGTCTTGATTAGGGTCCATCTCAGGAAATAGCACTTCGGTGTAGCCAAATTGGCTTAAGTCTCTGATACGCATAGGGTATAACTTGCCATCGAGATGATCACATTCATGCTGTACCACCCGAGAATGAAACCCATCGACATCACGGCAGATACTCTCGCCGTACTGATTAAATCCCTGGTAGCGTAATTTACTCCAACGTGGCACCAAGCCGCGCATGCCAGGCACAGAAAGACAGCCTTCCCAAGCCTCATCGATCTCTTCCGACAGCGGCGTCAGCACAGGATTAATTAAGACAGTTTCAGGGACAGTAGGCGCATCTGGGTAGCGTTGATTATTCTTAAAACCAAAAATAACCAGGCGTAAATCCACTCCAATTTGTGGCGCAGCTAAACCGGCGCCGCTGGCATGTTCCATAGTTTCGAACATATCTGCGATCAATGCCAATAACTCTGGCGTATTGAATTCCAAAACAGGCTGCGCCACTCGCAGCAGCCGCGCATCGCCCATTTTCAGTATTGGATAGATCATAATAATTACTTTCCGAGCTTAACGAGGTTAAAAGATATACAGTAAAGCAGTGGCATATTACTCCTCTAATGCTGGACTGCAGAGCAGCAGCAACTCGGCTTCTGTCAATACACTGATATTTAGTTCTCTTGCCTTTACTAGCTTACTACCAGCATCATCACCAGCGACCACATAACTGGTTTTTTTTGACACCGAGCCTGCCACTTTTCCGCCGTTTTTCTCTATCAATCCGCTCGCTTGCTCGCGACTTAAATTCGGTAAGCTACCGGTTAAGACCAAGGTTTTGCCTAATAAGGGCAAGTTACTATCATTGGTTGGAGTGACTGTCGGCCAATGCACGCCAGAGGCAATTAATTGCCTGACGATGTCCACATTTTGCTGATCTGAGAAAAATAGCAAAAGCGACTTTGCCACCACCGGACCAACTTCAGGAACATTCAATAATTGCTCTTCGTTGGCAGCCATGAGCTTATCAATATCGGCAAAACTAAGTGCAAGATCTTTTGCCGTCGTCTCACCAACGTGGCGTATGCCTAATGCATAAATAAAGCGGCCCAGGCTAGTCAATTTCGAATTTTCTAGTGCCGCCAGAATATTTGCAGCCGACTTCTCTGCCATTCTGTCCATTTTGAACAAGCTGGCAGTATCCAATTTATACAGATCAGCAGCAGTTGTGACCAACTGTTTGTCTACCAATTGCTCTATCAATTGCTCGCCCACACCATCGATGTTCATCGCTTTGCGCGAGGCAAAATGAAACAAAGCCCCCTTCTTTTGGGCGGCACATTTAAGCCAGCCACCCGAACAGCGAGCGATGGCCTCATCTTCAAGCTTGACGATAGCCGATCCACAGATAGGACAGACTGTTGGCATGACAAACATCGTTGCATGTGCGGGGCGACTATCGAGGATACTTGCGACTACTTCAGGAATGACATCTCCAGCCCGTCGAACGCTCACGGTGTCGCCTATGCGTATGTCTTTTCTGAGTATTTCTTCTTCATTATGCAAGGTCGCATTGGTCACCGTGACACCGCCGACAAACACTGGAGCCAGTCTAGCCACAGGCGTGATCGCACCAGTTCTACCGACTTGCACCTCAATATCCAAGACCGTGGTTAAGGCTTCTTGCGCCGGGAATTTATGCGCAATCGCAAAGCGTGGTGCCCTAGAAACGAACCCCAACTTTCCCTGCTCTGAAAACGCATTAACTTTGTACACCACCCCATCGATCTCGTAAGCTAAGGCACTGCGTTTTTGCTGGACCTGTTCATAAAACGCTAGCAAGCCAGAGGCGCCGCGGACCACCGCATTTTCCTCGCACACAGGGATGCCCAAAGTACGATACCAGTCGAGTAAATCGCGATGTGATGCAGGTAAGTCGGCAGCTCCAAGCGCGCCTATCCCATAGGCAAAAAAACTCAGACTGCGTTGCGAGGTAATCTTAGAATCTAGTTGACGCAAACTACCCGCCGCCGCATTGCGTGGATTAGCAAATTCTTTGGCGCCAGCGTCGCGTTGACGCTGATTTAAGCGATCGAAGTCCGCTTTAAACATCAACACTTCACCACGCACATCCAAGACTGCTGGCGGATGTGCGGTATTGAGACGCAGTGGAATACTGCGTATGGTGCGAATATTCTCGGTCACATCTTCGCCGGTATACCCGTCGCCACGTGTTGCGGCTTGGCTAAACACACCATCGATGTAACGCAAATTAATGGCTAAGCCATCGAATTTTAAATCTATCGCATATTCCAGCTCTTCTGACGTCGCCAAACCCTCTTTGGCGCGTTTATCGAAGGCCAAAATATCGTCCGCCTCAAAGCCATTATTCAAAGACAGCATAGGCACCGCATGTTGCACTTGACTAAATTCTGGCAATGCTATGCCACCGACACGTTGTGTCGGCGTATCTTTGGTAATTAACTCAGGATGCTGCGCTTCTAATGTCTGCAGTTCTAAGAACAGCGCATCGTAATGCGCGTCTGGGACTAGCGGCGCATCTGCGACGTAATAGGCATGCGCATGGCGATTTATTTCCTGGCGCAAATACTCGGCGCGAATAGTAAGCTTACTGAATAACTCATCGGCAGTTTCGGATGCCTTAAAAAAATCATCTTGCATACGGCTAACTGAACAAACGTTGTGCGCGTACAGAACCGGCCGGTATCTGCGACTCTGCCATTGCAGTATAGAATTCACTGACTTGCTCAGCGATTTCATCGAGTGCGGCTTTCGAGATTGCTTGATTCCCATCATCCACGACGGTGCCGCCCAACCTCGCCGACAGTGATCTGGCACAGGCCGACATAGCACCAAAGCCATCTCTATCTGGCGCCACGCATGGGACGTCGAGTAATAAGGTCAAACGTGAAGTGAGACTTTCGCTCATGCTGACATTGGTCGATAAACTAAATAGTACGCCACCATCACCATCAGGCATGACCAAACGCCCATCAGGTCGCACATCGAAACCTTGCTTCTCTAAAGCCGCCAGTAAAGTATTAATTGCCCAAGGTGCACCGTTGGATAAGATATTTACGCTTAACTGTGCATCATGTTCGGATACGAATTGATGCAAATCTCGCGCCGTCGCCATGACTTGATTCATGTCGGGTATGTCTGAATGGGCATTCAATCTATCAGCGATCTCGCGCAATTTACTGACAAATTCAGAATATTCGAGTTCGTTCAAAGGGCCGGCCCGACTCACCATGCGCACACCTGCAAACAAGGCAGTGAAGACCCCGCCATGCGCGATTTCTTCGCGTTCACCGTCGTGACCCAAACCAATAAAATGCACCGGCTTTTTACCTACGTAGCGCAAAGAGCTGATTTCAGCGAGGAGTTTCTCGCCGCGCATAGGCGCATCGAATTCTAAGGGGATGATGCAATCGATCAGTTCATCAACTGCCAAGTCTTTTTCTTGGCGCGTAGTTGGCTGTGCTGTTGCGCGGGAAACCGGCTCACCAGGTTCTTGTTCTGCGTTTACATCTTGCTCCATATGGGGTTCGTGTCGCACATGGACTTCGGATGGAGCCGATGCTAGATCGGCATTCATCAAAACGTCGTCATGTGAGCCAGAAAAGGCCTGATCCACACTTTTTTTCGCTTTATATTCCTGCCACTTGTTAAATATAAGCACACCAACTACAAAGGTGCCGCCCATCGCCACTAAACCTAATTGAAAATCTGTCATGCTGCCTGTACCTCACCGACTAAATGTGCGGCAGATTCCATATCCACCGCAACGATACGAGAAACTCCCTGTTCTTGCATGGTGACGCCTATCAACTGCTGCGCCATTTCCATCGCAATTTTATTGTGAGAGATAAACAAAAATTGTGTGTTCTTAGCCATACGTTTTACCATATTACAGAATCGTTCCGTATTAGAATCATCCAAAGGCGCATCGACCTCATCCAACAGGCAAAATGGTGCCGGATTTAATTGGAACATAGAAAACACCAAGGCGGTTGCTGTCAGGGCTTTTTCGCCACCAGAAAGCAAATGGATAGTAGCGTTTTTCTTGCCTGGAGGTTGCGCCATCACCTGTACACCTGAATCAAGTATTTCGTCACCTGTCATGATCAATTTCGCCTGCCCTCCTCCGAATAAAATCGGAAACAGTTCAGCAAAATGGTGGTTTACCTTATCAAAGGTGTCTTGCAGCAGATCGCGGGTTTCTATATCAATCTTATGAATCGCGTCTTGCAGTGTCGTAATGGCTTCGGTCAAATCGGCAAACTGCGCATCAAGAAAAGTTTTTCTTTCCTTGGCTTGCTGCAATTCATCCAGAGCTGCCATATTCACTGCGCCAAGCGCGGCAATTGCATTCGTTAATCGCGTCAGCTCACCCTGCAAATAGGACGCCTTCATTTCTGCATGAAGCTTCAATTCTAAAGCGGCTTCATCAACTTCAAAATTAGCTAATTGTTCCGCGTATTGTTCCTGATTAAGTCGGGCGGCCTGCTCTTTGAGTTGCAACTCCATGATACGTTCACGTTGTGGCTGGAAGCTACGTTCCAGCTGCATTTTGGCGTCTTCACTCTGACGCAGTTTTTGAGTCAACTGATCAAGTTCATGCCGTGCATCGGCCAAAACCCGTTCTTGATCACTGCGCTTATCCAGTAGCGATTGCAGCCCGGTTAAGGCAGCCTGATCATCCATAGACTCCAGTTCTAGCTTGCCTTGCTGCATAGTCGCAAACAATTGTCCGGCCTGCTCTACCGCGGTGGCGCTGCTGCGCTTGAGTTCATCGATTTTGTTGCGCTGGGTTTTTTCGGCGAAAGCGATCTCCTGCGCAGCCAATTCCAGATCGCGCAAACGCAAGCGTGCATCATTGAGTTTTTGCTCGTTTTCGAGATACAAGGTTTGACCATCCTCATGGGTTTCCTGTAACTCAGCCAATTCCATATCAAGCGTTTCGAATTTTTCTTCCGATTCAGCTCTGGCTTGCTGCTGATCACTTTCCTGCGCGGCTATCTCTGCCAAATCGCTGGATATTTGAGTACTCCTTTGATTGAAACGCTCTTGCACTTCCGTGAGCTTCATCAACTCAATTTGCTGCGCATGCAGCGATTGCGTCAGACTCGCCACTCTTTGCCTCAATTCTTGCAAAGATGAACTAGCTTGAGTGTGCAAGGACTCTGCGCGCACCACGCGGGTCCGCCCCTCATCGGCCAATAATTGCTGAGCGCGGCATTGCTTGCCTACATTTTCGATTTCCTGTTGACGTGCCAACACCCCATCTTGTTCAGAATCTGCAGCAAAAAAACGCACGCTGGTTTGACTAATGATATGCCCCTGCCTGGTAATGAAGCAGGCACCTAGCGGCAACTTTGCGCGCTCAGCAAAGGCAGCACTAAGGTCTTCCGCGATATACACTTGATGCAACCAGTCATTCATCAGGCTACGCAAGCCAGCTTCATTGAGTTGCAAGAGATCGACTAAAGCACGTAGACCCGGTTCAGGAACAAAAGGATTAGCGGTAATGACAGGCGAGTACAGTGCCAATTTAGCTGGCGGCGCGTCGTTAAAAAAAGCCTTCGCCCAATCTAAATTGGATACTTCCAATGCGCTGGTGCGTTCCCTGAGTATGGCTTCCAAGGCAGATTCCCAGCCAGCTTGAATATGCAATTTTTTCCATAACTTGGGTAGACTGGCCAATTCGTGCTTCTCTAACCACGGTTGCACCTTGCCTTGGCTCTGCACCTTTTCTTGCATTGATTTCAAAGCCATCAGGCGCGCATCAAGTTGGGCAAACTGCGCCGCGTCTTGATTGGTTTGCTGCTGCGCTGCGCGTCGCTCTTCTTCCAGTTGCGGTAGACGTTCTTGAGCTTCTTCTAATTGCATAGTCGCCTCTTCCAGCGACTGTTTCTTTTCTTCGACCTGCATTGCCATATTTTGCAAATGCGAAGTATCTGGCAGGGCCAAGCTTTGTTTCTCTTGCGCTAAACGTTCGCGTCTTGCGGCAAGTGTATTTAAGATACTCGATGCATTGCGTTGCTGTGCAGACTCTAACTCTATCTGCTGCTGGCATTGCATGATTTTAGCGCGCGACTCGGTAGTTTTAACTTGGGCGCTGCGCCAGATTTGCTCTAATTCCGGCAATTTATCGTTGTGCCGTTGAGCGATTTCCTGTGCTTGTTCAGAACGCAAGGCTAGCTCTTCCACCTGGATCTCTATTTCCGCCAAATCTTCGTGAAACTGCTCACCCTGACGCTGCCAGTGATCACGCTGCGCGGTTAAGGAGGCTAGTTGGGCCTGCAGGCGACTACGCGATTCAATTACAAATTTAATTTCAGCTTCGAGACTGCCAATTTCCGCATTGGTCTGGTATAGGTGGCCTTGAGCCTGATGCATCTTGTCGCCAACAGCATAATGCGCCTGACGCATGTGATCCAGCTCCAGCTCCACATGGCGCAGTTTGGCAGTTTGCTCTTCCAGGTCTAGCTGCGATTTTTCAATTTCAGCGAAATATTTTTGCTGTTCAGATGCAGCCTCTTTCTTACGCAGTAGCCAAAGCAGTTTCTGCTTCTCTTCCTGATCTGACTGCAAAGAATGATATTTATTTGCAACAGCCGCTTGCGCCTCAAGCTTTTCCAGATTGGCATTGAGCTCGCGCAAAATATCCTCTACCCTAACCAGGTTCTCATTGGTATCTTGTATGCGATTCTCAGTTTCTCGACGCCGTTCTTTATAGCGTGAAACGCCAGCCGCTTCCTCCAGGAAAATACGTAATTCTTCTGGTCTGGCTTCAATGATCCGCGAAATCATACCCTGACCAATGATCGCGTACGCGCGCGGACCTAAGCCTGTACCTAGAAAAATATCCTGAATGTCACGTCGACGTACCGGTTGACCATTGATGTAATAGGTAGAGGTGCCGTCTCTGGTTAAAGTGCGTTTAACGGCGATCTCCGCATATTGTCCCCATTGCCCCGCTGCCTTACCCAAACTATTGTCAAAAACTAGCTCAACCGAGGCGCGCCCTGCCGGTTTTCTATGAGTAGATCCGTTGAAAATAACGTCTTGCATCGATTCGCCGCGCAATTCTGAAGCTTTTGACTCACCCAAAACCCAACGCACCGCATCAATAATATTCGATTTACCGCAACCATTCGGACCGACCACGCCGACTAACTGTCCTGGCACCTGAAAATTGGTGGCATCCACAAAGGACTTGAATCCGGATAATTTAAGAGAAGATAAGCGCACGTTATTTAGATTTATGGTCTTTTAAAATAGATGTCAGAAAAAGTCATCTCAATATTTCAGATATTCAAGCTTGTTGCCGCTAGCATTTAGGCGTTTTGAATCAGCTGAAGCTAGTAATAAGCATAAGTATCATATCATTTTGAAGCCTATGATTTTTCATTTTCGACGCTTTTTAAGCGCATCTAAAAAACTTCGAGCAAACTTCTAGCTAAGCAGCTTCACTGCTACGGAGGCGGTATAATACGATAAATACCCCCTAAAAAGATAAGAGTGCTGCTACCACAAATGGCGAGCCATGATTATCGATTGCCAGATCTTGTTTTTTATTTCCACTTATTCTTAATCAACAATTGTTCTTGCTCTTGCAGTGAACTCCTTATTGAAGCCTTCAGTGAATCCTTTTCTCAATAAACTGCAACCCTATCCGTTTGAAAAACTCAAACAACTGTTCGCCGGGATTACCCCAAATCCCGCCTACAAAGCGATTAGCCTAGGCTTGGGCGAGCCCAAGCACCCTACCCCCTCGTTTATTCGAAATGCCCTCACTGAACACTTAGATGGCTTGGCGAGTTACCCGTCCACTGCTGGTATAGATGGTCTGCGACAGGCTATTTCAGCCTGGCTGGCGCGTCGCTATGGCATTCCTGCTTTGAACCCAGCTACCGAAATTTTACCGGTCAACGGTTCGCGCGAAGCCCTGTTTTCTTTGGCTCAGACGATAATCGACCCAAATAAAAATCAGCACGGGACGCCTTTGGTTCTGTGCCCTAATCCCTTTTATCAAATCTATGAAGGCGCTGCGTATTTGGCGGGCGCCGAGCCGTATTTCGCGAATGCTGATCCGGCACGCAATTTCGCACCCGACTATCAAAGCATTCCAGAAGAAATCTGGCAGCGGGTGCAACTGCTGTATATCTGCTCTCCTGGCAATCCAACCGGTGCCGTATTAAATCTACAGGACTGGGAGGAGCTTTTCCTTTTATCTGATCGCTATGGTTTTGTGATCGCCGCGGACGAATGTTACTCAGAGATTTATTTCAATGATGAGGCACCTTTGGGCAGTTTGCAGGCTGCACGTATGCTTGGGCGCGACAACTACCCACGTTTGATAACACTATCTAGCCTCTCCAAGCGCTCTAATGTCCCTGGTATGCGTTCGGGTTTTGTGGCTGGCGATGCGGCGATCATTAAACAATTCCTTTTATATCGGACTTATCATGGCAGTGCCATGTGTCCTAGTATACAATCGGCATCTATTGCCGCATGGAACGACGAGCAGCACGTGCAGGAAAATCGCGCGCTTTACGTCAAGAAGTTTGCTCAGGTCACGCCCTTACTCCAGGAAGTGCTTGATGTTAAGCTACCCGATGCGGCTTTTTATCTGTGGGCCAGAGTCGATAAACTAGTGACTATTTCGGATACCGAGTTCGCTAGAAGACTGTATCAAGAGTTTAATGTGACGGTACTGCCGGGCAGCTATTTAGCACGCGATGCGCATGGCATCAATCCGGGCGAAAATCGCATACGTATGGCCCTTGTGGCTGAAGTAGAAGAGTGCATGGAAGCGGCGCAACGCATAGTGGCCTTCACCAAAAATTTAGCTGCAAAATAAAGCAATTTAGAATTCAAAACCATTTCATTTAATTTTTTAGTTGACTACATATATGACACAACAATTACAGCAAATTATCGATCAAGCTTGGGTAGATCGCGCCAATTTCTCACCAAAATCCGCACCAGCAGAATTGCGTGAAACCGTCGCCCACGTACTTACACAGTTAGACAGTGGCATTTTGCGCGTAGCGCAAAAAATAGACGGCGCATGGCAAGTTAATCAATGGATTAAAAAAGCTGTTTTACTTTCATTTCGTCTCGAAGATAACATCGTCATGCCATCAGGCGAGCACATGCAGTTCTACGACAAAGTCCCGACTAAATTTGCCAATTACACTGCCGAAGATTTCGCCCGCGGTGGCTTTCGCGTGGTACCACCGGCAGTTGCCCGTCGCGGCAGTTTCATCGCTAAAAATGTAGTTCTGATGCCGTCCTATGTCAACATCGGTGCTTACGTCGATGAAGGCGCTATGGTCGATACTTGGGCCACCGTTGGCTCTTGCGCGCAAATTGGTAAGAACGTCCATTTATCTGGTGGTGTTGGTATCGGTGGCGTATTGGAACCTATGCAAGCGAACCCAACCATCATTGAAGACAATTGCTTTATCGGTGCCCGTTCTGAGGTAGTCGAAGGAGTTATCGTAGAAGAGAATTCCGTAATTTCTATGGGCGTCTACATTGGACAATCGACTAAAATTTACGATAGAGCTACTGGTGAAGTCAGTTACGGCCGCATTCCATCGGGTTCAGTAGTGGTGTCTGGTAATTTGCCGTCTGCAGATGGCAAATACAGCCTGTATTGTGCGGTCATTGTAAAACGCGTTGATGCACAGACTCGCTCTAAAACCAGTATCAATGAACTACTGCGCGGCGTATAAGCGACAGACTCTCTGCAACCACAGTATTTAGTTTGAAAAAATAGGATAGGAAAACATTATGGCCATGGATCGCTTATTTCAGTTAATGAAAGAAAAACATGCATCTGACATGTTTTTCGCCATCAATTCTCCTATCCATCTCAAACTCAATGGCAATCTTTTGCCTATCAATCAGCAAAAACTTGATCAGGCGGGGATACTCTCGCTACTCAATGAGGTTGTCTCGCCCGAGCACATGGAAATTTTGGAGCGAGACAATGAGCTCAATGTCGGTATCGGCGCACCAGGCATAGGCCGTTTCCGTTTATCAGCATTTCGTCAGCGTGGTTCTATATCGGCAGTATTTCGTTTTGTGCCGGGACATATCCCGGCATTAAATACACTCAATTTGCCGCCGGTACTGACAGAGTTAATCATGGAAAAACGCGGCCTGATTTTATTGGTTGGCGCCACTGGTTCGGGTAAGTCAACCACGATCGCGTCTATGCTTGATTATCGCAATGAAGTGCGAACCGGGCATATTTTGACACTGGAAGACCCGATTGAGTATTTGTTTAAGAGCAAAAAATCGATCGTTAATCAGCGCGAGATAGGTACCGATTCCGAAAGCTTAAAAACCGCCCTCAGGAACTCGCTGCGGCAAGCCCCAGATTGCATCTTGATCGGTGAGATTCGAGACCTTGACACCATGTTGGCGGCGATTGCCTATGCCCAATCTGGCCATTTGGTACTTGCCACTTTGCATGCAAATAATAGTTATCAGGCCTTGAATCGCATCATCAGCTTTTTCCCTATGGAAAATCGCGGCGCATTGCTACTCGATTTATCCTCTTCGATACGCGCCATTATTTCGCAGCGTTTAGTGAAATCGACGGACGGTGGGCGCTGTGCTGCGGTTGAAATCATGCTTAACACGCGTTACGTCGCTGAGTTGATAGAACAAGGCGACATTTTTCAAATTAAAGAGGCAATCGAAAAAAGTCTGTCGCCAGGCTCACAGACTTTCGAGCGCGCTTTAATGCAACTGATCAAAGATGGCTTAATCAGCCAGGAAGAAGGTTTGGCCAATGCAGATTCAGCGAATAATTTGCTATGGCTACTCAATAACGAAGTAGTGCAAGCACCTGTGGAAGCAGAGCCTGAGCCAGAAAAAACTGATGAGGCATCATTCACCGAATTTACTCTGAACATGTAAGAACTATGCAAAGTACGCAGCAAATCACGCTCTATGGAATTCCCAATTGCGACACAGTAAAGAAAGCACGGGTCTGGCTACAAGAACATCAAGGCGATTTTGTGTTCCATGATTTTAAGAAGAACGGACTCGATCGCAGCACGGTCGAACAGTGGCTCACGCAAGTCGGACTCGATGTTCTGATTAATCGCAAGGGCACGACTTGGCGCGCATTGAGCGATGAGCAAAAAGCGAGCGCCACAGATACCGAACAGGCCATTTCCCTGATGCTGGCATCACCGTCCTTAATTAAGCGTCCGGTGTTGCACGTGACGTCAGGTGAAAACAATGGAATCCAAAGCATTAGCGTCGGTTTTTCGCCGGCACAATATCACTCTATTTTTAACATGAGACCATGAGTAAAACACTAGCACTGACCGAGCAATTGATTGCACTTGACTCGGTCACTCCTGAAGACAAGGGGTGCCAAAACACCTTAATCGCTTTGCTCGAACCTTTAGGCTTTATCTGCGAGACTATACAATCCGGTGAAGTCACCAATCTATGGGCGCGCAAGGGCAGTACTCAGCCATTACTGGTATTTGCCGGGCACACCGACGTGGTGCCTACTGGCCCGGTCGAGCAATGGCAATCTGCCCCATTCGCTCCTACCCATAGAGATGGCAAATTATTTGGCCGAGGCGCGGCCGACATGAAAACCTCGGTTGCCGCCTTTGTGGTGGCATGCGAAGAATTCATTGCCGAACAGCCTGATCATAATGGATCAATTGGATTTCTGATTACCAGCGATGAAGAAGGTCCGGCTACCGACGGCACTGTGATCGTTTGCAACTTACTCAAGGAGCGTGGCGAGCAAATTGATTATTGCATCGTCGGCGAGCCAACCTCGGTCGACCTATTGGGTGACACCATCAAGAATGGCCGCCGTGGCACCATGTCAGGCAAGTTGACGATCAAAGGTGTACAAGGCCATATCGCCTATCCGCAGCTGGCAAAAAACCCTATCCATTTGGCCGCACCTGCGATGGCTGAACTAGTTGCTGAGGTGTGGGATCAGGGCAATGACTATTACCTGCCCACCTCTTGGCAAATGTCGAATATCCATGGCGGCACCGGCGCTTCCAACGTAATACCCGGTGAAGTGGTGATCGATTTTAATTTCAGGTTCTGCACTGCCAGCACTGCAGAGGGTTTGCAGCAGCGCGTGCATGCCATTCTCGACAGTCATCAACTGGACTACGCTTTGAAGTGGACAGTGGGCGGTCATCCTTTCTTGACGCCTAAGGGTGAATTGAGCGAAGCCTTGGCTGCGGCGATCAAAGCCGAGACGGGTCTAGACACTGAATTATCGACCACTGGCGGCACCTCGGATGGACGCTTTATTGCCAAGATCTGCCAGCAAGTGATAGAGTTCGGCCCGCCCAACGCCAGCATCCATAAGATAGACGAGCATATAGAATTGCGTTTTATTGATCCGCTAAAAAACATTTACCGCCGCACTTTAGAAAATTTACTGACATGACTAGTACCAACACTCCATCCATCGCGCATGCCGCGGCGAGCTTTTCCACACTGCGCGATTTGTTGCGCTATGCGGTTACCCGTTTCAATACTGCAGAGCTGTTCTTCGGCCACGGCAGTGCCAATGCCCTCGATGAAGCAGCCTATTTGCTGCTGCACAGCTTAAAACTGCCACTCGATAAGATAGATCCTTTTCTCGATGCACGCTTACTGCCAGAAGAAATACTTGCGGCATTGGCCGTGATAGAACGGCGCGCAGTAGACCGGGTGCCGGCCTCTTATCTGACTAATGAAGCATGGTTGGGCACTTACAATTTTTATGTGGATGAGCGCGTCATCGTGCCGCGTTCGTTTATCGCCGAACTGATTCCTGAGCATTTTTCACCATGGGTGCAAGATGCCGACGCCATCACCGATATTCTCGAACTGTGCACAGGCTCGGGCTGCCTGCCGATTATGTTGGCCGATGCCTTTAGCAATGCACATGTCGATACTGTCGATATTTCAGGCGATGCGCTTGATGTGGCGCGCCGCAATGTCGCCACTTACCAATTAGAAGACAGAATTACCCTGATAGAGTCCGATCTGTACACCAAGGTTCCGGCTAAAAAATACGATTTAATTATCACCAATCCACCCTACGTCAATTCCGGCTCCATGAGTAAATTGCCGCAGGAATATCTGCATGAACCGCAGATTGCCCTGGCTGGCGGTACTGACGGCATGGATTTAGTGCGCAAGATCGTCGCTGGTGCAGCGCAACATTTGAAGCCCAATGGTATACTGATGGTCGAAATCGGTAACGAACGCGAATTTGCAGAGCAGGCATTTGCCGGCCTAGACCTGACCTGGCTCTCTACCAGTGCCGGTGATGACATGGTTTTCTTACTCTATGCCGATCAGTTACTCAGCATTAAATAATATTTTTTACTCTGTGCAATCCTCCTAGCTCGCTAGGAAATCGCATACTCACCCCTAGTATCGATGGGGAAACGCTGAAGCCGCACATAGACTGTGCGGTTTCAGCGTTTTAAGACAGATACTCCCCCGTTTATTCGCATTCTTGCGGATCAATCGATTTTTCAATTAAGTAATTAAGTAAATAAGTAAGTAAATAAACAATGATACGTTTTCTCCAAGTCGTTCTGGCTCGCGGCACCAAACCACTGTTCGACAATGTCGATATCACGCTCAATCCAGGCGACAAAATCGGTCTGATCGGCTCCAATGGCGCGGGGAAATCGAGTTTATTTGCGATGTTGCGCGGTGAATTGCACCCCGATCAAGGCAGTATAGAATTCCCGGCTAAATGGCAGTTAGCCCACGTGGCGCAAGAAACTCCCGCCTTAGATCGCACCGCGATCGATTATGCGATCGATGGTGATACCGCACTGCGCAAACTTGAAGCGCAATTGGCCGAACTCGAAGCCCAGCCCGAGAGCATGGAAAACGGCATCGCCATCGGCGAGATGTATGGCGCACTGGCCGATGCGGACGCCTACACGGTGCGTCCGCGTGGCGAACAATTGTTATTGGGTTTGGGCTTTACCATCGATCAGATGGAGCAATCGGTCGCCAGTTTTTCAGGTGGTTGGCGTATGCGTTTGAATCTGGCGCAGGCTTTGATGTGTAAGTCCGATTTACTGCTACTCGATGAACCGACCAACCATTTGGATTTGGATGCGATTATCTGGCTGGAAGATTGGCTCAAGCGTTATGCCGGTACCCTGATCATCATCTCGCATGATAGAGATTTCCTCGATGGCGTCGTCAATGTGATTGCCCATATCGACGAACGCAAACTTAAACGTTACTCGGGTAACTATTCAGCTTTCGAACGTCAGCGCGTAGCACAATTGATTTTAGCGCAAAGTGCGATTGAAAAACAAACCCGCAAGCGCGACCATTTGCAATCCTTTATCTCGCGTTTTGCCGCCAAAGCCAGTAAGGCAAAGCAGGCGCAAAGTCGTATCAAAGCTTTGGCCAAGATGGAAGAATTGGCACCATTGCGTGCCGCAGCTGAATTCTCGTTTGAATTCCGTGAGCCTTTGAGCGCTCCGAATCCTATGCTGGTGATGGAAGACGTCGATTGCGGCTACCGCATCGAGTCCAAGACCGATCATAGTTTCACTGAGAAGAAGATCGTTGGCGACGTCAAATTCTCCCTGCAAATCGGTCAGCGTATCGGCTTACTCGGCGTCAACGGAGCGGGTAAATCGACCCTGATCAAAACCCTGGTCGGTGACATTGCGCCATTGTCCGGCACTATGCTGACGGGTAAAGGTCTGTCTATCGGTTATTTTGCTCAGCATCAGGTCGAAATGCTGCGCCATAACGAATCGCCTTTATGGCATCTGGCGCATATTGCACCTGGCATACGCGAACAAGAATTGCGCAATTTCCTCGGCGGCTTTAACTTCCCTGGCAATATGGTGACTAGCCCTATCGCGCCTTTCTCAGGCGGTGAAAAAGCGCGTCTAGCATTGGCAATGATAGTCTGGCAGCGCCCTAACCTCTTGCTGCTCGATGAACCGACCAACCATCTGGATCTGGAAACCCGTGAAGCGCTGACCGACGCGCTGGCGCAGTTTGAAGGTACCTTGGTGGTGGTCTCGCATGACAGGCATTTGTTGCGCGCTACCACGGACCAATTCATCATCGTTGCCGATGGTAAGTTAGAGCCTTTTGACGGCGATCTGGACGACTACAAAGACTGGCTATTCAAGAATAAACTGGCGAAAGCCAACGCGCAAGCCAACGAACCGGCCTTGCCTGCGAACAAAAAAACCGACGCCCTGCCTTTGGCGAAGCCGATTCCAGTGGCTGACAAAGGCGACAATAAAGAACAGCGCCGCAAGGAAACGGAAGACAAACAAAAGTTGGCCGCGCAACGCAAGCCGATAGAAAACCAGATTAAAAAACTCGAAGAGCAATTGGCCAAGCTCAACAGCAAGAAACACGCACTTGCCGCGCAATTGGAAGACAGTGCTATCTATAACGATACCAACAAAGAGAAGCTCAAGGGATTATTGCTAGACCAAGCTTATCTGGTAAAAGAACTAGGCGAAGTCGAAGCGAGTTGGCTGGAACAACAAGAGTATCTGGAAGCGGTAGGCTAAGCCACTATGAGCGCCCTATTCTCCTCGTATCAGCTAGGGTCTTTGCATCTGAAGAACCGGATCGCAATTGCGCCAATGTGTCAGTACTCGGCGCTCGATGGCAAAGCCAGCGATTGGCATCTGATGCACATGGGCGCGATGACACTCTCGGGCGCTGGCTTATTTTGCATAGAGGCAGCAGCAGTGCTGCCTGAAGGGCGCATTAGCCCAGCCGACCTGGGGCTGTGGTCGGATGACACTGAGGCCGCATTAGCCAAAGTGATTAACTCGGTTCGCAAATATTCTAGCATGCCGATTGCGATCCAATTAGCGCACGCCGGACGCAAAGCCTCCACCCACGTACCCTGGCAAGGCGGTAAGCAGTGCTCAGCTGCAGAAGGTGGCTGGCAAACTCTCGGTCCCTCTGCGCTGGCACACAATCCACACGACTTACCGCCAGTGGAGCTCGATCATGCTGGCATGCAGCGCATCTGCCAGGGCTTCGTTGATGCTGCGCTGCGCGCCCATCGCATCGGTATCGACGCCATTGAGATCCATGCTGCGCACGGGTATTTACTCCATCAATTTCTCTCGCCACTATCGAATCAACGCGAAGACGAATACGGTGGCAGTCTGGCAAACCGGATGCGCTTCCCCTTGCAGATCATGGCGGCACTACGCGCTGCACTTCCTGCCGATAAGGTGATTGGAATCCGTGTCTCTGCCACTGATTGGGTGGACGGCGGTTGGGATCTTGAGCAGTGCCTGGTGTTTGCACAGGCCTTACATTCGCTCAACTGTAGCTTCATCCATGTCTCTAGCGGCGGCGTCTCGCCACTGCAAAACATTCCGGCGAGTGCTGGATATCAAGTTGAGTTTGCCAATAGAATTCGCCAGCATACCGGCATGCCTACCATCGCAGTCGGATTAATTACCGAGCCGGCACAAGCGGAAGCCATCATTGCTGAGGGTCAGGCTGATATGGTAGCGCTGGCGCGCGCCATACTCTACAATCCGCACTGGCCTTGGCATGCAGCCGCCGAATTGGGCGCCAGTGTAGAGGTGGCACCGCAATATTTGCGCTCGCAGCCGCTTGGATATACAAACTTACTTGTGGCGAATACATCGCTCCCCGCGTCAAAAGTCTAAACCAACAAGCGAAGACAAATCGCTGCGGATAGTGATCAAACGCATGGAGCACCATCAATCTTTTGCTACTGCGCCTGGCTTGCTATGAAATCAAATAGCCATAGCCCCAGTGCGCATATTTCATGCGCCTTGCCGGCCATGCATGCCGCAAACCCGCATGGATACTGGGTCTGCGGCTAGGTCGCTGGTGCCATTTGAGGTAAGGCCGGCGAGTGGATTGCCTTAACCGATTGCCTTAATCGATTGCCTTAACGAATGGGCGCTGTTTGGATGGTTTGTGGTGCCGCTAATTTTTCAGAGAAATACGCCGCCAGATTTTCGCTCAAGCCTTGATCGATGACACGACTGACTAAGTTTCTTAAACTGCTGGCGTCGGCAATATCAAACACAAACAAGCGATACACATCGGAGAGTTTTAAACTGCCAGGATCTGCCGTAAAGATCCAGCGATCTGTGCCCGCATCCATCTTATTCCACCACGGTCTTTGGGATTTTGCAGTGTGATCAGCGGTAACCTTGGCAACCCAATCTGCTTCCAGCATTTGCGCTAACAATCCCTCAATTTCATCGAGTCCAAAGCGCGTCTGTATCCGTATGCTGGCTAGATCAACGCTGGCACCACCACTACCATTTCTGGCAAGGACCAGGACTTTTAATACCGCCACTGCGTCCTCAAACGCGCTGCCAGGCGTAGGCACATGCCACCAGCGTTCAAATTTGACGATGGGTAATGAGGCGGCAATCACCGCACCGATTAAAGTAATCAGCCACGACAAGTAAATCCAGAGTAAGAAAATCGGAATCGCCGCCAGTGCACCATAAATCATGGTGTAGGTTGGGAAGCGCGTCACAAACACAGCAAACAAACGCTTGGAAATTTCAAATGCCAGCGCCGCAAATAGCCCGCCCCAGGCGGCGTCGCGCCAGTCTACACTACGGTTAGGCACGGCCAGATACAGCAAGGTGAAAGCCCCGGTGGTAAAAAATATCGACACCATCGTATAAAAAACTGCCCCTACAAAAGGCACAGCGCCGACCACACCACTGGTGGCGGAAAACAGATAAGAGGTGGCGCTCAGTGAGATACCGATCAGCAAAGGTCCCAAAGTGATGATGGCCCAATACACCAAAATTCTTTGCATGATAGGACGGCCTTGTTTGACATGCCAAATCTGATTAAAGGAGCGGTCTATCATCGACAACGTGGTGACCGCGGTCACCATCAAGGCGACCCCGCCTATCGCGGACAAGCGGGTCGCCTTGGTGGCAAACTGGGTCAGGTAGCCCATTACCGTATTTGAAATCCCCTTGGGCATGAGGTTTTGAATAAAATAGGCCTCTAAAGACGTCCTGAAATTATTAAACAGTGGGAAAGCGGTGAAGATTGCCAGCGCTATCGTGATGATGGGCACCAAGGCCAAAACGGTGGTGAAGGTCAGACTGCCCGCCACCTGCGGCAAGCGCCCTTCTTTTAGCCTGCCAAAGGCAAACCAAAACAAATTACGTATTTGCGACCATGATAATCCACGCATAAAAATTTTACTCTATCTCTTATCGACACTAAGCTGAAGCTACCAGCCCACATTGTAATGGACTTGCTTGTTTTGCTAACTATTTTCAAGCGTCTGCGCTGAATAATTTAAGCCTGGCTGCTCGGACAATTCAAAACATTCTTGTTTCGTCTGACGTTAGCGTGGTCTATACATATCCTGTATTAATCCGACCTATAATAGCGTCTGCAAATTCCCTTTAGTAGTGACCAATTGTTTCATTTAAAAATTGGCACAGATAATTATTTTTATGCCCCCTATTACCCTACTCGTTTTATTTTATTCACGTCATGGCAGCACCCGACGTCTGGCAGAACTGATCGCCCAAGGAATTGAGAGCGTACCAGGTTGCGATGCCAGATTACGCACAGTGCCGGCGGTGAGCAGTGTCACGCAGGCCACTGAACCAGAGATTCCGGCCGAGGGTGCACCGTATGTAGAACTCAGTGATTTGACTGAATGTGCTGGCTTGGCGTTAGGCTCACCAACTCGTTTTGGAAATATGGCGGCAGCCATGAAGTATTTCTGGGATGGCACGGCGAGTGATTGGCTATCTGGCACTTTGGTCGGCAAGCCGGCCTGCGTATTTACCTCAACCGGCAGCCTGCACGGCGGTCAGGAATCAACCCTGCTATCCATGATGCTGCCCTTACTGCACCATGGCATGCTCATCACGGGGCTACCTTACAGTCAACCCGAATTGATGAGTACCAGTAGCGGAGGCAGTCCTTACGGTGCCAGCCATTGGGCTGGCATAGACGGCAAGCTGCCGTTCACCGAAGAGAGCCGAAAGCTAGCAATCGCACTCGGTCGCCGCCTGGCAGAAACCGCGCTACAACTACAAAAAAAATCATGAACGAATCCAAACAAGATTTACTTTATTGGCTGGCCTGTGGTAGCTTAATCGCCCTGATTATTTTACTGCTTCTATGGGAATCGGTATTGGCACCACTGCGTCCAGGCGGCTCCTGGATGTTACTGAAAGTGTTGCCCTTGCTGTTTCCACTCAGAGGAATTTTGAAGCGCCAGATCTATACTTTGCAATGGTCCTCGATGTTCATCCTCTTATACTTTACCGAAGGCGTGGTGCGCGCCCGTAGCGACATCTTACCCATGTCGAACTTCTTAGCCTGGATAGAGATCATCTTGTCAGTCGTCTTCTTTTTTAGCAGTATCTCCTATCTGCGGCCCTACAAGAGAGCGGCAAAAGCGGCCGCAAAAACCGCAAGCAAATCCACCGATTGACGCACCGGATAAAAGTCTAAACCATGTCGCCATTTCTGCATCTCTGCCAGCAAACCATCGGTGCTAATTATGTCCTGAGCGAGCAAGATGAAATGCTGACTTACCTCACCGACCAGCGTCAGCGTGAAGTAGGGAAAGCCCTGGCGGTACTCAGCCCCGCCAACAGCGAGGAAGTGGCGGCATTGGTGCGACTGTGCGCTGAACATCAGATCGCCATCGTGCCACAAGGTGGTAACACTGGCTTGGTA
This sequence comes from Undibacterium parvum, assembly GCF_003955735.1. Lineage (NCBI taxonomy): Bacteria > Pseudomonadati > Pseudomonadota > Betaproteobacteria > Burkholderiales > Oxalobacteraceae > Neoundibacterium > Neoundibacterium parvum. Next base: position 4,469,485 of record NZ_CP034464.1, on the reverse strand, counting down.
TTAGGCAGCATTCCAGATCAAAGCGGCAACAGCATTGTATTGTCTTTGAAACGCCTCAAGCGCATCAGGAAGATAGACGCCGCCAATAATACGATGACGGTAGAAGCCGGATGCTTACTGGCCGAAGTACAAGCCGCAGCACAAGGAGCCGATCGCCTGTATCCACTTTCGCTAGCATCGGAAGGATCCTGCACTATAGGCGGCAACCTCGCCACCAATGCGGGCGGCACTGCGGTACTACGTTACGGCAACGCCCGCGAGCTTTGCCTGGGACTGGAAGTAGTGACTGCCGCCGGCGAAATTTGGGATGGTTTGCGGGCTCTGCGAAAAGACAATACCGGTTACGATTTACGTGATTTATTCATAGGCTCCGAAGGCACTTTGGGCATCATCACCGCCGCTGTGATTAAATTATTCCCTATTCCCAAGAGTGAAGTGACCGCCTTGATTGCGCTGGCCGACGTGAATGCAGCCTTAGGCTTATTAAGTTTAGTCCAAGAACATACTGGCGCAAGCTTGACTGGTTTTGAACTGTTTTCCGATTTTTGCCTACAGTTGGTACACAAGCACTTTGCCGAGCTACCTAAAATATTTAGCAGATCTCATCCGCAGTATGTTCTGATCGAGCTTTCAAGTTCCGAGACTCAAGAGCATACCCGGACCCAGCTAGAAAATCTGCTGGCAAGCGCACTGCAGTCTGGCTTAATTCTAGATGTGGTGATCGCCAACTCGCTCAGCCAGGCTGCTGCGATCTGGAAATTTCGCGAGCTCATTTCCAGCGCCCAGGCACGCGAGGGAAAAAATATTAAACACGATATTTCAATCCCTGTTTCGCAGATTGCTACATTTATCTCAGCCACGGATACACTTTTGCAGACGGCCTTTCCTGCTTGTCGTATGGTTTGCTTCGGGCATTTAGGTGATGGAAATTTACACTATAACGTTTCGCCCCCCGCGCACCAACATGCCAATGATTTTCTGCTGGCACAAGCGCAGGTGAATCGCATAGTGCATGACAGCGTACACCGTCATCATGGATCCATCTCGGCCGAGCATGGCATAGGAGCGTTGAAAAAAGAGGAGATACTTTTGTATAAATCACCTTTAGAAATACGCCTGATGCAGGCCATAAAAGAAGCGTTGGACCCACATCAGTTGATGAACCCTGGAAAAGTGATAGGAGTACGCCATGAAACGACATCTCTGGATTAGCTTCAGCTTCAGCTTCAGCATCATCTGTCTCACGCCATTGATTTTGATCACGCCAGCTTCCGCGGAAACCTACAAATGTGTAGATAAGGGTGTCAGCACTTATATGCAAACACCCTGCCCGGACAGCGCTACTCAGTCATTACATAAGAGCAGTAACAATATTTCGGGCAAAGACTACCAGCAAGCAGTCAACACGAGTGAAAAAGAAAAAGCAGATCTAAATAAATTGCTCAGTGCACGCCAGAAAGAAGAAGAAAAATATCAGAAAGAGCAGCGCAAAATTTCGGCTAAAAATGAAAAAGACAAACAGAAATGTGCGTCACTACAACTGAGCGCAAAATGGGCCAAGGAAGAACTGGCGAATGCCACAGCTAAATCTATGAGCAAGGCAAAAACCAAGCTCAAGAAAGCCAATGAGAAAGCTGAACTGCAGTGTAAATCTGGTGGAGGGCAAAGATGAAGCAAAGTCGGACCAAGGTAAAGTACAAATAAAAAATGAGCTATAAGCGTATGCCTATAACTCATTTTTACTCTTACTTATATTCTGGTGCGTCGGGAGGGGCTCGAACCCCCGACCCATGCCTTAGAAGGGCATTGCTCTATCCAGCTGAGCTACCGACGCATAGTTCTGTTTTATGCTCTAAGCAAGCTCAAGTCGAATAAATCAAGGCGATTTTTTATCGATTACTTAGATAAAAAATGCACCCGATTTTCTCAAATATCGGCGCCACATCGAACTCATGGCGCAAAAAACAGAAGGCTGAATAGTACATGTTATCGACGCCCTTTTCAAGGTTGAAACGGGCTCACAGCGAAATATTATGCCTGTTTAGACGGAATACATTCCGCTAAACGTCTGGCCAGTGAATTTGCCATGTTGGCGTCAGCAGTTTCGACCATTACACGTATCAATGGCTCGGTACCAGAGGCACGAATCAAGACCCGTCCTTTGCCTGCCAACTCAGCCTCAACCTTGATTTTTTCAGCTAACAGCGCCTCATTTTTTTGCCAATCAAAACCAGTCGGCACCCTTACATTGATGAGTACTTGTGGAAATAATTCTAAATTTTCAAAACACTGATCTAAGGTTTGCTCGTTGCGTCGCAAAGCAGACAAGACCTGTAGTGCTGAGACGATGCCGTCACCGGTGCTATGCTTATCCAGGCACAGTAAATGACCAGATCCTTCCCCCCCCAATAACCAACCGCGTTCACGCATTTGTTCCAGAACATAACGGTCGCCGACTTTGGCTCTGGTAAATCCAACGCCCAATTTTTGGAACGCGATTTCAACCGCCATGTTCGTCATTAAGGTACCAACGACGCCGGGAACCGGACCTATTGCCAATCTATCGATCACCATTAAATACAGTAACTGATCTCCATCGTAAATTTTCCCGTTCTTATCCACCATTAACAGACGATCAGCGTCGCCGTCCAAGGCGATCCCAAGATCGGCATGATTCGCTCTGACAGCCAAGGCCAAGGCATCGGGAGATGTTGCCCCGACTTTGTCATTAATATTGAAACCATTGGGCTGATTGCCAATTGCAATGACTTCGGCGCCGAGCTCATGGAAGACATGAGGTGCGATGTCGTAGGCGGCACCATGTGCGCAATCGACTACGATTTTGAGACCACGTAAATCTAACTCATTTGGGTAAGTGCTTTTGCAAAATTCTATGTAGCGACCGTTGGCATCACGCAAGCGATGTGCCTTACCTAAATTTTCTGAGCTGACGCAGTCCATAGGCTTTTCAAGCTCAGCCTCAATCGCCAGCTCAACTTCATCTGCCAGCTTATCTCCTTGTGCGGAAAAAAACTTAATGCCATTGTCTTCGTAGGGGTTGTGCGAAGCCGATATAACGACGCCTGCGGATAAGCGCAAGGCTCTGGTCAGGTAAGCTACCGCGGGCGTAGGCATAGGCCCGGACAGCATCACATCGACCCCCGCTGCCGCAAAACCCGCCTCTAATGAGGCCTCCAACATGTAGCCAGAAACGCGCGTGTCTTTTCCAATCAATACGGTAGGACGCTTACCGGCGAAACTGTCAGAGTTTGCCAACATCTTGCCAGCTGCGTAACCTAGTCGCATTACGAAATCAGGAGTAATCGGATAAACCCCAACTTTGCCGCGTATGCCATCGGTCCCAAAATATTTTCTTGTCATTTTTTATCCTAGTTCAATTAATTTGATATTTGCTGCCAAACTTTAATCGCATCTACCGTTTCGGCTACATCATGAACACGCAATAAGCGTGCACCTTGATTTACGGCACCAAGTGCAGCAGCCAGGCTGCCGGCCAAACGCTGCTCAACCGGACGCCCCACAATTTCGCCTATCATGCTTTTGCGTGAAAGGCCTGCCAAGATAGGTAGGTCGAAAGTATTTCGAAACTCAGCAAGGTGGCGCATCATCGAGATATTATGCGCTAAGGTTTTACCGAAGCCAAAACCCGGATCCAGACAGACTCTTGCTCTATCCACCCCAAGCGCATCTAGTTCTGAAAGTCGCTGTGAAAAAAAATCGGTTACTGCATCATTAACATCGGCATATGCCGGTGCTAACTGCATATTACTCGGCAAATTTTGCATGTGCATGACACACAGCCCGACCTCGACGTCGGAGACTACTTGCCTAGCCTCGATAGAGGCAAAACCACGTACATCATTTACCATATCCACCCCTGCCATAATCGCTTCACGCATCACTTCGGGCTTATAGGTATCAATAGAAATCGCTTTGCCACAGTCCCGCAAAGCGAAAATTATAGGCATAACGCGTTGCAGCTCAACTTCTATAGAGACTGTTGCAGCGCCCGGCCTTGTTGACTCGCCACCAATATCAATAATATCAACGCCGTCGGCTATCATTTGCTCCGCACGAGAAATGGCGTCATCAAGAAAACGGTAATTGCCACCATCCGAAAATGAGTCAGGTGTAACGTTCAGGATGCCCATTACTATCGGGCGACTGCCAGCGCCATCGAGTGCAAAGCGATAACGCCCACATCTAAAAAATGTATTCATAGATAAAAAATAAGGGCGAGGATTACTCCTCACCCTTACATGCAAAATAATTAATCAAAGACAGCGATATTCAATAGTCTTAAGCCGGAGCGGTTGCGCTTGGTGTAACGCCACCAGATTTACCATCAGATGTCGTTTTGGGAGTAGGCTGTCCGGCTTTTGGCGGCCTTGGCTCTATCCCGCTCATAATGTCATTAATTTGATCGGCGTCTATGGTTTCCCAATCTAACAATGCCTTGGTCATTGCCTCAACCTTATCGCGATTTTGCTCTAGTAACTGACGCGAAATCGCATATTGAGCATCCAGAATTGCGCGTATCTCTGCATCAACTTTTTGCTGAGTGGCTTCGGAAATTGTTTTTGAGGCGCCACCGAAATAACCATCTTGCTGACTATCTTCATACACCATCACGCCTAAGCTATCGGACATACCAAAGCGTGTCACCATCGACCTTGCCAACTTTGTCGCACGCGAAAAGTCGTTCGAGGCGCCAGTTGACATCTGTCCAACGAACAATTCTTCAGCGATGCGACCGCCAAACAATATCGCAATCTCTTCTAGCATCTTATCTTTATAGCCGCTGATTTGATCATGCTCAGGCAATTGCCAGGTTAAACCCAAAGCATTTCCGCGCGGCATAATAGTAACTTTGTGTACTGGATCTGCCTTCGGCAAAAGTTTTGCTACGACAGCATGCCCAGATTCGTGATACGCTGTATTTTTACGTTCGTCTTCACGCATAACCATAGATTTACGCTCAGGTCCCATGTAGATTTTGTCTTTTGCATCTTCAAAATCTTGCATTTCGACTAAACGCTTATTGCGACGGGCTGCAAACAAAGCTGATTCATTAACCAAATTTGCCAGATCTGCACCAGAAAAACCTGGGGTTCCACGTGCCAAAATATCTGCCTTAACGTCAGGCGCGATTGGCACCTTACGCATATGTACATTTAAAATTTGCTCGCGGCCACGAATATCTGGCAAGCCAACAGTGACTTGTCGGTCAAAACGACCTGGGCGCAACAATGCCTTGTCAAGTACATCCGCGCGGTTGGTAGCTGCAACGACGATCACACCAGAATTTGGCTCAAAGCCATCCATCTCGACCAGCATTTGGTTTAATGTTTGCTCACGCTCATCGTTGCCGCCGCCCATACCAGCACCGCGATGGCGCCCTACTGCATCGATCTCATCGATAAAGATAATACAAGGCGAATGCTTTTTCGCGTTATCGAACATATCTCTTACGCGTGAGGCGCCAACGCCAACAAACATCTCAACGAAATCAGAACCCGCGATGGTGAAGAAAGGTACTTTCGCTTCACCGGCAATAGCACGCGCCAGCAACGTCTTACCTGTTCCTGGTGGCCCCACCATTAAAACACCACGTGGAATACGCCCGCCAAGTTTTTGAAATTTCGTTGGATCACGTAAGAACTCTACGATCTCAGTAACTTCCTCTTTCGCCTCATCGCAACCAGCTACGTCCGCAAAAGTGACGTTATTATTGGTATCGTCAAGCATGCGCGCTTTAGATTTTCCGAACGAAAAAGCACCGCCTTTGCCGCCACCTTGCATCTGGCGCATAAAAAACACCCAAACACCTATCAGTAAGAGCATAGGGAACCAAGATATAAAGACTTGGGATAAGAAAGATTGTTCTTCAGGCGGTTTGTTATCAAACTTAATTCCGTAATTAACCAAATCGCCGACCAAACCGCGATCGAAAATAGTCAATTGCGAACGTATTTTTTTACCTTCAAGTGTGGTTGCAACCACAGTGCGATTTGCATCATCGATAGTCGCCTCTTTGATGTGCTTCGCCCTCACCTCATCCAAAAACTCAGAGTAAGGCATAGAAGTAGCACCGGAACTTAAACCGCGGCCATCGAATTGTTTAAATACCATAAAAAGCACTAGGGCTATTACCACCCAAATGGCTGCTTTAGAAAACATATTGTTCACGAGAACTCCTTGGACGTACGATAAACGCACGAATTGCCTTGCACACGTAGGTGATCATTCTACCCGTAATGGATAGAGCTTGCTAGACAAGATATGTTGCCTATGTTGATGATTATCAAGAGCGAGAATTCAACTATTTAACTTTTTAAGCATTTTCCAAGCAAAAAAATCTCGGAAGATTTATCTTTGCTTGCTTTAGGCTTTTTATTTGCTACTGTTTTGAACTCGGTTTTGAACATATCTACAATATTATTATAACTAGGACCATGAAAACACTTGACCAACAAAGCGCCATTTGGCTTCAAGTGCGCCTTGGCAAAGGTCACCGCTAACTCAATAATATTTTCTATTCTTGCTGCGTCAACATGAGAATTGCCGGAGAGATTTGGTGCCATATCCGATAAAACAAGATCTACTTTGCGCCCACGCAACTGCGCCTCCAATTTATCCAATACATCTTGCTCGCCAAAATCACCTTGCAAGAATTGGACGTCGGCAATCGGATCCATAGGTAACAAATCCAGTGCGAAGATCTCGCCAAGTATCCCCCCGCCCTCTTTGCCAGCCAACTTAGCTCTGACATACTGAGACCAGCTACCCGGAGTGGCGCCAAGATCAACAATAATCTGACCTGGTTTGATTAGTTTTTCGGACTCGTCTATCTCTTTTAACTTGTAAACTGCGCGGGCCCGATAGCCTTCTTTTTGTGCTAATTTCACATAAGGATCATTTATGTGGTCATGCACCCAATTTTGATTGAATTTATTTTTGGCCATTAGCGTAAAATACTGCTTTTAAAGGAATTTATATGTCAAAACTCACGCCCGCAGAACGTAGCGAATTACGCTCTGAAGCTCATGCGCTCAAACCCATCGTACTGATTGGTGAAGCTGGTCTTTCTCCAGCGGTCTTGAAAGAAATCGATGCTGGCTTGAATTCGCACGGTTTAATCAAGGTCCGTGTCTTTGGTGACGATCGTGAAGCACGTGTTGCAATGTACGATACCATTTGTAGCTCATTAGAGGCAGCTCCGATTCAACATATCGGTAAATTATTAGTAATCTATCGTCCAAAATTAGAGGGCGAAAAAGAAACCAAGCTGATTAAAAAAGGCAAAGGTATGCGCGAAGTTACTATCGTAAAACCTAGCGCTAGCGGCACTAAGAAGCCTTCCGTATCGAAAGTAATGGTCAAGGGCAACGAGCGAGTCACTCAAGGCGGCAATATCAAGCGAGCAAAACCTCGTCAAAGTAGTGCAAAAAAATCTGCTTTGGGCAACTCTTAAAATTTAGAGGGGATGATGTGCAAACATCATCCCCTCTAAATTGTCACTGAAGTCAATTAAATATACTGAACGTCGAGCACTTCGTATTCGCGCACACCGGCTGGCGCCTGCACCCCTACCACATCACCCGCATATTTACCTATTAATGCACGAGCTATAGGTGAAGTAATTGATACCTTGCGCTCTTTTATGTCGGCCTCATCCTCACCAACGATCTGATAGCTCACTTTTTGATCCGTTTCCAGATCTTCAAGATGTACGGTTGCACCAAATACCACGCGCCCTTCAGCATCAAGTGTAGTCGGGTCAATAATTTGAGCCGCACTTAATTTACCGTCAATATCTGCAATACGTCCCTCGATAAAACTTTGGCGCTCTTTGGCGGCATCGTATTCGGCATTTTCAGACAAGTCACCTTGCGCCCTTGCTTCCGCAATAGCACTGATGACTTCAGGCCGCTCTTTGGTCTTTAGTCTATGTAATTCCTGCTTGAGCAATTCTGCTCCGAACTTGGTTAGAGGTACTGTACTCATAGCTTTAACTTAAAAATAGGGTTGACTGCAAGGGTATATAAAATATCTGCAGTAATCTTTCACTGACTTGCACAAAAAATTTTTAGACTTTACGTGTGCAAATTTAGTAAACAGCTAAAAATATCGGGGCCACATGAATCCCATTTTTTCCGAGATTATCTGTGGCCCCACTATTGAAGCTTACTTTGTTATTCAGTGTAAGGTTTTATGCAGACCTTGTAAATCATAGACGTGTAATTCATTTAAATGACGCATACCTTCAACTGCTGCCTCTGCGCCTGCGATGGTTGTGTAAGTCGTAGCACCTGCTGCCAATGATGAAACCCGAATTGCCCGTGAATCATTAATTGCATTACGCTTTTCTTCCACTGTATTAATCACCAAGGCGATCTCACGATTTTTAATAATATCGACGACATGTGGGCGACCTTCCGCAACTTTATTGATCGTAGCGCAAGGCACGCCAGATGCAACAATAGCCGCAGCCGTTCCTTTGGTGGCGACCAATCCAAAACCCATATCCACTAGGTCTTTGGCGATTTTTACCGCCCTTGGTTTATCGGCGGCTTTTACACTAAGGAAAACTTTCCCGGTTTTTGGTAATTTAATACCAGCACCCAACTGCGACTTAACAAACGCCTCACCAAATGTTTTTCCGACGCCCATAACCTCACCAGTTGATTTCATTTCTGGACCAAGAATAGTATCTACGCCAGGAAATTTCACAAACGGGAATACAGCCTCTTTCACGCTGAAATACGAAGGAATGACCTCCTTGAAAATCCCTTGCGAATCCAGTGACTGACCAACCATGCAACGCGCTGCAATTTTTGCTAATTGCAAACCAGTCACCTTGGAAACAAAAGGTACCGTTCGCGATGCGCGCGGATTGACTTCTAAAACAAAGACGACATCTTTGCCTTCCTGTTGCTGAATCGCGAACTGAACGTTCATGAGTCCAACTACATTTAGGCCTTTTGCCATCAGTGAAGTCTGACGTTTTAATTCCTCAATTGTTTCTTGCTTTAACGAGTAAGGTGGTAAGGAACAGGCAGAGTCACCGGAATGAACACCCGCTTGTTCGATATGCTCCATAACACCACCGATGAAAGTCCGATTCCCGTCCGACAAGCAATCAACATCTACCTCGATAGCATCGTTCAAGAATCGATCCAGCAAGACCGGGGAGTCATGCGAGACCTTGACGGCTTCACGCATATACCGCTCTAAGTCACGCTGTTCATGAACGATTTCCATCGCACGCCCACCCAATACATAAGAGGGCCGAACCACCAAAGGATATCCAATTTCCTGAGCCAGCATCAAGGCATCTGCTTCGGTACGTGCGGTACGATTTGGCGGTTGGCGCAAACCCAAATCATGGAGCATCTTCTGGAAACGCTCGCGATCCTCTGCTGCATCTATCATGTCTGGTGACGTGCCAATGATTGGTACGCCATTAGCTTCAAGTTCAAGTGCCAACTTAAGGGGTGTTTGCCCGCCGTATTGCACAATCACTCCAACAGGCTTCTCCAAATCGACAATTTCCAATACATCTTCTAACGTCAGAGGTTCGAAATACAGGCGATCCGATGTATCGTAATCCGTCGAAACAGTTTCAGGATTGCAGTTGACCATGATCGTCTCATAGCCATCTTCACGCATAGCAAATGCCGCATGCACACAGCAATAATCGAATTCGATACCCTGTCCAATACGATTAGGACCACCACCCAAAACCATAATTTTTTTCTTATCAGTCGGTGCGGATTCGCACTCGTCCTCATAAGTTGAATACATATAGGCAGTTTTTGTAGAAAACTCTCCTGCACAAGTATCTACACGCTTATAAACCGGGCGTATATTCAGGGCTCTACGCTTTTCCCGAACGACTGTATCAGTCGTCTTCAAAAGTTTTGCCAGGCGGCGATCTGCAAAGCCCTTTTTCTTCAATTTCAACAACACATCTTTATCGATTGCATCGATAGTCTGCGTATCCAGCCAGAGTTCAATATCGATCAAATCTTTAATTTGCGCCAAAAACCAAGGATCAATATGTGTTAAGGCATGCACTTCATCAAGTGTAAATCCGTGCGCAAAAGCATCACCAACATACCAAATACGATCGGGACCTGGCTCACCTAATTCGCGCTCCAAAATCTCGCGATCTTGGGTTTTTTCGTTCATTCCATCGACGCCGACTTCCAAGCCGCGCAATGCTTTTTGGAAGGACTCTTGAAATGTACGTCCAATCGCCATCACCTCGCCTACCGACTTCATCTGAGTCGTCAGACGGTTGTCAGCTTGCGGGAATTTCTCAAAAGTAAACCGAGGGATTTTCGTAACAACGTAATCTATTGACGGCTCAAATGACGCTGGAGTCGCGCCACCGGTAATTTCATTACGCAATTCATCGAGAGTAAAACCTACCGCCAATTTCGCAGCTATTTTAGCGATTGGGAAGCCAGTAGCTTTCGATGCTAGCGCCGACGAACGCGATACACGCGGATTCATCTCAATAACGATCATACGACCATCGACTGGATTAATCGAAAACTGAACATTAGAGCCGCCGGTATCAACACCAATTTCACGTAAAACTGCCACTGAGGCATTACGCATGATTTGATATTCTTTGTCGGTTAATGTCTGGGCAGGCGCAACGGTAATGGAGTCACCCGTATGCACGCCCATAGGATCCAAATTCTCAATCGAGCATACGATAATGCAGTTATCTGCCTTGTCGCGCACAACTTCCATTTCATACTCTTTCCAACCGATCAATGATTCTTCAATCAATAATTCATTGGTTGGAGAGGCTTCTAGTCCGCGTTTGCAAATAGTCTCGAATTCTTCTTCGTTATAAGCAATACCGCCACCAGTACCACCCATAGTAAACGAAGGACGAATAATGGTTGGAAAGCCCAGGGTCTTCTGTACTGCCCACGACTCTTCCATGCTATGCGCAACACCTGAACGAGCTGAGCCGAGTCCGATTTTCGTCATCGCATCTTTAAACTTAGACCGATCCTCTGCCTTATCAATCGCTTCAGGTGACGCCCCGATTAGTTCGCAGTTGTATTTTGCTAACACGCCATGCTTATGCAAATCTAATGCACAATTAAGTGCCGTCTGCCCACCCATGGTCGGCAAAATGGCATCAGGACGTTCTTTATCTAGAATGCGTTCCAATACTTGCCAAGTGATAGGCTCAATGTAGGTTACATCAGCCATCTCCGGGTCTGTCATGATCGTTGCCGGATTACTGTTAACCAAAATAACTTTATAACCCTCTTCGCGCAAAGCCTTGCAGGCTTGCGCGCCAGAGTAATCAAATTCACAAGCCTGCCCGATGATAATCGGACCTGCGCCAATAATTAATATACTTTTTATATCACTACGTTTAGGCATTTTTATTTTCCTTCATTTGTGCCTGAGCCATCAATGCAGTAAAGCGGTCAAACAAATAAGCAATATCGGTTGGTCCCGGAGATGCCTCAGGGTGCCCCTGAAAACAAAACGCTGGCTTATCCGTGCGCGCAAACCCTTGCAAGGATCCATCGAATAGCGAGACATGCGTCACTCGGCAGTTTTCCGGCAATGAAGTTGCATCTACCGCAAAACCATGATTTTGCGAGGTAATCAAAACCTGCTTACTATCAAGATCTTGAACCGGATGATTCGCCCCATGATGACCAAATTTCATCTTTAATGTCTTAGCGCCTGAAGCGAGCGCCATGATTTGATGCCCAAGACAGATGCCAAATGTCGGAATGCCTTTTTCTATTAATTCTTTAGCCGCCTCAATTGCATATTCACACGGGGCGGGATCGCCAGGGCCATTCGATAGAAAAACCCCGTCAGGATGCAAAGCAAGCACATCGGCGGCAGTCGACTGGGCAGGCAAGACCGTCACACGGCAACCACGATGCGCCAACATTCGCAAAATATTCCGTTTAACACCAAAATCGAACGCGACTACATGAAACTTCTCATCACCAACAACTCCATACCCAGAGCCTAGAGCCCATTCAGTTTCAGACCAGACGTATTGCTTAGATGTTGAAACATGCTTCGCAAGGTCCATTCCTGACAAGCCAGGAAATGACTTCGCCAAAGCAATCGCCTTCTCCGCATCAGCGCCGACCAGAATTGCACCACTTTGCGCACCTTTTTCACGCAAAATTCGCGTCAACTTACGGGTATCTATCCCGGCAATTGCAACAATATTTTGCGATTTAAGATATTCAGCCAGAGACTGAGTTGATCGAAAGTTAGAAACAAGCAAAGGCAGATCCTTAATGATCAGCCCAGCAGCATGTATCTTATCTGACTCGACATCCTCTGGGTTCACACCAGTATTGCCAATATGAGGATAGGTAAGAGTGACGATTTGAGAGCTATAACTTGGATCAGTTAAAATTTCCTGATATCCGGTCATAGAAGTATTGAAGACGACCTCACCTATGGTGTGGCCAGTCGCGCCTATCGATACACCGGTAAATATCGTGCCGTCAGCGAGGGCAAGAATTGCGATGTCATCTGAATTAGAACGTAGGGACTGCGGAATGGGCAGCAAGGGTAACTCCTGTAGTGTTACCGCTGTGCGCCGCACCGAATGATCTCGATCAAATTCCACGCTGAGCCGTCTGCGTAGCAAAAGAAACGATCAAAGGAATGATGGGGATATTAGTCTGCGCTACAGCGGATAATGAATTAGCTAAACCCTCGAATTATAGCGCAAAACACACTCACTAGCAAACGCCCAAGCCATAAAACACGCCTTTTCCACATAAAATCAAAGGACTAAAAATTTCTCCAACTCCTAAGCTAACAATTCCTTCACTTACATCACGAATAGCTTACCCAGGGCACCATCTCAATAAAGCAAACCTATATGATTTAGATTGAAAAAGTTTACATTCTTAAAGGGATCGCTTAAAGTTATCAGGTTTTTTTAATAGGGTGTAAAGATGCTAATACGTGCCTCAAGATGCTCGAAGAAAATTAAAATCACTTTGATTATTGCATTATTTCAATTTGGCATTTGCACACAAAGCCACGCCACCGAAAATCCATTCCCAGAGTCGTCGACCGCCTTCATAAAATTGAATGAATTGCGTGACAGAGCCTCCGACCTAACTGTAAAGGCTCTAGATTTACTTGGAATACGCTACAAACGAGGAGGAAGCACGCCAGAAAACGGCTTGGATTGCAGTGGTTTTGTAAGATTGGTTTTTAAAGATGCCTTGGGTGCTGAACTACCAAGAACTGCGCAAGAGATTAGCAAAATGGGGGAGTATGTTGAGGTAAAGGACTTGCAGCCAGGAGATTTGGTTTTTTACAACACGCTCCGCAAAGGATTTTCTCATGTTGGCATTTACCTCGGAGATAATAAATTCATTCACTCACCTTCCGCAGGTGGGCAAGTTCGAGTGGAGAGCATGGATATAGCTTACTGGAAAAAAAGATTCAACGGTGGCAGGCGCATAAACGACTGAGCACTGCACAGCCAGCAACATATTAAGTGCAAAACCGATTTAAATAAAACCACATAATTAAATCATCGCTCTTGCATAGCTCGAATTTTTTGCTTAAGTTCAGCCATGTTTGCCATAGCGGCGCGCTCCCCAGCCAAAATTGCCAAATTTCGCCCCGCGAAGTCATTCCCCCTCATGCCAAGCAATTCTGGCCTAATAACAATATCAGCGCCCCTTAATTCAAAATAATTCAACCTTTGTCCCATAATCGTAAAGGTTTGCATGAGCACATCCAATGAGCCTGCCGCCTGCACCTCAGGCTGAGACGATATGTTAACGGCGATCACCAAGTCAGCCCCCATTTCACGCGCGAACATAACAGGCACAGGGGAAACCAAGCCCCCATCAACATATTGTCTTTCATTTATTCGCACGGGTTGGAAGACCCCTGGGACAGATGATGAGGCCCGCACAGCTAAACCCGTATTTCCTCTTTGAAACAGTATTGGCTGCCCCGTAATCAAATCTGTGGCAACCGCGCCAAATGGTTTTCGGAGTCGCTCTATCGGCACCTGAAGTACTATTTTGTTTACATACGCCTGCAGGGCTTCACCCTTCAGTACACCACTTGTTTTTGAAAACAGAGGCAAAGACCAATCTGAGATTGCAGCCTCATCCATCTCCAAAGCAAGCTTCTGTAGCGCAAATCCGTTATTGCCCGCCGCGTACATTGCACCAACAACACTACCCGCACTAGTGCCAACAACAATATCAGGAGCAATGCCTTGCGACTCCAGTGCTTTAATCACACCTATATGCGCGAATCCTCGAGCAGCACCACCACCAAGAGCGAGTCCTATTCGCAACGACTTGATCGGCTTAACGATGGGAGCCACGACAACCGCAGGCGCCAAGGGAGCAGTAGCAACACAAGCGCTTAACATCAGGCAAATGACTACAGGAACTATACGAACCCATTTCCAATGCGAGTTTCTTTTTAAAATTAAGAGCATATTTTTGATTGTACTTAAGACAGAGAACGGAAATATAAAGGTCACGCTAGCCCCTGCAATTAGCATGACCAAGGAATAATTGTTCTTTTAAGTTTAATAGAGTTCAACAAGAGTAGTTGAGCTAGAGGGGAAAGTAGGCGAGCCTGATCTGCGGCACTTACGGGAAATGACTGTGGCTGCTTCGTTCCCGACCTGACCAGATTGGCCATGCCGCAATGCGCAGGGGCCCGCCAGCTGTAATTATAGCTCAACATATTGCAGGCGGGGTAAATATCAAGAATTAAAACTACTCGACACCCCGCCACTACTCTGCTACAGACCTAATTCTTGCCAAATAGCGTCAACTCGGGAGCGAACGGCTGGTGTCATGTGTATTGCTTGGCCCCATTCACGACTAGTTTCACCCGGCCACTTATTCGTCGCATCCAAACCCATCTTGCTGCCCAGACCGCTAACTGGTGATGCAAAGTCCAAATAATCAATCGGAGTACTGTCAATAAGAGTGGTATCACGCAAAGGATCTACCCGGGTTGTGATTGCCCAAATCACTTCCTTCCAATCTCTAATATTAATATCTTCATCCACAACAATAATAAATTTTGTGTACATGAATTGGCGTAGAAAACTCCACACGCCAAACATTACTCGCTTGGCATGGCCTGCATAAGATTTTTTGATTTTAACTATCGCCATACGATAACTACAGCCTTCTGGCGGCAAATAGAAATCCAAAATCTCTGAAAATTGTTTCTGCAATAAGGGAATAAAAACTTCGTTGAGCGCAACACCAAGCACTGCCGGCTCATCCGGTGGCTTTCCGGTGTAGGTCGAATGATAGATAGGATCCCTACGCATGGTAATTCTATCTATAGTAAAGACTGGGAAGCTATCCTGCTCATTATAATATCCAGTGTGATCCCCATAAGGACCTTCAATGGCATGCTCATAACCACTAGGATGCTTATCGTCTGGATAGATATGCCCCTCTAAAACAATTTCAGCAGACGCAGGTACTCGAAGATCACTTCCCAATGCCTTCACCAACTCTGTTCTACTACCACGCAATAGGCCAGCAAATTGATATTCAGAAAGGTTGTCTGGAACCGGTGTTACAGCACCTAAGATCGTTGCAGGATCGGCGCCAAGCGCAACAGCGATAGGATAAGCCCGCCCCTTATTGACGATACCATGCTCCCGAAAATCTAAGGCGCCACCACGATGCGCTAACCAACGCATGATGACCTTGTTGGGTCCCAATACCTGCTGTCGATATATCCCTAAGTTCTGGCGTTTTTTATGCGGCCCTTTGGTGATCACTAAGCCCCAAGTTATTAGCGGAGCAATATCGCCGGGCCAGCAATGTTGAATTGGAAGCCGAGATAAATCCACATCATTACCTTCCCATACAATCTCCTGGCAGGCCGCGCCCCTAACCTCCTTTGGCGCCATATCCCAGACTGCTTTTACCAGCGAACCTAAGCCCAAAATATCTTTAAAATCTTTGGGCGGCTCTGGCTCCTTAAGTGAAGATAGGACGTGTCCGATTCGGCGTAACTCACTAATGTCATTGACCCCCATACCCATCGCGACGCGTTTAGTGGTGCCGAATAAGTTACCAAGGACAGGAATTGTATGATCGACAGGATTTGTAAAAAGCACAGCCGGTCCCTCAGCCCTCAACACCCTATCGCATATCTCAGTCATTTCCAAATAAGTTGAAACTGGGCTAACTACTTGTTTTAATTCATTTTTTTGTTGAAGTTGAGAAATAAAATCTCTCAAGTCGGTATATTTCATGTTATTTCGCTTTTTTTCATTATTGACTTATTAACACAATTAAGTCGGGTAAGTACTTGATTTCATTAAATTTTATTGCGCTGCAAAATGCCAACCCAGATCCAAAAGTTATAACAAAACGATTTTATAGTATTGACTCGATATAAAAGCCCACCTACAATTCGCCCAACTTGATGAAGAGGCATAAAACTTCCGCAGCTTTTGAACAAAAAAAGCAACGCCAAAAGGTAACATCATTCACGGGAACCGGGTCCCAAATAACATTCTAAGGTTAGATTTCATAAGGCGCCTGCCTTCACCCGAAAAAAATTATTTATCAGATAGCACGACAACCGAAGTCTTTGCTAAAAAATGGTAAGTAATTCCGGCGTTTTTGACTCGCAACTTGGGACAAAAACGAAATATCTGATTTGCTGAAGTTGAATATATGCAGTTTTCCGTTAAATGAAAATTGTGCGCTTCGCAAAAATTCAGGAGGTAACATGATTCAAAATTTAGCTTCAATAACACAAACTAATCAACTTAAATATTCTGACGAGAGTAAGGCCGTCTCTACAGACTATTCGATCACAAAAAAGCTTATCCTTTCAGTTATACATCGTTTGATGATGTCCTTGGGCATAATCGCAATTTTTTTACTCGCTCTGATGTTCATCAAGCCAGATTTGACAGAAAAATTCAAAAGTCTGTCACCTTACTCTTTAACTCCATCTAATTTAGAACAAGAAATAGATGAGACCGTTGCGCCTAAACTTTCGCTACTAATGGCAACGCCTCAACAACTGGCCCAAGCGCAAGCATCTGATGCTAGCGCCACTGCTGATCAGTACCTAGACGACACATCAATGCTAGGGAATCAAAAACAACAGCTTTGGGTGACCAACTGGCTCGCAAAGCGTTATAGGGTGGCCAATGACGCTAGTAATATGCTCGTTTCAGCTGCATATCTAACAGCAAAAGAGATAAAGCTTGATCCTCTTTTAATCCTCTCAGTGATGGCGATCGAGTCAGGCTTAAATCCTTTCGCAGAGAGTCCGGTCGGTGCACAGGGCCTTATGCAGGTAATGTCCAAAATTCACCATGAAAAATTTGAAGATATGGGGGGGGTCAAGGCGGCGCTTAACCCAGTCGCAAATATTCGAGTCGGAGCATTGATCTTAAAAGACTATGTAACGCGCGGCGGATCCGTAGAAGCTGGCTTAAAGATGTACGTAGGGGCCGCAGCTTTTGATAATGACGCAGGTTATGGATCGCGGGTTCTGGCTGAATACCGTAGACTTAAAGACGTTGCAACTGGCAAAAACGTTCCTACTTTTGTGACCACTCCTGTGGCGCAACCGCAGATTCGGGCAATAGAAACTGAAACAAATGTCAAACCAAACAGTGCGGACAATAAAAAAATCATCCAAGAACAAAGAATGCAAGAGCAAGTAGCCCGCCTATAAGCGCTCGCCAACAGGTAAATACCATGAACCGCCCGCGTGATTTCTAGCCGGCGGTTTTTTTCGTTTAATACCTCGCAAATATCAGAGTGTTTTATAAAAATATTAAAATCTAAAAACCAAAATCATATGTTTTTGCAACTTTAATTACAGCATCTCGAAAATCGTGCATGAGTTCAGAGCGTATCCCTCCACTTGGGTAAGCCAAAACATATTCATAACTAATATCACTAAGGAATGGCCTTACCACCACTCCGTTATTGCGCCAAATTTTCGCAGCGAATGGCTCGACAATGGAAACGCCCAATCCGCTTGCCACCATGGCATAGCGAGTGTGTGAAGTGTGCGTCTTGACGACATGCCGTGGATGACTTCCAGCTTGGGTTAAAGTGCTGAGCTCTTCCTTATAACCCTGAGAGGTAATTGGAACCCAGCCTATCATATTCTCACCATCCAAATCTAAAGGTGTAATCACCGCTTTTTCCACAAGTTTGTGCCCTTCTGGCATAGCGCACATAACGTTCATCTGCATAATGGTTTCCACTTCGATTCCTGCCAATGGCGGAAAGGATAAGCAAATCGCCATATCGACTTTCAGATCCTGCAAGCGGACTAATATTTCTGGCCCATTACTACTATCCACCGTCACGGGAACCGCGGCGTGTGTTTTAAAAAACTCTTTCAGTATCAAAGGCAATATTGTGCTGGAAAGCACTGGCAAACACGCAATAGTAATGCCCTCCGGAGCCTCATTGCGAATATTGTTGGCGACCTGGCTTAATCGCTCCAATCCAAGAAAATTCTCTTCAACGGACCGATAAAACCTGACGCCAGCGATAGTCGGCTCCAAACGCCCTTTCGCCCGATTGAAAAGGCGAAAGCCCAGAGCTGATTCCAAATCAGAGATCAAGCGACTGATCGCTGGTTGTGTAATATTCATTTTTCTCGCAGCACCGACGCTAGTGCCGGCCACCATAAGACAGCGAAATGCTTCGATTTGCCTAAATTGTATCATTTTGTATCCATTAGATATATTTACGGGATGCATCTATCCTGCGATACCGCAGACTATAACAAATTCACATATCCAATACAAATTTGTGAGTGGACATGATATGGTAAATTGAATATTGTCCATGCAGATTGTGAGCAAGGCCTGATATCCGAAATAGCGCTAAGCAAAACAATTTTGTTGTAAACAATAGCTCGCAATTGAGCCCATTCATATGGGACCTTGGTGCCAGTACATGTTGCCTGCAGCAATACCCATAAGGTGAAAGCTTTACGTGAATTTAGCGCCCAAAAGGTATTTATTCACGTGATCTTATTGAAAGTAGAGTTTTTATCGATAAAGGGAAGATATGCTGGCATTTGGCACCGTAAAACTTAAGGGCATGGACGAAAAATTTGATCAGAACACAGGTCTAACTCGTTCTCTCGTGAATCATCGCTATAACGGTGATATTGATGCTGAGGCTCGCTTTGAGTGCCTTACGTATGCACCTTGTGCAAACACTGCTAGCTTCGTCGGATTAGAATACTTGTCTGGACGCATAGGCGGTCGCACTGGGGGCTTTATTTTGCAACATGTTGGCTCCATCAAGGCAGGGCGCTACGAAAGTACCTTAAATGTACTCTCCGGTTCCGGAACTGGGGATCTTGCTGGAATAAGAGGACATGGTTGCACCACTTGGGACGGCGGAGCAGAGCAATCTTCACAGGTGCTCCTGGAGTATACGTTTGAGTAAGTGACTCCAGTCCAATCAATGCACTTAGATCTATTAATAGGCTAACGGCTGCTAACCCGATTCATCTTGCCAAAATCCTACTCTAGGGTTGTGCTCATATTATTGCTGCCTTAAGTAATTTTCAATTCTAAGTACGGCCTCCTGCAAATTCTCCATCGACGTTGCATAAGAGATCCTGACATATTTACGCGCTGTGTAAGAACCGAAATCTAGCCCCGGCACAATTACAACACCCGCTTTTTGTAATAGATCTCTCGTAAATAGATCGGCATTATCAGAAAAACCCGAACAATCAGCATAGACATAAAATGCACCATCCGGGGTAACTGGAACTTTAAATCCCAACTTCCTTAATGCGGGGACAATAAAATCACGACGTCGTTTAAATTCTGCCTTTCTTTGTTGGTAGATCTTCATCGCTTCATTGGAGAAACAGGCTAAGGCTGCATATTGCGCAACCGTCGATGGACATATAAATAGGTTCTGTGCAAGTTTTTCGATCTGCGGCACAATTCGCTCAGGCACGACCAGCCAGCCGAGACGCCAACCTGTCATATTAAAAAATTTGCTAAAGCTATTAATGACAAGCACGTCCCCATCCAAAGATAAGGCGGAAAAAGCCTCATCGTCATACGACAATCCTTGATAAATTTCATCGACAATTGTAAACCCTTGCTTCGCCTTAACAGTAGCAATGATTTTTGCTAATTCAGCACGTGGAATAGAAGTGCCAGTCGGATTTGATGGGGATGCCAACAACACGCCTTTACTGGCTGTAGTCCAATGCTCCCGCACCAACTCATCCGTCAATTGAAAACCTACTTCCGGACCACATTCGACCAGACGCGCAACGCCTTCAAAAGCCGCAACAAAATGTCGATTGCAGGGATAACAAGGATCAGGCATCAACACTTCTGAGCCAGGATCAACCAAGGCCGCGCACGTTAATAAAAGCGCCGCAGAAGCTCCTGCCGTTACTATAATGCGGCTAGCAGGAATCGTAAGTTGGTAATACTCAAGGTAATATTTTGAAATGGCTAGACGCAAATCTGGAAGGCCGAGGGCAGAGGTGTATTGTAAATTTCCATTTTGCATCGCCCTAGCCGCTGCATCAATCACCACTTGAGGTGCCGTAAAATCGGGCTCACCTATGCCCATATGTATGATATTGCGACCTTCCTTCTCTAGTTCCGCCGCCATTTTTGCAAGTTCCATGACATGGAAAGGAGCGATATTCAATAGACGAGATGCTAGATTATTGTGCATACTTTTTCTCAAAAAAAACGCCTTACTTTCATTTGAAAATAAGGCGAATAA
This sequence comes from Undibacterium parvum, assembly GCF_003955735.1. NCBI lineage: Bacteria > Pseudomonadati > Pseudomonadota > Betaproteobacteria > Burkholderiales > Oxalobacteraceae > Neoundibacterium > Neoundibacterium parvum. The sequence goes on along the minus strand of NZ_CP034464.1, from coordinate 4,448,660 downwards.
TATATCTGACGTCGATAACCGTCGTAATAAAAAATACTAGGTCTGACTACCCTACTTCTTTGCACTCACTTCATTGACACGCAATTTTGCTGCCAACTTATCCAACACGCCATTCACATATTTGTGTCCATCTAAACCACCGAAGGATTTAGTCAGTTCGACCGCTTCGTTGATCACTACGCGGTAAGGGATTTCAATATGGTTTTTGAGTTCAAATGCCCCTATCAACAAAGCGGCATGTTCAATAGGAGATAGCTCAGCGATAGTGCGATCGATCAAGGGTGCGATTTCCTCCCTTAATTGTAGGGATTGATTAATTGCACCATGCAATAAAGAATTGAAATGCTCGCGGTCCGCCTTATCAAAGCCATGTGCTTCACGGATATGCGCATCGATAGAGCCGGCTACTTCATTATTGAGTAACCATTGATACAGTCCCTGCAATGCAAATTCGCGAGCACGATGTCTAGGTGAGCGACTCTTGGCCGGGTTAGCGTGTACTGTTTTACTTGTCATTATTTTCTCTTGCAAATGTATAGGGTGATCAGGCGTCGTAGCTGACATCCTCAGTCGCCTCGATCAATTCTTCCAGCGCCAAAGTCAGGTTGGCCATTTCTACCGCAACACGGGCAGCATCAGTGCCCTTCTCTAACATGCGAGCTTCAGCTTGCTCATCATTCTCTGTGGTGAGGATAGCGTTTGCAATTGCGATACCGTTATCGAGACCAACGCGAGTGATACCAGCGCCAGATTCATTAGAAACCAGCTCAAAATGATAGGTCTCACCGCGGATTACCGCACCCAACGCAATTAAAGCATCAAACTGATTTGTGTCGGCCAGTTTCTGTAAAGCTAGTGGCACTTCCAGAGCACCAGGTACAGTAACATGCAAAATATCTTCATTTAACACACCTAGCTTACTTAACTCTGCTAGGCACGCGCTTAACAAACCATTGCCGACAGTTTCATTGAAACGTGCTTGCACAATGCCAATTCGAACGCCAGCGCCATCGAGGTTTGATTCGTAATGTCCGACTGTCATAATATTCTCTCCTGCGACTCGCGCATAAACTAATTTAAGGTTTCTATACTGATTTTTATCTTTGGCTTGGTCTAAACCTTAAGCCTTTGTAGCTTCTGGCTTATCCAGATAACCCACTACTTCCAAATTGAATCCCGTCATCGAGGGCATTTTTCTTGGATTAGCTAACAATTTCATGCGCCCCACACCGACATCTTTAAGTATCTGCGCGCCAATGCCATAGTTGCGTAAATCCATGCGTGCTGCGCGACCCAGCGGTTTGGCATCAGGATTATTCAAGGCTTTAAATTGATCAAACATTTGCTCTGCGGTCTCTTCGCAGTTAAGCAAGACCATCACGCCGCTTTCGGCAGCCTTAATTGCAGCCATCGCGCTGGCAACATTCCAAGAATGCGTGGAAATTTTACTCTCGAGTAAATCGAGAATGGACACTGGTTGATGCACACGTACCAGCGCATCTTTTTCAGCACTAATTTCCCCATGCACCAGGGCCAAATGAGCGGATCCACTAGGTTTATCCCGATACACAATTGCTCTGAAGCTGCCATGTACCGTATGCATTTCGCGCTCGGCGACGCGCTCAACGATACTCTCAGTCTGGCTGCGGTAGTGTATTAAATCAGCAATCGTACCTATCTTTAAATCGTGCTCTTTGGCAAATTCCATCAAATCTGGCAGGCGTGCCATAGTGCCATCATCTTTCATGATTTCACAGATCACTGAGGCTGGTGTCAAACCTGCCAACTCTGCAAAATCACAACCAGCTTCGGTGTGGCCAGCGCGCATCAAGACACCGCCCTTTTGCGCCTTCAAAGGAAAAATGTGACCAGGCTGAACAATATCGTTGGCCGTGGTGTTTTTATGAACAGCAACCTGCACCGTCTTGGCGCGATCTGCAGCAGAAATGCCGGTAGTAACCCCTTCAGCGGCCTCAATAGAGACGGTGAAATTAGTCCCATAAGCAGTGCCGTTACGTGCCGTCATCATAGAGAGGTTTAATAGCTCACAGCGCTCTTCTGTTAAAGTCAGACAAATCAAACCACGCCCATATTTCGCCATAAAATTAATCGCTTCTGGCGTAACGAAATCGGCAGCCAAAACCAGATCACCTTCATTTTCTCTATCTTCTTCGTCCACCAAAATGACCATGCGACCAGCGCGTAATTCATTTACTATTTCTTGGGTGCTTGACATGCTCATGAGAGTTTCCTAGATGGCGCTGTATGCATGTTTTTCGCGTCAAAATGCGCACGCATACTTTATTGAGATTTAACCCTCTATTGTAAAGTATTTCGCATGACTTCCCGAACACGAAATGTGTTTATCTCCAGCCGCTGCCAGAAATCTTCAAATTAGTGTAATTTATTGCAATTAAAAATGAGCAATCCCCCGAAAATTGAAGATTTTATACATTTTGAGGCGCTAAATTGAAGGCGGCAAAACAATAAGTGGTGAGGAAATACTGTTGGAAGAATAAAAAAGACGAGCTCTTCATCATATAGGTGAAGAACTCGTCGTTTTTGCAAAAGAACAAATAGATAGTGATAGGATTAATTATAAGCTTCAGGGAAATACTGCCGTCACTAATTTTTGCTTTGTCACTTGATTTTCCGCATTAAGTTGACTTGGCACTACATAGGTTAACTCTCCACTCACCTCACCATTATCAGCCAGATCTATACGCATTTTTAGTTGTAAATCTTTGGCAACAAAGGCATTGGATGCGCTTGCGACTATTTGGTGTCTATCTTGATTGTCGATACGGGCAAACATTGCTCGTCCTCGCTCAAACAATGACAAAGTCATGCCATTGGACAAAAAATATGAGCCCCTAAACTTATAGAATTCATCCGAATCCATACGGTAAATTTTACTAGGCAGATTAATATTTTTATCGCCAGAGATCTCCACTGTCGCCACATCGCTTGAAGTCTGCGCATATGCCGCGAAGGACAGTGCGCTGAGCACCGAAATTGCAATTAATTTTTTCATGATTTTCCTTTTACGCCCTTACAATTCAATATTTTTCAATACAATTACTTTTGAAAAAATAACAAAAAAAATGTAAGCGGCAAATTTAAAATTGCCGGAATCAATTAAACATAAGTTTTATTTGTGAGTCCCCAAATCTCACTGAATTTAATATAGAGTAAGCGAGTGGCGATAAACAATTGATAATTACTATTATTTCGCATCTTTGAGAGCTTAAAACTCTCAGAAAATAACTTTAAGAAAACTAAATACGCCTATCGATTTATTCTGGATGTAATAAATATTCAATAAATATTTATTACATTGTCCAAATTTTCCCGCGCTTAAGGAATATATGCCCGACAATTATTGCGTCTAAGGCATTGACCCACATGTCACCCTCGAAGCTAAAGATCAAATAAAAAAGCCGCAATTCTTGCATTGCGGCTTTTTAAACTTAAAACCTATTATCTGCGACTAACTCAAAGGGCCCTTGCCAACAGACTTATATCAATGCCCATGACCATCGCCGTGACTAATGCTCTCCACCGACATTCCTGAAGCATTTTTGCCTTCAAAGAAAAACGGTTTACGGTTCTTGGATTTGCCGCCAACTTCGTTCATGCTGGCAGCATCGTACAAACGTCCGTTTAACATCACTTGTGAGATTTTGTCAGATTGGCGTATATCTTTGAGTATGTCGGCATCGATAATCACTAAGTCAGCCAGCTTGCCGACTTCTAATGATCCTATATCCTTATCCATGCCCAGATACTTGGCACCGTTCAGGGTGGCGGTGCGTATGGTCTCCAATGCTGTCATGCCGCCCTTGGCGAAAGTCCACATTTCCCAATGGGCGCCTAGGCCTTCACGCTGGCCGTGGGCACCAAGATTGACATCGACACCGGCACGCTGTAACTCGGTAGCGGTGCGCGCGATATTGAAGACATTGAAGTCTTGATCTGGTGCAGTTTCACGTCTTACGCTGCGCGCCTCCAAAATAGAATGAGGAACGTAACGCGATAGTAAAGGATGCTTCCAGACTTCGGTACGGGCATACCAATAATGCTCGCCATCCAGACCGCCATAGCCAACGATCAAGGTCGGTGTATAACCGACTTTGGTTTGCGACCAGAGCTGCTTGACGTCGTCGTAGACCTTGGCAACTGGCAGCGCATGTTCAACGCCGGTATGTCCATCCACCACCATACTCATGTTCGACTGAAACAAGGAGCCGCCTTCTGGCACCACCATCATATTGGTCTGACGCGCCGCCTCGAGAATTTGCTGACGCTGTTCGCGGCGCGGTTGATTGTAGCTCTTGACCGAAATTGCCCCGTTCGCCTTGAGTCGTTTCAAGTGCGTCAGCGCATCGTCCAGGCTATTCACAATGGCACTCATATTCGCTTTAGCACCATATAAAATGGTACCGGTAGAAAAAATCCGCGGTCCGAGCACATTGCCAACGCGCTGCATTTCGCTTTGCGTGAAGATCTCGGCAGTGTCATTGGAGGGATCATGAATCGTCGTAACGCCGAACGCCAGCGAGGCATAATTAACCCAGCTTTGCTGAGGAATAATCTGTCCTTCGCCCATGCCGCCGTGCCAGTGCACATCGACGATGCCTGGAATGATGGTCTTGCCGTTCGCTGCAATTTGCTTGGCGCCTGCAGGCACAGCAATACTATCGGCACTACCGATCGCAGCAATACGATTATCCCGAATCACAATGCGCGCATTCTCTATCACCTCGTCGCCCTTCATGGTGACTACGCGCGCACCGGAGATCACAGTCACACCGTTGGGTTTATCGGCGTTCTCGCGAAATCCTATCTTCTTACCATTTTCAGCTGGCTTAGGTAGTTCTTTCGCTGCGCCAGCGACAAAACTGAATGCGGCCGTCAATGGGCTGGTAAATAATTCGTCGCCCAGTGAGAAATTCAAATTTTTGCTATCGCCTGACCAATGCAGGTATTCACCCGCATTGACGTCGAGTTGTTTGACTGGCAAACCATCCATTTTAGAACCCACCGTCACCGCCTTACCGGCCAAAGGCATAGGCGTGACATAGGCATGAAAGCGCTCGCCAAAAGCGAGCCAATCGCCATCTGGCGAGACCGCGAAGTCTTCCACGAATTCACCTTTTGCTACCGCCACCTGCTCACTCTTATCCATCTTGAAGCGTATCAGCGAGGTGATCCAATCGACTTCTCCGGTATGCTGGGTGCGGGTCAAATACACATGCTCGTTATCTTTACCAAATTGCGGCGCCGAACCTTCATCGGTGAGCAAACGTGGCACACCCTTACCGTCCGCGCTAACGGCATAGACACCGGTATTCAAACCATTCCAAGGCGTGGTCAGATAGCCACCGCGTGATTTGACGAACACGACTTGCTTACCGTCTGGCGAGAAAGTCGGCTCACTGAATTTCCCCGCTTCTTTACTAAGTATGGTTTCTTGTCCACCACGCAGGTCTATGCTGCGCACCGAGCCTAGCTTTTCGTCATTCCATGTGGTAAACACGACGCTATTGCCGTCACGTGAAAATTTCGGGAAGAACTCGAAATGATCTTCCTGTTTGGTCAAGCGACGTGGCTTACCATCGGGCAAATCGCGTACGTACAAATAGCCCAAGGCGGAGTAAATGACTTTATCGCCCTTAGGTGCCACATTGACCCAACGCAGTTGCTTGACATCAAATTGCTCGGGCGCCACCGCAGTTGGGTAGCGTACCGCAGCGCGCACTTCGCGGCTATCCTTGATATGGAAGGGGATTTCTGCGGCTGTCTTGGTAAATGGGTCGACACGCCAAATCTTGCCCTTGGCCCAAACCACGATCTGCTTGCTATCGGGCAGCCAGCTAAAGGCCGGATACACACCATGCACCGCCCATGCCTCTTGTAAATCACGCTCCAGCTCGCCCCACGCCGAAGTCTCTTCACCGGTCGCCAGGTTTTTCAAAAACAAAGTACTTTGCGAGTTATTTTGAGTCTCATCAGTCCCACGTACGCGTCGCACGAATGCCAGATATTTACCATCTGGCGAAGGCGTTGGTCGTACCGCACCACCTGCCCCGCTGACCATGGCGATGGTTTTTCCATCCTGTAAATCTTTACGGAAAATTTGATAAATCTGTCCATTGGAATTTTTATTGTATTCAAATGAGCTGCCTGGCGTCGTATCTTGCGAGTAGTACACGTAGCGGCCATCCGGTGAGAATGCAGGCTCACCTAAATCTTTTTGCCAAGTGGCTTTTTCATTTAACTGCACTCCAGCGCCACCGCTGCGGTGGTATAACCAGATTTCGCCAGAGCCCAGTGAACGGGTGCCTGTGTAATGCTTACGGGCCGCAATATACTGGCCGTTAGGATGCCAGACCGGGTTATTGAGCAAACGAAAATCTTCCTTACTGACGGCATGTGCATCGCTGCCATCGACATTCATGACCCAGATATTGTCGCCACCACCAGCATCCGACATATACGTGAGCTGTTTTCCATCTGGAGAAAAACGCGCCTGCATTTCCCACGCCACGCTATGCGTTAAGGCCTTGGCCTCGCCACCTGCGATGGGCATCAGATACAGATCACCCAGCATATCAAACACGATGTGCTTACCATCCGGGCTGACATCTACGCTCATCCAGGTGCCAGAGGTGGTGTCGAGCGTGGCGGTAATTGCCGCGCCTGGGGGATGATTTACATCCCATTTCTTTTTCTCCAGGCTATCTTTGGCAGGCGTGACTGCATCAGTCGCCAATGCGGTGCCTGGCAAGGTGCTCGCAGTTAGGCTACAAATGAGTGAAATTAACAGGCTGAGGCGGCGTTTTTGAAAACTGCGCATAGGGTCTCCGTTCATGGTGGTCGTGTCGGCTAAGCTGGTGGCCGCCAACTATCATTTTGGGTACTGGTTTTGGGTATTTACTTCTCTAGCCGCTGCCTAAGTCTTTGCTTTATTGCGCTAGCGTTGGCATTGGCACACAATTAACGAGCCAGTCACCTTGAATAGCACTTTAGCTGCGGCGTAAGTTTCTGTGACAGATAATAAGACAAGAAGTTCAGCGACACGAAAGATAATTTTCACCTATTGGCCATCGCTTAGCCTGCTAAAAAAATCTTCAGTAATTGCCGCACTGATTTTAATTTACACACCAGCCGCTTGCGCAGTACCCATGCGGGTCTTGGGCTTATGCCTGCCACCAACCGCAGTGGGATTGCGCCTTGGCGGGTCGGCTATTTCATTTTCTTTAGATGTTGGTAAAGATGTTGACAAATTAAGCCCTGAGTGCGCTCTGCTTTGCCAAACAACTGGCAATATTATCCATTTGGTGTATTATGAATTACCAAATGGAGGTTTATTATGCTCATCAAAGAAAAATCCAGCACTGCCGCCGCCAGAGCCAGCAAGCCAGTCGGAGCGAGCAAGCTTCGTAGCGCTGTGAAAAATCCCACACCGCGTCTCAAAGCTGTTGGTGGCCGCAGTGGCACCCTCGATCCGCGCATGTTCGCCAATATTGTCGAACATGGCCCACGTGGCTTTGATGCCGTGCAATTGATACGAGAAGGCTTCCCTGCCAAAATTTTAAAGTCGGTCAGCGGTTTTTTTGGCGAAACCGAAGCGCGCATACTCAGCATAGTGCGGGTTCCAGCCACCACCGCTTCGCGCCTGGAAAAGGCTGCCGCTAAAATAGATTCCGCCGCCACCGAACGCGTGTATCGCATGGGCGCAGTCACCCGCATGGCGATAGAAATCTTCGAAGATAAAGAGCATGCGATTGCCTGGATGCGCCAGCCTAATCTGGCCTTAGGCAATGCCATGCCTCTAGAGTTAATGGATACTGAGCCTGGTGCGGTCTCGGTGAGGCAAATACTAAACGCCATCGCCACCGGCGGTGTCGCTTGAAGTTGTGGCGCATTACCACTAAAAAGTATGCGCTGGATCGTGCATGCTATGGCGCGCGTAGCGAGGGTGGGCGCTGGAATCCGATAGGCTTTCCGGTGCTGTATGCCGGCACCACGGTGGAAATATGCGCACTAGAAAAATTCGTTCATTTAGCTGGCGCCCAGCACCCGCCACTGGTCCTGGTTAGCGTTGAGCTACCCGATAAGGAAAGCCTGATCATACAACCGGCGATCGCCGATTTACCACCAGACTGGGCCGAGCTGCCGGCACCGGAAAGCACCCAGATTTTTGGGCGCGACACGCTCGTCAAATATCAGGCTTTAGCGATGCTGATCCCCTCCGCCATCATCCCGGAAGCGCTCAACGCCGTGATCAACGCCGACCACCCTGCCTACGATCAAGTCAAGCTCAGCATAGAAAGAGAATTTCGCTTCGACGCGCGTATGCAGAAGTGAACTGGCTACGCTTTTGCTTGCTAGCTACCTTAGTTGCGAAAGCTCAAGTTTAATTCGCGGTCCCCCGCCACTGCGCATATTCCATGCGGCTCTCCGGCCTACCTACCCGCTAAGCCGCATGGAATATGCGCGCAGGGCTAGGTGCAATGCGCAATCTCGTCGCCGCCGGCATCGAGATCCCTAGACCTATCCCAGATCTGAAACATCCGGAACAGCAATGGAGATCAATGAAAACGGTCTAGTCGCCCGTAGTCGCATGCGCTATGCGGAGTAAGCATTTGGCGTCCGGAAAACGCTGTCAGTTGAGATGGGTGTCTTATTGAGTGATTATTGAGTGATAGCCAAGAGGCTTTTAGACACGATTCATACTGAAATAGAGGGCTCCGTAACTAATTCGATACGATTGCGCCCTGCCGCTTTGGCGCGATAGACCGCATCATCAACACGCTTGAACCAATCCTCTATGGTGTCTAGCGGAAATTGTGAATTCACCGCAGCTACTGGCGTCCCACTCCAGGTGCCTACGCCGAAGCTACTGGTATAAGCGGGGATACCATCATTGTGCGCAGTGTTCAAGGCCGCGTGCAGGCGTTGTGCTAGCCGTTGGGCTCCATGTAAGTCGGTGTCGGGCAATACCAGCACAAACTCCTCCCCCCCCATGCGCGAGAATAGGTCTTGCGGACGTTTATTTTTGAAAACCACAGCGCTGAAATGGCACAAGACCCGGTCGCCGCCATCATGCCCCAGCGTATCGTTGATCTGCTTGAAGTAGTCCAGATCCATCGCAATCAGTGCAATGGTTTGGGATTTTCGCTGCGCAATCGCCACTTCAATGGCCAACTTATCCATGAGCGAACGCCGGGTCATCGCCCCGGTGAGAGAGTCGTGGTCTGCCATTTGCTGCAACTCGGATTGCAACTTGTTGGTTGCCAATAGGAAAAAACCGATGCAATTCATCAGCGACATAATGTTGTACGCAATAACGTAGGCCGTTTGCGAACTAGAGGGTGTCAACAAAGTCGCCGCGCTGGCAGGGTTCGCCATGGTGGCTACCACCCGGATCAGCGTAAAAAGACATCCGAACACCATCAGACTGATGAAAACATAATCGCCCTGCAAGCGCTGGCCGCGCCGCCACACTAGCCATGCCATGCCGGAATAGAACGCGAAGCCGATTCCGGAAATAAGGAATCGGCGCGGCACAATATTGGGCTGCACCAGCGTGAAATAGGCCAAGAACAGCAACACTGCCGCCAAGGCCATGTACCAAAGGCGCATGGAGGAAAGCGCCAAGCCCCGCAACAAGCGCATTCCACGCCACCAAACAATAAACGAGGCTACACCGATCATGTTGGCCACGATGATGCTGAGCCAATCGGGCACCAATCCGCGCAAGGAAAAGAGCAAGTTGGCAACCCCAAAGCCCAGAGCGCCCCACCCCCAATGTTTTAAGCCTTCGATGGACCGAGGGTACACCTTGGACGAGCCAAACAGCACAATAGCCATGAGCAAACAGCTAATGGCGCTCATCACAATGACAGTACGTAGATCAAAGATCAAAAGCAACGCTCCTCGGATAGACTTTCAAGCACTTGCGGGGCAAGTATATTCGCTTCATGCCCCTTAGGTAAGGTGAAAAGGATAGGAAATTCAAGCCCAAAAAAAATCGAAGTATTTCACACTTAGTGCCTTGTCACCAACAGAATTTGTCAAATTAAACAGATTAAGAAGACACCCATATAAAACCTTGAGTTTTGAACGAAAAATGCGCAAAAAAATGGGAACAAGTCTTGACCCCCGCTCTCCATTATTGAGTTTCAAAATGATTAAAAACCAGGCATTGATCGAAATATACGATGCATTCATCAAGTATATTCGACTTTTATTGTCACTCCGCAGCCCGTATAGTCACTCTACCTCCTTTTCCAAAAGTGAAGAGGCAACTTGGTTTGAATCTGGTTTTTGGTCTTAATTAAGGAGTTTGCAAAATGAAAAAATTACTATTCACGATGATGTTGGCGCTTGGCGCAATGACGATGGTGATCCCGGAATCGTATGCAAAACGGGTGGGTGGCGGCGGCTCTTCCGGTACTCAATCCAACAATGTGTCGCGTCAGGCGGCTCCGGCAACCGCTAACCAGGCTAAACCAGCAACGCCAGCGACAGCCGGAGCGGCTGCGACACCACCAAAACCAGCGAGCCCGTGGAAGGGTATCGTCGGCGGCTTAATCGGCGGTGCCTTGCTTGGCGCCATGTTCTCCTCTATGGGCTTAGGCGGCGGATTGGCGAGCGCACTTGGCTCGATTCTGCCTATGCTGTTGTTAGCTGGCGCGGCCTTCTTCTTGTTCCGCATGTACCAGAAGCGTAAAGCTGGCGGTGCTCCTTCTGCATTCACCCCGCAGCCCGCTTATGCCGGCGCTGGTGCGGCGTTACCAGAAATCGGTTCGCGCATAGAGCCGATGTCCTATCAATCTGGTGCTAATGCAGGCAGTGCTGCCACTGGTTCCGCGGCTTCAGGTTTTGGTTCGGGATTTACGCCTGCCGATCAGGGTAACTGGACGATTCCAGCTGATTTCGATGTGCCAGCGTTTTTGCGTAATGCCAAGATGTATTTCATACGCTTGCAGGCCGCCTTCGATAAAGCGGATATCAAGGATATCCACGAATTCACCACAGCCGAAATGTATGCAGAAATCAAGATGCAAATTCAGGAGCGTGGCAGCTTGGTCAATGTGACTGATGTGGTTTCTGTCGATGCCCAGTTGCTCGGCTTGGAAACAGTCAATAACAATTATTTGGCCAGCGTCAAATTTACTGGTGTCATCAAAGAGGATCCTAACCTGCCTGCCGAAGGGTTCTCCGAAGTGTGGAACCTGTCCAAGCCTGTCAATGGCCAGGGCGGCTGGGCTTTAGCGGGTATCCAGCAAGTGTAATGCTCTAAAACCGTAAGAAAAGGCCGGGGTCATTCAAATGCCCCGGCCTTTTCTTTTTCAGAAGACCTGCGACTATCTATCAGATAGGCACGACTCTTTATGCCTTCCCTGAGTAAAAATATTGTTGAAGTCTGGAATTTTTCAATTTAGTGCTAGTGATAATAATAACGACTAGTCAGACACCAAACCTTATTATTGCAAGACACCCACATAAGTCCTTAGTCTATTGGAAAAAAATGGAAAAATGGGATCAAGTCTTGATATGCAACATTACCAAACCTAAATCATAATTTGAGTCACTGTCGGATCATACAAAATTAGAAAGAGCGAGCACAAAAACCGTGCCTACTATTCTACGATTTACCTTACGCCAAGCTCAATCGCTGTGATCAGATCACCTGATTGTCATCGCAAGACTTGACCCCGCCCATTCGATGCCGCTCATTCAATTATTTGATTTTAAAAGATTCATCTCATCTTTAACGATAAAGTTTCTTCGCAAAAACATGTTAAAATAGTTAATTAAATTAACAAGTAGGACATACTAGCATAGCTGACCAAACGTCAACATAAATGGATTTGCTCGGGTATCCCGCATATGAGTCGGACGGCACTCCATTTTTATTGTCAGCATGTGAATTTTTTGTTTCGGCGAGCCTTCTGTAAAAACACTGGCACGTAGTAGTTGTTGCGCCGCAAGATCCAAAAACCTTCATTTCAAACATAGATTCAGGACACAGCCATGACCCCTTATATCGAAGCCACCAGTCTTTGGAAAAATAGTATTGGCCTAGCTGGCCCCGACCATGAATCCGATCAAAAAAAAGAGATCTTGCGTGCCACGATTTCACGCTTCCGCAACAACGTCTCGGCACTCACATCAAGGATCGCGACTCAATTTCCGGAGCTAACAATCCACGACGTTACGCACCTAGACGCGCTGTGGGAGACCGCGAGTTTGATTGCCGGGCCGACGTATCCTCTGAATGCAATGGAGGCATTTGTCCTAGGCGGAGCTATTCTTTTACACGATGCGGCACATTGTTCCGAAGCTTACGACGGCGGAATAGCTGCCGTAAGAGACACTGTTGTTTGGAAAGACGCGTACGCCGCCGAAATCAGCAAGGGAAATGGCGCAATACAAGAGCAGATCCAGAAGTCCTGCGACTTTGCCGCCATGAGGTCATTGCATGCCAGGCAAGCAGAAGTTCTCGGCGTGCGCGAGTGGCCGGGCAATAACGGAATGCTTTCGTTCTTTCTGATCGAAGATCCAGAGCTACGCAGTCGATACGGTTCATTAATTGGACAAATTGCCGCTAGTCACAACTGGAGCATTGAAGATGTAAAAAGAAAATTACCACCGCAATTCAATCCACCTGGAACATGGCCAATTGGCTGGATCGTCGATCCAATCAAGATCGCATGTTTATTGAGATGCGCGGACGCTGCCCATATCGACGAACGCCGCGCGCCTGATTTTCTATTTTCGTTGACACGCCAAAGCGGGGTTTCCCTAAACCATTGGAAGGCGCAAAACTGGTTGGGTAGGGCAAGCGTTGATACGTCAGATTCGTCCAATAGCAGCTTGCTGATCACGTCGATGAGTTCATTTCATCCGGAAGATGCGAAAGCGTGGTGGGTTGCTTACGACGCGATAGTCCTAATTGACTCGGAAATAAAGTCATCGAATGACCTTCTGGCCTCGCGCCCCCAATGTGAAGGTGAAAGCCCGCAATTTCGGATGCGAAAAGTTACTGGCGCCGAGTCCCCTCTGGAACTGAGCCGTTCTGTCAGAACGCAAGATTGGACGCCGACAGCCGCGAAAATTCACGTTGGTAATTTGGAAAAATTAGTAAACGATTTGGGGGGCAAGCAGCTGTACGGGGAAGGCGACAATTTTGCAATTGTAATCAGAGAGCTTATTCAGAACGCGCGGGACGCCATAAGGGCCCGTATGGCGATAGCGGCGAATTTCAACGGGCGAATTCTGATAAAGGTTGCGCGTAAATCCGAATCCAAAACGGTTATCGAAATCTGGGATGACGGCGTGGGCATGTCACAGCGAACGATGGTAGGGTCACTCCTTGACTTTGGTACTTCATTTTGGGCTTCTGACCTGGTTCAATCTGAATTTCCCGGCTTGAGATCGTCAAATTTCAAGCCTGTAGGGCGATTTGGCATCGGCTTTTATTCGGTATTTATGGTCGCGTCCGAAGTTTCTGTTTTGAGTCGGCTGTATAGTGACGGGATATCTGATGTCACGAAGCTAAATTTCCCCGATGGACTAACGTTGCGGCCCATATTGTCGAAAGGTGGAGGCGACGGCTTTGATGCCGCGTTTTCCACACGCGTTTGCATTACAGTCGACGAGCCAATCGAAGCGGTAAAGGATCGACTGATAAATAAGGGGCAGCCGATTGAGCTGCGGGTACCGTTAAAAAACTATCTTGCCGCAATTACAGTTGGTCTTGACGTATCAGTTGCACTTCAAATCGAAGGCGAATCTCAGAGACAGGTACACGAAAACATCAATTCGCTCAGATCGCAGGATAAAGTCCGAGAGTGGATAATCGATATGACGTTTTCCGACGTCCTAGGCTCGCCTGTTGACGCCTCTGCCAAATACGTTTGTGAGAACTTTGAGCGAATAAGGTGCATTGAATTCGAAGGGCGAATTGTTGGGTGCGCTGCGCTAATAGACCTGCCGCCTCACAACGGATTAAAGTATTTAACGACCGACGCAATCGGAGGATTGACCAACAATACGAATCGTGGCGCAGGAGGATATTTAGGCTATTTCGAAAACCAACCGACGTCCGCGAAGAGGGACTCTGGGACGAAGGTCGCGCCTACAGGAGTTTTGCAAGCTTGGGCAAACGAACAGATTTTAATCCTACGCCAAAAAAACGCTTCACAGGAACAACTGTATTGGGCGGCCTCAAATCTGTCCAATCTCGAATTGGATCCAATCGAGATTATTTCTTTTCCACTGGTCTATCCTGATTTCACAGTTGTCTTGAAAACCTTTGATGAAATTTTTGACATTTTGGTCTCATCACCGATCCCTAGCTTGATGAATCGCCAGTGCAACTTTTCCGAAACTAACCTTGGTTTCGTTTGCATCGATGGGCTTCCCACGCTGAGGCCACTTTCCGCTGGAAACCTAATCCATTTGGAACTGGAAAACGGCCACCCAAAATACCCGTGGAGTCTGCTTGGTTGTCTCGCTAGATTGGTCTCGCGGCGTGGACGTGAATTGGAATACGAAGTTAAGCCCAATGTTTTGACGACATTTATTGGTGTATTGGATGCATTCGTTATAAAACTCAAACCAGTTCAAGCTTAAAACTTTCTAACTAGCCCTTGCCAATTGACTAAGTGGCTTTCGTCAATTGGAGAAACGGGGTCGGGCCTTGCGCTAGCGTATTTGGTACCACGATACCAACATGCCAAGCTCAGTAAAGAGCAATCTTTGCGTATCGCGTCAATGTGTTGCATTTGCGCAGTAAGGAATCCGTTCGCACCCTGCCACTGCGCATATTCCATGCGGGTTTATATGAACACCTTCCATTTGCCAAGGTATTTTTTATGTTTTATTAAATAGGTAAAGCTGCAGTTTTATATCCGGCCTTAGTGCAGGTAAATACCCTGCGGGCCCCGATGGAATCTGCTGACTCACGCCTCATTTCCAGGACGGGCTGTTAGCCCTAACCCGCATACAGGTTTGGTGAATCACGGTCTGACCTATTTGCCATCACACTAAAATAGCCTTACGCAAACTATGAACTTCTTTGTCTTGCCTTACCACTGACTCCTTTTGGAGCTCAAACTCAGTCATGCAATGCCGTATACTTATCCACGGCGGCGGGCGTGGTCCATCACAAGACCATGAACGCTCGCCGCGGTGGGTAAGTCGGCCGGTTTGACACTGACATGCCCACGATCATACTTTTTTCCGTGCGCCAGAATTGCCCAGATTGTCCTGGCCATTTTATTCGCCAGTGCCACGACCACGACATTTTTTGGCCGCCGCGGATTGATCCCTTGTAACCAGGCGCTCGGCTCCTTGCTATGCTCAAGAACAGATCGGGCACCGTGGATCAGCAGCGTGCGTAAGTAGCTGTCGCCGCGCTTGCTGATGCCTAGCAATCGCACCTTGCCACCCGTGCCAGTTTGCCCGGGAACGATCCCCAACCAGGCAGCGAATTGCCGTCCCGAGGTGAACACGTTGGCATTACCCACGGTAGCGACAACCGCGGTGGCGGTGATTAAGCCCACACCGGGTATTTCTGCGATGTCTTGGCTGGCCTGGTCTTCTTTCATCCAGGTCTGTAAGCGTCGCTCAATGTCTGCGACCTGATGATCGAGGGTACTGAGCATGTTCCAGCGTTCGCGTAGTGTCTCGATCAGAAAGGCCGGCAAACGCTCATCGAGGCGCGCCAGAATACCCGGCATAGCCGCATTGAGCGCGGCACGACCGAGCGCCATGACTTCGCCAAATTCCATCAATAAACCGCGCAGTTCATTACTTTGCATCGTGCGAAATTTAATCAGTTGCTGACGCATCCGGTGCAGTGCCAGCACCGCTTGTTGTGCTTCTGTTTTAAGCGCCACCGCTTTGATACCAGGCTGCTGTACGGCCATCCTGATGGCACGCGCATCGGCGGCGTCATTCTTGTTGCCCATCACAAAAGCCTTGACCGCTTTACCTGGCATGAGCTTGACGTGATGCCCCATTGCCGTCAATTTGCGGCCCCAGTGCTGCGCACCACCACAGGCTTCCATGCCGATCAGGCAGGATGTTAGGTTCACAAAATAGTCGAGAAATTTCGCGCGTTTGAGCTGTTTATTGAAAATCTCACCGGTTTCCTGATCAACCCAGTGCAACTGAAATACGCTCTTGGCAATGTCGATGCCGTCTACGGTATGATTCATTTGGATTCTCCTTCTCTCAAGTGGTTTGGTGTTACAGCTCCACTTTGGCACATCGATGCCGTTGGGTTGTGAGAATCCTTCTTTTTTTCTCACTATTGCCCAATTGCACTGCCGTTACTCTTTCATCCGGGTGGAAGGTGTTCATTCCATTTCCAGCCTGCCTGTCCGCTAAGCCGCATGGGGTATGCGTGTGCGGGCATGCCGTATTGATGATGCCTATTTATGTGAATTCTGGATATTTACGCATAGAACTTGTTGACTATAGATTAAAATTGCAGCTTACAAAAATACTGGCTTTTGGGTGGTAGCGCAGGCTACGCCCTGCATTTTCCGGCGGATATTTAAATAGTCAAAAATATCCCAAACTTTGCCCCTCCTAGCCACACTATTGAATCGAGCCTCATGTCTGTCCCAATTTCTACTATCACGCCTGGTCTGATTATTCTGCATGGCAATCAGCTCGAACAATTGCGTGCCGCGGTGTTTGCCTGGTTGCGGCTTCATCCACTGGCGCCATTGGAGCAGGCGCTATTTTTGGTGCAATCGAACGGGATTGCCGAGTGGCTGAAAATCGCCGTGGCGGAAGAATTGGGCGTCTGCGCTGCCACCCGCATCGATTTGCCAGGGAGATTTTTGTGGGGCGTGTATCGAGCTATGTTAGGGCGCGATCAGGTGCCCAGCCGATCCGCCTTAGATAAAGCACCGCTGACCTGGCGTTTGATGCGCCTGATTCCTGAGTTGCTGGAGCAAGATGATTTTTTACCGCTCAGGCACTTTCTAGCTGACGGCAATCCCGAGCGTCGCCTGCAATTGGCCGAACGTCTGGCCGATTTACTCGATCAATATCAGGTGTACCGCGCCGATTGGCTCAATGACTGGGCCGAGGGGCGCGATGTTTTGCGCAACGCCAGTGGAGAGGTAAAAGCTTTATTGCCTGATCAGCGCTGGCAGGCGCAACTGTGGCGTGCCATTCTGACTGACGTTGTCAACAATAGCGACGATGCAGCCGATGCTCTGGGACGGGTGACGGTACACCAGCGTTTTCTTGAGCAAGTGGCAAGCGGCCAACTGCCCGTCAGCAAGCTACCACGGCGGGTGGTGTTATTTGGGATTTCGGCGATGCCGCAGCAAACTCTGGAGGCGCTAGCAGCCTTGGCAAAGCATACTCAGGTGATCTTGGCAGTACCCAATCCTTGCCAGTTTTATTGGGGCGACATCATAGAAGGACGCGAACTGCTCAAGGCCCAGCACAAGCGCCAGCAAGCACGCAAAGGCTTGGACCTATCAACGATCCCCTTAGATCAGTTGCATGCATACAGCCATCCTCTGCTGGCGGGATGGGGCCGCATGGGGCGCGATTTTGTGCGCTTGCTGGATGAATTCGACAATGCCAAGGCCACCCAAGAAAATTTCAGCAGCTTGCGCATTGATCTGTTTACCGAAGAGCAAGGCTCTACTTTATTAGCCGGCTTGCAGGCCTCGGTGCGCGATATGCTGCCGCTCAACGAGCACCCTCACCCCGGCTTTAATGCCGACGATAGGTCTATCGTTTTCCATGTTGCGCACAGCACGCAGCGCGAGGTCGAAATTTTGCATGATCAATTATTGAGCATGCTAGCCGAACAAAAAACAGCCCTGAGACCGAGGGACATCGTGGTGATGGTGCCCGATATCGAGGTATTCTCAGCTGCCATCCGCGCCGTGTTCGGGCAATACCCGCAACGCGATGCCCGTCATATCCCCTACACCATCGCCGACGTCAAAGACCGTAGCGTCAACCCGCTA
Organism: Undibacterium parvum; assembly: GCF_003955735.1. Lineage (NCBI taxonomy): Bacteria > Pseudomonadati > Pseudomonadota > Betaproteobacteria > Burkholderiales > Oxalobacteraceae > Neoundibacterium > Neoundibacterium parvum. Next base: position 4,430,634 of record NZ_CP034464.1, on the reverse strand, counting down.
TTGCTGGCACTCGATTATTTACTGCGCTTGCCGCAGCAGCGTTGCCGCCAGAGTGAGGTGCGTGATCTATTGGATGTCGCGGCACTGGCAACCCGATTTGGCGTGAGGCCAGAAGACTTGCCGCAACTGAGCCTGTGGATCGCCGGCGCCGAGATACGCTGGGGCCTGGATCAAAGCCACCGCGAAGGCTTGGGGTTAGGTGCCACTGGCGAGCAAAATGCCTGGATCTTTGGCATACGCCGTATGTTGCTCGGTTACGCCAGTGGCAATGCAGAAAGTTACGCCGGGATACAGCCCTACGCCGAAATCGGCGGCCTCGATGCCTCTCTAGCGGGATCGCTGGCGCAGTTTATCGAGAGTTTGATCCATTGGCGGGCAGTGTTGGCGCAGTCCGCCACTCCCGAGCTCTGGGGGCAACGTGCGCGTGCGCTGTTACGCGCTTTCTTTGTGACTGAAGGTAGCCAACTCGCTGAAGCTGATCGCCTCACTTTGGGCCAATTAGAAGACACGCTACAGCAATGGTTAGAGGCATGCCGCAGCGCTGGTTTTGAGGAAAGCATTAGCCTGAGCGTTATGCGCGAAGCTTGGCTAAGCGCGCTCGACCAGCCTAGTGTAGACCATCAGTTCGTCTCCGGCGGCGTGACTTTTTGCACACTCATGCCGATGCGCGCGGTGCCGTTTAAAGTGGTGTGTTTGCTAGGCATGAATGATGGCGATTATCCGCGTCGCAGCCAGCATCTTGATTTTGATTTACTGGCACAAGCTGGCATGGCGCGCCCGGGTGACCGTTCGCGCCGCCACGATGACAGGTATCTGATGCTAGAGGCGCTGCTAGCCGCACGCGACACTCTGTATATCTCTTGGGTAGGAAAAAATATTCGTGACAATAGTGAACAGCCGGCCTCGGTGCTGGTGGCGCAATTGCGTGATTACCTCAAGGCAGCCTGGGATTGCGAGCTCGAACAAATGACGACCCAGCATGCGCTGCAGGCATTTAGCCGGCGCTACTTTGAGCAAGCTGGCTTGACCACCTACGCCAGAGAATGGCGCAATGCTCATCATGAGATCACTTTAGGTCAGCCCATCGCGCCCGATGCCACATTGAGCGGCGAGACATTAGCCGCATTTGAAGTCGATAAGGGGTATCGCCTCAAGCTCAGTGAGTTGGCGCGCTTTATCAAGCAACCGGCGAAATATTTTTTCCGGCAGCGACTGGGGGTGATGTTCAATGATGAGCAAACCCTGGGCGAGGATGAAGAACCTTTCGGCCTGAATGCGCTAGAAGAATATGCGCGTGCCGATAGTCTATTAGACGACTTAGGCAAGCCAGAAGCGATCGCCGAAGTGGCCGACACGCTCAGTAAACGTGCCGCCAAGCTGGGGCGCGAAGGCGTATTGCCGGTAGGACTAATCGGTAGCCAATGGCAAAACCAGTTGGTGAATGCATTGACGCCAGTACGCACTGCCTGGTTAGAGCTGTGCCAGCAATACCCTTACCCAGCCGAGAAAGTTGCGATCAATCTGATCATCGATGAGATACAGTTAGACGGCTGGCTGGAGCGCATGCACAGCAGTACTGCTGGGCAAAATGGCGAAGTGGTCAGCCTGACCCAGATTTCCAGCAAGATCACGAATAAAAAAGGCGAATTGCGCGGCGAGAAATTGATAGACGCCTGGCTCAGTCAATTGGCAGCGGCAGCATTAGGACGCCCGGTGATGGGTTTCTTATTAGCACGCGATGCCATCATCAGCATGCAACCTTTAGCCCAAGCTGAAGCAATCGAGACCCTGCACACTTTGCTCGCCTGCTGGCGCGCTGGCATGGATAGACCCTTACCTAGTGCCTGTAAAACCGGTCTGGCTCTGGCACAGGCAGGCAATCCTCAGCAAGTGTACGAGGGTGGTTATCAACTACGCGGCGAAGTCGAAGAGGCCAGCTTGGCCAGACTATGGCCAGACTACGCAGCGCTCAGCAGCGAGCCAGATTATGAGTCTTGCTCGCTGACACTATACGGTGCTTTAGCCGCATGGATGCAAAGCGCGCTGGGCATCACCGCGATAGACGCCTACCTCAGTACTAGCAACGATGACCAGGATGCAGCATGAACAATCACCAGCAGCAACTAAATCAAGCCAACGGCAGCCAAGTGCTGGACGCGCTGCATTTTCCACTGCATGGTTCGCGCCTGATAGAGGCCAGCGCGGGTACCGGCAAGACCTGGACCATCGCCGCCCTGTATCTGCGCCTGGTGCTCGGGCATGGCAGCGAACTTGGGGACGAGCTTGGAACGAACAGCGCATTCCCACGCGCCCTACTCCCTTCAGAAATTCTGGTGATGACCTTCACCCGCGCCGCCACCCGCGAACTGTCGCATCGTATCCGTGAGCGGCTGGTGCATGCGGCAAAATGTTTTCGCGGTGCGCTGCCCGATCGCAAAGATGTGTTTCTGTGCGAATTGATAGCGGCCTATACCTCGGAGCAAGCGCGACTGCAAGCGGCGCACCGTCTGATGTTGGCAGCCGAGAGTATGGATGATGCCGCCATCTTCACGATAGACGCCTGGTGCCAGCGCATGTTGCGCGAACATGCGTTTGATAGCGGCAGCTTGTTTGATGAAGAATTACTCAGTGATGAAACTGCTCTGTTAGAAGATGCAGTGCGCGATTATTGGCGGCAACAGGTCTACCAACTCGATACCCAGACCTTAGCGGTGCTGCGCAGTTACTGGAATGAAGTGAGCGCATTAGAAAATGCCATACGTCCTTTGGTGGGTAAGAGCGAGTTACTAGGAGCTGTGCCGAAAGAGACTTTGGCTCAGCTAATTCATCGCGTGCAAAGTGAACAAGGCGCGATCTTGGGCGAACTAAAGCAAGGCTGGTTAGAACGCGCGCAAGACATGCAGGCATGGATAGAAGCGCAGCAAACTGCGACGCCCAAGTGTTTTAGCGGCGTCAAGCTCAAAACGGCAACGGTGCAAGCCTGGTTCGCCTCTTTACGGGAATGGGCGCAAGATCCGCTGGCCCTGATGCCAGACGCGTTTGATAAAGCCTGGACTCGCCTCACTCCTGATGGCATCGTTGACGCCTGCAACAAGGGGCATAGCGTAGTGGTACCGGAAGTTTTCGGTCTGCTAAGCGCATTAAAGGCCGAGCTAGGCAAAATTGAACCTATTAAGTTTGCCTTGATACGCCATGCTGCCCACGCAATTGCGGCGCGAGTCGCCACGCTCAAGCAAAGTAAACGCCAGTTTGGCTTTGCCGATATGCTGACGCGCTTACGTCTGGCACTCACAGGTGACAATGCCGCGGCGCTGCGTGCGCGTATCGTGGCGCAATATCCACTGGCCATGATCGATGAGTTTCAAGATACCTCGCCCGAGCAATACCAAATTTTTGATGCACTGTACCAGGTTGCACAAAACCGCCCGGAATTGGGGCTGTTTTTGATCGGTGATCCTAAGCAATCGATTTATGGATTTCGCGGTGCCGACATCAATAGTTATCTGGCGGCGCGTCTGGCCACTAGCGGCAGACATTATTTGCTCGGCACGAATTACCGTTCTAGCGTGGCTTTGGTGCAGGCCGTGAATCAACTGTTTTTGTATGCCGAAGGCGATAGCGAGCACAGCGGCTTTAGCTCTGGTGCTTTCAAGTTTCGTAGCGAGACCGATAATCCGCTGCCGTTTGAGCCTGTCGCTAGCCAGGGTCGCAACGAAAGCTTAGTCGATAGCCAGGGCGCGCTGAACGCCCTGACGCTTTGGTCTAGCGCCGAATCTGATCTGAATAAGAATGACTACTACCAGTTGTTTGCTAATATTTGCGCTGAACAGATCGTCAACCTACTCAACGATACGCAGGCTGGCTTTCAGACTGTGGTGGATGGTGTTCCAAGTTTTACGCGTCTGCAGGCGGCCGACATTGCGATCCTGGTACGCGACCGCAATGAGGCTGCGGCCATCCGCCGTGCCTTGCAAAAACGTCAGATCGCCAGCGTCTACTTATCCGACAAAGATTCAGTGATACGAAGTGAAGAAGCCGCCGATGTCTTGCGCTGGTTACGCGCAGTCTCGAATCCCTTAGATAATGCTCTGGGACGTGCCGCCTTTGCCACCGCCACCGCAGGGCTGACACTGGCGACGCTGGCCAGCCACGTCGATGACGATATGCTGTGGGAGCAAAGAATAGAACAACTAAAGAGCTTGCACACCCTGTGGCAACGTCAGGGCATCCTGGCGATGCTCAGACGTTTCATTCACGATCTAGGCTTGCCAGCACGCTTATTGCAACAAGCCGGTGGCGAACGCCGCTTGACTAATCTACTGCACCTGGCCGAGCTATTGCAAAGCGTCAGTCAAAAACTCGATGGTGAACAAGCAGTGATACGCTGGCTGGCAGAGCAGATTGAGAATGAGAGTGAAGGCGGTGACGAAAGGGTATTACGTTTAGAGAGCGATGCCGAGTTGGTCAAGGTGGTTACCGTGCACAAATCCAAAGGGCTGGAATATCCTCTGGTATTTTTGCCTTTCGCGGTCAGCGCCCGTCCGGCTAGCACCCGCAATCGCAGCTTTTTAGAATATGTCGATGAGCACGGCGCACCTCACATAGATCTGGCTTTAAGCAATGATGCCCTGGCGCAGGTGGAGGCGGCCCGTCTCGAAGAAGATCTGCGTCTCCTGTACGTGGCACTCACCCGCGCACGCCATGCCTTATGGCTAGGCGTCGCTTCGCTCAAAAACAAGATTCATGATTCTGCTTTGGGTTATCTGATTGCTGGTGGTAGAGCTCTCGCTGCGGCGGATTTAAAGGATGAGCTGGCTAAATTGCGCGGCGATTGCGCAGCGATCGCTATCTTGCCTATCGCAACACTGGAGCAAGGCTGTCCGCTCAGCATGCTGGCGCAACTCGATCAAAAACCTGCTCTTATCGACGCACCCGTATTTAGCGCCAGCTTTGAACGCGATTGGTCAGTCAGCAGTTTTACCGCGCTCACCAAGGCGATGTCCGCCACCAACAAGCCTGTGCTCGCCAGCCATGCGCAGGAAGAAAAACTCTTAGAAAATCCTGACTTAGAGCTTCAAAATACGCTCCTGATTGGCGCGCTGATTCGCACGCCATTTAGCCCCACGCAAGACTCGGCCTGGCATCAATTCCCACGCGGCCCACTACCTGGACAATTTTTGCATGAACAACTGGAATGGATGGGATTGGAAGGCTTTGACATCGTTCATCACGCCAGTTTTACCCAGCGACTAGGCGAGCGTTGTGAACGTGCGGGCTGGGGCCATAGGCAAGCGGAGAGCGCGCTCTGGCTACAAGCAATTGCCAACACCCGCTTACCCGCACTCGCAGCCACACTGTGCGATTTCGAGTTAGACCATACCCTGCCCGAGATGGAATTCTGGTTCCCTAGCGAGCATTTCGCCACCAGTGAGCTAGACCAACTCTGCCAAAGCCATTTACTAGCCGGCATTGCGCGCCCTGCCCTGCCAGAGCGGCAACTGCACGGCATGCTCAAGGGCTATGCCGATCTGGTGTTTGAACATCAGGGCCGCTACTGGGTGCTCGATTACAAATCAAACCACCTCGGTGACGACGATGCCAGTTATCACCACGATGCTTTGGCAGGCGCGATGGCCCAGCATCGCTATGATGTGCAAGGATCCATCTATCTACTGGCGCTGCATAGGCTGCTAAAGAGCCGTCTTGGTGCGCACTATGATCCAGACACCCAACTCGGTGGCGCGATCTTCTTTTTCTTGCGCGGCATACACAATAGCCAGACGCATGGTTGTTACCAGTTGCCAGCCAACAGCAGCCTGCTGGACGCTCTCGACAATTTATTTATTACAGAAAGCGCGAGTCTATGATGCGCAGTGCAGACCTCACGAATGCCGCTACTTTCCAGGTTATTCCAGACAATTTGCAGACTTTGTTTGAGACCTTCGACGAATTCGCACAAGCTGGCGTGTTGCGTCGGCTTGGCCCTGCCTTAGCACGCTTTATGGCGTCCTTGGGCATGCAAGACCCGGCGCAACTTTTGGCTTGCACGCTATTATCAGAACTCGAAGGTCGCGGCCATAGTTGCCTGATATTGCAGGAACTAGCGGATGATCCTTGTGGCTTATTAGGCTGGAAAAGCGCGCAATGGCAGGCCTTGGCGGAACTAGCGCAGCCGCTCCCGAATGGATCGAACGAATGGCGTGCGCGTCTCAGCAATTGCCCGCACATCTGGCTAGCGCAGACGCAAGCAGATCAACAACAGCCGCTGGTGCTGGATCAAGACCGACTGTATTTGCGACGTTACTGGACCGATGAGAGCAATGTCGCAAAGGCGATACGCGCACGAGCAGGATCTCAACGCACAGTCGATCTGGCGCTAGCCAAACACTGGCTCAATAAGCTGTTTGATAGCAACGACCTCAGTGCAAAAAGTGCAGAAAGTGCAGAGAGTGCCAGTGCGCCAGACTGGCAAAAAATCGCCTGCGCGATTGCCCTGCGTAGCCAACTCAGTATCATCACTGGCGGCCCCGGCACCGGCAAAACCTATACCGTGGCGCGCTTACTGGCGCTGCTGTTCGCTAGTGCTGCAAAACCAGAAAATTTACGTATCGCACTGGCCGCGCCTACCGGCAAGGCCGCCGCCCGACTTAAACAAGCGATAGACGCCGCGCTGCAAGAACTCAGTGATAAAGTTGGCAGCGCCCTGCCCTTGGCGCAATTAAGTAACCGTATGGGTGCGGCGCGCACGCTGCACAGCTTGCTTGGTGCGCGTCCGGATACCCGCCTGTTTGCCCATCACAGCGGCAATCAACTCGATCTCGATGTGCTGATCGTGGACGAGGCTTCGATGGTACATCTGGAGATGATGGCGGCGATACTTGCAGCCCTGCCCGCCAGCACCATGTTGATACTGCTGGGCGATAAAGATCAGTTGGCCTCGGTAGAAGCTGGCGCGGTACTCGGCGACTTATGCCGGGATGCCGAGGCCGGCGGCTATAACGATCAGACGCTAGACTACTTGAGCAGTAGTTGCGGGGTCAAGCTGCCTGCGCAGTTCCGCGGTGATGCTGCCGCCATGGGCCAGCAAACCGTGATGCTGCGCCAGAGTCGGCGCTTCGGTGGGCCTATCGGCAAACTGGCACTGGCGGTCAACAGCGGCAATAGCGCCGCCGCAGTGGCTAGTCTGCGCGCTGGCGATAGCAGCAACTTGCATTGGATTACACAAGCTCAGTCTAAACAGATCTTGGAATTAGCGCTAAACGGTCGCAGCGGCGCGGAAGGCGGTTACCGCAGTTATCTGTCACTGCTGAACCAGCAGCCGCGTGTTTATGCAGATCCCGCCAGTCTGGTGGCAGAACATGAGCTGTGGGCCTTGCAACTACTCCAGCGTTTTGAAAGTTTTCGTATCTTATGTGCGGTGCGCGAAGGCGCATGGGGAGTGGCTGGTTTAAATACTGCCATCGAGCTCGCTCTGGAGAGCCAAAAACTGATCAAGCGTCACACCGAATGGTATATAGGCCGGCCAGTGATGATCACACGCAATGATCACGGTACCGGGGTTTACAACGGCGACATCGGCATCTGCCTGCCCGATCCGTTGCGCGCAGACGCCCCACGCGTCTACTTTTTAGAAGGGCAAACAGTACGCAGCGTACTGGCCACCCGTCTGCGCGAGGTGGTGACCGCCTACGCCATGACGGTGCATAAATCCCAGGGTTCGGAATTTAGTCACACCGTGCTGGTCTTGCCCGAAGTCGCATCGCCCGTGCTCAGTCGCGAACTGGTGTACACCGGCATCACCCGCGCCAGAAGCAATTTCACCCTAGTCACACCAGTCGCATCGGTGTTTGAAGAAGCCTTAAAACGCCGCACCCTACGCGCCAGCGGTTTGACCGGCTTACTTGCCTAGAATTTGCGTAGGATTTGCGTAGGATTTGCCTAAAATTTACGTCAAATTAGCTTACTGTTCAGCCCGCTATGAAGAAAGTCAAAACCACTCAACACAGAGGCACAGAGACACAGAGGTTCACAGAGGAAAGCAAGGCAGTTCTCCGTTTTTCTCTGTGCCTCTGTGTCTCCTTTGAGAGGTTTTCGTTTTGTTTTCAATAATTTTAGTAGCAGGCTGAACAGTTGCCAAATTAGACTTTTAAGGGGAGTATCCACATCTATTGGTCGTTTGCCCGCATATCCTATGCGCAAGCGGCTATAGGAATCGCATACCACGGGGAGTATATTGCAACTCTTAAAGCCTTATTCGAGCAGACCGTCGATATCTCTGACCTTGCTCAGTGCCTCGTCGATACGGTCGACCGCGATGATTTGTAAGCCTTCGATTTTTTGTTTTGGCGCATTTGATTTGGGGATGATGGCAATCGAGAAGCCTAGTTTGGCGGCTTCGCGCAAGCGTTCCTGACCGCGTGGCGCGGGTCGGATTTCACCCGCCAAACCGACCTCGCCAAACACCACTAAGCCGCGCGGCAAAGGCTTATTGCGCATCGATGAATTAATCGCCAGTAGCACCGCCAGATCGGCGGCTGGCTCGGTGATCTTAACGCCACCGACGGCATTGATAAACACATCCTGATCGGAGGCGGCGACGCCGGCGTGTCTGTGCAAGACCGCCAGTAACATCGCCAGCCGATTTTGATCCAAGCCTACCGACAGCCGTTTGGCGTTGGGTGCATGCGAGGTATCGACCAGAGCCTGGATCTCGACCAAGAGCGGGCGCGTGCCTTCCTGCGTCACCATCACGCAAGAGCCAGCCACCGGGGTATCGTGCTGCGACAGGAATAAAGCAGAAGGATTGGATACCCCTTTCAAACCTTTTTCTGTCATGGCAAACACGCCCAATTCATTGACCGCGCCAAAGCGGTTTTTAATCGCCCGCACCAATCGAAAACTAGAATGGGTATCACCCTCAAAGTACAAGACGGTATCGACAATATGCTCCAGCACGCGCGGCCCGGCCAGCGCACCGTCCTTGGTGACATGCCCGACCAGGATCATGGTGATGTTATTGCCCTTGGCGATACGCGTGAGCTGCGCCGCACATTCACGCACCTGCGCCACCGAGCCGGGCGCCGAGCTGAGCGCATCCGAATACACGGTCTGTATCGAGTCGATCACCACCACCTGCGGTTTGTAATCGGCCAGGGTATTAAGAATCTTTTCCAGCTGTATCTCGGCCTGCAAATGTAAATCGGTGGCATCGAGCATCAGGCGTTTGGCGCGCAAGGCAATCTGCGAACCGGATTCTTCACCGCTGACGTACAACACCTTTTTGAGCTTGGAAAGGCTAGCCAGCGCCTGCAATAAGAGCGTCGATTTACCTATGCCAGGGTCGCCACCGATCAAGACCACGCCGCCTGGCACCAAGCCGCCACCAAGCACTCTATCGAATTCTTCTATGCCGGTGCCGAAGCGCGGAATATCCTCAGTCTCAATATCTGCCAAATTGAGCACAGGCGCGGTTTGCGCCAAGCTCTGGTGGGTATTTGAAAAGCGATTGCCGCCAACCTCGATGATGGTCTCCACCAAAGTATTCCATTGCTGGCAAGACGGACATTGCCCGGCCCATTTATTCAGAATGCCACCGCATTCGGTACAGGTGTAATTTGTCTTTGCTTTGGCCATGGTCGAAGTCTGGTTGGAAGGATAGATCTAAAAATGCAAAATATACTGATATTTTAAACAGTATCTTACGAAATGCTTGCTCTATTTCATGAGTATTTCTGAATTTTCATGGTATAAAGCCATTCGGTGACATTATGTAACAGGTATAGAAAACGAATGAAACGCGGTTTTTACACAATTATGGCAGCGCAGTTTTTTTCCTCGCTGGCCGATAACGCATTGCTGATCACAGCGATGGCTCTCTTAGTTAGCATGGATGCGCCAGCTTGGATGACGCCCCTGCTGAAATTATTCTTCGTGATGTCCTACGTGTTACTGGCAGCCTTCGTCGGTGCTTTTGCCGACTCTCTGCCCAAGGGCAAGGTGATGTTCGTCACCAACCTGATTAAAGTGGCCGGTTGCGCATTGATGTTCGCCGATGTACACCCCTTGCTCGCCTACGCTGCCGTAGGATTTGGCGCGGCGGCTTACTCGCCAGCCAAGTACGGCATCCTCACCGAGCTACTACCGCCGGATCGACTAGTCGCTGCCAATGGCTGGATAGAAGGCTTGACCATCACTTCGATTATTTTCGGCACAGTCTTGGGTGGCACACTGATTAATCCTAAGGTCTCATCAGCTTTATTAAGCCTTGATTTCCCGGTGTTCGATTTCGGCATAGACTCCCCCACTGAAGCGGCACTATTAGTCATTACCGGTTGTTATGCACTGGCGGCAGCCTTCAATCTACGCATACCCGATACTGGTGCACGCTACGACTGTCAACAGCGCAATCCTATCAAAATGGTGACAGAGTTTGCCGGCTGCTTTCGCACCTTATGGGCTGATAAACTGGGACAAATATCACTGGCAGTGACCACCTTATTTTGGGCGGCTGGCGCCACACTACAATTTATCGTACTCGACTGGGCTAGAACCTCACTGGGCATGCCACTCAATAAAGCCGCCGTTTTGCAAGGTGTGGTCGCAGTCGGCGTGGCGCTGGGGGCGGTCGGAGCAGCGCGCTTTGTACCTTTGAAGAAATCCTTATCGGTGATGCCTTTGGGTATCGCCATGGGCTTGGTCGTCACCACCATGACCATGGTGACGAATGTATGGGTCGCCTATCCCTTACTGATCTTGATCGGGGCTTTGGCAGGTTTTTTTGTAGTACCGATGAACGCACTGCTGCAACATCGCGGCCATGTATTGATGAGCGCCGGACATTCAATCGCCGTGCAAAATTTCAATGAGAATTTGTCGGTGCTGGTGATGCTGGGATTGTATGCATTAATGGTGTCGTTTCAGATGAATATCCATCTGGTGATCATCCTATTCGGCCTCTTCGTGGCGGCTACCATGTTTATGGTCATGCGTAGACATCAGGCCAACCAAAGAGAATTCGATTCTATCGCCTTGATTGGTGAGCACAAACACTAAGCGATCAGTGTGTGCCAATACCAATGCTGTTAATTAGATGACGGGCTGCGCTCTTAGGCTCGCCCGTTTCTGTTGCGCGCGACTAGGCCAATCATTCGGCACTACCATGCCACGGCAAATTTCCTGCATGCAGTTGCCATGTTTGCTCATGATCGCCAGTAAGACTGGACTCTGATCACTCAAGAAGTGGCGTTTAAGCACCTCTGTCAAATCATCTTTCACCATCACCGCATCGATCTCACACTGCGCTGGCGCTAGCCATTCCAGTCTGGGGAGTAGTAATGCATAGGGTATCGCTAGCTGCTCTATCTCATCCAAAGTCCACCAGTAGGCACGGCAATGATCTGGCGCGACGCCTGCGATGACGGGTGCAGCGATAGTTTCGGCGCGATAAAACAACCAGCCTTTAACCAGGGCGCGCGCCTCCAGCACTTGTTTCGGAACTAGTTTCTGCGCCTCGGGATGCTGCGCCAAACCCAACTGCTGTTGAAAGGTTTTCCCCATCTTACTGCCTAGGGTATCGGCCAGATTAGGCCCTAAATAATCATACAGATCAGACTCTCGAGCGCCACCCTGCTCTGCCACCAATAAATAAAATTTGCTGGCGATTTCCCAATGCAAAAGATCTTCACCCTGATGCAATAAAAAATCAAACTCGCCTACCGTGGTACCACGTTCATGTACTTGCAGACCATGTGCATACAACAAGCCTTGATGATGCAAGAAGAACGCCAAAAGATTTTCCGCATAATGCCCTAGGCGCCTATGCTTGTGCAGCGCTAGCGCTTCATGCAATGCGGTTGGCTGCCTATCCAATTGCTGCAACCAGGCATCGAGCTTACTTTTTTCGGGTAAATTCAGATCAACGATTTTGTCACGCCACAGTTCGCAGGCGCTGTCGAGTAAGCCTGGCGAAGTGAGTATCCATGCCAGAGCACGCACATGGACGTCTTGTAAATGCTGCCATTCATGATGAAAGCGCGCTTGGTAAGTTTCCATGGCCTCTAATTACTAATTACTAGTTACTAGCCAGCGAATTCATGGCGAGGCAAAGATCAGCCCAGACTCGAGCTTTCCCGATTGGCTTGGTCAACAAATAGCGCGGGTCATCGCTCAAGACCAGGGGCAAGCCCTCAAACTGCTGCAAGCCGCCGCGCATTGCCATTACTGCTGCGGTATCGGTACTGAGCAGCGCGCCCGCGACTGTGCTACCGAGCGCGACCAGCACGGATGGCTGCATCAATTTTATCTGCCTACGCAAGCATGGCAGGCATAGCGAATATTCAGCTGCCAAGGCCGTCACCTCTTTGCCGCGCGGCAGCTCCGGTGCTGCAATCAAAACATTACTCAGATACGCTTTTGCGCCCCTTTGCACGCCCATCGCCAGTAACATATTCTCAAATAGCGCTTGGGCGCTAGCGGCCGCTTGATGTCTACGCGCGCCCCCGGCCGCATCGCAATACACGAATAGATAATCTGGTTTGGCACGGTCAGCCCGGAACAGAGCTTGCTCCGGCTTTTCTGACAAACCACACAGGCAAGCCGCGTGCTCTATCAGTTGGCCGTTTGAGACCGAGCCTTGTGCGGAGACGCCATGATCCTCACCGGCGGCGCTGCTACTCCAGGCCAAGTCTAAGCCGGCATCAAGTTCAGACTTTGGGACTGGGCTTGTTGCGAGTTCTTGCGGTGTTTCGATCTCAGGCAAATCAGGCAAGCCCAACACCGGCAGCAAATCCGCCACCCCGACCGGCACAGCGTTATCGGCCGACTCAGTGCGCTCAGTCGTATCTTGATGAGCTTCCTCGTTCAAGAAGAGCGCGAAAGCCGCCGTTTCATCTTCATTTTGAAGCGGCGCAGGCGCTGGCTCCGAGTTGACTGGTGTGACTGGTGTGACTGGCGGTTCTACAGCGCTAGCGCCCTGCACTGGAATCGGCGCATCGTGACGCAACTTCCAGAGCGGACCTAAGCTCATCTCACTGAGCAGAAAATCTCGTTTGTCATTCATCATAGTGTCGAATTCATTCAAAGTTCCATGCGCATCACGATCGCATCTTCACGCATATTATCGGCAACCGGGTAATAGGCTTTGCGTCGCCCTATTTCTGAAAAACCGTACTGCGTGTACACACTGATGGCGCGCAGATTGCTCAGCCTAACTTCCAGCAATACAGAAATAAACTTTTGTTCGCGGGCACTGGCGCACAGATGATCCAATACGCTGCGGGCGTAGCCTAAACCCTGGTACTGAGTGGAAATAGCAAAATTTAGCAAATGCATTTCGTCGACTACCGGCATCAGTACATAGTAAGCGATCAAATTATTACTCGCATCCTGCAAACCAACCATCTCGTGCGAATTATACAAAGAGTCATGGAAGTTTCCGCGTGTCCATGGATGGCTATACAGCTGCTGTTCTATCTCTAATACGCGATCAACATCAGCAAAACTCAGGCGATAAAATTGAGCTGTACTCATGAATTTTTTAACTGCATGCGTTCTATCGTCGTCAGGGCTATTTTGTTTCTCAAATACACAGGCTGCGCCATTTCCGGTGCAACTTGCTTGCCATCCGAAAAGTCCACCGCAGCCAATTGCGCCACTTGCGCAGCGTGCGGCATTTTAAATACGATCTTCATACTGCCAGTCTCAGCTGGAGCTGTTAATCCATTCCCCAGCACCAAGACACTCGCGTGTGCGTCCGCATAGGCGAGCGCGAGCTCTAGCGCTGACAAGGCAGGCTCACTGACCAGTTCCCAAGCTTGATTACGCAGACGATAATGAGCCCAATACACTTCAGCCATACGCGCATCTAACACACAGACAAAGTCAGCGTCACTGTTCTGCTCACGTGCCGCTTGCGCCATGGCTTGCAGGCTGATGATCGGCAATATCGGTAAATCCGAGCCATATGCCAAGCCTTGCACGATGCCGCAAGTGGTTCTAACACCAGTAAAGGCGCCGGGACCACAACCAAAAGCAATTGCCTGACATTGGCTTAAGCTTAAACCGGCAGCATTTAGCAGTTCTTGTATCGCAGGAAGTACGCCTTGCGAATGGGTCTGCACCCCAGTTAGCTCACGAATAGATAATTCGCCCTTGTTTAGCAGGGCAACAGAGGCGAGTTCGGTAGAAGTTTCAATAGCAAGTAATGTAGTCATAGACGTATTTTACCGCGCCAAGCCCCCCTTACGCGTACTTGCAGAGACAAACTTATGCAGAGCTACTGAAGGGCGAAGTGTTAGGTTAAAATAGTATATGGAAAAATTTCAAGAAAACACGGCCGATCTTTCCGTGATCAAGGCGAATTTACAAAACAAGAACTGGTTGGTTGCCTGCTTATGCGCTGCCTGGTGCGATACTTGTGGCGCCTATCGCCAGCAATTCGATTTACTTCAATTGCAGCATCCAGATAAGTGCTTTGCATGGATAGATATAGAGGATCAGGCCGATCTGGTCGATGCGGTAGATATAGAGAACTTCCCCACCATCTTAATTCAGCATGAAGAAAATATTATCTTCTTCGGCACCATGCTGCCGGATGCCGGGCAAGTGCATAGGCTACTCATGTCATTTGAAGATGGCTTGAAAAACCAATTAGAACAAGGGATCAAGATGCACAATCCATCCTTAACGCAAGATGTACCAGCTACTTGGAATCTGCGCCAACTCATACTCAACAGTGATTAACTTAAAATTTTAGCTGATACACCAGGCCGGAGAAATCGCAGATTAGGCATCCTTTGCAGCCTTGGATGAGAGTAATAATTTTGCCAGATCTGCCTGCTCAGGCGTCCCCTCTTTAATAATTTCTTCCCTCAGTAAATTTGCACCCTCGAAATCACCAATATCCTGGTAGGCAATTCCTAAATTTAGTTTGACCGCCATGGGCGACATAATATGTATTCCCGTTTCCGCTTGAAAATGCTTGTTCAATCCGGCACCGGAGACTTGCGTTAAATCCCGTATCGCTTCCAGACCGATCTTGCTACTAGCTGGCGCTGTGCTTTGCTCCTCGTCAGGCATGAAAAGCTTGGGCTCATCCAAACTCAACTCTTCCGTGACTCTAGGCAAACCGTTTTCAGATTGGATCTTTTGCGCTACATATCTATCATTCGAAAAACCATCATAGCGCCCACCGTATTGATAGGTATTGGCATCATGCTCAGCGGTCTGTTTAGGTATTGCTCTATTACTTTCAGAAGCACTTGCCGATTTAGCGAGCGCAACATCGTCCTGAACAGCCTCGGGCAAGCCATTGGTGAACAACACCGCGCACGCTTTTAATTGCTTCATTTCTTCTATGTTTTTCGGACGCAATGGGTCGCGCGCGACGGCCTCTAATCTGGCCAGATCTCGATAGATGGCGAGATCAAACCCCACCCTAGTACCCACCCTGTCATTGACTAGTAAGCTGTGAATATAGTGAGGAAGTTCTTCACTATCCCAAATGGCCAGTATCTTATCGGTGATACGAGGGAAATTAGCGAGCGTGACCTTGCCATATTGCATGCGCTGATCCCAAGGAGCCACAGTCACATTAAAAAGTCGGATAATTCTTTCGCCAATAGCCTCATATTTTTCTTGATCGTTAATGCTGTTATACACATCGAGCAAACACAGCCAGGGTAAAGGCGACTCTGGCGCTTCAATATGGTTAAACGGCTCAAGTAATTCAAGCACTTCAACCGGTTTGTGCAAGGCCATCCAGGCGCCGACCAACTCCATAATGTCAGAAATTTCTTCCGCTTTAAAAACACTAGCCTGCATCATGGGCTTATCAAAATCCATCAAATCATCTGCATCATTTGCAGCAGCTTCCTGCAGCGTTTGATGCTGCGCATAGGTTGGCGAGGCGCCCTGCTGTTTAGTACCATTGGTTTTATGTGGAGCAAACGCAGCACTAGCGAGTGTCCGTTCTGATTTGGAAATATTTAGCTGAGACTCACTCATAAAACCAGCGTGGCTTGGACCCATCGTGTCGCGCTCTCTGGCGCTATCGCGTATGCGGGGGCGTCCGGGACTGGGGTCAGACGTGCCTCCCTGTGGATACCATGCTGCTTTATTTTGATCCTTTTTTAGCACCAGAAAACGTTTCACTAACCAGGCAAATGCGCCCAAACAAAGCAGTAGTATCAGCCCCAAACTTTTAATCCAGACCAACAATTCCGTCCGCACAGTTTGCAAGGAATTTTGGTCGGTTGTGGCCAGCTCAGACATGCGTGAATTTTCACTTCTAAGCGCGTCAATTTCCAATTGCAAACTACGCATAATTTGCAATTGGGTAGAGTTACTCATCTCGGCCAAAGGAATTTCCTGCGCAGTTAGCTCTCCGACGGCCTTAATCGGTGATGAGGAAGTGATTGCCGGGGTCAGCACCAAAGGTAAAGCCTCTGGCGCAACTTTAGCCGCCACCGGGGCGACTAAGGGCTCTTCCGATAAGGAGACGTGTAAGACATTGCGGGGCGCGCGTTTAGGTGATTTTTTTTTCGCCACTTGCGGCAACTCTGCCATATCCGCAGTATTACCCTCGCTTATTTTGGCATTTTTCTTTTTCAGTCTAGAGTCTGAGCGTGAGACTTTCTCAGCGCCAGCCGATAAATTCGGGACGCTCAAACTATCTGTGTTTGAGAGCGCGGTGCTAGCTGTTTGATACGCATCATCCACATTTGCCAGCAAGGCAATCGGATCGAGCAAAATTTGATAGCTGCGCTGCACCGCAATATTGCATCCATGCTCGACTACGATTGTCAGCACCGGTTCATTGATATGCTCTATGCTAGTTAGCTGAATGGAAGGATTTCGGTCCGAGCGTATAAGCCTAATTTTTGGCACTATAGCCAGCGCCCCATCTAAAGACTCAACACGCGCTTTGACGCAGTTAAACCATTGTGGGCTATTTTCAGCCCCTAAGACGGGGATGTTGATATTGAGCGTCTCGCCCAGGCCGGACTGCACTCTTACTGAGCCGAACCCTGCCGCATCACTATAACTGCACTGTATTATTAAGATACTTACGACTAATAACGAGGTCTTCCTTGTCTGCGTGTGCATGTCATTTTACCTAGTAAAATTAACTTAAATCCATTCTAGTCCTTTTTATTTTATTAGCGAATTTATTATTGTTTAAATTAAGATTTGAACTCAAAAAACATACGCTCCTTTTTTAACCTCCACTCTAGCCTAGCGCGGAAAAACTAAAAATTGAGAGTACGATGAAACAATATTTTTACCCTTGGGATAGAATTCGGCTCCGCCCTATTCCTGACTACGAATAATCCGCGGCCACCAGCACCTCATTTAGGAATCGTTCATGCAAAGTACCTGGCTATCCCAATTCATGCAGCAAGATAGCAGCCTACTGGTATTTATGAACGTCTTCTTGCAGCAACTTGGCTTCCCCTTGCCATCAGTGCCAACCATGATACTGGCCGCCAGTCGCGCCAGTGGCTGGCAAGCGCTTTCGATGATGTTACTGGCGGCCACCTTCGCTTCTTTACTGGCCGATTGGTTATGGTATCAAGCCGGTCGCCGCTTTGGTTATCGGGTCTTGTCACTGCTGTGCAAACTCTCCATCAATCCGAGTTCATGTGTCAATCAGACTGAAGCGAGATTTACTAAATGGGGGGTCTGGTCGCTGATATTTGGAAAATTTATTCCGGGTTTTTCTACCGTAGCACCACCAGTTGCCGGTGCACTGGGCATGCGCCGCTCTTCCTTTTTTATCGCCTCCGCGATAGGCGCGGCACTCTGGTCAGGATTCGCCTTGCTGGCTGGCTATGCGCTACAGCGCCACATCGCGCTCGCACTCGATCTGATGTCGCAGCACGGCATACGTTTGGCACTGATAGCGGGATTCCTGATGGCGCTCTTGATAGGATGGAAGTTATTGATGAAATACCGCTTCGAGCGCAGCGCCCGCATGCATCATGTCGATGCCAGGGAAATGCAGCTCGCCCTAGCCAGTGCTAGGCCACCGCATATCATCGATTTACGCAGCACTGGCCTGATCGCAGAAACCGGCAGCATCCTGCACGCTCACCAAACCAATTACGACGCAATTAGCGCCTCATTGGGCCGCATCGATAAAGACTATCCAATTATTACTATCTGCGCCTGTCCGCAAGACGCAGGCGCGGTACAAGTTGCGCAGAGCTTGCAAAAGCTAGGCTATCGCAACGCCCATCCCTTGCAAGGTGGTTTCGAAACCTGGAAGATGATGGCCGCTAGCGACGCCTCTTTACTAATCTTGCCGCCTCATACTGATGCCCGATTGCCTAGCCTACATCGCGTTTAAGCACCACTCATGCAAACCCTGCTGAAAAAATTTATTGATTTTTTTGCGCCATGTCTTGCGCTTCCATAAAAGCACGTCGAAAGCCCATGGGATTAGAGATGCCAGCGATCGGTGCCTGTGACTCACCTGAACCTGTAATCACCAAACTACCGTAATTAAAAATACGGCCTGTGATGCTTTGATGGACTTGTATGCTCTCGACCTTGCTAATATTGATCTCTATGGTTTTCCGACTGATGAAACCAAATTTCGCCACCACCCTTTTATTGGTAAACGCCAACTCAGTGGTCTTATAGCGTATGTAAGCTATCAACAATACGATGAGACCTAGGCCATAGGCCAACAACAAAACAAAACCCAAGCACAACAAGGGTGCCAGGGTCCATAAACTAATGTTGCCGACATACACAAGTTTTTCGTCTTTAATGAGCGTGCCTTCAATATAACTTGCCATCTTCAGTATTTCCCTGGTCTAAAAATTAAAAAATCTCGCTGAATAAAAACGCTATTACCGCGCGCAGCAGCGATAATAGCAAACATGATTACTAGCCTGGCTGAGAACTAAGCATTTAGTTTCGCTTTGTGGACGGCAATATCGGGCTTACAATCGGAATATACGCTACAACAAACCAAGGACATATCATGGCAAAGAAAAATGAAGAGCTAGATCCAGAAACAATGGCGGTCATCGAGTGGTGCATCGAGGTCGAGGGTTACCTGGTAAAAGGCGGCGCCACTGTGGCTCAAGCGCAGGAATATATCGAAGATCAAATCGATTTTTTGACAGATCAGTTTTATGACGGACTCAGTCCAGAAGAAGCTGCCAAAGAAGCGCTGAGCGATTAAGCCGCTTTTCTCTATTTCCAGCATGAGACACGCAGTATCTATGCGGCTAGCCAGAGCTTTTCGGGCTGCAAGCCGCATAGATACTGCGCAAACGGTTTAAAAAATTAAAATCTAAGCTATAAATACGCCTTAATTTGCTTAGCCAGTATTTCAAAGGCTGGCGCAATATTCGCATCGTCGACGCAGGCATAACCGAGGACTAGTCCAGAATCGCCCTGGCTGGCATCGTGGTAATACGAGGACAGGGGTCGCACCGCCACGCCGCGCTCTAATGCCAGACGGGCGATCAATTTATCGTCACATCGCGCCGGCAGACGTAGCGCCAAATGTAGGCCAGCATCACTGCCGACAGCCTGCACCTCAGTGCCTTCGAAATGGCTATCGATTTCCTGCTGCAAAATTTCTAATCTGGCCCCGTACATCAAACGCATACGCCGTATGTGAGAATTAAAATGCCCTTGCGTCATAAACTCGGCCATGGTCGCTTGTAGCGGCGCTTGACCAGATCGATGTAACTCTTCCATCCCGGTCACAAAAGGCTTACTCAGGGCTTGCGGCAGCACCAGATATCCCAGCCTTAAACCGGGGAACATGGTTTTACTAAAGGTGCCCATGTACAGCACGCGCTCGCCACTATCCATCCCTTGCAGAGAGGCCAACGGCCGTCCGCTATACCGAAATTCACTATCGTAATCGTCTTCTATAATCCAGCACCCATGCCGTCTGGCGTAATCCAATAAGCTGCGACGGCGCGCCAGACTCATCACCATGCCAAGCGGATATTGATGCGACGGCGTCACAAAAATAAAACGCGGCACTGCCGCCAGATCCGCTTCGCTAGGACAGATCCCCTCGGCATCGACCTTGATCGGACGTATCGTGACACCAGAGGCCGACAATAAATTGCGCGCGCCCCAATAGCAGGGATCTTCTACCCATGCCACGTCACCGGGATCGCTGAGCAGGCGCAGACATAAATCGATGGATTGATGGATGCCATTCGTGATCACCACTTGGCCAGCCTCACAATCGACCGAACGTGAGACTTTTAAATATTCGGCCACCACCTCACGCAAAGGCTGATAGCCACCACCATGGCCATAAGTGAGCGCAGCGATAGGCGGTTTGCGCCAGACCTTGCTTTGTAAAGTGTTCCAGATCTTATGCGGGAATTGCGTCACATCTGGTACGCCTGGTACAAAAGCGCCCCATTGCTGCGTAGCGGCACCGGCCTGCGCTACCAATCTATGACCGCGTTGCGACAAATGCGCGGTCTCGTGAATGGCCGCGACCCGTCTAGTCGCCACGGTCGGCAAATGCACCGTGTCGGGCACGGTGTCAGCCACATAGGTGCCACTACCGGCGCGCGCTTCGACATAGCCTTCCGCCAGCAATTGCTCGTAGGCGTACAACACCGTATTGCGGGAAATGGCTAATTCAGTGGCCAGATCACGACTAGAAGGCAAGCGTGTATCGGCCGGCAACACGCGGTCGAGGATGGCTTGTCGCATCAAGCGATACAGTTGACGGTTACGCGGTGTGCCAGAGGCTTTGTCTAAGTATTGCAGCAAGTAGTCAGATAGATTAAAGGTGCGCATGCGTATCAATAAAAAATTTAAGACCAAAACCAAAGGTCGAAATTAAAGGTCGAAATTAAAAGTCAAAATCAAAGAAATATCATTATAGACCCAGAGAAATAAGTGGCACCATCAAAAACTTATAACTGGCACTATTTAATAGAGCCAAATCGAGGCAACATGGCTGCACTGAATAATTCACGACCCAATTCATCACCCAATTACCTCCAAATTACCACCTAGCCAGCAAGGAAAATCATGAGCACAAATCTCGAATTAAAAAACCGTAAAGATCAAGCCACCCCGCGCGGTGTCGGTGTCATGTGTGATTTTTACGCCGACCGCGCCGAAAACGCAGAATTATGGGATGTAGAAGGTAAGCGTTATATTGATTTCGCCGCCGGCATTGCGGTATTAAACACCGGGCACCGCCATCCTAAGATTATCGCCGCGATCACCGAACAAATGACGCGCTTTACCCACACTGCGTATCAGATCGTACCGTATGCCAGTTATGTGGAATTGGCAGAGAAAATCAGTCGCATCACGCCGGGCACACATGCCAAGAAAACCTCCTTCTTCACCACCGGTGCCGAAGCAGTCGAAAACGCCATCAAGATCGCGCGCGCTGCCACAGGTCGCCCCGGTGTGATCGCTTTCTCAGGCGGCTTTCATGGTCGCACCATGATGGGTATGGCACTCACTGGTAAAGTGGATCCATACAAATTAGGTTTTGGCCCCTTCCCGGGTGAGGTATATCACGCACCGTTTCCTAGCGAACTGCATGGCGTGTCAGTAGACGACACGCTACATGCGATACAAATGCTGTTTAAAGCCAGTATCGATCCTAAACGCGTCGCGGCGATTATTCTCGAGCCAGTCCAAGGCGAAGGCGGTTTTGTGGTCGCGCCACCAGAGTTGATGCGCGCCTTGCGTGCCATTTGCGATCAACACGGCATCCTACTGATCGCTGATGAAATTCAGACTGGCTTTGCCCGTACCGGTAAGCTATTTGCGATGGAACATTACGATGTCTTAGCCGACTTAACCACCATGGCCAAGAGCTTGGCGGGCGGCTTGCCATTGTCCGGCGTATGCGGACGCGCCGAGATCATGGATGCACCAGCACCGGGTGGCTTAGGCGGCACCTATGCGGGTAATCCATTGGCGGTTGCCTCTGCGCTGGCCGTTCTGAATATTATCGAAGAAGAAAAGCTCTGCGAACGCGCTAATAGCCTGGGCCAACAACTAACTAAACGCCTCAAGGCAGCGCAGGAAAGTGTTCCTCAAATCGCAGAGATTCGCGGTTTAGGCGGCATGTTGGCAGTCGAATTCAAACACGCCGATAGCGGCAAACCGAATCCAGAGTTTGCCAAAAAAGTCCAAGCGTATGCCTTGAAGAATGGCTTACTCTTACTCACTTGCGGCGTGTATGGCAATGTGATTCGCTTCCTGTTTCCTTTAACTATTCCGGATGCAGTGATGGCCGAAGCCTTAGACATCCTCGATGCGGCCTTGCGCGCTTAATTGAAATTCAAAAATAAATAAATATTGGACTCAATCATGTTGACATTAAAAGATCCCTCGCTGTTTAAGCAACAAGCCTATATCAACGGCCAATGGTGCGATGCTGAGAGTGGTGAAAAAATTGCCGTGAACAATCCTGCCACTGGCGATATCTTGGGTCATGTACCGAAGATGGGGGCATCTGAAGCCAATCGCGCAATTGCCAACGCCAATGCGGCATGGAAACCATGGCGCGCATTGCTGGCAAAGGATAGAGCTGCCATTTTGCGTCGTTGGCATGGCCTGATGTTAGAGAATTGCGAAGATCTGGCCATCATCATGACCGCCGAGCAAGGCAAATCTCTGACCGAAGCCCGCGGTGAAATCGCCTACGGCGCAGCATACATAGAATGGTTTGCAGAAGAAGCCAAGCGTATCTACGGTGACACCATTCCAGCCTCGGCACCTGGTCGCCGCATCATGGTCAACAAAGAGCCTATCGGTGTTTGCGCTGCCATCACTCCTTGGAATTTTCCATCGGCGATGATCACCCGCAAAGCCGCACCTGCCTTAGCCGCTGGTTGCACCATGGTGGTCAAACCGGCGGAACTAACGCCCTTCTCGGCGCTGGCACTAGCCGAATTGGCGCGTAGAGCCGGTGTGCCGGATGGCGTTTTCAATGTCATCACAGGTAACCCGGTAGAAATCGGCGGAGAATTTACAGCAAACCCTACGGTACGCAAACTCAGTTTTACGGGATCAACTGCGGTTGGCCGCCTACTCATGCAGCAATCGGCCAGCAGCATCAAAAAGCTCTCGCTGGAACTGGGCGGCAATGCACCCTTCATCGTCTTTAAAGACGCGGATCTGGATGCCGCAGTAGAAGGCGTACTGGCGTCAAAATATCGTAACTCCGGCCAAACCTGCGTCTGTGTGAACCGCATTTATGTACAAGATGAAGTCTATGATTTGTTTAGTAGCAAATTGGTAGAGGCGGTCAAAAAGAGCTTCGTGGTTGGCAATGGCTTTGATGCTGGCGTCAATCAAGGCCCCTTGATCAATGAAGCCGCAGTATTGAAAGTGGAAGCACAAATCGACGATGCACTGAGCAAAGGTGCACGGGTGCTGGCTGGCGGGAAACGCCATGCATTGGGCGGCACTTTCTTTGAACCCACAGTATTAGCTGATGTGACTCAGGCGATGGCAGTGGCACGCGAAGAGACCTTTGGCCCTATCGCTCCCTTGTTCCGTTTTTCTAGCGATGAAGAAGTCGTGGCGATGGCAAATGACACCGAATTTGGCCTGGCATCGTACTTCTTTAGCCGCGACATCGGCCGTATCTGGCGGGTCGCCGAGCAATTGGAATACGGCATGGTGGGCATCAACACCGGCATCTTGTCGAGTGAAGTCGCGCCATTCGGTGGGGTTAAACAATCCGGCTTGGGACGTGAAGGATCGAAGTATGGGATAGAGGACTATCTGGTCATCAAATACTGGTGCATCGCCGGTATGTAATTGATGTCTGGGTAAATCCAGGCAGAACGCTGAGGGTGGGAAATGCTAACCCCTGCCCTCAGTATTTGCTAAGTTTTGTTCACTTCAACTCAGCGATGGCATCAGCACCACCTCTTTCAAATTTATATTAGGCTGCTTAAGGCAGGCTATGCGTAGTAAAAAATATCATGTCAAATACCAAAAATACGGCTCACGGCCAAGTTCAAGAAACCAGTTCTAAGTCATCCTCCGGCACCCGAAAACCTATCGTACTGATGTCTATGGGGGCTCAGGAGCGGGCCGGCCATGAGTACCAGGTGATGACCAAAAAATATATGCGTCCTCTGGTCGAGCATGCTGGCTGTGTGCCGGTGCTGGCACCGACCTGCTTTGGCAGCAATGACCTCGCTCTTTATTTGTCCATGGTGGACGGGGTGTATCTGACTGGCGCTGGCAGTAACATTGATCCTAGCCTGTACGGGCAAGAGAATTTAACACCAGAAAAGACCCAGGACCAGGATAGGGATCGTTTCGATTTACCGCTGATTCATGCGGCGCTGGCAATGGGTTTGCCGCTGTTCGGGATTTGTCGTGGCATGCAAGAACTGAACGTTGCGCTTGGTGGCGACATGTATCAAAAATTGTATGCAATACCCGGCATGCGCGAACACCGCGAAGATTATAGCGCCAGCGTCGCCCAACAGTATGCCGATGTTCATACAGTGAAAATGGTGCCCGATACCTGGTTTGCCAGCTTAATGCAGCAAGCAGAAATCCCCGTCAACTCCTTGCACGGTCAAGGCATTAAAACCTTAGGCAAGGGCTTACAGGCATTAGCGCATGCTGAAGATGGCTTGATTGAGGCTGTGCATCTACCTGAGTGTGAGCAATTCACACTGGGGGTGCAATGGCATCCGGAATGGCAGGCGGCGCAAAATCCATTTTCTATCCGTATGTTTCAGGCATTTGGTGATGCCTGTCGTCAAACCGTAGAGAAAAAATCACGCAATTAGTCACGCCATTAAGCACGCAATTAAGTTATACCGCAATGAGACACCCTGCACGAACAGGCATTTGCTTGTGCAGAATAATGATAATAGTCATGATTTTCTGGCCTTAACTAGGGCGACGCATAGGAAAATACATGGCGCAATTTCCCAAAAAAAGGTTTTCTATGTCTAACAGCGCAGCCACTAACGATACTCAGCACGCCCCTTCTTACTACGCAGCGTCCGCCCACCCATCACCCGAACGCCCTGCTTTGCGCGGTGCAATCGAGGCCGACATTTGCATCATCGGTGCCGGTTATACCGGGCTCAGTGCGGGCCTGCATTTGGCCGAGGCAGGATTTAAAGTAGTGATACTGGAACAGGCCAAAGTAGGCTGGGGTGCATCCGGGCGCAATGGCGGACAAATTGTGCATAGCTATTCACGCGACATCGACGTGATCGAGTCTAGCTATGGCAAAGAAAAAGCCAAGCCTTTAGCAGAAATGATGTTTGAAGGCGCCCAGATTATTCGCGATCGCGTGGCAAAATACAATATCAAATGCGACCTCAAAGACGGTGGCGTGTATGCCGCATTGAGCAAGAAAAAGGTCAAGGCTCTAGAAGAACAAAAAGAATTATGGGAAAAATGGGGGCATAAAAATCTCAGTTTGATCGACCAGCCCAGCGAGATCAAAAAAGTCGTAAATACCGATCGCTACGAGGCGATACTCGTGGATAAAACGGGCGGTCATTTTCACCCACTCAATCTGACACTAGGCGAAGCGGCCGCATTTGAACAAAACAGTGGCGTCATCTATGAGCATAGCGCCGTCACCAAGGTCGATCGCGGTGCCAATCCTGTGGTGCACACTGCACAAGGACAGGTCAAAGCAAAATTTGTCATCCTGGCCTGCAACGCTTACATCGGTGATCTGGAACCTAAATTGGCCAAGATGTCCATGCCTTGCGGAACCCAGGTCATCACGACCGAACCTTTGGGTAGCATGGCAGATGAATTGATCCCTTCCGATTACTGCGTGGAAGATAATAATTTCCTGCTCGATTACTATCGACTGTCCGGCGACAAACGCATGATCTTTGGTGGTGGCGTGATTTACGGCGCGCGCGATCCAGCGCACATAGAATCCATCATTCGACCGAATATGTATAAAGTGTTCCCGCAGCTAAAAAACGTTAAGGTTGATTACGGCTGGACTGGCAACTTCTTGCTGACGCTTTCGCGCATGCCAGAAGTAGGCAAATTGAGTGAGAATATCTATTATTCGCAAGGCTGTTCCGGGCATGGTATCACTTTCACACACTTGATCGGCCGCTTGCTTGCCGAAGCCATACAGGGTCAGGCAGAGCGTTTCTCGGCCTTTGAATGCCTGCCGCATTACCCCTTCCCCGGTGGCCGCTTGTTACGCGTACCGCTCACAGCGATGGGCGCGGTCTGGTACGATTTACGCGACAAACTTGGTGTATAAATAAGTACAACAGTAGCAATAACCTGTATGATTTGGTCTCATCCAACGATGAAAGTACACTATGCCAATTCTCCGTCTAAGCACCCTAATCTCTTTGCTGATGTTTTCAAGCGCACTACTTGCATCAGAAAATGGGGTGACCGACGGTAAAATTATCCTTGGCCAGTCTGCCGTGTTTAGCGGTGACTCGGCCGAACTTGGGATACGCGCCAATCTGGGCGCCATGGCCTATTTTGATGCACTAAACGCGCGCGGAGGCGTCGCTGGTCGTAAGGTGACACTGCTCAAGGATGATGATAATTTTGAGCCGTCCAATGCGCTAGAAAACACTAACCAGTATATAGAAAACGATAAGGTGTTTGCCCTATTCGGCTATGTCGGTAGCAGTACCAGCACCGCTGCACTGGCGCTCGTCAACAAGGCAAAATTACCTTTTTTCGCGCCACTTTCGGGCGCGGCGCCGCTACGCGACGCCTCGAATCGCTATGTATTTAATACCCGCGCCAGCTTACTCGATGAAATTCGCCATAGCTTAGAACAGTTGTCAGTCATGGGAATAAAACGCATCGCAATTCTTTATCAAAACGATGCCGAAGGAAAATCGGCGATGACCGCCGTCGCAAGCGCTGCGCAAAAACTAGGTCTGGAACTGGCTGAAACTGCCTCGGTAGGACGTAACGCGATTGCCATCGGCGCAACTGGCGTTAGTGCCAAACTATTAGCCAAAAAACCGGATGCGGTGATTCAACTTTGTAGTTATCTGACCTCAGCGAACCTGATCAAAGAGATGCGCAAGGCCGGCTATCTCGGACAATTTTTCAATACCTCGATGGTAGGCAGTAGTGCATTTGCCGCCGCCTTAGGCAAAGACGGCATCGGCGTCAGTATTTCGCAAGTGGTGCCACTGCCCTGGAATACCCGTAGTCCTATCGTCGCCGAATACCAAAAAGCCATGCAAAAAGCCGGACACAGCGTTTATGACTTCACCAGCCTTGAGGGGTATATCGCAGCCAAAACGTTTTCAGAAATCGCTAGCAAGGTCGGCAAAGACTTGAACCGCGAACGCTTTATCAAGACCGCAGAAACCATGGGCAACATAGATCTGGGCGGTTATACAATTAACTTCGGCCCGAATATGCACAATGGATCAAGTTTTGTCGAGATGGTGGTGATCGGCAAAAACGGCAGCTTTTTGCGCTGAATTCAGGCTTTCTGCCTGTGTCGCAAATTCCAACGAGTACTCGTCCCAAACGCAGCACCCATGCGGCTTAGCAGATAGTCTGGCCTGCCAGGCGCATGGAATATGCGCCGCAGCCCAGGCATCATTTCATTTTTTAACAAAGTGCTTTTGCTGATTACTTTGGCGCTGAGTCTAGCGTTTATTCCAGCGTTACCGTCACATCCTCTAGCGGTGTAGGCATAGACCTTGTGACTTCGGCGGCAGCGCTAAAGCGTGGCTTGGTGAGTGGCCCAGACAAGAGTAAATCGGAGCGCGCTTCGCGTATCGGCGAGGCCAGCAAGACCGTGAAGCGACCATAGAGTTCCGCATTCTTGCCCAAATCTGCGCTACCGTAAGCCGACACCAGACCGGCGGATAATTTTACGCTTCTAAAATATGTTTTTGCGCCGTCGTAGCTAAATCCAGCCACCAGATCATTGAATGCAGATTTGCCACCGCTGGCGCCAGTCTGCATCAGATTAAGTAAATTAACCCCTAGCAAACTACCGCCATGCACTTGCAGATTGCCATTCATTTTGGCGCCAGCGAAGAGTTTACTGGCTTGCGTTGCCTGCATGCCGAACTTTGCATGCCCGTCTACCTTGCCACTCTCGAATAAGGCCGGCAAAGCGAGTGCGAGATTGATCTGCTTGGCGTGGATATCACCCTTAAAACTCCAGAGCGTATCCCAGCTCAAGTTGGCGCTCCCGGTCAAACTGCCATCGTAGTTCACGCCATAAAATTTAGTCAGACTCAAGGACTTTGGACTCAAACTGCCTTCCGCGCTAAAGTCAGCTAATTTTAGCTCAGCGCCCAATGGCAGTTCGAAACTTTTAGCACTCATTTTCACTTGCACAGTGCCGTCTTTGGGCTGCATTTCTATCTGCATAGACTGCTTGGCGGAAAGCAGTTTGATACTTTGCCAGGCACCATTATTTCCAAATTCGCCGCTCACATCGAAGCTGCCCAGGTTCAGTTGCGGCCAATCGAGATTCAAATTGCTGGCGCTAAAATAGCGTACTTTATTGCCCGCACTTTGGAGTTTCTCAAAAAATAGCCAGCCCAGCGCCTCTTCATTGAGCACAGGCGAAATAAACTCAAAACCCTTAATTTGCATCTCCTGCGCCAGCAAGGCACTGATGTTTATGTCGGCATTGACTTGCTCAATTTTAATCTGCGAACGCGCCCCTATGCGAACGTTTTGCAATTGCCAATGCGGTTGCGGTAAAAATGAAAAATGCAATTGCTCAATTTTGACTGGCTGATGCAATTGCGCACTGCTGACTTTTTCAAATTGGGTCAGCCGCGCGCTGAAATCACTGAG
Organism: Undibacterium parvum; assembly: GCF_003955735.1. NCBI lineage: Bacteria > Pseudomonadati > Pseudomonadota > Betaproteobacteria > Burkholderiales > Oxalobacteraceae > Neoundibacterium > Neoundibacterium parvum. Next base: position 4,401,846 of record NZ_CP034464.1, on the reverse strand, counting down.
CTGCGCCCAGGCAAATAGGGCGATGCTCAACAAGACCGTCGCCCCCAAAAATAATTGTATCCACGAGCCAGAGTTTTGGTAGCTACTCTTATCCGCATTGGCATTACTGAGTTCTCGCTCCTTACGATTGGCAGTCTCGCGCTTTTCTGCTGCCCGAGTTTGCTTTCTCTCGCGCTTCCTTCTGGCGTTCGCAGCGGCTTCCTCTTCTGCCCTATCGAGCGCTTGTGCCTGCGCTAACTGCAGTCTTTCCTGCACTTCTATGGCTGCCCTTTGCTCGGCCTCTTCACGCACTTTGCGCGCCAGTGCTTGCTGTTCCGCTTGTTGTTCCAACTCTAGCTGTATCGCTTTGCGCGCTTGCTCGTCGACTTCTTTTTGCGCTTGCCGCTCGGCTTCCTGCCTGAGTTTTTCAGCGGCCGCAGTTTGCACTTGCAACTCCCATTCCCTTTGCTCCTGCGCCTGTGATAACTCAAACGCCAAGCTTTCCGCCTCTTGCTTAATTCTTTCTTCCGCAGCCAGTTTCGCCTGTTCCGCATGTCTATGCTGACGCTCTAACTCCAGGGCTTGCTGTTCGGCTAGTGCCTGCGCTTGCGCTGCTAGTTCAGCTGCAAGCTGAGCTGCTAATTTAGCTGCCAATTCAGTCTCTAATTGAGCTTGTGCTTGCTGTTTTTCTTGCTCTGCCAATTCTTGTTGCGCCTGTTGTGCTGCCAATTTTGCTAACTCCTCGGCCTTCGCGTGTGCCTGTGCCTGTATTTTTTCTTGCTCTAACGCGAGTTCTTTGGCACGCTCCAGGGCTTTTTGCTTTTCTTCTGCCTGCTGCTTCTGGATTTCTAATTGTCGTTTAGCCTGCTGTTCGGCTGCGCGACGTGCTTGTTCCTGGCTTGCCGCTCTTTTTTTTGCCTGTCTTTCTAGCTGAACTTGTGCCGCGACTTTTCTTTCTTGTTCCAATGCCTTACTTAAGGCGAGTGCTGCAGCCTCTTCTTGTGCATGTGCTTCGGCCTTAGCCTGTTCTTCCGCTGCCTGCCGTGCCGCGACCATTGCCAGCTCTTGCGCGCGCTGTTGCGCTTCTTGTTCTGCCAGCTGCTGCTGTGCTAACAGCGCCAGCGCGGCTTCTTGCCGTGCCTTCTCTTCTGCCTCTTGCAAGGCTAAGGCCAGCGCTTGCTCCAATACTAATTGCTCGGCTTCGCGCTTTGCCTTGGCTTCAAATTTTTGCCAGGCCTTGTCTTCGGCTTCTTTCTGTTCTTGCGCGCGTTTGCGAGCCTGCTCTTCTGCTAGCTCTTTGGCCTTGGTCTCCGCAGCTAAGTTAGCCGCGTCCTGTGCCGCTTTTAATATTTGCTGTGCTTTTAGCGCAGCTTGTTCTGCCTCTTTTTGCGCGATTTGCTCTGCGATTCTTTTGGCTTCCTCAGCGGCAGCCCGCAGCGCGCTTTCTTCCGCTAATTTCCTAGCTTGCTCGGCCTGACGCGCCTGCTCTACTAACACTGCCTTGGCTTCGGCCGCAGCCTTGGCTTCAACTACAGCTTGGGCCGCCGCTTTGGCGTCCATCTCACGCTTTAAAATCTCTTCGGCGACTTTTCTGGCTTGTTCCTGTTTTTGTTCAAGTTCTTGCTGGCGCTGGCGTAATAACTTATCTGCCAATTCCGCTGCCAATTCATCTGCCACTTGCTTGGCCTTGGCAGCAACTTCGCGCTTGCTGTTCTCTTCGATCTCTTTCTTGGCTTGTGCCTGCACCTTTTGCTGAGCCAGCTCTAGCGCCGCCTGCTGTTTAGCCAGCTCATCTGCGGCTTTTTTTTCCAGTGCCTGTTGTTTCTGCCTTAGCTTTTCATCTGCCGCTTTCTGCGCCTTGGCTGCAGCGGCAACTTTTGCAAGCTCCTCCAACTCCTTCTTGGCCTGCGCTTCAACTTTTTGACGCAGCTTTTCTTCGGCTAATTTCTTAGCCCTGACATCGGTATCCCGGCGTATTTTGTCCGCAGCGGCTTGCCTAGCTTGTGCTTCGGCAGACAAACGGGCTTGCTCTTGATTGGCATCAGCTTGACTATCGAGCTCCCCGGATTGGACTTTATCTGCGTGTTCTACCTCGCGCAAAAACGCCCCCATCGTGAGTATGCTCAGCGCATTTTCTATCTCGGCTTCGGCGGGAATTACTGACTCATCGACTGCGGCTGCCTCAGGCAAATTAAAACCGCGGATATACTCATCACTGACTAATTTTTGTAAAATTTCCGTCAGCTTATTGTCCGACAAATTACCCAGAACATCTTGCAAATCACGGAAGGACGCATGCCCATCCACCTCTTTAATCACCCGGCGGTAGTCCCTGGACAAGTCCTTGGTTTTTCCCAGTGACTCGGCTAAGCCTTTCGCGGTTTTGGTAAATCTAGTCTTATGATCCATGCTGTGCAATTAATCAGGCCTATGCCCAATTTACCTATCTTGAGATCAGTCCTGTCAAAGCTATTTGGATCAGCTTAGCGCGCAGCACGCGATATTCAAGGCTGGATAGAAAATAGACGAGTGGACTGTAATGTAAAACTACGCTTGCTGAGGAAATCATGAAAATCTCGATAAGCGCTGCGAATAAGAACAGCGGCTTTAAAATTAACAATAATGCATCTCACATTATCTTTACTGAAAACCCAATAAAGACCTGCTCTACAGTGTAGACGAGTCAGCGCCCCAACCACAAGTGCTGACTTCGAGGCAAAATGCCTGGAATTTGGCGCTACAAAAATGAGACAGGCCCACAGCGCAGTATCCATGCGGGCTGCAGCCTGATAGGACTGGAAAGGCGCATGGAATATGCGCTGTGGGCTTGCTGTCTTTTTTACAAAAACTTACAAAAATTTCACGTTTAAGTAAAACAGAAGGGCCTTTGTACACCGGTGTGTGCAAAGGCCCAAGATGATACAAAAGCTAAGCTGCTGAGTTTGCGCTTAAGTTTGCGCTGAATTTTGCAATTACCTAAGCTTCGTAAATGACATAAATTTTACGACTAAGCTCAAGCACTTCCCAGGTTCCTTGAAAGCCACGCGGGATCACAAAGTTATCGCCAGCCTTAAGTGTTACCTCACGACCGTCGGCATCGGTGAGTATGCTGACCCCTTGCAGCATCTGACAGAACTCCTCTTCTGTGTAATTGATGCGCCACTTACCGATCTCGCTCTGCCAGATCCCTGTGAGAAATTTAGCACTAGGGTCAGTGTAATGCTGCCAGATGGTTTGTTTGGGATTACCCTGTATCAGTTTCTCGCTGGCTAAAAAATACTCTTCAGCCGCCAAGTTGGCGAACTCCATTTTTTGTATCTGCATGACGCTCATGAGCACTATCCCTAATACTTTATTTATTTCATTTGTGGGAAAGCAAACTCAACACCGGCGCTGGCGGTATTTGGCCAACGCTGCATCACTGCCTTATGACGCGTATAGAAACGCACGCCTTCCGGTCCATAGGCATGATGATCACCAAACATGCTGCGCTTCCAGCCGCCAAAACTATTGAAAGCCATAGGCACTGGTAAAGGCACATTCACGCCGACCATGCCGACCTGAATCTGACGCACGAACTCTCGTGCCACACCACCGTCGCGGGTGTAGATGGCGACGCCATTGCCGTATTCATTCGAGTTGATCAATTTAACTGCGGTGGCGACATCAGGCGCACGCATCACACACAATACCGGTCCGAAAATTTCTTCTTGGTAGATACTCATCTCAGCTGTCACATGATCAAACAAGGTGCCACCGACAAAGAAGCCATTTTCACGACTTGCCACCACACAATTACGACCATCCACAACTAAAGTGGCGCCCTGCTCCACCCCTTCGCCTATCAATTTTTCTATGCGCTGCTTGGCCTGTATCGATACCACCGGGCCCATCTCGGCCTCCGGCGCCATACCATCGCGAATCTTTAAGGCGGCAGTACGTTCGGCCAAAGCGCCCATCAGTTTATCGCCCGCATCACCGACTGCCACCACCACCGAGATCGCCATGCAGCGCTCACCAGCAGAACCATAAGCGGCACCGATCAGCGCGTCTACTGTCATCTCCATATCAGCGTCCGGCATCACTACCATGTGGTTTTTGGCACCACCTAAAGCTTGTACCCGTTTGCCCTTGGCACAGCCGCGTGCATAGATGTATTCGGCGATCGGAGTCGAGCCGACGAAGCTGATGGCTTGCACTTCCGGATGATCGAGCAAGGCGTCAACCGTGACTTTATCGCCCTGTATCACGTTGAATACGCCCTTAGGCAAGCCCGCTTCTGTCAATAGTTTTGCGTGCAACAAGGATGCCGAAGGATCGCGCTCGGACGGTTTCAGGATAAAGGTGTTACCGCAGGCGATCGCCACCGGAAACATCCACATCGGCACCATCACCGGAAAGTTAAAAGGCGTAATCCCCGCCACCACACCAAGTGACTGGCGCATAGACCAGGCATCAATGCCGCGTGCGATCTGATCGGTAAATTCGCCCTTGAGTAATTGCGGAATGCCGACCGCGAATTCGACCATTTCTATACCGCGTGCCACTTCGCCCTGGGCATCGGCAAAAGTCTTACCATGTTCACGCGTAATCATGGCAGCAAACTCATCGGTATGCTGTTGGCATAATTGCAGATACTTGAACAACACACGGGCGCGTGTCAAAGGTGGCGTCGCCGACCAGGATGGAAAGGCGGCTGCGGCGGCGGCGACGGCAGTATTTACGTCGTCGGCAGTACCGAGCACCACGCGCGACACCGGCACACCCAGCGCTGGGTTATACACGTCAGCATGGCGCTCACTGGCGGTCTGTACCAACTCACCGTTAATGAAATGGGGAATAGTGTTCAAATCTGTAATCATTCAATTCTTTCGATAGGTTTGCTAGGCGGATTAGGCGAGGTTTTTTAAGACGGTGCGCAGCTTGCCAAACAACTCGTCTATATGTTTTTTCTCTATCACCAGCGGTGGTGACATGGCGATAATATCGCCCGTGGTGCGTATCAGGATGCCGTCGGCAAAGGCTTGTTTGAAGGCGCTAAAGGCGCGCGCACCGGGTTTGCCGGGGATGCTGGCCAGCTCTATGCCAGCAATCATACCTATGCTGCGTATATCAATTACGTGCGGTAAACCTTTGAGCGAATGCACGGCATCTTCCCAATAACTCTGCATGCTGGCAGCGTGTGCTAGTATTTTCTGCTCCTGGAATACTTCCAGAGTCGCCAAGGCCGCCGCGCAAGCGATAGGATGACCAGAGTAAGTGTAGCCATGGAACAGCTCTATGCCAGTCGGCCCGGACATGAAAGTATCGTAAATAAATTGCTTGCTAAATACCGCGCCCATAGGGATTACGCCATTGGTCAAGCCCTTGGCGGTGGTCATCATGTCCGGTTCCACATCAAAATAGTCGCAAGCAAATGGAGTGGTCAGACGGCCGAAACCGGTAATCACTTCATCAAAAATCAGCAAGATGCCGTGCTTGGTACACAGTTCGCGCAAACGCTTCAGATAACCTTTAGGCGGTATCAACACGCCAGTAGAACCAGCCACTGGCTCGACGATAACGGCCGCGATGGTGGAGGCATCGTGCAGCGCCACGATACGTTCTAATTCATCAGCCAGATTCATCCCATGCTCGGGCTCACCACGGGTAAACGCATTTTTCTCTAGATTATGCGTGTGTGGCAAATGATCTACACCTCCCAGCAAGGGCCCGAAGTTCTTACGATTGCCACCGATACCACCTACCGACATACCACCAAAGCCCACGCCATGATAGCCACGTTCGCGACCGATCAGACGGGTGCGTGAACCTTCACCGCGTGCCTTGTGATAGGCCAGCGCCATTTTTAAAGCCGTATCAACTGCTTCCGAGCCTGAGTTGGTGTAAAACACCTGGCCGAAGCGATGATTGGTGTAGTCCATCAATTTTTCTGCCAGATCAAAGGCAGCAGGATGTCCCATTTGGAAGGTCGGCGCAAAATCGAGCTGCCCGACCATCTCGCGCACCGCGCTGACTATCTTAGGCTGGGCGTGGCCGCAAGGCACACACCATAAACCAGCCGTACCATCGAGCACCTGATTTCCATCAACATCGCGGTAATACATGCCTTCGGCAGAGACCAGCAAGCGAGGATTTTCCTTGAAGTCGCGGTTGGCGGTAAATGGCATCCAGAATGCGTTCATGGATGCAGGTTTTTCTAGGTTCATGCGGTGTCTCCTCTTTCGTGGTTTTAATTTGTGTATGCGTTTTTATGCTGCTCAGTGTTGCTCAGTGTTGCTGTGTGCCGCTCAAAGTGAAAGCAACTACATCAGAACCCAGCGTTTAGCAAAGTGATAGCAAATCATAGGCAGACCCACATGCCCGGCACAGATACACAAAGAGCAGAAGCCAACAACCGTATTGGTCGTGATAACATAACAGTTGTATACCAACCTAGATCTTTGGAAATCCTCATGAGCAGCCTGCAAAACACCGCCCCCTCGTCCTCGGCCGCATTACCGCAGACCAATGAGCTAGCATGGCCTTGCCTGGCGCTTAAGCGTGCCAAGGATACTAGTTTGGTAGAGCAAATTGTTGTGATTATTAGCCAAATGATCGCGCAACGTCTGCTGCCAATAGGCAATAAAATGCCTTCCGTCAGGCAGTTTGCCAAGTGTAATGGCATCAGCACCTTCACAGTTGTTGAGGCTTACGATAGGCTGGTAAGCTCAGGTTTACTGGCATCGCGACGCGGTTCTGGCTACTTTGTGGCACGCGCTGAAGTGGCGGCGAGCCAGTCTGCACTGGTATTTCAGGCCACCCCAACCGCGATCGATACCCTCACGCCCGACCTCTACACTGGCGTGTCCGGCGCCTTGCCGGTTGGTGCTGGCTGGCTCCCGCCCGACTGGTACGGCGAGACCACCATTCTAGAGGCGGTGCGGCACGCCATGAAAATACCGGCCAATCGGCTACGTGGTTACGGTCATCCCTTGGGTTTTCCTAGTTTGCGCCAGCATATGGCCGCCAGTCTAAGCGACACTTTGTATGCGGTCGAGCCGGATCAAATCTTACTCACGCACGGCGCTACCCATGCCTTTGATCTGATCTTACGCACGCTGACCCAAGCGGGCGACACGGTGTTCGTGGAAGACCCCAGCTACAGTAATTTATTAACGCTGATACGCTATCACGGCTGCATACCGGTCGGCATACCGCGCAACGAAGCGGGCTTGGACATGGAGTTTCTAGCGCAGCAACTTGCGCTGCGACCGCCCAAGCTAATGATAGTCAATACCGTGTTGCAAAATCCGTTGGGTACCTCGCTCAGTTTGGCACAGTCACATCGCTTGCTGGCCTTGGCCGAACAATACGATTTTTGGTTGGTGGAAGATGATATTTACCGCGAACTAGCACTGCGCGGCGAAGCCTCACTGGCTGCCATGGATGGGCTGCGCCGGGTGATACGGGTAGGTAGCTTCTCCAAGACCTTGTCGCCGGTGTTTAGAGTGGGATCTATCTCGGCCAGTAACGCACTTTTGCCGGAACTGGCGCGTGTCAAGATGTTGGCCGGCCTGACCACTTCGGAGATCAATGAACGCGCCGTGTATCACGCCATTTCGGCGCGCCACTACCGTCATATGCTAGAGCGACTACTGGTGCAATTGGCGGCCGGACGCGAGAGGTTGATAGAGAAACTGGCAGAAGTGGGGATGGCACCGATCGCCAAGCCACGCGGTGGCATGTTTGTCAGCGCCGGCTGGGCAGGACCTCAGAGCGAGAACTGGAACGGCAAACAAGTGGCCGATCTGGCCCTGAAAGCGGGCATCCTGCTCTCGCCGAATGAGTTCTTTATGCTCAGTAAGCCAGGCAGCGTCTGGTTCCGCTTCAACGTCGCCTACGCCGATACCCCTATGCTGTATAAATTTTTGCAAGGTGTCAGGCCGCGCTAGGCTGATTTCTTTTCGCTAATCCACAGCTTGATCACGCCTTTAAGCACCACCACGCCTTGATCATCGAGCGCGGTGATCACCACGTCCAGATCGCCGGCGCGCCATTGCTCCGGATTGATTTGCGCAATACCGGTAATGTCACTGCCAGCCTTGGCGGTGTACTCGACGCTCATGCCCTTGGGGATCCAGCGTAAATGTTTGGGTATGGATGCCTCGGCGCATGCGCCCATCGCCATTTCAAGCAGATTGCAAATCGCGATCACATGCACGGTACCGATGTGGTTTTGCACTGCCTTGCGTTTTTTAATGGTCAGGCGGGCGTAGTTGGGTTTTAACTCAAGGACCTGCGCATTGACGGTTTTAAAATACGGGGCTTTGTACTGCACGAATTTTGAAAAAAGATATTTGCCACCCGGATAGGCGGAAAACTGATTCCATAATTTCAGCACCGGGGTGATATAGGTATTCTCAGGCATGTCGGTATTCTCGGCGTAGTTCAGACTAAATATGGTGTTAGATAAAACCGCAATGACTCGGATACCCCACCCTGTATCGGAGCAAGCAAGTGATTTACGCGCATCGTTATTGCGCGATCGGCTGGCGGAGTAGCATACTCCCCTTAAAACTCAATACTTAGGGGATCTGGTTGAGGCAAATTATTGCGGCTATTCTACCTGTGGGCAGGCGAAATATATACTGAGGACTAGGTCTAATGCGCTGAAAAAACTAGTCTGACCTAGTAGCAAAAAAACGCTAATGCAAGCAGATTTACACCACCCAGTCGTTTGCTGCGCTGAGTTTACCTACCGTCAAGGGTAATTCCAAAATGAAGGAAGTGCCTTGTCCGACTACGCTCTCGACGCGGATTTGCCCTTCCAGCAAAGAAACCACAATGTTGTAACTGATATTGAGGCCCAGTCCCGAGCCGCCCTGTCCGAACTTGGTAGTAAAGAAGGGATTGAAGATATACGCGATATCTTCCGCTTTGATGCCATTGCCATTGTCACTAAAAATAATCTCTACCCTATCCTCACCCATGCGCCGCGCCACCAGTTTGATCTGGCCATCACGTCGCCCCTCAAAAGCATGCATCAAGACATTGCCGATAAAATTGATGATCACTTGACCATACGAGCCCGGATAGCTATCCATGGGTATATTCGCTGGCACCTGTAAATCCAGAGTATGGCCAGCGGTGCGCACCTGATTCATCATGGTGGCAGCGATCTCGTGGGTGCACTGCTGTAAGTCAAATTGACGGCGCTTGGCGCTGGTTTGGTCTACCGCCACTTGTTTAAAACTATTAATCAGATCGGCTGCACTGGTTAAGCTGCGCATGATGAGTACCGACGCTTCTTTGGCCGCATCGATAAAATTCGTCAGATCAGAGCGCCGCGCACTCGCGCTGGCGATTAAATTACCCATCACCTCGGTCTTATCCTGCATGGTACTGGCGATCATCAAACTATTGCCTATCGGCGTATTGAGCTCGTGCGCCACCCCCGCCACCAACGAGCCCAAGGCAGCGAGCTTACCTTGCTCGACTAGTTGCTCCTGGGTTTCTTTCAGATGCGCATACGCATCAGCATTATCGAAAGCCACACCGACATACGAAGCGAGGGTACGCAGCATATCCAGATGCATGCCTTGATAGACATTTTTTTGATGACTATGCACACTGATGACCCCGCGTATTTTCCCGGCGACCGAGATAGGCACGTACAACATAGACTGGGCAGTACAGGGCATACTGCCATCCGCCAGCATCGGTAAACGCACGGTGCCGACCGTGAGATCTAGATCATCAAAAAAATTTGTATATTCGCGCTCCAAATCATTAATGAAAATCTCTTTTTCGTGCGTGATACACCACACTGCAAACTGATTCGGCTCACGCATATCGCGACTATACGCGCTGTAGCGTTTGCCATTTTCTATCGCAAACGGGTAATCGATCAACTGCCGATCCGGACGATAGAAACCAATTCCAAAAACACTGGCATCCATTAACTCATGCACATACCGGTAGACCAACATGATGATGGCTTCACTATCCAATTTGGCAGTGATCTCACGCCCTATGTCACTGAGCAAGGACATATTTCTATGCGCCAGCTCCAGATTTTCTTTTTGATGCAAGACTTCGTCGTTCTTCATTTGCAATTGCATGGTTCTCAAACCAACTTCCTGTTCGAGTACTTGCCTTTGTTTTTTAAACGCACGTATGCGCAACTGAAAAGCCAGATAAGCCATGGCAATGAGTGCGCTTAAGGCCAGCACGCGAAACCACCAGGTTTTCCAATACGGCGGCGCAATTGTGATGCTTACACTGGCGCCTGTTTCGTTCCAGACGCCATCCGAATTACTCGCCTTTACCTTGAATAAGTATTCGCCGGGATCGAGATTGGTATAGGTAGCAAAACGTTTACTGGCACCGACCTCGACCCAATCCTGATCAAAACCTTGTAATTGATAAGCATAACGATTGGCCTGCGCGTTGGCAAAATGCAGTGCCGCAAACTCGATAGAAAACACGGATTCTTTATCATTTAAGTGTATGCGCTTGGCGTTCTCAATGCCATCGAGGGCGCCAAGCTCCTGCTGCTTGCGCGTAGCGAGCGCATTGATCGATTGATTAAAAATCAGGAAATCAGTGATGACCACGGGCGGGGGCTGAAGATTATCGCGAATTGCCTTGGCTTGAAAATAACTAATGCCATTTAAACCACCGAAAATGAGTGTGCCATCCCTGGCCTTATGCCCGGAGCCTATAAGAAACGCCCCTTCGGTTAAGCCGTCGTTTGCGGTATACAACTGTATCCGCTCACTCAAGGGATTGAGTCTGGAAATACCAACAATAGAGCTAAACCAAATTTGCTGCTGCTCGTCTTCCAGGATAGTGCCTATAGATTCATTCGCGCCATGCTGCAAATGCAGATAGGATTGGAATTGTAATTCTCCATTCGCAGTTTTGAGCAGCTGATTTAGACCGCCCGCAGTTCCTATCCAGAGACGTCCTTTACTGTCCAGCAGTAAATTATTCACACGATTATGCAGCAAGCTAGTGCTCTGTTTGGCATCGTTTTGATAGTGCCTAAATTTACTGCTATTTTTGTCTAAATAGTCCAAACCGTTTTCTGTCCCTACCCAGAGACCTCCCTGGGCATCCGCAGCCAGAGACAAGACAGAGTTTTCACCCAGACTAGTGGCGTCACTCACATCATGCCGATAGCTTTTTAGCGTATGACTGCCAGCCTCCAGTTTAAACAAGCCACCCCTGCTACCTATCCAGGTATTGCCATCACCGTCAGTGAGAATTTTTTGTATATAATTTTCATCAAGACTGGCGCCCAAAAGTATACTTTTAAAAACATTGGTTTTGGGATCAAAGCAACTGAGGCCATTGCGGGTTCCGACCAATAAACGGCGGTTCTGATCATAGGCAAGCACAGAGACCCTATCATCGACTAGACTCTGTTTGTCGCCTTCCCGGTGGCGCCAGACCTCAATTTTCCCGGTTTGTGGATCAAACCGATTCAGGCCGCCACCTAGCGTCCCTAGCCAATACGCACCTTGTTCATCATCGACTATCGCTCTGACCTTGTTTTCGCTCAAGCTATTGGGCGCGCCATTTAACTGTATCAAGCGCTCAAATCCGCCACTGTGCAAATCGAGCCGACTGATCGCACCAAACCAGGTACCCACCCATAGAGTGCCGGAGCGGTCTTGCAACAAGGTCTTTACTTCATTATTTGCCAAACTATTTCTGTCCAGCGGTTGTGCCTGGTAATTACTCGCCTGCCCGGTTTTCGCGTCTAGCAATATCAGGCCATGATTGATAGTTCCTATCCAGAGATTAGCTTGTTTGTCGTGCATCAGCGCCTGTACCGCAATAGCACCGAAACCGGCAAGCTCAGAAATCGGTTCTTGTTTGGCCGTATCTTTTCCCAATTGGATACTCGCCAAACCCGCACTACTCCCTATCCATAATTTTTGATCAGGCCCAACAGTGAGCGCCAAAATATTATTCTGGGTGTTAGCCGGACGATTCTTAATTTCAATATCAATATGTTTAAAGTTCGATTGCTGAGGCTGAAACAAATCTAAACCGTTCGCCGTTCCTATCCAGAGTCGCCCCTCCGGATCACTGTAAAGGGCATTAATTTTATTCGCACTTAGGCTATCTAATTTACTGGCGTCATGTCGATAGATGGTGAATTCTTTGGTGGCGAAAGCGAAGTGTTTAAGACCATCTTCGCTGGCCAGCCAGATACCGCGTTCGCCATCCCTGGCAATCGCCACCACGGAACGATTAGTCAGTGTGCCGGGAATCTCTTGCTGCGGAATGTAGCGGGTAAATTTTTTACTTCGCGTATCAAAATGATTTAAGCCGCCCTTGGTGCCAAACCATAAGCCACCCTGCGCATCCTGGTAAGACGACAAAATGTAGTTATCGATCAAACTAGCTGGATCTTGCGGATTGTTTTTATAGACCACGAAACGGTAGCCATCAAAGCGCGCCAGACCTGCTTGTGTGCCTATCCACATAAAGCCCTGTTGGTCCTGCAGGAAGGTATTGATCGATTCTTGTGGCAAGCCGTTGGCGACACCGAGTTGTTCAAATCGAGGATTGCGGGCGGCTAATGCGGAAGAAAATAACAAAAACGGCAATATGCATAGGAGGCATTTTGCGCTGCGCCGGAAAAACAAGAATGAAAATGCCATCATGCTTTTTATTTCGTCGAAAGAGGAGTATTCATTATTTAATGCAATTCCAACCACAACTACTGGCGGTGTTAGCAACCCCTTTACAAGCCCATTTGCAAACTCGTTTGCAAACTCATTTGATACTGCCATATTTTGCTACGCTAGGCGATATGAATCATTTCAAATTTGGCGATTTAATAGAAATAGGACTTACGAAAAATCACCCAAGCGGCCTTGTACTGGCCTTGCCGTACAAAAGCACCGTCTTCGGCCTTACACCCAGCTGTAACAATTTGGCGGAAGTCCTCAGAAAATTTCTCCAGAAACTAATAGTTTTTGGAGAAATCTGGCGAGCGCCTGCATAGGCAGGCTAGCTTTAACCGAGCTCGACAAAGATCATATACTCCCCTCCTGTATCGACCCCACCCATGCGTTTGCGCATATTCCATGTGCGCAAATACCTGACATAGGTGGATACTCCCCCAACTATGTAGAAATTAGATGCGATTCACGATAGCTCGCAGCTTGCAATAACAGCCACTCCCGAAATTGCTTTAAGGCTGCGCTCTCGGAACGCGCTTCTGGACACAGTAATTGATAGCTATTTCCGCTTAAGAATGCGTGCGGCACTGCCACAGTTAATAGGCCCGCCTTAAGCTCATCCTCAATCAGAAAAGGCGGTATCAAAGCTATCCCCATGCCGTGAATCGCGGCCTGACTGAGCATAGAAAACAACTCGTAACGGCACCCCGTCATGTCGTGCTCCACACTCAAACCGAGTGAGCCAAACCATTCGCGCCAGGCATACGGCCGGGTACTTTGTTGTAATAGAGGATATTTTTGCACTTGCTCGGGCCTCAAGTAGGTGGACGGGGCGATCAATGCCGGGCTACAGACCGCCACCAGATTTTCTGGCAATAAGTCATGCGCACTCACGCCTGGCCAAGCGCTCTTGCCACAATGGATCGCGGCATCAAACTCAGTGTCATTGAATAAAAAAGCCCGCGTACGTGTCGCCAGATTGACCGTAATATCGGGATAATCGCGCTGAAACGAGGCCAGGCGCGGCAGCAACCAACGCGTCGCAAAGCTAGGCACCACGGCGATTTCTAAACTGCCGCCCTGACCGCGCCGCGCCATCATCTCCAAGGTGTCGCGTTCTACCGAATTGAGCCTTACCGCCACCTGTCGGCTATACGTCAAACCAGCCTCGGTCAGCACCACCCCGCGCTTACTGCGCAAAAACAATTGCACGCCCAGAAACTCTTCTAAACCTGCCACTTGCCGACAAACCGCACTCTGGGTCAAAGCCAATTCGCTGGCCGCCTTGGTAAAACTCTGATGCCGCGCGGCCGCCTCAAACGCCATCAGGGTCCAGGTATTGGGAATTTTTCTGCGCATACGGAATGAGCCTAAGTAGCTGAGGATTAGAAAATTTAATTATTCTCACAATGTACCACCTTGTGCGTTTTACGCACAAGTAGAGCTGCTAGCGTGCAAAATATTCGTTTGAATTGCGCTAAGCTTTTCTTTATATTGCTAGCACAGACAAATTTTCACTGATTACGCACACTGACTCCAGCTTAAGATCTATGCAGAAATAGAATGCGTTATGCGAAATTCAGCACATTCATCAGCACATTCATCAGTGCCCCATCAGCAACACCATCAGCAGCTCAATAGGAAGAAAAAATGAAATCAATTAGCGCAAAAACAGAATTTCAATGGGACGACGCCCTGCTCTTATCACAACAATTGACAGACGAAGAGCGCATGGTGCGCGATGCGGCACAGGCTTACTGCCAGGACAAACTACAGCCACGGATACTAGAATCCTTCCGCCACGAGAAAACCGACCCCGCGATCTTCCGCGAAATGGGTGAACTTGGCCTGCTTGGCCCGACCATTCCTGAACAATACGGTGGGCCTGGTCTCAATTACGTCAGCTACGGCTTAATTGCGCGTGAAGTAGAACGGGTCGATTCTGGCTATCGTTCCATGATGAGTGTGCAGTCATCCCTGGTCATCGTACCAATTTACGAATTTGGCACTGAAGCGCAAAGACAAAAATTCTTACCTAAGCTCGCTAGCGGTGTCTGGATAGGTTGTTTCGGTCTAACAGAGCCAAATCACGGTTCCGATCCAGGCTCTATGATTAGCCGCGCCAAAAAAGTGCCGGGTGGCTATAGCATTTCTGGTAGCAAGATGTGGATCTCTAATTCGCCGATCGCCGATGTCTTTGTGGTCTGGGCCAAGGATGACGAAGGCAAGATACGCGGCTTCATTCTAGAAAAAGGTATGAAGGGCTTGAGCGCCCCGGCGATACACGGCAAATTCGGCCTACGTGCCTCGATTACCGGCGAGATCGTGATGGATGAAGTCTTTTGCCCTGAAGAGAACGCCTTCCCTGAGGTGCGCGGTCTAAAAGGTCCATTTACTTGCCTCAACTCGGCTCGCTACGGCATCGCCTGGGGCGCTTTAGGTGCGGCAGAAGATTGCTTCCAACGCGCACGAAGCTATGTCATGGACAGGCAGCAATTTGGCCGTCCACTGGCTGCGAATCAACTGATACAAAAGAAATTGGCCGACATGCTGACTGAGATCACGCTGGGCTTACAAGGCTGCCTGCAATTGGGCCGCATGAAAGACGCAGGTACCGATAGTGTAGAAATCACTTCCATCATGAAGCGCAATTCTTGCGGAAAATCACTAGAGATTGCCAGAGTCGCGCGCGATATGCTGGGTGGTAATGGCATTTCGGATGAGTTCGGCATCGTCCGCCACATGGTCAATCTGGAAGTGGTCAATACCTACGAGGGCACGCATGATATTCATGCTTTGATCTTGGGTCGCGCCATCACTGGCATACAAGCTTTCTGCTGAGATTGCGTACACCACCTCCATGAGCTTACTTCCTGACATCAAGGTATTGGATCTGACCCGCGTATTGGCCGGTCCATGGTGCACACAAATTCTGGCGGACTACGGTGCCACCGTGATCAAGATAGAGAAGCCGGGTGTCGGTGACGACACCCGCCATTGGGGGCCGCCGTACGCCAAAGATGCGGACGGAAATTTAAGTAGCGAAGCTGCCTATTATTTATCGGCTAATCGCGGCAAGCAGTCGGTGACCCTGGATTTTTCCAAGCCAGCAGGCGCCGCCCTGCTACGTCAATTGATACTGCAAGCTGACGTATTGATAGAGAATTACAAGGTCGGTAGTTTGCAAAAATATGGTCTCGATTACGAGAGTTTAAAGAGTCTTAATCCGCGCTTGATTTATTGCTCCATCACTGGTTTCGGCCAGACTGGTCCGTATGCCGAGCGAGCCGGCTACGACTTTGCTATTCAAGGCATAGGCGGGCTCATGAGCATCACCGGTGAGCGCGCTGATCTGCCTGGCGGCGGCCCGCAAAAAGTGGGCGTAGCGGTGGTGGACGTAATGACAGGCATGTACGCCAGCAGTGCAATTCTTGCAGCACTAACAAACCGTGCCAGTAGTGGCCTTGGTCGTTATATCGACGTCGCCCTACTCGATGTGCAGGTGGCAATGCTGGCCAACGTAGGCATGAATTATCTGGTTAGCGAGACACTCCCTAAACGCTGGGGCAACGCCCATCCGAATATCGTGCCTTACCAAACTTTCCCAACTGCCGACGGTGAAATCGTGATTGCGATCGGTAACGACAGCCAATTTAGGAATTTCTGCAAAGTATTGGGCAAAGCTGAATGGAGTGCGGATACGCGTTTTTGCAACAACCCAGCACGCGTTCAACATAGAGAGATTCTGATACCCATGATCACTGAGCAATTGGCACATTGGGATAAATTTGCCTTGGCGGCAGCCTTGGAAGCCCTTGGTGTGCCTTGTGGCCCGATCAATAATCTAGCGCAGGTATTTGTCGATCCACAGGTACAGGCGCGCGCTATGCGGGTTGACGTGCCGCATCCTAGTGCAGGCAGTGTGCCTCAGGTTCGGCATCCGGTACAGTTTTCCGGTGACGCCATCGCGCCCATGCGAGCACCGCCTTTGTTAGGACAACATACCGAACAGGTCTTACAGCGAATGCTGGGATTGGATATAGAGCAGATAGCGCACTTGCGCGCACAAGGATTGATCTGATTGAGTAGACGGCACTAGCGCACCCCAGACAAGATCACTGCTGCCAGCAATTTCCCGTAGTAGACGATCTTATCCGGTGTCACATAGGCATAACCAACCAATAGACCACGCCGCACCGGTGCTTTCAGGTAATAGGTCGACAAGGCCTTCACTGAGATGCCCGACTCCGCCGCTAATTTTTCTAGTGCCACATCATCGACTTGATCTGGCAACTCTACCACCAGATGCAAGCCCGACTCCTCGCTGGAGATACTCACACGCTGATTGAGTTGAGTGCCAAACTGCGCGACCAAAGTCTTACGTAACAACTCCCGACGGGCGCCGTAGATCTGTCTTATTTTACGAATATGGGTGCTGAAGTGTCCTTGCGAAATAAAGTCAGCCAAGGCCGCCTGCACCATTAATTGACCGGGTCTCTGTAAATCATAGAGCGCAATCTTGAAGGGGTCTGCCAGGGCACTAGGCACCACCATATAGCCTATCTTAATGCCGGGATACAGGATTTTTGAGAAGGTCCCCATGTAGACCACTCTATCGGCGCTATCCAAGCCCTGCAAAGAAGCCAGCGGCCGACCGGTGTACCTAAACTCGCTATCGTAATCATCTTCCAGTATCCAGGCATTTTTACGCACTGCCACATCGAGTAACTCACGCCGCCTGGCCAGGCTCATCACTGCGCCGGTAGGGTATTGATGTGAGGGCGTGACGTAAATTAAACGTGGATCAGTCGCCAAATCTTCCGGCCCCAGCGCTATTCCCTCAGCATCGACCTTAATCGGGTGCAAGCGCAGATCGCAGGCCTCAAACACCCGTCGGGCAGCCCAATAGCAGGGATCCTCCACCCACGCAGTGTCGCCTACGTCGGCCAGTAGTTGCGCGCATAAGTCTAAAGATTGATGGGTACCCGAAGTAATGACGATGTTTTCTACTGCGACTTTAACCGAACGCGAAACCCGCAAATATTCGGCGATCGCCAGTCGCAAGGGCAAAAAGCCACCGGCATCAGCGTAGTCCAGTAATTCAGAACGAGCTTCCCGCCATACCCGATTCTGTAGGCGCTGCCACAGCTTAAACGGGAAATTACTAAAGTCAGCATCGCCAGGCACGAAGGGCTGAATCTCGAAACGAGGCCCGGCGGCAAATGCAGTAATGTGCGCGCCACGCCGTGACAATGCTGCCACCTGGGCGGTCGCCGACGTCAGGGCAAGCGCATCCAGGTGATTATTCTGATCAGCTATGGGTTTCATCTCCGCCAAATCAGCCACATAGGTGCCACTCCCCAAACTGCTACTGACATAACCTTCATTCGACAATTGTTCAAACGCGGCCACCACAGTGTTGCGAGCAAGACACAAATCACGGGCAAGATCGCGGCTTGAAGGCAATTTTGTCCCTGCCCCCAAATGCTGTTGATGAATAGCCGTCTTGGCCGCCTCATAGAGCCTACGCTGCTGCGACAAGCCAGAAAAAAAATCTTCCTTAGCCAGCAAATTGGCGAGTAAATCTGACGCGATTGACATAAAAATAAAGTGGTTCCATCGAATTGAACAAAGTGGCGCTTTCCATCATACCAAACTCAGAATATTCTGTGTTCGGTATTTATTCAAACTTAACCCAAGGCAATAAGTGTGGTTTTTAAGGGTAAATTTGGTGCAATGCAAAACATTTAGCACTGTTCAAGTGGACCCACCTAGATTAGTATTTGACTTATGTTTTTACTCCAATGCAGTTTTTAGCTCACAATTTTATTTACATTGATTTTAAAAAATACCATGCCTAGCCCTATCGTTATCGTTCCGGCCTGTACCGCTCAAATTGGCAACCACGCCTTTCATGTGGCGCAAATGAAATACCTCGATGCGGTGGTGCGCGGCGCAACTTGTTTGCCCCTAGTCTTACCGGCTTTCGGGGCCGAGACCGATTTCAACACCGTGCTGGCGACCGCTGATGGCCTGATGTTGACTGGCGCCTATTCCAATGTTCATCCTAGTCATTACCAGCAAGAGGTGCATAACCCGGCATTGCCACAAGATGCAGCGCGCGACGCCACCACCCTGCCCTTGATACGCGCAGCCCTTAAGCGTGGCATACCAATTTTTGCGGTGTGTCGTGGCTTCCAGGAAGTCAACGTTGCCCTCGGTGGCAGCTTGCATCAGGCTGTGCAAGAGGTCGAGGGCAAGTTCGATCATCGTGAAGATAAGTCTCTCCCGCAAGAACAGCAATACGCACCCGTGCATCAGATCAGTCTGACGCCGAATGGTGAGATGGCCCAGATACTCGATGGTGTTTTACAACTAAAAGTCAATTCACTACATGGACAAGGTATCGCCGAACTAGCGCCCGGCCTGCAAGTAGAAGCGCGTGCTGATGATGGCCTGATTGAGGCTTATAGTTTTGGTCAGTCGGGTTCCTTTGCACTCGCAGTGCAATGGCATCCGGAATGGGATTTGATGAATAACCCCGCCTCCATCAAGATTTTTAATGCCTTTGGTCAGGCTTGTCGCGACTATCAAAGCAAGCGAGGTAAATCAGAATGAGGACTTACGAATTATGGGCTAGACGGGTGCCGTAGTGCCCTGCTGCCGAGTATAGAAATAGAGCGCGTCTGAGATTCCTGACTAAGCATAGACAAGAGTAAAGACGCAACGAGTAAGACAATAGAGAGATAAATATGGCAATTCGCGAAAATTTTAGCTACACCGACATGGATGTATGGCTCAATGAAAACCGGGTCACTGAAATAGAATGTCTGGTCCCCGATTTGACTGGCGTAGCACGTGGCAAAATCCTACCTCGCGGAAAATTTACGCAAGAGCGCGGCATGCGCATCCCTGAAGCAGTTTTAGGCATGACGGTGACCGGCAACTACCCTACCGATGATGACGCTTACGATAGAGCAATTTCATCCACCGACCGCGACATGATTTTGAAAGCTGATCCGGGTACCATCACCATGGTTCCCTGGGCCACCGATCCAACCGCACAAGTCATCCACGATTGCTACTTCGCCGATGGAAAATTGGTTGACTTCGCACCACGCTCAGTATTGCGCCGGGTACTTAAATTGTATGCAGACAAAGGCTGGAAACCAGTGGTTGCGCCAGAACTTGAGTTTTACCTGACTGCAAAAAACATCGATCCAGATTTACCCTTGAAACCGCCTATTGGCCGTAGTGGCAGAGCCGAAACCAGTCGCCAGGTGTATAGCATCGATGCGGTGAATGAATTTGATCCACTGTTTGAAGACATCTATGACTATTGCGAGTTGATGAACCTGGACGTCGACACCTTGATTCATGAAATCGGCGCTGGTCAGATGGAAATTAACTTCTTGCACGGCGATCCTTTAAGCCTGGCAGATAAAGTATTTTTCTTTAAACGCACCTTGCGTGAAGCCGCGCTAAAACATGATATGTATGCGACCTTCATGGCAAAACCTATGGCGGGCGAGCCAGGTTCGGCGATGCATGTGCACCAAAGTGTAGTCGACTGCAAAACTGGCTTGAATATTTTCAGTAATGCAGACGGTTCGGCTGCCCCTATCTTTAAACACTATATCGGTGGCTTGCAAAAATATATGCCGGCAGCGATGGCCATCGTTGCGCCTTATGTGAATTCTTATCGTCGCATCGTGCGCCACACCGCAGCGCCTATCAATATTCAATGGGGCATGGACAACCGCACCGTGGGTTTCCGCGTGCCAGAATCAGGCTCGCAAGATAGACGCGTTGAAAATCGTATTATCGGTGCAGATGCCAATCCCTATCTGGCTTTAGCTGTGACACTGGCTTGCGGCTACCTAGGCATGGTAGAGCAATTAGAGCCTACACCTATGACTGTTAGTAGCGCTTATGATCTGAAATTTGAACTGCCACAAGGTTTGCCAGAAGCTTTGCAATTACTGCGTGCCGAGGACAAATTGCGTAGCGTATTGGGCGACCGGTTCATCGATGTGTATGCAGCGATCAAGGATCTGGAACATCAGGAATTCATGACCGTTATCAGTCCTTGGGAACGCGAACATTTACTGCTGCACGTTTAATATTCGCTGACAACTTTTTAGCTAAGTGGCGGATCTAGGCCACTTAGCTCATAGTCAAAAACGCTGCACAATCGTATTAAACACGAATACCTCATTCTCGAATTTAGGATAGCCATGCACTCTCATTCCTTAAAGCCCAGCATTACTTTGGTCGCCAGCGCTAACGAGGCCAAGCAAGCGGCTCAGACTTTCGATACCAAAGCGATACAAAAACTCGATTCCGCGCATTACCTGCACCCTTTCACGGATTTTAAAGATCTCAATGAAAAAGGGGCGCGCGTTATGGTCAAAGGCGACGGCATCTATTTGTGGGACTCTGAGGGAAAAAAAGTCTTGGACGGCATGTCTGGTCTCTGGTGCGTCAACGTTGGCTATGGCCGCAGCAGCATCTCGGAAGCCGTGTATCAACAAATGGAAGTGCTGCCGTTTTACAATAGCTTTTTCAACACCACCAATGTGCCAGCGGTACAACTGGCAGCCAAACTGGTAGAAATTTCGCCGCCACAATTTAATCATGTGTTCTTTACTGGCTCAGGTTCAGAAGGCAATGATACCAATCTACGCATGGTACGTCGCTACTGGGATCTACTCGGTTACACCGATAGGCATGTCATTATCAGTCGCCACAATGCCTATCATGGCAGCACCGTCGCTGGTGCTTCATTGGGTGGCATGGGCGGCATGCATGCACAAGGTGGTTTGCCCATCCCTGGCATAGAACACATAGGTCAGCCAAATTATTTCGAGGCGGGACGCGGCAAAACTGAAGCCGAATTTGGAATTGAAGCAGCGTCTTGGCTAGAACAAAAAATTCTTGAAGTCGGTCCGGAAAAAGTTGCGGCCTTCATAGGTGAACCAGTACAAGGCGCAGGCGGTGTGATTATTCCCCCGGCTACTTACTGGCCAGAAATTCAAAGAATTTGCGATAAATACGGCATTTTACTGATCGCCGATGAAGTCATTTGCGGCTTCGGTCGACTCGGCACGTGGTTCGGTTCCGAGTTAATGGGTATCAAGCCAGATCTCATGACTTTCGCCAAGGGCGTTACCTCGGGCTACATCCCTTTGGGTGGTGTAATGGTGGGCGACCGCGTAGCGAATGTTCTGATAGAAAAAGGCGGCGACTTCAATCACGGCTTCACCTACTCCGGCCATCCAGTTGCGTGCGCTGCTGCATTGGAAAATATACGTATTCTTCAGGATGAGAAAATAGTCGAAAAAGTCGCGACAGAAACTGGTCCTTATCTAAAACAACAATTTGCCACACTCGCGACTCACCCTCTGGTAGGCTTTGCAGATAGTTGCGGCCTAGTCGCCGGCCTCAATTTGGTGAAAGAAAAAGCCGAATTGGTGCATAACTGTGTCTTGTTCGATGCAGAGCAAAATGTAGGCATGATTTGTCGTGGATATATGTTCGGTAACGGCATGATCATGCGTGCTGTCGGTGATAGGATGATCATCGCACCACCGCTGTGTATTAGTGTGCAGCAAATCGATGAAATGATAGGCCTGATTCGCTCCTGCCTGGATAAAACACTGGCAGATTTACAGGGGCGTGGCTGGGTATAGAAATTGCTTAGTATCAGACAAGGCAATGACAAAGTTAGACAAAAAAAGTAAGATAAAAAATGTAGTGCAATAAAGTAAAACAAGTCGCCGAATAAGAAGCGCTGTAAAACGAAACGTAGTCGCAATTCAATCTAATACGACAGGGGATAAACATGATGGTTTCAACCAAGGCATTACGCTTAAAGAAGCAATTCAAACGTGGCGTTTCAACGCTGCTCGCAGCCAGCGTATTGAGCGCAATGGCATTCACACCAGCCCAGGCGCAAGAAGAAAAAGTACTGAATATTTACAATTGGTCAGACTATATCGCAGAAGACACCATCAAGAATTTCGAGAAAGAGACCGGAATCAAGGTGCGTTACGATTTATTCGATACCAATGAGATTTTGCACGCCAAGCTGGTTGCAGGAAAAACCGGCTACGACATCGTGGTACCGTCTTCCAATTGGGCCAACCTGCAAATTCAGGGTGGTCTATTAATGAAATTAGATAAAACCAAACTGCCAAATATAGCCAATCTGGATCCGGCAATTCAATTGGCTTTATCTAAACTAGACCCAAATAACGATCACGTAATCGATTGGTTATGGGGTTACACCACCGTCGGCATCAACGTTGCTAAAGTTAAGGCAGCGCTGGGCGATCTCCCTATGCCAGCAAATTCATGGGATTTGGTGTTTGATCCTAAATACATCTCCAAGCTCAAATCCTGTGGCGTATCCTTCCTCGATGCACCGTCTGAAATACTGCCGCCGGCTATGCAATACCTAGGTAAAAATCCATTCTCGAAATCTTCTGCAGATTACCAAGAAGCTGGCCGCCTTTTACAAAAAATCCGCCCATACGTCACCCTGTTTAGTTCCTCTGGCTACATTAACGACATGGCTAATGGTTCGGTCTGTGTCGCTTTGGGTTGGTCAGGCGACATTAACATCGCCCGTCAACGTGCCATTGACGCCAAAAATGGTATCGAGATCCAGGCTCTAATCCCTAGTACATCGGCCACTATGTTTTTCGATGTCATGGCGATTCCTACCGACGCACCACATCCGAACAACGCCCATATTTGGATGAATTACATCATGCGCCCAGAAGTTCATGCTTCTATCTCGAATAAGGTTTTTTACGCAAACCCGAATGCGGCGGCAACCAAATTCGTGAAAAAAGAAATTTCAGAAAATAAAACTGTCTATCTGAGCGACGCAGATAAGAAAAAAATGACGTCTCCTGAAGCAGTTAATTCTGATATCCGACGCTTAATGACACGCATCTATACCCAGTTTAAAACTGGTATGTAATTCCCACGAGTCCGATTCGTCGGACGCAATAATCAATGAAAGTGCCGAATGGTCATTTACCCAATGACCTTGGCGAAGCTCAACCATTTTTTTATCAAGGCATCTCATGGCGTTACCATCTCATGGCGATATAGCAAGCTCTTCAGCCACAACAGCGACAGGTAATGGCGCAGGAAAACCATTTTTGTTAATCAATAATCTGATCAAGGAATTTGGTGATGTGCGCGCAGTCGACAATGTGTCTGTTGGCATCAATAAAGGCGAAATTTTTGCCTTGCTCGGCAGTTCAGGCTGTGGAAAATCAACGCTGCTGCGCATGCTTGCTGGCTTTGAATCACCCACATCCGGCCAGATTTTACTCGACGGCAAAGATATCGTAGGAGTCGCCCCCTACCATAGGCCGATTAACATGATGTTCCAGTCTTATGCGCTATTTCCTCATTTATCGGTCTGGGATAACATCGCCTTCGGTCTACGCAGAGATGGTATGCCGAAAGACGAAGTGGCAGCACAGGTAGAAAAAATGCTGGCATTGGTTCAGCTATCGACATTTGGCAAGCGCAAGCCTCATCAACTATCCGGCGGACAACAGCAACGCGTTGCTTTAGCGCGAAGCTTGGCCAAACGCCCTCAGTTGCTGTTACTTGATGAACCACTTGCAGCACTAGACAAAAAACTGCGTGAACGTACCCAACTCGAACTGGTTAATATCATTGAGCAAGTCGGCGTAACCTGCGTCATGGTGACGCATGATCAGGAAGAAGCGATGACGATGGCATCGCGCGTGGCAGTCATGAGCGAAGGGAAAATTAAGCAAATTGGTAAGCCAGAAGACATCTACGAAACGCCTAATTGTCGCTTCGTCGCTGATTTTATCGGCAGCGTCAATATGTTTAACGGCAAAGTGGTTGAAGACGAACCTGATCACGTTGTTGTCGACAGCCCAGAATGCAAACACTATGTAGGTCACGGCATTACTGGCACCATAGGCATGCCAGTCTCGGTGGCGGTGCGTCCAGAAAAGCTCACTATCAGTGCCGAAGCCCCTGAGCAAACACATAACGTGGTGTATGGCGAAATAGTAGAACTGGCCTACCTAGGCAGCTATACCGTGTATCACTTGAAATTAGCCACTGGTATGCAGGTCAAGGCGACCGTCAGCAATACGGTAAGACATGGCGCCTTTCATCCGAAATGGGGTGACAAGGTCTACGCCAGTTGGTCCGACATTTCTATGGTGGTATTAACCCAATAAGGGCAACCATCGTGAAAAAATTTCTGAAAGACCTTATCCTGTTTAAGTGGTTCAGTGGCAAAACCGCTGTGGTTGGCATTCCCTATCTTTGGCTATTTATCTGCTCTTTAGTGCCCTTCTTCATCATCTTGAAGATCAGCATGGTAGAGATGGAGATCAGTAATCCGTTTGGCAGCATCTTTTCGTATGTTGATGGTGTGATATCGTTAAAAATCAAGATCAGCAACTATCTGTTCATCGCAGAAGATAATTTATATGTGCTGACTTATTTGAGCTCGATTAAATTTGCTGCGATCACTACGCTGTTTTGCTTATTGATAGGCTACCCGTTTGCGTATTTTATGGCGCGCGCCAAAGCTTCTATCAGACCAACTCTGATGATGATGGTCATGCTGCCTTTCTGGACTTCGTTTTTACTGCGCATCTATGCCTGGAAAGGGATGTTGGCCAATAACGGTGTAGTGAATCATTTTCTGCTTTCCATCGGAGTGATCGATGCCCCGATACATATGATGAATACGCCATTTTCATTAATGGTCGGCATGGTGTACACCTACCTGCCGTTTATGATTTTGCCGCTTTACACCAATCTATCCAAAATGGACGTACGTTTTATTGAAGCAGCCGCTGATCTCGGATCTAATCCATGGAACACCTTCTGGCGCGTTACCGTACCTTTATCGAAATCAGGCATCATCGCCGGCGCCATGCTGGTCTTCATTCCCTGCGTCGGTGAATACGTTATCCCTGAACTCTTGGGTGGCCCAGAAACGCTGATGATAGGCCACGTACTGTGGGATGAATTCTTTAGCAATAACGATTGGCCTATGGCTTCTGCCGTTACCGTGGTCGTCATTTTATTGATACTGGTACCTATGGGCATTTTCAATAAATATCAAAATAATCAAACGCCGGAGAAAACATGAACGCATATCGTTGGTTTGGCCGTGGCTGGCTGTCGCTGGGCTATCTATTTTTGTATATTCCCATATTGATGCTGATCGTTTTTTCTTTCAATAACTCACGCCAGGACATGGTCTGGAGTGGTTTTACCTTGCACTGGTATTCCGCATTAGCTGACGATCAGGAAATTATTTCTGGTTTTCTATTGTCGCTAAAAATTGCCCTGATGGCTGCCACTGCATCGGTAATACTTGGCACCTTTGCTGCCTTCAGTTTGAATAATTACCGTCGGTTTCCAGGGCGTGCATTATTCAAAGGAATGGTCAGTTCACCGCTAGTAATGCCTGAGGTCATCATAGGTTTGTCTTTGCTGCTGATGTTTGTCTCGTTTGAAAAGATGTTTGGATTCCCGCAGCGCGGCTTGATGACAATTTTGTTTGGCCATACGGTACTTGGGATGGCTTACGCAACCGTCGTCATCGAATCACGCTTGGCCGAAATGAGCAAATCTTTATCAGAAGCGGCAATGGATCTTGGTTGCAAACCTTTCCAAGTATTTACCTTGGTGACGTTTCCAAATATTACCCAGGCCCTGGCATCTGCATGGTTACTTACTTTCACCTTATCCTTAGATGACGTAGTTCTATCTGCATTTTTGACTGGCCCAGGCTACTCCACTATGCCTATAGTGATTTTTTCCCGCGCCAGGTTGGGTCTGGATCCACGGGTCAATGTGGTCGCCGCCTTAACAATTTTAGTCGTAACGATAGGCGTGATTTTATCAAGTTGGTACATAGTCAGAGCGGAGCGTTTGCGTCAAAAACAAATTTCTGCTGCTTTTCAAGCTGAAGCACTGCATTAAAAAATATGAACTTTTAGAACGACCAAAAATTCACAAATAATCCTTAGGAGCAAACATGCATATTTTGAAAAAAGCTGTGATCGCAATCACTTTGGCATTTCCAGTAGCTGCGATGGCGCAAAGTGCGCAAGACTTAAAACTTGAACTCGATGCGATGAAGGCGAGAATTAAGCAACTCGAAGCCATGGTCGAATCCATCAACACTAAATCAGTCGCGGTGGCC
The DNA here is from genome assembly GCF_003955735.1 of Undibacterium parvum. NCBI lineage: Bacteria > Pseudomonadati > Pseudomonadota > Betaproteobacteria > Burkholderiales > Oxalobacteraceae > Neoundibacterium > Neoundibacterium parvum. The sequence continues at coordinate 4,374,951 of NZ_CP034464.1, read as the reverse complement.
GCCACATCGGTCGAGAATCAAGCTGAATTTAATCGCATGAAGATTAAGACAGAAGCAATGGAAGATCAGTTGGAAGCTGGCGGTTTTAAAGGTTTAAAAGTATCTGGATACATAGATCCAACGTACATCTACAACCAACGCCAGGACACCAGCAGTGTGGTGTTCATGAAAAACTTCGCAGATCAGAATGGTGATGGCACTCTTGCTGGTCAAAAAACTTCCTACGCCTATGACAATGCATTCTTCGGCACTGCTTTACTGCGTTTCGAAAAAGAGATGGAAGGCGGCACAAAATGGTTGTTGGAACTAATGCCGCATAAGAGTTATGGTGACGGTGGTGGTTACAATATTGGTTCAATAGTCCATCAGGCAACGGTTTCGATACCCTTCATCGGTTTGAATAATCGCTTTTTGGCTGGACAATTTGGTTCATGGGCTGGCTACGATTACCCGGGCGCTGCCGGCGCGCAATCAAAGAAAACAATCACCAACAATCTATTATTTGACTTCGTTGACCCAACCTTTATGACCGGTTTCGGCTACGAACATATCGATGGACCATTAGATATTAAGCTGATCGTCGGCAACGCCAATAATGGCCGCATTACCGACCGTAAATCGCCATCTCTACACTGGCGCGTTGATTATTCTACTGGCGAATTTGGTGGTTTCGGGGCCTCTGGTCTGCATGGTAAGTCATCTGCGAACACCACAGTAAACTCCGTCGAACTAGATACGTTTTTCACCCGTGGCAACTTGTCGCTACTAGGTCAAGTTGAAGTGGGCCAAACCAGTAATGGGGCCTATAACGGTGGTGATGCAAAATGGATAGGTTTATCCGGTTTGGCTGCCTACAAAATCACGCCCCGCCTAGAAGCTTTGGTACGCATGGATTACGTCAAGAATAGTGCCAATGGCGGTGGTGTGCCGACGGTAGTATTTGGTAAATGTAGTCTCCCCGACTTCGCAACAGATCCTAGCGGGGCAACTACGATAGAGGCCACATGCGGTGATTATCGCAATGGCTTTGGGCCTGGAATCGACAATGTAACAGGTCTGATCAGCGATCCAAACAAAGGCGCGAATCGCTATGCACTGACCTTAGGTATGAATTACTCTTTGACGCCGAACGCAATCTTGAAATTTGAATTACGTCGCGATGGCTCCTCAGAAAATACCTTCTACGATGTACCGTCGAAGACCTACAAAAAAGATAATTTAATGTTTGGGGCATCAACAGTCGTCAGTTTTTAAATCCATCGACATTGCTGACATCCGTAAGCAAGCCTAAAAAGTGGGGATCATAGAGTTGGTCTCCACTTTTACGCTGATTTTGATTGTTAGCGCTTTATTTGCTATTTTTTTACAAAAAATTTATTACCTCGTGCAGTCCTGGCAAATCAGGAGGCCGAACTAGATCGACAGAAAAAGGAAATATTATGACGAACAGACTCTGGCATGAGCGCGCTGCCGCACTCAACATCGACGGCCGTGCTTTTATTAACGGCAGCCGTACTTGGGCTGTCTCTGAAAAACAATTCGACAATATTTCACCAATTGATGGACGCAGTCTGGGCTCAGTAGCACGTTGCGAGACAGCCGATGTTGATCTGGCGGTAGCCGCCGCGCGGACCGCTTTTGAAGATGGTCGCTGGTCCGGGCAAGCACCAGCTGCACGCAAACGTGTTTTGATTAAATTTGCTGATTTGGTGTTAAAACACAGTGACGAATTAGCCTTGCTCGAAACCCTGGACATGGGTAAGCCAATTAAATATAGCCAAAGTGTTGACGTCAACTCCGCGTCAAATTGCCTGCGTTGGTATGGCGAAGCTATCGACAAAATCTATGATGAAATCGCGCCTACTGCCTCTGACAGTCTGGCTTTAATTACCCGTGAACCTGTCGGCGTGGTGGCCGCCATCGTGCCCTGGAATTATCCTATGTTAATGGCCTCATGGAAGATTGCTCCCGCATTAGCAGCAGGCAATAGCGTCATACTCAAACCTTCCGAAAAATCACCGTTAACTGCACTGCGATTAGCCGAGATTGCCATCGAAGCGGGTATCCCAGCCGGCGTTTTCAATGTAGTGCCGGGATACGGTCACGAAGCGGGCGCAGCATTAGCGCTGCACATGGATGTCGATTGCATAGGTTTTACCGGCTCCACCAAGATAGGCAAACAAATTTTACAGATGGCAGGCCAGTCGAATCTAAAACGTGCATGGACAGAGTTAGGCGGAAAATCGGCCAATATCGTCTGCGCTGACTGCCCCGATCTGGATGAAGCGGTCGAGGCAGCGATAGGCTCTATTTATTTCAATCAGGGCGAGAGCTGCAATGCCCCTTCCCGCTTGTTTGTAGAAGCCTCTATCAAGGACAAGTTTTTAGAAAAAGCTTTGGCCATGATGCCCGACTTCCAACCGGGTGATCCGCTTGATGAAGCCACTATCATGGGCGCTATCGTGGATGCGACTCAGCTTAAATCAGTGATGGGCTATATCGATGCGGGCAATGCAGAAGGCGCCAAACTTTTGCATGGCGGCCAGCAAGTCAAGCTAGAGAGCGGCGGTTACTATGTGGCTCCGACCATCTTTGATCAAGTCAACAGTAGTATGAAAATTGCTAAGGAAGAGATCTTTGGCCCTGTGCTTTCCGTCATCACTTTTACCGATATTCAAGACGCAATCAGGCAGGCTAACGACACCCCATTTGGCTTGCAAGCGGCAATTTGGACGGCCGACCTGAGTACCGCAATCAAGACTGCGCGTGCCTTGCGGGCCGGTACGGTACATGTGAATCAATACGATGGTGACGATATCACCGTGCCATTTGGCGGTTACAAACAATCCGGTAATGGGCGCGACAAATCTTTACACGCCTTTGATAAATATACTGAACTCAAGACGACCTGGATACGGATACGTTAATTGGTAAGTACGCTCGCTAGGCACGTTCGCTAAGCACGTCCTACCAGCACGAACATTTGGTTTATTTGAATCGCATAAAAATATAAACACCATGACTACACTGAACACAAACAATAATGCTACGAGTACAGCGACAATAGAAGAGCATCAAGCCAAACTGGCAAAACAAGATGTTAAATTCGTGTTTGCGCAATTCACCGACATTCATGGTGCCGCAAAGGGCAAGCTCATTCCCTTGAAGCACCTTGACGACATCGTCTATCCGGGCGCTGGTTTTTCTGGTCCCTCGATCTGGGGCACAGGCTTACCTCGTACAGGTCCACGTTCAGAATATTATGGTCGCGCCGATCTAAGCACATTGCAAAGCATGCCTTGGTTGCCCGGATATGCGCGGGTAGTACTGGACGGACACGTTGCAGGTCAGCCCTTTGAAGTATGTCCACGCCAAATTTTAAGAAAACAGGTAGAGCGCCTGACGGCACGTGGCTGGACCTTGAATGCGGGACTAGAACCCGAGTTTTTTCTACTGCAAGACAAAGATGGCAAGATAGATTCAGAAGCCGGTGACACTTTAGAGAAACCATCTTACGACACCAAGAGCTTATTGCGCCGCACTCGGTTTTTAGAGAAATTAACCGCCTCGTTAGACGCCTGTGGTCTGGGTGTATTCCAGATTGATCATGAAGACGCTAGCGGTCAGTTTGAGGTCAATTACAAGTATGCCGATGCGCTCAAGGCTGCCGATAACTTTATGCTCTTTAAGATGGCGGCGCACCATATCGCCGAAGAAGAAGGCATGATTTTCTCCATGATGCCTAAGCCCTTCGCCGATAGGCCAGGTAGTGGTTTGCATTTCCATCTATCCATTGCTGACGCCGATGGCAATCTGATTTTTGGTTCTGCCAAGGATAAAACCGATGATCAACGCGGCTTAGGTTTATCGACTATCGCCTACCAATTCATGGCAGGTTTATTGCAGCACGCGCCCGCACTCACCGCCCTGTGCGCACCTACTGTCAACTCTTATAAGCGACTGATGTGCGGCGAATCGCTCTCCGGCACGAGCTGGGCGCCCGCCTTTATCGGCTTTGGTGATAATAACCGCACCACCGTGGCACGCGTGGTGTATCAGCGCATAGAGTGGCGCTTGCCAGATAGTTCTGCCAATCCTTATCTCGCACTGGCAGGCGTGATCGCCGCTGGCTTGGACGGCATAGAGCGGGAGCTCGATCCAGGTCAGCCTATCAATCGTGATATTTATGAAATGACGGCGAGCGAGCGTGATGAATTAGGTTTGAAAATTTTGCCGCAAAATTTAGGAATTGCAGCAGACGCCTTAAAACAAGACCAGATACTTACCAGCGCCTTAGGCAAAAACTTTGTGCATGAATTCGTCAGCTTAAAAAGCGCCGAGTGGATGGAATACAGTCAGCACGTCAGCAACTGGGAAAGCAGCCGCTACATGACTAAGTTCTGATCAAGTCTAAAATGAATTAAATCTTTCAGACACGTATTGTCGCATCATTAGAACTTACGCAAAATTGTCCCAGCTAGGCCGCCGAAGACAGTACTTCATACGGTAAGGCAGATACAAGGCATTGGGGCGGCTTTTGCGAAAGTTCTGATAAATAACCAACAAAGAATGGTCAGGTTTTATCTATGTTACTGAACAAAGAAGCGCAATTAACCGAAAACTCTTATTACGAGGCCAGTGTCACGCGCCCGACAACGTCGGCCGCATTAGGCGGCAAGATCAGCGCCGATGTCTGCATAGTCGGCGCTGGTTTCGCAGGTCTATCAGCCGCACTGGAGTTGCGCGCCAAAGGTTACAGCGTGACGGTTTTAGAAGCCAAAACTGTGGGTTGGGGAGCCTCTGGTAGAAATGGCGGCCAAGCCATCGTTGGCTATGCCAGCGACGATGCGATCGAATCGCAGTTTGGTGCCGATGAGGCACGTCGCGCCTGGAATATCACGGTCGAAGCCATGCAATTGATACGCAGCCGGATTGCCGAGCATGCGATAGATTGTGACTTCGTACCTGGCTACATGAGCGTGGCGGTGAATGAAAAAAAGGGTCGTCAACTAGCTGAATGGAGCAACGATCTGCAAAAGCGCTACGGCTATCAAATGCAGCCTATCGCCCCCGCCGACATCCGCAACTGGATTGCCAGCGAGCGCTTTCATTCTGGCCTGTTTGATCCCCTATCTGGTCATTTGCACCCACTCAAGTACTGCCTGGGCTTGGCTGCCGCAGCCCGCGCAGCAGGTGTGCAAATTTACGAAAACTCAGCAGTCGTGGACATCGTGCGCGGTAGTAAGCCTTTGGTAAAAACTGCACAAGGCGAAGTGAGCTGTGATTTTGTGGTCTTGGCAGGCAATGTGTATCTGGGTGCTTACGGTAAGACCGTGGCGCCTGAACTGGATAAACGCATCATGCCAGTCGGCACCTATATTGTCGCCACCGACTCTATGGGCAAAGAACGTGCGGACGCCTTGATACGGCAGCGCTCAGCAGTATGCGACACCAATTTTGTACTCGACTATTTCCGTACCACGGCAGATCACCGCATGCTGTTCGGTGGCCGTGTCAGCTATAGTTCAGCCACGCCGGTCAATCTGGTCGCGAGTATGCGCAAGCGTATGCTAGCCGTTTTTCCGCAGTTATCGGATCTCAATGTGCCGTATTCCTGGGGCGGCTTTGTCGATATCACGATGAATCGTGGCCCCGACTTTGGCCGTGTTAGCGACAACATCTATTATTTGCAGGGCTTTTCTGGTCACGGCTTAGCGCTCACAGGCATGGCTGGCAAACTGGTGGCGGAAAGCATCGCTGGTCAAGCTAGTCGCTTTGATTTATTGGCCAAGATCAAACATCACCCCTTCCCTGGTGGCAAATTAATGCGCACACCTGCACTGGTGTTGGGGATGCTGTACTACCAAATCAAAGATCTACTGTAACCCGCCATAGCGAAAGTAGAGGCATTAGCGACCATCTTGCGCGCCACGCGCGAGCAACAAACTTAAAAAAAGAATTATGAACACGCCCAACCAAATACAAGAATTTTTCCAGCAACATGCGGTTCGTGATGTCGAATGTATGTTCCCCGATGTCTCTGGCTATCCGCGTGGCAAGTTGATGCCAGCGGCTAGCTTCGCACGCGGTGACGAGCTGCGTATCGCTCAAGCCATCCCTATGCAAGCGATCACTGGTGATTATTCCTATGATCCTATCTTCCCTGATGCCGATCCTGATATTCGTTTGGTGCCAGATTACAGCACGCTCAAATTATGCCCGTGGAGCAGTCTGCCACGTGCCTTTGCGATTCATGATTGCGTAGAACTGAGTGGGGATCTGTGCCAATTCGCGCCACGCTCTATCTTAAAAAGCGTACTGGCAGAATATGCCGCACTCGGTTTGACGCCGGTAGTCGCGCCGGAGATAGAGTTTTATCTCACCGCGCCCAATTCCAATCCTGATCTGCCACTGGCCGCGCCCGTGGCTAGAAATGGCCGCGCCGAGAATGGCCAATCGGCCTTCAGCATGAATATGCTCAATGAACTAGCGCCCTTCTGGGATGAGTTCAATGCCGCGATTGATGCCCTGGGAATCAAGGCCGACACCTGGATCCATGAAGTCGGCCTGTCGCAATACGAGATCAACTTAGTGCATGGCGATCCTTTGGCCTTGGCCGATCAAGCCTTCTTATTTAAATACGCCGCCAAGGAAATCGCCATCAAGCATGGCATGAACGCGGTTTTTATGGCCAAACCTATCGCGGGCCAACCAGGCAGTTCCATGCATCTACACCAAAGCGTGGTCGATGCCAGCGGCAAAAATATTTTCAGTAATGCCGATGGCAGCGATAGCGAACGCTTTATGCATTTCATCGGGGGTTTGCAAAAATATCTGCCGGACATGATGTTGATGTTTGCGCCTTCAGTAAATTCTTTCCGCCGCTTTATACCTGGTAGCCAAGCGCCGATTAATCTGCAATGGGGTGTCGACAATCGTACTGCTGGCTTGCGTATTCCTCTAGCTGGTCCTGCTGCCCGACGAGTGGAAAACCGGATTGCTGGCGCCGACGCGAATCCTTATCTGGCCATCGCCGCCTCGCTGGCAGCGGGCTTGGCCGGTATCAAAGAAAAAATCAGTCCAAGCGCAGCAGTCGAAGGTAGCGCCTATGATTGCAGTCACGATCTGGCGCCTAGCTTCATGGCAGCCCTAGCGCAAATGCAAAACAGCACTACGGCACGCCGTATCTTAGGCGAGGCTTTCGTTACGGCCTATTGCTCGGTTAAACAACTAGAATATAAAAGCTATCTGTACGAAATCGGCGCCTGGGAAAGACGTTTCCTGGCAGCGCAAACCTGATCGCAGCGGCTACTACCGTTGATTTAGCGAAACAGCTATGCGGAAACCCGGCTAGCCCGGTCTTCCGTAAAATTAAATAAGCACCGGCCCACTGCGCATATTCCATGCGGGTTTCCAGTCTATCTGGCCTGCAAGGCGCATGGGATATGCGTGAGCGGCCGGTGCATTTTTCAATTAGTAGCTTTGAATTCACCATTTTCAATATGAAGCAATAGCCGCCATGTTTGAATCCAGCCCCGAACACATCGCCAGTTATTACGCCGCCAGCAGTCTGGACTTGCAAATTAAGCGTCCGTCTTTGCAAGAGAATCTCAGCGTTGATGTACTCATCGTCGGTGCTGGCTTTACTGGTTTATATACCGCACTAAGATTAGCCGCAGCCGGGAAATCAGTAGCGATCATAGAAGCGAGCCGGGTCGGCTGGGGCGCCTCTGGCCGCAATGGCGGCCAAATTATTCCGGGATTTTCTTGCGACATGCCGCCCTTCGAGGCCGCCTTAGGACGCGAGGGGGCCAAACAAGTCTGGCAGCTGGTACAGCAAGCCGCGCAAGAAATCCGAGAACGGGTCGCTGAACATCAGATCGATTGTGAACTGATGCCTGGTCATCTATGGACTGCGGTGTTACCGCATCGCGTCAAGATACTCACAGACTGGCAGCAAGAAGCATCCCAGAAATGGGCTTACGAGCATCTGCAATTTATACCGAAAAACCAGGTCGGCGAACATATAGGCTCGCAACGATATCAGGCGGCACTGCTAGATACACAAGGCGGACATCTGCACCCGCTCAAGTATGTGCTGGGCTTAGCGCGCGCCGCCGAAGCCTTGGGCGTGTGCATCTACGAGAACTCCAAAGCACTCAGCTATACCACTCAAGCCGGCTGTGATAGGCTCATGGTGCAGACCGCTCAGGGTCAGATACTGGCTAATCAACTGGTACTGGCCTGTAATGCCTACATAGACAACCTCGATCCTTGCCTACAAAAGAAAATCATCCCGGTAGGCAGTTATATGATCGCCACCGAAGCGCTCACGCCTACGCTAGCGCGCCAACTACTGCCTAGCGGCCACGCGGTATCGGACAATCAATTTGTCTTGGATTATTTCCGACTCTCACAAGATCAACGCCTGCTCTTTGGTGGGAAATGCTCGTACACAGGGCGTACTCCACACAATCTGACGCAAGGCATGCGGCAAGACATGCTGAAAGTTTTCCCACAACTTGCAAACACAAAAATCGATTTCACCTGGGGCGGTCACCTAGACATCAGCATGCCGCGCACTCCCGATTTTGGCCATTGCGGCAATGTGTATTGGGCCCAGGGATTTTCCGGCCACGGCATTATTCCCACCTGTGTCGCCGGACGGGTATTGGGCGAAGCCATATGTGGCGACGACAGCCATCTGAAACTATTTAGCGCCTTAAAAAATCCAGCATTTCCTGGCGGTGAACGGCTGGCCGGGCTATTTCAGGTACTGGGCATGTCTTACTATCGCTTGCGTGATTACTTCTAAGCTCAAGACAATACCGAGCGTACAAAGAATGGGTTTAGCAAATTTATATACGAAAACAAAAAAGCTCTAAGTATTTTCATACTTAGAGCTTTTTGCCAATTCTGTGGCGGAAGGTGTGAGATTCGAACTCACGAAGGCTTTAACACCTCGCCAGTTTTCAAGACTGGTGCATTCAACCGCTCTGCCAACCTTCCGAGCCCGTCATTCTATCAAAAAATTCTTCGTTTAGGCGACTTTTCAAGAAAAAATATCGCATCTATTGATTAATTGGTTCATTCAAACCTAACTCGAAAATCTCGACTCAATAATTGTTTGAATTCATCGGCATCCACAGGGTGTGAAAATAAATAACCTTGAATCTCGTCACATCCTACTTTTTTTAAAAAATTGAGTTGCTGATGATTTTCTACACCCTCCGCAATCACTTTATGTTTTAGCTGTTTTGCCATGCTAATAATCGCGCCGGCGATCGCGCAATCGTCTTGATCTTCTGGAATTCCCCGAATAAAAGAACGATCAATCTTAAGCGTCTCTATAGGAAAACGCTTGAGGTAAGACAAACTAGAATACCCTGTTCCAAAATCATCCAGCGATAAGGAAACCCCTAATGCAGTGATTTGGCCCATGATTTTTATCACGCTCTCAGTATTGCGCATGAGCATGCTCTCTGTAATTTCCAACTCTAACCATGCCGCAGAAATTTCGTGCGCCTGCAAGGCTTGCGTAATACGGTCAGGCAAGTCAGCTGAAAATTCCCTGGCCGAGACATTTACTGCAATCCGAAAAGGCGTTATGCCTGCATCTTGCCAAAGCCGCGCCTGAGCGCATGCCGTATCTAAGACCCAGCTATCGATTTGCAATATCAAACCAGTTTCTTCTGCGATAGGGATAAATTCTAAGGGGGAAATCGTTCCCTTAGTCGGATGTGCCCAGCGAATTAAAGCCTCAGCAGCGATTATCCGTCCGGACGCGATCTCTATCTTGGGTTGATACAGCAAAAAAAACTCATTTAAGTGCAAAGCGCGCAGCATGCCAGATTCAAGATACAAGCGCCCAGCAATATGCTGATCCATCTCATTATCGTAAAAGACATAACTGCCGCTGGCATTACTATCAATGCGCTTGGCTTTAAACATCGCGATATCGGCTTTTTGCAATAATTGCGTAGCATCCACACCATCTTGCGGATAAACGCTAATACCGATACTGGCAGCGACACGAAGCTCATGGCCACTGACATGAAATGGCAAATCTAAGCAGGACAGTATTTTTTGTGAAACTAAAGCCGCATGAAAATCCTGGCTGACATCAATTAGCGCGATGCCAAATTCATCACTGCCAAGGCGCGCAACCACATCATTCTCGCGCAGTACCCCTATGAATCTTTGCGCCACTTGCGTCAACAACAAGTCCCCGATTTGATGTCCTAGCGTGTCATTGATGAGTTTAAACCGATTCAGGTCTACGAATAAGATAGAACTATGTGCGCCTTTGCGCTGACTCTGCTGCAAAGCCTTATCGACTAATTTTTTGAAATGGGTACGATTTGGCAACGCCGTCAGCAAGTCGTAATAGGCCAGATAATTTATTTTATCCTCGGCCTGCTTGCGACCGGTAATGTCACGCAAGTAGCCTATCATGCCTATCGCTGCGCCGTCCTGGCCTCGCAAGGTGGATAGACTTAAACTCGCCCAAAAAATGTCTCCATTCTTTTTGCGACGGCGCACCTCCATCTCGCGCCCACCGGACTCTAAAAAAACATCCGAGGCTGGAAACCTTTCGCACTCATCATCTTCATCGTCATACAGGAATAGAATATTTTGCCCGGTCGCCTCGGCCGCAGTGTAACCAAATAGACGTTCGGCGCCCTTATTCCAGCTAAGTACGAAACCTGCCAGATCCATCGTGATCACCGACTCGTGGATCTGATCGAGTATTTGCGCCTGCATCAATTGTGCTTGTGACGATCGATGGTAACGATCATCGAGTTGTAATTTGGCGGCAAAAAGACGCGCGGTCAATTGGGTTAACACCCCTAGAGTCGCGATGTCAGCCTCACTGTAAGCGCCTTTTTTACCCGATAGAACATAGTAATTTTCAGCAGAGGCGCAAACGCTGGAATTTCTCAGTGATTGCTGCTTGTCTATTTCTTGAGGAACAAAAGAAACATAAGAATGACCGAATATCAGCTTAACAATTCGATCCAACTCCAATTCTAATTCTGGAGTTTGTAAGCCAAATATGGCTTCACTTAGCGCCACACCCAAGCTGATATTGGGCATATCAGATGATAAGATCATGTTCACATATCCTGGCAAACCTGATTTACCCACACATAAGCTTGGCTCATGCATTGATAGTAATCGGTAGCATCTAAGGCAAGCGCATTCAGACTGGGCACCAGCATCTCGGCTTGCTCCCGGTCAGCCAATTCGACCAAACGCAGCTCAGCACCCATGGTGCCCGCTCTTTGCAACAAGGCGCCCAGTACTTCTTCGCATAAGTTTAAAGGTCGTAGAATGTCATCCATGGCACTCTCAAACAAGGCATCTAATAGTGAAAACATCCCCACCATGAAGGCGCTGTCTTGCTCATCCCGATTTCCGCCACGGCGTTGACAAATGATCTCCATCAAACTAGCGCGAAATGCGGCTCTGAGCATCAGAGGATTGAGGCTGACGCCAGTATCATCCTGACGTGCATACAATAATAATTGCAACCAGCGCTGTAATTGTCGCCGTCCCAATAGCGTGATTGCTTGCCCAAAACTGGTAACCTTCACAGTCTGAGCAAAGGCGGCAGAACTGACAAGTTTAAACAGCATAAAAGACAAAGCCGCGTCTTGTTTAAATAAAATTTCCAGATCATGTGATTCTGCATCTCGCGTCACTAGTCCCAGCAATTTGAGTAAGCGTGTGCGCGCACTTCCATCGTTAGATTTATTCTGTCCGTCAGTTGCGAAAGCATATTCGCCCGAGAACAACTTAAAGCCCGCGTCTGCCGCCTCAAAAAGTTGTCTGCGTGTGGCTATGTTTTTTGCCAGATGCTGGCCATGTGGAAAATTTCGCAAACTAAGAGCGACTGAAGCCGCCAATCCTGCCCTGCAATTAATGCTGACATTTTTTGTTTGATCCCATACCAATGGAGCTTCAGACGAAAAATTATCGACAAAAATAGTAAATCCCTTAGCCGCGAAATGTCTGAGTTTTATTTGATTTTCAGGATCGATGCAACTCGCCTCTTCAACGCAAAGAACTATTTTCGCGGGCGGAAATCTCTCGTCCAAATTAACCGGTAAATTAGCCAGTTCCGTAACCGGTGCAAAAACTAGCAAAGACGGCAGTAAATCAAAAAAACCAGCGTCTTTGAGTGACTGTAAAAATGGGACGATCTGGCTCCCATCATCGCTGAGAAAACCAGGAATAATCGCGTGTAATTGTTGCTTGCCGTTGACTACCGGCATCAAAGACGCCAGCGGAATAGCTGAGTTGAAGCTGGAATTCATAAAATAAATGGTAATGGCGCGACTAATTTGTGAATTAAATGGTAAATTGGAAAGTAATCAATTGCAATAAAGTATAAGTTTGTTTTCCAGGTTCGCACTTAGAAAACATAATCTACGCTCAACTTTTACATACAGATCAAAATGTTTAGTCGAGATCGAGAAAGATCTGCTGTAAGTCATTCAGAAATCGACGGCCTAAAACGGTAGGTCGTATACTCAGATGATCTCTGTCTATCATATGTTTTTGCTCAGCAAGTGCTAGCGCTTTCTCGATAGAATTGAGCGGAGTTCCAGTGCGCTCACTAAATTGATTGACCGCAAAACCTTGATTAAGTCTTAATGCATTGAGCATAAATTCGAAGCCCAAATCATGGCGCGCGATTTCCTGCGACTCTTGTACCGCAGCACCGCGTAGGCTTTCATCCATATAGTTTTTCGGTTGTTTATAGCGAGCCTGCCGAATAATGCGATGTGGAAAAGAGAGTTTGGAATGCGCACCAGCGCCTATGCCCAGATAATCACCGAAATTCCAGTAATTAAGGTTGTGCCGGGATTCGCGCCCGGGCTTTGCATAGGCTGAGACTTCGTAATTTGTATAGCCGGCAGCTTCCATGCGCAGCTGGATCTCATCTTGCATCTCTGCACTCAGATCATCGTCAGGTATTACTGGCGGGAACTTGGCGAAATAGGTATTTGGTTCCAGCGTCAGATGATAAAGCGACAGATGTGGAGGTGCCAAGCGTATCGCCATATCGACGTCTTGCAGCGACTCCGTCAAAGTCTGCCCAGGCAAAGCAAACATCAAATCAAGATTGAAATTATCAAAATGGGTATGGGCAATTTCCACCGCACGTAGCGCCTCATTGCCATTATGGATGCGTCCCAGTGCATGCAAGTGCTGTGAATTAAAACTCTGTATCCCTACCGACAAACGATTAATCCCGCTGGCGCGATACGATTTAAATTTTTCGGTTTCAAAGGTCCCTGGATTGGCTTCCATCGTCACCTCGGCTGCGCTATCTATAGGCAGTAAGGTTCTAACATCAGACATCAATCTATCTAGCCCCGCCGCAGACATCAGGCTGGGCGTACCACCACCGATGAAAATGGTATAAATTTTGCGCCCCCAAACTAAAGGCAAAGCCGCCTCTAAGTCTGCACGTACAGCCAATAGATAACGGTCCTCGTCAAAGTTTGAGTTCACATCATGCGAATTAAAATCGCAATACGGGCACTTCTTAACGCACCACGGAAAATGTATGTACAAGGACAAGGGTGGCAGCACAGTCAGATTAAGGCTGCCAGGCCCCAGGTAATGCTCAGCAACCTGCGCTGGGATTGCAGACAGGGTCAGATTGCAGCTCTTTAAGCTGGCAACTGGTTTTATCGGTATCATTTTAATTTCTCAAGCAAGGCGCGCAATGCCTGACCTCGATGAGATAGGCTGTTTTTTTCGGCTGGAGATAATTCAGCAACGGTCTTACCCAGAGCCGGTATAAAAAAATGCGGATCATAGCCAAAACCAAATTCTCCACGCGCCTCTGCCACAATCTCACCTTGCCAGACACCATCGGCGATCACAGGCTGCGGATCAAACTCTGAGCGCACATAGACCAAAACACAGTAGTAATATGCAGATTTATCTGCATGTAGCGTCAGTTGGCTGACCAAATGCTGATTATTTGCCTGATCTGATTTAGGTTCACCGGCAAACCGCGCCGACCGCACGCCAGGCGCACCAGACAAGGCATTCACGCACAATCCAGAATCATCTGCCAAGGCCGGCAAGCCAGTAGCGGCAGCTGCATGGCGTGCTTTTAGCAAGGCATTTTCAACAAAAGTCAGATGAGGCTCTTCGGCCTCACTAACGCCAAACTCGCCTTGCGCATGCAAACTGATACCAATAGGCGCAAGAATCTGGAAAAACTCCTTCAGCTTGCCCTGATTATTTGAAGCTAATACGATCTTGCGTGTCATGATAAAGACAAACCCAATACCTGTTTTTGTAAAGCGATCAAGTCGGCAATCCCCTCCCCTGCCAAATCGAGTAAGCCATTAAGTGCCGCACGATCAAAAGCTGCCCCTTCGGCAGTACCCTGCACCTCGATGAAATCCCCAGCCTCGGTCATCACCACATTCATGTCGGTGTCACAAGTAGAATCTTCCAGATAATCTAAATCGAGCACCGGGACACCGTGATACACACCAACAGAAATAGCCGCCACAAAATGCTTAAGTGGTATTTGACTAATCACGCCCCGCCCTAGCAGTTTGGAAAAAGCGTCGTGTGCGGCCACCATCGCACCAGTAATCGCAGCAGTACGGGTGCCGCCATCGGCCTGTATCACATCGCAATCAATATGCAAGGTACGCTCACCAAAACAATCCAGATCAAAGGCGGCACGCAAAGAGCGGCCTATAAGTCGCTGAATTTCCTGGGTGCGTCCAGACTGCTTGCCTTTGGCAGATTCTCGGTCCATACGTGTATGGGTGGAGCGTGGCAGCATGCCATATTCGGCCGTCATCCAGCCTTTACCCTTACCCTTTAAAAAGCCGGGCACTTTATCTTCAATACTGGCAGTACAGATCACACGCGTATCGCCAAATTCGATCAGGACAGATCCCTCGGCATGCTTAGTAAAATGACGATTAATGACCACCGGGCGTAATGCGTCCGGGGTGCGCCCGCTAGGGCGAAAAGTTTGCGACATAGATTTAATTCTTTGTAGTAATACGGGATGATTTATGAATTGCGTTACGGATTTCAGCAATGGCTTTTTCTATCTCAGCATCGTTGAAAATATCAACTTCCGCCGCCTCCATGTCTTCAGCAGAGGTGGCTTGAATTGTGGTCGTCATGGACCCTACGGGGAGAGTATTGGTTGAAATAATTGAGGCGTCATCGAGATTGCCGGTGCCTTCCCACATCATGGCCAAAGCCGTCACGTTATCGCTTTGCTTGCCTGCGATGTCGGTCGCGGAATGGATTAACTCAGGAATGGCGCGCACTATCGTATGCTCATTTAATCGCTGCGCCAACACGTGATCCGGCAGCACCGACCATAGACCATCGGAGCACAATAGTATCAAATCGCCTGCCTGCAAGGCGGCACGACGTGATAATTCAACGATAGGTGCATTCGGCGCCCCCAGGCAATTAAACAGTTTATTTCTATCCGGGTGGGTATGCCTCTCCGAAGGGTCAACTTTGCCTTGTGCAATCAAGGTTTCGAGTCGCGAATGATCCTTGGTACGCAATAAAATTTGCCCATTGCGCATCCAATACAAGCGTGAGTCACCGCAGTGCGCCCAATACGCGTGACCGTTTTGGATCAAACATGCGACGATAGTCGTACGCGGCGTTTCTGGCAGATTGTTCTCGTTGCGGTAACGATGAATTTCATTATGTGCCGCTAGAAAACTATCCTCTAAAAATCGTTCAGGACGCACTATCATAGGATGCGCATGCTGCTGAAACAAATTTCCTATGGTTTGCATGGCAACCGTCGCAGCCACCTCTCCAAGGATATGTCCACCCATACCATCAGCCAATAACAGCAAAATAGTGTCGCGGGTAAAGCTATAGCCCATACGGTCTTGATTGACCTTACGGCCACCGATATTGCTTGCTTGATAGACGGAGAATCGCATGAAATTAATTTATTAAGTTACTACGCTTAGTTAAATAAGACATGAACGCATGATTACATCTGCGAACTGTCATGTATGGTGGTGTCATCCCTACTACTGCCTGCGCCACGCCCAAACTGAAGCATAGTAGAAATTTTGTGTTTGGTTTTTTCCATTAAACTGAGCTCTTTTTTCGGCACAGAAACCGCAGACAAAGCTTTTTGAAGCGCAAACACGCTTTGCGGTCTATCCAGTGCGTCCATTTTTAAGCACATACGTACCACTTCTATCAATTCAGGCGAGTATAAGCCTTCTAATTTACGATAGTGGTTTTCCATTTTATCCATGGTCTTGCGCTGGTCCGCCGGTTGCGGTGGTGCTCCGACCATGCAGGCAAAAATGGATGCTCCTATGCTGTAAATATCGGTCCACGGGCCCAGGTTGCCGTTTTTCGAATACAACTCAGGCGCAGCAAAACCTGGCGTGTACATAGGATAGAGTTTAGGCAGATCGGTTTTCAGCGTTTGACGCGCAGCGCCAAAATCGAGCAAAATTGGGGTGCCGTCGAGCCGCAGATAAATATTTGCCGGCTTCAAGTCTAAATGCAGCAACTTATTGGTATGCACTTCGCGCAAACCGTTCATCACTAAATTAAACATACGCCGGATAAAGCGCTCGGAAACTAAAGGCTTTTCACCCTTGTCGCGACGACGCAGTATATGTTCTTGCAAAGAGCGGCCAGACTCATAGGCCATCACCATGTAGACGGTTTCATTGGCACGAAAAAAATTAAGCACGCTTACGACATTCGGGTGCGCGATTCTTGCTAAGGCGCGCCCTTCTTCAAAAAAGCACTTCAAGCCTATCCGATAGACTGGTAAGTTTTCTGAGGATATCGACGGCACCAGCTCGCCCTGCTGACGCAAAGCCAGCGAGCTAGGTAAATACTCCTTGATCGCGACCGCATTGCCATCTTCATCTGAAGCAAGATAAACAATACTGAACCCGCCAGAGGCAATTTTCTTTACAATGCGATATCCAGCGATTTCCAAGCCATCTGGCAAGGGGGCATTATTCTGTGCAGCCATATCTTCCTATATCCATCAAATTTATGAGGATTGTGTTGATTATTCTTGTTTTTGTAAAGTCTCGCTAAGACCAATCCTCACCAAAACCGGGGTTTATTCAATTATTTCGTTAAATCACAAATAATTTCCCCTATCGTAACAGCATACCAAGGAAAACAATTGAGCATTTATAGCATGACTGGTTATGCAACCAGCACCAAAGAGAATGATGCGGGCACCATTACGATAGAAATCAAGAGTGTCAACTCGCGTTTTCTCGACTTGCAATTCCGGATTAACGACGATTTCCGCGCCGTGGAACCGATGTTCAGGGACGCGATTGCCCGCAAGCTGCAACGTGGAAAAGTAGAATGTCGCTTCAGTTTTGGAAAAAATATCAATACTGCGGCCGGTAAAGCACTCAATTCCTTAGTAATCAATCAAATTGCTGATTTTCAGGCCGCCATCAATGCGCGCTTTCCGGATGCTGCACCGCTGAGCAGTTACGAAATTTTACGCTGGCCCGGCTTGATCGAGGAAGCTGAAGTTAATGTTGACACACTGCAAGCGGCAATTATCGCGACCATAGAATCGACACTGACAGCGTTTATCCTTAGTCGCGAACGCGAAGGCGCGGCATTAGAATTGGCGCTGCTTAGCCGCGTCGATGGCATGGAAAAAATTGTTGCGCGCATTAGCCCCTTAATGCCAAAAATAGTCCAACAATTTCAAGAGAAAGCCACTGCCCGCTTAGAAGAAGCGCTAGGTTTTGCCTTAAAAAGCGCACCGACCAATGCGGCGCAGGTAGTTACCCGCGACGAGGCACTAGACCGGATACGCCAAGAAGTCACTATGTATGGGATACGTATCGACGTCACCGAAGAATTAGCACGCCTTTCTGCGCACTTAACAGAAACCCGGCATATTCTTAAAACGGGCGGACAAGTCGGCAAGCGACTCGATTTTATGATGCAAGAATTAAATCGAGAAGCCAATACTCTGGGAGCAAAAGCCTCCATTAAAGAGTTAGCTGATGCCTCTATGGAGTTAAAGTTGCTGATAGAACAAATGCGTGAGCAAGTACAGAATCTTGAATAAGCCCGGGTCTTTCTTTATACTGCCGCCAGTATATTTTTACACCGCACGAAATGATTGCGCAAACGGGGTGGTTTATTAGGATACCCCCCATTAATCGATAAAACGTTTACATTTTTAAGCTGAGGCCACTATGCAAGCAAACCCCACCACAGCCGGCAGCCTATTTTTAGTTGCCGCACCTTCTGGCGCAGGAAAATCGACGCTAGTCAACGCCCTGCTGCAGCAAGAGCCGGCGATCAAATTATCGATTTCCTTCACAACCAGAGATCCGCGCCCGGGCGAAGTGAATGGACGCGAATATCATTTCACCACGGTCGAAAACTTTTTAGAGCGTAGAGCGCAGGGCGAATTTTTAGAATCAGCGGAAGTGCACGGCAATTACTACGGAACTTCCAGAATTTTAATTGAGCAACAAATGGCCGCTGGCACCGACATCCTTTTGGAAATCGACTGGCAAGGCTCGCAACAAGTAAAAAAACGCTTCCCTGGTGCAGTTGGTATTTTTATATTACCACCATCGATTGCTGCCTTGGAAGACCGCTTAAAAAAGCGTGGACAAGACGAACCAAACGTGATTACCCGACGAATTTTAGCTGCTGGAGGCGAAATCGCGCACGCGTCTGAGTTCGAATATGTTATTATCAACCAAGAATTTGCGCTTGCATTGTCAGAATTAAATGCAATTGTTAAGGCCACCCGCTGCCGCTTCGCGCAGCAAGCGTCGCGCAATACAGCGCTGTTTGCCCAACTGGGCATCCATGCCAACCCCATCATTTAAGGAGCCACTATGGCACGTATCACAATTGAAGATGCTCTGAAAAACATCCCTAATCGCTTTCAACTGACTTTGTGCGCAACTTATCGCGCGCGCCAGTTATTGCAAGGTCACACACCTAAAATCGAATCTAAAGATAAACCGACAGTTGTTGCCCTGCGTGAAATCGCTGAAGGCAAAGTTGGTATCGAGATGCTGAAAAAAGTGCCGTTTTAAGCTATTTAGCATCACGATCGTGAATCGGCTTGGGATTAGACAGAATGAATCTTACAGACAACTCTTCCTCTATTCCGGCCGCTTCCGATAAATCGGCAGCGCATCTGCTCACACCGAAAAAAAAACTAGCCGTTACAAGTCATACCGTCGTTGATACATCTTCACGCCCTGCAGTGACAGGCTCAGCCTCCATCACCGACCTCACCAAGCAACTTTCCGAATACCTCAGTGCTGCCGACTTAAAATTAGTCAAGGAAGCTTATCGCTTTTCTGATGAAATGCATCTTGGTCAAGTACGCCGATCTGGCGAACCCTACATCTCTCACCCTATCGCAGTCGCAGAAATATGCGCCGAATGGAAATTGGATGTACAAGCCATCATGGCAGCCCTCTTGCACGACGTCATGGAAGATCAGGATGTCAAAAAAGAAGAATTGATCGAGCGTTTTGGCGCGCCAGTGGCAGCGCTGGTGGATGGATTATCAAAACTTGAAAAGATAGAATTTCAAAGCCAGATAGAAGCACAGGCTGAAAATTTCAGGAAAATGCTGCTGGCCATGGCGCGCGATGTGCGCGTTATTCTGGTTAAGCTGGCTGATCGCCTGCACAATATGCGCACCTTGGGTGTGATGTCAGCAGAAAAGCAAAGACGTATCTCGCGCGAAACCATGGAAGTGTATGTGCCCATTGCACACCGCCTGGGTCTGAATAATATTTATCGCGAATTGCAAGATTTAGCTTTTGCCCACATTTACCCTCTACGCTACAAAACCTTAGCCAAAGCGGTAAAAGCAGCGCGCGGCAACCGGCGCGAAGTGGTGAATAAGATCATGGATGCGGTCAAAGCCGCTTTGAGTAGCGCTGGTTTAACTGCCGAAGTGTATGGTCGCGAAAAAACCCTATACGGCATTTATAGGAAAATGGCCGACAAGCGCCTGAGTTTTTCACAAGTTCTCGACGTATATGGTTTCCGTGTGGTTGTTAGCAGTTTTCCCAACAGTTATTTTGCCCTTGGCACTTTGCATGCGTTGTATAAGCCCATGCCAGGCAAGTTCAAAGATTACATCGCTATCCCTAAGAGCAATGGTTACCAGTCGCTGCATACCACCTTAATTGGCCCTTATGGCACGCCGGTAGAGTTTCAGATCCGCACGCAAGACATGCATCATGTGGCAGAATCGGGCGTGGCAGCGCATTGGTTGTATAAAAATGAAGATGATAGTTTAACGGATTTGCAACAACGCACGCATGCCTGGCTACAGTCTTTACTCGATATCCAAAAGCAAACCGGCGACTCTGCAGAATTTTTAGAACATGTAAAAATCGATCTATTCCCCGATTCGGTTTACGTGTTTACGCCAAAATCAAAAATTATTGCTTTACCCCGTGGCGCCACCGCGCTCGACTTTGCTTATAATATTCATACCGATATCGGTGATCAGGCCATCGCTACCCGTATCAACAACGACCCAGTTCCGCTGCGTTCCGAACTAAAAAATGGCGACATTATTGAGATTATTACCTCGCCCAATTCGCATCCAACGCCAAATTGGCTGACCTATGTCAGAACCGGCAAGGCGCGCTCCGCGATTCGACATTATTTACGCACAATTAGCCTCAACGAATCGACAGAATTAGGTAAGCAATTATTGGCGCAAGCCTTGATGGCGGTGCATCTTAATCCTGAGCTTCCCGCTTCGCTCGTGGATAAGTTGCTCAATGAATCGAGCGCCAAGACGCTGGAAGAGATTCATACCGACATCGGTATCGGCAAACGCATGGCGGCACTGGTGGCACGTCACATCCTCGATTTAGTCGAAGATGATTCACCCTCTATCCCCTTCCAGGAATTTGAAGGTGAAAAATCAAGCAAGCCTGAGCCCGTCATTATCTATGGTAGCGAAGGCGTCTCGGTGCAACTAGCCAGTTGCTGCTTGCCGATACCTGGAGACGGCATCGTCGGCCAACTCAAGCGCGATCAAGGTTTGGTGGTGCACACCGATTATTGTGACAACGCCAAGCGCCTTCAAGTGAAAGAACCGGACCGTTGGATAGACGTCAATTGGGGTGACGATTTAAACCGCCGTTTTGATTGCCGCATCACCGCGATGACCAACAATGAACGCGGTGCCTTAGCCCGCATCGCCGCAGAAATTGGTGAGTCCGATGCCAACATCAGTCATGTCAGCATAGAAGATGGGCAAGCCAATGACATCACGAATATCCATTTCACGATACAGATAGAAGACCGCACGCATCTGGCGCGACTCATGCGTAACGTCAAACATTTAAGTGGCGTAAGTAAAATTTGGCGCGAACACGGTTAGCCAACGATTATTCTCGACAGATTAGATGCCCCAGAGCTTCACCAAACACTACGCTGAAACTCTGGCAAACTCACACCCTCAATGACTTAAGCTACGATGCATGCGCCGCAATCCCAGCCAAACCGCAGTCGCAATGACAGGTATTAATAAACCCGTCACCAGATCAGGGTTAATTTGCACACCTATCGCCTTGACCGCTTTACCTAAATAACTAAATAAGCCGGCGACATAGTAAGTAATGGCAGCGACCGACAAACCCTCAACCGCTTGCTGTAGCCGCAGTTGTTGTGCAGCACGCGCGTTCATCGATTGCAAAATCCGTCTATTCTGCTGCTCTTGCACTATTCCTACCCTGGTACGCAATAAATCATTGGTGTGCGCAATCCTATCGGCCAAAGTGACTTGACGTCGTAAAATCGCCTCACAGGTATTCATCGCCGGAGCCAGTCGCCTATCCATAAATTCTTCTATGGTGGGAATGCCCTCAATGCGACTTTCCCTTAATTCCTCGATACGCGATTGCACCAGCCGAAAATAAGCCTTAGAGGCAGAGAAACGATAACTGTTTTCAGTAGAAAGCCGCTCGGTGCGCGCTGCCAGATCGATGATTTGGCGCAACAGCACTTGCTCAGTATCGGCTTCATCGCTGGCTGCAACATGCGCCGACGACGGCGCGCCCATTGTCATGTCCGCAGTCAAGCTGACTAACTCATCTTCGATGACAGACAAAATAGGCGCAGATTTTTGCGCGTATGGCAGGCCTAACAAGGCCATCATTCGATAGGTTTCGATCTCCAGTAAACGCTGAACTATGCGCCCTGCCTGCTGATCCAGGAAATCCAGATCTTTGACGACAAATCGGCTAAAACCATCAGGGTGTATCAAGAAATCAGTCCAAACCTCACCGCGCTGCAAGACACCGCTACCGACCAAAACGCTACCTGGGAAAGTCGCGTTGATGCTCTCTATTGTGTTCGCGTGCCCGCCCTGTGCCGGTATCAATACCACGTGGGCGGCCACCATGATGGTGCCCTTTAAATCAAGCAACCATTGTTGCGGCAGATGCTTCACTGGCACCCTTAGAAAGGCCTCGCTAACACCATGCTCAGTGACATCCTCACCATTCTCATTCTCGACAAAGGTGAAAGTAGCAAACTCGGTGTGACATTCCCACTTCAGACGAAAACGTCCGAAGTCGTGAAAAAAATACTTCGCCTCGCCAGCGGGACTGGCGACTCCGAAATAGCCACAAAATGCCCCCAGGATCGCCAATTGCCGACCTAGATTATCCTGTCCAAATTTGTCATCATCTTTGGAATACACGGCCAAATGGGTGATCGCCTCGGGGGCACGCAAACGCAATGATGGGCGGGAGTGGATTTCTGCTGCAAGCGGGATACGTAGTGAATGATTTAATTGCGAATAAACGAGACTCATAATTTTCCGAAAATTTAATACGAATTCTATTGGGCTAAAGCAAAATAATCAGGCGGGATAGCGCACATCAAGTATGGTCAATTCATCCATGCCTAAGGGCGTATGCAGGCTGACGCTGTCGCCAATTCTAGCTTTGGTAAGCGCGCGCGCGACTGGCGATATCCAGCTGATCTTTCCGCGCAGCGGATCAAATTCATCGACACCGACGATGGTCACGGTAATTTCTTCACCGAGACCATTTTCATAGACCACGGTGGCACCAAAAAATACTTGATCCGAACCATGATGGACGCGCGGATCGACTACTTCAGCAATATCCAAACGTTTGCTGAGGAAACGCAAGCGCCTGTCAATTTCTCGGAGGCGGCGTTTGCCATAAATGTAATCACCATTTTCAGAACGATCGCCATTCGATGCCGCCCACGAGACGATACTGACCACTTCCGGCCTATCCACATCGATCAGTCGCAAAAACTCGGTTTTCATCGCCAGATGTCCAGCGGGCGTCATGTAATTTTTCGCTCCAGCTGGAATGGCAGGGGCGGCGTTTTCTTGCTCGTCGTCCTCAGACTGCTCGTTTTCTTTTGTAAATGCTTTATTCATTAGCCCATTGTAGCGGAGTACGGCATTTTTTTTGTTATCTACACACCACAACTGCGGCATCCCTTATAAAATAGCAACTCACATTCTTAGCGATTCCTATCGCATTCGACCTTAGGCATACGCATGACAGACAATGCAGCAATCAAAGTACTTATCGCCGATGAACACGCCGTGGTACGCGAAGGTTTAAAAAGTATACTCGCGAGTACCGACGACATCCGCGTGGTTGGCGAGACCAACTCAGGGCTGGAAGCAATACGCTTGTCGCGCCAAATGGCGCATCAAGTACTGATACTGGAAATATCCCTGGCAGATAAGAGTGGCATAGAAGTACTTAAGCAGATTAAGAACGAATTGCCTCAGACCGCCGTGATTATTTTCTCCGCACACAAAGAAGATCAGTTTGCAGTGCGCGTCCATAAAGCAGGCGCTTCTGGCTATCTGCACAAACTAAGTAGCGCACTTGAAATCATCAATGCGATTCGGCAAGTAGCGGCGGGCTTAAAATATATTAGCCCTGCACTGGCGCAAGAGTTGGCGAATAATCTGACCCAAGAGTACGAGGGCGAACTCCATAAGACTTTGTCGGATAGAGAGTTCCAAACTTTACGCATGATTGCCTCCGGCAAATCTGTCAGCGATATTGCCAAAGAACTGTCCTTGTCAGTCAAGACCATCAGCGAGTACCGATCAAGAATATTACTCAAGATGAAATTACGTCATAATGCAGAACTGACCCACTATGCAATCAAGCGCCAACTGGTTGAATAATCAGGTTAGCCGTTCAAGAATTGCTCAAGTGCATTGAGATCAAATAGCATCCATATCAGACGGGAAGCAGCCATGTCAAAGAAACCAAGTGAAACCTCGTTTAAAACGCCGACCGACATCGCCAGAGAAACGTTTCGCCGCTTGGCCATAGAGCGCATCGCCCCTACCCCTGAAGCCTATCGCAAGTTATATACCGAAATCTCCGGGGTTCCAGATGAAGCTGAGGCGATCAGCGCCATTACTGCCACAGACTTAGCCCCTAGCGAGGCAGAGAAACTGCTCAGCGGTTTTGCACAGAGTTTGCAACAGTCGCAAGGCGAACTCGCCAATTTCGGCCATCGTTTTAGCCGTGCCATCAATAGCGGCGACTGGGAAGATTACAGCAAAGGCTTGAATCAACTGGCGGAAAAAGTAAATGTAAAACCAGCTAGTGCAGGAATCAGCTTAGTTGACCCCTTGCCGGTCGCAGCCCCGCGCATCTCCTTGGTCGACGAGGGTGCGCTTCCAGATCAACGCCCACAGATACTCAAGGATTTGCTGTTTCGAACTTTAAGCCTGGCTCTTACCTCACTCTTGAAACCAAACCCAGAATTGGCAGAAGAAGCCGAGGCACTGGGGCGCGCAGTCAAAGCGGCAGAAAATGAAGGCAGCCTGAATCAAATCGGCAATCGCCTCAAACAACTGTGTTTTCAGATAGAACTCAAGAGTGGCGATACCGCCGAGCAGCAAGAACTCTTGCTACGCCTCTTTGGTTTATTACTAGAAAACGTCAAAGAACTGCTGGACGATGATAATTGGCTAAGCGGTCAAATCGCAGTGATACAAAGCCTCATTGCCGGCCCTATCGACCATAGAGCGCTGCAAGAGGCAACGCGTAGTCTGAAAGACGTTATCTACAAGCAAGGTGTTTTAAAACATAGCATCGATGAGTCTAAGACTTCGGTCAAGAATATGATGGCGACCTTCATCGACAGGCTCGATGTAATGACCAATAGCACCAGCACCTACCACGAAAAAATCGCCAACTACTCCAAACAGATCAGTAATACCAGAGACACCGGAGAGGTTAATCAATTAATCGGTGCAATACTGGACGAAACCCAGACCGTGCAGATAGAGACCATGCGCTCGCACGACATCATGGTTGCGGCGCAAAAAGAAGTCAAAGAATCCGAAGTCAGAATCAAAGAACTAGAAGATAAACTCGCTCACATGAGCGAACTGGTCAGAGAAGACCAACTCACCGGCAGCTTAAATCGGCGTGGACTGGACGATGTGTTCGAGCGCGAAGCGGATCGCGCCGATCGTCGTGGCACGCCACTATGCGCAGCCATGCTCGACCTAGATAACTTCAAAAAACTAAATGATACCTATGGCCATTCGGCTGGCGATGAGGCGCTGGTGCATCTGGTACGCATCGTCAAACAGACGCTGCGCTCTATCGACGTGATCGCGCGTTACGGCGGCGAAGAATTTTTAATCGTGATGCCAGAAACCACGCTGGACGAAGCAGCCATGGCAATGACCAGGGTACAACGCGAGCTCACCACCCATTTTTTCTCAGCCAATGATCAGCGCCTGTTTATCACCTTTAGTGCCGGTGTTGCCCTACGTGCACCACGCGAAACCCAAGACGCTACCATCAAGCGCGCCGATGCCGCCATGTACGAAGCCAAAAAGACCGGCAAAAACCGCGTAGTCAAGGCCGCCTGAGCATTTTTTATAAGGCATGCCGCCAAGGCGCATAGTCCATGCGGCCTCCAGGCCAGCATGCCCGCAAACCCGCATGGAATATGCGCAAGCGGGCATGCCCTATTTATTTTTACGACACCTAAGCCGTTCGCTGCCGCAAAGGGTAAAAACGCCGAGCACAATGCCCCGCGCATCCACCCACCAGCGTCAGGTCGCCGCTTACCGCCAATGCTTAGCCGGCACTGTAGATTAAAGTAGCTGTGCAAAGGGCTCTAAAATCGCTCTCGTGCTGCCCCTCCACCGGGTTTTCATAGAAAAACCAGCTAAAAATAAAGCTTTTTTAACCCTAAAGTATTTCTAATTCTTGTCGATGAACGGTATAAGAGAAAAAACTTAAGGCAAAAAAAACATATTTATTTCCGATAAGTAATTAAATATTTCAGAACATCGTCCGTTACCAAATTCAACGGCGGTCCGAAAGTAAAAGTAAGACAGACCAAAGTTTAAGGCGTATCGCCAAATTTGAATAACTTAGTCAAGGAGTATTAAAATGTCCTCAGTAATCAACACCAATGTCCCGTCGCTCAATGCTCAGCGCAATCTTACTTCATCGCAAAATGCCCTGACGACGTCGATTCAACGCCTCTCCTCCGGTCTGCGCATCAATAGCGCCAAAGACGATGCAGCAGGTTTGGCAATTTCTGATCGGATGACAGGTCAAGTCAATGGTCTCAATCAGGCAGCACGTAATGCCAACGACGGTATCTCGATGACGCAAACTGCTGAAGGCGGCTTGTCGACCACTACAGATCTGTTGCAACGCATGCGTACTTTGTCAGTACAGGCTGCGAATGGTACGAACTCTGCATCGGATCGTGCTTCTATACAACAAGAGGTAGGCCAAATCCAGCAAGAGATCAACCGCGTTGCCGGCACCACTCAGTTTAACGGCCAAAACGTACTCGATGGATCATTGAATAATGCCCAGTTCCAGGTTGGCGCTAATGCCAACCAAACAATTAACTTCTCCATCGGTAGCGCTCAGGCAAATGCTATTGGTAACAATGCTGTAGGCCCCAACGCAGCAACAGCCGCAACGACATTATCTCAAGCGCATTTGGGTGCCGCTACTGGAGTAATTGCCGCCAACGTCTTTTTAGCGCAAGCAATTACGGTTCAAGGTAATGGCACATCTGCAACCATTCCAAATACTACTTTAACAATCGGCTCGTCCGCTCAAAAAGTTGCAGCAGCGGTCACAAGTGCGGCAGGAACCACGGGTGTTTCAGCAACTGCAACTACTTCAGCAACTTTAGCGGGCTTCGTAGCAGGCAATGTTAGCTTGACCTTACAAGGCGCACCAAAAGCCAATGGCAATGCCAATCCAGTCACCGTTTCAGCCACATTAGCTACAGCGACTGACGTAGCGGGTCTCGCCAATGCCATTAATGCACAAAGCGGACAAACCGGCATCACTGCGATCGCCAACTTGACCACTGGGGCAATCGACTTAGCCCAAGACAAGGGTTATGACATCGGTGTCTTCAACGGAACTGCACAAACGGCCATTACAGTCACGGGCACGACTAGTGCGGGCGCAGCTGGAACCCCGGTAACTTTAACAGCATCAGGAACTGCAACTGATACAGCAACAGTTGGTGGCACAGTGAAATTTAATTCAGCCTCTGCATTTACGGTGTCTACCAGTGTAAATACCTCAGGTATTTTCGATGTTGCCAATGGTGCAGTTGGTAGTACTTTGAGCGCAGTAGCATCGATTGATGTAACGACTCTCACTAACGGCATACCAACTGGTGCAAATAACGCTTTACAAGTGATTGATTCAGCGATTGCCAACATCAGTTCCTCGCGCGCTTCTTTGGGTGCTTTGCAAAATCGTTTCAGTACCACGATCAGCAGCCTGCAATCAACTTCTGAGAACCTCAGCGCTGCACGTAGCCGCATCTTGGATACTGACTATGCCGGTGAAACAGCCAGCTTAGCCCGTAATCAAGTGTTGCAACAAGCAGGTACAGCAATGTTGGCACAGGCTAACGCCCTGCCAAATGGTGTATTGACACTATTACGTGGTTAAGATCTAAAACAGCAGTAATATGTAACTAAGATGTAGATGTGCGACCCGGCTGAGCTCATTCAGCCGGGTTTATACAATGGAGAATTTATCATGGAAATCGGAGCAGTGGGCAATCTCGCCACACCCACACCACGGGCGGTTGATGCTAGGCAACCGGGCACGACACCTGCGATTACCAACACCAAAGCGGCACCAGTGCAAACTGCAGAGGCGGTCGTGAGGGCAGCGCCGACACCCACAGCAGAACAGGTAAAACAGGCGGTGAGCGACATCAATAAATCGATGCAATCTCTATCCCAAGGCATAGAGTTTTCTATCGATACAGACAGCAAACAAAATATCGTCAAAGTCATCGATCCGCAAACCAAAGAAGTCTTACGTCAGATGCCCACCCAAGAGGCACTAGAAATCGCCAAGGCGCTGGATCAAATGATAGGTAAATTGATCAAAGAAAAAGCATAAGTTGTTCGCTACAAAGCAATATGCGTTTTAGCATGCGCTCATTGGCAAGCTTAGAATAGACCCAGAATTCCGCTTCTAACATTTAATTTAGCAATGGCAATAGGCATTTATAATTTGGTTTTCGTCAGGAGTTTACTGTGAGCATCTCATCACCAGGTATAGGTTCCAACCTCGATGTCAATGGCCTCATCAGCAAATTGATGGCGGCCGAACAGCAACCTATCGTGGCACTGAATCGCAAAGAGGCTAGCTACCAAGCCAAGCTCACTGGCTTTGGCACTCTTAAAGGTGCAATTTCTCAATTCCAGACTTCCGTCAGCGCACTTTCTGACATCAGTAAATTTCAAGCGGTACGCGGATCCACTGCCGACGCTAGCGTCGCATCAGTGAGCGCATCAACGTCGGCTGCAGCAGGTAGTTACTCTTTAGAGGTGAGTAAATTAGCCCAATCCCAAAAATTGGCGGCAGTCGGCCAAGCTAGTGCGACTAGCGCTATCAGTAATGGCGTCATTACTTTTGATTTTGGCACGGTCGATCTTGGCCCTACCGGAAGTTTCGATCCTGTGACAGGCAAGTATAGCGGTGCGGGTAGAACATTCACTAGCAATGGTGCGGGTATTAAAACTGTCACGATAGACGCCACCAACAATTCACTCTCTGGCATTCGCGATGCCATCAATAAGGCCAATGTCGGAGTCACTGCCACGATCGTCAATGATGGCGGCACTTCGCCCTATCGCTTAGCCTTATCGAGCACCGGCACAGGTAAAAATAATAGTTTAAAGATGTCTGTGGTGGACGACGCGCCCGGCACCAGTACTGCCTTATCGACCTTGCTAAATCACGATCCAGCCAATGCGCAAGCGCTGGCTGAAACCCAAACTGCGCAAAATGCCGAATTTAAGATCGATGGTATCGCCATATCGAAAGCGAGCAACACGGTCAGCGATGCCATTTCTGGCGTAACGCTCACACTACTAAAAACCAATGTGGCGAGCGCCACTACGGTGACGGTAGCACGTGATACAGCCTCAATTTCTACCGCGGTAAATGCCTTTGTGAAGTCTTACAACGAAATTAGTAAGACCCTTAAAGATGCAGTTGCGTTTAACTCAGAAACAAAAGCCAGTGCAATATTAAATGGAGAGTCGAGTTTACGTTCAATAGAAACGCAAATCCGCGGCGTCTTAAATGCACCGGTTGTGGGCGGCACCAATTCATTCACCAATCTATCTAAAATCGGCATTACTCTGGAAAAAGACGGCACCATGACACTCAATAGCGCAAAATTGCAAAGCGCTATTGATAGTAATTTCGGAGATTTCGCAGGACTCTTTGCGGTCGCTGGAAAAAGTAGCGATAGCTTGGTCGCCTATTCTGGCGTAACTGATAAAACATCCCCTGGCGCTTATGCCGTCAACGTCACTCAACTCGCCACCAAGGGTAGCACCACAGCCTCCGGCGCACCAACGAGCTTGCTGATCGATGCCAGCAATGACACGCTGGACGTACAGATAGACGGCAAAACTGCCACGATTAAGCTTGGACAAGCTACGTATGCGAGTGCGGCCACTTTAGCTGCTGAAATTCAAACGAAAATCAATGGTGTTGCTGCGTTTGCCTCTGAGGGCTCTAGTGTTGCGGTCACCTCTACAGGTGGCATTTTAAGTATAACCTCAAACAAATACGGCTCGGTTTCTACCGCGAATATTACAGCTGGCAATGGTGCTGCAAACTTAAACCTTGGCACAGGCGTTGCTGGGTTGGATGTCGCAGGTACCATTAACGGCACTGCAGCCGTCGGGCTTGGACAAGTCCTGACTGGAGCCAAGAACAATGCCGCAGAAGGAATAAAACTTACGGTCACTGGTGGCAGTTTAGGCGATAGAGGCACAGTTAATTATTCCCAAGGATATGCCGCTCAATTTAATAAATTAACCACCACTTTTCTCGCTTCTGACGGTCTCATTTCAGCACGCACCAATGGTTTAAATGCGTCTTTAAAATCCCTGACAAAGAGCCGGGAATTAGCCAACGCCAATCTAGTTCAAATTGAGAAACGCTACCGCATCCAATTTGGATCATTAGATACAATGCTCAGCAAAATGACGAGTACCTCTAATTTTCTAACTCAGCAACTCGCCTCACTTTCTAAATAGCAGTTCGTTAAAATATCGATTAGTGTTAGGAATATTATGTTTGGATCAACTAAGACACGCGGGGCAAGCGCCTATGCCAAAGTAGGCATAGAGACAGGTGTGATTTCCGCCACCCCTCATAAGTTGATAGTCATGTTGTTTGATGGCGCAATTACGGCAATTTCAAATGCCTTAAGCTATTTAGAGGCTGGGAATATTCCTGCGAAAGGGCTTTCGATTTCGAAAGCAATAGCGATCATAGAAAACGGACTACGCGCCAGCCTAGACAAAAAAGTTGGCGGAGAAATTGCCATCACTCTGGATGCGCTATATGAATATATGAGTCAACAACTGCTGTTCGCCAATTTACATAATGACCCATCTAAACTCACAGAAATTCGGGAGTTATTGAGAGATTTAAAAATTACATGGGAAACAATTGCTCCCATTCCCGCTGCAGTCACCGAGTTACCAAAGCAGAGCTATGATGCATTGGCACCTCGTCCAACCAACCATCTGGAGGCTTGATTCATGTTGAATAGTATGGAAATGATTTCTATCTACGAAAATGTCGCTGAAATTACCGACCGCATGCTCAATGCTGCGAAATCTGCTGACTGGGATCTACTGACAGAGTTGGAGCGCACGTGCTACAACAGCGTACAAGAAATTCAAAACAAGGATACCAATCTTGAGTTGCCTTTAGAAATAAAGAATAAAAAAATTGCCATCATCAAAAAAATACTGGCTGATGATAAAGAAATACGCGACATTACTGAACCTTGGATGTTGCAATTATCCAAGTTAATGAAAAATTCAGAGTCGAATCGCAAACTATCTCAGAGTTACGGCAACGATTAAATCTTTTGACTATTCGCTACGATTGAGTCTACACCATGCTGCCAAGGGTCGACATTAATAGTAGGCCTGGCGTCACCATCGAAGCGCCTTCCGCTTCGGCTGTCATTACTGCGACCAAACAAGAAGTCGCATCAAAATTAAGCCAACTCGTCATTGGTAAGCAAATTCAGGGAGAAATACTCTCTCGCCGCAATGATGGTACGTTCTTTGTCAAAATAGCCGGTGCGACCGCACGCATGGCCTTGCCACAGGAGTCAAAAGTAGGCGACGCTATTCCCCTCACCTTGCTTGCAGTTAGCCCGCGTCCGACCTTTTTACTTGGAGGGCACGGCGATCGCACTTCTGTGGCGACCTTCGCCCAGCAAGATCTGATTAAGAATTTTTTGCCCGATAGCAAAGCAAATAAGGCCGCTACACTTCTCTCAAAAACGAATACTGACAATTCGGGTTCATATATCCTCGACATAGCAACCGATACAACAAGCACGATTGCAAATTCAAAAACCTTAGTTCAACTCGACCAACAAGCGAGTGCTAGTGCAACAACATCACTCAGCAATGCCGCAAAGCTCATCAATAGCATATTGAAAGAGGCCGAGTTGCAGGGGCCAAACGCCACTCTGGTGTCGAAGACAATGATATTGCAAAATAGTGAAGAACTTACCAACCCAGAGAAGCTAGCTAGCCGCTTACAGCAATTTGTATCTGGCAGTGGTTTGTTCTACGAGTCTCATGTTGCAAGTTGGGCCGAAGGAAAATTCATCAAAAGTAATTTAATGCAAGAGCCACAAGCACAAATGAATAATGCGGCATCGGTCAATTTTGCGAATGCCACACATAGCGATGACACTCAAGCACAACTCTCTCAACTGATTCACCTGCAGCTTGATAGCTTGGAGGAGCAAAGACTGTCCATGCAAGGGCGTTTAATCCCAAATCTCCCGTTTGAATGGAAAATTACACGCGATCAAAACCACGCCGGCACTAGTCAGAACGAAGCTGATGCCGATGGACAATGGCAAAGCGTAGTTCGATTTGAATTACCCTTGTTAGGCGTAGTGGCGGCCACCATTAATATGCATGCTGGACAATTGCAGCTTTCATTACGCTCAGATACCGTCAACACAGTTCACACCCTGCAAGAGCATGCTCCCGAATTGATTGAGGCACTCAACAATGCGGGCTCTACTTTGCAAGCGATCAGTGTGAAACATGACGAACAAGTCTAAACCAATTCAAACTGCAGTAGCGATTGCCTACCAGGCTGGAGATAATGCACCTAAGGTCGTCGCAAAGGGCAAGGGCCTCATCGCTGAAGAGATCATTTCCAGGGCAAAAGAACATGGCGTCTTTATCCACCAGTCGAAAGAATTGGTCTCGTTACTCATGAAGGTCGATCTGGACCAGGATATTCCACCAAATCTCTATCGGGTTGTTGCAGAACTATTAGCTTGGCTATACCATATCGAGACTGAAAAAAACTCTGGGCTATCGACACCGCCCAAATAGCCTAGCCGGGATGTGCAAAGCTTCGTTTTTTTGATGCATGTCCATATAAAACCTTACCAACATTAGCCCTCACCTATGCAATCGTCGCCCCCATCCCTTGGTACAGAAAATCAACACCCATTTCAAGTCGATTCCCGACGTGAAATAATCGCCTTGATGCGCGGCCTAAAGGAGAGCAACCAGTTCATCAGCATGATGATCTCGGGCGGAGCAGAAATTTTTATCACTACCGTCATCGATGTCGACGATACCAACAATTTGCTCGTTATAGATTGCGCCCCAGGTCAATTAGCCAATCAGCGCATGATAGAAGCACCAAGAGTGTATTTTGAAGGTCTACTAGATAAAATAAGCATACAGTTCTCGTCGAGTAGCATACAAAACACTAGCATCGATGGGCGCCCGGCATTGCAATTAGCCATACCAACCAGTTTGATACGCTTACAAAGGCGTGAGTATTACCGCATCAACACACCGCTATCTAATCCTATACGCTGCACTATCCCATTAGACGAAGATACAGGTATTGAAAGCGTACAAATTTCGCTGGTCGACATTAGTTGTGGTGGCATCGCTTTATTAGATGACCGCAAAATACTCGGCAACGAAATTGGGACGATTTATGAAAATTGCAAGATAGATCTACCGGCTACTGGCATGATTAACGTGAGCTTGCAAATTAGAAGCACTCAGGATTTGATACTTCTAAATGGAAAAAGCAACCGCCGACTTGGATGTCAGTTTATTAATCTCTCAAGCGCAGTCTTGGCGAGCATACAACGCTACATCATGAAACTAGAGAGAGAGCGCAACGCGAAATTAGCTGGACGCATATAGCTCGCATCATTTTGCATAGATTCAAAGACCAAGAAAATCTACTCCGGCTGCGCCCCGCCCTTTTTGCCTAGTCTCAAATTCTATATTTGCATATTCATGATGTCATGGTATGCAGAGATCAATTTATTTCTAACTTGTATCGTGGTTTGAAACGAGATGTTTGCCTTTTGCATGGAAATCATCACATCAGACAGACTCACCTTATCATCACCGAGCGCAAATTTTTCACCTAACTGCTGAGACGAACTTTGTACGCGATTCACTTGATCCAAAGAAGCTTTCAAGGCGTCCGCAAAATCTAACCTCCCAGTAGCCTGAGTGCCTGGACTGACGCCATCGAGTCCATTTGCCTCCATGCGCGCGCCAGCCGCTTTTAATTGCGCGACCATTGCCTCGATGCGACTAGTATCGATTCCACCTACTTTCATTTTCACCTCCAATTTTTGTCACTTCAACACCTTAACACCAGGTAATGATTAGCTTGCAAGGATTAGAAAGGGAAATAAGGCGTTTTTCTTGCATTTGATTTCGCTAAATAGGGTCAAAATTAGTATCAAGGAAAAAACCCCAAATGGAATTAGAAATGCAGCGAACTATTTACACCGACACCGAACTAGAGGCGCACCATGGCAACCGCTAACGATGCAACATTAGCGACACCAACGCCCGTGATACCTGGATTTGCAGGTTTTTCGCAAGTACCAGGTATGCGCACCATCCTA
Source organism: Undibacterium parvum (assembly GCF_003955735.1). Classification (NCBI taxonomy): domain Bacteria; kingdom Pseudomonadati; phylum Pseudomonadota; class Betaproteobacteria; order Burkholderiales; family Oxalobacteraceae; genus Neoundibacterium; species Neoundibacterium parvum. Next base: position 4,340,391 of record NZ_CP034464.1, on the reverse strand, counting down.
TTATCTGTCGGTGCGGCGGTAACCTTAGCGATTATGGTAGGTGTATGGATGTGGGGTCAGCAACCCGATTACCGAGTCCTCTTTTCCAACTTTAATGATAGAGATGGTGGTGCCATCGTGGCGTCGCTGCAGCAGATGAATATTCCTTACAAATATTCAGAAGGAGGTATCGCCATCTTGGTACCCTCCAATCAAGTGCACGATGCCAGACTAAAGCTGGCGTCGCAGGGTTTGCCAAAAGGTGGAAACGTCGGTTTTGAATTAATGGAAAACCAAAAATTAGGAACCTCACAATTTTTGGAACAAGTGAATTTCCAAAGAGCACTAGAAGGTGAACTTGCACGTTCTATCCAAGCGGTCTCAGCAGTCCAGACTGCACGTGTTCACCTGGCCATCCCGAAATCATCGGTGTTTGTTCGCGAACAGCAAAAACCAACTGCCTCTGTCCTTCTCAATCTATACCCAAGTCGTGCGCTCGATCAACAACAAGTAAATGCAATTTTGCATCTAGTTGCCAGCAGCGTGCCCGAGCTTTCTTCGAAAAGTGTGACAATTATTGATCAAAATGGAAATCTTCTATCAGACCCAAGCAAACAGGTGACCGGCAATAATCTGGACCCTACACAATTAAAATATGTACAAGAATTTCAGCAAAACATCGTCAAGAGAATAGAATCTATTATTTCCCCTATCGTCGGCTCCCGCAACGTGCACGCGGAGGCAACGGCAGATATTGATTTTTCTCGTAGTGAACAGGCGGCCGAAACATATCGCCCCAATTCACCACCAGAAGCCTCCACCATGCGCAGCCAACAGAGTAGCGAATCTTACGTCAAGAATGCCAACCCATCCGGCATACCTGGAGCTCTATCGAACCAACCACCGGTCCCCGCTACCGCGCCAATTATCGCGCCTGGCGCCGCCAATCAAAGCAGCACTGCCTCCAATACTGGCTTAACACAAAAAGACTCAACTACCAATTATGAGGTTGATAAAACCATTAAGTACACCCAACTCCCTATGGGTGGAGTGAAAAGATTATCCGTGGCAGTGGTTATTAATTATAAAAATGAGACCGATAAAGCTGGAAAAGTGACTAGCCGAGCATTAACCGATATCGAAAAAACCCAGATCAATGACCTGGTTCGAGAAGCGATGGGCTTTAACAAAGAACGCGGTGATACTTTAAATATAGTCAACAGCCCTTTCGCTGGGCCAGAAAAAGAGAATCTGGTTGAACTGCCGATTTGGAAGCAACCCGACACCATACAAACGGCAAAAGAAATAGGAAAATACCTACTCACTGCTTTAGTTCTTTTATACTTGTTTTTCGGCTACCTGAAACCTATGCTTTACAAGATCATGGGGAAAGAGATAGACAAAACAAAACAGGCTGAGGAGATAGAAGCAAAAGCTGCCGCTGACGAAAAGCAAAAATTAGAAGCCGGCATGGATGATGAATTAAACGAAGATGGCTCTATCGTCAGCCTGACACGCGATGCAGACGGGAAAGTGATAAAACCCATGTCCAGTTACGAAATCAATCTGGATATGGCAAAGCAGCTGGCAGCAAGTGATCCTAAAATTGTGGCGAACGTACTTAAGACATGGATAAATAATGAGTGACGAAGGCGTACAAAAAGCGGCAACTTTAATGCTAGCACTTGGCGAAGATGGGGCGTCAGAAGTGATGAAGTATCTTGGACCACGAGAAGTGCAAAAAATTGGCGCGGCCATGGCTGTTATCGGGGCTATTCCACATGAAGCAATCGCAAAAGTATTGGAAGAGTTCAAATCGGTCGCCGACTTAAGCTCGTCGGTAGGCTTGGACTCGGACGAGTACATACGTAATGTGTTGACCAAGGCGCTAGGTGACGACAAGGCAGCCTCATTGCTAAACCGGATCTTGGGCGGAAAAGACGCCAGCGGGATCGAAAGTCTAAAATGGATGGACTCACCCTCGGTCGCCGAGTTAATCAAAAATGAGCATCCACAAATTGTCGCCACAATTTTGGTCCATCTTGAAAGCGATCAAGCATGTGAAATTTTGAATCAATTTACTGAGCGCCTAAGAAATGATGTCATCTTACGCATTGCGACACTCGATGGTATTCAGCCTGCCGCTTTACGCGAACTCAATGACGTTTTGACCAAGCTACTTACGGGCAATGAAAGTCTAAAGAAAAAATCTATAGGTGGAGTGCGCGCTGCGGCAGAAATTTTGAACTTCATGAGTGGCGAAAACGAAGCTTCAGTGATGGAAAATCTGCGCAAATACGACGGTGACATGGCCGAAAAAATCATGGATGAAATGTTTGTATTCGATAATATTCTTGAAATTGACGACCGGGGTATACAGTTATTACTGCGCGAAGTGCAATCCGATTCCCTGATCGTCGCACTCAAAGGCGCCAACCCGGATATGCGCGAAAAAATATTCAAGAACATGTCGCAACGTGCCGCTGAAATGATGCGCGAAGATTTGGAGTCAAAGGGGCCGGTGCGTTTATCAGAGGTAGAGGCGCAACAAAAGCAGATACTCTTAATCGTTCGTCGCCTCGCCGACGAAGGGCAAATCATGTTAGGCGCAAAAGGCGAAGATTCTTATGTCTAGCATGATACCTAAAGGCGAACTATCCGCTTTCCAACGGTGGGAAATGACCTCGTTTAACGAAGTAAAACCAAGCCAACTGGCAGAGCAAATTGACCAGGCTAAAATACGCCAGGATGGTGCCAATGCACTAAGAGAGCAAGCGCGCACAGAGGGCTATGCACAAGGTTATCAGGAGGCTTACGCAGCTGGGCTGATAGAAGGAAAAAATGACGGCTTTGCAGAAGGCAAGGAAGAGATGGGTGTTCAGATCGCCCAAATGCAAGAACTGGTGATGAATATGTCTGAGCAAATTGGCCTGGCAAATCGAGATATCGGCCAGGATTTGCTAAACCTCGCCATTGAGCTTGCTCAGGCAATGACCAAAAATACTCTAGTGGTAGATCCCGAAGCCATTATACCTATAGTCAAAGACGCGATTGAGCACATCCCCTCGATACAGCAGCCAGCACAATTAATCTTGCACCCAGACGATGCTACGATTATTAAAAGCCACATGGGTGATGATCTGGAAAAGGCTGGATGGCGTATCAAGTCCGACTTCCATATTGAACGTGGCGGTTGCAAATTAGAAACAGCCCATAATCTGCTGGATGCGACGGTCGGCACTCGCTGGCAAAGACTAACAGAAGCGATCAATAAAAATGACGTTACGGCTAATCAACTATGACACAGGCATTCTCTACCCAGCCTTGGAAAACCCTACTCGCCGAAAGCAAAGAGCAACTTGCTAGTCTACAAGCGACGTCCTTGGCCGGTCGCGTAACCAAAGTAACTGGTCTGGTGATGGAGGCAGTAGGACTTAAATTACCCGTTGGTAGCGCATGTGCAATTCATTTATCAAACGGCGTGAAAATTGATGCTGAGGTAGTTGGTTTTGATGGCGAACGGCTATTCCTCATGCCACATAGCGACTTAGACGGCGTCACTCCCGGTGCCGCAGTATTTCCGGTCGAAGCAATTAAATTAGAACACTCCAAGCACCCGAAACGTAGACCAAGCGACCGCAGCAGACATTTACCGGTAGGTTACGAATTATTAGGGCGCGTGCTTGACGCCAATGGCAAACCTTTAGACTCACTCGGTCCCTTGCTGGCAAAGGACTCCGCCCCTTTAGGTGCGCGTATCTACAATCCCTTAGAGCGGGCGCCAATCAAAGACACGCTAGATGTCGGTGTCAGGGCAATTAACAGTATGCTCAGCGTAGGTAGAGGTCAGCGGCTCGGGCTATTTGCTGGTTCTGGGGTCGGTAAGAGCGTATTACTTGGCATGATGGCGCGCTATACAGCTGCCGACGTGATCGTGGTTGGCTTGATCGGCGAACGCGGACGCGAGGTAAAAGAATTTATTGAGCAAATCTTAGGAAATGAAGGCTTAGCACGCTCGGTAGTAGTCGCGGCACCGGCCGACACCGCACCCTTAATGCGCTTACAAGGGGCAGCCTACGCCACCGCGATCGCAGAATATTTTCGAGATCAAGGCAAGAGCGTACTGCTAATTATGGACTCACTGACACGCTATGCTATGGCGCAAAGGGAAATTGCACTGGCTATCGGTGAGCCTCCAGCGACCAAGGGCTATCCACCGTCGGTATTTGCAAAGCTACCAATTTTGGTGGAGCGCGCTGGAAATGGCAAAGAAGGTGGTGGCTCTATTACCGCCTTTTATACAGTGCTTACTGAGGGCGATGATCAACAAGACCCGATCGCAGATGCCGCCAGAGCGATACTTGATGGACACATCGTACTAGATAGAAATTTAGCCGAAAGTGGGCATTATCCAGCCATCGATATTGAACAGTCCATCAGTCGCGCCATGCATAGCATCACTGAGCCTGAGCATCAGCAGCTTTCCCGGCGCTTAAAACAACTTTACTCACGCTACGAGCGTAGCCGCGACTTAATCAGCGTCGGTGCCTATGCGGCTGGAGCGGACCCCTTACTCGATGAAGCAATACGGCTCTACCCACGGATCGTCGCCTTTCTTCAACAGGATATACTAGAAAAATCGACCATACCCGAAAGCTTGGCCGAACTTAGGGCTCTATTCCACGTATAGCCGCCGAAAATAGCAACTATAATTAAGCTGATCATGGTGAAATAATGCAAAAATCCCCTATCAGCACGCTAATAGAATTAGCAGAAAAAAATTCCGATGAGGCAGCCAAGCGTCTAGGGAAGACGATTCATGCTCACGAAGAAACAGAAAAACAATTGCAGCTCTTATTGCAGTATCGGGACGACTACCAACAGCGTTTTCAAGATGGCGCTGCTAAAGGCTTAAGCGCAGCCCAATATGGAAATTTCATCTCGTTTATTTGTAAACTCGACGGCGCTGTCGATGGCCAGAAACAAGTTGTTCGCGACGCAGAATATAAAATTACGATGGCACGAACTGTTTGGCAAGAAAGCGAGAAAAAACGTCTTTCATACAATACCTTACATGGCAGAACACAAACTGCACTACAAAAAAAAGAAGCCAAACGGGATCAAAAAAATACTGACGAGCATGCGGCGCGATCTTTTTTTTACAAACGCTAAGAAATTTTTAATTAATAAATTCGAACACTAAGAAACGTTTTTTCTATCGTCTATTATTTTGGCAGCCATCATGAAATCTTCCGCGATTTTCGCTAGCAATGAAACTCTGAGTAGCGCGACTAAGCCGCTAAAACCTAGCGCCACCGCGGCTACTCAAACTTCATTTAATCAACTTTACAACAAAGAAATTTCCAATAAAAATACGCTTGAGGCGACAAAAAAAATAGAAAAAAGTAGCTCGCCTAAATCGGAGAAAACACCAAGTAAAACTCCCGACACATCAAATGCAGTTATGCCAAATGAGAATAATGGCGCCAAGGATAAAGAGTGTGAAATGGCAGCACTCCCAACGCCCGAGACCAATTTAGGCATAATTTCTTTGTTAAGCAATACTAGCCAATTTGCCTCAAACATATTGACGTCTACGTCAAGCGAAACCCAGTCACAAGGGTTGGATGTTAGCATTACAGGAAACAATTCATCGAAAGATCTGGGTCAACAAGCTGCCGATTTCGATGCATCAAAATTAGCTGAAAAAGCCCTGCAGACCTCAAGCACCGAATTTCCTCATGCTGAAGAATCCAAACTGGATGGAAAAATCGGCGACACCGGATCAGCGAAATTGAGTGGCGAAGAAAGTAAACAAGTGATGAGTGGCACGGAGACGCCAACGATGACGAAAAAAGTGGCTACCGAAGCCAGGGATGCAGTCGCAAATTCAACGGCGGAAAAAAAGCTCATTCCTTTGGAAACCCAATTCGACAGAACTTTAGAAGCTCAAACTCGCTCCTTAGAGTCAAGCAAAGAGCTGCAAACGGCGCCAGAACCGGTCACTTCTAACATGCAAAATTTAGCTCAAGCAGCTTTACTGAGCAATACTCCTGAAGCCATCACTGCCACTAAGACAGCATTAACACCTCATGTGGGAGCTAATGGCTGGGATAAAGCCCTAGGTCAAAAAGTCGTCTGGATGATAGCGGGCCGAATGCAATCGGCGGAGCTTAGCCTAAACCCTCCGGATCTAGGGCCATTGCAAGTAGTGATTAAAGTGAGTAATGATCAAGCCAGTGCGAATTTTTTCTCTGCACAACCGGAGGTTAGAGAGGCGCTAGAGTCTGCACTACCAAGATTACGGCAAATGCTAAATGATGCGGGCGTGCAACTATCCGATTTTTCAGTTGGATCCCAAGCATCGCAACAAGGAAACGCTTTTTCAGATGGCCGTTCCAATTTACCACGCCATGCTATTGGCCAGAATAGCGCGAATGAAGCGAACGCAGTTAAGCAGTTGCCGATACAGGTAAAAACTGTGAGCAAACAAGGTTTGGTTGACACCTTCGCTTAAATTTCCCTCCAAAAAAAGTAATCGACTCATAAATTCCCCATTAGCTAGCCACAGTTACAACGACCAGAGCGGAAAAAAACATATAATGATGCGAACAAGCAAGCTGTAGGCGGGCACTGGGAAATCCTCAATCACGCCAATTAGAATTCTCTCGGTTTTTAACTCAAAACAGAGAATAGCGCAGGGAATATGCCGTCTTATCCACGCATAGCGAACTCTAAAAACAGTAGATAATCATTACATCATAGGCACGATGTGTCGCTCGAAAGGAAATAAATGTCAAAAGCACCTGCGAAACCAGCCGCGAGCGCGGAAGCCGCGCCTGCTGGAAAGTCCAAGAAAAAACTAATTATCATGATCGCTGTCGGTGTTTTGGTCTTGGCAGCAGTAGGTGGTGGGGCCGCTGTTTTTCTATCGAAAAAAAATCACCCTGACAAAGAGAAGGAACACAAAGCGGAAGTCATGAAACCGCCCGCCTTCCTGCCTTTGGAAGCCTTTACTGTCAATCTGCAGTCCGATACAGGCGACAAATATCTGCAAGTAAGTATGACCATGCAAGTCGAGGATGAGGCACAAGTTACTTTAATTAAAGCCAATATGCCACAAGTACGTAGTCGTCTACTCATGCTACTGTCGAGTAAAGACGCGACAGAATTATTATCCGCGGAAGGTAAAGAACATCTGGTTGAGGAAATCGTAGAACAAGTAAAACTACCGTTCACCCCTAAGGGCGAGTCACAAAAAGTGACGGGTGTGTTTTTCACCGCATTCATTATCCAGTAAAGCAAATGTCTGATAATTTTCTCTCCCAGGAAGAAGTCGATGCTCTATTAAAAGGGGTGACGGGGGATTCGGATGATTCACAGGCCCAAGAGGATACCTCTGGGGTACGTCCCTACAATTTGGCTACGCAAGAACGTATTGTGCGCGGCCGCATGCCCACGTTGGAAATTATCAATGAACGATTCGCGCGATTACTGCGGATAGGTTTATTTAATTTTTTAAGACGGAGCGCCGAGGTCTCGGTTGGCACCGTACGGGTTTCCAAATACAGTGAATTCATACGCAATTTAGTGGTACCTACCAATCTCAACCTAGCGCATATGAAACCCTTGCGCGGCACGTCGCTATTCGTAATGGATCCGGGCTTGGTGTTTTTGTTGGTGGACAATCTGTTTGGTGGCGATGGTCGCTTTCACACCAGGGTTGAGGGTCGCGACTTTACCCAAACTGAACAAAGAATCATACAAAGAATTTTAGAAATTATTTTTGAAACTTACTCAAAATCGTGGGAGCCTGTGTATCCGGTCGAGTTTGAGTACATACGTTCAGAAATGAATACGCAATTTGCGAATATTGCGACACCCAATGAAGTCGTGGTATCAACCACCTTCACCATAGAATTGGGACCAGTGAGCGGTGAATTACATATTTGTATGCCGTATGCAATGATAGAACCTATCAGGGATATTTTAACCAGCAGTTTGCAAGGCGAGACTCTAGAAGTTGACAAACGCTGGGTGCGCTTGATGACGCAGCAAATACAAATCGCTGAAGTCGAAATCGTGGCAGACATAGGAACGACTAAAGTCACTTTGGGCGACATACTGAATATGAAAGAAGGCGACGTTATATCACTGTCGATTCCGGATATCATCACCGCCAAAGTCGATGGCACTCCGGTTATGGAATGTAAGTATGGCGTATTTAATGGCCAATACGCTTTGCGCGTTGAGAAATTACTCAGCTCTAGCGTAACAGAAGTTGCACAAGAAGCGACACAAGGAGAAAACCGTGGAAGAAAATGAGACACCAATCAGTGAAGACGATTGGGGCGCGGCAATTGCCGAACAAGAAAAAGCCGATGCCGACGCTGCAGCAAAAGCTATCGCTGCACCGCCAGTGGCTAGCGCTTCGGTATTTCAAGAGTTCAGCGGTAAGGGGCCTCAGGTTGAAACCCATAATGACATCGACTTCATTCTTGACATCCCGGTTCAATTAACCGTAGAACTTGGTCGCACTAAAATTGCCATTAAAAATCTACTGCAGTTGGCGCAAGGCTCCGTCGTAGAACTCGATGGACTAGCCGGTGAACCTATGGACGTACTGGTCAATGGTTGTTTGATCGCACAAGGTGAAGTGGTCGTGGTCAACGATAAATTTGGTATTCGTTTGACCGATATAGTCACTCCGGCAGAACGTATCCGTAAACTAAACAAATGATGGCTAGGATGTCTATTCGCTCTATTAGGTCGCCTAAATGTTTTTTGCCACTGATGCTGCTGGCGGTATCCGCTAGCGCTGCGGTGCCTGCCAAAGAAGTGAGTAGCGTCGCACCGACTACTGGCTTATTGCAAATCTTTATGGGCTTAATTGCGGTGCTGGCTCTGATGGCGGTGGCGGCCTGGTTCTTAAAAAAGATCGGGCCTGTTTCTAAAGGCAATATGCTACCGGTGAAGATAGTCGGCGGTGTCAGTCTAGGTCACCGTGAGCGTGTCATGGTCGTTGAGGTTGCTGATCAGTGGATAGTTTTAGGTGTCACTGCCAGCCAGATTAACACTTTATCTACCATGCCTAAACAAGAAAAACTTAGCCAAGAACATCTGACGACGCTGCCAGAAAATCAATTTTCAATGTGGTTGAAACGACATATGGATAAGCGCACTCCTCAGTCGTGATTGGCAAAAACAAACAATGAAAAACATCTCCCTCATTCGCTCTACATTGCTAGGCTTAGTGCTGCTGCTTGCCAGCTACGCTTTCCCTGCCATTGCGCAAACTGCCAGTGGCGGCTTGTCAGCGATCACCAGTACACCAGCCGCTGGTGGCGGTCAAAATTATTCACTGAGCATACAAACTCTCCTGTTTCTGACAGCGCTGACCTTTATTCCTGCGGCATTGCTGATGATGACCGGCTTCACCCGCATCATCATCGTGCTGTCCCTGTTAAGACAAGCTTTAGGCACGCAATCGGCACCGCCAAATCAAGTGATGGTCGGCCTGGCCTTATTTTTAACTCTTTTCGTTATGGGCCCCGTGTTTGACAAAATTTATGTCGACGCCTACCAACCATTTGCCGAAAATAAGATCACCATGACTCAGGCCATGGAAAAAGGCGTAGAGCCTTTAAAGAAATTCATGTTGAAACAAACCCGTCAAACCGACCTGGCTTTGTATGTAAAACTGTCCAACACGCCTGAACTCCAAGGGCCGGAAGACGTTTCATTACGCATACTGATTCCAGCCTTCATCACTAGCGAATTAAAGACTGCATTCCAGATCAGTTTCGCGATTTTCATTCCCTTTCTGATTATCGATATGGTAGTTGCCAGCGTCTTGATGTCGATGGGGATGATGATGGTATCGCCCTCCATCGTCTCGCTACCTTTCAAACTGATGTTATTTGTTTTAGTGGATGGCTGGCAGTTGCTGATAGGCTCATTGGCACAAAGTTTTTACTGAAAGGACAGCGATGACACCCGATAGCGTAATGACACTAGGGCGCGAAGCCATGGAGGTAACGCTCATGGTTTCTGCCCCACTTTTATTGGTGGCCCTGGCAGTAGGTTTGATCGTTAGCATTTTTCAAGCTGCCACCCAAATTAACGAGGCCACCCTATCCTTCATTCCTAAATTAGTGGGGATCTTTATTACCTTAATTGTGGCTGGGCCATGGATGCTGTCGGTACTGGGAGATTACATGCGCCACATGTTTACCAGTATTGCGACCATGGCGGGGTAAATCAGCTTCATGGTTTCTTTCTCTAGCAATGAGTTGATCTCCATGATCGCCTCGTTCATCTGGCCACTGACCCGCATCCTGGGTTTGATTGCGATAGCGCCACCATTTGGCAATAATAGTGTGCCAGTGCAGGTAAAACTCATGCTCGGTGTGATGCTGGCCATGATCGTTGCGCCCGGCCTGGCACCACTCACAGACGCCGACCCGATGTCAATAACCGGCATCATGATTTTGATGCAGCAACTGGTCATCGGCCTGTCTATGGGCTTCATGATACGCGTGGTTTTTGCCGGCATAGAGATGGCCGGTGAAATCATAGGTCTGACTATGGGCTTGGGCTTTGCGACTTTCTTTGATCCACAAACGCAGGGCAGGTCCTCCGCGATTAACCAGCTACTGGTGCTGCTTTCGACTTTGATTTTTCTGGTGATGAATGTGCACCTGGCAGTATTTTCAGCGCTCATCGAGAGCTTCTCTAGTATCCCAATCTCGACTTCGCTAACTATGGGATTTAGTTTTCAAAAACTGGCAATCTGGGGCGAACAAATCTTCAGTATCAGTCTGCGCCTATCTCTACCTATCATTGCGGCGCTGCTCATTACCAATATCGCCTTAGGGATCTTGACTAGGGCAGCACCGCAACTGAACTTATTTGGCATAGGTTTTCCGATTACCATAGGGGTAGGATTTTTAATGCTGAGCATGGTGTTGCCGTATATGCTGCAACCGATAGAAAATGCCTTCCAGAGCGGCGTAGAGGCGATACAATCACTAGCCATAGAACCGAATTCGCTAGCGCCGTCTAAACGCACACCATGAATCCAGCCGCTCCCTCCAACAGCTTCACACATGCGCTCTACCGCAAGGCCGAGATCCGCGCGATCGAGGCTGCCGCCATAGCGGACTTGCCCGCTGGGGAACTCATGCGCGCAGCTGGCAAGGCCGCCAGTGAGCTGGTACAAACAAAATTTACACCGCGCGATGGCGCGATTTTAATCCTCGCCGGTCCCGGCGATAATGGGGGCGACGCGCTGGAAACTGGGCAGTTACTGGCCGCGCGCGGATATACTGTAGACATCGCCCTCTGCGCTGACTCCCTGCTCTACTCTGCGGCAGCGAATTTGAGCTTGCAGCAGGCACGCGCTAGCCGGGCGACATTTATTAGCCTTGAGCAGATCCTGGAGAACCAAGCACCCGCCTATGCCTTAGTGATTGACGGACTTTTTGGAATAGGTCTGAGTCGGGCGATCACTGCTGACAGTGTCTTCGGCCAATTAATACAACACATCAATCAGCTTGCTGAAAAATTCGCGATTCCGATATTAGCGCTGGATGTACCGAGTGGTCTCGATGCCGATACAGGACAAGTCATAGGCCCGCAGGGTGTCGCTATCGAGGCCAACACCACGCTCAGCTTCATTGCCGACAAAGTCGGCTTACACACCGCGGCAGGCCGGGATTATGCGGGGCGGGTGCTAATCGATAGCCTGGGTGTGGCTGACAACCACTTCCCGCCACCATCCGGAATTTTAAGTCACGCAGCGATGTTTGCGGGTCTGCTACCAGCACGCCGGCTCGATAGCCATAAAGGCAGTTATGGCGAGGTCATGGTCATAGGTGGTGCCCACGGCATGATGGGCGCCGCGATCTTGGCCGCTAGCGCGGCTTTATATTGCGGTGCCGGACGGGTCTATGTAGGATTTATTGACGCAGCTCCAGCTTATGACGCGCAACATCCAGAACTCATGTGCAGGATGGCGGCCGAACTCGATTTCAGCAAGGCCTGCGTGGTCATCGGTCCTGGCCTGGGAAACTCTGAACTGACAGCCTCACTGCTAGCGCGAGCCTTGCAGCAAGCTCCATACGTCGTAATCGATGCCGATGCCTTAAATCTGATCGCATCAAGCGCCCCACTCCGTGCCTTGTTGCTTGCCAGAAGCCAGTCTCTAAAGAGCAGCATCATGACCCCGCATCCGCTCGAAGCCGCACGTTTATTAGGCATCAGCACAGCCCAAGTACAAGCGGATCGATGGCAAGCCGCCTTGGATTTAGCGAGCCAGTTTCAGGCCACCATCATCTTAAAAGGCGCGGGTAGCATTATTGCGACATCACAGCAGCCCTTGTGCATTAACACCAGTGGTAATCCTGCGCTGGCCAGCGGTGGAACCGGTGATGTGCTCGCTGGCGTGTGTGGCGCATTGCTGGCGCAGCAGATGGCCGCCAATGACGCGGCGCGCATGGCAGTATGGCTGCATGGCTGCGCGGCCGATCAACTGGTCGAACATGCTTGCGATGCGATAGGCTTGACGGCCAGCGAATTAATTCCGGCGATTAGAAATTGCCTGAATCAACAGCAGAAAAAGCACAGCAAGCCACAACGCTTCCAGCCGCTAAGCAAGTAGCCGCGCTGAATTAAGCTGAGCCAAGCTGAGCTGCCGCACCCCTAGCCATACTCCCCACCAGTACCATTAAAAACTAGGGCCTTGGCGCAATAAAATCAGGGCAGTAAAAATATACCCCCCCTATACCCTATAATTACGCTTATGACCGGAACTGCCTCAATCCTGATGCAGGCGCCCAGCAGTGATCGTCAAGGTGCGGCCGCAGCGCGCCGCGATGCTCAGATCATGGGTTACCAACACCAAGGTAGAGCCTCGTTCGCGATTGAGTGCGAACATCAATTGAATGACCGCCTCCCCCGTCACCGCATCCAGACTGCCGGTAGGTTCATCGGCGAATAACAAAGGCGGCTCAGTGACGAAGGCGCGCGCCAGAGCCACCCTTTGCTGCTCACCGCCAGAAAGATATTTGGGATAATGGCGCAGGCGACTGGCCAAGCCGACTTGTTCTAACATGGCCTCGGCCTTTTCACGCGCGCGCTTGTCACCGCGTAATTCTAAAGGCAGCATCACGTTTTCCAGTGCATTCAAATGCAGCAGTAACTGGAAGGATTGGAACACAAAGCCCAAATGATCTTTTCTAAAACTAGCTCTACCGTCTTCATTCAAAGCAAAAATATCGATACCCTCTAACAGCACCTTGCCGTGACTAGGCGTATCCAAACCTGCCAAGATTCCCAATAAAGTGGATTTACCTGAGCCGGAAGCCCCAACAATAGCAAGCGTCTCACCCGCTTGCACGGTAAAATCTATCTCGTGCAAGATTGTCAGTTCACCAGTCGCATCTTCGACCCGCTTAGACAAATGTTGTACTGCGATCGATGGTGTTTTACTCTGTGTAGAAAGACTCATGCTTTTACTCTGCTCTATCTAATGTTTATATTCGATGGGAATATCAATTTGAAAAATTTGTACCGCTACTGCAGACCAATGATTGTGTTAGCCGTGTGCTGTTTTGTCACAGCCGCTCATTCTGCATCAAAAACCGTGCTTGTGCTCGGCGATAGTTTATCTGCTGAATACGGGATTGCGCGCGGCAGTGGCTGGGTCGCTCTGCTGGAACAGCGTCTGCAACATGAAAAACTCGATATCGTCGTCGTCAATGCCAGTATCAGCGGCGAGACCAGCAGCGGTGGAAAAACTCGACTCAAGGCCCTACTGCAAAAACATCAGCCGCACATACTCATCATAGAACTAGGCGCCAATGATGCTTTACGGGGTTTGGCTCTGAAGGCCTCAGAGGAAAATTTTCGCGACATGATTAGTATGGCCAACGCAGACAAGTCGAAAGTGCTTTTACTCGGTATGCAAATCCCTCCCAATTATGGGCGTGATTACACAGCACGGTTTGCTTCTATGTATGGACAGATTGCTAAAGACACGCAGACTGCCTTAGTGCCTTTTTTTCTAGCTGGTGTCGCTGAAAAGCAAGAACTGTTTCAGGCCGACCGGCTGCATCCGCTGGCCAGCGCGCATCCCGTGATACTCGACAATGTCTGGCCGCAACTACAAATTTTAATCAAGAAACTCAAATGAAATATCCTCAATTAGCCAGCTTCCCAGAACTCCTCTCACAGCTCAGCGAATTCGACGCTATCATCGACGTCCGTAGCCCTTCAGAGTTTGCCGAAGATCATATACCGGGTGCGATTAACTGCCCGGTACTAGACGATCAAGAGCGCATACGGGTTGGCACCATGTATAAACAGGTCAACGCTTTCGAAGCCAAAAAAGTCGGCGCGGCCTTGGTTGCAAAAAACATCGCATCCCATCTAGAACAACACTTCCTCGATAAGCCCAGAGAGTGGAAGCCTTTGATTTATTGCTGGCGCGGCGGTAACCGCAGCGGCTCTATGGCGCATATACTGGCCAAAATTGGTTGGCCCGTGGTGCAACTCGATGGCGGCTACAAAAACTATCGCCAGCATGTCAATACCAGCTTGCCAGAACTGGCCAAAAAAGTGCAGTGGCGTGTGGTCTGCGGCACTACTGGCAGTGGCAAGAGTCGCTTATTAGGTGCACTAACCGAGATAGGCGCACAAGTGCTCGATCTCGAGCAACTGGCGGAACATAGGGGTTCAGTACTAGGCTATCTGCCTAGCCAGCCTCAACCTACTCAAAAAATGTTTGAAAGCCGGATCTGGGAGGTTTTGTCGACTTTCGATTTTGAACAAGTTGTTTTTGTCGAATCAGAAAGTAAAAAAGTTGGCAATCTAAGGGTGCCCGATAGCATCATAGAAGGTATGCGGGCCTCCCCGTGCATCGCCTTAGAACTGGTATTGGAAGAGCGAGTCGCCTTACTGATGGAGGATTACGCTCACTTTGTCAGCGACCCCGCAGCTTTAAATCTTCAACTCGATTGCCTGCTCAGCTTGCACGGAAAAGAGCGTATCGAAAGCTGGAAAAATCTAGCGCTACAAGCTCAGATGCCCACTTTGGTCGCGCAACTTTTGGAGTTACATTACGACCCCGCCTACCGCCGCTCTATCGATAAAAATTTCACCGAGATGCCGGGTGCCGTGAAATTATTCCAGAGTGGCATACAGGATGCAGATTTTACTGCGACCGCGAACGCCATATTAAATTAGATCAACAACGACTCAGCAGAAAACCTAAAAAATCAGGGTGCCATCTCGCTTGCCCGCTGACGCAAGCGCAAAGTAGGCGCTCTGATTTTGCAGCTGCCTACTTCAACTATTTTCGTCGTCGATGATACGTTGACCAGCCTCATCAAGCTCATCAAATTGGCTATGATTCAAGGCCCACCAAAATACCCCCGCGATGGCAAACACCAACACCAAACTTAAAGGCACCAACAAATACATAATTTCCATGAATTAATTTATTTCAGAGCAAGAGTTGACATCCGGATTCGCAAGCAACAGACGCAGGCCATTAAGCACCACCAACAAGGAACTAAGTGACATGCCCAAAGCAGCATGCCAGGGCTCCAATAAGCCGAGTACCGCGGCCGGTATTGCGATGACATTATAAACAATCGCCCAGCCAAGATTTTGTCGAATTAATTTCAAGGCCATGCGCGCGTTCGCTAGTACAGCAGGCAGTGCGGCCAAACGATTCGACATCAGCAATAAATCACTGCGTGTTTGCGCAATCGGAGCGCCCTGCCCCATCGCGATCGAAACATCTGCCAGAGCCAACACCGGTCCATCGTTCATACCATCACCCACCATCGCCACCACCGCACCGGATAACTGCAGGCGTTTAACGGCATCATATTTATCGCCAGGACTCAGTTCACCTTGATAATCGGCAATGCCACACTGATAGGCAATATTTTTTACTACATCGTTTCTGTCGCCTGACAAGAGCAGAATCTGCATGCCTTGTTTTTGTAACTGTTGCAGGGCGAAGATAGCATCCTCGCGCAACACATCTTCAAGCGCAAAAAGACTAATCCAGCCATCTTGATCGCCTAACGCTGTCAAGGTTTTCCCCGTCAAATGGGACGGTATGGCGCAACTTTTCCCATGTAATTGCTGAACAAACTCAAGCCGCCCCAAACGCACTATTTTTCCGTTAAGGCTAGCTTCTATCCCGGCACCAGCAACCTCTTTGATTTGATCGAGCCCAGCTAAGGTGGAATTGCCAGTCAGCTTGGCAGTTAAGGCGTCGGCTATCGCCTTGGATACTGGATGCATGGAGCCAGCGGCCAAGGCCAAGCTCACTGAATCTGCTTTTGCCGCCGAAAAATCATCAGCATCTCGAGGCAGTAAGATGCTTTCTATCAGGCGCAAACGACCGTAGGTCAAGGTGCCGGTTTTATCCAACACAAAATGCGTCACGGCAGCGAGTCGTTCTATCGCGGCACCTTTCGCCACCAGGACACCCTGCTTTGCCATCTCACCGATCGCGGCCGACATCACACCTGGTGTAGCGAGCGATAAGGCACAAGGACAAGTAACGACAATAATACTCACGGCTATCCACAGCGCACGTCCGGCATCGATCTGCCACCAGACTAGGCCAGCCAGCAAGGCTACACTCATGATGACGATCAAAAATGTACTGGCGTGCTGATCGGCCAATAACACCAAAGGCGGCTTCTCGGTCGCTGCGCGTTCCATCATGCCCACCAGCGAAGATAATTGAGTATTGCTACCGACTTGTTCAGCCTGCATCACCAGGACACCGTTAAGATTGATGGCACCCGCAATCACTGCGCTACCAACTTGTTTGGGAACGGGATGCGATTCACCCGTCATTAAAGCTTCGTCGCACTCACTCTCACCCACCACAACACTACCATCAGCGGGTATCTGCTCGCCCGCTGCCACTAATAAAAAATCGCCTACCTGTAAATGCTGTACTTCGACCGACTCACTCAAGCGACTATCGGGATACGCTAACATGCGATTGGCCAGCATCGGTGTCAAACGCGTCAAAACACGCAATGCCGCCGTGGTTTTTGCCTGTACCTGCGCCTCGATGAAGCGCGCAGCGAGCAACAAACAAACGAACATAATGGCGGAGTCGTAGTACACCGCGCCCCCCTTAAACGTGGCCCAGATACTGGCGAAAAAAGTGAGTAAAATCCCCAGAGAAACCGGCACGTCCATGCCGATATGACGATTCCGGATATCACGTAGCGCAGATCTAAAAAACGGCAAGGAAGAGAAACAAATAACGGGAATGGTGATCAGCAAACTGGCTAATTTCAACAAGCGATCCAAATCTGGCGTCAAATCTCCATCGACTTGCGGCACAGGCACTAAATACGCAGGAAAGGCGTACATCATCACCTGCATCATGGCAAAGGCGGCGATAAATAAGCGCCACAAAGCCATTTTCTTTTCCTTACGCTCATACTCATCAAGCGACTGATGGGCGGGAAAAGCGGCGTAACCAAGGTCGACAATGGCGGTAATAATTTTCGGCAAAGAGATCTTCTGCGTATCCCAGCGCAGGTTCGCCGTATGGGTGGCAGAGTTAATCTCAAAAGCGAAGACGCCAGGCAGTTGATTGACACGAAAAGCAATCAATTGCACACAAGCCGCACAGCGCATACCCGCGATTGTGAGTTTTTCGTACTGTTCATACTCGTCAGCACCAGTCGCTTGCGAATTACCAGCAGCCAGCGGCTTAGAATCTAAATGATCAAAACTCATAGCGTTACGACCGCCTCATTTGCCTTAGCTTGAAGGTATTGTTCAGTCAAACCATTGCTCACTATCGTGTTAAGGACCGCCAAACAACCATGGCAGCACACCGGATGACTAGCACCATTAAAGCTCGCGATTAAAGCGTTTTTCTTGCGCATTTTGTCATTGCAATGAAAGCATAAAATTTTCTCTTGCGGCTGCAAGGTTGCGGAGATCGCATTTACCAGCGTAGAGAAAGCAAAAGCCATTGAAGATTCTAAGTGAGGGGGAATAATTTGGAATTTACGCATGTTAACAAACATACGTCATATTTTCTTGATCTGACGCAAAAAAACCATTCCTAAGCGGGAAAAATATGATCAAGAAACACGTATTTTGAAATTATAGACGTAAAAAAACGGTGGCATTGCACCACCGTCTTTTTGTCCTTGTGCTAGCGACATGATGAGGCGTCTAAGAAACCTCGGAGCCGAGATCAAAGCTCGGAAAGGTAAAACACAGATTGTAGGTGCTTCTACTTCATAACTAACCGGCAAACTCAACTGCACCGGAGCCCAAAATCAATCCATCTTGGAGATTAAGAATATCTTGTATATCGACCTCCCTCTTTTGAACCAGTTACAACTCAAATATAGATGAATCGGATAGCAATGAAAAGAAAATTATAACTATGTGTTTTTTAAATCAGATTAAAAAAATCAACTAAACAAAATACGCGCTACTTATTCTCGCAGCGCGCCGAACTCTACCGCAAGCTAGGAGAGCTACCCTTCCAGATAGAAGAAATTGCCCCATTTCCAATTGATGCGCCAAACTTTTTCAATACACGTTCAGGCAAACCTTCTTTTTGGCTATAGTCTACAATATCCTCAGCCTTCAAAACATCTCTGGCGACCGTATCGATGCTGCCAAATCCATCAGCTAAGCCCATTTCTACCGCTTTCGAACCTATCCAAAACAAACCAGAGAATGTTTCTGGGGTTTCCTTCAAGCGCTGCCCTCGACCTTTACGCACTACTTCAATAAATTGTTGATGAATGTCATTAAGCATCGCTTGTGAAAAGGCTTTTTGCTTTTCTGAATGCGGTGAAAATGGATCCATAAAACCCTTGTTTTCGCCTGCCGTCATTAAGCGTCGCTCAACTCCAGCCTTCTCCATCAGAGCGGTAAATCCAAAGCCATCCATCAAGACACCGATAGAACCGACTACGCTAGCCTTATTCACAAAAATCTGATCGGCCGCGGCGGCAATATAATAACCACCAGAAGCGCACATTTCATCAACCACCACGTACAGATGTTTTTGCGGATATTCTTTGCGTAAACGACCGATTTCATCATTAATCATTCCCGCTTGCACAGGACTGCCGCCTGGGCTATTAATGCGCAAGATGACACCAGCAGAATTGGCATCCAGAAACGCTCTATTCAAAGCCGGTATCACCGCTTGCGCACTGCCACTACCTTCGGACTCAATCGCACCGTTAATTTCGACTAATGCAGTGTGGCGACCCAAGTTCTCAGTATCGCGATTACCGAAATCACTCAACAAATAATAGGCCGCAAAAACAAGGCCAAAAAAGCTAAGTTTAAAGAATATTCCCCAGCGTCGGCGCAAGCGTTGTTCGCGCAGCGCCTCCATCGCGAGTTTCTCGATAAAACTACGCTCCCAATCGTTCTTCGATGAAGAACCAGATGTATTTAAAGAATGGTCATTCATCATTGTCTCAAGCTATCGCAGGTTTAACGAATTCGTCGGTATGCCAATAAATATTACCATCTCGTTCAAATGCAGAAATTTTTCGCAAATTGCTGCCACGGCAAGGCCCGCCTGAGCAATACCCGGTATCAGGGGTATAAATCGCTCCATGGGTCGCGCACATAATGTACAAGCCACTAGACTCAAAAAATTCGCCTGGAGCCCAATCCAACTCTACCGGTACATGTGCACACCGATTTAAATAAGCATGGGCAACATTTTCATAGCGAACCACGAAGCCAGTTGCCTCATCGCCACCAGCAGTCACCGGAAAACGTACACCTTTTCCACCTTCGAGAACCTCAGAAGAAGCACAAATCAATATTTCAGACATTTCAGACATTATTTCCTCACGCGTTCTGACTCAACCAGCCATGCAACTCTTGCACTGTTTTAGCTGAAAATAGGGGCCCGCAACTTAGCAGGGTTGCCGCATCATGGGCGCCATATTCGACCGCCACAGCCGCCACACCTGCATTCGTGGCCATCTGCAAGTCGTGGGTGGTATCACCTATCATCAGGGTGCGTTTCAAGTCTTGCCCCAATTCACGGCTTAACTCTTGCAACATGGCTGGATGCGGCTTGGAAAATGTTTCGTCGGCGCAGCGCGTGGCATCAAACATAGAAAGTAGATCAGCACTATGCATCGCGCGGTTTAGACCCACGCGACTTTTGCCGGTTGCCACCGCCAAAAAATAACCATCTTGAGATAGCTCAGCCAATAATTCGCGAACACCTGCGAACAAAGGTAGTTCGTGATCATTCGCCAAATAATGGTAACGATAGCGCTCCACCATGCGTGCATGATATTTAGTATCGACGTCGGGCATCACCGCCTGCATCGCATCACTTAAAGACAGGCCTATCACATAAGAGGCTGCCTGCTCGTCCGGAATAGGCAGACCAAGATCACGCGCTGAGGCTTGTATGCATTTAACAATGGTGGAGGTACTATCCATCAAAGTGCCATCCCAATCAAACACTATAAAATCAAATTTCTTTTTTGCCATATTTATCAGGTAATGCAAATCTAAAAACTTTGCAGGCTACTATCATATTGAAGAATTGGATATTTTACCCTTATTAAAGGGATAAGTTTTTTTCACAGCGATTCTGCTTAAATTGCGCTTAAACTTTTTAAAAAGTTAAGGCAATCAGGCGGTAGCGCTGCGTTGAGCGTCATTGGTGCTTTGCTATCCGGATGAATAAAGGTGATCTGATGTGCGTGTAAAAACATTCTTTTTAAAATGCCGCGACCTTCTGCCGGTTTTAAAAGCTCGCGATTCAAAGCAAAATCACCATATTTATCATCACCGGCAATTGCAAAACCGCTGGCGGATAAATGCACCCGAATCTGATGGGTACGGCCAGTCTTTAGTTCCGCTTCGAGTAAGGCAAATTCTGCATATTTTTTCTTTAAAGAAAAAACCGTATGCGAAGCCATGCCATCGGCCTGTACGCGGACGCGGCGCTCACCATCGGCAGTATTGTATTTGTGCAAAGGCAACTTAACATGCTGTCTGGCATTTTTCCAATCGCCATGCACCAGAGTCAAATAGCGCTTATCGGTTACGCCATCGCGCATCTGCTCATGTAAATCGACTAAGGCAGAGCGCTTTTTAGCCAACATCAACACGCCAGAAGTTTCGCGATCCAGACGATGCACCAACTCCAGAAACTTAGCATCTGGACGTGATGCACGTAATTGCTCGATCACGCCATAGCTAATACCCGATCCACCATGCACCGCAACACCAGCTGGTTTATCGATGACCAAGATATGCGCGTCTTCATACAAAATAACAAACTCTGCGCCTGGGGCGTGATTTTCTGGTTTTTCTGCCATGCGTATAGGCGGCACGCGAACCACATCGCCTACTTGCAATCGATACAATTGATCGATACGCCCTTTATTTACGCGCACCTCACCTGAGCGCAAAACCCGGTAAATGTGGCTCTTGGGAACGCCTTTGCAAATACGTAACAAAAAATTATCGATGCGCTGACCAGCCTCCTCTTCTGAGATTGTCAGTAGCTGGACTGAGGCTGGCGCTTGTGTAGTTTGACGGAGAGTGTCATTTTCAGCTTGTTTTTGAAGCACTCTCCCATTATTTATCGCTAAGTGCTTCATTTTGACTATATAATTGTTTTCGCTCAAGCTTTTAGCTTTAGCAAGTGTGAGAAGAAACGACTATTTTACACAGAGGTAAGTCAATCGGCCTCGCCAATTTGCAAATTCGATGGAAAAGATGTGTATGCACCTCACCTGATGCGTCAAGGTTGTGACCGATTGTGGCAATCGGACGGCAGACGGTGATGTGGATCAGAAGGTTTGAAATATAAGGATAAGTCTGGCAAGAGACGGATGTTGATACAAACATACGTGCTTGCCGGTTGACGGTTTTGATGTAGCGCAATCGATTTAGCCAAATACAATTATTTAAAGATGGTTTGGCATTTACTAAGTTGCTCATCGCCTGGCGTTGTTATCGCATGTTCTACAAGGATTATGCAAAATTCACAATGCGGGGGACATGTGCACTCGATTCATAGTCAAAACTGTTCGCGCCCAGCGCACAACAGGTCATAACAGATATAGCCAAAATATGCTTACAGCGTCATTTGCTGATGTGTTTTTGCTATTGATTTGTCTATTTGTTGTTCCGGTGGCATTTCCCGCCCCCTCAAACTCTCCGCTCTCGCATACATCCCCCTGTAAGCATGCTTGCTAGCCTTACCATAAAGAGCTGGCAGCAAAAGATGACCATCAGGTCACGGAGTAATAAAAATGAAACGTATGTTGTTCAATGCTACGCAGCAAGAAGAGCTTCGCGTCGCCATCGTCAATGGGCAAAAACTCATAGACATCGATATTGAAACCACTGGGCGTGAACTACGCAAGTCCAATATCTACAAGGGTGTGATTACCCGTATCGAACCATCTTTGGAAGCCTGTTTCGTCAATTACGGCGAAGAACGCCATGGTTTTCTGCCGTTTAAAGAAGTAGCTCGCGGCTATTTCAAAGAAGGTATCGATGTTCGTAGTGCCTCAATTAAAGATGCATTGCGCGAAGGCCAGGAAATCATGGTCCAGGTCGAAAAAGAAGAGCGCGGCAATAAAGGCGCGGCTCTAACCACTTTCGTCTCGCTGGCAGGTCGCTACTTGGTCTTGATGCCTAATAACCCACGTGGAGGCGGCGTATCACGTCGCGTCGAAGGCGAAGAGCGTCAAGAACTGCGTGAAACCATGGACAAACTTGATTTGCCTACTGGTATGTCAGTGATTGCCCGTACCGCTGGTATAGGCCGCAATGTAGACGAATTGCAATGGGATTTAAATTACCTGATGCAACTCTGGACCGCGATCGACGGTGCAGGTAAGTCTGCTGCTGGCGCCTTCCTGATTTATCAAGAATCTTCATTGGTAATCCGCGCAATTCGCGATTATTTCCAACCGGATATCGGTGAGATTTTGATCGACACCGACGACATCTACGAACAAGCTCAACAGTTCATGAGCCACGTGATGCCGGACATGGTACATCGCGTCAAGCGCTACAGCGATGATGTGCCACTGTTTTCGCGCTTCCAGATCGAACACCAGATCGAAACTGCGTATTCCCGCACTGTTCCTCTGCCATCCGGTGGTGCGATTGTGATCGATCACACTGAAGCACTGGTATCGGTCGACGTCAACTCGGCGCGTTCTACGCGCGGCTCCGATATCGAAACCACCGCCTTCAATACTAACTGCGAAGCCGCAGAAGAAGTAGCACGTCAATTGCGTTTGCGCGATTTGGGTGGTCTCATCGTGATCGATTTTATCGACATGGAAAACGCCAAAAACCAGCGCGAAGTCGAAACTCGTCTGAAAGACTCGTTGCGCTATGACCGCGCACGGGTACAGATGGGTAAAATTTCACGCTTTGGTTTGATGGAATTATCCCGTCAACGTCTGCGCCCTTCCCTGTCTGAAGGTAGCCACGTTACCTGCCCACGTTGCAACGGCACCGCGCACATTCGCGACACTGAATCATCCGCATTGCAAGTACTGCGTATTATTCAAGAAGAAGCGATGAAAGAGAATTCAGCAGCGATCCACGTACAGGTTCCTGTCGATGTTGCAGCATTCTTGCTCAATGAAAAGCGTGGCGAGATCCTGAAGATAGAAACACGTCACCGCGTTACTGTGATTCTGATTCCAAATACGCATCTGGAAACGCCGCATTACAAGTTAGATCGCCTGAAACATGACGATCCACGCTTGGAAGAAGTGCACGCCAGCTACGCTATGGCAGAGCAAGCGGATACTGACATCGGTTACAGCAAGCGTCAAAAAGAAGAAGTCAAGCCACGTCAAGAAGCCATGGTCAAGAGCATTACGCCTGAGACTGCACCGCTGGTTGAACGCAAAGAAGTGCCGGTTGCCGCAATTGCCACCACTACGCCAGTCGCAGCTCCTGCTTCAGAAGGTTTCTTTAGCAAGTTGATGAGTTTTTTCCGCTCTAAACCGGCTGAAGCGGTGGTAGTTACTCCTGCGCCAGAAGAAAAACCAGTGACAAGCCGTGAGCGTTCTGAGCGTGGCGACCGTAACAATCGCGGCCAACGCAATCGCAACGGTCGTGGTCGTGATCGCGCTGAACGTGAAGATCGTCCAGCCAATGCCAATCCACGCGCCGACAAAGACGCCAAAGACGAAAGCGTTAAAGCGGCTGAGCCACAAGCTCCGCGTCAGCCTAAACCGCCTCGTCCACCACGTGAAGAGCGTGAAGGACAGGAACCGCGTCGCGGACGTCAGCCACGTCAACGTGAAGATCGCAAAGACAGCGTCACAGCAGAAGCCAAAACGGAAGAAGTTGCAGCAGATGCAATGCGCGTCGCAGCAGTAACGACTGCAGACCATGTGGATCAGGTCAATACTGCCAGCGCAGCATTGGTAAATGGCCCAGCGGTGAATGAGGCCGACAACGATCAAAGTGATGGCCGTCGTCGTCGCCGTCGTGGTGGTCGCAACCGTAATCGTCGTGACCGTGATGACACAGAAGGCAATGACAACAACGCAGAAGCGACGCCAGCAGACTCAGCAGCAGTAAGTGATGCGGCTATTAGCACTGCGCCAGTCAGCCTTACTAGCGAGTCAGCCCCAGCGATTACGACTACAGCAGCTGCAGTTTCAACAGAAGTAGCCGTTGCTGCAATTACTACGGTCACTGCACCGGTAGTCGAAGCTACAGAAGTTGCCGAAGTTGTGGCAGTTACCATGCCGGTTGAAGTGACACCAGTCGCAGTCGCAACAACACAAGCACCAGCAATCGCTGTTGCAGTTGCTGCACCGATAGCAACACCTGCTCCAGTGGTGGAAGTTGCTCCGCTTGCAGTGGTGGAAGCTGCGGTTGAAACGCTTGTTGCTGTAACGCCAGCGCCGCTAGTTGAAACTGCGCCTGTCGTAGTTGCAGAAGTAGTGGCTGAAGTGGCGGCTGAAATTGCAGCAGAAGCGCCAGTTGTCGTTGTAAGCGCAGCGCCGGCACAAGCGAGTCTGGATTTAACGCCGCCCGCCGTGGTCGCCGCTAAGCCAGTGGCAAGTGCGCCGGTCGCACCTGCGCCTATGCAAATGGAAGGCCTGCACAGCATGTTAGCGCAAGCTGATCTGACGCTAGCCAGCACTGATCCTGAAAAACTGCGTGCAGCACAAGCAGCAAGCGCAGCAACAGTTGCAGCACCGCGCGTAGTACGTCAACGTAAGCCAGTAGAGCCGCTTTCAACAGAACCGCTGGTGATGATAGATACCAAGCGCTAATCTGCATGTGAGCTAGGTCCAGCACAAGCCCGGTTACAGCGATGTTACCGGGCTTTTTATTGCGTAGAAAAACCGCTCAGCGCAAACATGTTATTGTGAGAACTCCCATTTTTAATCGGCGCTCCCCATCGAGCCTCTATCGATACTCATGAGTGAAAAATTCATTCCTTTGACTGATTTGCGTCAGTTCTCAAAAAAACTGCAGATTCCGCAGCAGTTGCTAGCCGCGACAGGAAAACTTGCAGATAGTTTTGCTCGACCTTTGCATGACTTGCGTATTTCAGTCACAGATCGCTGCAATTTCCGCTGCGTGTACTGCATGCCCAAGGAAGTTTTCGATAAAGACTATCAATTCCTGCCGCACAGCAATTTGCTCAGCTTCGAAGAAATCACACGATTAGCACGTATCTTTGTGGCACACGGCGTGCATAAGATCAGGCTGACCGGAGGCGAGCCTCTACTGAGGAAAAATATCGAGAAATTGATAGGGATGCTGAGCGCCATCCGCACGCCCGATGGCCGCGAACTTGACCTAACCTTAACTACCAATGGCTCCCTTTTGGCGCGCAAAGCCCAGTGTCTGAAAGATGCCGGCCTTAGCCGTGTCACAGTCTCGCTCGACGCGCTTACCGAGAGCACTTTTCAGCAAATGAATGATGTGGATTTCCCAGTCGCAGACGTGCTAGACGGTATCGAGGCCGCGCATCAAGTCGGGCTTGGCCCTATCAAAATCAATATGGTGGTCAAAGCGGGTTTAAACGATGATGAAATCGTGCCTATGGCGCGCTATTTCAAAGACAGCCCACATATTTTGCGTTTCATAGAATATATGGATGTCGGCGCTTCGAATGGTTGGAAACTGGACGAAGTCATCCCTTCAGCCGAGATCGTACAGCGCATTCAGGCGGCCGGTATGCCACTGATCGCGATCAACCCCAATTACACCGGTGAAACCGCAGCACGCTGGCGCTATCAAGATAGTGCGGGCGAAATCGGCCTGATCTCCAGCGTCACTCAAGCCTTCTGCCAAGACTGCAGCCGCGCCCGTTTATCGACTGAAGGGAAGTTGTACACCTGTTTGTTCGCCACGCAAGGCCACGACTTACGCGCCCTGTTACGCGACCCGGCCTTAGCAGCGAGCGAGAGCGATGCTGAGCTTGCCATTTCGAACGTGGTGGCACAGATTTGGGGAGCAAGAAGCGATCGCTATTCGCAATTGCGTAGCCAAAACACGGATCTGCAAGGCTTAACTAGGAACAAGATTGAAATGTCTTACATCGGTGGCTAGGCGCTGGCGTGCACCGTCACTAGCTCTGCAGCCCGCTCTAGCCAAGGGTCTCAGGGCATGCAGGCGCTAGCCTCAAGCTGGCTGCGGCTTAGCGGCCAGGCAGGCTGGAAATGGAATGAACACCTTCCACCCGGATGAAAGAGTAACGGCAGTGCAATTGGGCAATAGTGAGAAAAAAAGAAGGATTCTCACAACCCAACGGCATCGATGTGCCAAAGTGGAGCTGTAACACCAAACCACTTGAGAGAAGGAGAATCCAAATGAATCATACCGTATACGGCATCGACATTGCCAAGAGCGTATTTCAGTTGCACTGGGTTGATCAGGAAACCGGTGAGATTTTCAATAAACAGCTCAAACGCGCGAAATTTCTCGACTATTTTGTGAACCTAACATCCTGCCTGATCGGCATGGAAGCCTGTGGTGGTGCGCAGCACTGGGGCCGCAAATTGACGGCAATGGGGCATCACGTCAAGCTCATGCCAGGTAAAGCGGTCAAGGCTTTTGTGATGGGCAACAAGAATGACGCCGCCGATGCGCGTGCCATCAGGATGGCCGTACAGCAGCCTGGTATCAAAGCGGTGGCGCTTAAAACAGAAGCACAACAAGCGGTGCTGGCACTGCACCGGATGCGTCAGCAACTGATTAAATTTCGCACGATGCAAAGTAATGAACTGCGCGGTTTATTGATGGAATTTGGCGAAGTCATGGCGCTCGGTCGTGCCGCGCTCAATGCGGCTATGCCGGGTATTCTGGCGCGCCTCGATGAGCGTTTGCCGGCCTTTCTGATCGAGACACTACGCGAACGCTGGAACATGCTCAGTACCCTCGATCATCAGGTCGCAGACATTGAGCGACGCTTACAGACCTGGATGAAAGAAGACCAGGCCAGCCAAGACATCGCAGAAATACCCGGTGTGGGCTTAATCACCGCCACCGCGGTTGTCGCTACCGTGGGTAATGCCAACGTGTTCACCTCGGGACGGCAATTCGCTGCCTGGTTGGGGATCGTTCCCGGGCAAACTGGCACGGGTGGCAAGGTGCGATTGCTAGGCATCAGCAAGCGCGGCGACAGCTACTTACGCACGCTGCTGATCCACGGTGCCCGATCTGTTCTTGAGCATAGCAAGGAGCCGAGCGCCTGGTTACAAGGGATCAATCCGCGGCGGCCAAAAAATGTCGTGGTCGTGGCACTGGCGAATAAAATGGCCAGGACAATCTGGGCAATTCTGGCGCACGGAAAAAAGTATGATCGTGGGCATGTCAGTGTCAAACCGGCCGACTTACCCACCGCGGCGAGCGTTCATGGTCTTGTGATGGACCACGCCCGCCGCCGTGGATAAGTATACGGCATTGCATGACTGAGTTTGAGCTCCAAAAGGAGTCAGTGGTAAGGCAAGACAAAGAAGTTCATAGTTTGCGTAAGGCTATTTTAGTGTGATGGCAAATAGGTCAGACCGTGATTCACCAAACCTGTATGCGGGTTAGGGCTAACAGCCCGTCCTGGAAATGAGGCGTGAGTCAGCAGATTCCATCGGGGCCCGCAGGGTATTTACCTGCACTAAGGCCGGATATAAAACTGCAGCTTTACCTATTTAATAAAACATAAAAAATACCTTGGCAAATGGAAGGTGTTCATATAAACCCGCATGGATAGTGCGCATACGGTCTACTGTTTAATTTAATCAACTACATCAACCACAACACACTCAAGCAACCATGACAGCAATCGAGCAACAACACATCACAGGTTTGATACTTGCAGGCGGGCGCGGCACTCGCATGGGCCAGGTCGACAAAGGTTTGCAAGCGTTTCGCGGCATGCCCATGGCGATGCACGTTATGCTGCGCCTGGCGCCGCAAGTGGGCGAAATCATCATCAATGCCAACCAACATCTGGCCGCCTATGAGGCTTTCGGCGCCCAGGTCTGGCCGGATCAGATTGATGGCTACGCCGGTCCTTTAGCCGGTCTGCAAGTAGGCTTGACGCACTGCGAGACCCCATACCTGGTCAGCGCTCCGTGTGATTCGCCCTTTCTACCAGACGATCTGGTAGCGCGCCTGTCCCTGGCTTTACTGGCAGAAGACGCCGATCTGGCGGTTGCCACCACGGTGGAACTGGAAGACGGTGTAACTCGCAGCCAGTCGCATCCGGTTTTTTCATTGATGAAGGCTGAGCTACTGCCGCATTTAACACAGTTCTTGCAAAGTGGCGGGCGTAAAGTCGATGCCTGGTACGCCTCATTAAAAGTGGTGGAAGTGCCGTTCGAAGACAGTGCGGCGTTTCGCAATATCAATACCCTGGCCGAACTACGTCAGCACGAAGGATAAGTTAAGTATGAACTCCCCTACTCCCGCCAGCTTACAAGAATTAGTCTCTTGCCTGTCCGATTACGATCCGCAGGCACTGCCAGTCGCGCAAGCACAAAAAATCATCCAGGAATTTGTCACGCCCATCCATGCGGTAGAAAAACTGGCACTCAGGCAAGCCCTGGGACGGGTGCTGGCCGAAGATATTATTTCTGGCATCAACGTACCGGCGCACGACAACTCAGCCATGGATGGTTATGCCTTACGCAGCAGCTGTTTACCCGCCTCCGGCAACTTAATTTTGAAGATCATAGGCACAGCCTACGCTGGCCGCGCCTTTGCCGGCACGGTAGCAGCTGGCGAATGCGTGCGCATCATGACTGGCGCCGTCATGCCCGAGCATTGCGATACTGTGATCCCGCAAGAATTCACCATAGATGCCAACGAGCTGCAAGTGACGATACCGTTTGGCAAAATCAAGGCTGGTGATAACCGCCGTTTTAAAGGCGAAGATCTGGCGCTGGGGAAAATAGCCCTGAGCAAAGGAAAAATACTACGCCCTGCCGAACTAGGCTTACTCGCCTCACTCGGCGTGGCCGAAGTCCCCGTGCAAAGACGCTTGCGTGTCGCCTTCTTTTCAACTGGTGATGAACTACGCTCTTTAGGCGAACACTTAGATGAAGGCTGCGTCTACGACAGCAACCGTTACACACTCTACGGCATGCTGCAAAGACTAGGCTGCGAAATGCTAGATATGGGCGTCATCAAAGATGATCCAGTTTCCTTGAAAGCGGCCTTTCAAAGCGCCTGTGAAAACGCCGATGCCATCATTACTTCGGGCGGGGTCTCGGTCGGCGCCGCTGATTACACCAAACAAATCATGAGTGAATTAGGTGACGTTGCCTTCTGGACCATAGGCATGCGCCCTGGCCGTCCTATGGCTTTCGGCAAGATACATGCTAACGGAAGTAGCGCCTATCTGTTTGGCCTGCCGGGCAACCCAGTAGCGGTCATGGTGACCTTCTACTTTTTTGCCCGCAACGCCCTGCTGCACATGATGGGTGCCACTAGCCCCGCCTTAACTTTAGTGCCGGCAAAATCACTAGCGCCTATCCGAAAACGCGCTGGCCGCACCGAATATCAGCGCGGCATCCTTTCGATCGCATCGGATGGAGGCTTGCAAGTGGCCATCACCGGATCGCAAGGTTCAGGCATCTTGCGCTCTATGACTGAGGCCAATTGCATGGTGGTCTTGCATGATGAGCAGGGTAACGTGGCCGCTGGCGACCAGGTCGAGGTGCTGATGTTTGAGGGTTTGCTATAAGTAGGACGTACGAAAAAATGCCCCAGCGTCGTTGCACTCGCCTTGCCGTACTAAAGTACTGTCTTCGGCGCTACGCCTAGCTGGAACAATTTTGCGTAAGTCCTAATAATTTCTAAAATATTTAATAATCGGCAACTTACTCATGGCTAGCAGCATCACCAAATGTCTACACTTTTTGACATTTGTTTGCTTTCACGTTGCCATCAAGACATGCTATGCTGTGCACTGCAATATTTTAGAAATAATGCAAATATGCCCTGCAGGTCTTACTTACACCCCCGTCTCATTAAAGGATATAAAGATGAATCAACGTTTGAAATCTCTTTTGCTAGTTATCGGTATGTCGGCAGTATTTGCAGGTGGCGTGCAAGCCAAAGACGAGCCTAAAAAAGCCGCAAGCGCACCCGTGGCAGCCGCGGCAGCCGCAGCGGCCGCGCCAGCAGCTCCGGCTGCCGCCGAAAAAGCGGTCTTACTCGACATCAATAGTGCAACTCAAAAAGAATTAGCCGAATTGCCAAAAATCGGTGAGGCGCGTTCCGCCGCCATCATCAAAGGCCGCCCTTACAAAGGCAAAGACGAACTGCTTTCCAAGAAGATTTTGACTGAAGACGTCTACAATGGCATCAAGGATTCCATCATCGCCAAGCAAAAACCAGCTGCGAAAAAGAAATAATTTTTCCTTACGCTCCAAAAAGCCGACCTACGCGTCGGCTTTTTTGTGGGCGCTGAGGCTAGCTTCATCCTTAGGTCTCTTCACAAGGATTTCTCCGTCCTCAATAAAGTTGCAATTTTAAAATTAAAATACATACTTTTAAAGTGCTATGCGCAATATCCATGCGGGCTCCAGCCGCAAAAGCCTGGGAAAGGCGCATGGATACTGCGCCTTCGCTTTTTAATTTTGGGAAAATCAGGTATTTTCGCGCCAGTATGAACTTATTATCAATTTCTCTCTCTGAGCTGTATCGATAATTATCCTGCAAGAGACTGAGCATACACAGGCCGACAGCAGATATAAGCATGAAGACATCAAGCACTGAGCTAGACAGACCACAGGATTGGCACATAGTCAGCCAGCGTCAGCGCATCCTGGCCGCCAGTCTGTCGCTATTGCTGACACTGTTACTGATCAAAATATTGGCCTATGCGCCAGCCATGCAGAGTAGACGACTAAGTGCGGACAGCCTCAAGCAGTTCATCAATCTGCGTTTTATCGAATTAACGCCGCCTAAAGAATTAAACACAGCGCCCGAAGCGCCACCAGCGGTTCAGCTTCAAAAAACACCTAGCCAGCCTGCGCTACCGAAAAAATTTACTCCAATCGCGCCTACGACGCTGACTGCCACGCCAGCGGTGCCTAGCGCACCTAGCGAATTTCCGCCAGATACGCTCTCCACGCCTTTGCAGATAGACAGCAAGGCAATACGCAGAGCCTATCAGGACAGCAAAACGGAGATAGAACTCCAGGCCGAACGTAGTGGCAAGCAGCTTAACGACAAACCCAAGACAAAATTCGACCGACTAGAAACCGCGGTAGCGGCAGCAGCTAAGCCTGATTGCCTGGGTAAAGACAGTGGTGGAGGTTTATTGGCGATACCCGTAGCCTTGTATTTACTCGCCGCTGACAAGTGCAAATAAACGTTTTAAGCTAAGCGCTGGCG
This sequence comes from Undibacterium parvum, assembly GCF_003955735.1. NCBI lineage: Bacteria > Pseudomonadati > Pseudomonadota > Betaproteobacteria > Burkholderiales > Oxalobacteraceae > Neoundibacterium > Neoundibacterium parvum. The sequence goes on along the minus strand of NZ_CP034464.1, from coordinate 4,308,495 downwards.
GTAGTTTTCTACAAGCATAACCGGTCTAGCTTTCAAAAAATCCAGCAATAATTCGGCATAGTTGGCGCCTACCGCATGCTTGACGCTGGGGCGCTGCGCTAAGTGTCGCCACCAGGTGCGCACTTTCGGGGTATCGGCAAAAAAATCTATACCGAATACGGTCTCGAACACTTCAAAGTAACGCAACACCGGTGCAAAAACTGCATCGACCAGGTTAAATTGCAGGCCTGAAAAATACGGGCCATCCTGTAACAGTAGCTCTAGCTGTTTCAATTTTTCATGTAACTCCTGGCTCTTGGCGCTTAAAGCTTGCCCATCGACGGCATTATAGAAACCCGCTATGGTGCTGAGAATACTGCTACCGAACTCCATCCAGGCGCGCTGCCTGGCCCGCAGCAAAGCATGCTCCGGATGCAGTTTGGGCAGACGCGTCTCATCCAAATATTCGCAGATCACGCTGGACTCAAAGATGGCCTGCTCTCCCACCAGCAGAACCGGGGTCTTGGCCAGCGGGGAAATCGCAAGAAACCAGGCCGGTTTATTTTTCAAATCGATATCGATACGCTGGTAGACGATGCCCTTCTCTGCCAACACAATCGCCACTCTTTGCACATAGGGACACAGGACATGGCTAACCAGAACAAATTTCGAAGTCATGATGTCGCCTTAAAAGTTGGGGCTAAAACGAGGACTGCGACGCAGGGCAAAGGCACCATCCCCCATTAGCCACAGTGCCAGCGAGGCCATCAGCAAGAATACCGGATACTCCCAGCCGCCATTGGGGCTGGTATGCACCCAACCGTTTGCGAAATGTACACTAGCAGCGACCGCCATCACCGGCATCAAGGCCAGCGCTACCTGTCTGGCGTACACACCGAATAGCAAGGCAAGCCCGCCGCCAAGCTCAGCGGCAAACACTGGATACGCCAGAACACCGGGGTATCCGATACTGACAAAAAATTCAGCCGTGCCTGGCAAAGTAAATACCAAAAGTTTGAGCATGGCATGCGCTATCCACATCACACCCAGGCTCAGGCGCAACAGCGTCACGCCATAATCGATAGACGTATAGCTGGGCTTAGTTGCCAACTTATTTACCAACTTATTTGCTAACTTATTTGCTAACTTATTTGCTAACTTAGTTTTAGAATTGGCTTCTGAATTCGCCTCTGAATTCCTTGCGAGCTTGGCTGGTCCGGTAGTCATTTTTGTTGTCCATTGAATTAAGAATGGATGCACTGTAGCATTGCGGTTTTACAATGAAAATATGCAGAATAGAAAACTATGAATGCGAAAACGCAATTCAAGTTAAGCTCGGCCGATCTGGCGGTGCTACTGGCACTGAGCCGCACTGGCACCTTGGCGCTGGCGGGAGAACGCCTGGAGCAAGATGCCTCCACCGTTTTCAGAAGCATACAACGCATAGAAAAGGGGATAGGCCAGCGCTTGTTCGAACGATCGCGCAGTGGATATCAGACCAATGAGCTGGCACAACAGCTGACCGCTGCTGCCGAGCAGATCGAGATCCAGTTGGAAGCAGCGCGCACTATGCTGCAAATGAGGCCAGAACAAGTCTCGGGCTTTCTACGCATCAGCAGTACCGACACCCTATTGCATGGGGTTCTGGCGCCAGCATTGCAGCAACTGCGAGTGCTGCATCCCTTGCTAGAATTTGATTTGCATGCAGGTAACGAGTTGGTGAGTTTGACGCGCAGGGATGCCGATATCGCATTGCGCGCCACCAAGCGGCCGCCGCCACATCTAATAGGCAAGCGCATAGGTCCGATACGGGTAGCGCTATTCAGCGCAAAATCTGCATCAGTTCCCGCAGCGAATCGCGAAATAGCTTATCAAGAACAAGATTGGATAGCGCCCGACGAGGCCCTGCCTGAGCATCCCTCGGTAATCTGGAGAAAAAAACACTACCCAAAAATCGTTCCGAAATATCGCGTGAATAGCATACTCACGGTGACAGAGTTTGTCGCACGCGGCTTAGGCGTGGGCATACTGCCGATTTTTCTGGCGCAAGGCCGCGCCGACCTGATCCAAGTGAGCGAAGTTCTAGATGAATGCCAAACCGATCTCTGGTTACTCACGCACACCGAAGCACGCCACTTAAGGCGTGTCAGCACCGTGTTTAGCTATCTCGCTGAGCATTTACATCTGGACTAAAGCGGCAAGCGGCGAGCACTTATAAATGCGATGCCGGCCGGGCTTAAGCACCGCTACTGCCATGCACCGTTCGTACAGCCTGCAGCATCTCATGCACATCGTTGGTCATCACCGCCAAAAAGCCTAGCAAGAGTAAGTAATAGGCCGAGTAAGTCAGACGGACGTCGGTAGCGATGCCGTAATACTGCTGATTTTCTGGTGCCGTGGCGTCGTACTTCCAGGCGCGCCACAATTGCGGGCCAGCCATGATAGTGATCAAGACCAGGATGGGGCTGGGCCGGTAATAAAACAGTGCCGCTAGTACTGGTACTCCGGCAAACCAGACTCGTGGCGTGAGCACTGCTGTGATACGCCCGCCATCAAACGGCGACAGCGGTATCATATTAAACAGGTTCAGAAAGAAGCCTGAATACGCCACCGCCAACAACAAATCGCTATTGTAGTTACGCGCAAAAAAATAACAGATGACTGCGCCCACGGTACCCGCTAGCGGCCCAGCTAAACCGATATAGGCTTCGGTCTCGGCATTGTGCGGCTGGTCTTTAAGCTCTATCCAAGCGCCGACGAAGGGGATGAAAGTCGGCAAGCCTACATTCAGGCCACGCTGGCGTGCCGCCAGATAATGCCCCATCTCATGCACCAACAACAGGAACACGAAACCGACGGCATACCACCAGCCAAACACCATGGCATACACGGCAACCGATACCAACATGCTGCCGCCGGTAACTAAGAGTTTGCTAAATTTCGCGCCAGATAAGAGCAACAACAAAAGCTTAATCATACTGCGCCTGGCCCCGGAGTATGCTCAGTGCCAGCCGCTTTACTGGCATCCTTACCCGCCTCCGGATTTACCGGAGCAGCACCGCTGTCAGGCGCCGTCGCGCTCTCGGGAGTGCTCTCGGCAGCGCTAGCCATCACCGCTGCAGTCTCCTTATCTTTTTTACTGCTAAACCATTTCTTAAACAAGGCACCGCCGCCAAACAGCGCTAGCAAACCAACTTTTGCGAACTTCGCCAGAAACGCCAGTATGACGGCAAACAGGCCAAGTTTTTTCGCCGCCACACCTGCCACCAGCGCTGCTAAACCGTATTCAGCAACTTTATCGGTGCTGGCATTAAAATCGGCATAGCGTTTGCCATCGGTGAATTCTAAATTTCCTAATAGATTTTGCGCGACCGCTTTCTGTGTCGCGACTTCTTTCAAAGAGGTGACTAAATTCAAACTGATATAGCCTTCGCGTCCCAAGGCATAGGTATTGTAATTAACGCCCGGATCTTCATCGACTCCGACTTTGTCTTTGCTGATGGCAGACCAGACCAGTCTATGATTATTGGCATCGTAGGCCGGCTTTTCGGCCCAACCGACGACCTGCATCTCGCGTATGCCCTTCTCGCGTCTTGCCACATTACCGGTCTCGGCACCTTCAGTGAGGCTCTTCAATAGCTCATCGGCGTTCCACTCCTTGGCATCGTCTTCTTTGATGTAGCCGGCTTTTTCGTAACGCGCCACCACAAACCAGTTTTCATCACCAGCCGGGAAAATCACGCCCAACAAACTATCGTCACTACTATTACCCATGGCGCGCAAGATTCTGGACGCAGTTGGATTCGGTATAAAGATCTGCCCGGCGGGTATTCTCAAGACCGCCTGATCTAGCATCTTTACTTCAAACGGTCCCTCTTGTTTGACTTTATCCGCCTCTTCATAAGCGGCCTTAATCTCGGCCTTTTGCGCCTCGCTTTGAGCCTGTGCGAACTGCGTCACGAGCGCCAGCGCAAATAAGGCGAGGAATTTTTTTAGTATGAGTTTCATTAAAGTGTCGTTCCAAGGATAAAAAAGTGGATAGCCGCGGCTATCCGAATAATTTCATTGCCATTTTATCAAATTAATGAAGAGCAAGCTAGGTGTCAGCAGCAGAGCTCATGCTTACAGTTCAGCATCAGTGCTGTTCTCGCCATCTATCCCCAGCAAACTATGCGCCGCATCGCTAGGCAGAGCCTCGACCTGCTTGAGCTTTTTCGTCATCTGGCGCGTGCGTACTTCGGCATGATCGATATTTTTGGCGGCGCGCTCCAATGCGGTTTTGGTGGCGGCCAACACCTCGCCAAATTTACCAAATTCCGTTTTTACCGCACCCAACACTTGCCAGACTTCGGAGGATCGCTTCTCCAGCACCAAAGTACGGAACCCCATTTGCAAGCTGTTCAGCAAGGCGGACAAGGTCGAAGGGCCAGAAATGGTGACGCGACAAGTGCGCTGCAACTCGTCGGCCAAACCTGGCCGACGCATGACTTCGGCGTACAAGCCCTCGGTAGGCAAAAACAAAATGGCAAAGTCGGTGGTCAAAGGTGGCGATAGATATTTTTCGGCGATGGTTTTGGCCTCGTTGCGGATCGCGCGCTCCAGCTCTTTTCCGGCTTGCGCCACACCATCGGCGTCGGCGCGTTCGGCAGCGTCGAGCAAGCGCTCATATTGCTCTTTGGGGAACTTGGCATCGATAGGCATCCATACTGGTGCCCTATCGTCTTCCTTGCCCGGCAATTTGATCGCAAATTCTACCCGCTCGCCCGTGCCTGGTATGGTCTCGACGTTCTTGCCATATTGTTCGGGTGTCAGCATCTGCTCCAGCACCATCTCTAACTGTACCTCGCCCCAGGTACCGCGCGTCTTGACATTGGTCAGCACGCGTTTGAGGTCGCCCACCCCTATCGCCAGCTGCTGCATCTCTCCCAGACCTTGATGGACCTTCTCCAGACGTTCCGAGACTTGTTTGAAGGATTCGCCGAGACGCTGCTCTAAGGTCGCATGCAGCTTCTCATCAACAGTCTTACGCATCTCTTCTAGCTTACTGGCGTTATCGGCTTGTAGTTGCTGGATTTTCTGCTCAAGAGTGGCGCGGATCTCGCCCATGCGCAAGGCATTCGACTCAGTCAGATTGGCTAGCACTTGATTCAGGCTAGCAGCAAAACGCTGCAGGCTGGCAGCTTGCTCATCCCTGGCTGTCTGCGCCTGCTGTATCAACGATAAACGCATCTGCTCGAGTTGCTGGGCATTGGCTTCTGTCAGCTTCACCAGTTGTTGCGAGAAGGCGTCGATCTGGCTGTTTTGCAGAGCTGCCGCATTGCTTAGCTGCGTCGACAAGACTTGCTGCAGTTGTGAAAAATTGCTGCCCAACTCTTGCCGTGTCGCTTGCGCGCTTGACAGGATTTGCTCACGCAAAGAGCGCTCGCTGCGCTCTTGGGCCTGCTGCAATTGTTGAAAGTTTTGTTGGAGATTTTGTTCGATTTGGCTATCGCCGTTTTTTTGGCCGCTACGCAGCAACAGCATGAGATTGAGCAGCACTAAAACAGCTAACAACGAGAGGGTAAAAATTTCAGGCAAGCTCATAGATAGGCACAAGTTATTTATCGGAATAAAAAACTGTATTCGATCAAAATGATCGAATACAGTTCTGGGAATTTACTGGGCCTTATTCAGGCTTATTCAGGCGTATTACTCGGCCTTATTCCGCATCCAATCGGCGGTCTGAAAAAACGAATTCATCAGGTGCAGTTGGAAGCCCTCTTCTATACCGACCTCTTGCATCGCCCAAGCCATACAGCGCAGCCATTGATCGCGCTCGCTAATACCGATAGGATAGGCCAGATGGCGCGCGCGCAGACGCGGATGACCGAATTGCTCTACATACAGATCAGGGCCGCCCATCCAGCCCGACAAAAACCAAAACAGTTTATCGCGCGAACTATCGATAGGCTGAGGATGCATGACACGGATACCCGCGAACTCCGGTTCGAGTTCCATCAGATCATAAAACCGGTCTACCAATTCACGCAATTTGTCGGCACCACCGATCAAAGTGTAGAGATTGGATTTTTCTTCTTGCTGTTGTGTTTCTTGAGTCATTTTTTTATTCATTAACTAATATTGATTCATTATTCAACTACTCTGACGTTTCATGGTATTGACCACCACAGGTATGCCGTCAAATGAAGAGACAAACTCATCGACGATTTCCAGACTGGGTTCAGCTTTAGCATGTGCAATTGCATGTTCCAAAAGCTGCTTTCCTATACCTTTACCTCGGTAAGTGGGTGATACAAAAATTGAGCGTATATGATTTAAGTGTGTTCCTAAATAAGCGGACACACGCTCTTCTTCATACACCACAACATCAGACTCATGAAAAGACGCCAGCCGTTGCGGATCTAAATTTAGGGGTGTCAGTTTAAATTTCTGCGGTTCGAATCGCAATTCATCAAGCTTAGAGGCAGCGTAAATATCTACTATCGCAGCAAAATCCGCTTCTTTATATTCACGAATACCCATACAACTAGCCTTCACGCAAACTCTGTAAAGGCGGCTGATTCAAGACATTGCGTAGGCCTACCCAACCGCCTATCAAGGCACAAGTCGCGCCTACAGCTAAGCCTGCGACCCACACTACCGGCGAGAAGCTCCATTCAAATTCAAAACTAAAGCGCGCCAGCGCCCAGCCTATCGCCGATGCGCCGCTGGCGGCCAGCAAGCCGGCTAGGCCACCTATCAGAAAAAACTCTATCCATTGCGCTTGCGAGAGTTGCTTACGGGTCGCGCCCAAGGCGCGCAATAAGGCCGCTTCACGCATGCGCAAGTCTTGCGAACCGGCCAGCGCTGCGTACAACACCAAAACACCGGATGCGAGGGTAAATAAGAATAAGAATTCGACCGCGCTGATGACTTGATCCAGCACATCCTGCAATTGCTTAATCATGGCACCGACATCGACCACGGTCAGATTCGGAAAATCGAGCATGAGTTGATTCACAAATTTCTTCTCTTTAGGCGGCATGCGAAACGCGGTGATCCAGGTTTGCGGCATCTCGGCCATCGCCTTAGGATTGATCACAACAAAAAAATTCACGCGCATAGACCCCCAATCGAGCTTACGCAAACTGGTAATGGCGGCCGTCACTTGCTGTCCGGCGACGGCGAAAGTTAGCTTGTCGCCGAGTTTCAGATTGAGGGTTTTGGCGATACCCTCCTCGACCGAGGCTTCTGGCTGACTCGCACTGGCGTCACTAAACCAATGCCCGGCAGTAATTTTATTCATGGCCGGCAAATCGTTCATAGTCGAGAGGTTAAATTCCCTATCGACCAGACGTTTGGCGCGGTCTTCCTGATAACTATCGGCCGCCAGCACGGTATTATTTACCTGCACCAAACGGCCGCGTATCATAGGGTACAGCGCGGGCTGGGTGAACAGTTTCAGACGTGCTGCGATCTCATCTTTTTGATCTGGCTGGATATTGATGACAAATTGATTCGGTGCGTCTGCCGGCGTCGATTTTTTCCAGGCGCTGATCAAGTCGCCACGGATCACGGTGAGTAATAGCAAGGCCATCAGACCGAGCGCCAGTGAGACCACCTGGATCACGGTGGCACCGGGGCGACGTTGCAGCGCCGTGATCGCAAAGCGCCAGGCTGAGTTATCGAAGAGGCCGCGTAAGCGACGTAGCGACGCTACGCCCAACCACGCCACCAAAGCAAATGCCAGCAAACCCAAGAGAAAACCGGCAGCCGTCAGCAGACCCAGTTTTATGTCGCCAGCCTGCCATAACAACAAGCCTATGAACATCCCCAAACCCAACAAGTAACTGAGCAACGTCATGGCTTGCGGCGCATCTTGCGCACGGCGTATTACTTGGTTATGTGGCACGTTGCGCAGCTGCAGAATTGGCGGCAAGGCAAAACCTATCAATAGCAGCAAACCGGTCAACACACCTTGCAGCGCCGGGAGCCAACTGGCGGGCGGCAGCTGATTGCCGACCAGCTTACCCAGCCATTCCAGCAAGGCATAATGTCCAGCAAAACCGAGCACAACTCCGGCCGCACTGCCAATCACACCTAGCATGAAAAATTCGATTAAATACATGGAGGTGACTTGGTTTTGCGTCAAACCCAGACAACGCAACATGGCGCAGGCATCGACGTGACGCAACATGAAGCGCCGCGCCGCCATCGCTACCGCGACCGCCGCCAACAAGGCCGACAGCAAACCGACCAGAGATAAAAACTGCTCGGCTCTATCTAGAGTGGCGCGCATTTCTGGCCGCCCCGATTCCAGCGACTCTAGCCTGATGCCCTTGAGTTTTTCAGTATCGATCGCTGTTTGCAGATACGTTTGAAAACTGGCGACACTGGCAGGCTGCCCGGCCAATAGCAGCCTATACGTGACGCGCGAGCCATTTTGTATCAAATTAGTGGCAGGTAAATCATCCAGCGCCAGCATCACACGTGGCGCGAAGTTCATGAAGGCGGCACCCCGATCCGGCTCTGCGGCGATCACTTGCGCCACTTTAAATTGCTGATCACCGAGCTTGATATTCTCGCCAATTTTCAGGTTCAAACTGAGCATCAGCGCTGGGTCCAACCAAGCCGTCGCGTGCTGCGGTATCGCTTGCGTGATGATCTCAGACTCTCCTTGCTGGAGTTTCAGATTGCCGCGTAGCGGATAAGCTTGGCTGACCGCTTTCAGTGACACCAGTCGCGACTGCGCGGCATCGCCCTCACCAGCTAATGCCATGCTAGGAAAGACCACGGTTTCGGCCAATTGCAAGCCGCGCTTCTGCGCCTCTAGCCGCCAGGCGGCAGCGATAGGTTGATCTGCGCTCACCAGCAGATCGGCACCAAGTAATTGGTGCGCATCGCGATTGAGACCGTTGCGCATGCGATCGACGAAAAATCCTACCGAAGACAAAGAGGCCACCGCGATCATCAGGGCGACCAGCAAGAAGCGCAATTCACCAGCACGCCAATCGCGCAGTGTCATCGTCAAGGAGAGTCTAAGCATGCCAGCCTTTTACCGAAAGACCCCAGCAAAACCTGAGGTCAATTAAAAAAAGGGGGAGTATAGAAGCCACCTACCTGTTCGCGCATATTCCATGAGCGCAAACAGCTAACAGACCCCCATACCCTACCCCAGTATATCTATAAATTAGGCACTCAAGGCGGCGCTAAAGTCTTGCAATAAATCCTGAGTATCTTCAATACCGACAGAAACGCGTATCAGGGAATCAGCAATCCCCATGGCGGCACGCCGTTCTGCGCCCATCTCAAAGAAGATGGTGTGCGCCACCGGAATAATCAAGGTGCGGGTGTCGCCCAGATGGGTGGCATTGATCGCCAGTTTGAGGCGATTCAAGAAATCAAAACAATCGATGTCGGCACGTAATTCAAAGCTGAACAAGGCACCGTAAGCGCGGAACAATTCAGTAGCCAGCGCATGCTGCGGATGCGTAGCCAAGCCCGGGTAATGCACCACCGCCACGCGTGGATCTGCCTCTAGCATCTTGGCGAGTGCTAGTGCATTGGCACATTCACGCTCTAAGCGTAAGGCTATGGTTTCGGCACCGACCGCAATCTGGTGCGCGGCATCCGGTGCCAGCGATGCGCCGAAATCACGCAGCGCCTTGGCACGAATCTGCGCCATGCCTTGTTGCGGGGATGCTTGTTTTCTGAAGTTGTCTGCAATATTCGGATACGCCGCCCAATCAAACAGGCCGGTATCGGTAATCGCACCGCCCAGCACATTGCCATGTCCGGCTATCGATTTGGTCAGCGAATTAATCACCAGGCCAGCACCGACTTTTTTTGGCTGAAACAGATACGGCGAAGTCATGGTGTTATCCACCACAAACAAGATGCCACGTTCACGGCACAGGCTGCCAATTTTTTTCAGATCGGCAATCTGGGTACGCGGATTAGCAATGGTCTCGACAAATACCATACGCGTCGCCGGCGTAATCACGGCTTCCACATTGGCGACATCAGTAGCGTCGACGTAAGCAACAGCTACCCCTTGGCTGGCGACCGTTTGTAGCAAACTGCTGGTATTACCAAACAAAAAGGCCGAAGAAATAATCTGATCGCCTTCGCGCAGCAGGGCTTGAAACAAAGCGCCTATTGCTGCCATTCCAGTAGCGAAACATATACTGGCTGCACCGCCTTCCATCTTGCTGATTTTATCTTCCAGCGCCGACACAGTAGGATTGCCCTGCCTGCCGTAACGGTAACCCGATTGCTTGCCCTGAAACACGGCAGCCAGATCGCGTGCATCTTTGTAGCCGAAAGTGACCGAGGTATGCACAGGCTTATGCGGCGAGCCGTGCTCTATCGCTTGCTGGCGGTCGTTATGAAGTATGGTGGTGGTAAAGCCGTAGGATGCGTGGTCGCTCATGGGATAGTTAAAAAAATCAAGAAAGTAATTACTGAAGTTTAACCCAGAAACCACAGCCATCCCCGCATTGCACTCGGTAGCGCAAGTACCACAACCAAAAAAAATCAAAAATACAGGGTTAGGACTTACGCAAAATTGTTCCAGCTAGGCGCGTCGCCGAAGACAGTACTTTAGTACGGCAAGGCGAGTGCAACGACGCTGGGGCGGTTTTGCGTAAGTCCTAAGGATTATTCTTCCGCCAAAAACGCCTCGATTAACTGCGCCAGAAGTTCAGGTTGATCATGATGTAGCATGTGGCCGGCATCCATCATCATCTCGGTGCGCACATTAGGAATAACAGCGATGCGGCGATCAATCTCCACCCTCGCCTCGGCTTTTGGCCCCATCCAGCGCCAGATATCGGTGTCGTCGGCCTCTACCCATAGCACCGGGGCGACGATCTTGCTCCAGCACGCCAGTATTTCTTCGACCTGAAACAATAAGGGGCTAGTCAATTTATGTGCCGGGTCACCCAAAATTTCCCACTGGCCTTGAGTGTTTTCTTTGGCCCAATGCTGAGACAAAAATTGGGCACGCTCATCGCTTAAACGCGGATTGGTTTTTTGTAAGCGCGCCGCTACTTCTGCAGCACTGGCATAGCTACGCATAACCGGTTGTTCGCGCAACTCGTCCAGCCATTTCAGATAACGTTTAGGCGCTTGTTTCGGATGCGTAGTTGGCAGGCCAAAACCTTCCAGATTAATCAGCTTTCTCACCCGCTCTGGCCTGACCCCGGCATACAGCAACACTACATTCGCGCCCATACTATGGCCTAGTAGATTGACCGGCAGATCAGGCGAAAAATGATGTAGGAGCGCATCAAGATCACCCAGATAATCAGGAAACCAGTAGCTATCGGTAGGCGGAGTTTCGGTTAAACCAAAACCACGCCAGTCGGCGGCGATCACATGCCATTTTTCTTGCAGGTTATCAACCACAAATTGGAATGAGGCAGAAACATCCATCCAGCCATGCATCATGAATAGCATAGGCGCGCTCTCATCGCCCCAATGACGAACGTGATAATTGAGTCCGCGTAGCGCGACAAATTCGGAGCGAGAGTGAGAAATAGTCATAATCGTTTTAAGTGAACTGCGTGAATAATATTTTGCCTGATTGACAGAAGTTTCATGCATCGTCACCGTAGATTTAGATTAACATTTAAAACTAGCTGAAACAGCGCTCGCCAGGAAGACTAGCTTGCGCATTAAGCAAAGTAAGATAATAGCACGATCGTTCGATAAATGTTTTTGGAGACCTCATGTCGGAAATCACATCAGCAAACATTCCATCCATGAGCACAAGCAAGACTGGTACGGATAGGTATCAACAGCTATATCAGGAATTTCATTGGCACATCCCGCAACACTTCAACATTGCCCGAGTCTGTAGCCAAAGCTGGGCGGAGGACGCGCAGCACGGGCAGCGCACTGCGGTGTATTTTGAGAATAGTGACGGACACACAGAAACCCTCAGCTATGCCAGTCTGCAAGCGCAGGCCAACCAGTTGGCGCAACTACTGCAGTCGCAAGGCCTGCAACGTGGTGACGTAATCGCCTGCATTTTACCGCAACGACCTGAAACAGCAATCACCCTGATCGCCTGTCTGCAGCTAGGCGCGATCGTGATGCCACTGTCGTTTTTGTTCGGTCCAGAAGCGCTGGAATACCGCTTGCAGCATAGCGCGGCCAAGGCCCTGATCGTCGACGCTAGCGGGATAGACGCGTTTTTGCAAATACGCGCCAACTGTCCGGCAGTTACTACCCTGATCACGCTCGATTGTCAGGCCGAACAGGCTTTGAATTGGCATGTGGCACTGACCAACATGCCTGATGTGTTTCAAATGGCGGAGACCTTGGCCAGTGATCCGGCTATCTTAATCTACACCAGCGGCACTACCGGCGCGCCCAAGGGTGCGCTCTTGCCGCACGCCGCCCTGATCGGCAATCTTCCGGGTTTTGTGGCGTCGCAAAATTGGTTCCCACAAGAGCAGGATGTGTTCTGGTCACCGGCCGACTGGGCCTGGACCGGCGGCCTGATGGATGCCCTACTGCCTACCCTGTATTTTGGCAAACCCATTGTCGGCTACCAAGGCAGATTCTCGGCCGAGACCGCCTATTATTTGATGGAAAAATATCAGGTCACCAATACCTTCCTTTTTCCGACGGCTTTAAAATTAATGATGAAAGCCTGCGCCTCCCCCTTGCAGCAATATCGCCTGCATTTACGCGCCATCATGTGCGCTGGCGAAGCGGTCGGTGATGCAGTTTTCAACTGGTGCATATCGGCGTTACAGATCATTCCCAATGAGATGTTCGGTCAGACCGAGATGAACTACATCGTCGGCAACAGCCATCTGCATTGGCCAGCAAAACCGGGCAGTATGGGGCGCGCCTATCCTGGTCATAGAGTCGCCCTGATTGATGAGGCAGGCAAAGAAGTCGCTGATCACGAGATTGCTGAAGTGGCCGTGCATCGCTATGACATCCATGGCCAGCCAGATCCTATCTTTTTTCTGGGGTACTGGAACAACGTTGAAGCCACCAGCGACAAATTTAGCGGCGACTGGTGTCGCAGCGGAGACCTGGCCTTGCGCGACGCCGACGGCTATCTCTGGTATCAAGGCCGTGCCGACGATATGTTCAAGGCCGCCGGTTACCGCATCGGCCCTGCTGAAATTGAAAACTGCTTGCTTAAGCACCCTGCCGTATTAAATGTCGCGGTGGTACCTAAACCGGATCAGGAGCGCGGCAATTTGGTTAAGGCATATATTGTATTGAGCCACGGCCATCTGGCTAGCGCTGCATTGATCGAAGAATTGCAAAGCTATGTGCGCGGTAAACTGGCACCGTATGAATACCCGAAAGAGATAGAATTTATAGACCAGCTACCGATGACTGCCAGCGGGAAAATCCAAAGGCGGATACTGCGATTGCAGGAAGAGACTCGCAGTAAAACCTAGATTTTGATAGCACAAGGGCCAGAATTTCTGGCCCTTGCTGATTGCTAACCCGAATTCTTAATTTTACTTAGTCACAAGGCCACCAAATCGTACAAAATCCCCGACTTTGACCTCGTCTGCTTTGACACCGTTAGCGAGTTCAGCGATAGAAAAATTATTCTGCACCTGTATCACTGCAGCCTTACCCACATTCGTCTGCGGCAAGCCGTAAGCGACCAACAGCGGTTGATGCGATCTCAGTCCCAGCGTAGGTAATTCATTATTCCCGACCAACACAGTGGCAGCATCCCCCAGCGCCACGGACGAAGTTGCGCCAACATCGATCACAATTTGCGCTTTGTTCACTTTCAATATCCGCGCCAGTATCGGCAATTGCTGTAAATCGTTTTCCACCAAGACGCTAGCGTGATTCAAGATGGTATCGATGGCCTGACCATAGCTAGAGGCATAAAACGCGGCACTGCCAAAGGGTTTATCACGTCCCACATTGGCTTGATCGTCCGCCTGCGCGTGCAAATTATGGCGTGACAGCATGGCGCCGCTGACGCCATCATAAATCGCAATTTCTATCTCCATGTGGCGCGTGCGGGTCTCCCACAAACCCAGATACTTCTTATCGATCTGCACGCCAGCATTGCGAATCTCGCCAGCAATAATAAACTGGCTATCAAACTCAGCCGCAACCTGTTTGACCAGATTAATACTCGGCGTCTCAGACTTCATGGTAAACGCCAATAAACTAGGCGAAGTTCTGGTCAGAAAAAGATTAGTTTTCTCCAAACGCAACAAGAGTTCACGCGGAAAACCATGTGCAATATCCTCGATATCCTGCACTTGCCCCAGACGGCTCACCGCAAACGCGGTCGCCAGAATTTTCTTTTTATACGCATGCTCCGGTACGCTAGCCGCGGCTGCAAGACTAGTCTCTGGCGCCGGCTCCATCACTACCGAATTCGCTGGCACCAACTGCACTTCAGTGGCATCGAGCGATGTACGCACATCGACAGTGCGCACCGTCAGCGGATAGACCACAGTCGAGGTCGCTGCCTGCGCTAGCGGCGCAATCGAGCACAACAGCAGACACGTTAAGAGACCGTAAAAGCGTAAATACTTACTCAAATTTGGATATATGGGCATCATCGTTATTTTCATAGTTCGCTCAATAGAATAATGCGTTGACGCTCATCTGGCAGCAGTGGACTCTGCGCTAGATAATACGCCCGAATTGGGGCCGACTCAAGTGAGTGAAGCAGCTATATCAAAACGCCTACTTTACTAAGCCGCACCTCGCTTACGCAGTATCCATGCGGGTTTGCGGTCACCCTTACCTGCCAGGTGCATGGATAGGGCGTGAGCGGCCGATGCCAATATTTCTTATACGCTTAGTGCCATTAAGGCGCCTGCAGCACTAGCAATTCGGCTTCGCTAAAGCCGGCAGCGCGGCGCGCTTCCAGGTTGAAAGGGGCGCGTAATTTGGGGGCGCGGTAAAGTGTCGCTAGCTCAGCGTAAGTGCTGACTGGGTCTAGTTGGCGTTGCTGGCACAAATAAGCGAACCAGCGATTGCCTATGCCGACATGGCCTATCTCATCGCGCAAGATGATGTCGAGGATAGCGGCGGCGGCCTGATCACCCGCTTGCCCCAGCTTGGCGCGGATGGCGGGCGTGGCATCCAAGCCGCGCGCTTCCATAGTGCGCGGCACTAAGGCCATCCTTGCCAGTACGTCTTCCTGAGTGCGCTCTACCATTTCCCATAAACTATTATGCGCAGGAAAATCGCCATATTCAAAGCCTAGACTAACCAGATGGTTTGCCAGTAAATTGAAGTGATAGGCTTCTTCCTGTGCCACTTGTAGCCAATCGCTGTAATACTCTTGCGGCATAGACTCAAAGCGCCAGATCGCATCGAGTGCCAGATTAATGGCATTAAATTCTATATGCGTCAAAGCATGAATCAATACCGCCCTTCCCTCCACCGTGTTCATGGCGCGCCGTTTGACACCTAAAGGCGGCACCAGTTCTGGGCGCTCTGGCTTGCCGGGGATCAATACCTCTGCGTGGTTCAGCGAGGCCGCCTCAGTTGCCCTATCCAGACTCAGATCGTTCGCCAGCCAAGCCTGCCTTAAGGCCAATACCCCGGCCGCCTTGAGACTGGGATTTGGCTCGATGAGCCAGCGCAGCGCCAGCGCGCGCAAGTCATTTTGCGCAATGATGGTCGATTTTTCGGGAGAAAAACTGGAGGAGATCGGTGAATTCATGCTGAGAGCGGTAAAATGGCGGGTTAATCCCTCTATTTTACGGAAGAATCATGGCCATATACCAATTAGCTGATATTTCACCTGAAATTGATCCCAGCGCCTACATCACCGATAGTGCCAAGATCATAGGCAAGGTCAAAATTGATGCCATGGCCAGCATCTGGTTTGATGTCACGATACGTGGCGACAATGAGTTGATACACGTCGGTGAAAACAGCAATGTGCAGGAAGGCTGCATCTTGCACACCGATCCTGGTTGCCCGCTCACGATAGGCAAAAATGTCACCATCGGCCATCAGGCCATGTTGCATGGCTGCAGCATCGGGGATGGTTCACTGATAGGGATACAGGCAGTGATACTCAATGGCGCCAAGATAGGCAAGAACTGTCTGGTCGGAGCTGGTGCACTGGTCACCGAAGGCAAGGAGTTTCCGGATAATTCGCTCATCATAGGCACACCCGCCAAGGCGGTGCGCACATTGGAAGCCCAAGACATACTGCGCATGCATGGCAACACGCAAAACTATGTAGAGCGCGCGCAAGAATACAAAACGCAATTGAAACAGATAGGATAAGTAATGAACGACACACTACAAAAATTTATGTTTGAAAACGCCGGAGTACGTGGCGAACTAGTTGAATTGCCGAACACCTGGCAACAGATACTGGCCAATCATGCCTACCCGCCAGCGGTCAGAACGGTCTTGGGCGAATTGCTCGCCGCCTCGGCCCTACTGAGCGCCAATCTGAAATTTAACGGCAGCATGATCATGCAAATCCATGGCGATGGTCCGGTCAAACTGATGGTGGTCGAATGTGACGCCGATCTCAATCTGCGCGCCACTGCCAAGCTACGCGAAGCTGCGATCATCGCTGACGATGCCAGTTTGAGTGAGTTAGTCCATGGTCAGGGCAAAGGCCGCTTTGTGATCACGCTAGATCCGAATGACAAAATGCCGGGTCAGCAGGCGTACCAGGGCATCGTGCCTTTAGATGGCGAATCTATCGCGGTCGTCATAGAAAACTACATGATGCGTTCCGAGCAGCTCGACACTAAACTTTGGCTGGCTGCCGATGCGCAAGTGGCACGCGGCCTGTTGCTGCAAAAACTGCCGATGAACGGCGGCTATCAGACTTCGCAAGAAATGTCGCTGGAAGCCATGGCCGAACATGAGGCCGAAGCCTGGAACCGCGCCGTCGCTCTGGGTGGCACGCTAAAACAAGAAGAGCTGCTCAGCACCGATATCGAGACGCTACTGCACAGATTATTTTGGGAAGAAACCATACGCGTGTTCGATCCGCAACTGCCTAAGTTTTTATGCAATTGCACGCGTGAAAAAGTCGGGAATATGCTGAAAATGCTCGGTGAACCTGAGATCAAAACGGCGGTGGCAGAATTGGGACGGCTCGATATTAATTGCGATTTTTGCGGCAGGCACTATGGTTTTGACGCGGTCGATTGCACCCAATTATTTGTCGCCGACACGCTTGCTGCGGGGATAGAAAGCCCTAGCGTTAGCCAGCATTAGCTGGCACTAACTCACAAATCTTGGCCACTGCAAACTAGCGCGCTGGCAATTGATCGATCAACTCCTGCAAAGCCGCTAAGTTGATCGGTTTTTCTAACTGTCCCAAATAATTGAGTGATTTCAATTGCGCCAGACTCTTGGCGCTATTTCTAACGGCCTGAGTTTGCCCCGACATGACCACGATAGGGACCTGATTTTTGGTCACCGCCAGTTGCGCCAGAAATTCAAAACCATCCATATTCGGCATCAAGAGATCGCAGATCAGCAAATCCGGTGGCGGATCGGCGCTTTCCAGTAATTTCAAGGCATCGGCACCATCGACGGTACTGAGAATATTTAAGATCCCCATAGAATGGAGCAAGGCACTGACAAAGTCGATTTGCAGTGGATCGTCGTCAAGCACCATCACGCATAAGGCGGTTTGCTCCATAGGGATCTCCAGTCTAGACTTCGAATCAAAACCGCAAGCAGGAACTTCAAATTAAGGCTTTTGCCGACACTGCGGCAATTGAAGCATCATTCATACGCAAGCAGCTGCCAGAATCAATCTAGCTTAGCACCATCTTGGAGCGATTTGCAAATACTACATCTTTCCCATCATAAATAGTTGTACCAACAAATGCAAAACGACTAGCGCCAGCACGCATACGCCATGCGGCTTAGCGAGGCGATAGGCTCAAGACCCGCATGGAATATGCGCCTGCGGCCTGCCCCCTTTGAGATTTTCACAGAAACAACAAAATACTGGAAGCTTGACCCTGACGTTGCGTCAGGCTTTATAGTGCGATTCTGTTTAAGGAGATCGTTCTATGTTGCTGAAAATCGGGGAATTGGCGAGTCGCACCGGCATCACGGTGCGCACCTTGCATCATTACGACAAAATAGGTTTGCTCCATCCATCAGCCCGCTCAGCGGCCGCCTATCGTCTATACAACCGCAACGATGTCGCGCAATTACACAGAATTCAGGCACTCCGGGGGCTAGACTTGTCACTGGCAGAAATCGCCGAGCTGCTGCAAGGGGAAGGCACTGGTTTGCAAGAGCTGATTGATCAGCAAGTGCGGGGTTTGGAACAGCAAATGTTACAGACGCGTGAACTGCATCGCCGTCTACAGTCTTTATCCGAACTACTGCGCAGCCAGGATCAACCCAATCTCGATTATTGGCTCACCACCTTAAGCCTGATGAGTAGTTTCGGAAAATACTTCAGCAAGTCCGATCTGGCGATACTCAAACAGCGTAAGCAAAGCACGCAAGGCAATGCCGAACTCATGATGGAGCCAGTGATCGCCGCGGTACGATCACTCATGGATCAGGGAATAGCCAGCAACGATACGCGCGCCGTAGCGCTCTCGGTGCGCTGGCACAAGATCATGAATGTCGCAATGGCAGAAGATCCCCGGCTGTTCGTCAAAATCGAAGAGATGACCCGAAATGAACTGGCGGTGCAAGCCTTAACCGGTGTCGATGGCGGCATGCTCGATTATCTGACGCACGCCACCGCCGAGCAGCGCTACCAGATTTACCGCAAATACCTGAGTCCAGCTGAATTAGAGCATTTCCGCCGCCGTTTTTTTGAAGATGCACGCGCCTGGATTGCACTCTTTGCCGCAATCCGCCAACAAATGGAATTAGGCAATACGGTAGAGACAGTAGCCGTTCAGGATTTACTGGCGCGCTGGAGCACGCTCTCGCTACGCGCCTGGGGGGATCAAGCAAGCACCCTCGCCAAAGTGAGGCTGGCGCACGAGAATGAAGCGGCCTTATCTCTAGGACCGGGCTTGAGCCCTGAGCTCTTGGCCTACGTACAACAAGGTCTGCAGTATCGAGATCAAATTAGCGCCAATAATAAAAAACCAGATGCATCAGATCAACCGGAACAAGATACTCATCATGAATGACACGACAAAGGCAATTCACAGCAAGCAGGCCGAGGCTGCCAAGCAAAACGACAAGCCGCGACTGGCCTTATTTCGCGATACAAATTTTCGCTGGATGATCAGTGGCGGCGTGATCTCTATGCTGGGCGATCAATTTACCATCGTCGCCCTGCCCTGGCTGGTGCTCAAGATGACTGGCGATACGCTGATACTAGGGCTGGTACTGGCCTTAATCGGGGTGCCACGCGCCTTGCTGATACTGCTCGGTGGGGCCGTGGTTGATCGCTATTCACCAAAACAGGTGATGATGCTGAGCAAATACGTCAATACCGTGGTGCTGGGCTTACTGGCAGTACTGCTGATGAGCGATAGCCTGAGCCTTAACGTGGTCTACGTTCTGTCGCTGAGTTTGGGTATCTCTACCGCCTTTAGCATCCCCTCAGGCACAGCCATGATCCCTCGCTGCATCGCTGCACCACAACTGCAAATGGCCAACGGCATCATGCTTGGCTTACGGCAGATCAGCATGTTTCTCGGCCCCTTACTCGCAGGCGTTCTGATTGCGTTATTTGGCAATACTGCTACCGACATGACTTCTGCAAGCAGTCTGGCAGATGCGCGTGGCTTGGCTGCAGCCTTCTTATTTGATAGTTTCAGCTATGCTTTGTCTGCCTGGACGCTTAGTCATGTGAGGCTGCTGGCCTTACCTCAGCTTGAGCTTGCTGGCGAAGGGGAAAATGCACACCCCAAACCTGCCGCCCGGCTTTGGCATTCTATCTTGGAAGGCTTACGCTATTGCTGGAACGACGTGATGTTGCGCACTTGCTTTCTGTACTGGTCGGCAGTGGCATTTTTCATCATGGGGCCGATCCAGATCGCACTACCGGTGCTCGCCAATCAGCTCGGTGACAGCGCCGGCACTTTCGGTATTTTGATCGGCTGCCATGGCGCTGGTACGCTGCTGGGCATGCTGATGTCGGGCCTGCTGCCGAACCGGCGCTTCGGCAATTTAGGCCGCACTATCTTGTTGATCGATTTTATCGTCGGGCTGTTATTCGTCCCCATGAGCCTGGTAGTGGCAACCTGGCAAGGCGCCGCACTCTTGCTCACAATAGGCACGCTGGGCGGCTACTTGCATGTCGCGGTGTACACCTGGATACAGCGCCAGGTGCCAGCGGCCATGCTAGGCAGAACCATGAGTATTTTCATGTTCATCTTCATGGGCATAGGGCCAGTCTCGGCTGCGATCACCGGTTGGGTCATGCGTAGCATCAGCACCTCGCAATTATTTATAGGCAGTGGCGCGCTGCTGATACTGATCGTGCTACTGGCCTTGCTGGGTTCTAGCATGCGTAGCGTGGTCGATCAGCCAGCCTAAGCCAAGCTCAGCCAAAACTGGAGCTGGGAATACCGCCGCACTCACCTGACTAGCTGGCGCACAATGTGCGCCAATTTCTCTACCGCGATCTCTATCTGCTCTGGCGCAATCTGTGCGTAACCCAGTACCAGTCCATTAAAAACAGGCGCTGCATGCGACAGCGCATGCAGGCTCAGCGGATGCACCACAATGCCCTGCTGCAAGGCTTGCGCGCAAACGAGCGTATCGGGTGCGCGCGCATCGAGTATTAATGCCAGATGCATGCCAGCCGAACCGCCACAAACCACGCCCAGATCGCCCAGATGCAGGCTCAAAGCAGCGGACAACACATCGCGCCTGTGCCGGTACAGGCGCCGCATCTTGCGCAAATGCGCAGCGAACTGCCCACTCTGGATAAACTCGGCCAAGGCCAGTTGATCGCAAGCGCGTCCGCGCGGCACGGCGTGCGCCAGCGCGCGCGTGAGTGCGGCCACCAGATGTTTTGGCACCACCATAAAGCCGATCCGCAATGCCGGAAACATGGTCTTGCTAAAGGTGCCCAGATACAGCACCGGGGCGTCCGCCACCAAGCCCTGCATGGCCGCCAGCGGCGGGCCATCATGACGGAACTCGCTATCGTAATCATCCTCGATAATCAAGGCGCCAGCGGCCAGTGCATGGTTAATCAATTGCATGCGCCGGCTCAGACTAAGCACACTCCCGAGCGGATATTGGTGTGAAGGCGTGACGTAGATCAGCTTGGGTCTGTGCTGCACAATATCGATCTCATCGGGAGCCAGCCCTTGTTCATCGAGACTCACAGCATGCACCTGTAATTGCGCCGCATGAAACGCGGTAAGCGCGCCTTTATAGCCGGGGTTTTCCATCCAGACGATGTCGCCAACATCGGCAAACAGGCGCGCACACAGGTCCAGACTACTTTGCGTGCCATCCGTAATGAACACTTGATCGGCTTCGCACAAGACCCCGCGCGAAGCGCGAAGATGATCGGCAATTGCCACCCGCAAACGCAGCTCGCCGGCCGCCTCGCCGTAATTTAGCTGGGCCACCGAACAACTGCGCCAGGCCCGGTCGAGCAAACGGCGCCAGCTAGCCTGCGGAAAATCGGCCAGCGCAGGCACCCCCGGTGCAAAAGCGCTCGTCAAAGCAGCGTCTGGCAACACTGCATCTACGGTATTTTTTGATGCGCCAGAATCCAGAGCTGCGCCTTCTTGACTCTGCACCTGGAGCTGAGCCTGATTGTGCGTGTGAGACTGATTTTGCGCCCGGCGTGACAGGCGCGCCTGCGCTAACGGCAATACATCCTGAGCCGCATCTGACTCGCCAGCCCTCACGCTCAACTGCCCGCTCAACTGCACGCTTAACCGCACGCTTAACCGCACGTTCGACTTCAAATCCACCACCACCGTGCCTTGTCTATCCGAGCTCACATAGCCCTCGGTCGCCAATTGTTCGTAGGCGTATAGCACGGTATTACGCGCCAAACCCAATTCGCTGGCCAATTGACGCGTTCCCAGCAAACGCAAGCCTGCATGCAGCGTCCCCTTGCGAATCGCAGAACGCAGACATTCGTGTAAAAGACGTTGGCGCGGGCCAGTCAGTTGCGGATATTGTGTGAGGAAATTTTGATATAACAGCGGATAATCCATGCGTGGCTCTATTTTTTTATGTGGTCTTGGATCTTTTTTAAGATCCAGCAATCGATTATATTGCAGTTTAATTCACCACTTACAAAAATATCCCATGACTACTAGCAGCACGCCTATCGACCACAGCACAACGGCCAAGCAGAGCGCCAGCGCGCCCAGCGAACGCAGCCGGGTACGCCGTCTGCCGGCACAGGCCGATTACCAACGTAGCACTTTGCATGCCATCATCGATGCCGCCTATCTGTGCCACATCGCCTTTCATGACGACAACGGCAGCCATTGCATCCCGACCGCTTGCTGGCGCACCGGCGAATACCTGTACATTCATGGTTCCAACGGTGGCCGCCTGCTGAAATTACTCGCCTGCGGCACCCAGGCTTGCGTAGGCATTACTTTGCTAGACGGCTTAGTATTGGCGCGCTCGGCCTTTAATCACAGCATGAACTACCGCTCGGCGGTCATCTATGGGCAATTTGAGCGCGTGGAGGCCGACGTCGACAAGCGCGCCGCCATGGATGCCCTGATGGACAGAATCATGCCCGGCCGCAAACTGGAAGCCCGCCCCGGCAACGACAAGGAATTCGCCGCCACCACGGTGATGCGCATCTCGCTAGACGAGGCCGCCGCCAAAACCCGCAGCGGCAACGTCGTCGACGACGCAGAGGACATGGATATCCCCATCTGGGCCGGCATCTTACCGCTGGTAGAAACACGGATGCCAGCGCTACCCGACCCAGCCATGAACATCCCGGCACCCGACTACGTCAGTAACTGGAGCAAGGGCAGCCAGTTAGCATAATTGAGAGTGGGATGCGCGGCAAAACCTACGCCGCAGGCAGATACAAATTGGCATGCCGCCAGCGCGCATATCCCATGCGGGCTACAGGCCGGTATGCTTGAAGAAGCGCATGGAATATGCGCGCTGGCGGGGGGGCTCTCAATTTATTCAAAGCCCCCTCCATTAGGCCCACTCGCCTAATTCTTGCCGGGCAACATCCGTTTCAGTGTGTCGTCCTTGACGATAAAGTGATGGTATAAAGCGCCCAGCACATGAATACCGACCAGGAAGTAAATCACATTACCCATGGTTTCATGGATTTCTTTGATATTGCCTTTTAACGCAGGATCGGGTGCTACCAGGTGCGGCAAGATCCAGCCCAAAAACTCTACTTCCTTGCCGGCGGCCTGATAAAACACCACGCCGCTCATCGGCAGGGCAAACATCAACAGATACAGCAAGCCATGCACCGCATGCGCGCTGGCCGTTTGCCAGCGTGGCCCGGGAATAGCAGGCGGTGCTCTAAAACTCAATCGCGCCACAACCCGGACGATGACAAACAACAATACCAGCTGGCCCACCAGCATATGCCAGATTTTTAAGCTATCGCGCAGCGGCGTACCTTTAGGTATATCCTCCCGCACTTCTATCATCGCCAAGGCCAAGGCGATCAGGACAAACATGATCCAATGCAGAGACTTTGAGACTGTGTGATAAGAATTTTTTTGCATGCGATCACCCGTCTTTGAGAAAGTTTTGTTAATTATAATTTATGAGCTTGCGGATAAAATTGATACACATTAAAGAAAGCACATGCTTTAGCGCGATGCCCGGACTTGCTGTTCAATTCAACTTCTGTATCAACAGCACTAATTACCGTCCAGCTCACCCCAGCGCCAGCTCATGCCCCAGGAATAAAAGGCAACAAACATCATGACATCTAAAAATCCACCCAAGACCAGATAGGCCAGCGGCAAATACAGCAAAGAGAGTTCGCTTAAGAGATAGCCATGAAACAGGTACTGCATAGGAAAGGCCAGTAAAAAATATCCTAGAATGATTAAAGTGAGTGCAATTTTTTGCAAAATATGGAAATTAAACACATAGTAAGTGAAGCCTAAAATCCAGGGTATCAAAAATAAAAAGAATAGCCCCATCACCAGACCATTGCCCAAATAACTGGGTAAATCATAAGGAAAAGTACTTGGGGAAAAATAGAAATAGGCGAGCGCCGTGGATTGAATTAACAGGCAAGCGCGCAGTATATAAGTGAGCGGTAAAAATCGATCGGGCGGAATAAAATAGGTCAACAAAAAAATCAAAGCACTTACGATCAGGCTAAGCCACCAATTAAAACTACTCGGTGCCCCGGCTGAGAAATCAGGGAAAGGCATTGCCAATAAATAGCGCCCCAAATCGATAGGATATTCCAGAACCTGATGATGAGGCGCGATCTGCCTTAGCCAAAAATCAAACAGCGCATGCCAACTCTGGAGAATAAGATCTAAGGAAGCAAACACCAAAAAATTAAAAAACAATGGCAACAGCAAGGCCAAAATAAGATTTGATTTTTGCAGGCGAATAGAAAATATCGCCCTATGCATTTGTATCGATGTGCCACCAAAACCGCGGAAACGCAGGTCTTGAATTTTATTTTGGAGTAACTTATAGGCGTCCATTAAAACTCCTGAAACACAGATACTTCTACGCCATTGCGACTGTAGTTGGGATTTTTATAGGCTTCCAGACGCAACTGCACCCCTTGCTTTGGACGCAACCATTTGCGCCATGTCAGGGTATACACGTCACTCGCGAAATTAGAAATTTGCACATTGGTCCCCAGGGTTTGATAGGCTTCGGTGCCGAAACCGTAACGTAAGGAGACTATGCTTTCCTGATCTCGTCCGTAAGTAAGTGCGGCGTACTTACCGGTAGACGCGACCCCACCGGGGTTACTTTGATTAAAGCGTATGCCGCCCTCTAGCACCCATGGCTCACTGAAGTGGTAAGCCCCAGAGAGCATCACGCTTAAATCGCGATGTTCATCTTTTGCCTGAACCACACCAAGCGCCACGCTAGTGACTAGATTTTTGCCATCCAACCAGATACGGTTGATCGCACTATCGAGTTTCAACTGCGACAAAAAAAATCCGCCACGACTGCTGGCGATGCTATTCGTGGTATACCAATTTTCATTGATATCGTAGGTATTTCCTAAGACCAGCAAAGTTCCACTGTCACCAAATTGGCTAGAAGCGAGTATCTCCAATTGCCAGGCAGTATCGACTGCAGAGCGTAGAAAACCACGCACAAATTGACCATTCCAATTTGGATAATTTTGGGTCAACTGATGTTGCATCACCCCTAATTCCAGGTAGCCACTCATTCGAAATACCGCTAGAGGCGCAACTGCGGCTGCCAACTCTTCCGGCGCAACTGGCTCCGCTACTGGCTGCTCTGGCTGCTCTGACTCGGCTATTTCGACGACTTCACTAGCGACTACCTCTGCCGCAACTTGCGGACTCATTTTTAGCGACAAAGCAAGCCGTTCTTCGGCCTGAATCGGGGCATGCGCCAACAGCAGTACGAGGCTGGCAAAAACAGACTTATGCATGTTTATTCAGCGCGAGTATGTCGCGTATGCGGGCGGCAGCGAAACCGTCACCAAATGGATTCTTAGCGCCACACATAGCGCTATGCGCCGAGCTATCATGCAGCAGTCGCCGTACTTGATTGACGATCACCTCTTGTTCGGTGCCTATCAAAATGCCGCCACCTGACTCGATTAACTCAGGGCGTTCGGTAGTTTCGCGCAAGATCATCACTGGTAACTGCATGCAGGCAGATTCTTCTTGTATGCCACCCGAGTCGGTCAGCACTAGCCAGGCTTGTTTGAGTAGTTTCACCAAACTTGGATAGCTCAGCGGCTTAGTCAAATACAGGCGTTTGGCGTGTTGCGGTGCTAAATCTTTCAATACTTCATGCACAGTGTCACGCACTTTGGGATTGCTATGAACTGGCCACACTACCACGATATCTTCCTCACTCTGTAGTAGCTCACGTACCGAAGCGGCAATCGATAGTAGCGGTGCGCCTAGATTCTCACGGCGATGCGCTGTCACCAGGATCAAACGCCGATTCAGGGATTGCGCAGCCAGAGTCTTCAAGGCGCCATGCTCTAATTCACTGCCTTGTTCTACCGATTCCTTAAATTGCGTATCACTCAGACGCACCGCATCGACGATGGTGTTGCCGACTTTATGGATGCGACTTTCAGGAATATTTTCTAGCATCAAATTATGCTTAGCTTGCTCAGTAGGCGCGAAATGCCAGCGCGCTAAACGCCCTATCATTTCTCGATTTTTTTCTTCAGGGAAGGGATCGTAATCTTGATGTGAACGCAGACCAGCCTCAACATGACCGACTGGAATTTGCTGATAAAACGCTGCCAAAGCAGCCATCGCGGCGCTAGAAGTATCACCATGCACCAGCACGACGGTGGGTTGTATTTCCAGCAAAGCACGGCCAATTTGTTCCAGCAAAAGAGCCGACAAATGAAATAATTTATCCGAAGTACGTGGTAAGTGCAGACTAAAATCGGGCACGATTTTAAAAAATCCATACATAGGATCGGCCATGTCTTGATGCTGACCGGTATGCAGCAGCAGGGTTTCTATATTGCAGGCTTTCAGTTCATGATAAATCGGCGCCATCTTAATAATCTCTGGACGCGTACCCATGCACAATAAAATTTTCTGATGAATCATGAAGTTTTCCTCTTTAATAAAAGCGTAATATGGCGCCCCTCACCGGCCACGAAATACCATTCGTCAGCATGCTCAAGGATACTGCCTTGCCCCTGCTCTAACACCGGCTTGGCGTATCTTAACTTGGGGAATTTCCAGGTTAAGGTCTTTAAATTTTCCGGATGATCGGCGACTAAACTCTCGCGCTCAGAGGTGCGTTGTATATGCCAAATTGTGCGCTCGCGCAGATTTAAAAAATCGGCGATTTGGGTCATGCTGTACCACTGGAAGCTACCTTGATCGAGCAATGCTTGCGTACGGGCGAACCACTGTTTGACCGCTTTGGGGTAGAGCAAAATACCAGGAGGATGCGAGTAAAACATGCGTACAGTCGCATTACGTGCCGTGAAATCACTAAATCCCAGCAACCACTCCGCCATCTCGGCTTCAGAAATATCGTGCTTGGCGGCTTCTTCAAAGGAAGCGACATCACCAAACGTGAGTACCGGAAATGACCAGATATGCTGATTTAACAATCGCCCTTCACGGTAGCTGCGGGTGGCTGACATACCACTATTACCTGTGAAATAATAGGCAACAAAACCCTGCGACTCTAACCAATTAGTCACCCATTTCGGCTGCACACCCAAAGGCGCGGAGTATTCGCGCACCGGTGAGCCATTGGCGGCACTCACAGACTGATGGTTCTTTTCTAAAAACGGTAAAAAGCTACTCTCATTCTCGTCAGTGATATTTAAACCAAAGTAATCATGGATCCAACCGCCATGATTTCCTAAGGCATCACCGCGTTGTTTAAATACCTTTACCCACTCTTGCATGGTCTTGTTTTGACTCAGATTTAAACCCAGACCATCGCCTTCTTCGCGGGTATCTGGCCCAGCTGTAAAATGTATAGAGAATGGGCCTTGTTTCAACAGCCCCATTTGTTGAATTTTTTCTATAGGTAAGACCGCTGCATTTGAATCGACATGCCAGTTAAAAATCAAGCCACCACGCCCATTCGGAACTGCCGACAGACTAGGGACACCGACAATTTCAGCAGCAAAATATTGTAAAAAACCATGCAATAGTAAGCCATCCGTTTGCCCCTTGAGATAGCCTAAGGGCAGATTTACGAATAAAACCCCACCCTGGCCAGCCTCGCGGTATCCGGCCACCAAATCACCAGAGGTACTCGATAGCAGACGTTTACCGGCGTAGGCACCACGCGTGACGAAACTAGAATAACTAAGCGGTCCGTATTCATAACCGGCGATTACTTTAGGTTGCTGCAAAGACGTATCCGCAGTTGCCTTGAGATAAGGAATAAATTTACCCGGTGGCACGCCCAGGCGCAGCAGATCTTCAGTCTGACCTAGCACATTGCCCAAAGTGATAGTGCGGTCGTGCAATTGATCGTAAAGTGCATACTCCACCCCTACCAGCTTGGACAGCGGTGCTCGATTCGGATAGTAAGCGCCCTGTTGGTTTTGGGTGGCGGCATCAAAGGACAAGAATAATTTCCCGCCATTTTCAGTGAAATTAATCAGGCCTTGGCTCAGTGCTGCGCTGGCTTTTGGCGCAACCTTATCCGGTAAAATCAGGCCTTGATACGGGAATTTTTTCCAGGGTGTAGAAGGACGCAAAAACTCTGAGGTATGTATCACGTCGAGCAAGATACCCTCCTCGCGCGCAGCGTCTATCCAAATCGCAACCAAGTCATCCGATGCCTTTACTTCGTCAGGTAATAATAGGGCGATACTCGCCTTGACTGGCACAGTGGCGGGCCGCTGCCAGACCTGATACAGCCAGATGCTCAGGCCGAATAACAACATCAGGCCCAAGGCTTTGAGCGCATTCAAAAAAGATCCGGCTGCCATCATTGATTCCCGCTTAAGGCTTGAAAAATAGCTTCTTCCAAGACATTCCAGCGTTCGCCATGGCGCAATGGCAAAGCCCGTTCCACCCAGAGTCTGGCAGTATCCTGCGCCTCATTTTTTTCTGCGGCGAGCGCGATCAAACCCCAGGGAAAGTGATCTTTTTCATGCGCCAACCATGCCACCTGATGCTCGCCCAACCATTTACTGAGCGTGTGCTGTCCGGATTTTTTGGCATCCATCTGGCCTACCCGCATACCGAATAAGGGCGCGAACACTTGCCCTACCTGCTCCGGGTAAAAACGACTGGCTTCCGGTGCTTGGGTAGAAATGCGGAAATCACCTTGCCGAGAAGGCCGAAATACTTTTTGTATTGCCAGCTCCAACTGCTTGGCTTGCAAAGCAGATTTTTGCGCCAATTGATGTAGGCCCAGGCGCTTTTGCTGCTCTGCTGTGCTACGCAAGGCGGCGTAAATTTCTATGTTATCCATCAACAAGCCGACTCTATTGCTACGAGAGATCACATAGATACCGCGGCTTTTATCGTAAATCAAAGCCAACTGACTACGTGCCGACAGCACACTTTTCTTCCACTCTGGCGGCAAGCCTTGATTTGGCGCCATCAGATACAAAAGCTCTATCCACATCGCCAGCAGGGCATCATCCGCATCGGCATCGGCACAAGCGCGCCATACTGCCAACTCTGGCAAGGCATGCTGGGCGGAGTCTTGCGGAGCTGAGGCTTGCGGCGCTAACTCTTGTTCAAGGCAATAACGTTTAAACAGGCCATTCGCCTCCTGTCGTGGCAATTGCCAAGCGATATAAGCGAGGGCAGCATGTTCTATATCCATGCCTACACTATGGGCCGACAATAAGGCACGAATCGCAAAATATGGATCGATAAATTGGCCCTGATGAGCCAGAGTTATTGCACCGTTTTCAAGTTGGTATCCAGTGTTTTTCAACTCTAGCGAACGCGTCTGTGCACTCGCAGGGATGGCGCTGAGCAGGCTAGCAAGCAGCATGAGAATAATTTTCATAGTATTGTTTATTTTTTTAGGGTGGGCGCAGCGACATAACCCATTTCGCGCGCCCACACCGCACCGTGAGCGATCACGCCATACGCAATACGTATTATGGGAGCCGTGATCGTGGTGAGTTGCGCAGCCGCCCCGATCACCGTGCCTGTGCCTATATGCACGGTTTTCTCACCGATGACTGGGCCTTTAATGCGGCAAGACTGACCTATGTAAATAGTGCCCTCAGCCACCACAGCGCCCTCAATCACACAGCAATCATCCAGATGCAAATCACCAGAACTCTTAAGACTACCGACAATATGGCAATGTGCCTCTATCCGCAAATCCATTTGCGCCACCAGACTGCCTTGATGCTGAGTATTTCTGCTGACCGTATAATCCCCCTTGGCCAGCCAGCGATTGGCCGTATCATCGAGAATTTTGCTACTCATGCTTAATTTACTTTTGGCGGCCTTATTTTCTAGTACCATTTCTAGCGCAACACTAGTGGCCAAACCCTGAGCTTCACTCGCTGAGCCGTCACCAAAATAGATGACCGGTGCGTGCATACGACCAAAACGTGTGTCTGCGCCCAAATTAATTTTCTTTTCAGCTGAAATCCGTCCGTATATTTTTGCGCCTAGTCCCAGTTGTATACTTTGCTGGCTATGCACCCAGCGTATCAGCGAGCATTGATCGCCAAGCCGTATATCACCATCGGCCAAGATGGCGCGAAAAGAAAGTTTATTAGTGCCGATGACGTCTTGCCGGCTATACACTTCTTTTTCAAAGAACATGCCGTCGGGGACTTTAAACCCACTTTTGGCAATGATAATTTGCTGAGTTTGCCGACTCGATAATTCTGCAGCAGAAAATAGCGCGATCCCATCTGCCCCGACAATTTGGAATGGACTGCCATCTTGCAACTTGTACTGCAAAGCCATATTGGTGACTACCGTAGTATCCAAAAACTGGGCGAACTGCTGCTCTACAAAGTGCCGAAAAGTCTGGGCAAAATAGTTAATGTTGCCGTCATATTCTCTGACCACTTTGAGTGGCGTTGCATCTTTTTTTAGCCATAACTCCAGCAAGGCTGGCAATAAAGGCAGGCTAAACAAGAGAAACACACAAAGAAAAAATAGGGAGTTCGAATTCATTATTTATCGCCTTAAGGATGGGCGACGATAGGTTTTCGGTAGCGCACGGTTTTATCCCATACCAGGGTGCGTTTTAACAGCGTGTCGAAAACTATTTGATTGAAAGTGGCGCGTGAGATCGCTAACAGGCTAATCAAAAACCCAAAATAATTCAGTGGCATGAGTTTAATCCGGCCGCGACTTCCATCTAAATACACAGCCGCACCAATCTCAAAAAATGCCGCAAAATTACCCAGCGCGCTATACGACATTAAGGCAAACAGGGCCAAAATTCCATTGAGCCAATTATCTGGATTAAAATAAAACAGAGTGATTGCCAGCATCCAGCCAAACAATAAAATCGGCGACATCGCATACACGCCTAAAAGTAAAAAGCCGTCTAGCTTTTCGCCCCAGGAGACTTTTTTACTTCCCAACAATCTGACTGAATATTGTATCGCGGCCTGATTATGGCCTTTCGACCATCGCATAATCTGGCGCACCCGCACGCCCCAGCCTTCTGGCACTTCTTCATAACATTCCGAACGGTTTTGATACACGGTTTTCCAGCCGTCCAGCAAGAGGCGATAGGTCAGATCCGTGTCCTCGGCCAAAGCCTCATCGCGCCAACCACCAACCGCATCTAAGGCCGCGCGTCTGACTCCACCCACGGTGCCACCGTATTGCGGCACCAGATGCAAATTCATACGCGCCTGTTGATCGACTTGATAACCGCCAGAACGCTCCATGTCGAGTAAGCGGGTCAACAAATTACTGCCGGTATTGAGCGGCACCACGCGCCCCATCACTGCACCATTTTCAGGGTCGAAAAATGGCGCTACCAATTGTTTGATCAAGCCACGCCCAGGGACATAATCGGCATCGAAAATAATCAGGATTTCGCTATTCACCAAAGCGGTCGCGTCTTTTAAAGCGGCGGCTTTTCCTGGTTTTCCATCGACCCGATGAAACGGCGTGATGCGACCAGGAAAACGCAGGACAAAATCATCGATAATTTCTTTGGTGCGATCTTTAGAGCGATCATTCATAGGCATGATCTGCAATTTTTCAGGCGGATAATCGACTTCTAAGAGCGCCTGCAAAGAATGCGCAATCACCGCCTCTTCATTGTGTGCAGCGATGAAAATGGTCACACTAGGCCAATCCGCCGTATCGATATCGATATACGGATGACGTTGCTTGCCGAACATGCGATTAAAAGTGAAATAATAATGACGCGCTGTGTACACCAGTATCAACAGCACCACGGCCCACAACAAATACAACATAGTGCGTATGGCGTAATCAGAAATACTGGCAGTGTTCGAGTGCGCATTATTTTCTATATCGAGCAAGACCAAGGCCTCGGCGCTGGCCGGTTTTTCTCGTAAGGCGGAACCCGAAGAAAATTGATCGAAATGCTCGGCCAAGTGATCATTCAACCAGACATGCAGCGCAAATGGTTTACCGAGAATCGCGACGTCAGGGAAGCTATCAACAATGTCATTTTCCACGCCAGCAGTCTTACCATCACCGGCTTGCGCAAAACATGTGCTAGTGCAATAAAAACAAGTCACCAAAGCAAAAGTACAGACGAGAAAAAAACGGCTAAAGTGCCTATTAGTATTTATATAATTGATCATCATAGTAGGTTAAATTTCGCGAACGAAACAAACCAGAAGTAAATTCACCCCCGACGAAAGACAGCGCATAGTCAATAATTGAAAATACTTATCGTCAGTTCATCGTAGTTGGGGATAGTAGTGCGCTATTGAACACTAGATGAGTGAGCAAAAGGGCTGCCTAAAACTTGTTACCAATTGTAACATGATTAAAATCAACTAATTATGACATTCACAATACATAACATTCCTTAACATTTACTGCAATGCAATAACGAATTTAAACTACAAGGGTTTTTTGCCTGAATGGCGTTTGAAAGCGCAGTCCGCCAACGCGCATACGCCATATGCTCTGCAGGTCGGCAGGGCTGGCGAGGCGCATAGAATATGCGCCTTGGGCTAGGTGTATTTAGAAATCGAGTTTGGCGTGCTGCCGCTTTGGAAATTACTGGTCTGGCACCATGGCGGTGACTTCAATCTCGACCCTGGCGCGATCTTCGATCAAGCCTGCCACTTGCACCGCCGTCATACTTGGGTAATGAGGCCCTATGAGTTCACGGTAAGCCACACCGATTTGCGGATAGGCTGCCACATATTCTTTTTTGTCTATGACATACCAGGTCATGCGTACGATGTGCTCGGGTCTGGCCTCGGCTTGCGCAAGCACTGCTACAATATTCTGTAAGGCTTGCCGCACTTGCGCCGCGAAATCATCGCTATGAAACTGGCCTTGGCCATCCCAGCCTATCATGCCGCTCAGATACACGCTGCGGCCCTTTGCGACAACGCCATTGGAATAGCCACGCGGTCGAACCCAGTCTGGTGGTTGCAGAAAATCCATGATATCCATCCTTAACTTGTGCTTAAATTGTGTCCTGAACTGCTGCAGTAACTGTTGCAGCCAGCGCCGCATGGTCTTTCAGCATTTCTCTGGCGATGATTAATTGCTGCACTTCGCTGGCGCCTTCATAAATGCGCAGAGCGCGGATCTCACGGTACAGGCGCTCGACTGGCACCTCGCTCATCACGCCCATGCCACCAAACATCTGCAGCGCGGCATCGATCACTTGCTGCGCATTTTCGGTCGCTACCAGTTTCGCCATGGCAGCTTCTTTGGTAACTTTTTTACCTTGATCGCGCTGCCAGGCGGCGCGGTAGGTGAGCAAGGCAGCGCTATCGATGGCGGTTGCCATCTGCGCCAATTTGGCTTGGGTCAGCTGAAAATCAGCCAGGGTCTGGCCAAACATCTTGCGGCTAGTGGCACGCTGCATGGCCTCGGCCAAGGCGCGCCTGGCAAAACCCAACGCCGCTGCCGCGACCGAGGTGCGAAACACGTCCAGCGTCGCCATCGCCACTTTAAAGCCCTGCCCGGCTTCGCCTATGCGTTGAATGACTGGGATGCGGCAATTAGTCAGACGCAAACGTGCCAGAGGGTGTGGCGCCATCAAATGAATACGTTCTGCGATTTCCAGACCGGGGCTAGTCGCATCCACGATAAAAGCCGAAATTCCGCGCGCGCCCGCTGCTTCGCCAGTGCGCGCAAACAGCACGTAAAAGTCAGCGATACCACCATTTGAGATCCAGGTTTTCTCGCCATTCAAAACATAGTGTCCACCCTCGGCACTGTCGACTAGATTGGCACTACATTGCATTGCCGCCACATCTGAGCCAGCCTCTGGCTCAGACAAAGCAAAGGCAGCGATCGCCGCGCCTTGCATGACTTTCGCTAAGTAGTTTTGTTTTTGCAGTTCGCTGCCAAACAGACTAATCGCGCCCGAGCCCAGGCCCTGCATGGCAAAGGCAAAATCAGCCAAGCCTGCGTGCCGTGCCAGGGTTTCGCGTATCAGGCAAATCGCACGGGTGTCGATCTGCTGTTCTGCCGCACCGTAGGCGCGACCGGCGATCGCGTGTTGCAACCAACCGCCAGCGGCCAGTTGCGCTACCAGATCGCGGCAAGCCTGATCGACATCCGCGCCATGCGTTTGCGCTATATGCTCTCTGGCCCAAGCGTCCAGACTCGCTTGCAAGACCCGGTGTTTAGGCTCAAAAAATGGCCACTCAAGGTAGCTGATATCTAGTGTTAGCGCGGGCAAAATTAATCCCCCTCAAATTCTGGATTTTGTTTTGCCACAAAGGCGTGGTAGGCACGATGAAAATCATTGGTCATCATGCAAATCGCTTGCGCTTGTGCCTCGGCCTCGATCGCCTCATCGACGCTCATGCTCCATTCTTGCTGCAGCATTTTTTTGGTCATGCCATGCGCAAAGGTGGGGCCGTCGGCCAGATGTTTGGCATACACCTGGGCGTCAGTACGTACGGCTTCGGGGATACTCAGACGATTGAAAAAGCCCCAGCGTTCGCCCTCTTCGCCCGACATACTGCGTCCGGAAAACAGCAGATCGGCCGCCCTCCCCTGGCCTATCACACGTGGCAGCAAGGCGCAGGCGCCCATGTCGCAGCCGGCCAAGCCCACCCGCGTAAACAAAAATGCGGTTTTACTGCGCAAGGTGCCAAAGCGAATATCTGATGCCAGCGCCAAGATCGCGCCAGCACCGGCACAAATCCCATCGACCGCCGCCACGATAGGCTGCGGGCAAGCGCGCATCGCCTTCACCAGGTCGCCCGTCATGCGGGTAAAACTAAGCAAACCCGGCATATCGAGCTTAGTCAGAGGCCCGATGATTTCATGCACGTCGCCGCCCGAGCAAAAATTATCGCCAGCACCAGCAATCACGATCGCTTTCACATCGTCGGCATACGCCAGACTACGAAACAGATCGCGCAATTCAGCGTAGGAATCGAAGCTCAAGGGGTTCTTGCGTTCAGGCCGATTCAAGACTATCGTTGCCACCGCCTCAGTTACAGAATACGAGAAATGACTAGCAGTATAGGCGCCCAAGCTTTGGCGATTTCCAGGCAGATTCTGCGCTTGTCCGGATAAGTATTTCATGTGATGACTCCTAGGCTGTGATCAGCTTAACGGGGAATATTGGGTTTATTTGCTGCGCGTATTTAATTCATTTATTTAAAACCACTTATTTAAATCCGCTTATTTAAATGTACTTTCATCTGCGCCAAAATCTCAAACAGACTGCTCTTTTGCTCGCTACTGAGGCCGCCGAACATATCGGCGATCCACGCTTCGTGGACTGCTGCCATACGCTGGAAACTGGCATGACCTAGCGCCGTGAGTTTCACGCTATACGCTCGTCTGTCCTTGCTATCGGCCACCCGCACGACCAGTTTTTCTTGCTCTAACTGATCGGTGATGCCGGTGATATTACCGCCCGTGACCATCAAGCGCTGCGACAACTCGCCCATGCGCAAGCCTTGTGGGTGACGCTCTAATTGCGCCATCAAATCAAAACGCGGCAAGGTAATCTCAAACTCATTGCGCAGCCGGGTTCTGACCTCAGTCTCTATCATGGTGCTACAAGAGAGCATACGCAACCACAGTTTAAGTGACTGATGGTGCTGATCGGTCACTCTGCTCTCTACATCATAATTGCTGGCCTTGCTATTCATGGCCGCTCCCAGCGCTGATTGATCCGACCAACCAGAGGCGCCAACATCGGCACATACATCAAAACATACTCCAGTGGGTATATTTTCATCGCCCAATGAATACGTGCGCTATCGACTATGTTTTTCACTATACTCCCCTAAAATCGACAATAGCTAAGCTTAGACATCAGATTTCGCCACCGGCAACCGCAATCGCCTGGCCATTCATCGCCGCCGACTGCGGTAGACACAACCACAGCACGGCATTGGCCACCTCATCGGGCTGCACCAGGCGCTGCTGTGGATTGGCCGCGCCCAACTCAGCCTTCGCCTCTTGCTCACTGCGTCCAGTCTTGGCGACGATGTTTTCCAGCGCCTGTTGCAGCAAGTCAGTCTCGGTATAACCGGGGCAAACCGCGTTCACGGTCACTCCCTTAGTCGCCACTTCTAGCGCCAAGGCGCGCGTCAAACCGATCACGCCATGTTTGGCAGCGCAGTAGGCCGTGACGTAGGCGTAGCCCTTTAATCCGGCGGTACTGACCAGGTTGACGATGCGCCCCCAGCCTGCTTGCAACATCGCCGGCAAGACCGCCTGCGTACAATGAAAACTGCCGGTCAGATTGACAGCTAACATACGCTGCCAAAGCTCGGCATCGGTTTTAAGAAAAGGCGCAGCCGCAGCCTGGCCGGCATTATTGATCAGAATATCGATACTGCCACGCGCCTGCGTTGCGGCGGCCACAGCTAACGCGACGCTGGCGGCATCACTGACATCGAGCTGCACATAGCCCAAGCAGGCATCCGCCTGCACCGCATCTTGTAAGGCCAGCACGGCAGCCTGTAGACTGGCCTCGGTACGGCCTGCGATGGTCACACTAGCCGCTTGCAGCAACAAGCTTTTGGCGATGGCAAGACCTATGCCCTGCGCGCCACCAGTGACCAGCGCATGCTTGCCAACGAGAGCGCCGTGCGAGAGCGCAGTGACAGGGAGAGAATTGATTGGCATGCGCTTTAGCCTTCGAGTAATTTAGCTGCGATTTGCTGCGGTGTCAGCGCACTATTGGCAGCATTGATTTGCCGCTCACGTTGCAGATTTCTTTCCAATTGCTGTTTGCCCGCCAGGTATTGCTGCGGCCACGCAATTTCGCTAAATCCGAGTTTCGCCGCCTCATGCAGTGTCCATGCCGGGTCGGCCAGATGCGGCCGCGCAATCGCACACAGATCGGCACGCCCAGCAGCGATAATGCTGTTGGCGTGATCCGCCTCAAAGATAGAACCGACCGCGATCGTTGCTATCTGCGCCTCGTTGCGGATGCGATCGGCAAACGGGGTCTGGAACATGCGGCCATACACCGGTTGCTCTTGCTTACTGACCTGGCCAGACGAGCAATCTATCATGTCGGCACCCGCATCTTTAAACAGCCTGGCGATCTGCACCGCGTGGTCGGGCGTGATACCGCCCGCGACCCAATCGTGCGCCGAGATTCTGACGCTGATCGGTTTATCGGCCGACCAGACGGCGCGGATCGCCTTAAACACTTGCAGCGGAAAACGGCAGCGATTGTCTAGCGAACCACCATATTCATCCTCACGTTGATTAGTCAGGGGAGAGATAAAGCTTGATAGCAGATAACCATGCGCGCAATGTAGCTCTAACCAGTCAAACCCGGCGAGTGCAGCCGCTTTGGTGGCGCACACAAAATCATTCAGCACCTGATTCAGGTCGGCACGGCTAGCGGCGCGTGCGGTCTGCGATATGCCTGGCAAGTATTGCTGCGGCGAGGCCGAAATCAAAGGCCAATTGCCCTCAGCCAGAGGCTGATCTATGCCTTCGTGGGCTGGGCGGGTCGAGCCCTTGGCACCGGCATGCCCAAGTTGCATCCCTATCTTGGCGTCGGTATGTTGATGCACAAAATCCACGATACGGCGCCAGGCTTGCGTATGCTCGGGGCGATACAGGCCGGGACAGGCCGACGTGATGCGCGCCTCGGCCGAGACGCAAGTCATCTCGGCAAACACCAAGGCAGCGCCGCCCATGGCGCGCGCTCCTAAATGCACTAGATGGTAGTCGCCCACTAGCCCGTCTACGGCCGAATATTGCGCCATGGGCGAAACCACGATACGGTTTTTCAGCAGCACGCCGCGCAACTTAAACGGCGTCAGCATAGGCGGAATCGTGCTCTTGGTGTCGGGCAAAGGCAGGCCAGCATGCGCATAAGCATGCTCGGCTATCCACTGCTCAAAGCTGCGCACATACCCGGGATCGCGCACCCGCAAATTTTCATGCGAGAGGCGTTGGCTGCGCGTCAGCATAGAGTAGGCAAACTGCTGCGCTTGCATTGCGGTGTAACGCCCTACGTTTTCAAACCACTCCATAGAGTTGCGCGCCGCACTTTGAATTTTCAGCACTTCTATGCTGCGTATCTCCTGATACGCGGCTAATACGGCAGGCAAGACGTCAGCTATAGCTGCGCTACCATGCTGCGCAAAGCTGGCGGCCAATTCTATCGCATCTTCCAGCGCCAGTTTAGTGCCCGAGCCTATAGAGAAATGTGCGGTATGGGCAGCGTCGCCCATCAATACTACCGGCACAGCTTTGCCATTGAGCGTATTCGTATGCACCCAATTTTTACAGATAATGCGCGGAAATTTAATCCAACTTAAAGAGCCGCGTTGATGAGCTGCATTACTCATCAAGGCATGGCCATCGAGATATTTAGCGAATAAGTTCTCACAAAATGCCAGGGTTTCAGACTGACTCATTTTATCCAAACCCGCCCTTAACCACACGTCTTCGGGCGTCTCTATGATAAAGGTGGCAGTGTCACCATCATATTGATAGGCATGCGCCTGAAACCAGCCATGCGGCGTTTCTTCAAAGGCAAAGCTAAATGCAGAAAACAATTTTTTGGTGCCTAGCCAAATGAAACGACATTTTCTGGTATCTATGTCTGGCTGAAAACTGCTTTGATAGCGACTGCGTATGCGGCTATTTAAACCATCACTGGCGATCACCAGATCGGCATCATACTGAAGTGCAAGAACTTGATCATCTTCCACTTCAGTCTCAAATACCAGGTTCACACCGAGTTGTTCACAACGCTCTTGCAAAATATTCAGTAGGCGCTTGCGCCCTATGCCGCAAAAACCATGACCACCCGAGCTCACCACCTGGCCTTTAAAATGGACATCAATATCATCCCAATGATTAAAGGCTTGCAAAATTGCACGTGCAGTTGGCGCATCGGCATTGACTAGATTTGCCAAGGTCTGATCAGAAAACACCACGCCCCAACCAAAGGTATCATAAGGTCGATTACGCTCCACCACCGTGATCTGATGCGCTGGGTTTTGCTGCTTCATCAGCAGGCTGAAGTACAACCCGGCGGGACCGCCACCTATACATAAAATATTCATGCTATTCATACTATTGATGCTTTCGCCAGACCTATTTGGCGCAGTTTAAAGCGCTGAATTTTGCCGGTCTCGGTTCTTGGTAAAGAGCTGCAAAACTCAATAGCTCGCGGATATTTATACGGAGCGATGGTGTCTTTCACTAAATCCTGGATCTGCTTAATCAGCTCTGGTGAGGCGATCTGATCAGGCTTTAAGACCACAAAAGCAGTCACCTTTTGACCTCGCTCTTCATCCGGCAAACCGACCACGGCACACTCGGCCACTGCCGCATGCATCAACACGATCTCTTCGACCTCGGGACCGGCAATATTGTAGCCTGCCGAAATAATCATATCGTCACTACGGGCCCGATACCAAAAATAGCCATCGACGTCCATCTGGTAAGAGTCTCCGGTCAGGTTCCAGCCATTACAGACATAGTTTGCTTGACGCGTATCGGCAAGGTAACGGCAACCAGTTGGCCCTTTGACCGCCAGACGCCCCACAAGGCCAGGGCCAAGTACATTACCGGTCTCGTCGAGGACGCAGGCCTGATAGCCCGGGATCACCTTGCCGGTGGCACCGCTACGAACCTGCTCCCCAGCGGCAGAAATAAAGATGTGCAGCATCTCGGTCGCGCCTATGCCGTCGATCATGACCAAGCCCGTAGCTTGCTGCCAGGCTTCGCGGGTAGACACGGGTAGCGCTTCGCCCGCCGAGACGGTTTTCTGTAAGCGCGTGAGATCGAAGGATTTAGCCAATACCGCCATTTGCCGGTAAAAGGTCGGCGCAGTAAAACAAATAGTCGCGCCAAAATCGGCTATGCCTTTGAGCAAAGTTTCTGGCGTGAGTTTTTCTAATAAGACGGTGCTCGCACCTACTCTGAGCGGGAACAAGAGTAAGCCGCCAAGGCCAAAAGTGAAGGCCAGCGGCGGCGTCCCGATAAACACATCATCCGACTGAGTTGCCAGCACTGAGCGCGGGAAGCAATCGCAAATTGCCAATAAATCTCTATGAAAATGCATGGTGCCCTTGGGCATACCTGTGGTGCCGGAAGTAAAACTAATCAGGCAAATATCTTCCGCCAAAGTATCGACCGCAGCAAACTCTATCGACTTACTCTGCATTAAAGATTCCAGCGAAGTCTCACCAGTCTCGCCAGTCTCGCCAGTCTCGCCAGTCTCATTAAAGTAAATCACTTGTTTTAGGTGGCTAGAATTTTCTTCAACAAATACCATTTCATCACGCAATGAGGCAGAGCAAAGTGCCGCCGATATTTCTGCCTTTGCGACAATCACGCCCAACTCTTTAGCGCGCAGTAAAGGCATGGTCGGCACCGCGATACAACCTGCCTTGAGCACCGCCAGAGTACAGGCCGCCATCATGGGGTTATTCGCTCCGCGCAACAAGACGCGCTTACCAGGTACTAGCTGCATATCCTGTTGCAAGACGTGGGCGATCTGATTCACGCTGGCGATCAATCTGGCGTAAGTCCAGCTCTCGGTATAGGTGCGTATCGCTACTCGATCGCGTAGTTCTGGCTGATCCATCTTGCCCAGCAATTCGCTGACGCAATTGAGGCGCTCCGGATAGTGCAGCTGCGGCAAAGTAAAAATCAAGTCTGGCCACAGCACGCGCGGCGGCAAATGATTGTAGGCAAAACTATCTAGATGAGCGGATTTTGGGCGAGTCTCTGAAGTCATCACTACTCCATACACATCAAAAAATGGTCGATTTTTACGAAAAAAATATCATCAGCTAAAAGACGAGTGCGAGGTAAGCAAATGATCCACTGAAAGACTCAATTTACGGACAAGAACAAGGTCGGAAAAATTTACTTTAAACCTAAACTATATAGAGGTAAAGAATTATTTAAAAAGCTAGTCCAAATAACGACAGGGCCTTATGTCACACCGCAAGAAGAGAAGAGAAGAGAAGAGAAGAGAAGAGAAGAGAAGAAAAAAAGCAGATAGTGGGTAGTCTGATTAAAGCATACTCAGACTGCTTTTTATGCAAAGAAGAGACCTTTAGTAAGCCATAGCAAGACGAACCCGACCTGCACTCACCAGTAATTGGGCGTCGCTGCCCATCACCAGGCTAGCCTTTTCCTTGATATGCCCAAACGGCAAACCAGTGATGATAGGCACACTGAGCACGCTACGCAGATAGCCTATCATTTGCTCAAAATCGTAGCCATTATCATGTGCTGCCAATTTATAGGCAGAGAAATTTCCGAACACGATGGCTTTCTGGCGCTGTAGAACACCAGAATAATGCAGTTGCAGCATCATGCGCTCGACTCGGAAGGGATGCTCTGCAATGTCTTCGACAAACAAAATTCCATCATCAATCCGTGGAAAATATTCGGTACCAAGCAGATGACATAACATCGCCAGATTGCCGCCCCACAAACGCCCTGAGACCTCGAGATCTATACTCTCTGCATCCTCGAAGTAAATCTCATGCTGTGTATTTTTGATGCAATCAAAAAACTGCTGGTGGGTATAAGTACTGATATCTTCACGCGAAAAATCATCGCATAACATGGGACCGCAAAAACTAGAGGTATCAGTTTTAGCCAACATGGCCAATTGTAGGGCATTAAAATCACTATGACCGACTAGATACTTTTTACTCTCAGCTATTTTTTTGTAATCGATATGCGGCAATAAGCGCGACAAACCATAGCTGCCACGCAAGGCCATCACGATCTGTACATCTGGATTATCAATCGCTGCATGCAACTGATCAAGACGCTGCACATCAGTCGCACCAAAGCGTTGGTATATTTGAGCGTGATCGTAATAGTTGTGAACCACAAAACCGCGCTCACGCAAAAGCTGCAAACCACGTTCCACGGCAATACCATCCAAGGCGCAACCGCTGACTGCGACGATAGCGATCCCTGGATTTTCAGGCAAGCCCTTGGCGAGGGAAATTTTCATTTTAAGTCTTCTGATGGAAGTAAAGTATCTGCGCTGGCAATGTTCAAAGCGTTTAAGGCGAATTTTTTCTTCTCTGCCAACGCAAGGCGCCTACTCGCGAAAAAATCTTTCAACATTTGGCTGCATTGGTCCGCCATTACGCCCGCATCGAGGGCAGTATGATGATTGAGTTTTTCTTGTTCAAACAAATTGAGTACCGAGCCACAGACGCCGGTTTTAGGATCGCTGGCACCGTACACGACTCTGGCCAGGCGCGCATGCATCATGGCACCCG
The DNA here is from genome assembly GCF_003955735.1 of Undibacterium parvum. Classification (NCBI taxonomy): domain Bacteria; kingdom Pseudomonadati; phylum Pseudomonadota; class Betaproteobacteria; order Burkholderiales; family Oxalobacteraceae; genus Neoundibacterium; species Neoundibacterium parvum. Next base: position 4,266,116 of record NZ_CP034464.1, on the reverse strand, counting down.
CGCACATCATGCAAGGCTCCAGCGTGACAAATAATTCGCAACCGGGCAACCGGTAGTTACCAAGTAATTGGGCCGCCGCCCTGAGTGCGACGATCTCAGCATGCGCGGTAGGGTCATGTTTGCCTATAGGATGATTGTAGCCACGTGCTATCACTACACCATCCTTGACGATCACCGCACCGACCGGCACTTCGCCAGCCGCCCTCGCTTTTTGCGCCTCCAGATAGGCCTCGGCCATAAAATCGAGATCGGTCATAGGGATTTATTGGTCGCTAAGCGTCGATCTCAGCCCAGCAATTGGGTGTTTCGTACAAGGTGACTTTAGACAAAGACATATGCCGACCATAGCGATCGTGATACACATTTTTTAAAATATCAAAGGCGATCTTAGCTAGATTTTCTACCGTAGGAACCCGGTCGATCACTACCGTCTTATGATTCGGCATGCTCTCCAAAAATTCACGCACGACGCTATCTTTTTCATACACGATAAAGGCATGATCCCAAAGATCCACCAAATATTGATTGGCCAGTGCTTTGATATCGCCAAAATCCATAATCATGCCATTATCCGACTCACCGTCTTTTTCAACGACATCGCCGGTCAAGGTGATCAGCAAGGTATAGCGATGCCCATGCAGATTACGGCATTGGCTATTGTGGTCAGGAATTCGATGTCCGGTATCGAATTCTACTTTTCTAGTGATGGTGAGCATGGTCAGGCCTGTACAGCGAATTTAGGGTATTTGAAGAAGTTTGTGAGTTTGCACACTTAACTTCCACTGAGGGTGCGCTTTGCAATAGTCGATTGCCAAGCGCAAATTGTCTGCTTGTAACGGGCCATCCATGGCCTGCACAAAAAAATGTTCAAAGTCCAAGGATGCGTATTCACTCATGGGTTGCCCCAGTTGAGGAATTACCACTTTTAGTTCGCTGCCCTTGAGCACGACCAACTTGGAACCCATCTTGGGACTGACACAGACCCAATCTACGCCCTCAGGAACCGGCAAAGTGCCATTAGTTTCAATGGCAATTTCAAAGCCGAACTGATGCATGGCCTTGATTAAGTTGGCATCGAGCTGCAATAGTGGCTCACCACCGGTGAACACCACATATTTTGTTTGCGGATAGGATGTCGGCCATAAGCTATTAATGCGCTCGGCTAAGGCTAGTGCAGTTTTGAATTTACCACCGCCCTCACCATTGACGCCGACGAAGTCAGTATCGCAAAACTGGCACACGGCAGACGACCTATCTTCTTCTCTGCCGCTCCACAGATTGCATCCGGTAAAGCGACAAAATACTGCCGGGCGTCCAGCATGATTACCTTCGCCCTGCAGTGTATAAAAACTCTCTTTGATGCTATACGTCACGACGCGCGAATCCCCATACGATTATTCCCACTCTATCGTTGCGGGTGGTTTGCCAGAGATATCATAGACCACGCGATTAATGCCACGGACTTCATTGATGATACGGTTAGAAACCTTGCCTAACAAATCGTGCGGCAGATGTGCCCATTGCGCCGTCATGAAATCGAGAGTTTGCACGGCACGTAATGCCACCACATATTCATAGGTACGGCCGTCACCCATCACACCGACAGATTTGACTGGTAAAAATACCGCAAAGGCCTGACTAGTCGCATCGTACCAATTCAACTTACTGTCAGCGGCCGCGGTATCTACCAAGGTATTGCGCAACTCCTCGATGAAAATAGCATCAGCGCGACGTAGTAAATCGGCGAATTCTTTCTTCACTTCGCCGAGTATGCGTACACCAAGACCAGGGCCCGGGAAAGGATGGCGGTACACCATGCCGTGTGGCAGACCTAAGGCAACACCTAACTTACGCACTTCGTCCTTGAACAACTCGCGCAAGGGCTCTAATAATTTCAAATTCAGAGTATCTGGCAAGCCGCCTACATTATGATGACTCTTAATGGTATGCCCTTTTTTGCCCTTACCAGCACTTTCGATCACATCGGGATAAATCGTTCCTTGCGCCAGCCATTTGGCATTGCTCAACTTGGCTGACTCAACCTGAAACACTTCGACGAATTCACGACCAATAATCTTACGCTTGGCTTCCGGATCTGTGACACCAGCCAAATGCCCCATGAACTGCTGTTCGGCATTCACCTGTATGACTTTAACACCGAGGTTTTTACTAAACATTTCCATGACCATTTTGCCTTCATCAAGGCGCAACAGGCCATGATCAACAAAGACGCAAGTCAATTTATCACCGATCGCGCGGTGTATCAAAGCTGCAGCCACACTACTATCAACTCCGCCGGACAAACCGAGAATTACCTCATCATCACCGACCTGCGCACGAATCGAAGCGACCGCTTCAGCGATATAATCGGGCATATTCCAGTCTGATTTACAACCGCAAATTTCGTGCACGAAGCGACCTATGATGGCTTCGCCTTGTACAGTGTGCGTCACTTCAGGATGGAATTGAACCGCATAAAAACGACGCTCTTCATCCGCCATCGCCGCGATAGGGCAATTATCAGTAGAGGCCATCAATTTAAAACCGGCTGGCATATCAATGACTTTATCGCCATGACTCATCCAGACTTTCAGCATGCCATGGCCTTCGGCAGTAACGAAATCATTAATCCCGTTCAACAAGCTTGTATGGCCACGGGCGCGCACTTCTGCATAACCAAATTCGCGTACTTTACCATTCTCGACCTTACCGCCAAGTTGCTCTGCCATGGTCTGCATGCCATAGCAAATACCAAGAACTGGAACGCCAGCATCGAATACTGCAACAGGTGCACGTGGCGTATCACCTTCCGTAACACTACTAGGACCACCGGATAAGATAATGCCTGATGCACCATAGTTACGGATAAATTCATCACTGACGTCGTAAGGAAAGACTTCGGAAAACACACCGGAATCGCGAACACGTCTGGCGATCAATTGAGTGACTTGCGAGCCAAAATCAAGAATGAGTATTTTTGAGTGCATAGTTTAAATAATAATGTCAGGTTGTTCGACCATTGCCGATACAACGCGGTTGTTTCCTGCCGTCTTGGCTGATAGCAGGGCTTTTTCTGCATAACTTATGAGTATTTCAGGCTCCGCATCCGGGAAGGTATCCGTTGATACAATTCCGGCGCTAATTGTTAAGGGCACTGATGCCTCGTCGATTTCCTCAGGATTAGACATAATGGTTAAGCGTATTCTCTCGGCAACAGCAGTTGCAACCAGACGCGATGCACCAGGTAAAACCATGAGAAAAACATCATTACCGAAACGACCCAAGGCATCAAACGGCCTAATGCAAGAGCGTATCCGGCTAATCATTTTAACCAGTACCATGTCACCAATCGCAGTTCCATGCGCAGCAAGGATAGTGGCGATCTGATCCAAGCTTACCACTAGCAAAGCCAGTGGCTTCTCAGCCTTATTGCAACGCTCCATCTCTATCCGCAAAGACCTGACGATCGCCCCCTTGTTCCAGGTGCCTAAAATTGGATCGATCAAAGAATCTCGTTTTAGATTTCGATTTTGCTTGATTAAGTCTACTTGTATCTTGTACATGGAAAGCATGAGTAACTCACGCTCGACCATTACCAGCAAATCAGCAAAAATCTGTCTATTCTCGTCATCAAACTCCCTAGGGAGATAATCGATTAGTGAGACGCAACCAATAATATTTCGAGAAGAATCCAAAATAGGATGCGCCGCATAAAACCGTATATGCGGCGCACCTGCGACAAACCGATTGAGCGCAAGTTTCGCATCAAGCGTCGCATCATTAACCACCAGAATCTCATCAGGAACAGCAAGACCATCGCAAAACATGGCCTCCAAGGCATTCATAGAATGCTCACCATGATAGGCTCGATCCGACAAATCGCCCAGACTGACCAGGCAATTCGCCACGCCAAAAAGCTTCACGCCCAAACGTTCAATTCGTCTGATCCTGGCCTCATACTTTTCGGACAGCAAGGCTTCGTAAGCGGCAGTCACAGTAAGTACTGTGGCGGGATTAGAGCGTTCCAACTGTACTGTCATAGCACCCTCCTCTCGCCAAAGATCATCACTATTCCGATAACAAATTACTCCGCGTGGTAATTTGGTGCCTCTTTGGTAATCTGCACATCATGCACATGAGATTCACGCATACCCGCTGAGGTAATTTCAACAAATTCGGCTTTAGTACGTAACTCTTCAATGGAAGCACAACCACAATAACCCATAGAAGAACGCACGCCACCTACCAATTGATAAATGATAGCCAAGACACTGCCTTTATATGCGACGCGGCCTTCTATGCCTTCGGGCACCAACTTATCAGCGTTATTCGTAGCATCTTGAAAATAACGATCCGCCGAGCCGTCAGCCATAGCACCCAAGCTACCCATACCACGGTAGGACTTGTAACTACGCCCCTGAAATAAGATCACCTCACCTGGTGCCTCTTCTGTGCCAGCAAATATACTGCCCATCATTACAGTCGACGCACCCGCAGCCAAAGCCTTGGCCACATCACCAGAAAAGCGGACACCACCATCGGCGATACAAGGAACTCCCGTTCCCTTGAGTGCATTTGCCACGTTGGCAATAGCGGTAATTTGCGGGACGCCCACACCAGCGACAATACGAGTAGTGCAGATAGAACCAGGACCGATACCAACTTTAACCGCATCGGCACCGTGCTCAACCAAAGCCAAGGCTGCTGCAGCCGTCGCGATATTGCCGCCTATAACTTCGATATGTGGGTATTTAGTTTTCACCCATCTAACGCGATCCAAAACGCCTTTAGAATGACCGTGCGCAGTATCGACCACAATCACATCAACACCTGCCTTGGCAAGTAAATCGATGCGCTCATCATTGTCAGCACCGACTCCAACAGCAGCCCCAACCCGCAATTTACCTTGATCATCTTTGGATGCAAAAGGATGCTCAGTTGATTTTTGTATATCTTTAACTGTAATGAGACCGCGCAATTCAAACGCATCATCGACAACAAGTACGCGCTCTAAGCGATGTTTATTCATCAGACGCTTGGCTTCAGCCAAATCCGCACCTTCTGTCACAAACACTAGTTTGTCACGCGGTGTCATCTTGGCTCTCACCTCAGCATCAAGCTCTTGCTCAAAACGCAAATCTCGATTAGTGATTATCCCGACAACAGTTTTCCCCTCAACCACAGGGAAACCACTAATCCCATACTGTTGAGACAAAGCAATCACATCGCGGATTTTTGTAGTTGGCGGAATAGTGATCGGATCACGTAAAACGCCGGACTCAAAACGTTTGACCTTTGCAACTTCCCTAGCTTGCTCTTTTGGCGTCAAATTCTTATGAATGATACCTATACCACCCTCTTGTGCCATCGCGATGGCAAGACGAGCTTCGGTAACCGTATCCATAGCGGCGGAAACCAAAGGTATGTTCAACTTAATATTGCGAGTCAAATTTGTCGCAAGAGAAGTATCTTTGGGGAGAATGTTCGAGTATGCTGGAACTAGCAACACATCATCAAATGTGAGTGCTTTTTGAAGTAAACGCATAGTATTTCCTATAGGCGCAAAAGCAAATTATACAGAAAACTTGCAGATACGTCTTCATCTGTGTAAAACTCTGCGAAAACTGGTCGCATCAAACACATTTTCCGAAAGTATTTCATGTTTAAATTCTGGTCAAAACATTCAATTACAGCATCAAGCTTGGCAATCACTGCTTTTTTAATTGCATCCGCGTGCCAGGCGCAATACGTCTGGTTAGATGAAAAAGGCAATAAACAATTCTCTGACCTACCGCCTCCAGCGAATATTTCCAAAGATAAAATAATCAAAGCACCCACCAGAAGCACATCAGCAACGTCGAGCACAGCCACACCACTAGGGGCCCCTTCTGTAGGGAACGCTGGAGCAGCCAATGAGCAATTAAAAAAACCGGTGACCACGGCAAGCAAGAATGAGGACTACAACAAACGCAAGCTTGAGCAAGAGGAAAAAGAAAAAAAATCCGCAGCTGAACAACAAGCAAACTCAGAAAAAGCAAAAAATTGTGAGCGCGCACGCGCCTATCAAAAAACTTTAGAGTCAGGCCAAAGAATTGCAAATACCGCAGCAAACGGCGAGAAGAATATTCTAAACGATGCGCAACGCGAGCAAGAACTCAAAGACACCCAACGTGCCTTAAGCGACTGCAAATAAGCAAGTCGCATTATTTACTGGCAGCGTGCTTGATTGCGCGCCGTCTTCGCGCCTCCATAGGATCGGCCACCAGAGCGCGATAGATCTCAACCCTATCTCCCTGTCGCAAATTGACATCCAAAGGGCTAATTTTTCCAAAAATACCCACTCTTGATTTCGTCAAATCAATTTCTGGAAAATGCTCAAGAATCCCGCTTATAGTAATGGCCTGCCCCACATTGGTAGGTACGGATACTTGTAAACTTAAAGTCATAGGATTATTAGGCGTCGCGTAGCACACCTGAACATCTATTTGCGAGTCCAACACGCTCTCATTCATAGATAGCCTCGGCGCGCGCACAAAATGAGTCTACAAAACTATTGGCTATTTTCCCGAAAACAGGACCTATCATATGCTCAAGCAACTTACTGGAAAATTCGTAAGTAAGATCAAACTCAATTTTACAGGCGTCAGGTCTGAGCTCAGTAAATTTCCAGCGCCCCAATAGTTGTTTGAATGGTCCCTCTACCAGACTCATTTCCATAGAATGCGGCGGTAAATTTTTGTTATTTGTGGTAAATCTTTGTTTGATTCCATGATAATTAATGGATAATGTCGCTGTTAGCTCATGCTCGGTTCGCTGAGCAACTTCGACAGCTCCGCACCATGGCAAAAACCGAGGGTAATCCTCGACTTTTTCAACTAATGCAAACATTTGCTCGCTGCTGTATGCTACAAAGACTGTTTTATGTACGACTGCCATCAATAGTAACCATTTGGTAAAATAACTTTCCAAATTTTAACCGACTCACATCGTTTCTCGCGTAAAAATTAGCTAATTTTTACCGCTAGGAATACTGAATAATTTAATACAGCATGAGTATTGCCGATAATAAAAAAGCCTTCCACGACTATTTCGTTGAAGAACAATTCGAAGCTGGGATTGTATTGCAGGGATGGGAAGTCAAATCGATACGCGCTGGCCGCGTGCAGCTCAAAGAAGCATATGTGCTGGTACGAAATAGCGAAATCGTTTTATTTGGAGCGCATATTGGTGCTCTACCTACCGCCTCAACCCATATACATCCTGACGCTGTTCGCACGCGAAAATTATTACTCCACGCCACAGAAATCAGTAAACTGATCAGTAAAGTAGAACGATCCGGCTATACGATGGTTCCCTTGAATATGCATTACAGCAATGGGAAAATAAAATGTCAGATTGGTTTAGCAAAAGGAAAGAAGCAACATGACAAGCGCGAAACTGAAAAAGATCGCGACTGGGGCCGAGAGCAACAGCAAATCATGAAACAAAATCGCCGATAACACAGTTGGCTAAAGTTTCAACTTAGATTAATGAGGAAAGAAAAAGGTGACTACACCTTATTTGTTAAAATAATAAATCTCATTTTCTGCTTCACGAATTTGTTTCCGTAAAATTTCGCGCTCATCCGCACTCAGCCTATTGCGCTTATTGCTTGAATTGCCAGCTTGCTTTTGGTTATTACGTATAGCCTCTTGAAGTTGCGGTGAGTTACGTGCACCACCGCCGGATCGAGGGGATTGATAATCTAAGCCTACCGACTCTCGTATTGAAGCTAGACAAGATGAACTCAAAGACAACAGGCAGAGAAAAAATAATCCTGGCATCAGGCTGAGCTGCGTAAATTTTCGACACATTATTAATCCACCCTATTTTTTGTAAAAAAATCACGAAACACCGATCATTTTTAGGCCTTGCTCGCCAATCCTGCATACTGACTTACTAACAAATATCAGTCATTAGTTTACGCTTTGGAAGTCACATGCGACAATCGACAAATCGAAAAATGTGTAACATTCTGTAATCCATAGCGCCAAAATCTGCCTCTTTTTTATTTCTGGAAGTAACATATGCGAATGAATACTTTCAAGCAATCTGGCGATAGCCAAATAGACAGCGGAACCAAAGCAAAAATTTTAGTAGTGGACGACGATGTGCGCCTACGCGACCTGTTAAGACGCTATCTGAGCGAACAAGGCTTCAATGTAGTTAGCGCAGAAAATGCCGAAAGCATGAACAAGCTTTGGATGCGAGAACACTATGACATGTTAATCCTCGATTTGATGCTACCCGGTGAGGATGGATTAGCGATTTGTCGTAGATTGCGGGGCGCCGGTGATAAAACACCGATAATCATGCTTACCGCAAAAGGCGAAGAGGTAGATCGCATTATTGGGCTTGAGATGGGCGCGGACGATTATCTCCCCAAACCTTTTAGTCCGCGGGAACTGGTCGCACGCATCAACGCAGTACTGCGCAGAAAAGCACCAGTAGAATCTCCAGGTGCGCCATCAGATGGCCCGCAGATTTTTGCGTTCGGTGATTTCATTCTTGATCTGGCGACCCGCACACTGAAAAAAAGTGGTGAAAATATTAATCTCACGACCGGTGAGTTTTCAGTATTGAAAGTATTCGCTCGCCATGCGAGACAACCGCTGTCACGCGAAAAACTAATGGAAATGGCGCGCGGTCGCGAATACGAGGTATTTGATCGCAGTCTTGATGTGCAAATCTCGCGTTTGCGTAAATTAATTGAACTTGATCCATCAAATCCAATTTACATACAAACGGTTTGGGGTTTGGGCTATGTCTTTATTCCAGATGGGAAATCAAGATAACGCACCTTGCTACAATGCGGACTTACCTGAATAGTCTAGACTGGCTTAAAAGTGGTCTTTTTTGGCGCACCTTCTTTTTTTTAGTCTTGCTTGTTCTCGCAAGCATGTCGACTTGGTTTGGCAGCTTCAAAATTGTGGAGCGTACGCCTAGAGCGCAGCAAATCGCAGCTCAAATCATTTCTATCGTCAACATCACAAAATCTGCACTTACCCATTCCGCCCCAGAAAAACGGGCGGAACTTCTATTTGACCTTGCAAGCAATGAAGGCATACGCATCTATCTGCTAGAAGACAATGATCAGCTTGTGGAACCTGAGGCGACACTCCTATTCAAAGAGGTCCAAAGCTTTATACAAAGCAAGTTGGGCAAAACCACTCGCTTCGCTGAGAAAATGAATAGTATCCCGGGTTTCTGGATAAGTTTTGAAATAGACGGTGATCAATATTGGTTACGTCTTGAACAAGATAGGTTAGATCCAGGGGATGGTTTGCAATTTGCAGGTTGGGCCGCAATCACTTTATTTCTTACTTTAATCGGCGCCGTCTTCATTTCCAGACTAATCAATGATCCGCTGTCGCGCTTGAGTGCTGCGGCACGCATGCTAGCCAAGGGGAAGCGGCCTGAAGCACTACCTGAAAGAGGTCCCAGTGAAATTCGTGAAACCAACGCCAGCTTTAATCAAATGGTTGAAGATTTAGTTAGAATTGACTCCGACCGGGCGGTGATTTTGGCAGGGATTTCTCACGACCTGCGTACACCTCTGGCCCGCATGCAACTAGAAGTAGAAATGGCAAATTTAAGCAAAGATGCCAGACTAGGAATGCAGTCCGATTTAGCCCAAATGGATGGAATTATTGGCCAATTTCTCGACTACGCCAAACCACTGGAGGCAGTCGTTTTTGATCTGGTCAACATCAGCGAATTACTAAGTAAAACTATAGAGGAAGCATCCCGATTACCCGAGATGTTGATACGCTCGTCTATCGGACCCAACATACAAATACCTGGTAATAAGATAGAACTATATCGGCTATTTAATAATCTTATAGAAAATGCTCGACGTTACGGTCACACCCCCGGCAGTAAGCAGGTAAAGATGGATATTCAATGCCATTTTAAGAAAAATGGCAGAAAACCGGGGATATTGCTCAGTTTTAGAGACTATGGTGTTGGCGTGCCCGATACTGACCTGACCCGACTGCTTAAACCATTCACTCGTGTCGACGTTTCTCGCAGTCAGGCCAATGGTTCAGGTCTGGGATTGGCGATCGTCGAGAAAATTATAAAGCGACACGGCGGCAGAATACGCATCTCGAATCATGTCAATGGTGGATTTCTTGTTGTAATCGCTTTTTAGCCCTTAGTTTTTGTTCGGCGTCACGTCTATGCCGTAAGACATGCGCAGACCAGAACTAGGCGCCGTGCTAGCCAACACTTCCGCCTTCGCAGGTGCGACCCGAGCAAGCTGCACCGAGCTTAATTTAGTCTGTGTTTGAGCGTGCACCAAGCCCCAATTGACGGCTCCAACAATACCAGCACAGGCAAATGCACCAAGCACAACCGATGTACGGACACGAATGCCTGGTAAAGTTTTAGTCATGTTTGGAACTACCACTTCTACCGGTGAATCTGCCAGAATGTTATGCGCATTTTCACGCCAAGCCTGACTCTGCCCTTGTTGCTGCATTAATTTTGCAATTAGATTTTCGGCCAAGGCTAAAGCGCGTTCATGCTCTGTTTGCAGTTGTTGCTGCATCGCAGACACTTGTTCTTGATTCTGTAACGTCCGAGTTTGATATTCTTGTTGTAGATCCTGAGTCAAACGACTGGCGTTTTGCTCTTCTTCGAAAGCACGCTCTAAGTCTAGCCGCACTTGCGACTCATGAGCTAGTCTTGCTTGTAATGCCGCAGCAGTCGCGCGCTCGGTATCAAGTGAGCGCTGAACTTCTTCACTCAATTTCTGTTCAATTAAATGCCTCTGTTCAATCTCCAATTTCAGATCAATTTGAAGCTGACATCTTGCATCTTCGAGTGCACTGAGTTTTTCCTGCTCGACAATTTGAAGACAAAGATCCGTTGAATATGCTTTTTGTTTAGCGATGACTTCCTTGCTTATTTCCGCTAATTGCTGCTCACGCTCCAAGTTCGCTAATTGTTCAGCGCTGGCAGACTGTTCTAGCATAGCCCGTGCCGTACTCGCTGCTGTGGCATCCCGTTCCAGCGACAAGCGTTTTTCTGCTTCTAATTGGATCTGTTTTTCTAGTTCCAGTTTATTTGTGATTTCCTGCAAAGCTAATCGCTCTAATTCTTCATTTTTTTTCTGAAATTCATACTGAAGCTGCAATTGCAGATTTTTTTCATTTTCTAGCGATGCGGTGTTTGAAGATGCGTGCTGCAACTGCAATAAATTATCCAAATGCGCTTGGGCTGCAAGTGCCAGTTCTTGTTCGAAAACGGCTGCCTGTTGCGCCAACTCCCTGGCAGCGACTTCAGCATTCAATTTCTGCTGCAAAGCCATTTTCATCTCGTGCTCGGCTTGTGCTCTTAAGGCATACTGCTGCAAATATTCTTGCTCAGCTTCTAAGCGCAATGCGGCGTCAGCCATCGCTTTTGTTTCAAATGCTAATTTTTCCTGAACTACGCTCAACGCTTGAAATTCCAGAGTGGCGCGTTGATTCTCTAGATCCGTCAGTTGCTTTACGTCGAGCAATTTTGCGTTTACCGCTTCCAGTCCTAACGCTTGCGCTTTTGCATGTGTTGCGGCCGCATCGAATAAGGCTTGTTCAGCATTTTTCGTCTGCAAAACCAATGCTTGGGCCGATTTTTCGGCTTCGACACGTAGGCAAGTGACTTCGGCCAATTCGGTTTCTTGCAGCAATTTTTGCGCTATCACTTCCTGTTCGTTTTGCTCAAGCGCGATGCGCCTTTGCTGCTCCAAACTCAGTTGACGTTCTAAGTCTCTACGATCTCTTTCGACTTGGGCAGACTGCAGCAAGAATCTTGTTTTCTCTTCTAATGCCTGTGCGGCCTCACGCTTTATCAACGACTCTTGTTGTGAAGCTTGTAAAGCAAGTGCTTCTAGCTGAGTCAGTTTTTCCACGTCCTTTAGTAACTCTTCATCGTGCTGATGGCGCGCTTGTGCCAAGCGCAGTTTTTCCTGCTCTTGTTCGTGCAAGGCAACTGACGCTGCCAAGGCCAGTTGTTCCGTTGCCAGATTTTGCTCCAGCAATAAAGCAGCCGCCTGCTCCGCTTCCAGCCTTTGTTTCTGCCATTCGCCTAAATTTTCTTCCTGCTGCAAACGTTCGGCGGTCACTCTGAGCAATATTTTTTGCGCGTCGGCATTGGCGGCCAACTCTTGATACATCGCCTGTTCCGCAACACAAATTGCAAGGCTACGCTGATGCTCTTGAAGCAGAATGGACTTATTTTTTTGGGCGAATTGCAAAGCAACTTGTTCAGCCTGTAATTTTGCACTGAGCTCGTGCTCAATGACTTGCTCAATTTTTAGCTGCTCTTCGGTCGCACGGACAATTTCGCTATCGATACTCATACGTCGATCAGCGGCCTGCTCTAACTCTGCAACTTTTTCTTGCTTTTGCAACAGCAACTGATGGGCCCTATGCTGCATTTCCGCATAATTCTTTACTTTTTCAAATAATGACTTCTCGGCAAGCAATTTTTCATCAGTATCTATTTTGGCTTTTTGCTCCAGAACGACACGCTCGCTTGTCATCGCGGTCAAAGCTAATTCACTTTGCAAACGCGATTGCGCTTCTGCCGCAGCCTGCTGCTCCAGCGACAATTTCTCTTGATACGTCTTTTCTGTTAAGGCAATCGCCTCATATTTTTCTTGCTCTATTGCTCTGGCTTGCTCAAGTGCCGTCAGGGCACTCTGTTGAACGGCTGCTGTTTTTTTCTCAAGGCTAGCCAGGGATTCGGCAATCGTCACGCGGGCTAGGGCGGCATTTACTGCAAGCTGGGTCGCATTCGCCTTCTCTCTGCATTGCGCCAATAAGTTTTGCTCGGCCTGCGATTTTTCTTCTAGCAATTGGCGAACTTCACGTTCAGCCGCAAGACGCTCTGCACAAATATTCTTTTGTAGCGTTTCTGCTTCGAGTTTCGCCGCTACCTCACTCAGTAATTGTTTTTCGGCTTCCAGCTTGGTCTGTATCACGCCCCTTGCATTATGTTCTTGCTCAGCCAGCTTAATCTGAACTTGCATCAACTCTGTAGCTTCGTCAGCTTTTTGCTGCGCAACTAGGGCTGTTTCACGTTGCAGCTGCGTGAAGGCGGTCATCTTCGCCAACCGCAAATGCTCGGCACCAAGGAGCGCATTACGCAATTCTTTTGCTTCGGCTTCTTGCTGCTGCCGCGCTTGCAATACCGTCGTTAGTTCGCGTTCATGCGTGGTTTTCTCTAATATATTCTGCGCTGCGTCTCTTTCAGCCTCAAGTTTCTCTTGATTTGCCAAGGCTGCGTCGCGTTCGGCATTCATGCGAATTTTTTCTGCTTTAGCGATCTGCGCAACCTGGCGCGCCTTCAATAAAGCCAAAGTCGCTGTCTTCTTTTGCATGTCCGCTTGCAATTGTGTCTGCTGCAAAAAATACTTTTGCGCATTGAGCGTCGTCTCTAGCGACAAGCTATGCTGTTTATCAGCTTCACTCTTTGCATCCAAGACTTCTTTCTCTTCTTGCTCAAGCTTGAGCCTTAACTCAGCCTCGGCCTTTGCACGTTCCTCACTGGCCAATTTTTCTTGGGTCGCGCCAAGCACGCGCGCGATCGCATCGGCACGGCGTCGCTCGGCCGCCAGTTTCTCCTGAATTAAAGCCAGGGCCTTCACTTCATCACTTGCTCTTTGCTGCTGAACCTGTAAAAGCGCATTTCCTTCTTCGCTTTTCTGTACCGCGACTTGTGCAAGCTGCTCTTGAACTTGTAATTGTTCAAGTGCTGTTTCTAATTTTATTTTTTCGGCGACGCAAACGGTTTCGCTAACAATGCGGCTTGCTTGCTCTGCCTGTTGCTGCAATTGAAGTAACTCGGCCTCAATTTGTTCAGTTTTCTGGCGTTCCTGCGCTTCTAGCTCTTTGGCTTTTTCTTTTTCCAGCTTAAGCTCAAGCGCCACCGCCGCTTTGTTTTCAGCCTGCGCGCGCAAGTTCTCGACTTTGCCTAACTCGAGCGCATTCTTGGTTTTGAGCTCAGTAGCGGCGTTGGCATTTCTCAGCGATTCAGCTTGAAAGGCAATCGCAGTTAATGCCTGCTGCTCCGCATTGGCTTGATCTCGGGCTAATTGCAGCGCCTCGCGTTCAAATCTAGCTCTTTCTTTAGCCACTTGTGTGGCGCGTTGATGCTCTAACGCCAGTTGCCTTGCAATCTCGCTAGCCTCTTGGTCAGCCTGACGGCGTAGCCTCGCCTCTTCAGTGGCGCTGGCCTCGGCCTGCAATCGTGCCCTCGCATCCGTGTCCGCGTATTGCTCAAATTCGACGCGCTTTAAAGCGCTCGCATGTAATTCTCGTTCTGCCTGTATGCGCGATTCGGTGACACTGCGGATTTTTTCTTCCGCGTCACGTCGCGCTTGTGCAGCGGCGGCGGCGACAGTTTCAGCCTGCTCTCTCTTACTGGCGGCCAACAATAAATCCTCATCGGCACGAATACGTAACTGTATCGCCTCACGGGCTCTACGCTCTGAGTCACCACGTGCTTGCGCAATCGCCTCATATTCTCGCTCTACGGCAACACGCGCCAAGGCATCCTCGCGCGCTCTCACCTCAACTGGGGCGCGATTAATTTCACACTCTAGTGCCAAGGCTTCGGCTTGCTCTCTTTCACGATTAAGCTGCTGCGCCTCACTACGCGCTTTGGCCAGCATCTCGGAAGTTTCACGCGCGTCCTTGTCTCTGCGCTCACTATTGCGCGCCAATTCTGCGATGCGCGCATCAACCCGCGCCCGTTCACGTGCCTCGTGTCTGGCCGACAGCGATGCCGCAGCGCGCTCTGCCGCCCACTGCTGAGCAACTTGCGTCTCCTGCACCAGACTTACTGCCGCCGCTTTCGCCTTACCGGCACCCTCACTCTCAACACGCAACTTCTCAAGCACCAGATTTTTGTTTTTTTGTTCAAACAACAAGCGTTGATCCGCCTGCTCTGTCGCTTTGCTTTCCAGTCTTATGCGTTCATTAAATTCTGAAGTTTCTCTAGTTTCCGCCGCTATCCGCGCCTCGCTCACCGCGCCAGACTGACGTTCCGCTTCAAGACGAGTACGACTACTGAGTATCGCTGCTTGCTCCAACTCCAGATTTTTTTGCGCCAGATTAGCCGCATCAACTTCTGTTTGAGCACGTTCCTGCGCCAGGCTTCTGGCACGCGCTTCCGCTTGCAGTCGGTTTTCTGAGGCCACGGTGGCTCGCGCCTCAGCCTCGACTCGCGCGATGGCCTCGCGGATTCCTTTCACATCAATCCGGGAATGTGTTTCTAAATGCGGGTCCGAGAATGAAGCATCGTCGTCCGCATCGAGACGACCATCCATGGAATAGGCTCCCATAGACAATCTATTTAACAATGTTTGGTTTGCATCCATTTCCTACCCCCGATTGATGGCGACTCTAGCGAACAGTACAAATATCTGGCTAGACTCTCATAAACTAAATTATCGATGATAGGCAAACAAAGCATCTTTGGATAAGAAGAGGAAAACGGCCTTATATCTTTGCTATGAAGTGTAAAAAGCCGCGTACAGCAAGACAATCGCAAGATTTCGTGCTAACAAAGCGCCTGCCCAGCACATAAAGTGCCCAGCAACGCAAGGGCTTTGCACCATTTTCACAGTGGGCAACGTAAAATACGGCACGCATCTTTCATTTGTATTTAATTTGCATTTAATCACGTTTTTTGGAGAATTATCTTGTCAGAGCCTGTTATCGAAATCAGACATCCCCTCATGCAGCACAAGCTCACGCTAATGCGTAGCAAAGAGACGACTACCGACAATTTCCGCCGCCTGTTGCGGGAAATCAGCCAGATGCTGGCGTATGAAGTGACACGCGATTTACCTTTAGAAAACATACAGATAGAAACGCCGGTAGCGACTATTGACGCGCCGGCGATTAGCGGGAAAAAACTCTGCGTGATTTCTATTTTACGGGCCGGCAATGGGATACTCGATGGCATGCTCGATCTGCTGCCAAACGCGCGCGTTGGACATATCGGGCTATACCGTGATCCCGAAACTTTAGAACCAGTTGAGTATTATTTTAAAGTACCGGAAGATATCGCTGATCGCCTGGTCATCGTGGTCGACCCTATGCTCGCTACCGGCAACTCTGCTGCTGCTGCAATATCTCGCCTCAAATTACGCGGTGCGGTCAGCATAAAATTTGTTTGTCTACTGGCCGCGCCCGAAGGTATCAAGGTCATGCAAGCGGCTCATCCCGATGTCTCTATCCTGACGGCATCGATAGACCAATGCCTGAACGAGCATGGCTATATTGTCCCAGGCCTGGGCGATGCGGGCGACCGTCTATTTGGTACCAAATAAATTTTTACGTACTTTTAACATGAATAAACCAGAGCTGTTGCAAATGAAATCGAAGTTACCAGAAGTTGGGACTACCGTTTTTTCAGTGATGTCAGCGCTGGCGGCAGAGACCGGCGCCGTCAATTTAGGTCAGGGCTTCCCTGATTTTAATTGCGATCCGCTACTCATCGATGCCGTCACGCTGGCGATGCAAGAGGGCCATAATCAATACCCGCCTATGGCTGGTGTGCCCGCATTACGCAGCGCCATCTCGACCAAAATACAACAGCTCTACGGCCATCTTTACGATGCCGATCATGAGATCACCGTCACCGCCGGTGCGACCCAGGCGATCATGAGCATTTTGCTGGCCTGCGTCCATCCTGGCGATGAAGTGATTGTGATTGAACCGGCTTACGACAGTTATGTTCCGGCGATCAAACTGGCAGGTGGTGTGCCGGTGTTTGTCTCGATGCAGTTAGGAGCGAACGGCTACAGCATAGACTGGGATCAACTGGCCGCGGCAATCAGCCCCAAGACCCGGCTATTGCTGCTCAACTCGCCGCATAATCCCACTGGTTTTGTGTTGCAGGAAAGTGATATTGCGGCGCTCACTCGCATCGTTCAACATACCCAACTGCTGATCGCCTCAGACGAGGTGTATGAACATATGGTGTTTGATGGGCAGCGCCATGAATCGCTGGCACGCTATCCGGAGTTGGCGGCACGCTCCTACATCATTTCCAGCTTTGGTAAGACTTACCATGTCACAGGATGGAAAGTTGGCTTTGTGGCGGCACCGCGCGCACTGATGACAGAATTTCGTAAAGTTCATCAATTCAATGTCTTTACCGTCAATACGCCCATGCAATTGGGACTGGCACGCTACATGGCTGCGCCTCAGCCTTACCTGGAATTGGCAGATTTTTATCAAAAAAAACGTGATAAGTTTCGTGCCGGTTTAGAAAATTCGCGCTTTAAACTACTGCCGACTCATGGCACGTATTTTCAATGCGTCGATTATTCGGCAATCTCGCAAAAATCAGAAAGTGAGTTCGCACAGTGGCTCACGCGCGAGATCGGTGTGGCGGCGATTCCTGTTTCTGCTTTCTATCATCAAGGCCATGAAAGCGGCATAGTCAGATTTTGCTTTGCGAAACAAGATGCCACTTTAGAAAACGCATTGCAACGCTTACAGGCGATTTAAGTAAGATACTCAGAGGGGGTATTATGAGCATGCGCACAGCGGATATGCGCGAATACCCTCATTTTTAGGCATACTCCCTTAGGACTTACGCAAAACCGCCCCAGCGTCGTGGTCTCCGTCTTGCCATACTAAAGTACTGTCTTCGACGGTACGCCTAGCTGGAACAATTTTGCGTAAGTCCTATCCCTAATAATAAGGATTTACAGGGTATTTATTGAGCTACAGGGGTATTTTTTATTTGCAAATCAGCATCAATTTGATCGATATGCTCTTTGCGTTGAAATGCCTTGGCTTCTACCGAGATACGTTGAAGTACTGCAAACAGTTTGCGACGCAGTAACTTGCTATCATTAATGCAGGAAGTGACAAAAAACTTATCATAGCAATCATTTTCCGCTTGCAAGTACCAGAGGCGCAATTGCTCTTGCCCAATCTCAGACTCATTGAGCGCAAGCTCAGCCTGCACTCCGGTTTGTATGCTGGTGGTGGCAAAGCGCACATCCAATTCGGCTATTTTCTTTTGCAAGACGGCAAGCTCAATTTTATCCTCTTGCGCCTGCAGACTCTGGCAAATAAATCCTGTGCTTAGCGCTAGCAACACCAGTACCGTGTTCACGCCATGCCATTGGTAAGTCTTGTTCATTCGTATCCTTGGGTTTTATGCTTTACTGCAGCGCTAGTCCAACATTATAGGTTTAGTTCGGTTCTATGCTTAGCCGCGAGCTAGACAATACCCGCACTTAGGTCGCGTTGATCGGCATCCATGTATTCACGTGACTGCATTTCTATGATCCGTGACACGGTGCGATGAAATTCATTCGACAAAGTACCTGCGGTATATAGTTCTTCAGGAGTCACTTCGGCTGACATGATTAATTTTACTTTATTATCATAAAATACATCAATCAACCACGTGAAACGGCGCGCCTCAGAAGACATCGCTGCCGACATGGCTGGTATAGAAGACAGTATGACCGTATGAAAACGACTGGCGATTTCGAGGTAGTCGTTTTGCGAACGTGGACCGCCGCATAGAGTGGCGAAATCAAACCAAATCACACTACCGGCACGACGCAAAGCTTTCAGTTCGCGCCCTTCAATATTCACATGCCCGTCTTCATCACTGGTTTCTGCGATACGCACAAAGGCCTCACGTAGGCTTTGATCGGTGGCAGCGCACAGCGGCGTCAGATAAGCCTGCACCTGTTCCAAAGCACGCTTACGATAGTCATTGCCCGAATCGACATTGATCACATCTAATTTTGTCTTGAGCAAGGCAATTGTTGGCAGCATCCGGTCTCTATGCAAACCATCCGGATACAGGGTATCGGGCTGATAATTCGAAGTCATGACAAACGACACACCATTTTCGAATAGAGCATTCAACAAATTATATAAAAGCATGGCATCTGCCACGTCAGAAACATGAAATTCATCAAAACAGATCAAACGGTATTTCTTGGCGATGCGGCGCGCCACTTCATCGAGAGGATCAGCCACGCCTTTTAATTCATCCAACTGACGATGCACCGCCCGCATAAATTCGTGAAAGTGCAGCCTGCCCTTGCGCACCACAGGCACCACAGAATAAAAACTATCCATCAAGAAGGATTTGCCGCGCCCGACCCCACCCCACATGTACACGCCGCGCGGCACATCCGGCCGCGTGATGATACGAGTGAATTTATTCGAGCGTTTGGATTTATACAGTACCCACTCATCGTAGGCTTGCTGAAGACGCGCCACTGCAAACTGTTGCGCCGCATCGGCTTGAAAGCCGCGCGTGGTCAATGCATCATGGTAAAACTCGGTGACATTCATGTGCACTAAGAAAAAAGGATAACAAGTTAAACAAAAGCCGCTGATGATTTCTCACCAGCGGCACAGAACCGAAAATTTCTAATTTTTTAGAAATTCAAAGAACGCTTATCGACCGCCAAGGCAGCTTCTTTAGTCGCTTCCGACAAGGAAGGATGCGCATGACAGATGCGTGCGATATCTTCGGCAGAAGCGCGGAACTCCATCGCAACCACCGCTTCAGAGATCAGTTCGGAAGCCATAGGGCCAACGATATGCACACCCAAAATCTCATCGGTAGTAGCGTCAGCCAAAAACTTTACCATGCCCGATGTGTCACCCAAAGCACGGGCGCGACCATTGGCCATAAATGGGAAAGTACCCGCTTTATAGGCTACGCCATCGGCCTTCAGTTGTTGCTCAGTACGACCAACCCAGGCAATTTCAGGTGAAGTGTAAATCACCCAAGGGATAGTATTGAAGTTAACATGACCGTGCTGACCGGCGATACGCTCAGCCACTGCAACGCCCTCTTCTTCTGCCTTATGCGCCAACATAGGGCCACGAACCACGTCACCCACCGCCCACACATTGGTCAAATTAGTTTTGCAATCAGCATCCACCGCGATAAAGCCACGCTCATCAAGTTGCAAGCCCACCGCTTCGGCATTGAGGCCGTTGGTGTTAGGCGTGCGGCCAATGGAGATAATGAGTTTATCAAATACGGCTTTTTGTGCAGCGCCTTTGTCATCGGTATAGTTGACAGTAACGTCTTTTTTACCTTTGACGATGTCGCCGATTTTAACGCCCAAATTAATCGACAAGCCTTGTTTGACGAAAAGTTTGTTCGCTTCTTTGGCGATCTGCTCATCGACTGCACCGAGGAAAGTCGGCAAAGCTTCCAGTACGGTGACTTCCGCACCGCAGCGACGCCATACGCTACCCATCTCCAGACCGATGACACCGGCCCCAATCACACCCAAGCGCTTAGGCACGGCAGCGATAGTCAGTGCGCCATCATTGGAGAGTATTAAGTCTTCATCAAACTCAGCACCTGGCAAAGGACGCGCATTTGATCCAGTCGCAATCACGATATGTTTGCCAGAGATATTTTCTTCGGCCTTACCCGCTACTTTGATGCTGTAAAGACCGTCGACAGCCTGCACAAAGGAAGCGAGACCATGGAAAAAAGTGACTTTATTCTTTTTAAACAGGTAGACGATACCGTCATTATTCTGTTTAACGATGGTGTTTTTACGCGCCAGCATCTGGGCGACATCGAGCTCCAGCCCCTTGACCTTGATACCGTGGTCAGCAAAGGCGTGACCAGCATGCTCAAAGTGTTCGGATGATTGCAGCAATGCCTTAGACGGTATGCAACCGACGTTAGTACAGGTGCCACCCAATGCCGGGCCACCTTTATCATTACTCCAGGCGTCCACGCAAGCGACTGAAAAGCCTAATTGCGCTGCGCGAATAGCAGCAATATAGCCGCCTGGACCGCCGCCGATCACGACGACATCAAATTGTTTACTCATGGATATTCCCAACTTAATCTGGTTTTAATACATCTCTTACCGACAGCACCTGTTACTTATTTTTAGTCTTCTTCTGGAACAAAAATCCAAGCAAGAATATAGGCAACTAAGCCAAACCCAAAATAGAAACTGAAAGTGACGAACAACAAACGCCAGACCCAAGATTCCAGGCCCGTCAATTTACCGAGCCCGCCACAAATCCCGCCCAGCCACTGATCATTTTTCGATCGGCGGAAACGATTCAACTGATTCAGCGAATTGTCTCCATCAACAAAATTTGGAGCGGCCGACGATGGAGCATCCTGCAAGAGTTTGGTCTTGGCTTGCGCGAATTCTGCATCAGTCAGGGCGCCTGACTGATGCAATTCATGCAGACGTTTGATTTCGTCAGCGAGATTCATAGTGTATGGATTTTATAAATCTAACAAAAGACGGGCTGGATCTTCCAGCGCTTCCTTCATCGCTACCAGACCCAAGACAGCTTCGCGACCATCAATGATACGGTGATCGTAAGACATCGCCAGATAGTTCATAGGACGCACCACGATTTGGCCATTCTCAACAACCGCGCGGTCTTTGGTTGCATGCACACCCAAGATCGCTGACTGAGGAGGATTGATAATTGGCGTCGACAACATAGAACCGAAAGTACCACCATTGGAAATGGAGAAAGTACCTCCGGTCAAATCATCTAAAGTCAATTTACCATCTTTTGCCTTGGCACCGAATTCACCGATTTTCTTCTCGATATCGGCGATCGACATTTGATCCGCATTACGCAGAATAGGCACTACCAAACCACGTGGTGAACCGACCGCGATACCAATGTCAAAATAACCGTGGTAGACAATATCATTACCATCAACAGAAGCATTGATCACTGGATATTTCTTAAGTGCAGCTACCGCAGCTTTCACAAAGAAGGACATAAAGCCAAGCTTAACGCCATGCTCTTTTTCAAATTTATCTTTGTACTTGTTACGCAAATCGATTACTGGCTGCATATTGACTTCATTGAAGGTCGTCAAAATCGCGTTAGTCGATTGTGATTGCACCAGGCGCTCTGCAATACGTGCACGCAGACGGCTCATAGGCACGCGCTCTTCTGGACGATCACCCAATTTTGGTGCTGCAGGCGCCGCAACTTGTTGCAGAGCTGGCTTAGCAGCAACCACTGCCACCGGCGCTACTACAGGCACTGCAGCTTTAGCAGAAACAGCGGCTAAAGCGTCGCCCTTAGTAACACGACCATCTTTGCCCGAACCATCAACAGCGCTCGCTGCCAGATTATTTTCAGCCAAAATTTTAGCGGCCGCTGGCATTGCAACACCAGCAGAAGATTTTGCACCGGTATCAACGGCGGCAGCTGCAGTTGCTGCAGGCACTGCCGAGACTTGAATCGGGCTCACTTTTGCAGACGCATCGGTATCCAACATTGCGATCACTTCACCCGCGACGACCAAACTGCCATCGCCCTTGATGATTTGGGTAATCACGCCATCTACCGGCGCTGGCAATTCCATAACGACTTTATCAGTCTCTACATCGACCAGATTTTCATCGCGAGTCACAGCCTCGCCAATTTTTTTATGCCAGGTCAGCAAGGTCGCTTCTGCGACGGATTCAGATAACTGGGGTACTTTTACTTCGATAATTGCCATGTTTTTTCTCCGTTTCGGATTCTATTGGGCGCAGCAGCTTCTACCGCGCCGCATGTCTTTACTTGGTCAGGATATAACCCTTGAGCTTGGAAAAAGCGGTATCCAGTAATGCTTTTTGCTGCGCATAGTGCTTGTCGTAATAACCGACAGCAGGAGACGCACTTGCTGGACGACCTGCATAGGCAAGCTTCTGTCCATCTTCCAAACTTTCAAAGATGTTGTGCTGAATCTGGAACCAAGGTCCCTGATTTTGCGGTTCATCTTGAGTCCAGACCAATTCCGACAACTCAGGGAATTTCTTCAATTCAGCCGCAAAACTCTTATGTGGGAACGGATACAGCTGTTCAACACGAATGATCGCGACATCTGTCAAACCACGCTCTTTACGCGCATTCACCAGATCAAAATAAACCTTACCTGAACAGGCGATAACGCGCTTAACCTTCTTGGCATCGATTTTCTCGTCGACTTCACCGATCACGGTATGAAAACTACCTTTGGCCAATTCCGACAAAGCAGAGCCTGCATCTTTATTCCTGAGCAGAGACTTCGGTGTCATGATTACCAGAGGCTTACGGAACATCCGTATCATCTGACGACGCAATAGATGGAAAATCTGCGCAGCGGTAGTCGGCTGAACAACTTGCATATTATTGTCAGCACACAATTGCAGGAAGCGCTCAGGGCGGGCTGAGGAATGCTCAGGACCTTGGCCTTCATAACCGTGCGGCAACATCATGACCAACCCAGATGCACGGCCCCACTTCACTTCGCCAGAGCTAATGAATTGATCGATGACGACCTGTGCACCATTGGCGAAATCGCCGAATTGCGCTTCCCAGATCGTCAAAGTATTTGGTTCTGCTGTGGAATAACCGTATTCAAACGCCAGTACTGCCTCTTCCGATAAAACAGAGTCAATCACTGTAAATGGTGCTTGCTTCTCTGAAATATTTTGCAGAGGAATATAAGTACCGGCATCCCAACGCTCGCGTTTCTGATCATGTAACACAGCATGACGATGTACGAAAGTACCGCGTCCAGCATCTTGCCCAGTCAAACGGATAGCGTAGCCAGAAGAAACCAGAGACGCATAGGCCAGATGTTCGCCCATACCCCAATCAAGATTCATCTCGCCGCGTCCCATAGTTGCGCGGTCACCCAAGACTTTTTCGACCAGGCTATGCGGTTTAAAACCTTCTGGCACCACTGTAATACGCTGGGCCAGACGCTTTAACTCTGTCATTGGCACAGCAGTATCAGCAGCATCGGTCCACTTACGATTCAGGAAAGGAATCCAGTCAACCGCATATTTATTTTTAAAGTTCGAAATAACTGGGTCGCGGGTATGTTTACCTGCATCCATTGCATCACGGAAGGCTTTCACCATCTGATCGCCAGAATCCGCTGCAATTGTGCCCTGAGCCGACAATCTGTCAGCGTACAGTTTGCGAGTACCTGGATGTTGACCAATTTTCTTGTACATCAAAGGCTGAGTCAAAGCAGGTGTATCTTGCTCGTTATGCCCCAACTTACGATAACAGATGATATCAACCACCACGTCTTTTTTGAATTCCATGCGGTAATCCAAGGCGATTTGCGTCGCCAGAACTACAGCCTCAGGATCATCACCATTGACATGCAATACTGGTGCTTCAATCATCTTAACGACGTCGGAGCAATACAGAGTGGAACGTGAATCGCGCGGATCAGATGTGGTGAAACCGATTTGATTATTGATCACGATATGCATAGTACCGCCAGTACCGTAACCACGCGTCTGCGCCAGATTCAAGGTTTCCATGACCACACCCTGACCTGCAAAAGCAGCGTCACCATGTACCAGAATAGGCAAGACTTGCGAACCGTCTTTATCACCACGACGCTCCATACGCGCCTTGACAGAACCCTCAACGACAGGATTCACGATTTCAAGATGCGATGGATTAAATGCCAGTGACAAATGTACTGGACCGCCTGGAGTAGATACGTCAGAGGAAAAACCCTGGTGATATTTAACGTCACCGGAAGGTAAATCGTCGCCATGCTTGCCTTCAAATTCAGCAAACAGATCCTGCGGCATTTTGCCTAGTGTATTAACCAACACATTCAGACGGCCGCGATGCGCCATACCGATAACGATTTCCTCTACACCGCGCTCACCCGCGCGTTGTATGGTTTCGTCCATGGAAGCGATAAAACTTTCGCTGCCCTCAAGAGAGAAACGCTTTTGTCCCACGTAGCGGGTATGCAGATAACGTTCCAGTCCTTCCGCAGCTGTCAGACGATCAAGTATATGTTTTTTCTTGTCGGCAGTAAAACTTGGAGTCGAGCGTATCGATTCCAATTTCTCTTGCAACCAGCGTTTTTCCGTAGGATCGCTGATGTACATGAATTCAGCACCGATAGAACGGCAATAGGTATCGCGCAAGGAGTTCAATAAATCGCGCAGTGAGCACGTCTCAGCACCAAAATAGGTATTACTGATATTGAACTGTATATCCATATCTGAATCGGTAAAGCCATAGAAACTCGGCTCCAACTCAGGGATACTCGGACGCTCCTGGCGTTGCAAAGGATCCAGGTTTGCCCATTGGCTGCCCAAAAAACGATACGCAGCAATCAATTGCTGAGCGGCCACGCGTTTGCGTCCCATATCAGCATCAGTTGTAGCGAGCACGGTCCGTATCGGGCCTTGCTTTGCACGTTCGGCGAAAGAAGCAATCACAGGAGCATGCGCAACGTCTGGACGGGCGGAACCGTCAACAGCCGGGACATGTTGCATTGCATCGAAATAGGCGCGCCAATTATCAGGCACAGACCCAGGATTATTCAGATACGCCTCATATAGTTCTTCTACGTACGGCGCATTGCCGCCGAACAGATACGAGTTAGCGTTTAATTGTTGCATCATCTTGCTCACCTTTCTTCGCGTTTTGCGAGATTAGCGGGTTAATCTAACCTTCCGCGACACGGCCTGACCGGTTAGCGGATTGCACATCAAGTTGTGGGGAAGGGCTGATTTGAAAATCATTGCAGTTTTGCTTCACTTGTTATTTTTCAGAAAAATGACCAATTGAAGCAAAAATGAAAATACATCCAAAAATTTCACTTTCGAGCCGAAGCATAGCATCTTTATTCAATAAAAAAAAGGCGAGTCACGAAGACTCGCCTTTTTTGCACACTTTTCTAAAAACGCTTAGCGCTTCTCTATCGGTTGCACGTCGCGTGTTTGAGAACCCACAAACAACTGACGTGGACGGCCGATTTTTTGCTCAGGATCAGAAATCATTTCCTTCCACTGAGCGATCCAACCTACGGTACGCGCCAGAGCGAAGATTCCGGTAAACAAGGAAGTTGGAATACCCAGCGCGCGCTGTACGATGCCCGAATAGAAGTCAACGTTTGGGTAAAGTTTGCGAGAAACGAAGTATTCGTCTTCCAGTGCAATTTTCTCCAACGCCATCGCCAATTTAAACAAAGGATCGTCTTGTAAACCGAGCTCCTGCAAGACTTCGTAGCAAGTTTCACGCATCAATTTTGCGCGAGGATCGTAGTTTTTATACACACGATGACCAAAACCCATCAACTTCACGCCAGAATTTTTATCTTTAACCTGTCTGATGAATTCCGGGATGTGATCGACACTGCCGATCTCTTCCAACATACTCAAGGCAGCCTCATTTGCACCACCATGCGCAGGACCCCACAGGCAAGCGATACCCGCAGCGATACAAGCAAAAGGATTGGCACCTGAGGAACCAGCCAGACGAACAGTCGAGGTCGATGCATTTTGCTCGTGATCAGCATGCAAGATCAAAATACGATCAAGAGCGCGCACCAAAACCTCATTGGTTTTATACGGAGCACACGGTGTCGAGAACATCATATGCATAAAGTTAGCACTATACGACAAGTCGTTGCGAGGATAAACAAAAGGCTGACCGATAGAATATTTGTACGCCATCGCCACTAATGTAGGCATTTTCGCGATCAAGCGGATTGCAGAAACTTCGCGGTGGTGCGGATCGTTAATATCCAGAGAATCATGATAAAACGACGCCAGGGCACCAACAGTACCAACCAATACCGACATAGGATGCGCATCACGACGGAAGCCGCGGAAGAAAAATTGCATTTGCTCATGGACCATGGTGTGATTGGTCACTGTTGCAACAAATTTTTCTTTTTCTACTGCATTTGGCAATTCACCATTGAGTAACAAATAGCAAGTTTCCAGGAAGTCGCCGCCATTTACAGCCAACTGTTCGATAGGGTAACCGCGATACAACAATTCGCCCTTATCACCGTCGATGTAGGTAATCGAGGAATTACATGCTGCCGTCGACATAAAACCTGGATCATAGGTAAACATGCCAGTGGTCGCATACAACTTGCGGATATCGATGACATCAGGACCAACTGTCCCTTTGTAAATTGGCATTTCCAATGATGGTGAACCATCGGAAAAAGATAAGGTTGCTTTTATTTCAGAGTTGGTCATGGCTCTTCCTTCGATGTAGAGGTGAGTCGTTAATTAAAAAAACACAAAAAAATTATTGAGCTTAGGCTTGTTGCAATCGAACTAAAAGTGCGCGGACATGAGGAAAATCAACTTCTGCCTCCGGCTGTTTTTTTGCCATCAACAAGTCCATCAAGGTGTTATCTGACAACTCCATCAATCGACTAAAGGCATCGACCTCATCATCAGACATAGCTTCCTCGTGAGCATCTAAGAAGCGCGTCAAAATCAAGTCATTTTCGAGCAAACCACGGCGCGCACGCCAACGCAGTCGAGCACGCTTGGCTGGGTCACTCTGATGGGATTGCATAACATTTTCCGACATAGACGCAGGCATAGATACAGACATAAGCACTTTCAATCAATACTTCTTATTTCAGGCAATTCTCGGCGCAATCAAAAATCACGCTCAGGCGCGAGCTTAAAAACCGCTTGAAATAAGGGCGGCATCCACAGGAAGCCGCTCTTTTTACCACTGAAAAAATCTAAAGATCAGGCTTAGACTGCACGTCTAACCATCAACTCTTTAATCTTGCCAATAGCGCGCGTTGGATTCAAGCCTTTAGGGCAAACGTCCACGCAATTCATAATCGTATGGCAACGGAACAAACGATAAGGATCTTCCAGATTATCCAAGCGCTCACCAGTAGCCTGATCACGTGAATCAGCAATAAAGCGATATGCCTGCAATAATCCAGCAGGACCTACGAATTTATCCGGATTCCACCAGAATGAAGGACAGGAGGTCGAACAACATGCACATAAGATGCATTCATACAGACCATCTAACTCCTCGCGTTCAGTCGGCGACTGCAGACGTTCTTTTTCCGGAGGAATAGTGTCATTCATCAAGTAAGGCTTGATCGAATTGTATTGCTTGAAAAACTGAGTCATGTCGACGATCAGATCGCGTATGACTGGCAAACCTGGCAAGGGGCGCAAAATGATAGGCTCGGTAAGCTCATTCAAGTTGGTAGTGCAAGCCAGGCCATTTTTGCCGTTAATATTCATCGCATCGGAACCGCAAACACCTTCACGGCATGAGCGACGCAGGGCTAGAGAATCATCCACATCTGCCTTGATGCGTTGCAGCGCATCCAGCAACATCTTGTCAGTATCTTGCAATTCAACTGTCAGATCTTGCATGTAAGGCTTAGCATCCTTGTCTGGATCGTAGCGATAGATTTGAAATTTTAATGTGCGTGCCATTGTGTATCTCTTTAAAAAGTACGAGCTTTAGGCTTGAAGGTTTCAACTGTCAGCGGCTTGGTAACGACCGGCTTATAATCTAGGCGATTTCCTTCTGAATACCAAAGCGTGTGTTTCATCCAGTTTTCATCATCACGTTTTTCGTAATCGCGATGAGCGTGCGCACCACGAGACTCTTTACGTGCATTCGCCGATGTGATGGTGGCTTTTGCGGTTTCTATCAGATTATCCAACTCCAAGGCTTCAACACGGGCAGTATTAAAGACTTTAGATTTATCTTTAAAGGAAACATGCTTACGACGCTCATCAAGCACCATGATTTCTTTGTAGCCAGCCTGCAATAAATCATCGGTACGGAACACACCACAGTATTTTTGCATGGTGCTACGAATGTCATTCGCAACATCTTGAACGCGCTCAGAACCTGTACTAGTTTCCAACTTAGCCAAACGTGACAATGCCAGATCAGCCGCATCTGCTGGAAGATCTTTATTGCTGCGCTCTTTAAGCTTACTTGCAACCACGTGGTTACCAGCGGCGCGACCAAACACCAACAGATCGAGCAAGGAATTAGTACCTAAACGATTCGCACCGTGCACGGATACGCAGGCGCACTCACCAATCGCATACAGGCCATTAACGACTTCACTCGCGCCATTTTTAGGAGCGACGACTTGACCATGAATATTCGTAGGGATACCACCCATCTGATAGTGGATAGTTGGCACTACAGGAATTGGTTCTTTAGTCGCGTCGACATTGGCGAACTTATGACCAATTTCCAAAATAGAAGGCAAACGCTTTTGAATTGTATCCGCACCAATATGACGAAGATCGAGCATCACATGGTCTTTGTTCGGACCACAACCGCGACCTTCTTTGATTTCTTGATCCATAGAACGAGAAACGAAATCGCGCGGAGCCAAATCTTTCAGTGTCGGCGCATAGCGCTCCATGAAGCGCTCACCTTGACTATTGACCAAGATACCGCCCTCACCGCGCACACCTTCGGTAATCAATACACCTGCGCCAGCCACGCCAGTAGGGTGAAATTGCCAGAATTCCATATCTTGCAAAGGCAGGCCGGCACGTGCAGCCATACCCATGCCATCACCGGTATTAATAAAGGCATTGGTAGAGGCAGCAAAAATACGTCCAGCACCACCAGTCGCGAAAATTGTGGTTTTCGCTTCCAACATCATCACCTGGCCGGTCTCCATCTCCAGAGCAACCACGCCTAGTACATCACCATCAGCGTCGCGAATCAAATCGATCGCCATCCACTCCACATAGAAATGGGTACGAGCACGCACATTGCGTTGATATAAGGTATGCAATAAAGCATGCCCAGTACGATCGGCTGCTGCGCAAGCGCGCTGAACCGGTTTCTCGCCAAAATTAGCAGTATGACCACCAAACGGACGTTGATAAATCGTGCCGTCAGCATTACGATCAAAAGGCATACCGAAATGTTCTAATTCATACACCACTTTCGGTGCTTCGCGACACATAAATTCAATCGCATCCTGGTCACCCAGATAATCGCCACCTTTAACGGTGTCGAACATGTGCCAGAACCAATTATCTTCCGACATATTACCCAGAGATGCACCGATACCACCTTGTGCAGCAACTGTATGCGAGCGAGTTGGGAAAACTTTGGATAAAACAGCGACGTTGAGCCCAGCCTCTGCCAATTGCAGCGAGGCGCGCATACCGGAGCCACCAGCTCCGATGATGACAGCGTCAAAACGACGGGAAGGAATGGCGGATTTGATTGCAGCCACGGTTAAACTCTCCACAAAATCTGTGCCGCATATCCGGCACTAGCGACCAACCACACAATAGTGGCGACCTGAAACACAAGACGCAAAATCACTGACTGCGTCACATAATCCATCCAGACATCACGCATACCAACCCAGGCATGGTAAAACAGTGCCATGAAGACGGTGAAGGTGGCTAGTTTGAACCATTGTTGAGCAAAAATCCCAGCCCAGCCTTCATAGGAAAAATTGTTTCCTGTTAAAAACAAGCCCAACAAGATAATGGTATAGATGGCCATAATGATCGCGGTGACGCGCTGAGCCAACCAATCACGCAAGCCATAGCTGGCACCGACCACCAGACGCTTAGGTCCAATATTATTATTCGCCATCAAAATACTCCAAACAATTTCAATGCAACTACTGCAGTCAATGCGAGACTAAACAGCAAAACGGAAACTGCCGATTTACGTGCGGAATCTTTATCTAACCCCATATGCAGGTCCATCAGCAAGTGACGAACGCCAGCACTAAAATGATGCAAATACGCCCACACCAAGGCCAAGATCACTAACTTAACAAAAATACCAGAGGTAAATTCTTTAAGGACAGCGAATGAACTCTCAGAACTCAAGCTCATTTCAAGCAAATACAAAATAAATGGCAATAACAAAAACATCAACATGCCACTTCCACGATGCAAGATCGAAACAAAGCCAGCCAACGGCAATCTATAGCCACCAGCAACCGCATCGATCAAGCGCATCTTGCCAAAGCGCGGCTTATTTTTTACTACTTCAGACATAAATAATCTCCCCATTAATAGCCTGTACAAAAACCTTACAATTTTCGCCTATTTTGGTGCATCGCACCAACAAAAAAGACAGGTATTTGCAAAATACTCGCGCCTTACAGTCAAATTTCACAAAAAACACGGAAATATTGGTGTTTATAAGGAAGTTAACTCAGCTCATTCTGATAATGATGCGCACTAGTTAAATACAAGCCGCGACGTAACTCCACCGGCTTATCCCCATATGTAAATGAGACCCGCTCCACATTCAACAATGGAGTGCCGACATCAACATTAAGCAATTGCGCCGCCGACTCATCAGCGCACACTGCGCGAAGTTGCTCAGAGGCACGTATCATATGCGTGCCAAACTCACTCTCAAACAACCCGTACATGGGCCCCTTGTATTCATTTAAGCGCTCAGCGGTCAAACCCTTAAAAATCGAACCTGGCAACCAAAGGTCGTCCAAGATGGTAGGGATGGCGGAAAATGACTGCACCCTGCGCAGAAACACCACTGAATCACCCGATTTAATATCCAGCAAGCGCGCCACATCCGCAGGTGCGCGCAAGCGCTTCACCTCTACAATGCGATTTTCAGGGTAATGCGGCACACCTTCATCGGGCAGCAATCTCAAGAAACGAAATTGCGATCGTGCTTCATGGTGAGTCGCGACGAATGTCCCCTTCCCTTGCCGCCGTATCACCAGATTATCCGCAGACATCTCATCAATAGCCTTGCGCACCGTCCCTTGACTCACTTTAAATCTTAGTGCCAATTCGTTTTCACTCGGAATTAACTCCCCGGGTTTCCACTCGCCAGACTGCAGACTTTGCGTAATCAAGGCCTTAATTTGTTGATACAAGGGACTAAAAGTCGGCGACGCAAACGACGCAGCACTACCAGCAACGGCGGCAGGCGAGGTCAATCCAGGATTTTGGACAATAGCGGTGAGGTGCGGTGAATTCATAAGCCTCAATTTCAACACAGAACACACCAGCAAGTCCAGAGAAAAGTACTAAGTTATGTGTCTTATATAAGACATAAGATATAGATTGACACCTGAAGCGGGCGAACTTAAAATCAGGGGAATAAATTGCGAGCATAAAACGAACACCATAGCGAACACTATAGCCAGTACACAGAAAAAGTAAAGGCTAAGTCCCAGTAAAGCCCTCAAGCCTTAATTAGCGGCAGAAATACTTAGGCACAAAAGTCGTGCTCAATTTGCTCTACGTCAGCTAAAGGCGATAAGCAAGTTCAAATTTGGCTGACTTGATTTGCGTTCAAAGGTATGATGGTGAGTTTGCTGATTTCGCATTATTTTTAAAACACAGAATTTAATCTTTTACTTTAAAATTTAAGTATTCAGATACACCGATTTCAACCCCACTTTTACACCACTTCGGAGATTCATCATGGCAAAATCCCCTATGCGCGTTGCTGTTACTGGCGCCGCTGGCCAAATTGGCTATTCCTTACTATTTCGCATCGCCAATGGCGACATGCTGGGCAAAGACCAGCCAGTAATTTTGCAATTACTAGAAATCCCTGACGAAAAAGCGCAAAAAGCACTCAAAGGCGTCATGATGGAAATCGATGACTGCGCCTTCCCATTATTGGCTGGAATGACAGCGCATAGTGATCCTATGACGGCATTTAAAGATATCGATGTCGCTTTATTGGTTGGCGCACGTCCACGTGGACCTGGCATGGAACGCAAAGACTTGCTCGAAGCCAATGCACAAATTTTCACAGTGCAAGGCAAGGCACTCGATGCCGTTGCCTCACGCAATGTCAAGATCTTGGTCGTAGGCAATCCAGCCAACACCAATGCTTACATCGCCATGAAATCAGCTCCTAGTCTGCCAGCGAAAAACTTCACTGCGATGTTGCGTCTGGATCACAACCGTGCATTGTCACAAGTCGCTGCGAAAATTGGCAAGCCAGTTGCAGCGATTGAAAAACTCTGCGTTTGGGGTAATCACTCGCCAACTATGTATGCAGACTATCGCTTCGCGACTGCTGACGGCCAATCAGTTAAAGATTTGATCAATGACCAAGTCTGGAACAAGGACGTGTTCTTGCCTACAGTCGGTAAGCGTGGCGCGGCCATTATCGAAGCACGCGGTCTGTCTTCTGCAGCATCCGCAGCAAACGCAGCAATTGACCATGTACGCGACTGGGTACTGGGCACTAACGGCAAGTGGACAACCATGGGCATTCCTTCAGATGGCTCTTATGGCATCCCAGAAGGAACCATGTTTGGTTTCCCTGTAACAACAGAAAACGGCGAATACACGATTATTCAAGGTTTGGAAATCGACGAATTCTCGCGTGAACGCATCAATGTTACTCTTGCTGAATTGCAAGAAGAGCGCGATGGCGTGAAACACCTGGTAGGCTAATCGCTTGCAAGGCGGCAAAAGCATGCAAGCATGCTTTTGCCGCCTATTTTTTTGAATACTCCCATCTTGACACATCCCTCACTCGTCTTATTTCAGGATCAATCAGCACCGCGCTTCTTGCCCGTCTGTGATCACTATGCAGGCTCAGAGAAACTGATGCGAAAATCCATGCTCATGCAGTCCGAGCTTGGTTCAATTTTCGACATCACCTTCGATTGCGAAGATGGCGCTGCCACTGGCAATGAGGCCGAGCACGCCACCCTAGTGGCCACTCTATTAAATTCGGAAGAAAATAAATTCCAGCGCATCGGTGTGCGCGTCCACGATATTGAGAGTCGTTTTTTCGAAGCAGACCTGCGCACGATCATAGGCATAGCTGTCGAAAAAATTGCATATCTGGTGCTGCCGAAGATACAAGACGCGCAGCAAGTGAGTGCGGCGATCGCGAAAATCAATCAGCTGTCGCAAGTCCATGGACGTGCAGCGATCCCGATTCACGTGCTGATAGAGACCCATAGTGCGCTTGCTGAAGTACACCAAATCGCAGCTCTGCCACAGGTTGAATGTTTGTCGTTTGGCATTATGGATTTTGTGTCCTCACATTTCGGCGCAATTCCAGCCAATGCCATGCGCTCGCCCGGGCAATTTACGCATCCACTGATCATGCGGGCCAAGCTAGAAATCGCCGCCGCCTGCCATCGCTACGGGAAAATTCCGTCACACAATGTTACAACCGAATTCAAAGATTCAGCTATAGTTTCAGGTGACGCGACGCGTGCGATAATGGAGTGTGCTTATACCAGAATGTGGAGCATACATCCCAATCAAATTAAACCTATCATCAAGGCACTTTCACCGAGAAGCGCAGAAATTAATGAGGCGATAACGATATTGGGAGCGGCGCAGCAGCAGCAATGGGGACCTATCCAAATCAATGGCCGCTTGCATGACAGGGCGAGTTATCGACATTACTGGTTACTACTGAAGAAAGCGCAAATGGCACAAATAACACTGCCAGAGAACGCACAACATTTTTTGTAAATCGCGGCATTACCATATTAGCCGCACCTAGGAGACAGCATGAAAAAACTTATACAACTGATTAGCATTGCCACACTCGCCACCAGCATTTTGGCAATTGCAACTCAGGCACAAGCAAATCCGACGCCTACAAAAACAAAATCAACAAAAACGACTAAAGCGGCGACGCCGGCGGTGGTCGATGAAGACGAGGCTGAGCCAAATGTACAAATGAGCAAATCATTTGAATACAAATGTGAACTCGGCAACACTTTAACCATGTACACCAATGTCGATGACCAGCAACATGTAGGCATGCGTTGGAAGCATCGCATCTATCGCATGACAAGAATGGAAACATCAACTGGTGCCAATCGTTTTGAGAACACTAAGGCCGGTTTCGTCTTCATAGGCATTCCAGCTAAGGGCTTGTTACTTGATTCACGCCGTGGTCAGCAACTTGCTAATGAGTGCAAAACAACCGATCCTACTTTGGCGGAAGCACTCAATGTATCAGATGCTCCGATTCCAAGAGTCAATTAATCGACTATTCCGAAGTCGCGCGGTTTTAGCCCTGGCTTAGATTGCCGACGACGTTCACTGGCACTTGATAGTGTCGCCGAGACGATCCCAAAAAGGATGAATTTTTTAAGAAATTCATCCTTTTTGTTTTTTCCGGAGAACAAAACTGCTGTGAGGCTCAAACAATTTTAGCTGTAATCTGGCTGTAAGCCTGTAGGTCTATTCTTGACTTGTTGCGCCTACTAGGACTCAGTGGGATTGCGCAACAAGCCAACAATTTAACTTTATCAAGGACATCAGTATGTGGAAAATTGCCGTAGGATTTGTTCTGTTTGCCGCACTCGCGCTCTTCATCATCTTTAAGGCCGGCGACAAGGTGGACATGCAAGGTGAAAGTGGCAACCCTACCGAAGCACATGCAGAATCTGCGTCGGCTACTGCCGCAGAAAAAGCACCTGCATCATTGCCTGCGGCAACTGCAGCCGCCAGCGCTATCCCTGCCGTTGATCCTGCTGCCCTCAGCGCCAGCAAATAAACTCAAGAGCGCAGCCTAGGCTGCACCGTACGCCTGGCGCCTGGCGCATCATCCGCCTCCTCGTAACATAAATAACAACAGCCCCAAGCCGCAATCCCCATGCGGGTTTGCGGGCATATGCCTGGTAGAGGCGCATAAACAGTGCGCGTTGGCGGTGCATGCAAAATTTATCTCGCCTAGCAGCTCAAGGCCAAGCAATATAACCATATGCACTTATTTTCTTTTGAATTTAAGCAAAGTTAGCATATGCTCATCACTCACACGCTGTGAGCTGTGTTGCGGCCCTCCCCGACACCCTCATTAATAGTAATTTATACAAATTATTTCGTCTTCACTCGACCACAAAAGGAAATATATGGCTCTCTACTTGAATAATGCAGACTCGATAGGGCGTACGCCACTGGTAAGACTTAATCGCATCACCGATGGTGCCGGCGCAACGGTGCTGGCTAAGATAGAGGGACGCAACCCCGCTTACTCGGTCAAGTGCAGGATAGGCGCCGCCATGGTGGCGGACGCAGAACAACGTGGCTTACTTGGTCCAGGCAAAGAAATCATAGAACCAACCAGCGGCAACACCGGCATCGCCTTAGCGTTTGTCGCTGCCGCCAAGGGCATACCCTTGACCTTAACTATGCCTGAAACCATGAGCATAGAAAGACGCAAGCTGTTGGTCGCTTTTGGTGCCAAATTAATCCTCACGGAAGGCGCCAAAGGCATGAATGGCGCGATCGCCAAGGCCGAAGAATTAGTCGCCTCGGCACCCGAGCGCTATGTGTTGCTACAACAATTTAAAAATCCCGCCAATCCAGCCATCCATGAAAAAACCACAGGCCCAGAAATCTGGGAAGACAGCAAGGGTAACGTCGATATTTTTGTCGCTGGTGTGGGCACAGGCGGCACCATCACTGGTGTGAGCCGTTACCTCAAGCAAACCAAAGGCAAGAACATCTTATCGGTCGCGGTAGAGCCTAGTGCCAGTCCGGTACTGACACAGAAACGCGCTGGACTGGCCTTACAGCCTGGTCCACACAAAATTCAGGGCATAGGCGCAGGTTTTGTGCCGGATGTACTCGATCTGAGTTTAATCGATCAGATAGCGCAAGTGAGCAATGAAGAAGCCGTTTTATACGCACAAAGAATGGCGAAAGAAGAAGGAATTTTGTGCGGCATCTCTTGTGGCGCGGCGGTAGCGGTTGCGATACGCTTAGCTAAATTACCTGAGCATGCGGGCAAAACCATCGTCGTGATCTTGCCAGATTCTGGTGAGCGCTATCTGAGCTCTATCTTATTTGAAGGCATGTTCGATGCCAGTGGTGTCGCCGTCTAAATTCAAGAACTGCATCGTCTTCAAGCACAGCGAGAACGATGCAGTTTTAAGATGGCTTTACGAAGGTTCGCGCTAACTAGCTAAAACCCACCTGCTATTAGCCGAAATCCTTGAAGGTTTCCAGATCGATCTGCACCGACTCGTCACCAGCCGACATCCAGATCTGACCGTCTTGTATAGTGCATTGCAATTGCATATTGCGTTGCGCCATCTTGGCTAATTCCTGACTGGTGGCAGACGCGACATTTTTTACTTGCAAATTCTTCGCTCTATCGAGTCGGCTATTGATGCCCTTCCACCAGATAGAACTAGCATGTGCAAAGCTATACACCACCACCTGCTCTGCCCTGCCGCAGGCCTTCAGTAAACGACGATCTTCAGGTTGGCCGACCTCACCCCATAATTGAATTGCATCGGTATAGTCTTTCAACCAAAAATCGGGCTCTTCGGTATCCGAGATACCGCGTCCAAAGCTCAGCCGTTCGCTGGCGTGTATGGCAAACGCCAGGACCCTGATCATCATGCGCTCATCAGTCTCGGACGGATGTCGCGCGATGGTTAAGCTGTGGTCGGCATAATAGCCGCGGTCCATGTCCGAAATATTCAGCTCGGCCTTGTAGATAGTTGATTTGAGAGCCATTATTTAAACACCACAGTTTTATGAGCATTGAGCAAAATTCTATGTTCGACAAAGCATTTGACGGCACGTGCCAACACCACGCACTCGACATCGCGACCAATCGCAGTCAGAGTTTCTGGCCCCATCGCATGGTCGACGCGTTCTACATCTTGCTCAATAATCGGGCCCTCATCGAGATCGCCAGTAACAAAATGGGCGGTCGCACCGATCAGCTTCACACCACGTTCATGCGCTTGATAATAAGGCTTAGCACCTTTAAAACTAGGCAGAAAAGAGTGATGGATATTAATTGCGCGGCCAGTCAAGGCTGTGCACATCTCCGGTGACAAGATCTGCATATAGCGCGCCAGCACCACCAGTTCCACCTGATTCGACTCTATGATATCCAAGACTTTTTGCTCTTGCACACGCTTGGCCTCGGCCGAGGCGCCAACCGCCAGCGGCAAGTGATGGAAAGGAATGTTATAGCTAGCCGCCAATTGATAAAAATCGGTGTGATTAGAAATAATCGCCTTGATCTCTACCGGCAATAAGCCGCTTTTGAAGCGAAACAACAGATCGTTCAGGCAATGACCTATCTTCGACACCATCAAGACCATACGGGGTTTATGACGCGCGTCGTGCAATTGCCAATCCATTTGCATGCTCTCGCCCATGCTGGCAAAATCGGCACGCAAGACCGCGTCGCTAATGGCCGCATCTTCCAGAGCGAAATGGACGCGCATAAAAAACAAAGCAGATTGGGCATCGCCAAACTGAGCGGAATCAATGATATTGCAGCCATGCCCGGCTAAAAAACCGGAAACATTGTGCACAATACCGCGCTGATCCGGGCAAGACAGGGTAAGTATGTATTCTGGATGCATGATGTAGGAAGCATAAAAATTTTCAGCCAGCATTGTCTCATGTTCAAGCGGCGATACGAGCGATCCTGCGGTACTTGAAATAAAAGAATTAAAAAGCACGCTCGTTCTAATTGAGGTATAGTTGTTCTGTTTTAGTTAATCTGATTTAGTTATTCTGAGTTATTTATTCCGCGCGATAGAATCGCCGCCAATTTTGATTTGCCCTTCGGAGACAAACCCTATGACTTCAGCAACGCTTGCCGCACTCAGCAATCAACAATATCGCCTCGCCGCCCGTCCAATGGGCTTACCTAAAGACAGCGATTGGTCCTTCAGCAGCGAAGCGCTGCGCGATATCGTCGAGGGCGAAATCATCGTCCAGGCGATTTATCTCTCACTCGATCCTGCCATGCGCGGTTGGATGAACGAAGGCAAATCATATATCCGTCCGGTCGCCATCAATGAAGTCATGCGTGCTGGCGGTATCGGCAAAGTGATTGCCTCTAAATCGGCAAAATTTGCGGTCGGTGACTATGTTTCGGGCGGCATTGGGGTACAAAAATTTTGGCTAGGTGCGGCCGATGACAAGAGCGCCAGTTTCTATAAAGTCGACCCCAAATTGGCACCTTTGCCTAAATACCTCAATGCACTGGGTATGCCAGGCATGACCGCCTATTTTGGCCTGCTTGATGTCGGGTTACCCAAGGCGGGCGAAACCGTAGTGGTGTCAGG
Source organism: Undibacterium parvum (assembly GCF_003955735.1). Classification (NCBI taxonomy): domain Bacteria; kingdom Pseudomonadati; phylum Pseudomonadota; class Betaproteobacteria; order Burkholderiales; family Oxalobacteraceae; genus Neoundibacterium; species Neoundibacterium parvum. Next base: position 4,227,245 of record NZ_CP034464.1, on the reverse strand, counting down.
TGCGGCCGGTGCGGTGGGCCAGACCGTTGGCCAGGTTGCCAGACAAAAAGGCTGCCGCGTGGTGGGCATCGCTGGCGGCAAAGAGAAATGCGACTTTGTGGTCAACGAATTGGGTTTTGATGCCTGCATAGACTACAAGACCGGTTCGGTCAAAGACGGTTTAAAAGAGCATTGCCCAAATGGCGTAGACATTTATTTTGATAATGTCGGAGGCGAGATACTCGACACCGTACTGACACGTATCAATATGAAGGCGCGCATCATTATCTGCGGCGCGATCTCCCAATATAACAACACCACGCCAGTCAAAGGCCCGGCCAATTACTTGTCCTTACTGGTAAATCGCGCCCGCATGGAAGGCATAGTCGTATTCGACTACCTGCCCCGTTACGCCGAAGCGACCAAAGAGATGGGCGCATGGATGGCACAAGGAAAATTCCAGACCCGCGAAGATATCGTCCAGGGGATAGAAAATTTCCCTGCAGCTTTGCTGATGCTATTTGAAGGTAAAAACTTCGGTAAACTGATTTTGCAAGTGGGCCAGGAATAATCACCGATTAGCCATCAACATAAAAGCGCATCAATTTTGATGCGCTTTTTTTGATGTTAAGTGTCTTGCCGCTCTGCATAACGCTGCGCCAGCACCGCACACACCATCAGCTGCAACTGATGAAACAACATCAAGGGCAAGATTATTAAGCCCACGCTAGGGCCGGCAAACAAAATTTTTGCCATGGGTACGCCGCTGGCCAGACTTTTTTTCGAGCCGCAAAACATCACAACAATTTCATCTTCTTTACTAAAGCCGAGCCGGCGACTCACCAAGGTGGTCAGTCCCAGCATCAGCGCTAACAAAATGGCACTGATGCCGAGTAAGCTCACTAACATGCCTGGGGCAACCTGATGCCATAAACCCTGCACGATAGCTTCACTAAACGCCACGTACACCACCAGCAAGATAGAGCTTTGATCCAGCATCTTCAGGCTATCTTTGCGCGGCTCCATCCAGGCTTGCAGCCATGGCCGCGCTATCTGCCCGGCCACAAATGGTAGCAGCAACTGCAGCACAATCTTCATGATGCCGTCCAACGCGGAATGTCCGGCGTTAGCGTTGCTCAGCAACAGGCTCACCAGTAAGGGCGTCAGAAATATGCCTAGCAGATTACTGGCCGAAGCACTGCAGACCGCAGCGGCCACATTGCCACGCGCCACGGCGGTAAAGGCGATCGACGATTGCACGGTAGAAGGTAAAACGCACAGGAATAAAACGCCCATGGTCAACTCTGGTGTGAGCAGCCAGAGCAAACCCGGTTTCATGAGTTGCCCCAATAACGGGAACAGCGCAAAGCTAAACAGTAAGACGGTGAGATGCAAGCGCCAGTGGGTGACACCGGCGCGTACTGCGGCACGCGAGAGCTTGGCGCCATGCATGAAAAACAGCAAGGCGATCATGCCCGAAGTCAAGCGTTCAAAGCCAAGCGCGATAGAACCCGAGCACGGAAAGATGCTGGCAGTGAGTACCACTGCCAGCAATAGCAAGCTCATGTTATCAGGTAAAAAACGGGGTCTTTGCATGCTGAGTCAAAATCATGGAACTGCCACCCGACCGCGATCTGCATCTATTAAGTTCAACTAGATTAGGACTTACGCAAAATTGTTCCAGCTAGGCGTACCGCCGAAGACAGTACTTTAGTACGGCAAGGCGGATACAAGGACGCTGGGGCGGTTTTGCGTAAGTCCTATAGATTAAATGCAGCAAGCCAGGCAGCTTAAGCAGATGAGCAAATTAACAAATTAGGCGGGCGTATCCGGATTAGCAGCATCGTCTTGCGCATCTTCTGCTTCATCCGTGTCTGCAGTCTCACCGACTTTGCGCTCGGCCTTATTGCGCAGCTTCTCTTCTTTTTTCTTTTTCTTGGCAAGCTCTTTTTGACGCTTATCAAATCCGTAATTAGGTGTTGCCATGATGTGCTTTCAAGTTTTTTGCGCACTGTAACACATTCACACTGTCAGACCCCAGTTTTGCGCACGTCCTATAAAAAATAGATGCCCCGCTCGCGCATATTCCATGCGGGTTTGCGGGCAGGCACCCCGCTAGGCCGCATGGAATATGCGTGAGCGGGCTGTTGCCATAAAACTCCTGATTTATTCGCGACTTTGGTAAAAATGTTATTCTTTCGGCTGTCTTGATGTCTGGCGTGGCATTCATGGCATTCCCCCCCTTGCAATTTCATTCGACACTAAGGAAATACTATGAGCGTCTTGACTATCAATGGCAAGCAACAAAACTTAGCCTTGCCAGATGACACCCCGCTGCTGTGGGCGCTGCGTGATGAACTGGGCATGACTGGTACTAAATTTGGCTGTGGCATGGCATTGTGCGGTGCCTGCACTGTGCATCTGGACGGTGAGCCGATACGCGCCTGTGTGACCCCAATTTCTGCCGCACTCAATAAACAAATAACCACCATAGAAGCGATGGCGCAAGACACTGTCGGCAAAGTGATACAGCATGCCTGGATGGATCTGGGCGTGCCGCAATGCGGCTACTGCCAATCGGGCCAGATCATGTCGGCCACGGCACTCTTAAAAAAAGTCATGCGCCCGAGTGAAAAACAAATTACCGATGCCATGAGCGGCAATCTTTGCCGCTGCGGTACCTATACGCGCATTCACGCCGCCATCAAGTTGGCCTCTAAGAATCTGGCAACACCAACTAGCAAAGCAGCTAAGGGAGAGTCAAAATGAAAAATCAGCTAACAAGCAGTGCCGCTGAGCAGCCGCAATTAGCTGCCAACAGCGTAGTTTCGGCTAGCCGCAGACTCTGGTTAAAGAGCGCTGCTAGTCTGGGCGGCCTGATACTCACAGTGGGGCCGAGCGGCTTGGTGATGGCGGCCGATGCGGCAAAATTTGGCGGCGACGCCATGCCCGGTGGCTTGGTCGATAATGTACTGGCCTTTGTCTCTATAGGCAGCGATGGCATCGTCACTATCGTTGCGCATCGCTCAGAAATGGGGCAAGGCATACGCACCAGCTTACCAATGGTAGTGGCCGATGAACTGGGTGCCGATTGGGCTAAAGTAAAAGTGATACAAGCCGACGCTGATGAGGCGCGCTATGGCAACCAGGATACCGATGGCTCTCGCAGCATGCGCCATTCGTTTCGTCCGATGCGGCATATCGGTGCTTGTGCCAGACAGATGCTAGAGACAGTGGCGGCGGCACGTTGGGAGGTGCCGGTAGCACAAGTGAAAACCAGCAATCATGAAGTGATCCATGCGGCCAGTGGCCGGCGCCTTGGCTTCGCTGCATTGGCAGCAGATGCCGCCAAACTTCCCGTACCTGGCAAGACCAGTATCAGACTCAAGCCCACCGCCGAATTACTTTACATAGGCAAACAGCATGCCTTGGGCATCGATCTGAAAAATATCGTCACTGGCAATACCCAATACGGCATCGATACCCGTGTTGATGGCATGTTGTATGCGGTGATCGCCAGGCCACCGGTGTTTGGTGGCAAACTCGTGAGCGTCGATAGCAGTGCCGCCCTAAAAGTGCCTGGCGTGCTGCGCATCGTCGAATTAGCTGGCAGCCCAGCGCCAGCCATGTACCATCCTCTGGGCGGCGTAGCGGTAATTGCCAGCAATACCTGGGCCGCCATCAAAGGGCGTGAAGCGCTCAAACTAGTCTGGGATGACGGCGCCAACGCCAGTTATGACTCGGCCGCTTTTCGGCTTAGTCTACAAGCGGCTGTGCGGCAACCGGCCAAAGCCGCGCGCAATCAGGGCGACAGCATGGCGGCTTTAGCGGCCTCGAAAAAAACGCTGAGCGCCGAATATTATCTGCCGCATCTGGCGCACGCCACCATGGAGGCGCCCGCCGCCACCGCACGCATCGTCAACGGTAAATGCGAAGTCTGGGCCTGCGTGCAAGCCCCTCAAGCCACTGTTGCCACGGTAGCGCAACATTTAAAACTCAAAGACCAGGACGTCACGGTACACGTGACTTTATTAGGCGGTGGCTTCGGGCGCAAATCCAAACCCGATTTTGCGGTAGAGGCCGCCCTACTCTCGCAAGCGATGCAAGGCGCACCGGTAAAACTGACGTGGACCCGTGAGGACGATCTGCAACACGATTACCTGCACACAGTGTCGATGGAGCGACTGGAGGCGGCACTCGACGAGCGCGGCATGCCTAGCGCCTGGTTGCATCGCACTGCCGCCCCTACCATCGCCTCGACCTTTGCGGCCGGCGCGAACCAGCAACAGCCGTTTGAACTCGGTATGTCTGCCACCAATGTACCGTTTGCGATCGCCAATATCCGGGTCGAAGTACCTGAAGTGGCCGCCCATACGCGGATAGGCTGGTTTCGCTCGGTCTCGAATATCCCGCACGCCTTTGCCATCCAGTCATTCGCGGCAGAGTTGGCGCACGCCGCGCAACGCGATCATAAAAGTTATTTGCTCGATTTATTGGGGCCAGCGCGCAAGATCGATCCACGCAGCATGGGTAATGATTTTAATTATGGCGAATCACCAGAGCGCTACCCTGTCGACATTGCCCGCATGCGCCACGTCATTGAACTGGCGACCAGCAAGGCCGGTTGGGGCCGCAAGCTAGCTAAGGGCAAGGCTTTGGGCTTGGCCGTGTCGTACAGCTTTGTGAGCTACGTCGCAGTGGTGATCGAGGTCGACATCAATGCCAAGGGCGAACTGCGCATCCCCATGGTGGATATGGCGATAGATTGCGGCCCCTTGATTAATCCGGATCGCATTCGTTCACAACTAGAAGGTGCCTGCATCATGGGCATTAGTCTGGCGCTGAGCGGTGAAATCTCGTTTAAGCAAGGGCGCGTCGAGCAAAGCAATTTCCATCAATATGAAATTTTAAGGGCCTATGCGGCACCCCGCGAAATTCGCTGCCATCTGGTGGAAAATAGTTTGGAGATAGAACTAGGCGGAGTCGGTGAGCCTGCCATGCCACCGATCGCACCGGCGCTCTGCAATGCGATCTTTGCCGCGACCGGCAAGCGCATCAGAAATTTGCCTATCCGCGATCAGATCAGCAAAGCGTAAAAGCACCTAGCCCAAGACCCATAGCCCATGCGGCCTCCAGGGCTATGCCTTGGAGAAGCGCATGGACTATGCGCGCTGGCAGGGGTGATTTTTAAATCCTGGTTGAGAGACCAGCAGGCTCATTCTTTGCGGTAGGGTCTACGCACTGGCTGCAAGTCTGAGCCTAGCGGGCCACGCAGGGCCAGCGTCACCAGACTGAGGATGATTTTAAGTAAAACGAACACCAGGAATAGCGTCAACACCAAGGGGATCAGGCTAATCAGCAAGGCGATGCCCAAAACGACGATGAGTACTTTCGGCAAGGGCGTGCGCAATAGGCGCAAGCTCAGTTTTTTAGCAAAACCTTGAAACTCTTGACTCGCTTGGCGCAGCACTGAATACAAATATTGACGCGTAGAATTTTTCATGTAAATTTTCTTGATGAATAGGATAACTGGGGGGGAGATATCTCAGACCCGAGCTAGGCATTATGCAACAAGCAATTTTTAAGTGCCACGGTAATCGCACTAGCAATTTGCCTTTTTTTAATAACAGGACTTACGCAAAAAAAAACGGCGGATCAATGATCCGCCGTTTTTCACTAGCTTAGTTCTGCAACAAATTAGAAGCTGGCATTGAGCCCTAATTTAAGCCCTCTAGGCGCGCCGGGCGTGATGTTGTTATTACTATTGGCCGAGGCGTAGTAATTCTTATCGAATAGATTTTCTACGTTCATTTGCAACTGCAGATTTTTATTCACGCGATAAAAAACCGCTGCATCGACCCGGGTAAATCCAGGCACCACCACCGCATTGTCATTCGACGCATAGATCTGCCCACGATATACCAGGCCAAGACCAGCGCCCCAGGCCTGACTAAAGTCATAGCGATTCCACAGCGAGGCGCTATGCGTAGGCACTTGCGCTACCACCGCGCCAGCTTTAATACTGGCCGATTGGGTCTTGGTAATTTGCGCATCCTGATAGGCATAGCCCCCCATGATGCTCCACTCTGGCGTCAATTTTCCGGTCATACCAAGTTCCACGCCCTTACTACGCTGGCCATCCACCAAGATGCTTCTTGTGACATCCAGAGGGTCTGGAATCACCACATTTGTGCGATCGAGTTGATATACGGCTGCGCTAGCTTCCAGATTCGGCAAAATATCCCACTTCGCACCTAACTCCAGATTCTTAAACTGTTCGGGATCGAAAGCCTGATTGCTGCTAGTGAGCGATCCCAATTGATCGCCAGCACGTGGTGCAAACGCCAGGCTATAGCTACCATACAGCGACACTGTAGGCATAGGTTTAAACACCAGGCCTATGCGTGGCGAAACCGGCGTATCAGTGACCTGGATATTTTCCAGGTTACGATTATTCGTAAAATCCATCGCAAAACTATCGCGGCGCAGACCGACTATGGCTTGCCATTGTGGCGAGAATTCGATTTGATCTTGCAGGTAGACAGAAGCAATCGTCGCCACCCCATGATTATTCGCATCCGTTGCACCTTGCTTAAACGTGAGCGCGGCATTACTCAGAGGATTGACCACCGACACATTGATACTGCTGACGCTCTTGCCTGCCACCGTAAAATACCCGGTATTTCGGTAGTTATCGGTGACCTGACGACCCAGTTCCACACCCGCTAACATTTTGTGCTGCACAGACCCAGTCGCAAGGCTAAACATCAGATCGGTTTGGTTAAAGAAATTATCGCGCTGTGTGGCATTGTTATACGCTTTTAAAGCGACACTGGTGCCGGTAGCATTGACCGAATCAGGAAAAATATTCTGATAAAACTTATCGTATTTGGCATAGCGGGTGCGATTGCGCAAGCTAATACCAGCGCCAAAATCATGCTCGATCAGCGCCGAGAATGCATCGACTTTAGACCAGGTGGTACTCAAATCGGGGTCACCAAAAAATGTGGATGGATCGGTCTTGATAGGCTTACCCAAAAATGAAGGAATACCTCTATCGGTCGTGCGCTCGTCTTTGAAATGTTCGTAACCCACCACCACACTGGTATTGGCGCCCGCGCGCAAGGCCAAAGTAGGATTAATGCCCGAGCGCTTCAAATTAAAATAATCTCTATAGCTATCAGAATTCTCGACTAAGCCCGTCACGCGGATGGCGGCACTCTGATTGATGGCCTGGCCCACATCGACGGTCAGACGGCGGTTGTTCCATGAGCCCAGGGTCAGCGAAACATCGCGCACGGTCTGCCATTGCGCCTGCTTACTGACGCGGTTAATCACGCCGCCAGAACCACCCCGACCGAAGATCATCGCGTTCGAGCCCTTGAGCGCTTCTACGCTGTCGATATTGTAAAAATCGCGGTAATACTGGACATCGTCACGGATGCCATCGACATAAAAATCAGCAGTAGAACTATTGCCGCGAAACACCGCTGTATCGCGGTTACCTTCGCCTTGCGCCGTGACTATGCCCGGCACGTAACGAATCGCGTCTGCCATACTTTGCATGGCTTGATCGCGTATCAATTCTTTGCTGATCACGGTCACCGCTTGCGGGGTATCGAGTAAGGGCGTATCGGTTTTGGTCGCAGCAGTACTGCGTTTGACGCTATAGCTAGCCTCAGGCTTAGCGTTGACACTCACTTCAGGTAAGCTATTTGCGGCAGGCGCAGCCGCGCTAGTTTGGGAATACACAGGTAAGACGATACTAGCCAACAAGGCCGGCAACACAGCAAGTTTGTAATTCATCATGACTCTCGGTAAGCGGTGAGTACGGCGCACTCTGCGTATACTCAATAAAAATGACTGGCTGGCGAGCTGACAAAACAATAAACAAGCTTGGCTGGCTAAACTGTCGAAATTATAAATGAGAGTGATTTGCAATTACAGAAAATTCTTGTTTAAACGCAGTTAAAACCACCTTGTTTTGAAATAATTGAGCCAGCTCAAGCACGCGCGCCTCAGCACCCCAATTGAGCCGCAACTCAGATTCGATTTCTCGCCACTGAGAGCTCATTTTGTGCATTTCGTCGCTTGCCACGCGCAATCTTGCCTGGCTTTGCTTACAGTGATGACATCGCAACTCAATCACCACGAACCCAACGGAACAAAACGGAGCACACCATGAAATCGACACAAAAACTTTCCATCTCCTTGCTGTTAAGCAGCGCCCTACTCTCTATCGCATGCATTAGCGCCACTGCCCATACCAACAATATTCAATATCAACCAAAACAGGCATCGGCACTGAGCACCAGCGTTCAGACTATCGAGATCCGCGCCCACGCCTGGACTAGCGAACAGAAGATCGCCTACGATAGCGAGTTATTTGGGCTGGCTCAGCAGCCTATTCCTAGTGTCTTGATCACAGCAAAACGGCTCAGCAGCGAAGAAAAAATTGCACTCGACAAGGCTAGTGCGCGCAATTTACATGCCAACTTAGAATTTAATAAAATGCTCAAAAAAACCGCCTGAATCGCTACGCCCATCGTTCAGAGATAAAAGCATTTTTATACAAAACTAGACCAGCACTTGAAAAAAGCTTTACAATAAGCCCGCATTAGTTAGTCTTAATACATTTAAAATACGCGACCATCATGACAAAAAAATCTCTACTCCTCGCTGTAATGCTAAGCACTGCGCTAGTGAGCGTTGGCTTTTGCCAAGAGTTGATTTCTATGGCGATGTCGGTAGCACCGAGTACCCAAGAATTACGGCCAGAGATGCGCTCCACCGACAGCCTGGCGGGCGGTTCGGCCAGCAGCAGTGGCGTGATGTTAGATCGCAGCGGCATGGATAAAGCCTCGGTCCATCTGCAGATTTTGCAGCAAAGTACCGCGCACTTCGCCGAAACGGGCGTTGCCAAGAAGCCACTCGCCGAAGACAAAAAGAGCACTAGCAGTAAGCCGCAAGGAAACTCTTAAGCCTTGCGTATTTTCTGCAAAGAAGATACTCCCCTATTTTTCGCTCTCAATCTAGCCGTTTGCGCAATATCTACGTGCGCACTTAAAATATACTGGCTGGGAGTATCTGTACTTTCAGAATAAACGCCAGATTTACCCAGAATTATTCTCAGTAATTCTGCCTACAGAGCGGCTCTGTCTATGCGCTTACTCAAGATGATGGCGGTCGAAGTTTGGCGCACACCATCTAAAGTCCCGATCTGATCCAAGAGTTTATCCAGCACTTCGGTGGTGGCGCAATGCAGGGTCAGCATATAGTCAATTGCACCACTAACGGCGCATAAAGTCTCGACCTGCGGCAGCTGCTGCAAAAACTTCATCAAGCCGGCCGCATAGCGCGCCTCTACCGAAAGCCCGACATAGGCGCGTACCGCCGTTTGGTACATATCCTGATTCAATTTCAAACCATAGCCGGCGATCACTTCACGTTTCTCTAAGGCGTTGATGCGGGCAATCACGGTGGTTCTGGCGATCCCCACTTGCTTGGCAATGGTAGTCACCGGCAACCTGGCGTTATCCATCAATAAGGCAAGAATTTTATTATCAATATCGTCTAGCACAGGCTTCATTTCGTCATACTGAAGTAAATAATCGTCATATTGTATTGAAACATCGCATTCTGACGATACTTTACACTCTATTATCTGACAACGCTTGCTTTTAAACTAAGCCGTGGTGAAAATTAAAAACAATCTGGAGATACGAAATGACGACCAAACTCATCCTGCTAGGCGCTGGCAAAATCGGCGACGCGATTCTTAACTTACTGTCGCATACCGGCGACTACCAAATCACGGTGGCAGACCGCGATCCTGAGCGCCTCAAGTATGTAGAGCAAGCTGGTTTCCCCAATACCCGCATCGTACAAGCCGATCTCGGCGACAAAGCCGTAGTCACAGAACTGATACGCGGCCATCAAGTCACTTTGTCGGCTTGCCCTTACTTTTTAACGCCTATCATTGCTGGCGCCGCCAAAGCCGCCAATTCGCATTATTTTGACTTGACCGAAGACGTAGAAAGCACCCGCATCGTCAAGCAATTGGCCGAAGGCGCTGATTGCGCTTTTGTACCTCAATGTGGCTTGGCACCAGGTTTCATCTCTATCGTCGCCAATGACGTTGCCAAACGTTTTGATACGCTGCGTGACGTCAGCATGCGCGTTGGTGCTTTGCCGACCTTCCCTAACAATGCCTTGAAATACAATTTAACCTGGAGCACTGACGGTCTGATCAATGAGTACTGCAACCCATGCGAAGCAATCGTCGATGGTCAGTTACGCGAAACTTCAGCCTTAGAAGAAATCGAGCATTTCTCCCTGGACGGCATCGATTACGAAGCCTTCAACACTTCTGGTGGTCTGGGCACTTTGTGCGAAAGTCTGGCTGGTAAGGTGCAAAATCTGAACTACAAAACCGTACGTTACCCAGGTCATCGCGACATCGTCAAAATGCTGATTCGTGATTTGGAGCTGGGAAAACTGGAACGCCGTCCTATCCTTAAAGATGTTTTGGAAACCTCTATCCCTATGACCAAGCAAGACGTGGTGCTGGTGTTTGTCAGCGTCATCGGCATGCGCGATGGTCGTCTGGAACAAGAATCTTACGCCAAGAAAATCTATAGCCAAGTAGTGAACGGCCAATTACTATCCGCGATACAATTGACCACTGCCTCTGGCATTTGCGCGATGGTCGATATGGTCGTCACAGGTAAATTGCCGCAACATGGCATGGTTCGTCAAGAGCAAGCGAGCTTGAGCGACTTCCTGGCAAACCGATTTGGCCGCTACTACGCAATCTAAATTACGCAATCTGATGCATCGTTGGATCAACTTTAGAAATTAGGAAGCTGAGATCACAAGTGACAGCGCAATAAGCGTTTTTAGCTTGTGATCTTTTTCTTTAAAAATACATATCCCGCTGGAGAACCCATGGACAACAATATCACTCAGCTGTTAACCGAACTCGGCGTCAAGCTGACCGACTATCAAGGTCAGGACATCGCCAGCATCTCACCGATAGACGGCAAAACTCTCGCAACGCTGCGCGCCGAAAGCACTGAGCAAGTCAAGGCCAAGATCGCACTTGCGCATGCTGCATTTCTGCAATGGCGCGAAGTTCCGGCGCCACGCCGTGGTGAACTGGTGCGTCTATTCGGCGAAGAGCTGCGCATCCACAAGCAAGCACTGGGCAAAGTGGTCACGCTGGAAGCGGGCAAGATTTTGCAAGAGGGTCTGGGCGAAGTACAAGAGATGATCGATATCTGCGACTTCGCAGTCGGTTTATCGCGCCAGCTTTATGGACTAACGATTGCGTCCGAACGTCCGGGCCACCGCATGATGGAGGTCTGGCACCCTATCGGCGTGGTCGGTGTGATTTCCGCATTTAATTTTCCGGTCGCAGTGTGGGCTTGGAATGCGGCATTAGCTTTTGTCTGCGGCAATAGCGTCACTTGGAAACCCTCCGAAAAAACACCACTGACGGCACTCGCAACCCACGCCTTATTCATGAAGGCAGTGGCACGCTTCAACGCCACTGGCAATGATGCGCCAGAAGGTTTGGCTGAGCTAATCATCGGTGGCCGTGACACCGGCGCGCACATGGTCGAAGACAAGCGTGTGGTACTGGTCAGCGCCACCGGTAGCACCCGCATGGGCCGACAAGTGGCCGAGGTCTGCGCAAAGCGCCTGACCCGTACCATTTTGGAATTGGGCGGCAACAATGCCATGATCGTGGCACCTAGCGCCGATCTGGAAATGGCAGTGCGTGGCATCACGTTTTCGGCAGTCGGTACCACTGGTCAGCGCTGCACCACCCTGCGCCGCCTGTTCGTACACGACAGCATTTACGATACGCTAGTGCCACGTCTGAAAAAAATCTATGCCGGTCTGCCTATCGGCAATCCTTTGGAAAAATCCACGCTGATCGGCCCCCTGGTTGATCAGGCCGCGTTTGACGCCATGCAAACAGCACTAGCCGTGGCAAAACAAGAGCAAGGACTAGTCTTTGGTGGCGAACGTGTCAGCGTTGCTGGCTGTGAGGCGGCTTATTATGTGCGTCCCTCGCTGGTTGAAATGCCTAGCCAGACCGCGGCCATGCACCACGAGACCTTCGCACCCATCATGTACATCGTGCGCTATAGCGACTTGCAACAGGCGATAGACTGGAATAACGAAGTGCCACAAGGCTTGTCGTCCAGCATCTTCACCACCGACATGCGTGAAGCCGAACGCTTCATGTCTGACATCGGTAGTGACTGCGGTATCGCCAACGTCAACATCGGCCCTTCCGGTGCCGAAATCGGTGGTGCCTTCGGTGGTGAAAAAGATACAGGTGGCGGCCGCGAATCGGGCTCCGATGCCTGGAAAGCCTATATGCGTCGTTCTACCAACACGGTCAATTACAGCAATTCCTTGCCGCTGGCGCAGGGCATCAGTTTTGATATTTAATTAATATTATTTGTGTAGTAAATACCTCAATCGCCACTTTCGTGGCGATTTTTTTGATGTGATGGCAACAAGCCTGCGCTATACTCAAATTTCCGACTGGCCTTGCCATCTAGCTATTCTGGCACTAGCCGCTTAGATCGAAAGCGAGTCCATGCGCATCAAATCTGTATTCATTTCAAGCATTTTTTTGCTGCTAACGGCAACGCAACTCATTGCTCTTGCGCAAGAATCAGAAATCGTCCGATTTCCCCGCCTCTCCGCGGCGGTAGATCCCAATGAAGTCTATATTCACGAATTACTGCAATTAGCACTGAAAAATAGTAAAACTTCGTATCAACTAGCGCCATCTGAAGGAAAAATGCAGCAAGCACGCTCCATTTATGAGATGACTAAAGCGGTTGGCAACGTTGATTTATTATGGACGATGGCGACTGATGAACGTCAAACGCAAATGATTGCCATCAAAATCCCTATCGATAAAGGACTGATCGGTTGGCGCATACCTTTGCTGAAAAAAGAGCGCAGCCAGATATTTGAAAAAGTAAGTACGCTACGGCATTTATCCACTTATTCTGCTGGACAGGAACACGACTGGCCAGATGTCCCGATACTGAAAGAAAATGGTTTGCCTGTGGTGACATCAACCTCCTACGAAGCTTTATTTAATATGCTGCAGGGAGGACGTTTTGATTATTTCCCTAGATCTATGTTTGAAATATGGAATGAGTTTTCATCGCATCCCAAACATGACTTGCATATCGATGAACACATTATTTTGCACTATCCGGCCGCTTACTATTTCTTTGTTACGCCACGTCGACCCAAACTGGCGGAAGATTTGCGTGTAGGCTTAGAGGCTATGATCAAGGATGGCAGTTTTGAGAAACTATTCAAGAAACACAATCAGATCTCGATTGACAGAGCAAATATCAAACACCGAACCATCATAGAATTAGACAACCCTTTATTTCACTTAGATAAGTCAAACGGATATAGGCCAGAATTATGGTTTCAACCCTGAGCGTCCTGAGCGTCCTTATCGAGCTTACGCAAATAGGCTAATTTATCCGCAATCTTAATTTCCAAACCGCGTGGTACCGGGCGATACCATTGCTGCCCGTCTAGGCCCTGTGGCAAATACGTCTCGCCAGCGGCATAGGCATCTGGCTCATCATGGGCATATCGATACAGTTTGCCATAGCCCAGCTCCTTCATCAGCTTGGTCGGTGCATTGCGCAAATGCTCGGGAACTGGCCTGGAAGTATCTTTTGCCACCATTGCACGCACCGCGTTGTAAGCGGTATAGGCGGCGTTTGATTTCGCCGCGCAGGCCAGATAAATCACTGCCTGTGCCAAGGCTAACTCGCCCTCGGGCGAACCAAGGCGTTCGTAGGTTTCGGCGGCATCCAACGTAATGCGCAGAGCGCGCGGATCAGCCAAGCCTATATCCTCACTCGCCATTCTGACGATACGCCGCGCCAAATAGCGCGGATCAGCGCCGCCATCTAACATTCTAACCATCCAATACAGCGCCGCATCCGGATTAGAACCCCGCACCGATTTATGTAAAGCTGAAATTTGATCGTAGAACGCATCACCGCCTTTATCGAAGCGACGTAAGGCATCACCCAAACATTCGGCTAGCAACACCGCATCGACAAGTGTCGCATTCTTGACGCTCGCAGCACGCGCTGCGATATCAAGATTATTCAAGAGTTTGCGACCATCCCCATCGGCGCTACTGATCAAGCTGGCTTTAGCATCTGGGGTAAAACTCAAGCCCGCCAATTCCTTTTGGCAGGCCTTATCGACCATGATCGCCAGATCGTCTTCGCTTAAGGATTTGAGTACATACACAGAAGCGCGCGACAGCAAGGCGCTATTGACTTCAAATGAAGGGTTTTCTGTTGTCGCACCGATAAACGTGAATAAACCACTTTCCACGTGCGGCAAGAAAGCGTCTTGCTGACTCTTATTAAAACGATGTACCTCATCGACAAACAAGATGGTGCGGCGCTGAGAGTTTGCCTGCAAGATCTGAGCGCGCTCGACCGCCTCGCGTATATCTTTAACCCCAGAAAGCACTGCGGACAATGCGATGAACTCAGAATTAAAAGCATCCGCCATTAATCTGGCTAAGGTAGTTTTACCTACGCCTGGTGGCCCCCACAGTATCATGGAGTGTGGTTCACCGGACTCAAAGGCAACCCGCAAAGGCTTGCCTTGACCGAGCAAGTGCTGCTGACCAATGACCTCGTCTAGGCTTGCCGGACGCCGACGTTCTGCCAGTGGGACATTACGTGTTACTGGCCTCATTGCCGAAACACTTCCGCACCTGACGGAAGTACAAACTTAAATTGATCGACTTTGAAATTAGGATTTTTCTCTACATTTTTTAATGTCACCAGAGAGACCTGGCCGAAACTATCGCGTAATTCCAGCGCCATCGGCAAGCCGTCTTTCATGCCTATGCCGATATGTTCAAATTGACTGTCTTTGGCTTTGGGGCTGGCATCTAACCACTCCACCCCTTGTTTAGTGCCTGCATCTTTTAGTTGAAAGTTCTTTTCCAGATCGCTATTGCCAAATAAAATCGCCGCAGGACTAGCGCCAAGCGCACCGTTCAACTCTTTGATCGTCACCTGATTCAGGTCTTTATCGTAGATGTACAACTTGTCACCATCGGTTTGCAAACTCTGTTCGTAAGGCTTGCTATAAGTCCAAATGAATTTGCCTGGACGAGAAAAGCTAAAAGTTCCGCTAGCGGTCTTACTAATCGTTGCCTTGCCATCGACCAACTTAATCTGTTGTTGTGAGAACTCACCTTTTGCGCCCTTGGTATTGGCGACAAAAGCCCTAAATTGCTCTAAGGCGTTAGCATTCGCAATTAATGGCGCGACCAAGCTCAGCATCAAAAAGTGCTTTAACATCATTTTATTGAATACGCGATTGAGGATTGAAGCTCCCACTTTTATTTGACTCATGTTTTGTTCTGCACTATTCATATTTTTCTAGCTTAATTCATTTCTACATCTAAATCGAAGACAGGCGCAGAGGTGCGAATAAGGATGCTGCTCATTAATACTGCTCACTATTCTGCATTCCCTGCAGGCACCAAGATATCGCGATTCCCATTCGATTGCATAGTCGAGACCACACCGCTCTGCTCCATTTGCTCTAGCAAACGCGCGGCGCGATTGTAGCCTATGCGTAAATGACGCTGCACCAGAGAGATAGAAGCACGCCGGTTTTTTAACACGATCGCCACCGCCTGGTCGTACAAAGCATCGGCTTCATTTCCGCCCTCGCTGGCAGGCGCGCCATCAGCGCCCTCTTCTAGCACGCCTCCTTCTAAGATACCTTCTATGTAATTTGGTTCCCCTTGCGCTTTCAAATGCTTAACGACACGATGCACTTCTTCGTCCGAGACAAAGGCACCATGCACGCGCACTGGTAGGCCAGTACCAGGTGGCATATACAGCATGTCACCCATACCGAGTAAGGACTCGGCACCCATCTGATCCAGAATGGTGCGGGAGTCAATCTTACTGCTCACCTGAAAAGCGATACGGGTAGGAATATTCGCCTTGATCAAGCCAGTAATGACATCAACCGATGGGCGTTGTGTCGCTAAGATCAGATGCAAACCCGCGGCACGCGCCTTTTGTGCAATTCTTGCGATCAGCTCTTCCACTTTTTTACCAACAACCATCATCAAATCGGCTAATTCATCGATGATAATAACGATGGTAGGCAATTTCTCCAGTGGTTCGGGGGCATCGGGAGTGAGACTAAAAGGATTCGGGATATGTTCCTCACGTTTTTCCGCCTCAGCAATTTTGACGTTATATCCGGCTAGATTCCGCACACCTAGCTTAGACATTAATTTGTAACGTCGCTCCATTTCGGCAACCGCCCAATTTAGCGCGTGGGCCGCCTGGCGCATATCTGTCACTACTGGTGCTAGTAGATGAGGAATCCCTTCATACACGGACATTTCCAGCATCTTGGGATCGATCAAGATCATGCGCACATCATTGGGGTCCGACTTGTATAGCAGCGAAAGTATGGTCGCGTTAATCCCCACGGATTTTCCTGAGCCAGTGGTACCCGCCACCAATAAATGCGGCATCTTAGCCAAATCTGCAACCACGGGATGACCAGCAATATCTTTACCTAAAGCCACGGTCAAACTAGAACCACTATCGTTATAGACTTTCGAGCCCAAAATTTCTGTCAGACGTACGATTTGACGTTTGGGATTTGGCAATTCTAATCCCATGAAATTTTTACCCGGGATAGTCTCGACCACCCGTATCGAGGTTAACGACAGCGAGCGCGCTAAATCACGTGCCAAGCCAACGATCTGACTTCCTTTAACGCCAGTCGCAGGCTCGATTTCATAGCGGGTAATAACTGGCCCAGGATAGGCCGCAATGACCTTAGCTTCCACTCCAAAATCTGAGAGTTTCTTCTCGATCAAACGACTGGTAAATTCCAAAGTCTCTATGCTGACAGTCTCCTGCGTGACGGGCGCCTCATCCAAAAGCGACAAGGGCGGCAAATTACTGTCAGGCATATCATTAAACAAGGAGACCTGTCTTTCCTTCTCTATGCGTTCCGATTTTTGCACTGCCACCACTTGTGGCTCTATACGGATAGGTGGCGCTTCGATTATTTTCGCACGCTCCTGCACGACCACTTCCTGACGTTTTACGGCAGCTGTTTGCCCCACCCGTCTATCCTGCCTTGCCGTGTATTTATGGACGAAGAACTCAAATACCACTTCTATAGATTTACCGACATTTTCAGCTATCTGCAACCAGGACATCTGAAAATACAAACTTAAGCCTAGCGCGAATAAAAGTAAAAGCACCAAAGTCGAACCAGTATTGCCAAACTGAGTCAGCGCCAAGTGACCAATCACCTCACCCAGCACACCGCCAGGCGCCAAGGGCAAGGGGATACTCAAGCTATGCATACGTAAAGACTCTATCCCCATGCTCCCCATTAGCAGGAACGCGAAGCCAATTATTTGTATATATTTTTCATATTCATGAGCATCTTCTGCTTTTTCTTCGGACAAGAGTTGCCTCGATAGTTGTCGGTAATCCTTCCACACCAATCTAAGCAAAACCACGCTAAACCACCACGCAGACAAGCCAAATACATACAAAAAAACATCCGCAAACCAAGCTCCGGCTCGCCCACCTATATTATGAAACTTGAGCACCTCGCTCGCATGTGACCAGCCTGGGTCAAGTTTAGAATAAGTAAACAAGATCAGAACTAAATACGCACTCGAAGCTGCGAACGCTATCCATCGCACCTCAGCCAATAGATTGACAAGGCGATTTGGCATAGGTGGCGCAGGCTTATTATTGCGATCGCGGGTATAGGCTTCGTTGGTATTAGTCATAAATCATAAAGAAAACAGCCAGCCACGATTGTAGGGCAAAAACCCAGCTAAGATACACCTGTAATTTATTATCTTATTGAAACTAAACGACGCAAAACAAGTGTGCTAGCCTAGTCCCATATGCCCAAGCCATGGTATTCGTCTATAATTGCGCTCATCCTTATACAGCGATTCATATTCAGGGACTGATCTTGAAATCATTGAAATGGGCGCTATCTATTCCTTCAGCTTTCTGCACTTATCCATTAATTTAATCTCTTTATTCAGGCCTTATCATGTCGACTCCGAAACACGCTCACGTCTTAATTCTTGGTTCTGGTCCAGCGGGCTACTCGGCCGCCGTTTATGCCGCCCGCGCCAATCTAAAACCTGTGCTGATCACTGGAGTTGAGCAAGGCGGCCAATTAATGACAACTACTGACGTAGAAAATTGGCCAGCAGACCCACTGGGGGTGCAAGGTCCAGAGCTAATGCAAAGATTTCTCCAACACGCGGAGCGCTTTAATACAGAAATTATTTTTGACTATATTCACACTGCCAAATTAAATGAAAAACCTATACGCCTAATTGGTGATCAGGCCGAATATACCTGCGATTCATTAATTATCGCCACTGGCGCTTCGGCACAGTACCTAGGTTTGCCTTCCGAGCAGGCATTCATGGGTAAAGGTGTTTCTGCATGCGCAACTTGCGATGGCTTTTTTTATCGAGGCAAAGAAGTCGCCGTGGTCGGCGGGGGAAATACAGCGGTAGAAGAGGCGCTTTATCTGTCCAATATTGCCAGCAAAGTCACGGTAATACACCGACGTGACAAATTCCGTGCCGAGGCTATTTTAATTGACCGTTTAATGGCGAAGGTTGCTGAAGGCAAGGTAGAAATAAAATGGAACCACACTCTGGACGAAGTGATTGGTGACGACAGTGGCGTAACGGGTATACGTATCAAGTCCATGAGCAATGCAGAGACTAGCGCTATACCTTTACATGGTGTTTTCATCGCAATCGGTCACAAACCCAACACCAGTATATTTGATGGCCAATTAGAGATGCACAATGGCTACATCAAAACCAAAACAGGCACCGAGGGTATGGCAACCGCCACCAACGTTCCAGGTGTATTTGCCGCTGGCGACGTACAAGACCACGTTTACCGCCAAGCTATTACCAGTGCTGGTACCGGATGCATGGCGGCACTAGATGCCCAGCGCTTCCTGGAAGAGTAAGTTTTTTTAGACACTCCGCATGCCAAGCTCAATAAAAAATTTTGCTGACCTAAAAAATTTAGGTCAGCAATTAAAAAATCAGCAAGAACTCCGTCATAAGGCTGAACTCGAGCAAATAAAAAAATTAACCCTGGAAAAGCAAGAGGCGAATATTTTTCGCGCCACTGTTGGCAAACTCCAAGCGCTAAAAAACGAAGAAAAACATATCCCCTTAAGCAAGCGACCAGAACCAATTGCTTTTCAGCATTTGGCTGATGAGCGCTCGGCCTTGCAAGAATCACTGTCCGATGATTTTGACGCAGACTCTTTACTCGAAACCGATGAAGATCTCAGCTATACACGGCAAGGAATCGGGATAGACGTTGCAAAAAAACTGAGGAAAGGTCACTGGGTAATTCAGGCGGAGCTGGACTTACATGGAATGCGGCGCGATCAGGCACGAGATGCCTTAGCCGATTTTTTACGTCAATGTGGCCGCACAGGTAAGCGCTGTGTACGCATCATTCACGGCAAAGGTCTTGGCTCTATCAATAAAGAACCTGTACTAAAGAAAAAAGTCAGGAACTGGCTGATACAAAAAGATGAAGTTCTGGCATACAGTCAAGCCACCGCCGCAGACGGTGGCTCTGGAGCATTAATCGTTTTACTCAAAGCCTATTAAATAAATATCCAACTAATTACGGAATTTACCTTCTTTACTGATCACCGTCATATCGACATATTTAGAGCCATTGTGACTACTTGGTGAAAAGGCGACATCAAAGCCACCGGTATCATAGTTGCCAATATTAATAGTCTCTAAGGCGGAAATTAACCTATCCCGACTAAGATTTTTGCCGGCACGCTTCAAGCCCTCAACAAATACTTTGGCGGCGATAAATCCTTCCAGGCTAGAAAAATTCAAGTCTTGTATTCCTGCTTTATGCATGGCTTTTGTGTACTCAGCCACAATAGGCGTCGCCAAATGCCAAGGGAACGGAACTACTTGAGAAATAACAACGCCAGGCCCCTCTGCACCCAAGGTATCGGCCAAGGCTTTACTTCCTACGAACGATACATTGTAAAACTGCCCAGTATATCCAGCCTTACGCATCTCCTTGATGTAAGCAGAACAGGACGCATAGGCACTAATCTGTATGATTACGTCGGGCCGTTTAGGAAGTATTTTTTCCACCGCCTTAGCAACGTCTGTGCTATTTCTCTCTACAGTCGCCATTTCCAGCATAGGCACATTCATTTTTTTCAAGGCGCGCTCAACACCCGCGAGACCGGCCTTGCCGTAGGCATCATTTTGATAAAACACCGCAATATTTTTTAATCCGGTTTTTACCAAGCGATCAACCAAATGTTCAGTCTCATCAAAATAACTGGCCCGAATATTGAAAATTTGTTTATTGAATGGTTCTCGCAAAGATTGAGCACCTGTAAATGGCGCAAAAAACGGAACCTTTGCCTGGGTGAAGATAGGCAGAGCCGCATTACTAGTCGGAGTACCGACATAGCCAAACAGGGCAAAAACCTCATCAACCTCGATCAATTTTTTAGTATTTGCGGCAGCCAGATCTGCTTCATATTTATCATCGAGTTTTATTATTTCTATTTTCCGGCCAAACACCCCGCCTTGGGCGTTCACCTGATCAAAGTAGGTTTTCGCTCCGGTATGTAGTTGTATGCCTAATTGCGCTGCGGGACCTGAAAAAGCAGCGGATTGACCTAAAACGATCTTGTGATCGCTTATCCCAGCATCCGCTGATGCGGGAATCGCTAAAGCTGTCGCAGCTGCACCGACTAAGAGTCGGGACAAAAAAATACGCCTATCGTTCATGAATTTATACTCATAGATTTAAAAATTAAACAGCCTCGGGCCCTGTTTCACCGGTGCGAATACGAATTACTTGCTCAACGTTTTGTACAAAAATTTTACCATCACCGATTTTCCCTGTATGCGCAGCTTTAATAATCGCATCCACAACCTGATCGCAAATTTTGTCATCAACCACCACCTCAAGTTTTATCTTTGGCAGAAAATCGACCACATATTCAGCTCCACGGTACAGCTCAGTATGGCCTTTTTGACGCCCAAAACCCTTTACTTCCGCTACTGTTAAGCCAGTGACTCCGACCTCGGCTAAGGCCTCGCGAACTTCATCTAACTTAAATGGTTTAATCACTGCAGTAATCTGTTTCATTTTCACTCCTCAGGAAGATGCACTTCCAGCATAGATACTTCATATAAATATATCCGAATGGTGTTAAGCCTGTAGACATAACGCCCTTGCGAACTGTTTACTTATTACAAAAATTAAATTACAAAAATTAATCGCGAAATTTAGAAGTAATAGGATATCGCCAATCGCGACCGAATGCCCTATGGGTTACCCTTATTCCAACCGGCGACTGACGTCTTTTATACTCATTAATTTTAATCAAATGCGTAATGCGTTCGACGTCTTCAATTTTATATCCAGCCTCAACAATCTCGGCTCGAGATTTATTTTCTTCCATATACAGACGCATAATGCCATCCAAAATATCATAAGGAGGCAGCGAATCCTGATCGGTCTGATCGGGCCTTAATTCTGCGGAAGGTGCACGGGACAAAATACGCTCGGGTATAACTAAAGATAAGCTATTGCGATATTCACACAGGCGATATACCAAAGTTTTTGCGACATCCTTAATAACCGCAAAGCCGCCTGCCATATCGCCGTACAAGGTGCAATACCCAACCGCCATCTCACTTTTATTTCCGGTCGTCAATACAATTGAGCCATGCTTATTCGACAGCGCCATCAAAATCGTACCACGTATCCGCGCCTGTATATTTTCCTCGGTAGCATCCGCCGATAAGCCAGAAAACTCTTGCTCGAGCGTTGTATTAAAAGAAGCGAAGCAATCATTAATAGAGATTTCATCATAACGTACAGCAAGACGCTGAACCATATCGCGAGAGTCAAACAAAGAAATATCCGCTGTATACGGAGATGGCATCATTACCGCCCTAACCTTACCCGCTCCCAGCGCATCCACCGCAATCGCGAGCGTCAAGGCCGAATCTACACCACCAGACATCCCAATCAACACATGTGGAAAGCCATTTTTCGTGACGTAATCACGCACGCCTAACACCAAGGCTTGATAAATCTGCGTCTCCACACTTAAAACCGCTGTGATCTCTCCAGTCATTGGTGTTGCGCCGTCAAACACTATAACTTGCAAATCTTCCTCACAGTGTTTGAGGCTGGCGCAAAGCGCTCCGTCTTGACGCATTACAAAAGAATTGCCATCAAAAATAAGTTCATCCTGACCGCCAACCAAATTTGCGTAGACCAAAGACATTCCCTGCGCAGCCACATTTGCTCGCATAATCTCCAAGCGCTGATCAGGCCTACTCATATGAAAAGGAGATGCATTTGGGACTAATAAGACTTCCGCTCCGGCCATCCTAGCTTTACTCGGGGCATGAGGATGCCAGGTATCTTCGCAAATATTAATTCCGAATTTTGTTCCTTTTACTGAGAAGACGACAGGCTGATCCGATTCAACAAAATACCGCTTTTCGTCAAATACCATATCATTCGGTAGATCGCTTTTACAGTAGGTAACAGACACACTGCCGTTTAACAAAACAGAAACCGCATTAAAACGTAAGCCATTTTTTTCAAACGGATGGCCAACTAAAACATGGACATTAAGAAATTGCTGTAATTTAGTAGCTAAGTTCAGCAAAACCTCTGCGGTTTTTTCATAAAACGCAGGTCGTAACAATAGATCTTCCGGCGGATAACCGACCAAGGAAAGTTCAGGCGTGACGACAATATCGGCGCCCTGTTTAACCGCAGCATGTACGGCTTGAAAGATTTTTTCAGCATTGCCTAGCAGATCACCAACAATACTATTAATTTGGGAAATAGCAACTTTTACTGTCATAGTGGCTTACATCATCTTTAATCAGATATTTAATAATAGAAATGAACATTCCTACCGTGCAGACATATTATCGCATGAGCATCCTCAATTCTCTGAATGATGTTGGTCAGAAACAATGGGATGCATTAGTACAATCACAAAATAATGCGAATCCTTTTCTCTCGTTTGCATTTTTAAACGCCCTCCACGAATCAGGCTCAGCGTGCGAAAAAACGGGTTGGAAAATGTCTTACCTGTGTCTGTGGCAAGAAAATCAACTAGTTGCCTCTATCCCTTTATATGAAAAATACCATTCTTATGGTGAATATGTTTTCGACTGGGCCTGGGCGGATGCCTACCATAAGAGCGGACTCAATTATTATCCAAAATTACTCAGCGCCATTCCCTTTACACCCGTAAGCGGAAATCGTCTTATTGCCAAAGACGCTGCGGCGTGGCGCGCTTTATTGATTGAACTTATAAAATATCAACAATCTGGGAATTTCTCATCGACACATATACTGTTTCCGTCGAATCAAGAAACAGAGCTATTGGGTAAAACAGGATACTTAATACGTGAGGGAATCCAATTTCACTGGAAAAACAATAACTATTTAAACTTCGAAGAGTTTCTTGCAACGCTTGAGTCCAAAAAAAGAAAAAATATTCGCGCAGAGAGACGCAAGATCAAGCAAAGCGAAATTGAATTTGAGCATCTTAAGGGGAGCGAGATGACGCAACTCAACTGGGAAATTTTCAAACAGTGTTATGACCAGACTTACATCGAGCATCACTCCTCCCCCTATTTGAATCTTGATTTTTTTCATCGTATTGGCGCGACTATGCCAGAAAATATTCAACTCGTTTTTGCTAAAAAAAATGGCCGCACAATTGCAGCATCTTTATTAATACACGATGAGAAAACAGTTTTCGGACGCTACTGGGGTTGCCTGGAAACTATTCCCTGTCTTCATTTTGAGACCGCTTATTACCAAGCAATAGACTTTTGCATTAAAAATAAAATCGAAACGTTTGAGGGCGGAGCTCAAGGAGAGCATAAAATGGCACGCGGTTTTCTCCCTCAAAAAACATATTCAGCACATCACCTCAGCGATCCTAGATTCTCGAATGCTGTCGCCGAATATTTAGAAAGAGAAAAAGCAGGTATCGCCCATTATTTAACTGACCTAAATGAACATACACCATACAAAGTCATTTTCAGAGGCGAACTTACATAAGCTCACAAACAAAAGCTTGAAATTTCATGTCCGTCAAGGCATGCTGTGGAAATGATACCGAACACCAGTCTCCCAACTAATAGCAACGCAACTAGCCCTCCAATACGAAGAGTAGGACGCTTCTCCATTACCGAAAAATTAGGTAGCGGTTCAAACGGCACTGTGTATTTAGGGCATGATCCAGTAATCGACCGCGCTGTTGCGATTAAAGTTTTGTCTCCGGGTCTTGCAATTGTCGATAAAAAGCAGCGCGAACAACAATTCATCAATGAGGCGCGAGCAGCTGGAAGGCTATCCCATCCGAATATTGTTACTATTTACGATGCCTCTACTGAAGGTGGCACCACCTTTATCGCCATGGAATTCCTACATGGTAAAGACTTAAGAGAACTGATGGAAAGCGGCAAACGTTTCGACATCATCGAGACTGTTAATATCATTTGCAAAGTGGCCGAGGCATTAGCATACGCACACGAACATGGTGTTATTCATCGTGACATTAAGCCCGCGAATATTTTCATACTCACAAATAAACAACCCAAAGTACTTGATTTTGGGATCGCGCGCGCACCGAATCGTGTACTTGATGACAAAGGCAATCCCGCTGAGACCTTATTCAACAACAACATACTTGGCACACCCAATTACATGTCACGCGAACAGGCTTTAGGGCAGCAAGTTGATGCCTTAACCGATGTTTACTCACTCGGCGCTGTCATGTATGAGATGTTGACTATGCAGAAACCATTTCAGTCTCACAACATCGACAAATTACTTTACCAAATCGCCAATAAGACACCTAAAGCACCGATGGAAATTCGTCCAAGCATTCCGGAGAAATTGTCTTACATTACGATGAAGGCCATGCAAAAAGATCCAGTAGCTCGCTACAAAAATGCTGCAGAGATGGCACATGCATTGCAAAAAATAATCGCGCGAGATAATCGGCTTAAGCGCAATCGTCAAAATAACGACAAGTCTGTTGAGATTGGTGCATCGAAGAAACAAACCAAGAGCAGTCTATTTTGGCTAAGCTGCATTGCGTTAATAGTAGCGCTTGCTGCAATAGTTATAGTGACGCTTCGTTAAAGTTAAGATCGAAAAAAAAGGCACAGATATTGTGCCTTTTTTCCTTTTAAATGCGAATCTCAATCAGCATTTATTGCCAAATATTTATTCTTTGGATTTTTTGTAATTGGCGACACCATCAAGAATTTCTGTTTTTGCATCCTCCGGACCGCCCCAACCCTCAATCTTGACCCATTTACCTTTCTCCAAATCTTTATAGTGTTCGAAAAAATGCTGAATTTGGCGCAGGCGCAGTTCATTCATATCTTCAGGCTTCTGCCAGTGTGTATATATTGGCAAAATTTTATCAATAGGAACGGCTAAAACTTTACCGTCGCTACCGGCTTCATCCGTCATTTTCAATATCCCGATTGGGCGACAACGGACAACAACTCCTGGTATCAGTGGAAATGGTGTAATGACGAGTACATCAACCGGATCTCCATCGCCAGCGATCGTCTCAGGAACATAACCATAATTACATGGGTAATGCATCGCAGTACCCATAAAACGATCTACAAAAATCGCGCCCGACTCTTTATCAACTTCGTATTTAATCGGATCGGCATTCATCGGTATTTCGATGATCACGTTAAAATCGTTAGGAAGATCGCGACCAGCTGGGACTTTATTCAAGCTCATATTGCTCTTTCAATGTGAAAATTTGAGTTATCTCGGCGAGATTATATCTAGTTTTCCGTATAATTTGTGCATTGCAACAGCAACAAAGCTATTTCATAGTCGCAATCGCACATAAGCGGTAATGTTTTGCAGCCTCATCGGCCTGCCCTAAAGCCTCGTGCAACTGCCCCAGTTTAAGGTTTGCCTCACGGACAGTTCTTGATTCAACTGCATCAGATAAAGCTTGCTCAAGATGTCTTTGCGCCTTACCCCAGAGTTTTTGTTTAAAACACAGCACACCAAGTGTCAGCGCTAGTTCCGGATCATTTGGTCGCTCTTTCTTCCAATTCTCACAGTGTTCAATTTGAGTTAATAAAGAAGCCGCGCCTTCTGATGAGCAGGCATCCCGATAAAC
Source organism: Undibacterium parvum (assembly GCF_003955735.1). NCBI lineage: Bacteria > Pseudomonadati > Pseudomonadota > Betaproteobacteria > Burkholderiales > Oxalobacteraceae > Neoundibacterium > Neoundibacterium parvum. Next base: position 4,200,908 of record NZ_CP034464.1, on the reverse strand, counting down.
TCGCATTAATCGATCATCCCAGTTTTCGGTCAAAGCTTTTTCCACTATGATACGGGCATCGTCGTGCAATCCACTTGCATTAAAAAATGTCGCTCCCGTAAATGCGACGAATCGAGTTTTACGATCAGACGCTGGAATTTCAAACCATACACGACGTAAGGAGTCAGCATCGTGACTTTGATTTTTAAGCATGTCTTCATACGCCAATTCTCGCAAGCGGCTAGATAAGGCTGGATGCAATGCATGATGTTTATCCAGGGTGCGCACCAACTTCAAAACCTCGGGCCATTTCTTGGCTTGCTGATTCGCTTTCAAAGACCACCGTAAAACCTGAATGTGTCGAGTGCCACTCGCATTGAGTTCTTTCACAGCAGCCAAGGCGTCTTCGGCTTTATGCTGATCGACTAGCAATTCCGTCATACTAACTAGGCGCGCAGTCTTGTAACTGGTATCGCTCTCTATGCTAGAAAACCAAGTATCGCGTCGATCAAACTGACTCATAAAATGAGCTGCTCGAGCTCCAATCAAGGCTGCTACTGCCGCATTTTCTGGCAAATTTATCGCATTAGTTGCAGCCTTTTCAGCACGGCCAAAACGCCCTTCAAATAGAGCCTTTAGCGCCTCACGCAGTGCTTTATTGCTGTCTCTCTCACGTTTGTTTTTTCGGTAAGCCGCTACTTTCTGCGGCATTTCTTGCGTTGCAACCAAAGTACGCAATAAAAAATAAACTAGGACGAATAATAAGAGCGTCAGACACAGAAAAAAATTCAAAGATAAATCGACCCTATATGGCGGATAAAAAAACACCACATTTCCGGGATTAAAACGAGCACCTATCGCCAGACCAACTGCTAGAGAAAAGAGAATCAGAAGCCGAATAAAAATGCGCATATTATGGCTTCACCTTATAGTTACGAACTGCATTAAGGCTATCTGACAAAGTCGGCATTTCTATTGATAAATTACTCGCTTGAACTTGACGAAGTAAAGCTTGAACCGTTTGTGCTTGCTTAGCGCGGGTATCAAAATATTTGGTCAAGGCATCTTGGGCAGCAATCATGTCACTGCGAAACGCATCTTCATTGCGAGACAACAGCGCCAAGCGTGCATTCAATAAACGTAATTTAAGATTCTCACGTGCAAAATAGCCTTGCGATGGCGTCAGTAACAAAGCGTCTGGCGTTTCAACATTACGAACCCGCATTAACTGCTTAACTTCTATCAACATTTCGCTGAAAAAACTCTGCCAGGCATCCTGGATCCGCATACTCCAGCCATTTTCTGGCACATCTTCGCTACCTTGTTTGCTACCGCTTTTTGAATTTGAACTCGGCGCCTTGGGTAAAACACGCAATGGTGCTTTCGGTGCCAGCCCTGTCGCGACCACTTTTTCATCGGACCATAGTGGAATATGATCAACCTGTGCGATCACACTATCGAGACGCAAAGCCACACCAGTTAAATCCAAAGCAGGCAAAGACTTCAGTTTTTCTACGTCTTTGGCAATCGCACGGCGGATAGAAATAAATTGCGGCTTTTCTGATTTAGCTAAACGGCTATCTGCATTTTGCAATGCGATAATCGCTCCTTGAACGTTGCCGGCCAATTGCAATTGTTGACTAGCAGTCGCTAATACTTGCTCAATTTCTGCCAAAGCCCATTCATCACGATTTTTGGATAAATCTTGATATAGCTGTTCGAGTGCCAACTGTTGGCTCTGCGCCTCACTTTGCTTACCTTCTAAAACCGCAACTTTAGCTTGGATTTCTTTCGATCCATCGTACACAGTTTTGGCAAGCAGTTTAGTCTCGCTACTATTGGTTTCAGCGCGCTGCAAACGCAGAGCGAGCTCTTCTCGCAAACTAGAGATCTGGGTTTGCGATGTCCACCAGTGGACACCTAACAAAACCGTCACCGCTCCTAACATCAGATAAACGGGTTGTGTCCAAACTATTTTTGGGCTGTTGGTAGTATCGGATAAAACAGCTGCTGCCAGCTGCTTTGAAGCCGAATCGGTCGAATTGGCCGTCGATGCGGCGTCGTGGGGTAATTGCTGTTCGCTCATAGTTCAGATTGTAACGCGACAAGCAGACGTTCGTCGCCTGATCCTGTCAGTGTAATGGATAAAAATCCAAGTATTTTTGCAGTTTCTGCGATCCGAGCATGCGGAACCAGTATTTGCTGGCGTTGCATTTTTGCCACGCCATTTTCAAAATCAATTTGCTCGGCCCACGAGAGCATGGTTTTCAGCACTTCAGAACTAGTGACTACCCATGTGTTTTTCTGAGAAAGTAAGCTGTTCAACTGGCTCTGCCGTTGTGCATTAAACTCTGGCGCCTTGCGACAATAAGCGGCAACTTGAACCACTGCAATAGATTTAGCTCTGAGCGCGTCCGCCAACAATTCCCGACCAGTCTCACCGCGTATGATTAATACACTGCGTGCTTTCAACCCATCCAGATCAAGTTCGTCCAACAAGGTTTCCGAGTCCGTGCGTTCAGGATTCGTTGGGCTGATGATATGTGCATTGATATCTGTAATGCCATGCGCAGCCAACGCGGCACGACTGCCCGCCCCCATCACTGCAATCGTCACACTCTGCGGCCAGCTCTGTATATACGAAAATACGGCATTGACTGCATTCGGACTAACAAAAGCAACCATAGCGAAATCCCTTAACCTCGCTAAAATTGCTCTTAACTGCGTATCATCAGCCAGTGCATGAATTTCCAGCATCGGAAATATTTCTGGCTTACGGCCAATTGCCTTTACTTGCTCGGAAAACCCCTTGGCTTGCGCGAGTGGTCGAGTAATGACGACAGCCTCAACTTGCACAATACTCTTCTTACTATCCGGCATTAAATCAGATTTTAATTCGTGCATCGAATTCAATTTACTCTGTAATTTGCTCTTTACACACCGCCAAGATCGCCTCAGCATCCTGCGCCGACAATGCCTGAACGACTTCTAATCCAAGCTCCAGATACATTTCAGACTTACCGTGAACCTCAGCACTAACAACACGTGTGCCGTCAGGAGTCGCGACCATGGCTCGCAAATGCATCATGCCGTCGTGCACGGTCGCAAAAGCTGCCAGTGGTATCTGGCAACTCCCTCCAAACGCCTTCGATACTGAACGTTCTGCACTTACTGCTTGCGAAGTGGGTAAATGATTCAACGGAGCCAAACAAGCCAATAAATCAGGTCGATTAGCGGCGACCTCGATCGCCATCGCACCTTGGCCAGCGGCCGGCAAACTTTGCTCCGGTGCGATGAATGCACGTATTCTTTCTGGCAGCCCCAGTCGTTTCAAGCCAGCCGCAGCCAAAATAATTGCCGCGTAATCGCCTTGATCTAGCTTGCGCAAACGGGTATCGAGGTTGCCGCGAAGTGGATGTATAACTAAGTGCGGATAGCGCGCTGTGATAAGTGCCTGGCGCCGCAAACTACTAGTACCAACCACAGCACCGGCCGGCAAATCATCCAGAGAGGCATAGTCATTCGAAACAAAAGCATCACGGGGGTCCTCACGTTCCAGAATTGCCGCCAATGCATAGCCCTCAGGCAAATCCATAGGGACATCCTTCAAGGAATGCACCGCAAAATCGGCGCGCCCTTCTGCCATGGCCACTTCCAGCTCTTTGACAAAAAGCCCTTTACCACCAACCTTAGAGAGCGCTCGATCAAGAATTTGATCACCGCGCGTGGTCATACCCAAAATTTCTATAGTACATGCCGGATACAAGGCCACTAATTGATCTCGCACATGTTCGGCCTGCCACATGGCCAAACGACTTTCACGCGAGGCAATGATCAATTTTGTCGGCGGAGAATAGGTCGAAACGATTGCTGTCATTTTTCAATTAAAGTATAAATATTTGAAACTTAATTTTACCACGCAGCAGCATCCTTTCCTTGACAAAAAAGCGCTGCAGACGGCATTATGCGGATATGAATCAAGCAAAACCACTTTCAAATTTATGCTGGCGCAGCGTTTAAGCCTAGGGGCGGCGCACCCGGTTACGAAGTAATTAGAAAATCAGATCCTAGCGATCTAATCAATGCCGCCACACTGAGCGGCTTTTTTTTCGCCACATCAATCGAAAATACGACTAATTCAGCCTCAACCTTACGGAATATACGCATGAGCGACGATAAAAAACCTTCTTCTACACCGACAGAAAATACCCAACATTTGATCCTGACTGGCGACCGCCCGACCGGTCCGCTGCATTTGGGACATTTTGTTGGCAGCCTTCGCAATCGCGTTCTGTATCAGCACCAATATCAGCAGTACATCATGATCGCTGATGCGCAGGCGCTGACAGACAATATGGATGATCCTGCAAAAGTGCATAACAACGTGCTCGAAGTCGCATTAGATTACCTAGCGGTTGGGATAGACCCGAGTAAATCGACGATTTTCATACAATCGCAAATTCCTGAGCTGACCGAGCTTACTTATTACTATATGAATTTGGTCACCGTAGCCAGACTGGAACGCAATCCAACCATCAAACAAGAGATAGTCTTACGCAATTTCGAACGCGATATTCCGGCTGGATTTTTCACCTATCCGGTCAGTCAGGCGGCCGACATCACCGCCTTCAAAGCGACACTGGTACCAGTAGGCGACGATCAGATCCCGATGATAGAGCAGACCAATGAAATCGTAAGACGTTTTAACCGCTTGGTAAAGCAAGATATCTTGCTCGAATGTGAAGCCCTAGTTCCTGAAATTGGACGCTTGCCGGGTATCGATGGCAAAGCCAAGATGAGTAAATCACTGGGCAATAGCATCAATCTTGGTGCCAGCGCTGCCGAGATCAAAGCTGCAGTTAAAAATGTTTATACCGACCCTTTGCACTTAAGAGTAGAAGATCCTGGGCACTTAGAGGGCAATGTCGCATTCATTTATTTGGATGCCTTTGACCAAGACAAAATCAGTTTGCAAGAAATGAAGGATCACTATGTGCGCGGCGGGCTTGGAGACAGCAAAGTTAAGCAAAGGCTAGAGGCGGTTTTACAAGACATGCTGACACCGATACGTGAACGCCGTCAAGAATATGAAAAAGATCGCGCTCAGGTTTTGCAGATGCTCAAGGTTGGCACCGAAAGAGCCAGAGAAATCGCAGCAAAAACTACCGATGAAGTAAAAGCTGCACTGGGATTAAAGCACTTCTAATATAGCGATAAATAGATGGAACTTACCCTCGCCTCGGCCCGTGCGCTACACCTCGCGGCGCAGGGTTTATTAAATCCAATTCAAAAAACAGCCTGCAAAGCCGATGTACTGCAATGCATACGCCAAATGTCGGCCTTACAAATCGACACCATTAGCGTGGTGGCACGCAGTCCGTATTTGGTGTTATGGAGCCGACTCGGCCAATATCAAAACGCTTGGCTAGACGAACTCCTGGCAGAAGGCGCTATTTTTGAATACTGGTCACACGAAGCTTGTTTTCTACCTATAGAAGATTACGCTTTGTATCGCCATCAAATGGTGTCGCCACAAGGCTTGGGCTGGAAATACAACCACCGCTGGTTGACTGAAAACACCCAGCAAGTTGAGCATGTTCGTCAGCATATACAGCAACATGGAGAAACCCGCTCAGTTGACTTTGAACGCAAGAGTGGTAAAGCAGGCGGTTGGTGGGAATGGAAACCCGAAAAACGCTCACTAGAAGTACTGTTTACTACGGGTGAATTAATGGTTGCCAGACGCCATAATTTTCACCGTGTCTATGACTTACGCGAGCGCGTACATCCGCACTGGAGCGATCAACGCGATTTACCAGAGCAATTACACTGCCAGCAGCAACAGGTACTCAAAGCAGTGAAAGCCTTGGGCATAGCAAAAGCTTCGTGGATCAGCGATTACTTTAGAATGGGGAAATTAAACCCTGTAATCCAGCCTGCGCAACTGGCGCAACAAGGCCTATTAATCAGCTTACAACTGGCAGACTCGGATCAGCCAGTCTATGTCCATCCTGACCACGAAGAACTGCTGCATCAGGCATACGACGGCGCACTCAAAGCGAACACGACACGAATACTGTCGCCATTTGATCCTGTGGTATGGGATAGAAAACGCGCTGCCGAATTATTCAATTTCGATTACAAACTCGAATGCTATACGCCCGAGGCGGCCAGACGTTACGGCTACTTCAGTTTACCGATATTAAGAAACGGTAATCTGATCGCGCGCATGGATGCAAAAGTTCATAGAAAAACCGGCGTGTTCGAAATTAAGAAACTCCATCTCGAATCGGATACTCGGGTCAGCGCAAGCTTGGCAGCGGATGTTTCTCGCTCAATTAAAGACTTCGCACAGTGGCAGCAATGCATAGAGATTCAGTTGCAGCACTGCAGTTCACAGGCGTTTTTTAACTTACTCAAAAACAAATTCTAAATTCAACTGCTCTACAGCAAATAAAAAATGGGGCGCATACCAGCGCCCCTTTTTTTTTAACGCAATACTACCCTAAGTGAAGCATTAATATTCGACCTTCACTTTCACTCCAGAAAAGGCCGATTGCCCATATAAACTGACATACATATAGCCTGAAGGTGGATTGTTGACGGTAACCGCTTCCGTGTTCCCGACCGCGTATGAGCCATAATTATAGTAATCGCGTGTTGCCCAGGTACCCAGGGTGCTAACAAACAAATCGGCATTACCTGTACCACCAGATGTAGTGATACGTACTTGCTTGGTTCCGGCAGGTACATACAAATACATATAAGAGTAATCGCCGAGTGGTGCAGACACATTACTTCTCACGCAGTTTTTACCTAAAGCTTGTGCAGTACCTGGACATTCAGGCAAAGTAGTGCCCGCTTGAATCACGATGCTTTGACTAATCGTAGCTTTTCCACCGCTATTATCAGTCACAGTCAATGTAACCGGATAAGTCCCTGCAGCCGCATAGGTTTTCGATGGATTGGCAGCGCTAGAGCTAGTGCCATCACCGAAAGTCCAAGCCCTGGATGCGATTACGCCATCACTATCGGTCGATTTATCCGTGAAAGCCACCGTCATACCTGAAACCACATTGCCAAACTGGGCAACAGGTAAAACATTCACAGGAGTGCCTCCGACAATCACAACAGATTTGCTGACAACTGACTTGCCGCCGCTATTATCGGTGACAGTCAAACTCACTGTGTAAGTCTTCGCTGTCGCATAAACATGACTAGGATTAGCAAGGCTAGAGCTTGAACCATCACCGAAATCCCATACTCGTGAAGCGATGCTGCCATCACTATCGGTCGAGGCATCAACAAAATTTGCTGCCATGTTCGACACCGAACTACTGAAATTAGCGACAGGCAAAGCGTTGCCACCGGTCCCAGTTGGACAACCAGGCAAAGTCGCATTATTCACACATGGCAACCAAGCTTTAAAATCGGCATCCATGCTGGAACCCATGGCTGAACCGTTCATATAGCTGGTGTATCCGCTATAGTTACCTGGTCGGAAATATGCCAATAGATTAGAGACTTTGTTGCGCTGTTTTTCAAACATGTAACGCACTGCCAGATAACCCCAGTAATAAACCCGTGTTTGTCCAACACTGTAATCATTCTGGAAGATAGTACTCAATGGAAAAGTGGCCTTCGCTGCCTCTGTTTGAGCGCCCGTATCGGCCAGATTGCGATACGAGTAGGACACATACTCAGCGAAACCCTCGGTCCACCAGGTCGATTTTACCGACATGCCTAAATCAAAGTCTCCATACATATCGAAACGACCGTCGAGGTAATGGATGTACTCATGCGTCAAATTCCAGATCTCAAATTTCGGCAACATCCATTCCGCTTGATACGCGATGAAACGCGGCTGATTACCAACCACCTCTGGGCTACCTTCCAAATACATACCGCCGTTGTTGGTATCGATGCCGTAGATCGCACCGGCATAACGTTGGTAATCGAAACTGCTATTGAAGACCACCATCTCTAACTGGGTATTATTGTCCTTCGCCACAGGGATATTGCCACTAGCAACCATCTTATGAAAGTAGCCCTCCTCGGCTCCGACAATATTGCAGGCCTCAGTCATTTGGGCATCCGTCAAGGCTTGCGCACGCAGACGCAAAGTTGGGCTACATGACTTCGCTTTAGGCAATACTTCTTTATCTAAACGCGCCACAAAATCGCACAAATTGTAGTAGCTACAATTAGGCTTATCGAAATAGTCGATCATCTCTCCGACACCGACCCATAAGGAGGCCGTAGTTCCAGTGACATTGCTACGATCGATCATCAACTTTGCCTTAGGTTTGGCAGCAATTTTCGCTGCGCTGGTATCGGCATATTGCAGAAAGCGCCCCAACTCACGCCCTGCATTTGAGACCAAATATTCATTGTCGCCGCCTAACTGCGCAAAATTAGCATTGACGAAGTTGTACAGCGTATCAACGATGGATGTATCAGTTGCGATCAAAGCCTTAAAATCGTCGTTTTGATGGGCCCGAAACAAGACGGTAAACACATTATTCACCGCACCACGCATCCACCAATAAACGTTATAACTAGGGTTGTACGAATTTAGCAAGCGCTTAACTACCGGGGTGAGGAAATGCGCATTCTCACTAGAACTGTCCACCAAGGTGACAAACTCTGACAGGACCTCGCCATGAACATCATTCACCAATCCAAAATTTCCATTATTTACAAACGCATCCATCGCGGGCACGATAGCGGCCTTCATTTTGGCGCCATATACGCCCGTGTCGGCGCTGTTGTACCAATTAACATAGTAGCCGGCGCGCAGGAACAAGACCAACTGCAAAGTACTCGCTGAATTAGTGCCGTTATAGCTAGCAGCGTTCGCTTTGAACCCATCGGCGATCGTTACCATTTGCGCTTCATTAAATACTTTTCCGGCCATCGCACCGCTTAAATTAAACAGATCGTTAATACATGCAACGCTAGACGAGGTCACCGCATTGAGCAAAGCCGAACCGCTCACGGTGTAAAGATTGGCATCACAGGCAGCCGCAGCAGCTTGGGCGCCCTGCATCCCCTTGGCACCTTTGGCAAGGACCGCGGTCGAAGTGTTTTTTGCCAAGCCAGAAGGACGCTTCAAAAAGTCAGGGCCGTGCGTCGCCAAGGAACCATAGCTAGAACGTGCGTTGGCGGCATGGGGCATTTTAGGACCACGCTCACCTGCTTTTTTGGCTTTATGCTGATGATGCTCAGCTTGATGAAGTTTTTCGGAGCTCCCTGCCGCGCCGCTGACACCCGTAGTTAGTGTGGCGCCAGATGGGGCAGCAACAGCAGTGTTGGAATAGCTCATGAAAGCCGCAGAAATTGCAGCAGCGCAGAGCGCTAGGCTCATATTCGGTTTAATAAAAGTAATTGATTTCACTATTGATTCTCCTGGTATTTTTATGTCGTTTTTGGTCCAAACCTATCCTCGAAAAACAGCAATGTATTCTTTGCGGATAAGGTAAACCGGCTTATCGGATCTATTAGAACTTACGCAAAACCGCCCCAGCGTCTTTGTATCCGCCTTGCCGTAAAAACTACAGTCTTCGGCGGCACGCCTAGCTGGAACAGTTTTTCGTAAGTCCTAATGGTGTTTACTTGGCAGAATTTCGTCCCAAATAGGTCCTGGGTCTGCAGACAAAAACGTCACTCAACTGCCCTTGCATGTTTCAATTCAAGCTTGATCCACTCGATAATCGACTTAGCTGCCGCGCTCAAGGAACTTGAATCGTACGGAGTTGCGACTAAACAAAACCACTCAGTTGTTCGTCGCGGACCGGATGCCTTACTATTCAAATGGAGATAAATCACTCTTCACTTAAATTCAAAAAAGTCATCAGAATCACCGTTAAAATATATTAGCAATATTTTTAATTAATATCGAAAGAATATTGTAAGCATGTGTTTCGACTGTCTGATTTACGCCGCACAGACTTATACATTCACAATAGTCAATGATTTAAAGGCAATAATCCCATGCATTTTTGATGTTTTAATACTAATGAGAAATAAATTCTCAGCATATTGAGCTGGTCTTTTTAACACCGAAAATACCCGGTGAATACGGCGGCAACAGCAACGCGCATAGTGTTTTCAAGAAAAATAAATGCTCCTGCCTCAACGCACACTCAACGCGCAATCTGCATGCGGGCTGTAGCCTAGGCAGGCTGGAAACCCGCGTAAACATTGGGCTTTCAGGCATGCTCACATTTGCTTAGACGCTGCCCTCCGTTTTTGCCTGCATTTATCCCGTCGCGAGAGGCCTCGCTGCTCCCGATCTGGCACCCTACCCGGAAAAATAGGCGAATACAGCGCTGCAGCGGTCCCCAAATTACTTAAATAACAATCTAGATCTCAGAGAAATATCTCGCAATATCAATGCCTTAGCACGGAAATTTTCTATTTCAGGTAAAATCGCGCCCATGAATCCTTTACCGCAAAATCTGTTCTCTTTTCCCCGTTTTCGTCCTGAAGTGGGTGGCAACAATGCCGCGCCCTTTTTACCTATGTCGCGCGCCGAAATGGATGTGCTGGGCTGGGATAGTTGTGACGTCATTTTAATCACCGGTGACGCCTACATCGACCATCCTAGTTTTGGTATGGCCTTGGTCGGTCGCTTGCTGGAGCAGCAGGGCTTTCGTGTCGGTATCATCAGCCAGCCAGACTGGCATTCGGCCGATGCATTTCGCGCCTTGGGTCGGCCTAATCTGTATTTCGGCATCACTGCCGGCAATATGGACTCTATGGTTAATCGCTATACGGCTGACCGCAAGATACGCTCAGACGATGCCTACACGCCCGATGGCGAACCAGGCAAACGCCCCGACCGCGCAGTCGTGGTGTATGCGCAACGCGCACGCGAAGCCTATGCCGACACCACAGTCGTGATCGGCAGTATAGAAGCAAGCTTGCGCCGCATCGCCCATTACGATTATTGGTCGGATAAGGTCAAGCGCTCGGTGCTGCCCGACTCCAAAGCCGACATCCTATTGTTTGGCAATGCCGAACGTGCGCTGGTCGATCTGACACACCGTTTGGCCGCGGGTGAACCGATTAAAGCGATCCGCGATCTACGCGGCACCGCCTTCATGACGCCACCCAATTGGCTGCCCGACGAAGACTGGGCCGAAATTAATTCTATCAAGCTAGACACACCCGGCAAGGTCGAAGGTCACACTAATCCTTACGAAATGATCCCGGAAAAAGAGGCCAAATGCGCCACCGGTGAAGCTGGCAATCAAGCTGCCGGCGATGCAGACACCATCGCCGCCGATGTGGTCAAGCAGCAAGCGGTACGCATCATGAGCCGCGAAGAACGCCAACTCATGCTGCGCGACAAACACAATAAAACCGTGATACGCCTGCCTTCGTTTGAAGCGATCAAGGATGATCTGGTGATGTACGCACACGCCTCCCGGGTCTTTCATCTGGAAGCCAATCCAGGCAATGCAAAGGCGCTCTCGCAAGGCCACGGTGAGCGTGATGTCTGGATCAATCCACCGCCATTACCGCTGGCGATGGACGAGATGGATGGCGTGTTTGACCGCCAATATGCACGTGCGCCCCACCCTAGCTACGGCAAGGCACGCATCCCGGCCTGGGAGATGATACGTTTCTCTATCAATATCATGCGCGGTTGCTTTGGCGGCTGTACCTTTTGCTCGATTACCGAGCATGAAGGACGGATTATCCAAAGCCGTTCCGAGCCTTCCATCCTGCGCGAGATTGAAGAAATCCGTGACAAAACCAAGGGCTTTACCGGCACCATTTCGGATCTGGGCGGGCCTACCGCGAATATGTATCGTCTAGCTTGCAAAGACAAAAAAATTGAAGAAACCTGCCGCCGCCTGTCCTGCGTCTACCCTTCGATTTGCAGCAATCTGGGCACCGATCACAGCAAACTAATTTCGCTATACCGCAAAGCGCGCGCCGTACCTGGCGTCAAAAAAATCTTGATCAGTTCAGGCTTGCGCTACGATCTGGCAGTGCGCTCACCCGAATACGTCAAAGAATTAGTGACCCACCACGTCGGCGGCTTACTCAAGATCGCGCCTGAACATACTGAAGCGGGTACTTTATCGAAGATGATGAAGCCTGGCATCGGCGCCTATGACGAGTTCAAGGCGATGTTTCATAAGTACTCGAAAGAAGCCGGCAAAGAACAGTATTTAATCCCCTACTTCATCGCGGCCCATCCTGGCACCACCGATGAAGACATGGTGAATCTGGCTTTGTGGCTAAAGAAAAATGATTTCAAGCTCGATCAGGTGCAGACCTTCATGCCTACCCCGATGGCATTGGCCACCACCATGTATCACAGCCGCAAGAATCCTTTGAAAAAAGTGAGCCAGGATTCAGAAGTCGTAGAAACCGCACGTTCAGGAAAAATCCGAAAATTCCACAAGGCACTACTGCGTTATCATGCCCCGGAAAACTGGGAAGTCGTCAGAGAAGGCTTGCTGCGCATGGGAAGAAACGATCTGATAGGCAGCAGTGAAAAACATTTAATTTCATCGCGTCCGCCTTTGCTGCCGCTGCCCGTAGCGAGCGGCAAACCTGCTGGCAATGCGACTCGCGGTGTCGCGCCCAAGATGAATACCTATGGAAAAAAACCAGCGACACAGGCCTCAGTAAAACCTGCAGCCAGACCTGCTAGCAAAGCGCTTACGCCATCGGCGCGGCCAGCACTTGCATATCGCTCAGCAAAGGCAGCGCCTAGCAAAACAGGACGCAAATAGGACGTCAATAGGAAGTAGGTAGTAAGGAATCGCCAAGCACTGGTACGCCCAGATTAAAGTTTATTACATGGCAATTAGACAAGCTTATTTTGGCGATTTTTGAAGCTAATACGCAGTCTGGCTGCGGCTCCTGGCAGGATTTGGGGCTGCAAGCCGCAGCCCGATTGCGCGATCACTTTTGAAATGCAAAGTAGCGCTAAGAAAATACGCCAATTAAGCGGGAACACCACTGCGAGATCGACTTGCCGAATCCGGAAGTATTATTTTTGAAAAAACTTTTTTTGGCATTCTCGATCTGAGTACGTGTGGCTTCCTGTTGGCATAGCGCTGAACCCATCATTACTGCACCCGCACCGTCCAGCATCGCCACAGCGGTTTCATACTTTAAGCAAGGCGAGCCCGCCACAACTTCTAGCTCTTGTATCAATTCTTCTAAAGCGATTTTTAATCTCTGCTGAGGTACATAATTTGCGACGATTAAATCGATATTCACGACCTGCTCAGGTTTTTTAGCATAATAATAAATAAGCCCGTGTAAACGCTCGCGGTAGTGCGCATTCAAGCCCAGTTGCTGGCCAACCAAGCGGCTTAACTGCAAGGCATCACTACCCAGATCGAACACACTGGAACTTTCGAGCCCACCATCAACTACTGCGGGAAGATTCACCAAGGCAAAATTACTAATGCCGAGATGAATAATGGTACTTTCTATCGCCTTTAAAGCAATGCTCTGCTCGACAGTATCAGTCTGATCGGCATGTTGCTCCTCCACGATGCTCATCGCCTGCTGCCACTGTTCCCAACTAGGGGGAGGAAAATGAGAATTGGATAGCTTCCAAGCGCGCACAATTTTCCTGTGCTGCTCCAGATAACGCAGGTTTTTTACGTTTTTTATTGCCACTATAAGTCTATGATTTAAGCTGCTTTTTATTTAAATTTTATCGATGCTTATCCTTGCCACGAATAATCAATAGCCCGTTTTCATGACATATTCCAGACCGTTCAGCGTGCGCAGCAAGTCTATCTGTCGCGTTAACACTGGAGCGAATCCAAATTCCAGTATGTGTTGAAGATTAAACTCCCCAACCACACCTTCGTAGGCCATAGACTGCACGATCAGGTAAGCATCTTTATGCACAACCGCGATGCTGCTCTGGCGTGGTTCTTGATGATTATCCAAGATCGCCATTTCCAGTCCATAGTGGCACAAGCGCTCTCTAAGGCTTTGAGTAAGGTGCTGCCATCTTCTCTCTTGCGCATCCTGCTCTTGATAAACAAAAACAAATTCATGCGGATGTATCACGCCCTCTTGCGGCACAGCATTTAGGCCGCACACAGGCTTGACTATGCTATTTCCTGCATAGGTAAAATTAAGCACTTTATTTACTTGCATAAGATCAATTTATAAATGGCGAATTGCCGTACTTCAACAGAAACGCATCGCAAACTGAGAAATGCGCACGCTCGCCAAGTTTTTAATTGATCGATGAGAGTGCGCAATATTCAAGGAAATTTAAAACGGATAGGCCGGCGTAGCCGCTTCAATATCTAGCCATGTTCCGGTAGCGAGCTGATTCCCCTTACCCGGTGCCAAGGCATAAAAAGTTAAGGGAGCAATGTCCAATTTCAGATCAGCGATAGAGTCCAAAGATTTTTGATCCAAAGGCAAACCATAGGCCGCAAAATAGGTACGCATATCTTTGCCGATGATCTTGGAGCTCAGTACATACAACAGATCGTGATTAGTGATGGCATTGGTGGTATAACGCCCCATGCCATACTTGGCGGCGTTCGCCACTGTCCAATCCTTAGACACCAGGCGATCACCCTTGGTCAACATAGTCAGGTATTCCAGGCTGGCATCAGGTGTCGGCACAGCCATGCCACGACGGTATTTGGTGTATAAAAATCCCAATTGAAAATGCACTGCACGCATGGCATTCTGACCGCCGTTCCACAGCTTGTTTTGCATATCCAAGCGCTGCGCTTCACCAGTCTTGCCTGTGGCACGGCTATCTACAATGAATTGATACAGGCCTTTATGATCAATCCGGTCACCGTTCCAATCAAGCTTATTATCTAGGCCATACTGGCGCAGAGCCGAAGCGCTGGACAAAATATTGTTATCGCATTCGACCACGCAGCCAGCTGTACCAGGTGGCACGATGTGATGCACCCTTTGTACAGTGTTGTGACCGAGCTCATGCCACCAGCCCCAGCCAGAAGCAACTCCAGTAAATCCATCCGAAGGATTGCCTGAGCAAAGCCAACCGCAAGCAGCGATCCAGCCTATAAAATGCTGCACGCCAGGCGCCCTATGCATGGCGCCATCACAAGTCCAGCTAAGATCAGCGCACAAGCCACTGACCGCCGCTGCCATAGGCATATTGCTGTACCCGTTGGCGATATGATTTGAATCAAACAGTCGCGCCCTAAGGTCATTGAGGACATAGTCTTTAGGTTCAGTATTGCCAATCACGCTCAGTGCATAGGCATTAGTCTGATGCACTTCACCGCCGACAAATTTGTTGGTCTGCCAGCCAAAAGTTTTTGACTTGATCGCGGCAGAAGCGGCATCGATCTCGGTCTGACTCATATTTTTTGTAAAATCAAAATGTCCGTATTTGGCTGTACCCTTTACCCGCAGCTTGACTACGCTACCACCGGACATGCCGTTGTAATTGAGATATAAGGGGCCGCCAAACGGAGTCACGAATACATTATCTTTGGCAGCCGCGATCGGTACATTAAACGAGATAGGGCGACGCGGATGCGCATATTTTTTACCATCGCTAAGCGGGTTACCGTAAGAGCGCGCATAGCCCGATTGCAGGCCTAAATTGCCACCCGCCGCATCGAGTATCTGTATCGTCACGGTCTTGCCTGGAATCGCAGCGCGGCCAATCGCGGTAATCCCACCGCCTTGGGCGATCGTCACATCAAGATCTTCCCAGTCAGCACTGACAGCAATGTTTTGCGCTTCTTTAGGCATAAAGTCGCCATAACCCAAGGGTGCAATTGATGTTTTGCTGCGATTAAATACCACCCAAGAATCAGAAGCATAGGCGCGTAAAAAATCGGTCGCTGTAGCACGTTGTTCCGGTGGCATCTTGCCGTATTTATCAATACTAGGACGCCAGAGATCAGCCCACAGCACCAACTTTTTGTGCAAATCCATAGTCGGTAACTGAAACAGATTGATGCCTTTGCCATGCAAGGCCGCCAGCTCATTATGGATTTGCGAAATTGGATTGGTGGGTGATGCATCCGCCTTGAAATCCCAATCGAGCTTGTCATCCATGAGTTTTTGTATCGTGACGATCAAGGTCCCCATCTTGTCGGCGCGCGCCAGGCTATCGACTGAAGTTCGGCTAGCACTAATCGTCAGACCGGTCGCGCCCTGAAAATAGTTACCTGGATAGCCGCCCAACTCCATCCCCATAGCACTAGCGACCTTGCGCCCACCGGAGGACTCTATCCAATTCGGTGCCATATAAATGACAGCCTTACCTGCCGCCAGATATTTTTGCACTTGCGCCGTCAAACCAGCAGTGTCTTGCGTATCACCGCCAAACACCAATAGGTCGGCGTTTTGCCAGCATGTATTGTTAACATCGGGCAAATCACATTTCTGTTCGGCACCGGCACTGCCCAGACGTGTCAGCAGCGCTCTTACATTATTCGCGTTGTAGCCGGCCGTTGTAAATTTTATCGATGTGGGTAAAGCGAGATCCGGATCACCGTTAATCAGCCAGGTAAACGCACGCGTAAATAAAGGCAAGTGCTGTTGCTGAGCGCTCGTTCCGGCCATCCAGCCGAGCACATCGGCGCCATAGGCCATGCCGCGTCCAGCTCCGACCTGAGTCAAGGCCGCCATGCCATTGCCATTATCGGCACTAAGAAAGCTCATGCCAGAAGTGGAATTCTGCAAAGACACAGAAATACTGCTATTACTGAATGTCAGTGCCTGACTCAGATCCGCGCCATTTTTTTGCAATATTTTGCTCAAAGTGGAAGTCTGAAAATTTCTGACATCGAGCGCGATGTTTTGCGCCTGCTGCAACAAGGTCAACTTCGCTTTGGCATCGAGTCCACTTGCGTCACCGCTGATCATTGCTTTGGCAATGCTGTCATCCGCGACAATCGGCGGAATTCCAACCGAAGGTGGTATCACTACGACCGGAGGCACTGTCAAAGGAGGCGCAGGATCAAGCGGTGGGGGATTCGGTGGATTTGCTCCGCCTGATCCATCGGGATTAGTCACTGGCGGCACAGTTCCACCTGAACCATCAGGATTAAGCACTGGTGGTACAGTGACTACGTGGTCAGGTTCTTCGCCACCGGTTTCAGGACTTGGCGGCGGCGTCACCGCGCCTGGTGGCGCCGCATCGAAAATCTTTATCGCTTCACCACTACCGCAGCCAACAGTCAGCAGCATAGTGGCCAGCAGTGAAATAAGTATTCTATTATTCATTTCTACTTTCTAAGTACAAAAACGGGGAGCGGAGTTAGCGTTGATCCCAAATCAAAGCGAATTCCAAAATCAAATAGAGGCGCACAAGCGGCCCATCATTCAAGCGATATCAAAAATTGACGTGAAGACTGAGCTCTATCCAAAAGCGTCGATAAACTTGAACTAGTCCAACTATTTTTTGATCTAGAAAGGTCGAGGAAGGCAGCGCATTTATGAGTACGCGAGTTTATGTGTGGCAATTTTCCCAGTCAATTGCCCTTTGGGGCAATAACATGGTTTTTAAGCACGAAAAATGAATTTAATGATGAGATAGTGCTTAAAAACAAAATTTTCTTGCGAAAATTGCTCTGCATCTGAGAATGGAATTGAAATTTTTTAGAAAAATATTCAGCACCGATGTCGTGAATATTCCGAACTATGCTTACCGCACTTACTTCAAGTGGGTTTGTACGCCAGTTAAATATAACCTAGTTGCTTAGCCACCAGTACCAATTGCGCAACTGAAGTCACCTCCATTTTCTCCATGACCTTGCTGCGCTGAGATTTAATGGTGCGCTCTGAATTACCCAATTGAAAAGCGATCTGCTTGTTCAACTGCCCTCGCACCACCATATTGAACACCTCTATTTCACGCGCAGTCAATCTTGCATAGCATAGACGCACATGAGATAAATTCCCAGATTCGTCCATAGTTTTCCGATAATGCTCAAGCGCACCCTCTATCGCGACCAGCAGATCATCTTTCTGCACCGGCTTACTCAAAAAATTTTCTGCGCCAGCCTTCATCGCTCTAACG
Organism: Undibacterium parvum; assembly: GCF_003955735.1. Taxonomy (NCBI): domain Bacteria; kingdom Pseudomonadati; phylum Pseudomonadota; class Betaproteobacteria; order Burkholderiales; family Oxalobacteraceae; genus Neoundibacterium; species Neoundibacterium parvum. Next base: position 4,182,904 of record NZ_CP034464.1, on the reverse strand, counting down.
CTTAAACTGATATCGCCATGCGCCGTCAGAAAAACTATCGGTATATGGCTATTGACCTTGTTTAAATATTCCTGCAACTGAAAACCGCTCATAGTCGGCATATTCACATCAAGCAGTATGCAGCTAAGCTCATCGTGTAGCGGATTTTCGATAAACTCCGAGGCTGATTCATAGGTAAGCACACGGTAGCCGCAAGCGAGTAACAGGCGATACATCGCTGTGCGCAAAGGCGCGTCATCATCGATGACATGAATTAATGGTGCTGGCATATTATTCATCACGGACCGCTTCCGCTAAAGGTAGGGTAAAGCGCACTACCCCACCGTCTGCAGCATTTTCGGCCCAAATGCGACCACCATGCGCTTGCACTATCGCCTCAGTAATCGCTAAGCCTAAGCCCATACCTTTTGCTTTCGTCGTAAAAAATGAATCAAACACACGTTCAATATTTTCATTAAACCCGGCACCACTATCGATTACCGACACCTGTACATTATTGGCATCGTAGAGCTCAGTAACTACTAAAATATTACGCCTAAAACCATTGCGTTCATCGATAGCATCAAGTCCATTTAAAATCAGATTGACCATAATTTGCTGCAATTGCACCGGATCAGCACTGACAAACAGAGTCACCGCAGTAAGCTCGTCATTGAGCTGAACATGCCGCATTTTCGCCTCGCCAGATAGAAAATTTAATACCTTCCGTACCATGTCATTGATATTGACAAGGGTGTCCTTCGATTCGTTTTTAGAATCGGACTTGGTCAGTAAACCTCGCATACTCTTGATCAAGTCACCGGCACGCAAGTTATCACGCTTAATATTGGCCAAAATATCCTGAACCATCTCTAGCTGTGGCGGGCTTTGACTGAGAAACAATTGCGCCGCCTCGGCGTTGCTCAAAATTGCAGCCAGCGGCTGTATCAATTCATGCGCAATCGCCTCGGAATAAACCGTTGCAGTGATTTTCCTGTTCATGAAGGCGATCTGCGTCAGTCGTTGACGCGACTCATCCACCGCAGCGCTACGGCGCTTGCGCTCTATCAGCAATGCACCTAACAGTGCTAGCAATAGCGCCATGACAGTAAATGTCGCTGCGATTTGCCAGCGATACAGTTCCCATACGCCGGGCGTAAAAAATCGTAACTCACTGCCGACCGGATAATTACTTTTCTCCACGCCCCAACGCTTCAATTCTCGCCAATCCAGTAGCGGGGTAAAAGTTAATTTCTTAATCGGCAATGAGGATGTTTTTTCACCTCCCAGTAACTTGCTGAGCAAGTCTGCTGTCTCGCGCCCTTGTATGCTGGCATCAAATGAAATTGCGCCAATAGGGCCCAAACCGATATGCGTAGGATTATCGACCAGCAAGGGTGCATTGGCCATCCTGACAATTTCCTGCAAGGCGTATTTGCCATCTAATTTTTTAGATGCGCCATCTCGCGTGAGCATAGTGAAATACACGACCGTATTTTTAGGCAAACTTGCGACTGCAATTCTTAACTCTGATAGAGTTTTTCCGCGCAAATCAATAATATCTATCTCTGCCGAGAAACGCGCAATCTCTTCGGGCAAATCATTTCTATAGACATCGAACTCAGGAGAATTACCCAGAATGGCGATATGTCGAGTCTCCGGTAAAAGCTTTTTTGCCAGACCAACTACATCAGCAAACCCAGCCTTAAGACTGATGCCAGCCACATTTTCTGGCAAGGATATTTTTTTAATCTCAACATCACTAGCTAATGTATATAGGATGGGAACATCTGGCCACAATACCTGCCGATATTCCAATAGGTAATTGAGTGCGCTATGACCAATCACCACGATCGCATCGATTTTAGTATTTTTATATTTGAGATTGAGCCACTTGTCCAGATTTGGTGGGTAAGTGCCAGTAGGAAAGCGCGACAGATCAAGGCTCTCTTCATAGATGACGACAGATTCTGAACGTCCCTCGTTTAATTTGAGCTTGAACGCCGAATAAAAATCATAGAGGTACGGTGAACTTAACAAATCAGGACTTAGTAGCAAAATAGATTTTTGCTTATTACTCTCGGCCCACGCAGGTGCACTACAAGAATAAAATAACACCAACAAAAGCAAACGCAATATTGGAATTATCATGAAAAGGCCTTTTAACAAATAGTATGCCCAGTATAGACACGACCATCTGATTCATCGAAGCGTACACAGAATTGAAATTTGTAAAAGTCGACACTGATTAGCCCGCTGATCAGTGTCGACTTTAAATCAACCCAGAAACAGGCTGACAGTCTGGTCCGTATTATTCGCTCGTAACAACATCAAGCAACCCAATGACGGGCATTTCTGAACATACGCATCCATGGTGAGTCTTCGCCCCAGCCTTCTGGATGCCATGAATTCAACACTGAGCGGAACACCCTTTCAGCATGCGGCATCATCACGGTAAAGCGGCCATCTTGATTGGTCACCGCAGTAATACCCAGCGGTGAGCCATTTGGATTGTAAGGATAAGCTTCAGTCGCCTGTCCCTGATTGTTCACGAAGCGCATCGCGACTTGCGCCGCCTTGATGTCACCCGTGATAGAGAAATCGGCAAAGCCTTCGCCATGCGCAATCGCGATCGGAGTTTGCGTACCTGCCATGCCTTGCATGAAGATGGATTTCGATTCCATCACTTCGACCATGGCAAAACGACCTTCGAATTGCTCCGATTTATTTTTGGTGAATTTCGGCCATGCCGTGGCACCAGGAATGATGGATTTAAGATTACTCATCATTTGGCAACCATTACAAATGCCTAAACCAAAGGTATCAGTGCGATTGAAAAATTCAGAGAATTGCTCGGCCATCATGGCATTAAACAAGATCGTTTTAGCCCAGCCCTCACCTGCTCCCAATACGTCGCCATACGAGAAACCACCAACTGCAATCAGACCTTTAAAGTCAGACAAGCGGGCGCGACCAGAGATCAGATCACTCATGTGAACGTCAACTGCGGTAAAGCCTGCCTTGTGCATCACGTAGGCAGTTTCGATATGTGAATTAACACCCTGCTCACGCAAGATTGCGATTTTAGGGCGAACGCCAGTGGCGATGTAAGGTGCGGCAATATCAAGCTGTGCATCAAACGTGATCTTGGGCTGCATGCCAGGATCCGTCAGATCGGCCAGGCGCGCATACTCGGCATCAGCACAAGCCGGGTTATCCCGCATGCGAGCGATTTGCCAGCTGGTTTTACTCCAGATCTGATGCAAGTCGCTACGTGACTGCTTGTAAATTTCTTTGGCATCGCGCGTGAATGCAATATTACCGCTAGCACTTGGCTTACCAATGATGTGGCTGCAAGCGCCCAGATTGTGTGTGCGCAAGACATCCATGACTTCTGAACGTTGCTCAGTACGTACTTGTATCACCGCACCGAGTTCCTCGTTAAACAAGGCGCGCAAAGTGAGGTCATTACGTCGCTCGGAAACCTGCCCGGCCCAGTTCTTGGCATCACCTTGATCGGCCGCATGTTCGCTTTCCATGGTCAGAATATCGAGATTAATATCCAAACCACTGCGACCAGCAAATGCCATTTCACACAAGCTAGCATACAGACCGCCATCTGACCTATCGTGGTAGGCCAATAATTTGCCTTCAGTATTCAACTGCTGTATCGCTGAGAAAAAAGCTTTTAAATCTTCCGCACTATCGACGTCCGGAGTCTGGTCGCCAAGTTTTTGCATTACCTGTGCAAAACAAGACGCGCCCAAACGGTTTTTACCACGTCCCAGATCAATCAGGATCAAACTAGTATCGCCGGCATCGAGCTTGATTTGCGGCGTCAGTGACTTACGCACATCATAGACTGGAGCGAAGGCAGAAATAATCAGCGATACCGGTGAGGTCACAGATTTATCGACGCCCTCATCTTTCCAGGTAGTGCGCATAGACAAGGAGTCCTTGCCAACAGGAATACTGATACCTAAGGCAGGACACAACTCCATACCGATTGCTTTGACGGTATCAAACAAGGCGGCATCTTGGCCGGACTGACCGCAAGCAGCCATCCAGTTAGCCGATAATTTAATCTCAGAGATATCCTTGATAGGCGCAGCAGCGATATTGGTGATTGATTCACCGACCGCCATACGACCGGAAGCGGCAGCATTAATAACGGCCAAAGGTGTGCGCTCGCCCATAGACATGGCTTCACCCAAGTAGCCTTCCAGGCTCATTGCGGTCACGGCGCAATCTGCCACTGGCACCTGCCAAGGACCAACCATTTGATCTCGCACCGAGGTAGCTCCGACAGTACGGTCACCGATGGTAATCAAGAAGGATTTATCACCCACGGTAGGTAGACTCAACACTCTTTGCGCGACTTCTTGCAAATCCATGCCAGTCAGATCTATCGCAGGAAAATCGGTCACATCATGTGTAACATCTCTGTGCATCTTCGGTGGTTTACCTAACAGCACATCCATAGGCATATCGACCGGCGTACTGTCTTGCTCAGGATCGATCACCTTGAGCTGACGCTCTTCAGTAGCAGTCCCAACTACCGCAAACAGGGCGCGCTCACGTTCACACAAATACTTAAATAATGGCAAACTTTCAGGCGCAATTCCCAAGACGTAGCGTTCTTGCGATTCATTACTCCAGATTTCTTTTGGCGCCATACCGCTTTCTTCCAACGGCACCTTACGCAAATCAAAAACAGCGCCGCGCTTGGCATCATTAGTAATCTCGGGAAAGGCATTCGACAAGCCGCCAGCACCAACATCGTGAATCGACAAGATAGGGTTATCATCACCCATTTGCCAGCAAGCGTTAATCACCTCTTGCGCCCGGCGCTCCATCTCTGGGTTGCCGCGTTGGACCGAATCAAAATCGAGATCTGCAGTATTGGTGCCCGTTGCCATCGAAGAAGCCGCACTGCCGCCCATACCTATGCGCATACCAGGACCACCGAGTTGTATCAGCAAGCTACCGACTGGCAAATCATTTTTATGGGTATGCTTATGCGAGATATTGCCGATACCGCCAGCAATCATGATGGGTTTGTGATAGCCATGTACCGTGCCGCCGACATTTTGTTCGTAGGTACGGAAATAGCCGCCTAACACCGGACGTCCGAATTCATTATTGAAAGCCGCGCCACCAAGCGGGCCTTCTATCATGATCTGCAAAGCCGAGGCGATGCGGTCTGGCTTACCGTAGCTGGCAGTCGCATGATCCGAGGAGGCTAGTACGTCACGGGTGTTCTCCCATGGCTGCACAGCATCAGGTAGCATCAGGTTAGAAACGGTAAAACCGGTCAATCCAGCTTTAGGACGGGCTCCGCGGCCAGTTGCACCTTCATCGCGAATTTCACCGCCCGCGCCAGTAGAGGCGCCAGGAAATGGGGATATTGCCGTCGGATGATTGTGGGTCTCGACTTTCATCAAGGTATGGGTCAATTCCACCGTGCTCTGATACTCATTACCTTTGGCTGCACCATTCGGATAGAAACGCGTTACCACAGCGCCTTCCATGATCGATGAGTTATCACTATAGGCAACCACCGTACCTTTTGGTTGTAACAAATGGGTATTCTTGATCATGCCGAACAAGGAAATATCTTGTTCGACACCGTCTATAGTCCAATCAGCGTTAAAAATCTTATGACGGCAATGTTCACTATTTGCCTGAGCAAACATCATTAATTCTACGTCTGTAGGATTACGTTTGGCGCTGACAAAGGCATTGACCAGATAATCAATTTCATCATCCGATAAAGCCAAACCCAATTCGGCATTGGCATGCAATAAAGCAGTTTTACCGCCACCCAATACGTCAATAAATTCGAGTGCCTTGGCATCGAGTTCAGTAAACAAACCGCGCGCGGCCTGAAGATCTTGCAACACCATTTCTGTCATGCGATCATGCAAAATCGCAATGACTGCCGCTTGCGAAGTCTCGGCAAGTTTTTTAGCTCCACCTAGCAAGCCAGTTTTCACTTTTATAAAATACTGCACGCCGCGTTCTATGCGTTTAATTTGTGCCATACCGCAATTATGTGCGATGTCAGTCGCCTTACTTGCCCATGGAGAAATCGTGCCAAAACGAGGAATGACGACGAAGCTATCCCCGTCCTCCGAACCAGCAAAGGCATCACCGTAAGTCAGCAAGGCATTTAAGCGACTTGTATCGTCATCGCTTAACACGGTAGTCGATTCAATAAAGTGGCTAAACCTAGCGCTAACACCGACTATGCTTGCATCAACAGCTTGCAGGCGCGACAGTAAACCTAGGGTACGAAAAGCAGACAAGGCATTGGAGCCTGGCAATATCAACATGGCGTGAGTGTAGTTGAGGCAATGAGCAGACCGATCAGCGAGGATAGCGGCTACATTGCGGGGGTGAATCAGAAAGACCGAATTATACCTTGATGCTGACAATGGCTCCAGTACGATCATCAAGGTTTAATTGGATAAATATTTCACTAGAGCAATAAAACTAAGCATACAAACACGTCTTTAGCTTGAATTAGTTTGCGTCTTTACTTCTCGTCGCAATTTCCCTGGGGTGGAATAATAGCCCACGCAAGCCTTAGCGCAGAATACGTATTGGTACGATCTGGCATGAGGTCTAATTGTTGCTGTTCGCCTATTTGCGGCCAATGCACCTGCAGCTGCGTCAGCATATCAACATTCGGATCCCAAACCACCAAAGCACCGCAACTGCTCAGCTTAGCTTTTGAAATCCAGGGGCTGATAGTCAAATCGCCGTCAATGAGCACCTGAGTCTGAAAGCTACTCTCGAAACTTGCCACCCCAGCTTCCCAAGAAGTGCCGACAATATAACGTAGCGGCTTACCTGGGAAAGCCAGTCTCCATTTTTGATCCAATGCCTTAGCCAGTTCCGGCCCGGGATAACTGGCTCTGGCATATTTATTCGTCAATTGATGCCACCCAGCGGTATTTTTTGCGGCATAAATCGCACCGAAAAAACTCATTAACAAGACCCATACAATTAGCCAGCGAGGACTCCACAATAGCTCAATACGCGCAGCCAATAACCGAGCAATGATCAAGCCACTGAGCGGAAACATCGCTGTCGCCCACATAGGATGTAGATAACTGCCACTCAAGCCTAGCAACACAGTGATTGCGAAAGGTCCAAAGCCCATTACCCATAAAAAACGCTTATTGAGCCGGCTAAGTTCCGGCATCGTTGAACACTCAAGACTCGTTTCAGATTTATTCCGGCTGCCTAGCAAACCCCAAACGCCCACGCCGATAAGTACCAGATGTACCAAGACCTGCATCGCCACGTAAGAGATAAATCGCTCGCTCCAACTAGCATTTAATGACAAATCCCCCAACCTATCGTTCATATAGTGGATAGGCGCAAAGTCATGCTGCACCAACCACAGCAAATGCGGACCGAGCACGACAAAAAAGGCGATGGCAGCCAGACCGATATTCTTAACAGTTAAGAAGCGACGCGCCTCCTTCTCCCACAGCAGCAACAGCACACATGCAAGAGGTAAAAATGCAGCGCTGTATTTGCTTAAAGTAGTCACACCTAAAGCAGCACCGAAGCCTATCCAATATCGTGCGCGTCCATCCGACACCGCAAAATAGAAGGCACTCACGGTGAGAGCCCAGAACGGTATTTGCGCAACGTTATGGTTGTAATCAGGCGCATACAGATTGTAATAAATCAGCGTTGATTGCAAAAATAAGGCGATGATGCCACGCTTGGCCCCAAAAAATCGCAACGCCAATGGCCAGACCGCCAAAATTGCGATACCAATTGAAAGTGCACTAGGAATAAACAAGGCGAAAGAATTACGCCCGAAAATCGATTCACTAAGATAGATGCCCCATGCCGGCAGCGGTGGATGTTTGTAGTAGCCTAACTGAGGCACATGCGCCCAAGTCGTCATCTCTATCACGTCTAGTGGTGGTGTGTGATGCCCTAGGATAGGAATTAAAGTCCAAAAAGTCACTACGAAAGCGAGTAAAAAATACAGCACTGCGCGGTTCTGCAATGAAATGTGCGGCATGCCGCACATTTTTTGGGGTGCCGTGCTTGGTCTAGATTCCTGCATTTTTTTACATTCACTTTATTAAAGAAAGGGATAATAGTTATACACAGCAAACGCAACGACGTAAAAAACCGATAAGAGTATTCCACAGGCGCAAGCGCCATTATAATGTGGCGCAGTGTAACTCGTATTAAAACCAAGTACTAACGACGTATGAAAAACTCAATGACATTGTCCCTGCCTCCACTACCAGCGAAACAAACGCGACCTGCATCACCGAAAATCAGTTGTGTGGTTCCTGCGTACAACGAAGCCAAGCACATTGCCAATTTTTTAATCGATTTACAGACAACACTTGCTGCGTTTACAAGCAACTATGAAATCATCGTTGTTAATGACGGCAGCACCGACAATACCGCGGAGGCAGTAGCTACGGTCGCGGCTGACTGCGCAGTCCGTTATCTGAGTTTATCGCGCAACTTTGGCAAAGAAGCTGCATTATCGGCAGGTATAGATAGAGCCAAGGGCGATGCCGTCATCCTCCTTGATGGCGACTACCAGCACCCGCTAGAGTTATTACCAGAAATGCTCAGTCTATGGCAGACCGGCTACGACATGGTATACGGTGTCATTGCAGACCGTCGTCACGAATCACTCTTAAAACGCTGGGGAACCGGTTTGTTTTACAATTTAATGGAACGCGACTCGGTCATTAACATTCCGAGAAATGCGGGTGACTTCCGCCTATTAGATCGCTGTGTGGTTGACGCACTACGTCAACTACCAGAACGAAATCGCTTCATGAAGGGTTTATATGCCTGGGTCGGTTATAAAAGTATAGCCTTGCCCTTTACTCCCTTAGATCGAGCCTCTGGTGTTTCAAGTTTTCGACTGCGAGGTTTAGGTAAGTTAGCCTTGGCAGGAATTACCGCCTTCACAACCTTACCACTGCGCGTATGGAGTGGCATAGGAGCCGTAATTTCAATAGCCTCCATCCTGTATGCGCTTTACGTTATGCTTGAAACTCTGTTTTTCGGCAACCCAACGCCAGGCTGGGCCACTCTGACCGTCAGTCTAATGTTTTTTTCCGGTGTTCAATTATTTTCAATCGGCATTTTGGGTGAGTACTTGGGCCGAGTCTATGAGGAAGTGAAAATGCGCCCGCTCTATTTAATTGCTGAAGACCTAGATCACGGCAGAACAGATGCAGCAACACGAACAATTAGCACATCATCAGAGAATATACAGTTGTGAAATTATTAGAATTTAAGCGCATATTACGTTTTACTGCTGTTGGATTGAGCGCTGCGGCGATACATTATGTGAGCGTGGTCATTCTAGTCGAAACGCTATCAACAGCACCTCTACTGGCAAATATTGCTGGTTTTTTAATTTCTTTTTGGATGAGCTATTTCGGCCATAGATTTTGGACCTTTGGCGATCACGCTAGTATTAACAATAACTCTTTTTTGCGTTTTTTAGCGACGGCCTCGCTAGGCTTTGCAATGAATGAATTACTGTTTTATTTAATGCTGACGTATACCTCGATTCCATACACCATCGCTCTTGCCATAGCCGTAGTGACAGTGGCGATTTCAACCTATTTCCTTAGTCGCCTATGGGCATTTCGTTCGCAAAGGACACTACATTCATGAACGACTACAAAACGGAAATTGCACTTTGTGTAGACGATTTTGGACAACATGCAGGCATTGATGCATCAGTTTGCGAACTTCTACAATTAAATCGAATCAGCGCGGTTAGTTGTATGAGTGGAGCACCGCGATGGTCATCCCACTCCGCGCCCATGTTAAGAGAGCGAGAAGCTTGTGCTGATTACGGCTTACATTTTAATCTCACCGAAGGCTTCGGCTCAAGATCGAGCGGGTCATTATCAAGCTTAATATTACGCAGTTATTTGCATAGATTAGAGCCGCAAGGTTTGCGCACTATGCTACAGACGCAGCTAGACTCATTTGAAAACGCCTTGGGTCGTACACCTGACTTTATAGACGGTCATCAGCACATTCATCAATTGCCTATGGTGCGCGATGCACTACTTGAAGTAGTCAAAAATCGCTATACAAGTAACAGACCTTGGATACGCAATACCACTCCAGCAAATCCTAACTGGGGAGGAAAAGCGAGAATACTCAAGTATTTGGGTGGTGCCACACTTCACAAAAAGCTAAATCAGTTTCAAATACCTAGCAACCATGATTTTTCTGGCGTATACGGCTTTGATACGGAAAACTATGCCGCTTGCTTTGAAGACTGGTTAAAATTTACTAGCAAGGCTAGCCTGATCATGTGCCACCCAGCAACCTCGCTTGACACACATGACCCTATCTCCAAGCAACGACTGGTCGAACACAAGTTTTTTAGTTCAGAACTTTATACCAACTTACTAGACCGCTACCGCGTAAAAATCGAACGCATGTCATCCATATTAAGTACTCAGAAATAGCCTAAATTAACTAATATAGTTAAACAAAGACAAAGACGAAGTTTTAACAAATGACTGCTGTGCCGCTTGCAAGGTTACTTCTTGTTGTTTTAACTCAGTAATCGCCTTAACGTAGTCCAAGTCCTGCAACTCAGCCAACTCTTTTTTGTACACCAAGCCAATACCATCACCAGACTCATCCAGAGTATCAATTTCTTTTAAACTAGTCCCCATATTGGTGCGCGATACGATGACGTTGGAGAGTGATGCATCGACATTATTATTCGCTTGCGCCAATCCAGCCGAGAGATCGGCTTTTGCCCCCAATGATCCCGACGAGGTCCTCAAAACATTGATCAAATCAGTCAAGGTTTCAAAAATATTTTGATTTCCAGGCTGAATTGAAAAACTATCCCCGATGCCGGGAGCTGTAGGCGTATCTGTGATATTAACTTGAATTCCGTCGAAAACAATAGGGCTACCGCTAGTGTAGGTCTGAGCACTGAGGGCAGGAAGACCGGTAGTTTTATTTAACACATCGAAATTTGTAGCCGATGAAAATTTTATCTCATAATTATTTCCGGTAAGTAAAGCGGCGTTAGCAATACTTTCCCCTGAGATCACCCCCTTCCCCAAATTCGCAGAATTTGCAGCAACAGCAAAGGCAGTTTTACTGGTACGAATATTTCCGAATACAGCAGGTCCTACATCACCCATCGCGATCTGTCTTGAGGTGTCAGCCTGCACAAATCTTTGACCTTGATCGCCAACGTAGTTTGCACCATTCGCAGTTTTAACATACGGCATGACAGTGTTTGTAAAACCTGAAAACATATAGTTTCCAGTTTCATCAGTGGAGTTCGCGAGACTTAACATTTGATCAAGGTTGCCTTGCAGTTGGGTCGCGATATAACCTCTATCCACATCAGTCAATGAACCATTACCAGCATTCACAATCAATGTCTTTACACTTTGCAGCGTGCTGGTCACGCTCGCGAGAATATTTTCAGCGCCATTTAGTGCATTCTTTCCATTGCGCCTATTTACGGCATATTGATCATTGACAGAATCTGATTGACTAATGACTAAAGCGCGAGCTGAGGCGATAGGGTCATCAGATGGGGTCAATACCCTACGACCAGTGCTCATCTGCTGGTTCGTTTTATTTAAGGCGACCTGCAAATCGCTAATCCTCGCCGCACCAGAGTCGTAGATTGTACTTGTACTAATTCGCATAATAATACCTCTAAACTTTATCTACCCAGCGCCAGTAAAGCATCGAATAACTGACTGGCTATTTGCATCAATTTACCCGCTGCCTGATAAGCCTGCTGATACCGGAGTAGGTTGGCTGCCTCTTCATCAAGATTCACTCCTGAGTCGGCTTGCTGCGCTTGCACCGCCTGCTCAAGCAGCTTTGTCTCCGACAAATTCGTCACTTCTAATTCATGCGTTTTATTCCCGACAAAACTTACGAATTGCGCGTAAGCACCTTGAAAACTCGTGCTTTTACCCACTAAGGTATTCTGTGTTTGCAATTTGCCTAGCAATAAAGCATTACGATTATCTCCCGATCCGTTACTGTTTGGAGAGATAGTAAATACATCGCCGTTAGCCGGTGTGCCAGTCACATTAAAACTGACACCACTCACCTTCACGGTTGCACCGCTGGTATATGGCACTGGCGTACCAGCCACATATGGCCCGTACGGGGTTGTCACACCATTTACCGTGACTGACACATTAGAACCTACGGGAAATCCGGTAAATGCGTTGGCAGAAAAGCTCAAACTAACTGGCGGTACGAATGATGCAGGAACAAAAGTTGCATCTATCACGCCAGGGCTGATTTTCCCGCTACCGGTATTAGTACTTGGAAAGTTGGTGGCAATTGGCGCTGCTGCAGCTAACTTCGAAGTATCGTTGATAGCAACACTAAATCCACGCACCCCAGCTGCAGTCGGGCGAATTAAAAATTCATCTCCGTTGGTCGGCGCCACCGCGGGTGCATTAAACGAAACACCATCAAATATAACCGGCAAGGTCGGCGACAAAGGTGGTGTTGTAGAGGCTCCATCCGAGAGGCGCGTAATTTGATAGTTTCCGGCTAAGTACTGGACACGATAGTCACTGGTAGTCAATGCACCTACATCCACAATACTTGCCGACATATTGCCCGTTACGCCATTATTGGTTGCGCTTGGCTGCGAGATAGGCACGCCAACATTGAAGAAATTACCGCCTAAAGCGCCATTCAAATCCTGACCTAATTTATGCTGGTCATTAAATGTAGTAGCCAAACCAATTGCAACTCGTCCTAGGGAGTTTTCCGACACATCAAGAGAGTTTGCCCTAAAACTAAATAAGCCACCTAATCGACCACCGGTCAAACTGTTTTCAGCAATCTGAACCAAAGTACCATTGGTCTCATAAGCCACTTCTAGTCTTGAGGGATCAGTTAAAGAACTTGTAACTTGCAAACTCGATGCTTTACTGCCTAATACCAGGGGTTGGCCAGTTCCCATGAAAATATTAATTTTCCCGCCCTGCGGAACCACAGAAACATTAACCAACTTACTTAATTCAGTAATAAGGTTATCGCGATGATCCAAGAGATCATTCGGCAAACCGCCGACGCTTTGAGCGCGCTCTATCGTTTCATTTAATGCAGCCAATTGACTCGTATAACTATTAATGGTGCCGACCGAATCTTGAATTTGACCGTTGACACCCTCACGCAGTTGATCAATACGGTTTTGCAAACTTTGAAGTCTTGCAGTGAGGGCTGAACCGGAAGATATAACGGATTGTCGAGCGGCAGCACCTGCCGTTCCATTTGGCGTAGTCGCTAGATTTTGTACTGAATTAAAAAACTCTTGGATTGCAGGCGAAGCACCCGCCTGCGGATCTGCAACTAAGTTATTTATTTGTTTGATTTGACCAAAATAGGCATCCGCATAATTTTTGGAGGACTGCGTTGAGTTAACTTGCTGTCCTAGAAATTGATTATAAACCCTTGCTACCTGGTCAACTTTAACGCCTTGCCCGAGATAGGATCCACCATTACCTTGAGGCTCGGCCGCACTCTGCGAGATAACTTGGCGGTTATACCCAGGAGTTGCTGCATTGGCAATATTATGCCCGGTGGTTGCAATCCCTACTTGCGCAGCCAAAAGTGCACTTTGCCCTATACCTAATACGTTGGTGCCCATGAGTAAACCTATTTAGTTTGCTTGCGTTAACAGTTTCAACATTTCTTAATCAAGTTAACGGGGATAATGCCAAAAACTTTAATCAGAGAAATTGCCCTTACTATGCAGATAATGTTTGTTTGATAATTTTCGAAAGTTTCATTGCGTATTGAGGATCAGTCGCATATCCAGCCTTTTGCAATCCAAAGGCGAAACTTGTCGCGTCTTTGGCATTTGCAATAACATTTTCATAACGAGGGTTTTTTGTTAGCAATTTCGCATAATCTTTGAATGCATCGCTATATGAATCGTAAGCCTTAAATTTTTGAATTTTCCGACTAGCAACACCATCAATATACTCTGTAGTCACCGCTTCAACCGTTTTTCCTTTCCAAGAACTCGTGGCCTTCATACCAAAAATATTATGGCTAGCCGATCCATCCATAGCCTTAATTTCTTTCTTTCCCCAACCACTCTCGAGAGCGGCTTGGCCTAGCATAAATTTAGCAGGTATTCCGGTTTCCAAACTAGCTTGTTCAGCATGCGCGGCGAGTTTTTGCTGGAACTCTTTCACGTGAGTGGGGGCATTTTTATTTAAACCGAATGTTTCAGTAGATTCGATTTTCTTTTCGAAATTTGCTTGTTTAAGATAAGAATCCAGCCCGTTCAAATTTTTCAAATCCGCTTTATTATCATTACTTAAAGAAGTATCTAGGCCTAGAATTTGATTCCCAGCATTATTGGATAGCTGCCGCACCAAGGCATCTGCCAAGCCTATCCCTCGCTTAGACATATTTTGTGATAATTGCTGGTCCAACATAGAAGTATACATACGACTTTGTTCATTTTCGAAGGGGCTATCTTTACTCTCGGCCTGCCGCATCGATTTGAGCATCATATTCATAAACAATGCTTCAAATTGCTTGGCAGCCTCCTTCAGGGCCTCCGGCGATTTTTCTCTCGCAGATTGTTTTAGCCCATCAAGCCCCTTACTATCGAAAGCAAGTTTATCTGATAAATCGGCGCGGCCTATCATGATTAATCCTTAGATAATTTCCAAATCGGCATGCAAGGCACCCGATGCCTTCATTGCCTGCAATATGGCCAGTAAATCCTGCGGTGTCGCGCCGATAGAATTAAGTGCCTTTACCACATCGCTCAAAGAAGCGCCTGCTTTAAGCACCATTAACTGTCCCGCATCCTTAGCAATCGTTATATTTGAATTTGCGGTGCCAGCGGTCTGCCCGCCAGCCAAAGCATTAGGTTGGCTAACTGCGTTGTCAGTATTAATGACGATAGACAAATTTCCGTGTGAGATCGCGCATGTGTCGAGCGTGACCGATTGGTTCATCACGATAGAACCTGTGCGTGCGTTCAATATTACCTTCGCAGCATTCTGTGCGGGTGTGACATCAATGCTTTCCAACGCGCCTAGGAAACTAACTCGCTGATCATTACTAGCAGGCGCTTTCACCTGAATAACTCTGCCGTCAACCGCTGCTGCGGTATCAGCACCAAAGCGCTTATTGATAGCCTCAACGACCCGACTTGCGGTAGAGAAATCTGAAGTATTCAACTCCAACTGTATGATATTCCCATGTCCTAAGACAGAGGCAACCGCACGTTCAACGGTGGCACCTGAGGATATTCTGCCCACACTTAAGTGATTAATTTGCGCCTTACTTCCATTCGCCGATGCACCAACCCCACCAACCAAGACATTACCTTGGGCCATACCATAAATTTGATTGTCAGCGCCCTTAAGAGGTGTCATCAACAAGGTGCCGCCGCGCAAACTTTTAGCGTTACCAATTGAGGACACCGTAATATCCAAGGTTTGCCCTGGTTGGGCAAAGGGAGGAAGCGAGGTTGTTACCATGACGGCCGCAACATTTTTCAATTGCAGACTGGTACCAACCGGGATGCTCACACCAAGTTGCTGCATCATATTGATAATGCTTTGCACAGTAAATGGAGTTTGGGTAGTTTGATCGCCACTACCGTCCAGACCAACCACTAAACCATAGCCTATCAATTGATTCTGTCTTACGCCTTGTATGCCGGCCAAATCTTTCAAGCGTTCAGCCGCCACCTCAAATGGGGTAAAGCCAAGGGACACAAACAGGCATGTTGTGAGCGAAATTTTGAACGCAGAGAAAAATTTACTTATCATCACAATGCTCTTAAGGAAGGCTATAAAGGAATAAAACTCAGAAAAAACCGCGTCAACAAAGAATTCATTTCGGCGATATCAACATGGCTAGTCGAGCGATATTCGAACCGCGCATCAGCCACCTGAGTAGATGCTACCTGATTTCCGGCAGTGACCGTCTGAGGGTTGACAACACCCGAAAAACGGACGAACTCAGCGCCTTTATCAAAGGCGATTTGTTTCTCTCCACTGACCAATAAATTGCCATTTGGCAGAACATCAATGACAGTAACTGCGATGGTGCCAGTAAAGCTATTACTCGCCGTCTCAGCGCCCTTTTCATCAAATTTGCTTGAGGATGTGGTTGAAATAGACGCTTTGGCTAAAGTGCTAGCAGGAATTCCAAGAACGACAGGAGCTGAAAATGAGGCGCCGCCAGATTTGCTTCCAGAACTTGCGGCAGCTTTTCCTGCCGAGGTTTTTTCACTGATAGAGACTGTCATTACGTCACCAATCAATCTCGCTCTAGAATCCTCAAAAAGAGGTCTATAAAATGCCGATTGAAAAATTGCACCATTCATCTCGCGTTGCGGTTTAGCGGATTGTGGCTGTATCGTCATAGGCTGATGCACAATAGGGGTCGGCGTAACTGCGCAACCCGACAAGCCAATCGCAAAACACAAGCCTAAAAAGATTTTAATATTCATCATTTCCTCAGCATCACTCAATAATTACAGTTGCGAAAGTCTTTGCAGCATCTGATCTGATGTCGTTATTGCCTTACTATTGATCTCGTAAGCCCTTTGCGTCTGTATCATATTGACCAATTCTTCGGCCACATTCACATTCGAAGTCTCGACCGAACTTTGTATAAGAAGCCCAGCGCCATTTGTTCCTGGGGTATTCGTGCCAGGATTACCGGAAGCTGCGGTCTCAACATATAGATTCTCGCCCATAGACATCAACCCAGCCGAATTAATGAAGGTTGCTAGCTGAATAGACCCAACCTGCACTGGAGCGCTAGATCCGGGCTGAGTTACTGATACCGTACCATCGCGTCCAACCGTAACACTTTGGGCGTTAGCGGGTATCGTAATAGCAGGTTGAATCACAAAGCCACTGGCCGTCACCATTTGACCTTGGCTATCTACTTGAAAAGAACCATCACGTGTATATGCAGTCGAGCCATCGGGCATCAACACCTGAAAAAAACCTTGACCGCTAATAGCCAGGTCTTTACTATTCCCAGTTTGCTGAAGATTCCCCTGAGTGAAAATACGTTCAGTTGCAACGGGCCGAACACCGGTTCCTAGCTGCAAACCCGATGGCAATTGGGTTTGCTGAGAACTTTGGGCGCCAGGTTGACGTATGTTTTGATACAGAAGATCTTCAAAAATCGCACGTGAACGCTTGAAGCCTGTGGTGCTTACGTTTGCAAGATTGTTGGTGATTACATCCATTTGCGTCTGTTGCGCATCTAGACCTGTTTTTGCTATCCATAATGAACGTATCATTTTATTCTTCCTTATTCCGCATATCCGAAGGCGCCATCAAGCCTGTTATTACTTTAATTATCTATCAGCCCAGATTGAAAATTTGCCCCGCTTTTGCGGCATTACTCTCGGCGTTGCTTAATAATTTCATTTGCATTTCGAAAGAGCGAGCGAGATTAATCATGCTAACCATAGACTCAACCACGTTCACATTACTTCCTTCCAACATACCACCAGCGACCGTCACGTTCAGATCAGAATCTACAGCAAGACCGTCTTTGGTTTTAAACAAACCATCGTCACCTCGCAGTAAATTTTCTTCAGCTGGATTCACTAATTTTAAGCGCCCTATCACTTCCACCGCATTCGGTTTACTTCCCGTCGGCACCGTTGACACTGTGCCATCTTTCGCGATAGCAATAGAAACATCAGGAGGAATAGTGATTGGACCGCCATCTCCAAGAACATTCAATCCACTCTGAGTCTGCAACACACCATTTTCACTAAGCTTTAAACTGCCATGCCGGGTATAGCCTTCCGTGCCGTCTGCTTTTTCTACCGCCAACCATCCCTTGCCTTGAATTGCCAGATCCAGCTCGCGTCCAGTGCTCTGAAAGCTGCCGGTAGAAAAATCCGTACCGACAGTCGCATCAACCACAAATGCCCTAGTTGGCAAGCCTGGCCCCAAGATAGGCACCGCGCGAAATGAATCAAGTTGGGCGCGAAAACCGGTAGTCGTGGCATTGGCAAGATTGTGCGAAGTGGTAGCCTGCTGCTCCAATATATGCTTCGCTCCCGTCATCGCGGTATAAATTAAGCGGTCCATGACATCCTTCTTAGCTAGCTAATTGGTTTAATAAATGCGCGTTCATACTGATATTAATTAACGTAGATTTACCAAAGTCTGCAATATCTGATCCTGAGTTTTAATTGTTTGGGCATTTGCCTGGTAAATCCGCTGCGCTGTAATCATATTCACCAATTCGCCCGTCAGATCAGTATTCGAATCTTCAGTGGAACTAGCTGCCAACACCCCCAAACTTCCGGACCCCGGGGATCCAACTAAAGGCTGGCCAGAAGTTGCCGTTTCATTCCATTGGTTATCACCTAGAGATTGCAATCCATTCGGATTAACAAAATTTGCAACAACAACCTGCGCTAAGACCCGCGTCGTTCCATTAGTGTAACTACCGACGATAGAGCCATCTTTTGAGGTATTGAATTTCGATAATTTCCCAGAGGTAAAACCATCTTGCTTCAGAAAATTTACGCTAAATGGGGAGCCAAATTGGGTCGTTCCAGTCAGATCATATTTCACCAACAATGGAGTGGAAATCGGAGTGACCGAGCCAGTACTAGGAACATCTATCCGGACATCAAACGCGAAAGGAGTTGTAGCCGCGGAAGGTGTGACCGTCGTTAATTTACCGAATGCATCAAAACCCACTTTTCCTATCGAATTAGTCGGTGTTGGAGCGGGAAGTCCAGGCGGCGTTA
Source organism: Undibacterium parvum (assembly GCF_003955735.1). Lineage (NCBI taxonomy): Bacteria > Pseudomonadati > Pseudomonadota > Betaproteobacteria > Burkholderiales > Oxalobacteraceae > Neoundibacterium > Neoundibacterium parvum. The sequence goes on along the minus strand of NZ_CP034464.1, from coordinate 4,164,114 downwards.
GCGGTGGATAAACACCATCCACCACCGTAAACACATCCCATTCTTTAGTCACAGTGGAAGGCGGTCCCGGTAACGCCCGGTTACTCTGAACATAGAAAGTCTGCAAAATATGCGGGTTTCCCAAGCTATCAAAAACCTCTACCGAAGTTGCCTTATTAAATGTGCTGGGGTCCGTTGGATTAAATGCCACCAAGGTAGTTATCGGTGGTGTACCAGTTGTTTTTGGAACCAACTCACGAGAATCTAGATTGACACGAGTATTGATATTGGCGGTCTGATTTGCAGCCACGTCAGCAGTATTAATAACGATAGGAACCGCGGCTCCTGTAGAGAGTACGCCTTGCGCATTCGCCACATAACCAGTTAACTGAGCGCCCTGAGAATTAACTAAGCCCCCATTTTTATCCATCTGAAACTGACCATTACGACTATACGTAATTGAGCCATTGGTCGACATTCTAAAAAATCCAGCTCCGTTAATCGCAATATCTAAAGGATTATTTGTTCCGGTAATATTTCCTTGAGTAAATTGCTGGGCCACGGTCGCTAACCTTGTACCAATACCTACGCTATTTGTACCACCGCCGCTGAGCGAGTTGGCATACACATCGGCAAACTGCGCTTGCGCCATTTTAAAACCGACAGTATTGGCATTTGCAATATTATTCCCGATGACGTCCAGCGATTTAGACGCCGCATTTAGTCCGCTCAAGCCTTGTTGGAAACCCATGATTTTCTCCTCTATCAATTATTTAGATGCAACGCCACTCAGTACCAAGATCAGTAAATTTGCTTTACGTCAGCCATACTGATATTTCCAATATTCGCTACACTTAATTTCGCGCCTTGTGCACCGGAGCTGATACTAGAAACAATGCCAAAACCAAGAGTTTTCGCGTCAAGCTTTTTCTCACCAGATCTCGCACTCACCTCAAATTTATAGACACCATTCGGCGCAACCGCCCCACTATCAGTCTTACCATCCCAGGTAAGAGTATTGACTCCCTCGGCCATGGCATCGGCATCAATAGTTTTCACAATAAGACCACCAGAATTGCGAATAGAAATGCTCACTTTATCAGCTGCCTGCGGCAACTCAACCCCATAAATGGCTTTACCATCGGTTAGAGAAATCGCATTACCAGAAGCTATTACTCCATGCCCTATCATGCTAGCGGCTTGTAAGTTTTGAGCCGCCAAAAAATTGGTGTTCATAGACGTGACGGTCGCATTTAATTTATCGATTCCTGTCACCGTTGACAACTGCGCTAATTGGCTGGTTACTTGCGCGTTATCCATAGGATTTAATGGATCTTGGTTTTTCATCTGAGTAACCAGTAAGGTCATAAACCTGTCCTGAGCCTCTTGCGTTGAATTTTTAGCGGCGCGACCACCATTCATAGTCGCTTGCAAGCTGGGATCAACGTTATTTGTTTGTACGGTAGTCATGACTATCTCACTTTATGATGGATTACTGACCCAAAGTCAGCGTTTTCAACAACATGGTCTTGGCGGCATTCATCGTCTCTACATTGGTTTGATACGAGCGCGACGCCGAAATCATATTCACCATTTCCTCAACAACGTTAACATTTGGCATCGCAACATAACCTTTTTCATCAGCCAGAGGATGCTTGGGGTCATACATCATTTTTGGTGGATTAGCATCCTCCACCACCTCACTCACTTTGACGGCGGTTGAAGTTGAGCTAATCGTTGGAACCGCACTGAACACGACTTGCTTTGCTTTATAGGGCTGGCCATTCGAACTTGTCACACTATCAGCATTTGCCAAGTTGCTAGAAACCACGTTTAGGCGCTGTGCTTGCGCACTCATGGCAGAACCTGCAACGTTAAAAATATTAAATAAAGACATGGCTATTGCCCCTGAATTGCAGAAAGCATATTTCTAATTTGCATATTTAGAATAGTCAAACTAGCTTCATAACGTAAAGAGTTCTCGGCAAACTGATTCCGCTCAACGTCCATATCAACGGTATTTCCATCCACATTAGCTTGATCATTATTGCGATACTGAGTAGCCACACCAGATCCATTTTTCGAATCCAAATGGGTCGCCGTCGTTTTTATCAAGGTAGCAGCATCTTGGTTGCCGTTCTTATGCAAGGCGGCATTCATGACAGCACCAAAATCAATGTCGCGAGCCTTATAATTAGGAGTGTCTGCATTGGCAATATTTGATGCAAGCAACTGCTGACGCTGCCCTCGAACACTGAGCGCGATCTCGTGAAAACGCATAAAATCATCTACTTTCCCAACCATATCCCCTCCTAGATCAAACCTGGACCACAGCCACAAGAGCCGAAACGGTTCTTTATATTTATCATAGTAGATGCTCTAACCCCATTCGGATCGAAGGAGCATCACTATAAATCCCCCGCTATTCCCCAATTTAAAAAACTAGCTGAGCGCTAACATTGCCGTATATAAGTGGCATAGAGAAAAGTATGGATAGGTTCATTTTTTGCGCAGTGCTATGCACATGCAATTTGGCAATGGCGCAGAGTTCCGAAGCGACACAAGATTTGGCGCAATTAAAGTTGCTGGCCGAAGATTTTTTGAAACAACAGACTTCGAGTTATCCAGGCTCAGTTGAGATTAGCAGCGCACAATTTGACAGTCGACTAAAACTGCCAGCGTGCAGCAACCCGCGCCCATTTTTAACACCGGGCAGCAGAATAGTAGGAAAAGTGACCGTAGGAATACGTTGCACAACACCAAAGCCATGGAATATTTTTCTCGCGGCCCAAATAAAAGTCAGTGGTGATTATTATGTAACGACCAAACAAATTTCACCTGGGCAAACTATCCTCCCCTCAGACATACTCAAAGTGAGTGGCGAATTATCCAGCTTACCAGCAGGTGTCATTACAAATCCAGAACAAATCATAGGAAAAACGCTTAGTAACTCACTTGCTTCGGGCAGCATCATAAAATTGGATGCAGTAAAGGCTTTTCCATTCATCCAGCAAGGGCAAAGTGTAAAAATTATCAGTGCGGGACCTGGGTTTCAAGTAACGACAGATGGTATAGCGTTAAATAGCGCAAACGAAGGGCAAGTGGCGAGGGCGAAAATCTTATCAGGGCAGGTCCTGAGCGGCGTCGCCAAAATGGCAGGCGTCTTAGAGATTAATTATTAATAAAAACATATTTAATAACTTCAATGGCAAGCTGATAAAATATTTCTTCGAGTTATGTTAAAGTTTAAAATAACACAGCCGATATACAAAGTGTAGATGTATATAAATACCACCAAAAAGGGTGCTGCTGTGAAAATTGAGAACACACTAAATAAGACTGCTGAACTGGCTCCAAGTCCGTTGCAGACACGTACTGAACGCTCTCCTGAGAAGGCTGAATCTGCCAATACGCCCTCTCATAACGTACAGATTTCTTCGCTATCCACCCAGTTGCAAGCGCTACAAAACACGCAATCAAGCGGAACAGTATTTGCCTCTAAAAAAGTAGAAGAAATTAAACTTGCCATTTCCGAAGGTCGCTTCCGGGTAGACGCGGAAAAAGTCGCCGATGGTCTCCTAGAAACTGTTAAAGATTTACTTAACGCGAGAAAACGCTAGTCATGAGTCAGATTGATCTCTATCCGTCAAAGTTGTCTGAGTGCTTGCTCGAGGAGTTAAGTACCATGTCACTTTTAGCAGATTTATTAAAAACGGAAGAGACTGCGTTGGTGGCCGCTGATGTCGCGACACTAAACAATTTAACCCAAGCAAAGAGTCAACAACTTGCCGCGCTTTCTAGTTTAGAAAAAAAACGCCAGTCTTACCTGACGCATATGGGCTACTCCAATGACGCGAAAGGTATGCAAGACTTTCTAGCGACGGGAAAAATTGAACCAGCAAGCTCGGAAAACTGGATAAAATTACTACAAATATCCGCCAGTGCAAAAGAAACAAATCGTACCAACGGCCTACTAATTAATCGTCAAATCAGCAAAAATCAAGGTGCTCTCAACATACTTCAGCAAAACAATCCTGCTGGCGCGATGTATGGTCCGAACGGTCAGTCCACGAATAAATCATCCTCTGGCAGAGGATTTATCATCGGCTAAATAATTGACGCATTAGTTGATTATTTCCGATCTCCAGTATTACCCACCGGCACTTCGACTGCTTGCTCTGGCAAAATTGCCAGAATAGTTACCGTCACGCGACGATTTCTGGAGCGCCCCTCAGCGGTTTCATTCGAGCCGACCGGCAATTTTGGCCCCTGCCCAACGGCTGTCATACGATTTTCATCGATACCATTTTCGGTAAATAAACGCACGACGCTACTGGCACGCACAGCAGACAGCTCCCAGTTAGAGGGAAACATAGAGTTTTTTATCGGAAGATTATCGGTAAAACCTTCGACCTGAATCGCATGATCATCACTGGCAAGCACAGAAGCTATAGCTTTGAGTGCAACATATGAATCATCACTTAGTCGCGCCTCCCCTGGCGCAAATAGGACACTGGCATTAATTTCTATGGTCACACCCCGGCTTGTTTGCGTGACCCTGACCTTCCCCTCTCGCACTAGAGGCTCAAGTACTGCAAGGATATCCCTCGCAACACTGGTCATTTGATCTCTCTCCTTTCGTAAAGGCGCAGCATTCTTTTGCTTAATTTGCGCGCTGGAATCGAGTTTGATTGTTTTTTCTATCGGAGCGTCAGGGATTTTCCCCGAGGAAATCATGGCATTCCCAAAGGCCCCAGTCAAAGAATTAGAAAGAACCCGATACTTCCCTTCATTCAGCGAAGAAATCGCATACATCACAACAAAAAATGCGAACAACAAAGTCATGAAATCAGCATACGACACCAACCACCGGTCATGCGTATCTGGTTCTTCCTGATATTTTTTTCGCGCCATTTGTGTCTTCTGATTTGTGTCTTCTGTTTAATGTTTGTGGTTTAACAGTCTCTCCTCGACGATTCGAGGACTATCACCTTGCGCGATACTATAAAAAATATCGGCTAACATTTCTCGACGAACGACTTCACGCCCTACAATTTCTTTTAACTTATTCGCGACCGGTAGAAAAAGTAGATTGGCCAATCCCACCCCGTAGATAGTCGCCACAAATGCAACCGCGATACCGCTACCTAATTTACTAGGGTCCGTCAGATTTTCCATCACATGTATCAAACCCAATACCGCCCCCAAAATCCCTATGGTAGGCGAGTAACCACCAGCGGCATCCCATATCTTAATTGCCTGGCGCTGCTCCATTTCGTAGAAGGAAATATCGATCTCTAAAATTTCACGTAAGCGCACTGGATCAATACCATCAATGACGAGTCGCAAACCCTTTCCAATAAATGGATCTTTTGAAGAGTCCATATATTTTTCCAGGCTAAGAAAGCCCTCACGGCGCGCCACCACGCTCCAAATCATGGCATCCTGCACGTTCTTTTTACTCGTATCTTGCGGCATGTTCACTACCCATTTGAGCATGTTTACACCGCGAATAAAGGTAGGCATGCGGCTCTGCAAGAGTACCGCGCCTATGGTACCTATCACCACAATGACAAATGCAGCTGGCTGCACCAAGGACGACAGACTTCCGCCCTCAATAGCCTGGCCAAATACTATGCCACCAACGACCAAGATCAAACCAATTAAGCTAGCCCAGTCCACGCTCTCTCCCTCAATGACACCCTTAAGCGGGCCACAGCTTGACTATGCAGTTGGGAAACCCGGGATTCAGAAACCCCCATTACCGCCCCAATTTCCTTTAAATTTAACTCTTGCTCATAATACAAACCCATTAATAGCTTTTCGCGTTCCGGTAAACTATTAATCGCGGCTATCACCGCGTCACGAAAATCACCATGCAGCAGATTTTGTAAAGGATCGCCTGAGTCGTCCGAAGAATAATGATCAAGGAAATGTTCCTTGGTATCGGCATCATGAAAATCTTCATAATAGACCAATTGATGGCCGCCACTTTCACCCAATAATTCCTGGTATTCGGTGAGCGACAATTTGAGTAATTTTGCCACTTCAGTTTCTAAAGGTGGACGCCCCAATTTTTGCTGCAATGAATTCATCGCATTTTCAATTTTCCGCATATTTTGACGTACACCACGCGGTAACCAATCACTGCTGCGCAACTCATCCAACATGGCGCCACGTATGCGTTGCACCGCATAGGTCTCAAATTGCGCACCATGATTATCTTCATAGCGGTTCACGGCATCGAGCAAACCTATCATTCCTGCTTGCACGAGATCATCCACCTCGACACTAGGAGGCAGGCGCGCTTTTAGCTGATAAGCCAAACGTTTAACGAGAGGCGCATGCTCCGTAAGCAAGGAATTTTTATCCGATTTTCCGCTGGCGGTGTACATAAATTTTATATTTCCAAGCGAACACCTACATCAGGTATTTTTTGTAACGCTAGAGTTGATCGTGCTGCTAATACGGATTCTGAAAAATACTCAGCCAACCGAGAAAATGCCTGAGACGCCAGCGCTTGCGGAAATGCATCAATCACCGAGCGGCCTAAATTTGCCGCTTTTTTCATGTGCTCGTCGGCTGGAACATAACCCACGAAATGCAAGGGAACCGCCAGATACCGGCTGGCTGCCTGGGCCATATTTGTGTACACCAGTCGCGCTTCTTTTTCATTGGAGCCAGAGACTAAAACACCGTAAGAGCGCCGTCCGACCCGATTACTGACGCGCTTAATTAAGCCATAGGCCTCTTTTATACTGACTGGATTCGCCGAGACCTGCATAACGAGCTCACTTTCATCCAAGGAAGCAAGTGGAAAAGCGTCATTCATATCGACTTCACTGTCGACTATGACCAAACTAGAGCGATCGACCGCCAAATCAAACACACGTGACAAATTCCGAAAATTCTCGGGAAGCAGACTATTTGATGTTATCTCATACTTAGAGAGCATAGTCACAGAAAGCCCCGAAGAGATAAGTTTTATCACATTTTGTATTGTACGCTGTTGTTGTGCAACATCCAACAAGGTCTGATGTGGATCAGCATTCAACCAAGCACCAACGCTATTGCGCGAAGATCTGGCGTCAACCATTAACACCTGCTGCCCTTGTCTGGCGAGAGCGGCACCCAAATTGACTAATACTGCACTCTTCTCCTCATCCCGCAAGGCTGACAAGAAGGTCAACACGCGCGTCTTTGGCACTTCCAACATACGGCGTAAACCCTCCGCCTGATCGAAATTAGCCAAGGCTATGCTCCTTAAGGTTGGCAGCTACAGTTTGCCTAGCATGCAAATTTGCATTCGCCATCAAGATAGGCAATTCATCATCCTGAAACTTGAAAGCGCCAGTTTCACGTTTTAATTTGAAGGCACGGTCAACCAGATACAGTTTATTTGCCACATGCAAGTCTTCTGGAACGCGCTGTCCACTGGCGACATAGTAAATATTGAGTTTCTGGCGTATCACGATATCGAGTGCGCCACCGATAGTGGCGGCCTCATCCAACTTGGTCAAAATACAGCCAGCCAAGCCATTACCCTGATAGGCGCGCACCACTTCACTCAGGGTTTCCCCGGTAGAAGTGGCATTCAAGCAAAGCAGACGTTTCACACTGGCATCGGCACCGGATAACATAGCAACCTGCTCCGTCACCATTTTGTCACGCTGACTGACACCGACGGTATCAATCAATACCGTATGCTTATTTTTCAGCTCCGAGAGGGCAATGCGCAGATCCGCCTCATCCTTCACCGAATGCACCATGACGCCTAAAATTTTCCCATAAATTCGCAATTGCTCGTAGCCACCGATACGATAACCATCGGTCGTGATTAAAGCTAATTTTGCCGGACCATGCCGCATCACGCAGCGCGCCGCAAGTTTAGCCGTAGTGGTAGTTTTCCCGACGCCTGTTGGGCCTACCAAAGCGTACACACCGCCTTTTTCTAAAATTTCACTCTCATTACTGATAGTCGATAAATTGTTCGCAAGGGTAGATTTAATCCAGGCTAAACCATTGCTAGCCAGTTCAGATTCAGGCAATTTATCCAGCAGATAGCGCGATAAACTGGCGCTAAAGCCGGTGGCCAGCATTTCTTTCAAAAGCATGGCTTTTTGAGGTTGGCGTTTTTGTGTATTCGCCCACGACAATTCCGCCAATTGCGACTCCAACATGCCGCGCATGGATCGAATTTCAGTCATTACATCTGAAAATTCCGCTGCACTCATGCCGCTAGCGTTCTCATTCGATGGCAATGCGGTACTCGCATATCGATTCAGGTCTAACTGCGCATTGCCCCTGGGAGTAAAACTAGGCATAGCCGGTACTGCCACAGCATCGATGGCCGGCGTCGCGATTGAATTAATCGCGGCATCTGCCATCGCTAGTATCTCCACCCTGCCATCAACCACGCGATTGGATAAAATAACGGCATCTGAGCCCAGGGCATCGCGCAACATGCGGATTGCCTCGCGCGACGTATTGGCTGTAAATTTTCTGACGTTCATAATTGACCTCCTACCAAACTAGTGACTCTAATTGTTTTTGTCTCGGGTATTTCTGCGTGCGACAACACTTTTAATTGTGGCAAAGTACGCTTCAAGAAGCGCGCCAACAAGGCACGCAATTGATTTGGTACCAGCAGCACGGGAGTAAGCCCCATCTGCTCTTGATGCTGGGCTGCAGTTTCAGTCTGACTCGCCAGTGTATCGGCTAGACCTGGCTCTATGCCTGCACCATCGGCGCCGCTAGTCTGCAAGGCTTGCATCAGCAAACGCTCCAAACGGTTATCCAGCGTCATCACAGTGAGCTCATTACCGGACGGGAAAATTTGCTGGACGATGGCACGTCCCAAAGCAACCCGCACATAACTGGTTAAATCATTGGCATCTTGGGTTTGCGCGCCGAACTCGGTAAGGGTTTCAATAATGCTGCGCATATCCCGGATGTGTACGCCTTCGATCAAAAGGTTTTGCAAGACTTTTTGAACCACCGACAAGGGCAACAATTTAGGCACTAGATCTTCGATTAATTTAGGCGTGTCTTTGGCGAGGTGATCCAATAATTGCTGGACTTCATGCCGCCCCAGCAGCTCTGCCGCATGCGAGGTAATCAAATGATTTAAATGGGTGGCGATCACAGTACCTGCATCGACCACGGTGTAGCCCAGCGCCTGTGCGTGTTCACGCATGCTCGCCTCTATCCACACTGCCGGCAAACCAAAGGCCGGGTCGGTCGTGACCACACCAGGCAAAGTCCCCGACACCATACCCGGATCTATCGCCAGATACTGCCCGTTATTCGCCTCACCGACACCAACATCCACGCCTTTCAGGGTGATTTTATAGGCCGATGGTCGCAACTCCAGGTTGTCTCGAATATGCACAGGCGGCGAAAGAAAACCGACTTCTTGCGCGAATTTTTTACGTATGCCCTTAATGCGGCGCAATAGCTCACCGCCCTGCGCCTTATCCACCAAAGGGATCAAGCGATAACCGACTTCCAGACCTAAGGTATCGACTGGCAAAATATCTTGCCAGGTAGCCTCTTCCACTTCAGCCGAGGCGAGCGGCGCTTCCGCTTTAGTCTCAACAGGAGCCACCTGTTGCGCTTTTTTACTGAGCAAATACCCGCCACCACCGAGCACTGCTGCTAATAAGATGAAGGCAATATGCGGCATACCAGGAATGATACCCATGCCACCCACAATCACCGCGGTAATCTGCAAGACCTGCGGCTTAGCAAATAATTGATTGATCAATTGACCGCCAATATCTTCATCGCTAGCGACTCGAGAAACCACCACACCGGCAGCGGTAGAGATGATCAATGAGGGGATTTGTGCAACCAGGCCATCACCAATTGCCAGTAGAGTATAAATCTTTAGGGCATTCGAAAAATCCAGGTCATGCTGGACAATACCGACTACCAGGCCGCCGATCACGTTGATGATGGTAATCACAATACCGGCTACCGCATCACCTCTGACGTATTTACTCGCACCATCCATCGCGCCATAAAATTCTGCTTCTTGCGCCACTTCGGTACGGCGGCGGCGTGCTTCAGGTTCAGCGATCAAGCCGGCATTTAAATCCGCATCGATCGCCATTTGCTTACCTGGCATCGCATCTAAGGCAAACCGGGCACCAACCTCAGCAATACGCCCGGCACCTTTGGTCACCACGGTAAAGTTAATGATGGTCAGAATAATAAATACCACGATACCGACGGTATAGTTACCGCCAATCAAAAAGTGACCGAACGCCTCGATCACCTTACCGGCGGCATCTGGCCCGGTATGTCCCTCGGTCAGTACCACGCGGGTGGAGGCCACGTTCAATGACAAACGCAGCATGGTGCTGACCAAAAGTACGGTAGGAAACACCATAAAATCGAGCGGCTTTACCGTATACAAACTGGTCAGCAAGACGATAATCGCCAGCGCAATATTGAAACTAAAAAATATATCCAACACGAAAGCCGGCAGCGGCAAAATCATCATCGCCAGCATCATGATAATCAGGATAGGCGCAGCCAAGGCCTGACCTGGTATCGCTGTCATCCATGCCGGGAATTTAAAACCATTCATACTTTAGCTTCCAACTGATTGTTCGGTGCATTGTTAGGCGCATTGTTAGGATCCAACTCTAAGGGAACTGGTAAATCGGAAGGCTCCACCGGGCGCATACCTCCATGCTGACGGAAACCACGCAATTGAAATACATAGGCCAGCACTTCCGCCACGGCCGCGTACAGAGCCTCAGGTATTTCATCGCCCAACTCGGTATGTTTAAACAAGGCACGCGCCAGGGGCGGAGCTTCCAGCAAGGGAATATTATTTTCCTTACCCAACTCACGAATTTTCGCGGCGACCGCATCTGCACCTTTGGCGACCACCCGTGGCGCGCCCGTACCGCCCTCCTTGTATTTCAAGGCCACCGCAAAATGCGTAGGATTGGTCACAATCACGTCGGCGGTAGGCACTTCTGCCATCATGCGGCGGCGCGCCATCTCGCGCTGCTGCTGGCGAATTTTGGCTTTCACCTGAGGATTACCGTTCGCCTCTTTCGATTCCTGCACCACTTCCTGATGCGTCATCATTAATTTATTCGAGTAATGCCACATTTGATATGGCGCATCGATCGCCGCGATCAAAATCAAGCCGCCAACGATAGACAAAAAACAAACGGCCAACATGCTTCCAAGATGCGCACTACCTTGCTTTAAAGGTTCCAGCGCCAGTCCGAAAATTGCCTCTTTTTGATGCGAGACCACGAGCCATGCAATGCTGCCGACCAAAATTGTCTTCATAATTGCTTTGAACAACTCGGCTGCCGCCCTGCTAGAAACCATATTCACCAGACCGGACATGGGATTCATGCGTGAAAAATTCGGCTGCAAGGCCTTGGCACTAAACAACCAACCACCGATCAACAGAGGCGAACCGAGCGCCACCAAGATCAAGAGCCCGGCGATCGGTGCAAACGCCAACAAAATCTGCTCTAGCGTGCGTGAAACTAGCGTCAGCAACATGGTCGAGTCGTACGCCAAGGCCCGCTCCATCGACAAAAAAGCGATCAAGGCATGACTCAACTCGCGTATCAAACCGTCTCCTGCCACCCACAAGGAGCCACCAGCGGCCAGCAAAATGGTACAGGTCGACAACTCTCTGGAGCGCGGCACATCGCCCTCTTCCCGCGCCTGTTCTAGACGCTTGGGTGAGGCCGGTTCGGTTCTTTCGAGATCGCTATCTTCGGCCATGGCCGACTCCAATTCATCTTCACTTACTGTCAAGACAAAGAATTGACAGATTTACAGTAAGGATTATTCGCGAAATCGGCGCACCTAGATGCCGCGAATACACGATTAATTACCCCCTACTTCTTGGAATCACTTGCTTTTGAGCAAGTGCAAGCAAGCGCACCATCATTGCCTGCAATGGCAAGACAGCTGAGCAGATTAAACCTGAAGTGGGGATCATTAACAAAATAAAAACACCGCGCTTGTGCAATAGGCATGCGGGTTTCCAGCATGCCATGCTCGAAACCCGCATGGATACTCGCTAACCGGGCAGGCAAGGCTGCCGACCGCATGCAGATTGCGCCCTAGCCTGCCACCGTGACGCGCAAAAAAAAATGAGCCCATCGCGGGCTCATTTTTTATACCTCTAAGTGTAGTTCGGGATCTACCCCGCTAAGGCTTATTCCGACTATTTTTAGCGGCTTACTTCAATTGCTCATTGAGCAGCGTCAGGATTTTACTCGATACCGCGGACTCTTCTGGCTTACCCTCGTTATTGAGTACCGTGACGCGACTTAATTCGCCGCTATCCTTGACTTGTACGCGGTATTTCTGAGAGTTTTTGGTGGCATCACTGCTGCCCCAGGAAAACAACTTAGAAAGCATACCATCGCTGGCACCCTTGGTTTTGGCATCGATATCTTGATCAATATAACGAACAAAATACACGCCTTGTGAACGATCTCTATCCTCGACGGTAAAGCCCATACGATCTAAGGCCAAACCAACTCTACGCCATGAACGGTCAAAGCCCTCATCGGTCTCGACATAGCTGATTGTGCCATCTTTGAGCAGTTGTGAGCGTGGTTTTACTGTAGCAACTGCGTTCACCGCAACTTTCGCGCGCTCGCCATCGGAACCCAGACGCACCATCAGGCGCGTCAAAAATTCAGCTTCCAAGCCGCTATCGGAAGGTCTAGGAGTCCAGGTGGTGCCATCTTTTTGCACGCCGACCAAGACCTCTTGCGCACCGCGATGACTGATGTAAATTTCTACGTTGCCGTTCGCTGCACGCTCTAGACGGGTACGAAATTTATCTCTCTCCCCAGTCGAATACAGCGAATCTAAGACCTTGCCCAAGGTATTGCGCAACATGTCTTGCGGAATCTTGGCGCGGTTTTCTGCCCAATCGGTTTCCATGATGCCAGCATCTTGTTTTTCTATGCTGATCAGGAAACCCAGATCTTGCCAAAAGTCCTTCAGCAAAGGCCACAGGGCTTCTGGCGTACGCTTAACGCTTAACCAGCGCTGCGAACCATCGCGCTCTATACGCATATCTTGCACTTGATTCGGCGCGATCATGGCGCTCGCCACTACCGGTGCAGTCGATGACTTCTGCAGATTGTAGCTGGAGGCGGTAGCACTACCTTGGTTCGCTTCCGGAATAGCGAAGCGACTATCTCTACGAATTTGCGTTAAATCAGGAGGAACTTCCAAAGCGACCGTACTTACTTTACTGGCACTCTTGTAATCAATGCGATTAGATTCAAACCCAGTTGAAGTGCAACCAGCTAAACCGATTACGCCAACCAGCAATAAAGCACGATTCATCTCTTTATTAGCAACAAAGCTTTTTGCCATGTGAAAGTCCCTACGAATTATTATCAATTAAAATCAAACTGAGACCAGAGCAAAAGCCTGGCCCAAGAAAAAACTTATTTCAAAATACCCGATTCACGCATCGCAGCGCGCACAGGTTCATGAAATTGTTCCGACATAGGCACTAAAGGCAAACGCATGCCTGTCGGTATCAAACCCATCTCCATCATGGCCCATTTTACTGGCAGAGGATTTGGCTCTATAAATAACTTATTATGCAAAGGTATCAAACGATTATTAATCGCGATCGCCTCCTTGATATCGCCACGCATAGCAGCGGCACACAAGTCATGCATGGCACGTGGTGCCACATTGGCAGTCACCGAAATATTCCCTTTACCACCGCAAAACATCAAGGCCATCGCGGTTGCATCATCGCCCGAATAGACGGCAAATGACTCTGGCGCCAAACGGATCAAATCTGTATCGCGCGCAATATTACCACTCGCTTCTTTGACACCTATGATGCCAGGCACTTGCGCCAAACGCAGCATAGTCTCGTTTGACATATCGGCCACGGTACGACCTGGCACGTTATACAAAATAACCGGGATATCAACTGATTCAGCGATTTTTTTGAAATGCTGATACATCCCTTCTTGGGTAGGACGATTATAGTAAGGCACCACTTGCAGCGAGGCATCGGCACCGCTAGCTTTGGCAAACTTGGTCAAGACGATCGCTTCTGCGGTGGAGTTGCCACCGGAACCAGCGATAATCGGTACCCGTTTATTCGTATGCTCGACTGCTACCCGGATTAATTCACAGTGCTCTTCAACGCTGACAGTCGGTGATTCACCGGTGGTGCCGACGATCACGATGCCGTCAGTACCCTCTGCAATATGCCAATCGATTAATTTGCGCAAGCAAGGCAAATCAAGACTGCCATCTGCATGCATTGGGGTCACAATAGCAACCAGACTTCCTTGTATCATAGTCATGTTAGCGCGAGAAAAAGTAAAACCCTGATTGTAGCGGATCGCCCTCATGTATGGGCGAGAATCGCTAGAAATTCAAGCAAAAGAGCGTCAAATTCTATCCAGAACGCCCGCATAAGCCAAGCCAGACCCTAGCGAGCGCAGGCATATCCTTTGCAGCATGGCTGGAGCCGGTTTTTCTACATAGCCATGCTCATAGGCGATGCAATGATTTTTTTGATTTGGCATAGTATCAGACAGAAATTCGCGCAAAAGTTCCCCATCTTGCAATAAGAAGTCAGGATTCTTGGGGCGTCCATAGGTTTCATTGCCTAGCGCGAAGGTTTCATAAATCAAGACACCCTGATGATTCAAAGCCGCATTTAAGTAGGGGAATAAGGGTCTATGCAAATAATTGGTCACGATGATGCCAGCAAACATAGCTGGCTGAAACGGCCAATTGGACGTTTCAGCGGCATCGCCGTCAGCCGGCGACTCCAGATCAAACTGCAAGCAACGTGCACCCAGCACCTCCAAAGGCGCTAGTAAGGCCGCCTCTTTATCCAGCGCCCAGACCTCATACCCAGCATCGAGCAAGAGCCGTGTATGCCGTCCACTACCGCATGCCAGATCAAGTACTGGTCCGGCATCCTTAGGTATCAGCGGCAAAAACCGGTGCACCCAAGCAGAGGCTATTGCGCTATTTGAGGAATTGAAGTCAGGGGTATGCGCCATATTGGTCACTTTGCTTGGAAAATATGGAGACAACTAGCCGAGCAAAAAACTAAAAGGCGAGATCATTAACTGCAGCAATAAATTGGCGATGAACATCACTGGCGCCATCCAAAACTGAAGTACATGCAACATCACTAGGCCCATCACGATAAAAAAACCGTAGGGCTCTATCTGGGCAAACTTATGTGCCATCTTGTAAGGCAATAAACTGACCAAAATTCGCCCCCCATCCAAAGGCGGAATAGGAAACAAATTAAAAGCAAACATCACCAAGTTAGTCAGCACGCCCGCTCTGGCCATGCGCAGAAAAAAATCTTCGTCAACCCCCATAGAGCTTAATGACAAGGCAAAGAACAGCCACAGAAAAGCCATTAAAAAATTCGCAGCGGGCCCAGCCAGAGAGACCCAGGCCATATCACGCTTAGGATGGCGTAAATTGGAGAAGTTAACCGGCACCGGCTTGGCATAACCAAACAAAAAGGCGCCACCTGTCGCCAGATACAAAACCGCGGGAATCACAATAGTGCCAAACGGATCTATGTGCAGTAAAGGGTTTAAGCTGACCCGTCCTTGGCTATACGCAGTCATATCGCCAAAATATTTCGCGGCAAAGGCATGTGCCGCCTCATGCAAAGTAATTGCAAAAATAACCGGCAGCGCATACACCGCGACGGTTTGTATCAATTCATTCATGGATAGTTTTTCAACAAAGTAAAATTACAAAAAATAAGTTGCGCCATCACAGACCAAACAAGCCTACGTCACCCCTGCCCTGACGTATTAGCTCGGGCGTTTCATGAGTCATATCGATCACGCTGGTTGGGACCAGACTGCAGGCGCCGCCATCGATCACCAGATCGACCAGTTTTTCAAGGCGTTCACGAATAATTTCGGGGTCGGTCAGCGGCTCATCTTCGTTCGGCAAAATCAGAGTCGCGCCTAGCAGGGGCTGCCCCAACTCTTCGAGCAAAGCATGCGTGATGCGATTCTCCGGCACCCGCAAACCTATGGTCTTACGCGATGGATGACTAAGACGGCGCGGCACTTCTTTGGTCGCCTCCAAAATAAAAGTATATGGCCCCGGGGTAGCCGCTTTGAGCAATCTAAACTGGCGATTATCCACCTTGGCATACAAGGCGATTTCAGACAAATCTCTACATAACAAGGTTAAATGATGCTTGTCGTCGACCCCGCGTATGCGTCGCAAGCGAATGACTGCATCCTTATCGTCGAGGTGACAAACAAGAGCGTAACAAGAATCCGTAGGGAGCGCGACGATACCACCCTGATGTATCATCTGCACCGCCTGTTTAATCAAACGTAGCTGTGGATTTTCGGGATGGATTTGAAAAAATTGACTCATAGAAGAAAGGCCTTAAGCTTGCACCTAAGGCCAAAATATAAACCGACGATTATTTTAAATTCTGCAAAGCAGCTATACGCTGCTCCATAGGAGGATGGGTAGAAAACAGCGCGCCCCAGCCCGGCTTATCATTGATACCGGCAGCAGCCATAGACTTAGGTAATTCGCCCGGCGCCATACCACCCAAACGCGCTAGGGCATGTATCATAGGGAGCTGGTTACCGAGCAATTTAGCCGAACCTGCATCAGCACGAAACTCACGCTGACGCGAGAACCAAGCCACGATCATAGAAGCGGCGATGCCGAAAATCATCTCACAAACAAACACGGTAACCATGTAGCCAATCCCTGGCCTGTCGTTATCGCCATTGCGGAACACGGCTTTATCGATCGCATAGCCAACCACGCGCGCTAAAAACACCACGAAGGTATTCACTACACCCTGTATCAAGGCCATGGTCACCATATCACCATTGGCGATATGCGCAATTTCATGGCCTAACACGGCTTCGATTTCTTCCTTATTCATGCTTTCAAGCAGGCCAGTAGAAACTGCCACCAGAGCAGAATTTTTAAATGCGCCAGTCGCAAAGGCGTTCGCCTCACCCTGATACACAGCCACCTCAGGCGTCGCTATTCCAGCGCGTTCAGCCAAGGTTTTGACAGTGCTCACCAACCACAATTCGGTACTCGAGGACGGCGCATCGATGACCCGGGCACCAGTCGACCACTTCGCCATAGGCTTACTGATCAACAAAGAGAAAAACGCGCCCACGAAACCAACCACCAGCGAAAAACCCATCAGACTAGTCAGATTGAGTCCATTGGCGGTGAGATAGCGATTCACGCCAAACAAAGACAAGACCAGCGACATCACCAACATGACGGCCAGATTGGTTGCTAAAAATAAGAAAATACGTTTCATGCGTACACCCTTCAAAAAAAATTATTCAGCACAAACTCATATGAGCAATGTTTATACAGCGAATCTTAGTGCAAACAAGACTGCTAGATGAGGCTTAAGCTAGAAAAATCAAGCTTGCAGGCTTACACCCAATCATTCCAGACTGGAGTGAGCTCTTTAGCCAGCGGCGGCAAACACCCTAAATCCGGCAACATCTCATCAGGCGCATGAAAATCAGAGCCACGCGAGGCCATAAAGCCGTAACGTTTGGCCACCTTGGTATATTCGTGATACTGAGCCACGCTATGACTACCTGTCACGACTTCAATCGCCGCACCGCCGTAGACCTTAAACTCGCGAAAAAAGGCGTCGAAAGCGATAGAACTTAAATCATAGCGACCTGGATGCGCAACCACGGCCACCCCGCCAGCACGACGTATCCAGCCCACCGCTTCCGCTAAAGTTGCCCAGCGATGCGGAACAAAACCGGGCTTACCTTCGGTTAAATATTTCTTAAATACTGCTGAGACGTTTTCACAGACACCAATCTCGACCAGATAACGGGCAAAATGCGAACGTGAAATTAAATCTGGATTGCCGACATACTTCAAGGCACCTTGATACACATTCGGGATACCCACGCGCGCCAAATCTGCTGCCATGTCTTCAGCGCGTCGTTGCCGCCCAGAGCGTGTCATGACCAAACCAGCCAATAGATCTTCATTGGTTTCGTCAATATTCAAACCGACGATATGGATGGTGCGCCCCGCCCAGGTTACTGAAATTTCTAGCCCTGTGATAAAGCGCATACCAAGATCAGAAGCCGCCGCACGAGCCTTAGGAATGCCGCGTACTTCATCGTGATCGGTTAAAGCCCACACATCAACACCGTTTGCCGCCGCTCTTGCTGCGACTAAGTCAGGCGCGAATACCCCATCCGAAATAGTGGAGTGGCAATGAAGATCAACATTGAGCAGTGGCGACAGCATGATTTGGCCAACAAAAATACAGGTACCCCATTGTACTCCGCCCGGCGCGAACGCGCTGCATCGCAGCATGAGGCGCCATGCAAAAAGCCCTGGGAAAGCGCGCTGGCACTTATATTTTCATTTCTAGCTTGAGTGTCCAGGTGGTATAAGTCTTGGATGTGCTGCTGCCCTCATGATAAACGCCGCCGGTGGTGACGACACTACCGCTCCGATAATCATCCGCCTGAAAATTATTTGCCGACAAACGTAACTGCAGGTTAGGACTGAACTTCCACAGACCGTACACATCGATCTGACGCTTTATGCCTGCGCTGCTAAGTTGCGTATCACTGTTCTGAGTCTCATAGGCGGGCGTCCAATTCAGGCTCCCACCCAGCGTTAAAGGCAGGCCTGCTGCGCGATAATCCAAACCCAGGTTCGCTGTTTGCACTGGCTGCTGGTCTAAGCGATTATTCGGACCTGCGATATCGTCGACCCTGGACCAAAAATGGCTATAGTTGCTGCGAAAATCAATTGCCGGCGCACTAGGGAAAAATTCCTGAAATTGAAACTTCGCCTCTAGCTCTATGCCGCTGGCAAGTGCATGCCCGACATTTACTGGAGCAGATACCCAGCGTGGACCAGTGAGCGTATTGACCAACTCAGTACGTCGCCGTATCAAATCGTCGATACTACGCACAAACAGATTGGCACTCATGATACCGGCGCGTGTCAAATATTGTTCATAAGCGAGATCGACACCCGTCGACAACTCCGGCTTGAGATTAGGATTACCGCTACGATCCGGTTTAGTCGGACTATTTACCGAAGAAATACTAGGGATAGCAATCAAATCACTCAAACTAGGCGCACGATAACTACGCGTTAAGCTCATGCGTATCTGATTTTTGCTGGCACCAGAAAGCCGCCACACTGAATGCAGAACCGGACTCCAAACACTACTGGTGTTTTCTACCGCAGCAGCGGATAGAGCCACAGCGCTACTACTAGTGCGGATACCCTCCCAGCGCAAGCCCGCATAGGCAGACCATTGCGGACTCAGATCGAATTCATCTTGCGCAAATAAGGCAACCCGGCGCGTGCTGGCATCGAGATCATCACCGGAATCAGCAAACTGCGGCAGCCCATTCTGCAGAGAAATACGGGTTTGACTGCGTTTGCCCGCCTCCAGATCCAAACCCATGGCCAGGCTATGACTTTCGCCCAAAGCACGGTTGTATTTAGCACCAAGATTAAGGCTACTATCGTGCGTATTATTCACATCCGAAATCGTATTCAATAACAGTCCGCCTGCATCGTACTCCTTACGCAAAGAATTGCTCTCCTGACGCCCGGCACCACCACCCAGTTTCACCATCAACTTGGAATTATCGGAAAATTTGTGCTGCCAGTTACTAAAACCGCGGCCAAAACTATGCTCTGACTGTCCGCTGGATAGCGCGCTCGCATATTGCGCGGTGCTTTGCGGCGTCTGGATCAACTCACTCAGACTCTCGGTTTGACTACGCGAATTCATAATGAAGGGCTGCAACATCAGGCTGTCACCATTCTCGAAACGGTAACTCAGGCGCGGTGCGAACTGCAGGCCTTGCGAATGGCGAGTGCTCTGATCAAGGATATCTTGTGTCAAAGTGACTTGCCCTTGCCCATCCTTTTCCAGGTTATGAGTTTGCGCTTCGTCCAACTGCTGATTCCGAAAGATAGAGCCGTTCAAGGCATACGATAAGCTGCCGACTTGCCCCGGATACGTGAGGGAAATATTCGGAGCATGCCTATCTTGCTCAAGGCTGTCAGAAATTTTAAGCTCTATATCTTTTTGCTTATATTCTTCACGTAAAACTATATTGATGGTTCCGGCGATCGCCTGGGTACTGTATTCCGCCACTGGCCCGCGAATCACCTCGATGCGCTCGACCTGATCAGGCGACAAACTATCCATGGAAAAGCCGCGTGGTGCGGCTTCACCATTGAGCAAAATCTGCGTATAGCCGCTGCCCATACCGCGCATGCGAATATCGCCGCCCCGCCCCGGCTTGCCGCCTATCGTCACTCCTGGCAGGCGTTTTAGAATCTCGCCTATGCTGGCATCGCCATTTCTGTCCAACTCTTCACGACCAAAAATCAATTTAGCAGCGGTAGAACTACGGCGCACCTCTAAATCCGTTTGACGTGCGGCATTCACATTCACACTTTGTATGACCTCGACTGGCTCGACATTCTTCGCCTTAGGTTTATTTTTATTTTGCGCTGAGGACTCCGTCTGATCGGTTTTCTCCAGCCTATTTGAAGTGAGATCAAGCTCATCACCCTTGGGCGCAGGCGTGGGCGTAGCGGTTACTGGCAGTGATTGAGCATTACTGAAGACAGGGAAAGAAAAGGCTGCACTGAAAGCCAGTGCAGTGGCGCGTATACGGAAATTCGGAGGCATAAAATAGTTTTCATCTCTACATTGGGACTGGCGAGCCCGAATAAATATATTCACGCATGGCTGGTCCAACAAGACACATTGTATTTTTAAAAGCCTAGTCTACGCGAGCGTTTGAGCATGAAATTTTGTATAGAATTGAAACAAACACATGGCGACTGTTACTTTAGGATACGCGCCAGCAAAATATTTACGCAACCACCCTGCCCGACACGCATATCCCATGCGCCTTCCCAGCCTACCTGCCCGCAAAGGCGCATGGAATATGGGCGCTGGCAGTGTCACTAAAAAAACACCCAAATAAAAAAGCCTGTCGCCAAACAGGCGACAGGCTTTTATTCAAGGCACACTTCACAAGAAGTGCGCAGCAAACAGAAAATTAATCCGTACCAGCCAGATTCAAATTCAATTGCGAGCGCAAAATATCTTCTGTATCAGGACGCGGACTATTTCTTGCTGCTTCCAATCTATCGAGGTAGGCAGAAGTGACGTCGCCGGTAATGTAGTGACCATCAAAGCAGGACGCCTCTATGCTACGCAAAGCCGGATTCACATCCGAGATCGAGCGCTTCATGGCATCGACATCTTGATACACCAAGGCATCGGCAGTGATCTCACGGCACACTTCATCAATACTACGGCCGTAAGCGATCAACTCGCTACGGGTAGGCATATCGATACCGTAGACATTCGGAAACTGCACCGGAGGCGCCGCCGACGCGAAGATCACACGACGCGCGCCAGATTCGCGTGCCATCTGCACGATCTCACGACTAGTGGTGCCACGCACGATGGAATCATCGACCAGCAAGACACTTTTTCCTTTGAATTCTGAACCAATCGCATTGAGCTTTTGACGTACCGATTTTTTACGTATGGCTTGACCAGGCATCATGAAAGTGCGACCGATATAGCGGTTTTTGATAAACCCTTCGCGGTAATTCAAGTTTAATTTCAGTGCCAATTCCATCGCCGATGGACGCGATGAATCAGGAATAGGCATGACGACATCGATCTCACCATCACTGATCTGGCTGCGTACTTTTTCAGCCAGGTACTCACCCATTTTCAAGCGTGTCAAATACACCGATGCGCCATCGATAATTGAATCAGGGCGCGCCAGATACACGTACTCAAACGCGCATGGATTGAGGGTCGGGTTCTCGGCACACTGTTCGTTAAACATCTGACCGTCGACATCGATAAAGATAGCCTCACCTGGTTCGACATCACGTACAAATTTAAAGCCCAGACCTTCCAGCGCTACCGACTCGCTGGCCAACATGTACTCTGTGCCTTTTTCGCTGCGCGAAATACCCAGACACAAAGGACGGATACCGTAAGGATCGCGAAATGCCAGCAAACCGTAGCCGGCAATATGCGCCACTACCGCGTAAGAGCCGCGTACGCGTCTATGCAGCATAGCCACAGCGCGGAACAAGGCAGCTGGATCGAGCGAATAACCGCTAGTAACTTCCTGTATCTGATGCGCCAGAATATTGAGCAAGACTTCAGAGTCAGAATCAGTGTTCAGATGACGCATGTCATTCTTAAACAACTCTATCTTGAGTTCTGCGGCATTGGTTAAATTGCCGTTATGTGCCAGCACGATACCGAAAGGTGCGTTGACATAAAACGGTTGCGCTTCTTCTTCGCTGGTAGAACCGGCGGTTGGATAACGCACCTGACCGATACCAACATTACCTGGCAGAGAACGCATATTCCGGGTACGAAACACGTCTTTGACCAGACCATTAGCCTTATGCATGGCAAATTTATTACCATGACTAGTGGCGATACCAGCTGCATCCTGACCACGATGCTGCAACAGCAGCAAGGCATCATAAAGCAATTGATTAACGGGATTATTTGAAACTACGCCAACGATGCCACACATGCTGGACTCCTAAAAAACAAATTAAAAACGAATTGGAAAACGAATACGGTAGCAATGATCAGAATTTCACATGATCCGTCACAGAGCCAGGCAAAAATGGCATCGCGGTTTGCACCGCAGTCTCTGCCATAGGGCTAAACAAGGCATTCTTCCAGAAGGCTTGCTGCGGGATCGCGGTCATACCGCAAATCAAAACCACTGCCATGACGATCACGCAGCCACGCGCCAAACCAAACAAGCCACCCAGACCACGGTCCGCCAGTGTCAAACCACTCGCCTTGATCAGCGCATCAACAGCCAACATTAACAAATACATTAGCAAACGCACGCCAATAAACAAGATTAAAAAAGAAACAATTAATCGCAACATTTGCCCTGGCACTACGGACGGTAGCAGTTCAGCTAGTGTCGCCCCATAGGCATTGGCCAATACCAGTGAGACTATCCAGCTGATTAAGGAAAGAATTTCTTTAATCAAGCCGCGCATGGTGCTGATGATGACGGAACAGACCAAAATAAACAGTAGGAGGTAATCAAATAAGGTCATTGCGGCCTAGCCTAAGTCTTACATCAATTGGGTATCAGAGTACCGCCCAAACCGAGCTTACTCAATTTCGTGCGTGCTTTTTCGGCTTCTTCTTTCGAAGCAAACGGCCCCACCCTTACCCGTATTTTTTCACCAGAAGTGGTCGCCACTTTTTGCGTATACGATTTAATCCCACCGGCATTTAACTTAGCCTGTAACTCTGCCACTTTTTCAGTGGTCGCCAAAGCGGCTACCTGCACCACATAATGTGCGTCTGCCTTGTCGGTAGCCTCGGTTTTGACAGCAGACTTATTCGCCGGCTTAGCCTCAAGTATCGCCAGTGCGCGCGCAGCTTCATCAACGCTATTAGTTTTTACTTCCGCTTTATTCGTGCTGACAGCAACTTCAGAATAATTTGGCTTAGACGCTGTTTTTGCTGGACTTGCAGTGGTTTGCGCTGCATTTTGCTTTGCTGCTGCCGAGTTATCCGACTTAGTTTCGACCTTAGTTTCCGCTTTAGTATCGGCTTTAGTTTCAGGACGTACAGCGACGGTTTTTGCTTCAGAACCGCTGCTACCGCCCTGCTCTTTTTTGGTGGCTGCCAGCGCTGCAACTGCACTCGTATTTTTTACTGCAGTAGTGCTAGTTAGCTCGCTGCTCTTAGGCTTATTTTTACTCTCACTGCTACTAGGAGTAGGACTAGGCGCGGGGATGATTTCTTCACCACCGTCGGTACTATCGAGCGCGCTCACTGAGCGCGGCTTGGCACGTTCACTAGGTGCGGGCAAAGGCTGGGATTTATCCTTCGACGGGATCTGAATATTTATATCGTCAGCCAAAGGCTTGGGCTCAGAATCGAGCAGCATAGGCAAACCTATGATGGCAGCCAGCACTAAGGCCAAGGCACCAATCAGACGCCGTCTGGCACGCTTTTTTTCAGGCAGGGCCGGATCTGCTGGTTTTTCCCTGCGTGCAGCTTTACTAGGTCGCGCACTACTTTTTTTATCACCGCGCGCAGAACTACTTTCTTCCTCGGAGCGCGAGCGAAACTCGCCGCTATCCCTATCCTCAGATGTTTCTTGCTTTTGCTTGAAGCGCGAGAGTAAACCCATGGGCAGATATAAGATTAGTTAAGGAATTTCAAAACCTGGCGATGTCGCTTTAGCATGAAATTCTCAGTGAGTTTGGGATTTTCTGGCTCTCATGACACCAGCAACGGTGAGAAAAGATCCAAAGACCGCTATTCTATCATTTTCACCGGCTTTGCTGAGTGCAAAGGCGTAGGCTTGCTCGGGCGAGCTAAATTCCTGGATACTATGTTCTACATCTTGCAGCACATTAGCCTGCAAAAGTTGCTCGCGCAGCTGGGCCGCAGTGGCAGCGCGTGGCAAGGGCAAATCACAAACACACCAATGGTCGATCTTGCCCTTCATTTGCGCGATCACCCCAGCAATATCTTTATCGAGCATGCTGCCGAACACCGCATAGGTGTAGGCATGAAAACCCATGTTGTCAAAGTTTTGCGCCAAGGTTGCGGCTGCATGCGGATTATGCGCAACATCGAGCACCACCGTAGGACGCCCCGGCATAACTTGAAAACGCCCCGGCAAATCAACCATAGCCAGACCATTTCTGACTTCCTGCGCACCAATTGGCAAGCGGTCACGCAAGGCTTCCAGCGCCGCCAACACTGCCGCTGCATTCAATAATTGATTGGCACCGCGCAAACTTGGATATCCCAGAGAGTTGCGACGCTGTTCACGCCCGGCAAAATTCCACTGTTGCTTATCGCCGTTGTAATTAAAATCGCGGCCAAACAACCACAAATCAGCACCGATCTCTAATGCATGATCGATCAGACTTTGCGGCGGCAAAGGATCGCTGCAAATCGCCGTCCTTCCGGTGCGGAAAATGCCGGCTTTCTCAAAGCCGATTTTTTCGCGGGTATCACCGAGGTAATCGACATGATCAATATCCACGCTGGTGACGATAGAAACGTCGGCATTGATCACATTGACCGCATCGAGCCGCCCACCAAGACCAACCTCCAGTATCACCACATCGAGTTTGGCCTCGGCCAGTAATTTGCAAATCGCCAGCGTGGTAAATTCAAAATACGTCATAGAGACGTCGCCACGCGCCGCCTCTACCTGATCAAAAGTATCGATAAAGACTTGATCACTGACCATTTCACCATTAATGCGGGCGCGCTCATTGAAATCTAAAAAATGCGGCTTACTATACAACCCGACCCGATAACCAGCCTGCAACAGTATGGCTTCCAGCATGGCGCAAGTGGAGCCCTTGCCATTGGTACCGGCCACCATAATCACCGGACAAGCGTACTCTATGCCGAGCTTTTCTTTGACTGCGCGCACGCGATCGAGACCCATGTCTATCTCTTTGAAATGACGCGTTTCGAGTAGCGACAACCAGGCGTTTAAGGTGTTTGGAGTAGTTTGCATAGGATGAAAAAAGCCCGAAAAACCTTATTCCATGTCTAAATCATCGGTGCACTTTGTCGGTTTCGCTTGCCGTACGTTTGTACTGTCTGCGCTTCACCTTCGGGTTCACGAATGATTTAGAAATGGAATTGACAGGCAATTCGGGCTAATTGGAAAAAGAGAAAATTTAAGCGACAGCGTCGGCTGGTTGGTTTTGCAGCAACGCCAGCAGACGGGCGATTTCTTCACGCAGATTGCGTCTATCGACGATCATGTCTACCGCACCTTTTTGCACCAAAAACTCGGCGCGCTGAAAGCCTTCCGGCAATTTTTCACGCACAGTGTTTTCGATCACGCGTGGGCCGGCAAAGCCGATCAGCGCCTTAGGTTCTGCGATGACCACGTCACCCATGAAGGCAAACGAGGCGGAAACACCACCCATGGTTGGATCGGTCAAGACTGAAATAAATGGCAGTTTTTTCTCTGACAATTTAGTCAGCATAGAAGTGGTCTTGGCCATCTGCATCAAAGACAATAAGCCTTCTTGCATACGGGCACCACCAGTGGCGGTAAAGCACACAAACGGTACTTTTTGCTCCAGCGCTGCCTGCACGCCGCGCACAAAACGCTCACCGACTACCGAGCCCATGGAGCCGCCCATGAAACCAAATTCAAAGCAAGCCATCACCAAAGGCACGCTCATCACCGAGCCACCCATGACCACCATGGCATCGGTTTCACCAGTCGTTTCCAGCGCGTCTTTCAGACGATCTGGATATTTTTTACTATCTTTAAATTTCAGTGTATCGACCGGCAAGACTTCCTGACCGATTTCATAGCGACCACCGGCATCGAGCAAAGCATCGAGGCGCTCACGTGCGCTGATCCGCAAGTGATGGCTGCATTTAGGGCAAACATGAACATTGGCCTCCAGATCAGAACGATAAAGCACTGCCTCGCAGGACGGGCATTTAACCCACAGTCCTTCTGGCATGGACTTACGGTTTGAAGATACCGAGCGTTGTATGCGCGGTGGAAGTAGTTTTTCTAGCCAACTCATAAATTTCTCCTAAATTCGACTTACGGGCAGATCTTACCCGCAAATAGCATTTTTTTCTTTATTACCGTGCTGCCTTAGTCTTACGAAGGCAGACAATAAACCGGTTCGGCGCGTATTTTACTCGTCCAAAGCCTGTCTGACACCAGAAATAAATGATTTCACTGCAGCAACTGCATTTTCAGGCGGAGTATTTTCTAGTTCTTGTATGATGCGCGAGCCTATCACCACCGCATCGCAGACCGTAGAAATCGCCCTGGCGGTGGCCCCGTCACGGATACCAAAACCCACGCCCACCGGCACTTTCACGTGTTTTTTGATGCGCGGCATCATCGCCGCCACCGACTCCAGATCCAAGCTTCCCGACCCCGTCACGCCTTTGAGTGAGACATAATACACGTAACCACTGGCAACTTTACCCACTTGCGCGATACGTTCATCGGTCGAGGTTGGTGCCAGCAAAAAGATGGTATCCATCTCATTTTGCTGCATTTTCGCGGTAAATTCTTCGCATTCTTCGGGCGGATAATCCACCACCAGCACGCCGTCCACGCCCACTTGCGCCGCTTGCGCGATGAAGCGATCTTGCCCCATACGCTCGATAGGATTGGCGTAGCCCATCAAGACCACCGGTGTCAATTGATTGGTTTCGCGAAATTCACGCACAAATTCCAAAACATTACGCAAACCCACGCCGCGCAACAAGGCGCGCTCGGAGGCGCGCTGTATCACCGGGCCATCGGCCATAGGATCAGAAAACGGCACGCCTAATTCTATGATGTCCGCACCGCCCTCGACCATGGCATGCATTAGAGGCACGGTCAACTCGGGCGCTGGATCGCCGGCAGTGATGAAGGGTATCAGCGCTTTTTTATTTTTGGCTGCCAATGCAGCCAGACATGCTTGTATTCTTGACATAGCGATCTATCCAAAAGTGCAACTGCAAATGCAACCAGCAGATGCAAAAAAAACAATATGAATATACTCCCACTAGTATTTTTTAAGCGCGCAATGAATACGTGCGCAAATGGCCTAGTTTATTGTAAAAATAAGGGGAGTATATGATTCAGCGAGACTGGGAGCGCAACTCTCACACTCCCAGGCCCAGCCATCTCAATAAAAATTCAAGCCCGCTTTTTCTGCCACGGTATGCATATCCTTATCGCCGCGCCCAGAAAGATTAGCCAGAATAATCTTATCCTTGGGCCAGGTCGCCGCCAACTTCGCCGCATAGGCCAAGGCATGACTCGATTCCAGCGCCGGGATAATGCCTTCGATACGACAGCAATCGTGGAAAGCCTTGAGCGCCTCTTCATCGGTAATCGTGACGTATTGAGCACGACCCAGATCTTTTAACCAGGCATGCTCGGGCCCGACGCCCGGATAATCCAAGCCAGCCGAGACTGAATGAGTCTCTATCACCTGACCATTTTCATCCTGCAGCAAATAAGTGCGATTGCCGTGCAAGACACCAGGTGAACCGGCCGTCAGCGAAGCGGAATGCTTGCCGGACTCCATGCCCTCACCGGCCGCCTCTACACCGATCAGTTGCACATCTTTTTGATCGATATACGGATAAAAAATCCCCATCGCATTCGAGCCGCCACCAACACAAGCGACCACCGCATCGGGTTGACGTCCGCTCACTTCCGGCATCTGCCACAGGCATTCCTCACCGATCACAGATTGAAAATCGCGCACCATCATAGGATAAGGATGCGGACCGGCCACGGTACCGATGATGTAAAAAGTATTGTCTACGTTGGCAACCCAGTCGCGCATGGCTTCGTTCAAGGCGTCCTTGAGCGTCTTGGAGCCCGACTCTACCGGCACCACCGTTGCGCCCAAGAGCTTCATGCGATACACGTTTTGGGCCTGACGCTTAATGTCTTCTGAACCCATGTAAATCACGCATTCCAAACCAAAGCGGGCGCAGATGGTGGCGGTGGCGACGCCATGCTGACCAGCGCCAGTCTCAGCAATCACGCGTGGCTTGCCCATGCGTTTGGCCAGCAAAGCCTGACCGATGACATTATTGATCTTGTGCGCGCCGGTGTGATTAAGATCTTCACGCTTGAAATAAATCTGCGCGCCGCCCATGATTTCGGACCAACGCTTGGCGTGATACACGGGAGACGGACGACCGACGTAATGTTTTAGCTCATGGCGAAACTCGGCTAAAAATTCGGGATCATGTTGATATTTGGCGTAAGCGTCTTTCAACTCACTTAAAGCATGCGTCAAAGTTTCGGAAACAAAGCTGCCGCCATAGGTGCCGAAATGGCCGCGCGCATCGGGAAAATTATAAGTTGCCGCATGATAGATCGCTTGCGGCTGCAGTGCCTGACGCTCGAATTGAGTGTCAAGAGGAGATAATTCTTTCATACTAGTCCTTGCGATTTTTTTTGGGGAGGGTGCGCTTACGCGGCACTATCCTGATTGTCAGCCAATCTGACAGCGGCTACAAAAGCGCGCATTTTGGCTGCATCCTTGATACCTTTCGCTGCCTCGACACCACTACTGATGTCGACCGCAAAAGGTCGAACACGGCTGACCGCGTCAGTCGCGTTTAGTACGCTCAAGCCACCACTTAAAACGACCCGAGGCGCGAGTTCTTTTGGGATTAGAGACCAATCAAAAACCTTTCCACTACCACCGAAGCTATCGACAAAGGTATCGAGCAATAAACCACTAAATAAAGGGCTCGTTGCACGACACTGAGCTTCATATTCTAACAAATCCGCGCCACTTGTGTCGGCTTTCACTCGGAATACCCGCATAAAGGGACGATTCACGGCGCTGGCGAGCTGATGACACTGCTCCGCCGTTTCATCTCCATGAAATTGCAGCATCTGCAGCGGCGCTTGCGCTACCGCGGCCAGCACGTCTTCTACACTAGGATTCACAAACAAACCCACAGCCATCACAAAGGGCGGCAAAGCTACCAACAAATGTCCGGCCAGGGCTGGACTGACATAGCGTGGACTTGGCGGATAAAACACAAAACCCAAAGCATCCACCCCAGCGGCAACCGCAATCTGGATATCTTCGGCACGCGTAAAACCGCAAATTTTAATTCTCGTTCTAGGATTCATATTCACTTTTATCAAAGCCAATAGCGGCACAGCGCTTGTCACAGCAAAAAATTCTTCGTTTCTTCATCTATATAGGATTTACACAAAATTGGTCCAGCTAGGCGTGCAGCCGAAGACAGTACTTCAGTACGGCAAGGCGGACACAACAACGCTGGGGCGGTTTTGCGTAAGTCCGACTATATTAACTCATTGCCAGCCATCAGCAGCCACGCTCCAACTCAAAAGCGACTAGCCGAAAAAAAAACACGCCATCGAGATCGCGTGGTTTAGCTACTAGCCCAAGTCGCAATTTAATCAGGCCACTTTCTGCTCATCAAAAAATTGCGCATCTTCGGTAGAGCCATGCAAAGCGGTGGTCGACGACTGACCTTGCTGTATCGCCTGAGTCACCGCATCGAAGTAAGCAGTGCCGACTTCACGTTGATGCTTGACCGCGGTAAAGCCTCGCTCCGCCGCTGCGAATTCAGCCTCTTGCAACTCCACAAAGGCTGACATCTGGCGTCTGGCGTAAGCATGCGCCAAATTAAACATACTGTAGTTCAGGGCATGAAAACCTGCCAGGGTAATAAATTGGAATTTATACCCCATCTTACCCAATTCTTTTTGGAATTTGGCGATGGTCGAATCATCCAGATTTTTCTTCCAGTTAAACGAAGGCGAGCAGTTATACGCCAATAATTTACCCGGAAATTGAGCATGTATCGCCTTGGCGAAGGCCTTGGCAAATTCCAGATCCGGCTTAGCCGTTTCACACCAGATCATGTCAGCATACGGTGCATACGCCAGACCACGGGCGATCGCCTGCTGCAAGCCTGGTGTGGTTTTATAAAAACCTTCCACAGTGCGCTCACCGGTCAAAAATAGCTGGTCATTCGCATCAATGTCGGAGGTAAGCAAATCTGCGGCCTCCGCATCGGTGCGCGCCAGCAAAACGGTGGGCGTACCCATGACGTCAGCGGCCAGACGCGCAGCATTGAGCTTCTCTATCGCTTCGCGGGTCGGCACTAGCACTTTGCCACCCATGTGACCGCACTTTTTCACCGAGGCCAATTGATCTTCAAAATGCACTCCGGATGCGCCTGCTTCTATCATAGACTTCATGAGCTCGAAGGCATTTAAGACGCCACCAAACCCAGCTTCGGCATCGGCGATGATAGGCGCAAAAAAATCGGTATCCCCTTGCCCCTCCGACCATTGAATTTGGTCAGCGCGCGCCAAACAGTTATTGATACTCTTGACTACCGAGGGTACTGAATTAACCGGATACAGCGATTGATCCGGGTACATTTCTCCAGCAAGATTAGCATCGCCCGCCACCTGCCAACCAGACAGGTAAATCGCCTTCAAGCCCGCCTTTACTTGTTGCAAGGCTTGATTGCCAGTCATGGCACCGAGCGCATTCAAATAAGATGTGTTGTTGAGCAAACTCCATAATTTGATCGCGCCATTTTTCGCTAGAGTATGTTCAACCTGCAATGACCCACGCAAATTAACCACATCGGCGGCGGTGTAATTACGTTGGATACCGACCCAACGGGGGTTCGTATCCCAATCCTCCTGAACAGCCGCAATTTGTTGTTCACGTGTTGCCATGATTTATCTCTCTATAGAAAAATGCAATTACCTAAGCTCAAGAGAAATAATAGAATATTTACCGCACAGCAGCAATGTCTTATATAAGACATATAAATATTATTTATCACTTATAAATCAATAAGATAAATACAAAATCCCATGTTATGAAATTGATTTTCTTCAAATGATAAATATAATTTGTGCATTCCCAACGTCAATCCCACATTATGAAATTCATGTTTCACATTACAAAAGTTGGTACATGCGGCGCATTAAAAAATATAATTCTGTTTTTAAGGCATGAGGTCTGATAAAAATCGATGCGCAAGCCGCTGCTCGCGGCTTAAATACTATGAAGCTTGATACGCATGCTTTAGACAATTTTTGATTCCGCTCTATCCGGCATAAAAAAATGCATGCCATTTTCTAGCCTACGGTTAGAAGGCTAAAACCTGACATGCATCTTGATACTCTTGTGAGTCAACCCTGCGGCTAAATTCTGCTGCTATTACTCATAGGCAAACTACCCAAGCGTAAGTCTGCGACTACCTACGCCTACAAATGACACTATTTAGTACCTTGGAAATCGATAGGTTTTTGTGATTTAACCACCTGCATGGCACCAGCGATCAGGCCACTGATATCACTCAGATTGGCGGGGACGATAATAGAATTATTGGTTTTGGCGAGGTTACTAAAGGCCGCCACATATTGTTCCGCGACTTTTAAATTTACTGCATCGGCACCGCCGGGTTCACGGATCGCGCTCGCCGTTTTACGCAAGGCTTCCGCGCTGGCTTCGGCAATCGCCAAGATTGCTGCAGCCTGTCCTTGGGCGCGATTGATAGACGCCTGCATCTCACCTTCGGATTTAGCAATTGAGGCCTCACGCTCACCAGTCGCGATATTAATTTGCTCTTGCTTACGGCCTTCAGAGGCGGCAATCAAGGCGCGTTTTTCACGCTCGGCGGTAATCTGTGCCTGCATCGCATGCAAAATTTCTTTCGGTGGAGTCAGATCCTTAATCTCATAACGCAGCACCTTGACGCCCCAGTTGGCAGCGGACTCATCAATCGCATTGACGATACTGGTGTTGATATGATCGCGCTCCTCAAAGGTTTTATCCAATTCCATCTTACCGATCACCGAGCGCAAAGTGGTTTGCGCCAATTGCGTAATTGCGGCGATGTAATTGGATGAGCCATAAGAGGCGCGCATAGGATCAGTGATCTGAAAATACAAAATCCCATCTACTTGTAATTGCGTATTGTCGCGGGTAATACAAACTTGCGGCGGCACATCGAGCGGAATTTCTTTGAGTATATGTTTGTAGGCAATCCTGTCGATAAACGGCACCACGATATTTAAACCAGGGCCCAGAGTGGCATGATATTTACCCAAACGCTCGACCACCCAGGCGTGCTGTTGTGGCACCACATTAACAGTCTTAACCACGAAAACGATGGCTAAAATAAATAAAATAAAGGCGACGCCTCCAAAACTTTCCATAATATTTCCCTTTAATTTCTTACGACAATAAAAGCTACACTACAAAATTTTTACGCCTGATTACGACGGTCTTACCATTAAACGACTTCCAACAATTTCTACTATCACAAACACGCCGGCAGCCGGTGCCGAATGCTGTAACTCCACATCCCACATCGCACCGCGATACATGGCACGCGCAGTGAATTTACCGCCGCCCTGATCCTGCCATTGCTGCACCGTGATACTTTGACCTATGTCCATATTCACATCTGGATTGCGGCTAGCATCCTGACGTTCACGCCAGCCATATTTACTCTTATGTAGTAACACAGTCGCCAAGGCACCGACCAAGGCTGCACTCAAGGTTTGCATCTCTGTGCCGGCACCCAGTAGCGCGATCACGGCACCAGCCACCAGACCGATGGAAATCATCAGCAAATAAAAGGTACCGGTAAATAGCTCCAGTATCACGACCACAGCGGCTAGCGCCAACCAACTCATCCATGCATTCATAGTTTAGATTTCTCCTTGGCTATTAAGTTAACTCAACGCAATTTAACTTGGTTTAACTTCTACAGTTTCTATCATTAAAAATAATTAGTCATCGGTAATCTGCTCACAAAAAAACCCTCGCCATCTGAGAAGATGAACGAGGGTTTTTCTGTGAATTATTTTCGAAGTTTTTAATCTTTTTCTTATCACTATTGCTATGCGTTTAGTCTAGCGCATTTATATAAAAAAGCAAAGTTAGAAACTAAAAAACGCCTTCATGCAGTACATGAAGGCGTTTTTATTCAAGCATAACGCTAGAATTTTGACTTATTTATTTGCCAAAGCAGCCAATTGCTTCCAGGTGTCGATCACAGAATCAG
Organism: Undibacterium parvum; assembly: GCF_003955735.1. Classification (NCBI taxonomy): domain Bacteria; kingdom Pseudomonadati; phylum Pseudomonadota; class Betaproteobacteria; order Burkholderiales; family Oxalobacteraceae; genus Neoundibacterium; species Neoundibacterium parvum. The sequence goes on along the minus strand of NZ_CP034464.1, from coordinate 4,130,441 downwards.
GATTCAGAGAAATGGTTTCTATGCCCTCTTTCATCAACCATGCCGCAAAATCCGGATGATCCGATGGCCCCTGGCCGCAAATACCAACGTACTTACCGAGCTTACGGCAAGCGGCAATCGCTTGCGACAACAAGGCTAATACTGCAGGATCACGCTCGTCAAAGTCTGCTGCCAACAAAGGCATGCCAGAATCCCTGTCCAAGCCCAAAGTGAGTTGAGTTAGATCGTTAGAGCCGATAGAGAAGCCATCGAAATGCTCTAAGAATTGCTCAGCCAAAATAGCATTAGAAGGAACTTCGCACATCATGATCAGACGCAAGCCATTTTCACCGCGTTTCAATCCGTTCTGCCCCAGCAAATCGACCACTTTTTGCGCCTGGCCCAAGGTACGCACAAACGGCACCATGATCTCAACGTTAGTCAAACCCATGTCGTTGCGCACGCGCTTCATGGCCAGACATTCCATCTCAAAAGACTCGGCGAAATCGGATGCCAGATAACGCGCTGCGCCACGGAAACCGAGCATAGGATTCTCTTCATCCGGCTCGTAACGCGATCCGCCTATGAGTTTTTTATACTCATTGGATTTAAAGTCTGACAAACGCACGATGACTTTTTTCGGCCAGAATGCAGCAGCGATGGTTGCCACGCCTTCTGCCAATTTATCGACGTAAAACGCTTTTGGCGAGGCATGGCCACGCGCTACCGATTCAACCGCCTTTTTCAGGGCTGGATCGATATTCGGATATTCCAAAATCGCTTTTGGATGGACACCGATATTGTTGTTGATGATAAATTCTAAGCGGGCCAAACCAACGCCTTCATTAGGCACAGACTGGAAATCAAACGCCAGTTGTGGATTGCCAACGTTGAGCATGATCTTCAAAGGCAATTTCGGCAATTCACCGCGAATTTCCTCAGTCACTTCGGTCTCGATCAAACCGTCGTAAATTTTACCTTCGTCGCCCTCTGCACAAGATACGGTGACCAGCATGCCGTCTTTCAGCGTATCAGTCGCATCACCGCAACCAACCACCGCAGGCACACCCAGTTCACGCGCGATAATCGCAGCATGGCAAGTACGGCCACCACGATTCGTCACGATCGCGGCAGCGCGCTTCATGACTGGCTCCCAGTTAGGATCAGTCATATCCGCCACCAACACGTCGCCCGGTTGTACGCGCTCCATCTCAGACGGATCGTGAATCACACGCACACGACCAGCACCGATTTTTTGACCAATGGCACGACCCGAAGCGAGCACGATGCCGGTACCTTTGAGACGGAAACGCTGCTGGGCATCGGTCGATTTTTGTTGCGACTTTACGGTTTCAGGACGCGCTTGCAAAATATACAGCTTGCCGTCGCGACCATCTTTACCCCATTCGATATCCATAGGGCGACCATAATGCTTCTCGATGATCACGGCGTATTTTGCCAGTTCAACCACTTCAGCATCATCGAGAGAATAGCGGTTACGCATTTCTACCGGCACGTCGACCGTCTTTACCGAGCGACCAGCCTTGGCTTCACCAGTGAACTCCATCTTAATCAGTTTAGAACCGATATTGCGACGGATCACAGGCAACTTACCTAATTCCAGCATAGGCTTGTGGACATAGAATTCGTCCGGATTGACCGCACCCTGCACCACCGTTTCGCCCAGACCATAGCTAGATGTGATGAAAACCACATCCTTAAAGCCGGATTCGGTGTCTATCGTAAACATCACACCAGCCGCGCCCAAATCGGAACGCACCATACGCTGCACACCGGCCGACAAAGCGACCTCAGCATGGGTAAAACCTTTGTGTACGCGGTAGGAAATCGCTCTATCGTTGTACAGCGAGGCAAACACATGTTTCATTGCCTCCAGCACATTGTCGATACCGACGACGTTCAAGAAAGTCTCTTGTTGACCAGCGAAAGACGCGTCTGGCAAATCTTCGGCGGTGGCCGAAGAGCGCACTGCGAACGACATCTCGGCGCTCGAATCGGCCACCAGTTTGTTGTAGAACTCTTCGATTTCTTTCTGTAGACGTGGCTGAAACGGTGTTTCTATGATCCATTGACGGATCTCGGCACCGGCTTTGGCCAATTCGCGTACATCTTCGATGTCTAGCGTAACGAGACGGTCGGCAATGCGTTGCGCCAGTGGCGCGCCACCGTCTTGGCTATGCGATAAAAAGTCACGGAAGGCTTGCGCCGTAGTGGCAAAGCCACCCGGAACCCGCACTCCTGCGTTAGCCAATTGGCTAATCATTTCGCCTAATGAGGCATTTTTACCGCCGACGGATTCAACATCCGTCATGCGTAAATGCTCAAATAAAGCGACGTACGTAGTATCAATACTAGCCTCGGTATTTATTGCGTTGGACATAACAACCTCTTTTTGATGGTAAGAAATCTGTGAGCTGCAATTTTCTTGCTTCGCCTGTCCGGCTTTTTTTGTTATTCTAGATGCCAGAGTCCGCTGCTGTTGCGCCATTTTACATTGTGTAAAGCAAATTTATCGAGACTAGAAAAGGATTTACCCTCTTTTTCTTCGGTTTTGCGATAAATTCTTTTCATCTCACTTTCATCTCTCTCACTACACCTACACGACATTTCTCATGCCAGACATCAAACAAGCTCCACTTCCTTCTGCCAATCGCACCGTGTTTTTCGTCTCCGATGGTACCGGCATTACCGCTGAAACTTTCGGCCACTCGGTGCTGACCCAGTTTGATTTGAAATTTAAGCAAATTCGTCTGCCCTTCATCGACACCCTGGACAAGGCGCATGAAGCGGCACGCAAGATCAATGACGCCTTTAACGCCGAAGGCAGTCGCCCCATCGTTTTTTCCACCCTGGTGCAAGTCGAGTTGGCCGATGTGGTTTTTAAGTCAAAAGGCATGCACATGGATCTGATACAGACCTTCGTGGCGCCGCTGGAACAAGAGTTGGGCGTGAAATCGACGCACACGGTAGGACGTAGCCACAATATTACCGATAGTGAAGAGTATAAAAATCGCATCGAGGCGATTAACTTTTCTCTGGCACATGACGACGGACAATCGAATAAGAATCTGTCGACTGCCGATGTGATCCTGGTCGGCGTTTCGCGCTCGGGCAAGACACCGACCAGTCTGTATTTGGCGATGCAATACGGCATCAAGGCCGCCAATTATCCTTTAATCCCCGACGATTTCGAGCGCGGCCGCCTGCCTTCAGCACTGCCAGAATTTAGAGCGAAAATGTTTGGACTAAGCATCGCACCAGAGCGCCTGTCCGAAATCCGTAATGAACGTCGCCCCGGCAGTAAATATGCGGCGCTAGAGAATTGCCGCTACGAGGTCAACGAAGCCGAAGCAATGATGAAGCGTGAAGGAATACGTTGGTTATCGTCTACCACCAAGTCGATAGAAGAGATCGCCACCACCATCTTGCAAGAGATTAAATCGGATATAAAAATTTACTAAAGAGCTGGAGCTACACCCCTCTTTGCATGTCACACAAGAGATACTCCCCCAGTGTATTTCCTTACACCTAGCCGCTTGCGCATGATCTATGTGCGCAAGCAATTTAGGGAAACTTTTTTTTAGGGGAGTATGTCGCTTTAGTCCTATTTTTACTGCGTGTTTTACTGTTTTCTCTAAGCCGCTTATTGGCTTTGCCGCACTTGCTCAAAGAAGCAAATCGCCGCGCTGGCTGCCACGTTGAGCGACTCTATCTCGGGACGTTGCGGTATCGTCACCGTGTGTGTGGCCATCGCCATCAAATCGTCCGCCACACCTTGGCCTTCATGCCCAAACAACCAGACTACCGGTTGATTCAAATCGACCTGATAAATCGTTTGCGATGTATGCGAACTGGTTGCCAGCACCGGGATCGTGGCGGATGCGAGCAAGCTATGCAAGTTCACGTTTTCAAAAATATTCAACAGAAAATGCGCGCCCATGCCGGCCCGCATCACTTTCGGTGACCAGGCAAACGCGGTACCTATGCTGCAAAAGACATTCTTGATGCCAGCCGCTGCGGCGCTGCGCAAGATAGAACCGAGATTGCCCGGATCTTGCAAATTATCCAGCACCACCGAGCAATGCGAGAGTTGCGCCGGGAACTCAGGGCTAGGCGTAGCGACAATAAACATCAAACCTACCCCATGCTCGACCTGGCTCAAGGCGTGATACAGCGCATCGGGCATGCAAATCGTTTGCGTACCCGCCGCCAGGCAGCGTGCCACCATAGGTGCCACTTCATGATGCTGGGCGCTACTTTCGGAGACGATACACAATTGCGGCTCGCCTAAGTGCTGGCGATAGGCCTGACATAAATGCACCCCATCGAGTAAGGTGCGACCCGATTTGCGGCGTGCCTGCGAGCTAGTGGCAAGATGCTTGAGTTCTTTATACAGCGGGTTATCGCGTGAGCTAATTGTTTTCATCACTTCAGCAAGGCCTTTACCGGCGCATAAGATTTTCTGTGGATAGGAGAGACACCATGCTCGCGCAAACGCGCCAGATGCAAGGCGGTCGGATAGCCTTTATGCTGATCCAAAGCGTACTGCGGATAAACCAAGTGCAGCTCCGCCAATCTATGATCACGCGCCGTTTTGGCCAATATGGACGCGGCTGAAATTGCCGCCACCTTATCGTCGCCTTTGACGATCGCTTCTGCACGCAGCAGCATGACGGGGCAACGATTGCCATCGATTAAGGCCAAAGTCGGCGTCACCGCCAAGGCCTCGATGGCACGCCGCATGGCCAGCAGACTCGCTTGCAAGATATTAATCTCATCGATTTCTTGCTCTGAACATTCGGCCACGGCCCACGCCAAAGCATATTTTTTGATTTCTATCGCAAGCAGATCACGCTTGGCTTCGGACAATTTTTTAGAGTCGCGCAAACCAGCGATAGGATGCGCAGGATCGAGGATCACCGCTGCCGCCATCACCGGCCCCGCCAAGGGGCCACGTCCGGCTTCATCCACGCCGCAGATCAACTCGCCGGCGTAAGCATCCATAGAAAAAACTAATTCAGTCTTAGTCATCGTGCTTACTCACCAAAATTCGCATTCAAATTACTCATCAAAAAAAGCTTTCAGTTTTACTGCATCTAAAAAATAGTGGCAGATTTGTTGCGGCTCGGCACCCTCTTTTTGGCCCAGCAAGACCGGCACCAATTCATCGTAGATCGCCAACAATTCTGGGCTCGCCTCGGTATCGAGATCGATGACTTTAATCTCAAAGGCATACTGCGCCTGGTAAGGCAGCAATTGCTGCAGCATGTCATCGCACAGATGGCAATAACTGCGCGAATAAAGTGTGAACTGGTTCATCCTAAAAATACCTCGCCCCAAAAAAACATAAATGGGGATACTCCCCTAAAAATAAAATAAAACCATGACTTTGCGCATATAGATCGTGCGCATTGCAAATATACCCTACCGCAGTATGCCTAAAACACGGATTTACAGGCGCGCCAGTAAGGCGACATTATAAATCCTGCCTAGACTTTCCCAGAATAAAAAAAGCTGCCCGCATTTTTGGCGGGCAGCTTTTTCTCTACGAGGCAAATCTTTACTGTGCCTGTGGACGTATCGGCACAAATTGCGTTGCATCACCGCGCCGTACTAACAACACTGCCGCCTTCTTAGGGTCGAGCTTGGCCAGCATAGCGGCAAACTGCTTGGCATCTTTAACGTCGGCATTATTCATCGTCAAGATGATGTCACCCGCACGCAACCCCACCTGTGCCGCGGCACCATCAACCGTGTCTATCACCACGCCTTGCCCGCCTGGCACTTCTTTTCTTTGCGCATCGCTCAAGTCTGAAACATAAATACCCAGAACATTGGAGGCTTGCTCTTTCTTGGATTTTTTATCTGCTTTCTGCGCCGATTTATCTGCTTCGACTTCGGCGATAGTGACCGTCACTTCGCGCGCCGCGCCCTTACGCCAGACCGAAACGACGGCCTTACTACCGGGCTTAGTCACACCGACCATTCTCGGTAAATCACTCGATTTTTCGACTGCGACGCCATTAAATTTCAAGATCACGTCGCCGTCTTGCAAGCCAGCTTTTTCGGCAGGACCACCGGACTCTACCCGTGATACCAAGGCACCTTGTGCCTTAGGCAGACCGATAGACTCAGCGACGTCTTTAGAAACCTCGCCGATTTGCACGCCGATACGCCCACGCGTCACCTTGCCAGAAGACTTCAGTTGCTCGACCACGCGCATCGCTTCATCGATAGGAATCGCAAACGAAATCCCCATATAACCACCAGAGCGACTATAAATTTGCGAGTTAATCCCTATCACTTCACCGCGCATATTAATCAAAGGACCGCCGGAATTACCTGGATTGACCGCCACGTCTGTTTGTATCAGCGGCAAATAATCACCAGTGTCACGTGCCTTAGCAGAAACGATACCGGCAGTGACAGTATTATCTAAATCAAATGGTGAACCGATGGCAATGACCCACTCGCCAGCCTTAATTTTTTCAGAATCACCGATATTTAGACGCGGCAATTTACCGCCTTCTATCTTTAATACGGCAACGTCGGTACGCTTATCGGCACCGATGACCTTGGCCTTAAATTCGCGTTTATCGGTCAATTTAACGTAGACCTCAGAGGCGCCATCCACCACATGGGTGTTGGTCAACACATAGCCATCTTGCGAAATAATGAAACCAGAACCAACTCCCCGTGGCACTTCCTCTTCTTGCTGTTGCGGTGCTTTGCGGTTTTTTGGTGCCGGTGCCTGTTTAGGCATAGGCGCGCCAAAGAATCGCCGGAAAAACTCCTGCATCTGCTCGTCTTCCATGCCCGGCATGGCTTGCCCTTGCATGACTTTTTCGGTGGTGCGAATATTCACTACGGCCGGGCCTGTTTTTTCGACCAGCTCAGTAAAATCAGGTAAGCCGGCAACGCTGGCGGCCATTGCGGACGGCGTCAAACCTAGTACGCCAGGGGCAAGCACGACCATAGATGCGCTCAAGACTGCCGTCGTTAAGAGCGTAGAAAACAAAGTTGAAACACTTTTCGCATTCACAAAAAACTGAGATTTTTTCATCGTCTGACTCTTTCTCACTTAGATTTAAATTCTATCGAGTTAATCACTTGTTTAATCGCTGCCAAGGGTACTTCGCCTACCACCGTCAGCCAATGATCGGCCTGACGTTTACCCATGATCGTCATCGCGCCCTGCTGTAAATTGCCCTCGGTACGACTGCCCGTATCTGGCTCAATAAATACAGAGATGCTCGATATACCATCAGAAAAAATCATCTGCACCACCTGATGCGATTTGGTCGCGTCGGCTTTTGTCGAACCCGCGTTGGCGGCAATCGCGGCAGCCGAGAGCGGAATCAAGCGGCGCATTTCACGGGTTTTTTTAAAGCCTGCTGGCAGCGACTTCACCGTCCATCCAGAATTAATATTGGCCTGCACCGTGAGATTTTCAAGCTGCCATTGCGCAGTATTTGGAAAACTTGGTTTCAGATGGGTTTTGTCGACCTCACCGATCGCCACTTGCGTGAAGGCGATTTGTTCTATCACCTCTTGCTTGGCATTCACGGTCTGCGCTCTGAGCAGTAGGCCCGACGCTGCTTCTATGCAGAGTCGATAGCCATAGCGCAGCGCATCTTTAGGCTCTAAGCTGAGGGTCTGGCAAGCCAAACCGGCGACCCGACTGACTTCACTTTTTTTGATGTTATAAAAATCGGGCAGGCTGCTTAAATTATTCGTCAGCAAAGCAGGAAAAACCTCTTGCGTGACGTTCTTCTCTACTTGCACGGTTTTACTCTCAGGCAAATAGCAGCTTACTTCATCATTGCGGCGCAGATATTCGCGCGGCTTGCCATCGAGTATTTCCAGCTTTTCTAGCTCGCCATGCGCATCGACAATATGAAAAATACGCGAGGTGCGAATTTGATTGGCTTGCTGATAGATGAAGGTGCCGGAATAATTAAGTTTTTGCGCAGCAGTCTGCGCCTTACGCAAAGTCGCCTGGATTTCTTGAGTGTCCGCTGCTTGCGCCTGCAAAGCGGGCATGGCGCTCAGCATGGCGATTAAGGCGAGCAGACACCAACGCGATTTGAATGACGGTAAAGCCATAGTCACTTATTTCTCGCTGGCGGGCGCAGCCGCTGCAACTACATTGGCACGGCTCACATATTGCGGGCCATTAGCCATAGAAGGCGAAAATTTCTGATGCGCCAGTAAATAACTATCTAAGCGCGGATCACGCAGCATCTCGATTTGATTTTCACTCTGGGCGACAGGTTCAGAACTGAGCTGATTCGAAGCCAGCTGCACGCCAGAATTTTGCGTCCCGGCAGGCACATTCGTCGGCACGTTGAGCCTGGCCATTTGCATGCCCGTGGTCGAGGGAGCGCTGAATAAAGGAATAATTTGCGGCGCCATCAAAAACGCCACAGCGGCAGCCGCCGCCATACTCGTCATCGCCATATAACGGGCGATACTTTGCTTGATCGCTGAACTCGCAGCAACAGGCTTAATGCTGACATCGGCGCGTAATTGCGGTGCCAGCAAGACTGGCTCGGCATCGAGCAAAGCAGAAAATTTTGCGGAAAAATCTGGGCTCAATGGCATCGCCAGATCGTCCGAACGCAGCACATCGCCAATTTGTTGATACACATCCCATGCCTGGCGCGCATCGCGCTGGCGCGGATCGGCCAAGCTCGCCAAGGCCGCATCCAATTGCGCATCGCTGAGTTCGCCATCAAGCAAACTGGAAATGCTTTGATAATGGGTGTTTTCTGTTTTCATGATCTGGTCCAAATAAGGTCTTGCCATCACTTCAAATACTGCAAATAGTGCTAATTTTGTCAATGCCGCGCGGCTTTTTGTCTCGGCTTACCAACGCTGATCCAAGTTCGTCCCCAGCAAGGGGCGCAATTTTTGCGCAATTGCTTCGCGCGCTCTAAAAATGCGACTGCGTACCGTCCCTATCGGGCATAGCATGACTTCGGAAATTTCTTCATAACTCATTCCTTCTATCTCACGCAGCGATATGGCATTGCGCAACTCTTCCGGCAGCGACATCATCGCCGCATTGACCGTTTCTGCGATCTGCTTACTTGCCAGCAGAGACTCTGGCGTGTTCATATCTCTTAGTCCATCGGCGTCGACAAAAGTTTCCGCCTCTTCGATATCGGCATCGGTCGAAGTCGGCGCGCGCCGCCCTTGCGAGACCAAATGGTTCTTCGCCGTATTGATGCCGATGCGATACAACCAAGTATAAAACGCCGCATCACCGCGAAAATTGGCCAAAGCGCGATACGCCTTGATAAACGATTCTTGCACCACGTCTTCGGCCTCAGCCTGATCGTGGACGAGCCTAGACACGAGCCGCATTAATTTCCTTTGATACTTGGAAACTAGAAGCTCAAATGCCTTTTTATCGCCACGCTGGACCCGCTCGACTAGGAGTTGATCAATTTCGCGTTCTGTCGTCACTCACACTTTCCCATGTTGTTCATTCGCCGAAACGACAATCCAGCACATCGCAAATACGCTAAGTATTCAGTAGACACGGATGCCCGTTCAAAAGTTCCCAGTCGCATCCTCAAGAATGCGACTTTGTTCATCATTGGCATGTGCCGCCATCCAGCGCAGCACAATAGACAATTTTCTAAAGTCGTCCGCACTGAGGCTATCACGCAGCACCGGAATGACCATGATTGCAGCGCTTGTCAGGCGTAAATGCAAGATCAACACATACTCAGAGTAGCTACTCTGCACATCCGAACTCGCTGTCACTGAAGATCCCGGTTCACTCTGCGCATTGAGTTGGCGCACTATGATGCCGCCCGAGTCGGATATTTCCAGATACACACTGCGCCGCCCCCGAATAAATTTGAGCAAGGCCAGAGTACTAAGCCCCAACGCCAGAATCAGCAACAGGGTTTTCCACCACCAAAGCAAATTCAGATGATAGAGTGTAAAACCACACGCTGCATTAGCAAGCACGAACATCAGCAACACCAACCACAGCAAGACGCGTGATGGATGCAACGTCATCGCAAGGGCCATGGAAGTCGACTTAGAGCTCATCATAGTCCCTCACTTGAGTGCGCAGAATAAAAAACGGCACTTCGATTTACTTAAAAATGAAGTGCCGGATTGCGACCAAAACCCCGGTCAGCTTATTTGATTCTCAAACTAGTTCAAACTATGCCACTTTACCAAAAATCAAGGTGCCGTTAGTACCGCCGAAACCAAAATTGTTTTTCATCGCATAGGTAATCGGCATATCTCTTGCGGTGTTAGCGCAATAATCAAGATCACATTCAGGATCTTGATTAAAGATATTGATGGTAGGAGGAGAAACCTGATGATGCAGTGCCAGCACTGTCAAAATAGATTCCAAACCACCAGCACCACCCAATAAGTGTCCTGTCATCGACTTGGTCGAATTAACCGTCAACTTATATGCGTGATCAGCGAAAGCCGCTTTAATCGCGTCCGTTTCATTTTTATCACCCAAGGACGTGGACGTGCCATGTGCATTCAGGTAATTAATCTGATCAGGATTGAGACCTGCATTTTTCAATGCATTGAGCATACTGCGACGTGGGCCATCGATGGTAGGGGTGGTGATGTGATAAGCATCTCCACTCATACCAAAACCTAAAACTTCGGCATAAATTTTTGCGCCACGGGCTTTGGCGTGCTCATACTCTTCCAGCACCATCACACCAGCACCCTCACCCATCACAAAACCATCTCTATCTTTATCCCATGGTCGGGATGCAGTAGTCGGATCGTCATTGCGAGTAGATAAGGCGCGGGCAGAAGCGAAGCCACCCAAACCCAACGGTGAAATAGTAGATTCAGAGCCGCCAGCCAGCATCACATCAGCGTCGCCGTACTCAATCATACGAGCGGCCGAACCTATGCAATGCAAACCAGTTGAGCAAGCAGTAACAATCGCCAGATTAGGACCTTTCAGTCCAAATTTGATCGATAAATTACCGGAAACCATATTAATAATTGAAGCAGGAACAAAGAAAGGACTAATCCGGCGTGGACCACGCGCGGTCAGACTATCTTTATTATCTTCAATCAAAGGCAAGCCACCCATACCAGAGCCGACCACAACGCCAATACGCTCGGCATTTTCGTCGTTGACTACCAGTCCACTATCTTGAAAGGCCTGAATCCCAGCTGCAATGCCGAAATGGATAAAAGTATCCATGTTTCGAGCTTCTTTAGCGGGAATGTATTCTTCAATATTGAAGCCCTTGACTTCGCCAGCAATATGCGTGGTGAAGGGAGTGGCATCAAATTTGGTAATCGCTGCAATTCCGGACTTGCCTGCGGTGATTGCTCCCCATGTGTCGGCAATATTATTGCCGACTGGGGTCACGCAACCAAGACCAGTAACTACTACGCGACGTTTAAGCGTAAGGCTCAAGCGTTTCTCCTGGATTTAAACGATGCGTCTGAATTAGGCTTTGACGTGTGCTGTAGCGTAGTCGATCGCTTGTTTCACCGTAGTGATTTTTTCAGCTTGTTCGTCAGGGATTTCCATTTCGAATTCATCTTCGAGTGCCATCACGAGCTCTACTGTGTCGAGTGAGTCTGCACCAAGATCATCTACGAAAGATGATTCAATCTTGATGTCAGCATCAGCGACGCCCAGTTGCTCAGCGACGATTTTCCTAACGCGTTGTTCGATATCGGACATATGTGTCTCCAGTGGTGGTTACAGAAAGTGCGCGCATTTTAGCAGATCTGCGCGCGAAAAAAGCAAATTTGCATTTTCCAAGAATATCTTCGGCTAATTCCTTTGATTTTCTCAGAAAACGCGCTCAAAAAAACATTAACACAAATACATGCCGCCATTCACATGTAAGGTAATTCCCGTAATATACCCCGCTTCTGCCGAAGCAAGAAAAACAGTTGCAGCGGCAATATCCTCGGGCTTACCCAGTTTCGCCATAGGGATTTGTTGCAAAATAGCTGATTTTTGATCATCCGTCAGCGCTTGCGTCATATCCGTATCGATAAAACCAGGGGCTATGCAATTGACCGTGATATTGCGACTGCCGATCTCACGCGCCAAAGCGCGACTCATACCCGCCACACCAGCCTTGGCCGCTGCATAGTTCATCTGACCAGGGTTGCCGGAAGAACCGACTACCGACGTGATATTAATGATGCGACCATGCCTAGCTTTCATCATGCCGCGCAGCACAGCGCGCGACAGACGCCCGACCGAACTCAGATTGGTCGCTATCACGCTATCCCATTCCTCATCCTTCATGCGCATCGCCAATTGATCCTGAGTGATGCCAGCGTTATTAACCAGGATAGACAAGCTACCGTATTCTTTTTGAATTTCATCGATGAGGGAAGTGCAACGCGGCACGTCATTGACGTCGAAGGCGACCCCCTTACCCGCTTCAGGATTGATTTCCTTCAGATAGGCTGAAATTGCTTCTGCACCCGCCACCGAGGTGGCAGTACCAACCACAGTAGCGCCAGCCCGCGCCAGCGCCACCGCAATCGCTTTACCTATGCCGCGCGAGGCGCCTGTGACCAGTGCGACCTGATTACTCAGTTGATTTGTCATTACTTGTGTGATTGCTTGTGTCATTTAAGAAGTTCCATTACTTTATCCAGTGAAGCCTGATCAAACATAGCCTCCCCAACCAACTCTGCATTAATTCTTTTGGTCAAGCCAGCCAAAACCTTACCAGGACCACACTCGATGACGTGAGTCACACCGCTGGCACCAATTTTCTGCACCGTCTCAACCCAGCGTACGGGACTTGCCGCCTGACGCACCAAGGCATCCTTGATGGCCGCAGCATCACTGACCACCGCCACATCGACATTATTGATCAGAGTGATAGCAGGCGATGAAAATGTCAGCCCTTGCATATACTCACGCAATTTATCCGAGGCCGGCTTTAACAATGAGGAATGAAATGGTGCCGATACCGGTAAGATCAAGGCTCTTTTTGCCCCTTTTGACTTGGCGATCTCGCAAGCGCGCTCTACTGCAAGCTTACTACCGGCAATCACCACCTGGGCTGGCGCATTAAAATTAACCGCCTCAACCACACCTGCAGACTGATCAAGCATCGCCTCGGCACAAGCGGCAATCACATCTTCGTCGCTCAAACCTAAAATGGCAGCCATACCACCCTGCCCGACTGGCACAGCTTCTTGCATCGCTTGCGCACGAAAACGCACTAAGGGGAGCGCATCTTTAAAAGCGATGACGCCAGCGGCAACCAAGGCAGAATACTCACCCAAGCTATGCCCAGCGACAATAGCCGGAGGCATACCACCGGCACCCAACCAGGCGCGATAGCATGCAACTGCAGCAGTCAACATCACGGGCTGAGTGTTAGTTGTTAAATCCAGTGCTTCTTTAGGACCTTCAGCAATCATCTTGGCTATATCAAAGCCCAAAACATCCGAGGCCTCAAGCATAGTCTGGCGCACAATCACATTGTCGGCAAAGCCATTTAACATACCTATGGCCTGCGAGCCCTGACCAGGAAAAACAAAAGCAAATTGAGTCATATTAAGAGTTAACTAATGAGTTTAATGAATTTTAATGAAATTTAACTAAAGGAAACTGATAAATAGTTTAGCTTGCAGATTAATACTAAAATCAACACTGCGATCAATCTCTTCGCATCACAGCACAGTATTCAATAAGGATCAATCAGCAATATGAAGAATTAGTATTCTAAAATTAATTTGCGAGCAAAAAAAAAATTTACATTTTGACGATAGCAGCACCCCAGGTAAAGCCACCACCGACACCTTCTAACATCACGGTTTGCCCTTTTTGTATGCGGCCATCTCTAATTGCCACGTCCAATGCCAGCGGTATCGATGCCGCCGAGGTATTACCATGCTGATCAACAGTAACGACGACCTTATCCATAGGCATATCGAGTTTTTTTGCGGTGCTTTGCATGATGCGGATATTGGCCTGATGCGGCACCAGCCAATCGATTTGACTCGCATCCAAAACAGCAATTTCCAATACCTCGTTCGCCACTTTTTCCAGCGCACTAACCGCCAACTTAAACACCGCCTTGCCGTCCATATACAAAAATGCACTACCGCTGAGTACGCCCGCGTTGACATTGCCTGACACACATAAAACATGCGACTGACTACCGTCTGCGTGCAATTTTGTCGCCAATACACCGGGTTCGGCAGACTGCGACATGACGATTGCACCAGCGCCATCACCGAACAAGACGCAGGTCGTTCTATCTTCAAAATTAAGTATGCGCGAAAACACTTCAGCACCAACCACCAGTACATTCTTGTGCGCGCCGGTTTTAATCATGCTATCGGCCATCGCCATCGCATAGATAAAGCCGCTGCACACAGCCTGCACATCGACCGCAGCCGCACCATTATTGATACCCAACTTATGTTGGAGCACACAAGCCGTACTGGGAAAACCACCTAAAAAATCCGGAGTGGAAGTAGCCAGAATAATCAAGTCGATATCATTGGCCTGCAAATTAGCAGCCTCCAGCGCACGCTGTGCCGCCGCCAGCGCCAAGTCACTCGAGGTAACTGAAGGCTCGGCATAATGACGCGCAGAAATACCACTGCGAGAAAAAATCCATTCGTCCGAGGTCTCAATCCCATTGGCCGCTAATTGCACAGTCAAATCTTGATTTGTCACTCGCTTTGGTGGCAGATAACTGCCAGTCCCGATAATTTTACTAAAGAAAGTCATGCTGTCTTCTGTGAAATAGTTTCGTTGATTGAGGCGACATCATCCGCGACTGGAGATGCAGGCTCAGGAGCCGGCATTAACAAGGCCATAGAGGCGGAAATGCGCGATAACACATCATTTTTTGCAGCATCAAAGGCGCGCTGTATCGCCCACTCATAACTATATTTATCGGCACCGCCGTGACTCTTAAACACCAAGCCTCGCAGCCCCAACAAACTACCGCCGTTATAATTTGACGGATTCATGGTTGCAGAAATCGACTTCATGGCACCGCGCGCAATCAAAGCGCCCAGCATATTCAGAGGACTACTGCGAAAGGCATCAGTCAGTGTGCTTTTTACAAAACGCCCCATACCCTCGATCGCCTTAAGCGTGACATTGCCGACAAAACCATCACAAACCACAATATCCGTAGTCCCTTTAAAAATGTCATTGCCTTCGACATTTCCATAGAAATTCAATAAGCCGCGCGCATGATCGGCGCGCAATAACTCTGCCGTTTTTTTCACGACATCATTACCCTTGATATCTTCCACGCCAACATTGAGCAAACCTATACTAGGCTTAGGCTTATTCTCCAAAGCAGCGACCAGCGCAGAACCCATGATGGCAAACTGATGCAAATGCAAAGGCTCGCAATCAACGTTTGCACCCAAGTCAAGCATATAGGTAGGCTGATTTTTTTGATTCGGTAAGATACTGCAGATGGCAGGCCTATCAACGCCAGGCATGGTTTTGAGCACATAGCGCGACACCGCCATCAAAGCACCGGTATTTCCAGCAGAGACGCAGGCTTGCGCGCGCCCATCTTTAACCAGAGTGACCGCGACCCGCATCGAGGAATCTTTCTTCCTGCGCAGAGCCACTTCTATAGGATCGTCCATAGTCACCACCTCAGTGGCATTCACAATAGAGATCCTGGGATGATTGAGGCAGCGATTCTTTTTTAGCTCAGCCTGAATAATTGCTTCAGCACCTACCAGCAAAAATTCAGCATCTGGCTCGCGATTCACGAACGAGACTGCTGCTGCTACTGTAACTGAAGGGCCATGATCACCACCCATGCAGTCGATTGAGATTTTTATTGTCATGTAGTAATACTAAACTTCATCGAGAAGCCGCCATCTTAACAAGTTACGCAAGATAAAGGCCACTCGCTTTGCGCTTTTTCACTCTCAGACCAAAAAACCATAGACGCAAATGATTATTCAGATCAAGTTAACACCAACAGCGGGCACGCAAATTTTAAGATAAAAAAAAGCGGCGTCAAGTACGAGACTCGCTACGCCGCTTCATCACCAAGAACGATATTACTCGTCGTTCTTAGTCTTCAATACTTTACGACCACGGTAAAAGCCAGTTGGGCTGATATGGTGACGCATATGTGTTTCGCCAGTTGTAGGCTCGATACTCAGTTGCGGTGCAACCAAGAAATCGTGTGAACGGTGCATGCCACGCTTGGAAGGTGTCTTTTTGTTTTGCTGAACAGCCATGATAACTCCTAATACTTAAAAAATGTTTCTAAAATTTAACACATTTGAATGAACAATGAGCACATTGTTCATCAAAAATCCCTAACAATACTTCGACCTCAGTGTCTTTTCAGAATAATGCCACTAGGTACGCCCATTTATCTTCTTCAGCACAGCGAAAGGAGATGGCTTCTTACTCGCTCCTGCTTCAATCGCTGCCACTGGTGAGCTTGATGATACTGACGAATCAACTACGACATCAGGGCATACTGTATGCTTGGGCGATTGGGGTATTGCCAGCAGCGCCTCATCCTCAATCAAATCCATGATATTGAATGTTTTACTGCCTACTACTACATCAATCTCTTCATCTTCGATCAGCGCCTCAATTTCATCGGCATGCTCATCGTTTTTGGCGAGAATTAATTCTGAGACTGAGTCCACTTCAAACGCGTAGCTAGTGAGGCAACGTTGACACATCAACTGCACTTCACCGGTAACCGTCAAACGCAACAACGGATGCCCCATCTTTGCCATGCCGCCCTCAAGCGACCATGACAGCGCACCATCAGTAGCAGCACACTCGGCCGATAAGCGCGGCAAATCTGAGATTAAGATACTGCCATCGCGCCGCTCTTTGAGTTGGCTAAACGAGAAAGCGTCAATCACAAATGCTTGCATAGGATATTTGGACCCAGAAAACCTGCGATAATAACAGGGTTGCGGCTTATTAGTCAAAGACTTGCCGCAATAATCGACTCAACTTGCGCTTATTTGTAAAAAAATCACACAAAATGCAATCTACAACCAATAACACGCTACCGAACAAAGCTTTGAGTCAGCCGCTCATTTTAGCATCCAGCTCAACTTATCGAGCCGAATTACTGGCGCGCCTGCGCCTGCCTTTCGAGAGTATCGCGCCAGAAATCGACGAAACGGCCTGCCCGCATGAGGCGCCAGAGCAAACCGCACTGCGCCTGGCGCAAGAAAAAGCCGCCGCAATTGCGAAAATCCGTCCGGGAAGCATCATTATAGGCTCAGACCAGGTTGCAACACTAGAGGGCGAGCAAATTGGCAAGCCTGGCAATCATCAATTCGCCCTGCAACAATTGCAAAAAATGCGCGGCAAGCAAGTGGTCTTTCATACTGCACTGTGCGTATTCGACGGCAGATCCGAGCGCGACGCCAGTGCGCCTCAAGTACAAATACAGAATATACAAACCCTGGTGCATTTTCGCGACCTGAGCGATGCCGAACTCGATGCTTATTTGCACATAGAGCAGCCCTATGATTGCGCCGGCAGCGCCAAGAACGAAGCGCTGGGGATTGCCATCCTAGAAAAAATTGTCAGCGAGGATCCGACTGCGCTCACCGGTTTGCCGCTCATCGCGCTCACCGGCATGCTCAGAAAGCTAGCCGTAGCCTTCTTCAAATGAGGGAGTATCCGATAGCTAAGGCTGTTTGCGCGCATAGATAAAGCGCGAACGCTGCGCTCATCCCGATACCCCTACCCAGTATAATAACTCAGAACAATTTAAAAAATTAAAGAACACATTATGGCCGGCACACTTTACCTCATCCCTAACACCCTAGGACAAACTGAAGCCCAGCAAGCGCACTTACTGGCTCAAATCATTCCGAGCACCGTACAAAAGATGACGGCAGAACTGACGCACTTTGTCGCTGAAAATGCCAAAACCACGCGCGCCTATCTGAAATTGCTCAGTCAGAGTCATCCATTGGCCAAGCCCATGCAAGAACTCAGTATCACCGAACTCAATGTCAACACCCCGGCGGCAGCACTGGAAACCTTACTCAGTCCGCTCTTGCAAGGACATGACGTCGGCCTGATCTCTGAAGCCGGCGTTCCGGCAGTGGCAGACCCTGGCGCCAATCTGGTCAGGCTAGCGCATCAGCGGCACATTTGCGTGCGCCCCCTGGTTGGCCCCTCCTCCCTGTTACTTGCACTGATGGCCAGCGGTTTGAACGGCCAGAGTTTTGCTTTTCACGGCTACTTACCGACCGACACCGGCTTACGTGCCAAGCGTATCAAGGAACTGGAAGAGCGCTCCAAAAAAGAACTGCAAACCCAGCTTTTGATAGAAACCCCGTATCGCAATGCAGCCATGCTAGAAGCGCTGGCCAGCACTTGCCACGCCAGCAGTTTGATTTGCGTCGCCACCGATCTCACGCTGGAATCGGAAAGCATACAAACACTGAGTGCGGCCGACTGGAAGAAACGACTCAACGCCAATCAAGCACCAGATTTCCACAAAAAACCAACTGTCTTCTTGTTTTTGGCGTATCAATAACACTGCCAGCAAACGCAGCGGCACGCCCTGAGTATTCAACGAGAACCAACATCATCAGGCCAAAATACAGGCCACCCATACCGAAAGAATTATTATGCTCATCCTCACCATCAAACAAGGCAAGGAAAAAAGTTTGCTGGAACGCCATCCCTGGATTTATTTATCTGCAATCGACAAAGTCGATGGCAAATACGATGAAAAAATGAAGTCGGGCGCCACCGCACTGGTGCGTTCTTCTTCTGGCGAATTTTTGGCGCGTGCCGGCTGGAGCCCTAAATCGCAAATCCGCGCCAGAGTCTGGAGCTTTGACGAGAACGAAGCAATCGATCACGCCCTGTTTAAACGGCGCGTCAAAGCTGCACTGGCCAAACGAAAAAAACTTATTGCCAGCAACGCTAGGCCGCAACGCCTGATCAACGGGGAAGAAGACGATCTACCTGGTTTGATCGTCGATTACCACGCCGTCAAGCCGGGCTTTTTAAGTTGCAAGTTCGAGGCGGCTGGCGTAGACGCCTGGAAAGTGACGATCATTAAAGCCCTGATAGCTGAAACTGGCTGCCCCAATGTGTATGAGCACACCGACTACCTGGTTAGAAAAGGCGAAGGTCTGGCACTCAATAACGGCGTGTTGGCGGGTGAAGAACCACCGGGTGATCTCTCGTCTTTGTAATGGCATAGTCATTTTTGAACACTATAATTTGAATACGATTTTTAAGCACTTCCTGTTCCGCATCAAGACCGGGCCGCATCAAGGCAATCACAAGAAAAGCATCGTAGGGTAGAATTGCGCCTGCAATAGATTTACCCTCTGGCGAGAGGCATAAAAGTAGCAGAATTCGCCACAATGAGACACTCAATTTAACAAAGTAGCAGCACATAACACTAGCCAACACCAGCGCCCATTTTCGAATGGTAAAAATGCGACAGCATAGGCTTTAAAATACGATGTGCTTCAAGGATGACAATGAAACGTGTAGATGATTTTCGCCTGAAATTTGGCAAGCAAGAACTGGTTCCCATCATTATCGGCGGCATGGGCGTGGATATTTCCACTGCCGAGTTGGCGCTGGAAGCGGCACGTCTTGGCGGCATCGGCCACCTGTCCGATGCCATGATGGAAGACGTCTCGGATCGCCGTTTCGACACCAGTTTCGTCAAAGAGAAAACCAAGCAATACAAGTACAACATCAATAATTCGGACAAAACCGATATTAAATTTGATCTGGGTCGCCTGGCAGAAGCGACCAAGAATCACGTCGGCAAAACCATGGAAGCGAAACGCGGTGACGGTATGATTTTCGTCAACTGCATGGAAAAGCTGACCATGAATGGCCCGCGCGAAACCCTCAAGGTGCGCCTGGCCTCTTCACTCGACGCCGGTATCGATGGCATCACCCTGAGCGCTGGTTTGCACTTCGGCTCATTCGGCTTAATGGAAGATCACCCGCGCTTTCGCGATGCCAAGCTCGGCATCATTGTCTCTTCGGTGCGTGCGCTACAGATTTTCTTGCGCAAGAATGCCAAGCTCAATCGCCTGCCCGATTACATCGTGGTCGAAGGCCCCTTAGCTGGCGGCCACCTAGGTTTTGGTCTGGACTGGGCAAAATACGATCTGCAAACCATCATCGCCGAGATCGCACTGTATTTAAAAACCGAAAATCTGGACATCCCGCTCATTGCCGCCGGTGGTATTTTTACCGGTAGCGATGCCGTGTCTTTCCTGGAAAACGGTGCTGCCGCAGTTCAGGTCGCGACCCGCTTCACGGTCACCAATGAATGTGGTTTGCCAGAAGACGTTAAGCAAGAATATTTCAAGGCAACCGAGAGCAACATCGAAGTCAATACGATATCGCCGACTGGCTACCCTATGCGCATGCTGACCAACACACCGGCAATCGGCTCAGGCATACGCCCAGGTTGCGAATCGTATGGCTATCTGCTGGACGGCAATGGCGGTTGCGCCTACATCACTTCCTACAACCGTGAAGTGGCGGCACATCCCGATGAAAAAAATATCGTGGTGATGGATAAAACCTGCCTGTGTACCCACATGCGCAATTTTAAATGCTGGACTTGCGGTCACTACACCTACCGTTTAAAAGACACTACGCGCCAATTGCCTGACGGTAGCTATCAATTGCTGACGGCAGAACATGTGTTCCGCGATTATCAGTTTAGCGTCGATCACCAAATCGCCCTGCCTGCATAAGCTTGCTTGGTTCATCCTCACGATGGACTAAGCATAAAAAAAGCCCGCGCATCAATGACGATGCGCGGGCTTTTTATTTCAGGTGTTTACACACTCATTTAAACGCCCATTTTTTCCAACATACCGCCCAATTCGCGCAAGACCGGTTCTAGCTTAGGATGCTGCGCCGCGAAGCGTGCCGACAGCGCTTGCGAGCGCTCGCTCAAGGCCGAATAAATCGGATCATCCGGCACATCGTTGTTAAGCACCTCATGGATATCATTATTTAAATTGAGCAGTAAAGATTTCACATCATCATCGACGTGCTCGGTATTAAGTAAACCCTCATGCAATTGCTTGAGCAGGCTTTTCAGTTTTTCTTTTTCCATTTTCAACTCCTAAAACAACAATTAAGCCAATACAGCGAAACAAATCAGCTGCGCCTACGGAGCGCGAATCACAGCATCCAGTCTAGTCCGATTAGGCGCGAAACACCAGTACCACCGCTTCGGCAGCGATCCCTTCTTCGCGCCCCAAATAGCCGAGCTTTTCATTGGTCTTGGCTTTGATGTTGACGCACTCTTTAGCAACCTGCAGATCAGCGGCAATATTCGCGACCATGGCAGCGATATGCGGTGCCATCTTCGGTTGCTGGGCGATGATAGTAGCGTCCAGGTTACCCACCACAAAACCCGCCGCATGCAAGCGCACCACCGCCTCACGTAGCAGCACGCGCGAATCAGTCCCGGCAAACTGGGTATCGGTATCAGGAAAATGCCTGCCGATATCGCCCAAACCGGCAGCACCGAACAGCGCATCGGTAATTGCGTGTAATAAAACATCGGCATCAGAATGCCCGAGCAAGCCGGTTTTATGTGGAATATCGACCCCGCCTATGATCAGCTTGCGGCCCGTTACCAGCGCATGGCAATCGTAACCTTGGCCAATTCGAAAAGGCGGAAAAGTAGCAGAAGTTTGATTCATTTGAGGCTCGCTATGCAATTAAATATAATAGATTTTAGGGGAGTATAGGGAAGTAAGTGCGATTTGCGCAATCAACATGCGGGCAAACCACTGCATGAGAGTGATACTAGATAGGAGTATCCACTCTTCAACAAACACAACAATAAGCCCATCGTTTAGCCCATAGACCCACTCAGATAACGCTGCGCCAGCGCCAGATCGGCTGGCAAGGTCACTTTCAAATTACAGGCATGGCCCTCGACCAATAGCGGTATCAAGCCGGCCGCCTCGATCGCGCTGGCCTCATCGGTCACTTCACTGGCAGCAGCTAAGGCATCCGACAAAATTAGATAGCGAAACATTTGCGGCGTCTGCGCCAGCCACAGGCCATCGCGCGCGATGGTCTCAACCCGTCCCGCCACCACCCGTTTAACGGTATCAACTACTGGCAAGGCCAACAAACCACCGACCGCATGCTCGCCCACTTGTTGTATCAAGTGCGTGATCAGCGCTGGCGTTAAACCGGGCCGTGCCGCATCGTGCACCAAGACCCAATCATCCACCGACAATTGCGCTGCCAGCGCTGCCAGGCCATTGCTGACCGTGTCACGTCGGGTGGCACCGCCGAAACGCAAGATACTGACATTCTCCATGCCGCTCAGGGCGGCATCGACATAGCCATCCTCGGCACTCACAACCACATAAGTATGGGCGATCTGTTTTGCCAGTAAAAATGCCTGCACCGTATGGCGCAAGATGGGCTGATCATCAATCTGCAGATATTGCTTGGGGGTGCCGCCGCCCATACGGGCACCGACGCCTGCAGCGGGGATTAAGGCCACATAACGCACTGCGGGAAGAGAAGTAGGATTACTGGAAAGAGTCTGATTCACGCGGATTTAATTTTAATTAAGGTGATTAAGGTGATTAAGGTGATTTAATTCGGTTTATCGGCTGACAGCAGGGACAGAAACTTCAAAATACTTCAAAAAACTTCACGATCAAGCCTGAATCGGCCAACTCACTAGCCAGAAGCGGCCACTCTAAAAAACAGCGCCACTCGCTTCGTTTATAATTGAGCCTCATTTTAAAGCCAAATCCTTGTCAGGTGCGCGTTCCCAGCAATTGCGCCGACTTAGATCTCAGTGTTTCGCTTCCAACCCAAGTTTTGCAGTCTATGTCATTTGATCTCGTCAAAGCTCTTCCCAAGCCCGGCAATCGTTTTGCTCTCCCTAATTTACACGGATCGGCCGACGCCTATGCGCTAGCAGTGAGCGCGCTCGCACTCAAAGCGCAAAAACGCATGCTGACTGTGTTTGTGGCCAATCCGGCCGATGCGCAACGCCTGCTCGCTGAAATCCCCTGGTTTGATCAGAATCTGCGCTGCCATCTGCTGCCAGACTGGGAAACCCTGCCCTACGATGCCTTTTCACCGCATCAGGATTTGGTCTCTGAGCGTCTGGCCACTTTGCATGAAATCAGTGCCGGCAATTGCGATGTGCTGCTGGTGCCCGCCACCACCGCCTTGGTGCGGATGGCACCGCCTTCGTTTCTCGCTGCCTACACTTTTTTCTTCAAGCAAGGCGAAGTGCTGAATGAAGCGCGTTTAAAGTCACAATTGACGCTAGCTGGTTACGCGCATGTTTCACAAGTGATGTCACCCGGCGAATACTCGGTGCGCGGCGGCCTGATCGATATTTTCCCTATGGGTTCGGTACTGCCATATCGCCTCGATCTATTTGGCGACAGCATAGAAACCATACGCACCTTTGATGCCGACACTCAGCGCTCACTTTACCCGGTACGCGAAGTGCGCTTATTGCCGGGGCGCGAGTTTCCTATGGACGAGGCGGCACGCACTGGTTTCCGCAGCCGCTGGCGCGAGCAGTTTGAGGGCGATCCTTCACGCTCCATGATCTACAAAGACATCAGCGGCGGCATCCCCTCGGCCGGCATAGAATATTACCTGCCGCTGTTTTTTGACAGCACCGCGACTCTGTTCGACTACCTACCCGAGCACAGCCATTTTGCCTTGCTCGGCGACATTGATGAAGCGATACAGCGCTTTTGGGTCGATACCCGTTCGCGCTATCAATTTTTAAAATCGGACCGGCAGCGTCCGGTGCTGGCACCAGAAACGCTGTTCTTGCGCGATGAAGATTTTTTCGGCGCACTCAAATCGCAGGCGCGCTGGGTCTTAAATAGTGGCGGCGCAGCTTCTGAGATCTCCAGTTTCTTGCCAGATCTGGCAGTGAACCGACGCGCCGATGATCCACTCAGCAATTTGCGCGCGTTTTTACTGCAGAGCAAACAGCGCGTCTTAATCTGCGCCGAATCGCTAGGCCGGCGCGAAACCCTGCAACAGTATTTCAACGAATACGCGATCCCGCTCACATTGTGTGAAGGCTATACCGACTTTATCACCTCGGACGCCAAACTGATGCTCGGTGTAGCACCACTGCATAGCGGCTTCGTGCTCGACGAAATTGCATTCGTGACCGAGACTGAGTTGTATGCTGGTTCCGGTAAACGTATAGGTCGCAAAAAACAAGAAGGCGTGACCCAGGTCGAGCACATGGTGCGCGATCTCTCCGAGCTAAAAATCGGTGACCCGGTGGTGCACAGCAATCATGGCATAGGCCGCTACATGGGCTTGATCAGCATGGATCTGGGCGAAGGCGAAACCGAGTTCCTGCATCTGGAATACGCTAAAGAAACCAAGCTCTACGTGCCGGTCGCACAGTTACACGTGATCTCACGCTATTCCGGCGCATCTCCTGATGACGCGCCCTTGCATGCGCTAGGTTCAGGGCACTGGGAAAAAGCCAAACGCAAGGCAGCGCAGCAGATCCGTGACACCGCTGCCGAATTACTTAATCTGTATGCGCGCCGCGCCTTACGCCAGGGCCATGCCTTTGAATTTTCACACAAAGACTACGAGGCCTTTGCCGACAGTTTTGGCTTTGAAGAAACCGCCGATCAGGCCGCCGCAATTACAGCAGTAATTGAAGACATGACCTCCGGCAAACCTATGGACAGGCTGATCTGCGGCGATGTCGGCTTTGGCAAGACCGAGGTCGCCTTACGCGCCGCTTTTGTCGCCGTGATGGGTGGCAAACAGGTGGCAATCCTCGCGCCCACGACCTTGCTGGCCGAGCAGCACGCCCAGACCTTTGCCGACCGTTTTGCCAATTGGCCGGTGCGGATCGCCGAGCTGTCACGTTTTCGCAGCGGCAAAGAAATCACGCAAGCTCTCAAAGGCATGCAAGACGGCACTTTGGACATCATCATCGGCACGCATAAATTACTGTCTGACGATATTAAATTTTCGCGCCTAGGTTTGGTCATCATCGATGAAGAGCACCGCTTCGGGGTGCGCCAGAAAGAAGCCTTAAAATCTTTGCGCGCCGAGGTCGATGTCTTGACCCTGACCGCAACGCCGATACCGCGCACCCTGGGCATGGCACTGGAAGGTCTGCGCGATTTCTCCATCATCGCCACCGCCCCGCAAAAACGTCTGGCGATCAAAACCTTTGTGCGCAGCGAAGATAATTCGGTGATCCGCGAAGCCTGCCTGCGCGAGCTAAAACGCGGCGGTCAGGTGTACTTCCTGCACAACGAGGTCGAGACCATAGAAAACCGCAAGGCCATGCTGGAAGCCTTGATCCCCGAAGCGCGCATTGCGGTCGGCCACGGCCAATTACACGAACGCGATCTGGAAAAAGTCATGCGCGATTTTGTCGCGCAACGCTACAATATTTTGCTGTGTACCACGATTATCGAAACCGGTATCGACGTCCCTACCGCTAACACCATCATCATGCACAGGGCTGATAAATTTGGCCTGGCGCAATTACACCAACTGCGCGGCCGCGTCGGCCGCTCGCATCATCAAGCCTATGCGTATTTGCTGGTGGCCGATGTGCAAAGTTTGACTAAGCAAGCGAGTCGCCGTCTCGATGCGATTCAGCAAATGGAAGAACTCGGTAGCGGCTTTTACCTGGCAATGCACGATCTGGAAATACGCGGTGCCGGTGAAGTGCTAGGCGACAATCAATCGGGCGAAATGCACGAGATCGGTTTCCAGATGTATTCAGACATGCTCAGTGAAGCGGTGCGCTCGCTGAAAAACGGTAAAGAACCCGATCTGGCGGCACCACTGTCAACCATGACTGAGATTAATCTGCACATCCCTGCCCTATTGCCGAATGATTTCTGCGGCGATGTGCATGAACGTCTGTCCATCTATAAGCGCTTGGCCAATTGCAGCAAGGCGGACGCCATCGACGACATACAGGAAGAGATGATAGACCGCTTCGGCAAACTGCCCGATCCAGTCAAATCGCTCCTAGAGACGCATAGATTGCGGGTCGCCGCCAAACCTCTGGGCATCATCAAGATCGATGCCCACAGCGAAGCGGTCAGTCTGCAGTTCGAGCCGCAACCGCCTATCGACGCGATGCGCATCATAGAACTGGTGCAAAAAAATAAGCACATCAAACTCAATGGCCAGGACAAATTGCGCATCACCGCCAACATGCCCGATCTGGCGGCCCGCGTGGCGCAAATCAAGAGCACCATGAAGGCCCTGCAATAGCCGCTGCCGCTGCCCACAGACGCTATCATTCCTAACAATTAAACGACCACAGAGCATGAACCTGATCAACATTACCCTGCAAGCCTTGCGCACCTTCGACCAGAATGACATGGCATTGATACAGCGCATCGCTGACCAGAGCCAGGCTAGCGACATTCTGAAAATTTCACCACAGGCGGTGCGCTTACAGCAAGCCACCTGCACAGCAGAATTGCAGCAGCAAATCAGCGCCGAATGTTTTGCCACGCAGATAGACAGCAACTTCGCCACTAGCGCAAGAAAACTCAGCGACTTTAAACTGGTGGCGATGGATATGGACTCCACCCTGATCACCATAGAATGCATAGACGAAATCGCTGACATGCAAGGTTTAAAAGCGCAGGTCTCAGAAATCACCGAAGCGGCGATGCGCGGCGAGCTCGAGTTTCAAGAAAGCCTGACGCGCCGTGTCGCCCTGCTGAAAGGCCTGGATGCGTCGGCCCTGCAAAAAGTTTACGACGAACGTCTGCAATTGTCACTGGGCGCAGACAAAATGCTTAAGGCAATCCAGCAAGCCGGATTAAAAACCCTGTTGGTATCAGGCGGTTTCACCTTCTTCACCGACCGCATGAAAACCCGTCTAAAGCTTGACTACACGCATGCCAATGTACTGGAAATCGCCGACGGCAAGCTCACCGGCAAAGTGGTCGGCGGCATCGTCGATGCCGACGAAAAACAGCGCACGGTAGAACGCGTCTGCGCCGAAATGGGGATAGCCACTAGCCAGGCCATCGTCATGGGCGACGGTGCTAACGATTTGAAAATGATGAAAATCGCTGGTATGTCGGTGGCCTTCCGCGCCAAACCGGTAGTGCGCGCGCAAGCCGATGTGGCACTCAATTTTGTCGGTCTGGATGGGGTATTGAATTTACTCAACTAGGCCATGCTCTAGCGATACTCCCCTTTATTTTTCAAAAAATACCCTAGTTGCGCATACAGTTAGGCCGCGCTAAAAACATACTAGGCGGGAGTATGATATAAATACCAAATCTACAACGCCCATAAAAGGCCAGCATGACACAAGAACTTGTTTTAGACGAAAAGCTGCAAACTCTTAAAAATCTGGCCTGGATGCTGTATCTATTTCATGCCGCCAGTCTGGTGTTTTCCATGGGTACCCTCTCCTGGATCCCGCTCGTCATTAGTTACGTCAAACGTGGCGACGCTGCCGGCACCTTCGTCTACAGCCATCACACCTGGCAGATACGCTCATTCTTTTGGTATTTATTCTGGCTGATCTTAGGCGTTGTACTATTCTTCAGCATCATAGGCATCCCTTTGGCATGGCTAATCTTCGTAGGCGCGTGGATATGGAAAGCCTACCGTCTGATTAAGGGTTTTTCCGATCTCAATGCAAATAAGCCGATGGATGTGTAAGCCTGCTTGATTGTTTCTATTTTATTCGCGACATCGCTGGCCGCTCATGGAATCACCCAAAGTATCAAACCCGACGTCTATCCCGCAGTCATTGCACGGCTCAAGAATTTTGCTGCGGCCTCTACGCATGTCAGACGCCGCCGCCTTGCTGCTGGCCGCTGGCGATGGCGAACTCTGGGATTTGCCGTTTACCGTGATACCGTCCGCCACCACCGTGCACGCGTATATCCAAACAGCATTGGATGGGCAGCAGGCTGGCAGCGTCAGCCCCTATGTGATCGTGCTATTAAGCACAGGGCAAATCATAGGCTCTACCCGTTTTTGGAAAATCGACAGGCAACATCGCAAACTGGAAATTGGCAGCACCTGGATCGCCGCTTCGTGGCAAAAAACCTTCGTCAATACTGAGGCCAAGTTTCTGATGTTAAGTCATGCCTTCGAACAGATGGCATACGTAAGGGTGCAACTGAGCACCGATGAAATCAACCAAAAATCACGCAAGGCCATACTACGCCTGGGTGCAAAGCAAGAAGGTATAGTCAGAAATGAACGCATCATGCCAGACGGCCGCAAACGCAACTCGGTACGCTTTAGCATTATCGACGATGAGTGGCCAGAAGTACGCCGGCAGCTACAGCAAAAACTCTTGAATGATCCGGCCTGAAATCGCCCTCGACATGGCCAACAGCAAACTTTGAACTCACACTATTGTGTCGAAAAAATTTACATCGATCCTGCAATCGAGTTCGCCAACAATCCGAATACCTTGATTATATTGAATAAAAATTTCCGGCACATATTTTGCTTAGGGAAATGTTAGCTATAAATTTCCGCCGGCATTAACAAAACGACGGCAAAAAATCTTTGTAGCTGATCGTTCAATAATAAACAGGAGAAGCACCATGAAAAAATTATGTAAGTTGCTCGCAGGGTTTGCGCTGGCATTGTCAGCCGCTACGTCAAATGCCAACGTAGTCCTCAACAATTTATCGGCAACGTCTTCAAATATATCATTTGATATCGTGGGTACCATAACGACCCTAGGATCAGGCTTCCAACATCAATTCGGCTTCGGACACGTATCCAACCCGGCTTTGGATTGGATTACCTCATTTAACGGTGGGGCCTCTTCCGTTAGTGTCAGCGCCCCTACCAAACAGGCAATTAACACGGTTTATGATTTAACAGGAAGTTACGGCGAGAGCGTCTGGACGTCATCAAGTGCCAATTG
Organism: Undibacterium parvum; assembly: GCF_003955735.1. Classification (NCBI taxonomy): domain Bacteria; kingdom Pseudomonadati; phylum Pseudomonadota; class Betaproteobacteria; order Burkholderiales; family Oxalobacteraceae; genus Neoundibacterium; species Neoundibacterium parvum. The sequence continues at coordinate 4,101,522 of NZ_CP034464.1, read as the reverse complement.
GCTGATCGGCGACCAAATCGACTTGCATTACAACTTGGTCGGTGCCTTTAATTTGCTGAATTTCGATCCTAATGGTTTAGGATTTCAAGTCGGGTACAGCGTTGGTCCTGCCATCGAAAAAAGTAACAATATTTTGACGCAACAAACAAGCGCAGTCCCAGAACCATTCACGCTTGCGCTTTTTGGCCTTGGCCTGGCTGGCTTGGCAATTTCCCGTCGCAAAAAAGCCTGATATCAAGCCAAACTCAAATGGCCCGCCAAGTGCGGGTTATTTTTTGCCTATTAGGTTTTCAATACTCTTACTCGCTAAATTATGGCGGCAGACTTGCGCGCTTAAAAAAGCGCATGGAATATGCGCGTGGACCTGCCTAAATTTTAATTATTACCGCAACGACGAGCTCGCACGACTCAGACCGCTAGTAAGTTGAAAGGAAAAGCAGCGTTTTCAAATACAAGTTTTAATGCCCTAAGCCCCATCTTCACGCTATGATGACGACGCTAGGAACTGCTTTTATGTGGCATACCTTGTAGAGGCTAAACTTGCCATCGCATCCTAGATTCCGACACGCTAAAACGCACTTCCCTATTTCAATAAAAGGATACATCATGCAAAATTTTGAAGGTAATAAAGTACCGCAAGTCGATTTCAAACTCCATGAAAACAACCAATGGGTAGCGACCAATAGCGCCGAATTGTTTGACAATAAAACTGTTGTGGTGTTCTCCTTACCCGGCGCCTTCACACCCACCTGTTCATCCACTCATTTACCGCGTTACGAAGAACTTGCCCCGGTATTTAAAGCCAATGGCGTAGACAGTATTTTGTGCGTATCAGTTAATGATGGTTTTGTGATGGAATCATGGGGCAAAGACCAAGGCTTAAAAGCGGTGCGCCCTATCGCTGACGGCAATGGCACGTTCACCGATGGCATGGGCATGTTGGTAGATAAATCAGCGATAGGTTTTGGCAAACGCTCATGGCGTTATTCCATGCTGGTCAAAAACGGCGTGGTCAGCAAAATGTTCATAGAGCCAGATGTCGAAGGCGACCCGTTTCTGGTCTCCGACGCAGACAGCATGCTCAAGCACATTGCACCGAACGCTGCCAAACCTGAGCAAGTCGCGCTATTCACCAAAGAGGGTTGCCCATTTTGCGAGACTGCCAAAGAGCAACTCAAAGCCGCAGGTGTCAGCTATTTTGAAATGCCTTTGGCCGACAATGTACGCCAACGTTTATTGTCAGCCGTCGCGGGCAAAGCCACTTCGCCGCAAATGTTTGTCAACGGCAGCTTGATCGGTGACGGTGCGGCGATCAATGCATGGATTAAGGCGCGCGCTTAATCATTTTCTCGCCAGGTTCGCTTTTTCCCTCTTTGGAAATGACGAGCCTGGTTCAATTTCCAGCTTTAATTCAAGCAAACATCTGGCATAGATTAGCGCAGTGCATTGCGCTAATCAAATCATTCGCCGTTTAGCCCTTAGCCCTGAACCATGATCTTACGCAAGGCTTCCTCAAACACCTCGGCAGGCTGGCCACCTGAGATCAAGTGGCGCTCATTGATGATGATAGCTGGCACTGAACTAATGCCTTGCTGCTGATAAAAACGCTCGCGCTCGCGCACCTCGGCCGCATAGGCGTCGGACTCCAGAATACGCGCTGCCTCGACCGTATCTAAACCAACTTCGCCCGCCACCCTCAGCAGTACCTCATGTGCGGCTGGGCTTTCACCTTGACTAAAATAGACTTCAAACAAGGCTAGCTTCAAAGCATGCTGGCGCCCTTGCAGTTCGGCCCAATGCAGCAAACGGTGCGCATCGAAAGTATTGTAGATGCGGCTGCGCGTGGCCATATCGAACTTGAACCCGACTTCGGCACCGCGCGCTCTGATCATCTCACGAGTCTGGGCGATCTGGGCCGGCGTGGTGCCGTATTTCTCGGTCAGATGTTCGGCGATATCCTGCCCCTCCGGCCGCATTGCCGGGTTAATTTCAAAAGGTTGAAAATGTATTTGCACGCTAGCGGCATCGCCGATATTTTGTATTGCTGCTTCTAATGACTTCAGACCTATGATGCACCACGGGCACGACACGTCCGATACGAAATCGATCTTGATCTCTTGCTTCATTTTGTATTGCCCTTCCGCTGCCAGCGCTTACGCTGCAGCTATCAAATGTACGGTGCAATGGGCACCGAACTGCTAAAGCATATGCGTACATTCAGCGCCAATTCAAGAGCAAGGGGTGGCACTTAGCAAAGCCTGGCAATGCCTTGAGATGTGAAAAATTTACAGGATACGACATTGCACTTATTGTTACGATGTTAGGAATAAAATCAATCTCCATGAGCAGCACTGGCAAGCGCTCATGCTAATTAAAACCTAGAAAACCCCTAGAATAAAATAGTACGATCGTACTGTTTTATAAGTTAGAATAGACTAACAAGAAAATCGTAGCAGCTTGCCAGCTTTAGTCCCTTAGCCCTAACCTGATTGCCGGAGACCACATGTTTGAAGAATTTATGGGCACCATGCCCGTTAGCGAACGTCAACAATTTAATGTAGGCGCATTGGCCGAATATATGCGCCAGCATGTGGCGGGCTTTAATGCCAGTGCAATGGACCAGCTGACGGTGCAGCAATTTAAAGGTGGCCAATCTAATCCCACTTTTAAACTTAGTGCTGGTGATCAGCATTATGTGATGCGAGCAAAACCTGGGCCAGCGGCTAAACTCTTGCCTTCGGCACATGCGATAGAACGTGAATTTAAAGTGATGGATGCCTTGAACAAAGCGGGCTTTCCGGCCGCCAAACAATACGCCTTGTGCAGCGATGAAGAGGTCATTGGTCGCGCCTTTTTTATTATGGAATTTGTCGATGGCCGCGTCTTATGGGATCAATCCCTGCCCGGCATGACGCCTGCGCAAAGAGCCGAAATCTACGATGAAATGAACCGCGTGATTGCGCAACTCCATACCATCGATTACGCCGCCATTGGACTGGCCGATTACGGCAAACCTGGCAATTATTTCGCGCGTCAGATCGATCGCTGGACCAAACAATACCGCGCCTCCGAAACCGAAAAAATCGAGGCCATGGATCAGTTAATTGCCTGGCTGCCCGATCATATCCCGGCCGGTGAAGACACCAGCATCGTGCATGGCGACTATCGCATGGACAATATGATGTTCCACCCTACCGAGCCACGCGTACTGGCCTTGCTCGATTGGGAACTCTCTACCCTGGGCCATCCGCTGGCCGATTTTTCTTATCATTGCATGAGCTGGCATGTGCAGCCAGGGCAATTCCGCGGCATTGCGGGCCTCGATCACCAGGCATTAGGCATTCCTAGCGAGCAAGAATACATAGCCAAATATTGCCAGCGCACTGGTAAAACCATACGTCCGGAAGATTTCAATTTCTATCTGGCCTACAACCTGTTTCGCATGGCCGGCATCTTGCAAGGCATCATGAAGCGTTATGTGGACGGTACCGCATCGAGTACGCAGGCGAAAAAATCTGGTGAGGCGGCACGCCCTATGGCGGAGTTGGGCTGGAGTTATGCCAACAAATAGTTAAGACTGACGCAAAACCGCCCCAGCGTCGTTGCGCTCGCCTAGCTGGAACAATTTTGCGTACATCCTAATAGTGCCAACAAGCATTAATGGGTATCAAGCGCAAGAGCACTTACGGTCCCGCTAGGCCTACTTAAAATTCAAGCAAAAAATCGCTAGCGTCTGCATAATGACGTTAGCGATTTTTTTTATGACTTTTCAAGGAAGAATTCTATGATAGATGCTTACTCCTGGCCTACGCCTAACGGGCACAAAATTCATATCATGCTGGAAGAATGCGGCCTGCCGTATCGCGCCATAGGCGTCGACATTGGCGCTGGCGATCAGTTTAAGCCCGAGTTTCTGGCGATCTCACCGAATAATAAAATCCCCGCCATCGTCGATGCCGACGGCCCCGATGGCAAACCGATCTCACTGTTTGAGTCGGGCGCGATTCTAGTGTATCTGGCCGGCAAGACCGGTAAATTCCTGGGTGAAACTGATCGCGAGAAATATAATGCCTTGCAGTGGCTGATGTTCCAGGTCGGCGGCTTTGGACCTATGCTGGGTCAGGCGCATCATTTCCGTATCTATGCACCGAAAAAAATAGACTATGCCTTTGACCGCTACACCAATGAGGCCAAACGTCTGTATGGCGTGATTGAAAAACAGCTCTCGCAAACGCCGTATCTGGCCGGGAATAGTTACAGCATCGCCGATATCGCAGTCTATCCTTGGGCGCGTTCGGCCGATAATCAGGGCATAGACTGGGCTGATTATCCGCATGCCAAACGCTGGTTCGATGCCATCAGCAAACGTCCGGCAGTGCAACGCGGCGTCAAAGTTTTGAGCGATTTACGCAAGCCCCTGAACGACGCTAAAGCCAAAGATGTCTTGTTTGGCAAAACTCAATATTCAAAAAAGTAAACATGCGACGATCACCAGAAAAAAAATCAAATAAATTAGTTGCAGATGGTATGCGACTGGCCAATCTGTCGCTAGCAGTAGCGCAATCGGCCAGTCGTATCGAAGATATCGCCTGGCAAGCGCAACTCGATACCCTGGTTGCCAAAAATCTCCAGCAAAAACATCAAAGCGTGCTCGATGCTGCCGCCGAACATTTATTCAAAAACCATCCGAATGCCTATGAGGTATTACTCGAAACCATGGAGTCTATCTGCACCTCCAGCCGCATCGAGTACAAAAATGAGCAATACGACGTATTACTGATGGTGGCACCGGTATTGGCCTGGAGCCGTTTCGAGATCGCCTCTGGCGCTATCCCTGCCGCCAAGACCGAAGCCATCACTAGCTTGTGGCAACAACTGCTACTCTCGGAGCAAGCTCGTTTGCGGATATTGCCGCACCTGTTCGCCATCGATCAGTTGCCGCCTACTCACTGCGACGCTTATGCTTTGATGGAGAAAACTGTTTTTAATCTCTTGAAGCAAGAAGCCCCATTGGCACCGCAAGAGTTACCGCAAACCGTGCCATTTTTGGCCGATAGCCGCTATTTACTAGGCGTGGTGGTAGTGCCCGCGGGCCAGCCCCTATTTCGCTGGCAAAGTATCGCCTCACCATTTGATTGCGCCCTGGCCAAGAGCGAAATTCTCGCCAGGTGGCAAGAGCAGGCGGCACCTATCGTGATGCGCCTATTGCCCGGCTGCAGCGTAGAGTTATTGCTGCCCGAGGCGTATTACACCGCTTGCCGCGAGGCCGATATCCGGATACGCCCTATCTCCATCCGTTCTGCGGTGTTTTACCTGACCCAAACCCTAGAGGTGGAAGCGAGTGAACTCAATGCCATTGTGGCTGGTTTTGGAACACAAGAGGTGCCTGGGCAAATCGATGAGTATCGCGTCAGTTTTACCCTGAGCAATGCGCCAGAAGTCATTTATGGTGTGGTGTGGCCGCTGTATCAGCAAGATGATGAGATCAACGCCATGGGCAATGCCGATGACGACAATTTACCGGGTGAAATCCCTGCCATCTTGCTTGAATGCGGCGTGAATAACTTACTACGCATCCCGGACATTTTTGCCATGGAATTTTGCGACGATTGCAGCGCGCCCTTGTTCTCGGATAAAGAAGGCGATTTGGTCCATACCGAAATGCCAGAGAGCACACCACCGCAAGGTTCTGAACATTTTCACTAGCCTAAGTACTGGGCATTGCCCCACCTTAGAAAACAAAGAGCTGGCGATACTGTTGTATCCCAGCTCTTTTTTTCATCCCTCTATTCAAGAATCTAGATTTGTACTGGCGTTGCGCTAAATATCTTGTACAATCGAATGCGAACGGTCGTGCTTTTATTTATTGTTATTATACCTATTCAACGACCGCAATCCTAGTGGAGACGAAATGGATTTAAATTACAACACCGAGGATCTGAGTTTTCGCGATCAGGTGCGCAGCTACCTAGAAACCAACCTACCGGCCGACCTCAAACACAAAGTACTCCAGCATAAACGCCTGCACAAAGAAGATTATGTGCGCTGGCACAAGATCCTTGCCAAGCAAGGCTGGGTGGCCACTGGCTGGCCAACAGAGTTCGGCGGCACAGGCTGGAGCGCCACGCGCCGCCACATCTTTGAAGAAGAATGCGCACGCGCCGGCACCCCGCCCATCCTGCCCTTCGGCGTAGCGATGGTGGCGCCGGTGATCATGGCCTTCGGCAATCAAGCGCAAAAAGATTATTTTTTACCGCGCATATTAAATTGCGATGACTGGTGGTGTCAGGGTTACTCAGAACCCGGCTCCGGCTCGGATCTGGCCTCAATCAAAACCCGCGCCGAGCGCGTCAACAGTCTTGAAGGCGATCACTATGTGGTGAACGGACAAAAGACCTGGACCACGCTAGCGCAACACGCCGACATGATCTTTTGCCTGGTGCGCACGGACACCGGCGTGCGCAAACAAGAAGGTATTTCCTTCCTGCTGATAGACATGAAAACCCCGGGCATCACGGTGCGCCCCATCATCATGCTGGACGAAGACCACGAAGTGAATGAAGTGTTCTTCGACAACGTCAAAGTACCAGTACAAAACCTGATCGGCGACGAGAACAAGGGCTGGACTTACGCTAAATATTTGCTAGGCCATGAGCGCACCAATATCGCAGCGGTCGGTCGCGCCAAACGCGAGTTGCAATTTCTGAAGCGCTACGCCAGCGAACAGCAAAAAAATGCTGCGAGCTTACTGAGCGATCCGATTTACGCCAGCAAAGTGGCAGTCCTGGAAATCGAATTGATGGCCTTAGAAATCACCGTCTTGCGCGTGATTTCACAAGACAGCGGCCGCCCCGGGCCAGAGGCGTCTTTACTCAAAATCAAAGGCACCGAGATTCAGCAAAGACTGACCGAGCTGATGATGGAAGCAGCCGGGCCGTATAGCCTGCCGTTTGATGCGGCCTTTTTAGACGGCGAGAGCGAACACAGCATTGTTGGCGATGATGATGCCGCGCCGCTGGCGTCTTACTATTTCAACTACCGTAAGACCTCGATCTACGGCGGCTCGAATGAAATACAAAAAAATATCATCACCCAAATGATTTTGGGCTTATGACCGGCCTGCGCACTGCAAGCGTCATGAGCACAATAAGCCACATCAGGAGATAAAAATGGATTTCAATCTAACACAAGAACAAAGCCAATTTGCCGATGCATTGCGGCGCTGGGTAGAGAAAGACTACAACTTCGAACAGCGCAAGCACATCATCGCTTCCGATGCGGGCGTGTCGCCATCAGCCTGGACCGCACTGGCCGAACTAGGCGCACTGGCCTTGCCTATACCGGAAGCACAAGGCGGCTTTAGCGGCACGGCCATCGACATGCTGGTGATCATGCAAGAGTTGGGGCGCGGCCTGGTGATAGAGCCCTATTTCGCTACCGTATTGGCTGCCGAGTTCTTAAAACTCGCGGGCCAGCACGATCATTTACTTGAGCAAGTCGCTAGCGGGGAACTACAAATGGCAGCGGCGCTTAACGAGAAACAAGCGCGCCACGAGCTGTTTAATATCGCCACCAGCGCCAGCCAGAATGCCGATGGTTTTGTGATTAATGGCGTCAAAACCGTGGTGCTACACGGTGCACAAGCTGGGCAATTAATCGTCTCGGCACGCAGCAGCGGCGCACAGCGCGACAGCGACGGCATTAGCCTATTCGTGCTCGATGCAAACGCCGCCGGCATTAGCCGGCGCGAGTATCGCAGCATCGATGGCTATCGCGCTGCCGACATTACGTTTAACCAAGTTCAGCTGCCTTCATCGGCCTTACTGGTTACCCAAGGTGCAGGCTGGCCGCTGTTAGAGGCTGGCTGTGATTATGGCGTTACCCTGCTGTGCGCCGAAGCGATAGGCGTGATGGAAGCGATTTTTGCCGCCACGCTGGATTACTTAAAAACCCGCCAGCAATTTGGCGTGCCTATCGGTAAATTTCAGGTGCTGCAGCATCGTATGGCAGAAATGTTTATGGAGCTGGAACAGGCGCGCTCGATGGCGACCTTAGCTGCCGTCAAGCTCAGCTCAGAAGACGCCGAAGAGCGCCGTCGCACGGTATCGGCCGCCAAGGCACGCATAGGGCAAGCCGCGCGCTATATCGGCCAGCAAGCGGTACAACTGCATGGCGGCATGGGCGTCACTAACGAACTGCCGGCAGCACACATGTTTAAACGCCTGACCATGATAGAGTTGTCTTTGGGCGACACCGATCATCATCTGGCACGTTTTATCGCTCAGCCGGGCTTTAAGGCGGCCGCCTAATTTTGCTACGCTTGTGTCTGGCGTGCTCTATTGCAGAGCCTGCGCCAGACTATTTTTAGTTTCGCTTTTTGTTTCAGGAGTAAGGCATGGCTACCCATCCAGCAGTTTCAGAAAATCTCGCAAAACCGGTAAAACCAGCAAAACCAGCAAAACCCGCAAAAATCTATAAGTGGTACTTTGAAGACTTCATCCCCGGCCATGTCATAGAACTAGGTCAGCGCCAAGTGAGCGAAGCTGAGATCATCACTTTCGCCACCGCGTTTGATCCGCAGCCCTTCCACATCGATACAGAAGCCGCCTCTGACTCCATCTTTGGCGGCGTCATCGCCAGCGGCTGGCACACCTGCAGCATGATCATGCGCATGGTGGTCGATGGCTTCTTAAACGAATCAACTAGCATGGGTTCACCCGGCGTCGACGAGGTACGCTGGATCTTACCGGTGCGCCCGGGCGACACTTTAAGCATCAGCGCCGAGACGCTAGACAGCCGCCCCTCCAGCTCCAAGCTCGATAGAGGCGTGGTGTTTACCATGTGGCGCGCAGTCAATCAGGATGGCAAGCTGGTCTGCACCATCAAAGGCATGGGCATGTTTGGCCGTCGTCCAGCATAAATCCAACATTGAGGAGTGCAGCATGCGTGAAATACATAGCCTGGCAGAACTCACATCCTTGGTAGGGCAAGAGGTGGCGGTATCGGACTGGATAGAAATATCCCAGCAACGTATCAACACCTTCGCCGAGGCCACTGGTGACATGCAATGGATACACATAGACGTGGAGCGCGCCAAGCGTGAATCGCCTTTTGGCACACCGATCGCGCACGGTTTTTTGACTTTATCACTGCTGCCTATGCTGATGCAAAATGCCATCCACATCAGCTACATCAAGATGGGCGTCAATTACGGGCTCAACAAAGTACGCTTCCCAGCCCCGGTACCGGTGGGTAGCAAGTTGCGCGGACACTTGAAATTACTCTCGGTGGAGGAAATCACTGATGGTGCGCAAATGAGCTGGGAAATCAGCGTCGAGCGCGAAGGCGGCGACAAACCGGTCTGCGTGGCAGTATCGATCGCTAGAATTTATGAGTGATTTTTTTGAGCAGGCACGCCAGCGCGCATATCCCATGCGGGCTGCAGGCCAGGCAGGCCGGAGAGCCGCATGGAATATGCGCTACCGGCCTATCGATATTTGAATAGTGCTGCGCCGCTTACGCTTTATCCCAGCGACAGTAAGGATGCTTGAACAAATTGGCATTGGCGTAGCGTCTATCGTGGCTTACTTCTGCCCCAACCCAGTCTGGCTTAGTGAACTCTTGCGACTCCGAGGCAAGCTCAATCTCCGCCACGACCAGCCCCGCATTCTCACCAAAAAACTCATCAACTTCCCAGACAAAACCGCCAAAGTCTATCCGTCTGCGCGTCTTTTCTATCAAAGGTTTTTCGCACATAGTCTCTAGCAATTGCTGCGCGTCCGGCACAGGGATGGGATACTCCCATTCGCTGCGCGAGATACCCTCGGTTTCACCTTTGATGGTGAGCATGGCGCGCTCGCCCTCGATGCGCACACGGACGACGCGACCCGCATCAGAACAAATATAGCCCTGGCGCATACGCACGCCCTGCCCTTGTTCTTTCCACTCATCGCCCAAGACCAAAAACTTACGCTCTATTTCTACGCCCATGCTCACCCTTACTTAATAACTCAATTTCGGTAACTATTGAGCCTCTTATAGACCCGCCACAAATACCCCGCATCGTCATGCCGGACTTGATCCGGCATCCGGAATTAAGCACCATGCATCTCAATTCTAGATTCCCGCCTTCACGGGAATGACGATTTTCAGCTTTGGCTGTGCGCTAAAAAACTTTGCTTACAGGGGGCTGAACATTTACCAATTCCCTACTTATTCAAAGCAGTCAAAATTGGCTGCAACATTGCCTCGCCCAATTTCATACTACGCGCACCGTCCCAACCGACTTCCAGATCTGGCAAGTTAGCATTATCCTTGAATGGCAACTCCAGTGTCAGCGATACACACTTGTAATGATGACCTACGTATTTCGATGCCAGGGTCAGCACATCGTCATTGTACTTGCTGGCCTCATAGCCAAATTTAGTCTGAAAATCTGGGCTAGCGGCGACAAAACTATCGACAAACGCTTGCTGCTCTTGCATCTGCGTGTCGCTAAAGCCTTTCAACATCTCGCTACCGGCCACAAACACATACGGCAAAGCCTCATCGCCATGAATATCTAAAAACAGATCGCAACCGGTTTCTTCGATTTTTTTCTTCACGTAATACACTTCAGGGCTAGTCGCAATTGAAGGGGTCATCCATTCGCGATTGAGGTTGGCACCAGCCGCGTTGGTGCGCAAATTACCGCGCACAGAACCATCGGGATTCATATTCGGCACGATGTACAGCACCGCTTTATCCAGAATACTGCGGGCAAGCGGATTGGCCGGATCGAGCAAGGCGTTCAACGTGCCCTCAACCAACCATTCAGCCATGGTCTCACCGGGATGCTGACGGGCGATAATCCAGACTTTTTTCTCAGCTTCAGGATTACCGACCACCACCACATTGAGATCACGACCGTCGACGGTGCTACCCAAATCCAACACACGCGCCAAGCCGGTTTGCTCTACGCTACCGAGCAAAGACAGATGGCGTTCCCAGCTATACGGCTCAAAATAGGCGTAATACACGCTATCAAATTCAGGCTCGTGATGGATAGTCATCACCTTACCGTCAAACTCGGTATCGACTCTAAACCAGGTCTCGCGGTCATAACTGGCAACCGCGCTATAGCCTTCCCAGCCTTTGGCATAAGTCGCCTCACCGGCATTTAAGATACTGATCACCGTGGCCTGGTCACGCGCGCCTTGCAAGCGAAAATAAAACCATTGCGCGATATCGGCGTGACTATCTTTACGCAAATTTAAACTGATCTCCGCCGCATGCTCAGCACGCACGACCTCGATCGCACCAGCGTCGAAGTTCTGACTAATTTTGATACTCATATCTTGCCCCTAAATAGCCAACCTATAGAAAAATGCCGACAACCCAGATGCCAGCATAGCCCGCACATTGTCACAGTAATCGGCAAAATATGAAAATATTTTATTCAAAATACGCACAATAAAAGCGCAAATGTTTTCATATTTATTTTGAGCAAGTCCCAAAACGCAATTTTTATGGATAAATTACAACTTATAGTCTATAATTTTTGGCTCAGAGTCGGGGCGTAGCGCAGCCTGGTAGCGTACGTGCATGGGGTGCACGGGGTCGAAGGTTCGAATCCTTCCGTCCCGACCAATTAAATCAAGGACTTACAGTTTTTACGCTGTGAGTCCTTTTTTATTTTCGGACTCCGTGCCCGGCATGTGCCCGGATTTTCCTAAACTCGCATCAATTACGTCCACAGAAGTTACTATTCAGCCCTCTCCCGCCAGTGGGCGAGGGCGTTTTCATTGCTGACAGAACAGTTACGAAACATCCTCAATTTTAACAGCACGCACTGCACACTAGCGATGCGCTGGCGCGTGCTGCAATAAGGCGGCATCGGCATTGAGCGACAAGCTCAAGTGCCTTTCATACTGTTTTAAAATATCCGCCAGCATTTCGTTTTCAGTGAGATATTGCACGTCATATCCTCTACGGCCATCGGTGAAATAGGTGGTCGGTTCAAAGGTTTTGGCTTGCTCTGAGCTTGGCAATACCGAATTCGCCAAAGCAAAATCAGGCACGGCTTTCTGTTGGCAGGCGACACCATACACAAAACCACGCAGTTGATTTTGTAGCACTTCGAGCTGGATTTTATCCTCACTAAGCCTGACTACTTTTGCGGCAACACCGCGGTTCAACAGCTCCTGGCTAATTTTTTCCATCGCAGGCTGCACCGTGTCGGCAATAAAAGCATGCACGTCGAGTTGGCTGGGCTGGCAAAGAATTTGCGCTAAGCGCCGCTGCCACAGTTGGCCGGTCCAGAAATTACTGGCGTGCGACAGCTTTTGTCGCGCATGCAGCTCATCGGCGCGCAAGCCTTTCAGTAACCCCACACAGAGCAGCAACATCACCACCGCAAACGGCAATGCTGCCACGATCGTCATCGCCTGCAAGGCTTTGAGGCCACCCGCGGTCAGCAAGCACCCAGCCACCACTCCCAGCACTAGCGCCCAAAATAGACGTTGCCACACCGGTGAATTGGGCTTGCCACGGCTGGCGATATTATCAATCACCATCGCCCCCGAATCGGCCGAAGTGACGAAGAAAATCGTAATCAAGCTCAGCGCCAGGGCCGAACTTAAACCCGCAAACGGTAGATAATCTAAGAAAGTAAACAGCAAGGCATCGACATTGCCAGCAGCTGCGCTGAGCGCCCCCATTGCCACATGGGTGTCGATCCAAATTGCGGCATTACCAAACACTGTCATCCATAAAAAATTAAACGTCGCTGGTATCAAGAGCACGCCAATAATAAATTCACGGATGCTACGTCCGCGCGAAATACGCGCAATAAACATCCCGACAAACGGTGCCCAAGAAATCCACCAAGCCCAGTACAGTATCGTCCACGCCTGGTACCACCCCGCAGAATTAGCCGGCTCGTAAGTAAAATTACGAAAACTCAATTGGACAATATGGGCGAGATAATTACCGATATTTTCATTGAACGCGCCAAGCAAATACAAAGTGGGGCCGGCAATCAAGACAAACGCCATCAGCAGTATCGCTAGCAGTAAATTTACTTCGCTCAGTATCCGTACGCCCTTGCCCACCCCGGATGCCGCCGATACGCCGGCCAGTATCACCACGCCGGCAATCAGACCCAAATGCGTCTGTATGCCAGAAAAATCCCAGCCACTGACATGGCTTAAACCGGCCGACAATTGCATCACGCCATACCCCAAGGTGGTGGCTATTCCGAATATGGTGCCGCATAGCGCAAACACATCCACCGCATGCCCCCACGGGCCATTGATTTTATTTTTTAAAATCGGATACAAACCTGAACGTATCGTCAGCGGCAAGTTATAGCGAAAACCAAAATACGCCAGCGCCAAGCCGACTACGCCATAAATCGCCCAAGCATGTATGCCCCAATGAAAGAAGGTCACTAGCATCGCCTCGCGCGCAGCGGCTGGCGTATTCACAGCCGCGGTGGGTGGCGCAATCAAGTGCTGTATCGGCTCACCAACCGCGAAATACATCAGCCCTACCCCCATACCTGCCGCAAACAACATAGCGATCCAGGAAGAAAACTTAAACTCTGGCTCAGCATCATCAGGGCCGAGCCGAATTGCCCCATAACGACTGAGTGCAATGCCCAGCAAAAAAATCACGAACACGGCGACCACCAAGCTATAAAACCAGGAAAAATACTGCGTGATCCAGGCTTTACTGATGCTAAAAAACTGCTCGGTGTCGTTAGGAAAAAAAATTGAAAATAGTAGTAAGGCCAGCACCAGCGCCATACTCGGCAAGACAACTGGCCAACAAAAAGTAGTTTGCCTGGATAGAGTGGACAGCGTCATCCGCAGCTCCTTTTGAAATCAGAAGCAACACCTTAACACCTGGACCTAGCTTGACCAAGCCCAAATTGGCATTGATGTCAGCAACTGATAGCGACTTGCCTAAGCTGGCTCTCGCGCTGCACTGCCAACTCCGGCGAGCTAGAACTCCACTCTCACCCTTCAGCATACTCCCCTCCAGTGTTTTTTAACGCCCATATGCTATATGCGCGGATGCCGTGTTTTATTTAAAAAATGGGGGAGTATATGATTTTTGCCGTGTTTTGATAGGCTTACGTCGAATATACGCTGGGCTAAATTTTGGCGCCTATCGATTACTCACTGAGGCCTGATTTAGAAACCAGATCCGCGTACCGGACACGTTAAAAAATTGCGCATTCGGCTGGGAACTAGCGCACAAATCGCTTAGGCACTGATTGCCTTCATCCGGCGATTAGACAGCATCGAGCGCGCAGCATACTGAAGCAAGCAAAAGCGCGTGCCGCTAGTTCCATGCACCGCTCCAGCCTGCCTGCCCGCAGAGCCGCGTAGCATATGCCTGTGCAGCCTGCCTGGCCTGCAGCCCGCATGGAATATGCGCACTGGCGGCATTGCCCTGTACAATGCCTGCGCTTCTGGCTTACACACTTTTTCGTGGGCTATCACCATTTACTATTTTTATGAATACACTTGCGCAACTTCGCAGCGGTCAGTTACATGGCCTACAGCGGCTAGATTTAGCTTGCGACCTGACTGAGTTTCCGCTCGAAATTTACCAGCTGGCCGACACGCTGGAAGTTTTAAACCTGTCTGGTAATGCCTTGACTAACTTGCCGCCGGATTTCTCCAGACTGCATCAGCTGCGCGTGCTGTTTTGCTCAGAGAATCGATTTACTCATGTGCCGGAAGTGCTGGGCGAGTGTCCACGTTTGAGCATGATAGGGTTTAAGGCCAATCAAATTATCGAGCTGCCGCCTGCGGCATTGACGCCTGCGCTGCGCTGGTTAATCTTGACTGACAACGCCTTGCGTAGCCTACCGGCCGAGTTAGGCGATTGCAGACAAATGCAAAAACTCATGCTATCCGGTAATCAGCTGCAGCAGCTGCCGGAGCAGTTGGCAAACTGCAGCGCACTCGAATTACTGCGCATCGCCTCAAATCGTTTTAGCACTTTGCCCGATTGGTTACTGCGCCTGCCAAAACTAGCATGGCTGGCGTATGCCGATAATCCGGTCTGCGATGTGGCTGAGGCGATAGTCTTGCAACGTGAGGCGGGGCAATTCAAGCAGATAGACTGGGATAGTCTGAGTCTGCATCAAGAACTGGGGCAAGGTGCTTCAGGCGTGATCCATCAGGCGACCTGGCGTCAGCAAAATAGTCAAACGAATTCAGACCCCGCGCTGGAGCAGCAAGTGGCGGTCAAATTATTCAAGAGCGCGGTGACCAGTGATGGCTTGCCAGAGTGCGAGATGGCAGCCTGCATGAGCGCCGGTAGCCATCCGAATCTGATCGCTGTCGCCGGTCAGGTAGCTGGACATCCGGAGCGCAGCGCTGGCTTGGTGATGCAGTTGATAGATCCTAGTTACCAAAATCTGGCCGGGCCGCCTAGCCTGGCCTCGTGTACGCGCGACGTCTATGCCAGCGACACCCAATTCACACTAGAGACTGCCTTGCGCATTGCAACCGGCATTGCTGCGGCGGTTAGCCATCTGCATGCCCGCGGGATACTGCATGGGGATTTGTACGGTCACAATATTTTGCGTAATCCGCAAGGCGACTCTCTGTTGGGGGATTTTGGCGCGGCCTCGTTCTTCGCACTGGACGAAGTCGTCAATGCGCAGGCATTGCAGCGCCTGGAAGTGCGCGCCTTCGCCTGCTTGCTGGAGGAATTAATAGATCGCTGCGTGCATGGACCGACACAACAAGACTGCCTGCTCAGCTTGCGTACACTGCAGGCGCGCTGCGCGCTTGAAGATTGCGGGCAGCGTCCCTTGTTCGCAGAGATAGCGCTAACCTTATCGGACTTACGCGCTTAAACGTGTATTTGGTTTGCATTTGGTTTGCATTTGGCTTGCACGGACCTCAGCCCATAAAAAAGCCCGAAGCTAGCTTCGGGCTTTTTTTAAAGTAAAAATAGACTCAAATTCAGACTCAAACTCAAATTTATTCCACTTCAACTACTTCTTGTGAAGCTTCGGGCGGAACTGCATCCCCTTCCGAGAACTCTAGCTTCACCTGATCTTTTTCATCCAGATCGACCACGACCCGACCGCCACTGACTAATTTACCGAACAAGAGTTCGTCCGCCAAGGCCTTGCGTATCATGTCCTGGATCAGGCGTGCCATCGGTCTGGCACCCATCAATGGATCAAAGCCTTTTTTACCGAGGAACTTACGCAGATTATCGGTAAAGGTTGCTTCGACTTTTTTCTCATGCAGCTGCTCTTCTAGCTGCATCAGGAACTTGTCGACTACCCGCAGAATAATCTCTTCATCCAAGGCACGGAAACTGATAATGGCATCGAGACGATTGCGGAATTCAGGCGTAAACATGCGCTTGATATCGATCATCTCATCGCCAGCTTCTTTATTGCTATTGAAACCGATAGAACGTTTTTGCAGACTTTCAGCACCGGCGTTGGTGGTCATAATGATGATGACGTTGCGGAAATCCGCCTTGCGACCATTATTATCGGTCAGAGTGCCGTGATCCATCACTTGCAACAAGATATTGAAGACATCTGGATGCGCTTTTTCTATCTCATCGAGTAACAGAACCGCATGCGGTTTCTTGTTAATTGCCTCGGTCAATAAACCACCCTGATCAAAGCCAACATAGCCTGGTGGCGCACCGATCAGCCGACTGACCGCATGACGTTCCATGTATTCCGACATATCGAAGCGTATCAGCTCTATTCCTAAGGTAAAGGCCAATTGCTTGGCGACCTCGGTTTTGCCGACGCCGGTAGGACCGGAGAACAAGAAGGAACCGATTGGCTTATCGGTTTTACCCAAACCGGCACGCGCCATCTTGATCGAGGAAGCCAGCGCTTCAATCGCAGGCTCTTGTCCAAATACGACGTTCTTGAGATCTCTATCGATGGTCTGCAACTTGCTGCGATCATCCTGATTCACCGTTTGTGGCGGGATACGGGCGATCTTAGCGATGATGTCTTCAATATCTGCTTTACCGATCGTTTTCTTTTGCTTGGACTTAGGCAAAATCCGCTGAGCAGCACCAGCCTCATCGATCACATCAATCGCTTTATCTGGCAAATGCCGGTCATTAATAAAGCGCGCCGACAATTCAGCAGCGGTAGTCAAAGCCGAAGCCGTGTATTTGACGTTGTGATGCTCTTCGAACTTAGACTTCAAGCCACGCAAAATCTGCACGGTTTGCTCTATGGTCGGCTCATTGACATCAATTTTTTGGAAACGACGTGCCAAAGCGTGATCTTTTTCAAACACACCGCGGTATTCGGTGTAAGTCGTCGCTCCTATGCATTTGAGCTGACCATTCGACAGTGCCGGCTTCAAGAGATTGGAGGCATCCAGGGTGCCGCCAGAAGCCGAACCCGCGCCAATGATGGTATGGATCTCATCGATAAACAAAATGCCGTTAGGCGTGTCTTTAAGCTGCTTCAAGACACCTTTTAAGCGCAACTCAAAATCACCGCGATATTTGGTGCCAGCTAACAAGGCACCCATGTCGAGAGAATACACGATCGATTCTTGCAAAATATCGGGCACTGCATTTTGCGTAATTCTCCACGCCAAGCCTTCGGCAATGGCAGTCTTACCAACGCCAGCCTCGCCGACCAGCA
The DNA here is from genome assembly GCF_003955735.1 of Undibacterium parvum. Lineage (NCBI taxonomy): Bacteria > Pseudomonadati > Pseudomonadota > Betaproteobacteria > Burkholderiales > Oxalobacteraceae > Neoundibacterium > Neoundibacterium parvum. The sequence goes on along the minus strand of NZ_CP034464.1, from coordinate 4,083,875 downwards.
AAGGATTATTTTTACGGCGCCGGCACAGTATCTGTATCACGCGCTCAACTTCGCTGTCGCGACCAATTAATGGATCGATACGCCCTTCGGCCGCCGCTTTATTTAAGTTTTGCGTAAATTGATCGAGCGGGCTTTCTTTGGCCTGCGTTTCAGCTTGCGCGTCATCGACACCATCGACCGATTTTTGCGGCTCGTTCAAATTATCTTTGCGCACGCCGTGCGAGATGAAGTTCACCACATCCAGGCGCGTCACGCCTTGCTGATGCAAGTAATACACCGCATGCGAGTCTTTTTCGCCAAAGATGGCGACCAGCACGTTGGCGCCTGTCACTTCTTTTTTACCGTTTGAGGCCGACTGCACGTGCATGATGGCGCGCTGAATGACACGCTGGAAGCCCAAGGTTGGCTGGGTATCAACCTCGCCAGTACCTTGCACCGTCGGCGTGTTATCGCTAATAAAATTACCCAGCAATTTGCGCAGATCTTCAATATTCACCGCGCAAGCGCGCATGACTTCAGCGGCAGAAGGATTATCCAGTAGAGCCAGTAATAAATGCTCAACCGTGATAAATTCATACCGTGCCTGCCTGGCCTCAACAAAGGCCATATGCAGACTCACTTCTAATTCTTGCGCAATCATACTTCCTCCATCACACATTGCAGGGGGTGCCCTGCTTTACGGGCGTGCGTTAAAACCAACTCGACTTTAGTCAAGGCAATATCTTTGGAATAGGTCCCACAGACGCCCTTGCCATCTCTATGTACTTTGAGCATGATTTGCATCGCGGTTTCTCTATCTTTGTTAAAGTACTCCTGAATGATGGCCACCACAAACTCCATAGGTGTGTAGTCATCATTGAGCAGTGCCACCAGAAACATGGAAGGCGGCTTAAGCTTCTGTGCCTGCCGTTCCAGTATCGTACTGTTTTCGTGCTTGTTTCCCATACGTCTATTCTAGTACGTTGATTCAATCGAGAGGCAAATATTAAACGAATAAAAGAAGCATAATTTGATCTCTTTTCAAATGTTACGCGTTTTCTTCATTTTCCGCAGATGGAGCCTAAAACCCAGAGATCAAGTCTTATCATTAAGTAAAAATACAACAGTAATAGATGTCCCAGCAAATACCCGCAAACTAAACTTGACTTTAGTTTTCATTCCGCCAAGAATGATATTTATTGACAAGTTTCCGTAATTTATTGTCAATATGAAGTGAGCAATGAAGGGAGAGGTAGCAATTTGCTAGGTTTCTTGCTTTTACGGCTCGTGTGATTAGTTTATATTCGAAAGATGCATTATGGCAACAGGTACCGTAAAGTGGTTCAATGACTCCAAAGGCTTCGGCTTTATTACTCCGGATGACGGCGGCGAAGATTTATTCGCACATTTTTCCGCAATCCAGATGAACGGCTTTAAGACGCTCAAAGAAGGTCAAAAAGTTCAGTTCGAAGTAACGCAAGGCCCTAAAGGCAAGCAAGCTTCTAACATCCAAAATCCTTAATCTCATCGATCAGGTTTTGTTATAAAAAGCCCCGCTATCGCGGGGCTTTTTTTCGTTAAATTTAAGCAAAATTTCGCTTTGCAGATATCTTAAGTGTACTTACAATTCGGCTAAGCTTTTTTTGCAGCACACCAAAATTAATGAAATTACGCTCTAAAATTATCCTGTTTGCGATTACGCCCCTGCTACTGTCTTTCACAGGCATTGCAATCGCGGTATTTTATCAAGCAACACTTCTGGCGCAGCAGCAGCGCGACACGATAGAGCAGGCTTATCTAGCAAGTAAAGAAGCCGAATTAATGCATTATGTTTCCATGGGTAGCGCCTCTATCGCCCATTTATACAATGCAAAGCAACAAAATGCAGCACTACAAGTGGAGGCAAAAAAAATCCTCGCTACCCTCGCCTTTGGTGATGATGGCTACTTTTACGTCTATGATTTGCAGGGAAAAAACCTGATGCACCCGCGTCGACCCGATCTGGTTGAAAAAAACCTATGGGACATGGTCGACCCTAACGGCAACTTCACGATACAGGAATTAATCGGCAGGGCCCACGCTGGCGGCGGTGCGATCCGCTATTTATGGGAAAAACCATCGACAAAGAAAGTCGTCCCCAAATTAGGCTACGTGATTAAACTAGAACGCTGGGGTTGGGTGCTGGGTACCGGTATTTATTTAGACGATGTAGATACAGCGTTAAATCTAATAGACGTGCAAGTTGCCAGCAACATCCACCGCACTATGTTCTGGATAGCCGGCATCACCATCGCCAGCGCGATCTTGATTGCACTGTCCGGCCTAGCCTTGAACATCAGCGAATCTAGACTAGCGGAAGCCAAGCTAAAAGTGCTGGCACAGAGTGTAGTGCGCTCGCAAGAAGATGAACGAGCCCGTTTATCGAGAGACTTACACGATGGATTGAGCCAGTTACTGGTCTCGATAAAACTACAGATAGAGTCTGGCTTAGCCAAATTAGGAGCAAAAATATCGACTCCCGATCCGGCGCACCTGGCATTTACTCGTGCCACGCTGCAAATTAACGATGCGCTCGGCGAAGTACGCAGAATCTCGCACGACTTGCGCCCTGCCTTATTAGACGATCTTGGCTTGGTGGCTGCGTTTAAGCATCTCGCCCAAGAATTTGAAAGCATCAGCAAAATTGCCATGCAATTTGAATCGCTTGGTGATTTCACTTTTTTGAGTGAAGCGAGCAATACGGCACTGTATAGGGTGGCACAAGAAGCACTGACGAATATTCACAAGCACGCCAAAAATGCCAGTCTGGTAAGGATCAGCTTAAGCTGCGATCAACGCCAAGCGACGCTCAGCATCACCGACAACGGCGGCGGCTTCGATCTTGCCAGTATCATCAAACATCCTAAGCGCGGCATAGGTTTAAGCAATATGCGCGAGCGTTTAGCCGCAATCAACGGCCAACTCGTAGTACAGTCTAGCGCTGACGGCACTCAGGTCAACGCAAACATTTATTTCAAAGAAGTCTTATGAAGCTCCCTAGCAAAATCAAACTATTACTGGTAGACGACCACCCACTAGTGCGCGATGGACTCAAGGCCAGACTAGAAAGCATAGAGCACTTCGAGGTTGTAGGCGAAGCCGGTAACCAAGAGGATGCCTTGCAACTGGCATTATCAATGCCTATAGATTTGATATTAATGGATATTAATTTAGGTCGTTCCAGCGGGATTCAATTAACCGCCGAACTACTTAAGCAGCATCCGCAGATATCCGTGGTAATTTTATCCATGCACGACAGAGCCGAATATGTAACTCAGGCCATCGAAGCTGGCGCCAAGGGCTATGTCTTAAAAGACGCACCGGCCGAGGAGATCATTAAGGCCATCAATAGCGTGGCGGCCGGCGTCAGCTACTTTAGTTCAGGATTAAAACCCGAAGAAAGCTCATTCAAGTCTAGCTCCCCCCTCACAATGAGAGAGCAATGTATCTTAGAAAGTATTGCCACCGGAAAGTCGAACAAGCACATCGCCAGAGAGTTGGACCTAAGCGTGAGGACAGTAGAAACACACAGGCTCAATATCAAGCGAAAACTAAATATTGACGGCCAGGCAGACCTGATACGCTATGCGCTCAGTCAAGTGCGACTGTAAACCCGAAAAATTAAGACGAGATAAAAAAAGCCGATTCCATTTGACTGAAATCGGCTTTTTTAATTCCAAAGGAAGCCAAGCTTCCCATAAAATTAATTACATGTTTTCTATCATGACATCGCCGAAACCCGAGCAAGAAACCTGAGTAGCGCCTTCCATCAAGCGTGCGAAATCGTAAGTCACTTTTTTAACTGTGATGGCTTTTTCTGTCGATGAAATCAACAAGTCAGCCGCTTCCAACCAGCCCATGTGACGCAACATCATTTCAGCAGACAAGATCAATGAACCTGGGTTCACGTAATCCTTACCAGCGTATTTAGGTGCAGTACCATGCGTTGCTTCGAACATCGCGATAGAATCAGACAAATTCGCACCAGGCGCAATACCGATACCACCAACTTGCGCTGCCAAAGCATCAGAGATGTAATCGCCATTCAAATTCAGAGTCGCGATGACGCTGTATTCATTTGGACGCAACAAGATTTGCTGCAAGAACGCATCAGCAATAGAATCCTTAACGATAATATCTTTACCAGTCTTAGGATTCTTAAATTTGCACCATGGGCCGCCATCAATCAATTCAGCACCAAATTCTTTTTGTGCCAAAGCGTAGGCCCAATCACGGAAGCCACCTTCGGTGTACTTCATGATGTTACCTTTGTGAACGATAGTCACCGAAGGCTTATCATTGTCGATCGCGTATTGAATCGCCTTGCGTACCAGACGCTCGGTACCTTCGATAGAAACTGGCTTGATACCGATACCCGAAGTTTCAGGGAAGCGTATCTTAGTAACGCCCATTTCTGTCTTCAGGAAAGCGATCAGTTTTTTAACTTGCTCTGACCCTTGAGCAAATTCGATACCTGCATAGATATCTTCTGAGTTTTCACGGAAGATCACCATGTCTGTTTTATGCGGCTCACGTACTGGCGATGGAACGCCTTTAAAGTAACGGACTGGGCGCAAGCAAACATACAAATCGAGTTCTTGACGCAATGCAACGTTCAAGGAACGTATGCCGCCGCCAACTGGCGTCGTCAATGGGCCCTTGATAGAAACAACGTAGTCTTTCAAGACACGCAGAGTTTCTTCTGGCAACCATACATCTGGGCCATAAACCTTAGTCGATTTTTCACCAGCGTAGATTTCCATCCAGCTAATTTTACGTTTACCGGCATAAGCTTTGGCAACCGCAGCATCAACCACCTTCATCATAACTGGGCTAATATCAACACCAGTACCATCACCTTCGATAAAAGGGATGATAGGATTATCTGGAACATTCAGGGAATAATCAGCATTGACGGTAATTTTTTTACCTTCAGCGGGAACTTTAATATGTTGGTACATCGTTTTCTCCGTAGATTCGGGTGATCAAGCGGGTCGCGCTTTTCTCAAAATATATCTAGTCTGGACTTTTTAGAGTAAACTCTTTAAAAATAAACTCTTATATAAGACAGAAGACTACCATTTCGCATTATGCACTAGTATTTTACTAGATGCCATAATTTTGCGACACTAGCGTTTTATGCAAGTCTCATACAATACACCAATGAAATTGATCTTACTCAATAAACCATACAATGTGATGTGCCAATTTTCGGACCATCCCAGTCGCCCAACACTCGCCGACTACGTCAAGATCCCCGGAGTCTATCCCGCCGGTCGACTCGATGCAGATAGTGAAGGCCTAGTATTACTGACCGATGACGGCCAACTACAGCATAGCATCAGCCATCCAGATCACAAGCAGGCAAAAACCTATTTAGTACAAGTTGAGGGCAAACCTACAGCGCAGCAACTCAAGCTATTATCCCAACCCATAGATTTGGGCGATTTCGTCACAAAAACCTGCATCGTTAAACATATCAATGCGCCAGAGTGGCTATGGTTACGCGATCCCCCAATACGACAAAGAGCCGACATACCTACTAGCTGGCTTTGTATTATTCTATCGGAAGGAAAAAACCGTCAGGTAAGACGCATGACGGCCGCCGCGGGCCTGCCTACACTTAGATTGATACGCAGTGCCATAGGGAATTTTTCTTTAGAAAGCCACCCCCTACTCCCAGGCGAATGGATGGAAGTACAGATGCAGCAGAAGTAACACAATTGCTGCGTTAGCTTAAAGCCCATGCATTTAATGGCGCGTAGTACACTAGCGAGCGAACGCCCTCTTTAAACTATTAATTACATCAATAATGATCATGCACAGTATTTTCACCCGACTCATTGCGCTAAGCGCAATCGCCCTGAGCAGCACATCAGTTTCTTATGCCCAAACCAAATCGGCGAGCGTGCAATTATCTGCCGGCATTTATGTGATTCATGCAGAAGTTGCGGCAACTGATGCCGAGCGCCAACAAGGTCTCATGATGCGTACCAAGCTAGCTAGCAATGAGGGTATGGTGTTTGATTTTGGCGCACCTGCTGGCGTCTGCATGTGGATGAAAAATACTCTGATACCTTTATCTGTAGCTTTTATCGACACCGAGGGGAAAATTGTCAACATCGAAGATATGCAACCTGAAACCACCGACTCACATTGCGCAAAAAAAGTGGTTCGCTATGCTTTGGAGATGAATCAGGGTTGGTTCAAGCAGAAAAATATTAAATCTGGCAGCAAAATCGAAGGATTACCGCTACGCCCATAATCGCAAGCTGCGGGCAATGCAATCAGCGCCCGCACTTTCACATTACATGTCTTAGCAAACAAAAAAAAAGCCGCGAAAAATCGCGGCTTTTTTACATCTTAAAGATTAAACTCAAGCGTTTAACAGGCGCAGTGCCTATCTAATTCGCTTAAAAATCTATTAAGCTGCCAATGCTTTAATCGCAGCAGACAAACGGCTCTTATGACGAGCAGCTTTGTTCTTGTGGATGATTTTTTTATCAGCAATACGATCTACAGTAGAGATCGAATTTTGATAGATAACAGCTGCAGCAGCTTTGTCACCGGCTTCGATTGCCTTACGAACAGCTTTAATTGCTGTACGCAGAGTCGAACGCTGGCTAGAGTTGTGCGCGTTTTGTTTTACTGCTTGACGAGCACGCTTGCGTGCTTGTGCGGTATTTGCCATGAGATTTCCTAAACGTGGTCAAAGCGACGGGTTCAAAGTGACCTCACAAGATTGCCACGCCGCATAATTTCTTTACAGCTTTGCAGTATAACTTCTTTTATTTACATTAGCAAGCGACTGAGAACTTTTGTAAAAATGCACGCTCTTAGCACCGCTAAACTGTTGTATAAGACACAGATACAATCATCAAGTTTATGCCATAACACTATAAATAAGGCCGCTAACTTAATTACTTAATCCTTACGCTTTCTTTTTGGAGATTTAAATGTCACCTTCTTCAGTCACGTTATCAGGGGCGCACGTGCGGCTGGAACCATTGGTAAATGATCACTTAAGCGCCATTCAAGCTGCCGCAAATGACGGGCAACTGTGGAAACTATTCTTTACTACGGTTCCCTCGTTTGAGAAAACCCAGCAATGGCTGGACACCGCGCTCGAAATGCAAAAACAAGAAAAGGCGATTCCATTTGCGGTACGTAGCCTGCTTAGCGGAGAAATTATAGGCTCCACACGCTACTGTAATATCGACCAGAATAATAAGCGCTTGGAAATTGGCTACACTTGGTATGCAAAACGGGCGCAAAGAAGCGCGGTCAATACCGAGTGCAAGCTGCTCTTATTAAGTCACGCCTTTGAGGTGCTATCCTGTAACGCGGTAGAATTTCGCACCGACTGGTTTAATCGCGCCTCCCAGGCTGCGATCGAGCGACTAGGTGCAAAACGCGACGGAGTGCTACGCAATCACACCATTTTGCCAGACGGGCGGGTGCGCGACACGGTGGTGTATAGCATCCTGCAAAATGAATGGCCGGGCGTTAAGAAAAATTTGCAATTTATGCTCAACCAATATCCTTAATTCGAAGGACCTTAAGTGCTAATCGATTTCTTCTTCACCCTGAAAGATGCAAAAATTCCTGTTTCCATCAAGGAGTTTCTGACCTTGCTAGAGGCCATGGAAAAAGGCCTGATCAGCATGTCTATGGACAATTTCTATTTCCTCTCCAGAACCATCATGATCAAGGATGAAGCGCATTACGATAAGTTTGATCGCGCTTTCGGATTGTATTTCAAAGGCATAGAAACTATCTTTGAAAAAAACCCCGAAATACCGCTCGAATGGCTTAGCCAACGCATGCTGCGTGAACTCAGTGACGAGCAGCGCGCCGCCTTGGAAAAATTCGGTTACGACAAATTAATGGGCAGGTTGCAAGAACTACTCAAGGAGCAAAAAGAGCGACATGAAGGCGGTAGCAAGTGGATAGGCACGGGCGGCACCTCCCCTTTTGGCAACGGCGGCACCAATCCCGAGGGAGTGCGCATAGGCGGCAAGGGCGGCAATCGCACCGCGGTCAAAGTGTGGGAAGCGAGGGCATATAAAGATTACGATGCCGAGCGCGAACTGGGTACACGCAACATCAAGGTAGCACTGCGGCGTTTGCGCAAATTTGCGCGCCTTGGCGCACAAGAAGAGTTAGCCCTCGACGCCACGATCAAGGCGACCGCAAATAATGCCGGCTACCTGGATATCAAAATGCAGGCCGAGCGCAAAAACAATATCAAGGTCCTCATGCTGCTTGATGTCGGCGGCACCATGGACGACCATATTGCGCGTACCGAAGAGTTGTTTTCGGCCGCGAAAACAGAATTTAAGAATATGGAATTTTTCTACTTCCATAATTGTGTTTACGATTATTTGTGGAAGAACAACCAGCGCCGCCATGCGGAAAAATCTCCGACCTGGGATGTCTTGCGCAAATACCCGCCCGACACCAAGGTGATCTTTGTCGGCGACGCCACCATGAGTCCCTATGAAATTTTGCAACCAGGCGGCTCGGTTGAGTACAATAATGAAGAAGCTGGCGCCACCTGGCTGCAACGCTTCACCTCTAGCTTTCCCAAATTCATCTGGCTCAATCCTGAGCCAGAAGGCTTATGGCAATACCGGCAATCGGTTTCGGTGATACGACAAATTATGAATAACCGTATGTTTCCAGTGACAATCGAGGGTTTGGAACGCGGCATGCGTCTATTAAGCAAATAAAGCGCTCGCTCAAATGCGCATACACTGTATATAAAATCAGCTAAAGCCAACTAAAGCTAACAATTACGGCTACAATAGGCAAATTTTACCGACTGCGCTATGCCGGACTGAACATACTGAGTAAATATTTTTTGGATTTTTCAGTTTGCATTTGTTAGCAGTCGCTAAGCCCTATAATTTAAAAAAATATTTTTGCCAATTCTTTTAGACTCATCGCATGGCCACTAAAAAAACTTCTCTCCCATCCGACTATAGCGAATCATCCATCCGTGTCCTCAAGGGACTGGAACCGGTCAAACAAAGACCTGGCATGTACACCCGCACCGAAAATCCCCTGCACATTATTCAAGAGGTGATCGACAATGCCTCGGATGAGGCTCTGGGTGGGCATTGCAAGAATATGCACATCACCGTCAATGCCGATGGCAGTATTACTGTCGAAGATGACGGCCGCGGTATTCCGGTTGGTCTGCATCCGGAGGAACAAGTTCCAACCGTAGAGATAGTCTTCACACGCTTACATGCGGGCGGAAAATTCGACAAGGGTTCAGGCGGCGCCTATGCGTTTTCGGGCGGCTTGCATGGCGTCGGCGTATCGGTCACCAATGCCCTCTCCAAGCGCTTAGAAATCACAGTATGGCGCGAAGCCGGCATCCATAAGCTTACTTTCGCCGACGGTGATGTGATCGAGCCTTTAACTAGCGTGCCGCAGACCCGTGGCGACAAAAAGAATGGCACCCGCGTTAGCATCTGGCCTGACCCCAAGTATTTTGATTCGCCGAATATTTCACAACTAGAGCTGCAGCGTTTATTGCGCTCCAAGGCGGTCTTACTACCGGGCGTCAAAGTCACGCTGACTATAGAAAAAACCGGCGAGAGCCAGACCTGGCAATACGATCAGGGTCTGCGAGGCTATCTGACCGAGTCGCTGGCGCAATCTTCGCACGGTGAACCCCTGATACCTTTGTTTGAAGGCGAGCAATTCTCAAATGGCGACACCGATGGTTTTGCCGAAGGCGAAGGCGCCAGCTGGGTCGTGGCATGGACAGAAGAAGGCGCGGTAGTGCGCGAATCCTTCGTCAACCTGATTCCCACCACAGCCGGCGGCACGCACGAGTCCGGTTTGCGCGAAGGTCTGTATGGCGCGGTCAAAGGCTTCGTCGAGATGCATTCACTGCTACCAAAAGGCGTTAAGCTATTACCCGAAGACGTGTTTGCACGGGTTTCTTTTGTGCTCTCTGCTAAGGTATTGGATCCGCAATTTCAGGGCCAGATCAAAGAGCGCCTGAACTCGCGCGACGCCGTCAAATTGGTATCGAGCTTCACTAAACCACCGCTAGAACTGTGGCTCAACTCGCATGTTGATTACGGCAAAAAACTTGCTGAGCTAGTCATCAAACAAGCGCAATCCCGCCTTCGCTCACTACAAAAAGTCGAGAAGAAAAAATCTTCCGGAGTTGCCGTATTGCCGGGCAAACTGACCGATTGCGAATCTAGCGATATCACCCGCAACGAATTATTTCTGGTCGAAGGTGACTCAGCCGGCGGATCGGCCAAGATGGGGCGTGATAAGGAATTTCAGGCGATACTGCCGCTGCGCGGAAAAGTGTTAAATTCCTGGGAATCTGAGCGCGATCGCCTGTTCGCCAACAACGAAATCCATGACATCGCAGTCGCGATCGGCGTCGATCCGCACAACATGAAAGACAATCCGGACATCTCCAATCTGCGCTACGGGAAAATCTGCATACTGTCGGATGCGGACGTCGATGGCTCGCACATTCAAGTGTTGTTGCTGACGCTGTTTTTCAAACATTTTCCGCAGTTGATAGCGCGCGGTCATATCTGTGTGGCGCGCCCTCCCCTGTTCCGTGTCGATGCGCCAGCGCGCGGCAAAAAGCCGGCGCAAAAAATCTACGCGCTAGACCAGGGTGAACTGACCGCGATAGAAGACAAATTGCGTAAAGATGGCGTCAAAGAAGGCGCTTGGGCGATCTCGCGCTTTAAAGGTCTGGGTGAAATGAATGCGGTGCAATTGTGGGACACCACCATGAATCCGGATACCCGTCGTCTCCTGCCAGTGGCGCTGGGCGAGTTTGATCAAGAGTTTTCTGAAGCACGCTTCAATATGTTGATGGGCAAAGGCGAAGCGGCAGCCCGCCGTGCCTGGCTGGAAGAACACGGCAACGAAGTGGAAGCCGACATCTAATTCCATATCTAAATCATCCGTGCACTTTGTCGGCTTCGCTGGCCGTACGTTTGTACTGTCTGCGCCCTTCGCGTTCACGAATGATTTAGAAATGGAATAGAATTTCAAAAGCACTTGCGCAATATCCATGCGCTTTCCAGAGCAAAAGTGCCTGGAAACCCGCATGAATACTGCGCAATTGAAATTAGAAACTATAATTTTCTTATTCTAAAGAACAAGCATTATGAGCGAACAAGCAAATTTATTTGAAGAAGCCGCAGGCGGCGGTGGCGAAGGCGGCGAAACTCTGACGCTGGCCAGCTTTGCCGAGCGTGCCTATCTCGACTATGCGATCTCGGTAGTCAAAGGACGTGCGCTACCGGATGTCTGCGACGGCCAAAAACCGGTGCAGAGACGCATCCTGTATTCAATGAACGAACTCGGTTTAAACTCCGCTGCCAAGCCACGTAAATCAGCCACAGTAGTCGGTGACGTTTTGGGTAAGCTCCATCCGCATGGCGACCAGTCTGTGTACGACGCGATGGTGCGCATGGCGCAAAATTTCTCACTGCGCTATCCGTTGATTGATGGTCAGGGTAACTTCGGTTCGCGCGATGGCGATGGTGCGGCGGCGATGCGATACACCGAAGCACGCCTGACCCCGATCTCTAAATTACTGCTCGATGAAATCGATCTTGGCACAGTCGATTTTCAGCCTAACTATGATGGCTCGTACGAAGAGCCGACGCTGCTACCAAGCCGCCTACCCTTCGTTTTACTCAATGGCGCGTCCGGTATTGCGGTGGGTATGGCGACCGAAATCCCCTCCCATAATTTAACTGAAGTGGCGAAAGCGGCGGTTGCCTTAATTCGCAACCCAGCCATGCAGCACAGCGAATTGATGAGCTTCATCCCCGGCCCTGATTTTCCGGGCGGTGGACAAATCATCACGCCAAGTGCAGCGATTGCCGACATTTACGCCAATGGCCGTGGCAGCATGAAGGTCAGAGCGTGCTGGAAGATAGAAGAGTTAGCGCGTGGCCAATGGCAGGCGGTGATTACCGAACTGCCGCCAGGTACTTCTTCACAAAAAGTACTGGAAGAGATAGAAGAGATCACCAATCCAAAAATTCGGATGGGGAAAAAATCTCTGTCGCCGGAGCAGATCAGTCTCAAGCAAGTCGTGTTATCGGTACTCGATAGAGTGCGCGACGAATCGGGTAAAGATTTCCCGGTTCGTCTGGTGTTAGAGCCCAAGTCGAAGAATCAGGACCAGGGCGAATTTATGCAGATGTTGCTGGCGCATACCTCGCTGGAAACCTCTGCCTCCATGAATCTGGTGATGATAGGTGGCGACGGTCGCCCGCGTCAAAAAGGTTTGCTCGAAATACTCAGCGAGTGGATCGCGTTCCGCTTCACCACGGTAACCCGCCGCACCATTTACAAACTAAAAAAAGTCGATGACCGCATCCATATTTTAGAAGGACGTGAAGCGGTTTTACTCAATATCGATAAGGTGATTAAGATTATCCGTGAAGCGGATGAACCTAAGCCCGCCTTGATGCAAGCCTTCAAACTCTCCGACCGCCAGGCCGAAGACATCCTTGAGATTCGCCTGCGCCAATTGGCCAGACTAGAGGCGATCAAGATACAGCAAGAGTTAGCTGAGTTACGCGCAGAAAAAACCGGGTTACAGGCTTTACTCGATGACCCAGGTGCAATGAAAAAATGCATCATCAAAGAAATCGAAGCTGACGCCAAGCAATATGGCGACGCACGCCGCACCTTGATCGAAGAAGCGCAACGCGCATCGACCGAGCAAAAAGTAATCGATGAAGCGGTCACGGTAGTGATTTCAGAAAAAGGCTGGGTACGCGCCCGCACCGGGCACGAGCACGATGCCGCGCAATTTACGTTTAAGGCTGGCGATGCTTTGTATGGCACATTTGAATGCCGCACCGTTGACACCATGCTGGTATTCGGATCGAATGGTCGGGTCTACTCAGTGGCCGTGTCGGCACTACCCGGAGCACGCGGTGACGGCATACCGATTACCACTTTAATCGACCTGGCTAGCGGCACCCGCATCTTACATTACTTCGCGGGCAATACCGAATCCAACCTACTGCTGGCATCGAGTGCAGGCTACGGCTTTACCGCCAAAGTTGCCGACATGATGGGTCGCATGAAAGCGGGCAAAGCCTTTATGACGCTGGATGCGGAAGACTTGCCACTGCCACCGGCCTTGATACAGGCAGACGCCAGCGCGGTTGCCTGCCTCTCAGAAAAAGGCCGACTGCTGGTGTTTGGCTTGAATGAAATCAAACAACTTTCTAGCGGCGGTCGCGGCGTGATCTTGATGGAGTTAGAAGCCGGCGAGAAACTCTTAGGCGTCAAGGCGATTAGCCAAAAAGGCGTCAAAATATCAGGCATAGGACGCGCCAGCAAGCCGCAGGAACTACTCTTAAGCGCCAGCAGTTTGGCGCTACATATAGGTAAGCGCGCACGCAAAGGCAAATTGCTCGAATCTAAAATAAAAGCTTTAGAGATACAAGGCGTTTAGTTTTAGTTTTAGTTTTATTCTGGGGTGCTGGCTAAGCCTGGCACCCCAGAAACGCAATACCTAACTTAGCTAGCTTGGCTTAGCCAAACCAAGCACCACACGATTTTTCCCCGTTTTCTTTGCCTCGTACAGTGCCGCATCGGCACACGCAATCAAGGCATCGACATCCTGAGCAAGGCTCAAATCCGATACTCCAGCCGAAAACGTCACGGAAAACTCACCTTGCTCGGAATGCTGCTGCAGCGCCATAAAGGCCAGCCTGACCTCATCCAAAACGATCTGTGCACTCAGCGCTGAAGTCGCAGGAAAGATCACTAGAAACTCTTCACCACCGTAACGACCAAGTACATCACTTCTGCGCAAACGCTGCCTCAGCAGTCGTGACAGAGTACGCAAGACCTGGTCGCCAATAGGATGCCCATAAGTGTCATTGACATGCTTGAAATTATCCAGATCCAGCATCGCCACCGCCAATGCGGCCTGATTACGATTGCTGATTGCCACCTCAGAAATTAACTCTTCCTTGATCGCGGTATGGTTATACAAACCAGTTAATCCATCGCGCAAGATCAGGGTACGCAGCGAGCGATAACGCTCAGCGCGCGTAGAGATGGCAGAGACTAAAAATTCGGCGGGAATAGGCTTACTTAAAAAATCATCGGCGCCAGCTTTAACCGCATCCAATTGCTTGGCGAAGTCACGCTCAGTCGACAAAAACACGATAGGGATATCGAGAAAAGTATCATCTTGCCTGACCATTTTCGCCAGTTCGACGCCGTCACACTTAGGCATATACACGTCTAACAAAATCAATTCAGGACGAAACTCCGACATCACTTCAAATAATTGTAGAGGGTTATTTAAAACCTGCACGCTCATGTGCGCGCTCTCTAAAATACTAGCGTGATATTTCGAGGTAGCGACATCATCATCAATGATCAGGATGCGATAACCCTTGTTGTAAGCATTTTTCATCAAGCCGTCTACGCGCTCGATTAATAAAGACATGTCGACCGGTTTAGTGACGTAAGCAGATCCGCCCGAGCGTACTGCCCGCAAGCGATTTTGAAAACTGTTGGTGTCGGCAAAAAACAATACCTGCGCTGAGGAAATTCCTGAGGCTCGGATCCGTTCAATTTCGCTGGCCCCCGCATAGGCGTCATCGCCCGCCCCTAGATTCATCAAGATCAATTCAGGATCAATGGCGGCCAGCTTGCCAGCCAATGCCTTGAGATCTGGAATGATCTCGAAGCTATACCCAAAGTGCTGCAATTGCACGCCTATCGAAGTGCACATTGCTGCGTCTTGGTCGAGGATATAAATCAGCCTGCTCGACGCATCGTCTTGTGTCTTATTGGCCAACATCACGGGTGCGAGGGCAAGCGCTGCATCCTTAGTCGGCAACAGTGCGCCAGCTAAATAATCGCGGACATCGGCGTTAAATTGAGCACGCTCAAGATCGATCCAGACTGCTCCCGTCAGCAAAGCCTTAATGCGCACCTCCAGCTGACGTGAGCGTCGCCCCAAGTCATCAAAGCCAAAAGTACCAGCCGACCCCGACATCGTGTGTAATAGTCGGTGTAATAAAGTTAAAGCATCAACATCTTGCGGATGCTCCATGAACTGTGCCAAAGCCGCTTCGATTTCCGCCAGCTTAGAGGGCAGTTTTTCAGCAAACAGTAGATTTAGAGCCGCCAAGGCATCTTGCAAACTATCTTCTTTTGCATCCATTTAAGCAGCCTTATTCCATAAAGCACGCACCTGGGAAGATAGCTCCATGGGGTCGAAAGGTTTGGCAATAACCCCTATCGCACCTAAAGAAGTATAAAAATCCAGTTCTGCCGACTGCACCTTGGCCGTCATAAAAATAACTGGGGTGTTTGCCGTAGCGGGTAACTTTCGCAATTCTGCCAAAGTAGTTGGACCATCCATATTCGGCATCATCACATCTAACAACAAGAGATCGGGGACGAATCCAGCATTAGCGGTAGCCAGGGCTTCCGCGCCTGAGCTGCAGGTTTTTAGACTAAGTCCACCAACGATCTCTAAAGCGATTTGCGCCACAGCTTGAATATCGAGATCATCTTCCACATACAAGATGTGCGTTAGTGTTTCTTCTGACATGATTATCCTTTAAGTAAAACGAAACTATGTTCAAAAAAAACTTCAGGGAAATATTACCCTACTGAATGTCCAGAAACAAAAGCAAGAATGCCAATTAGTTAAAGAAACTATAGCAATAAATATGCAGACTTGCATCAAAATTAATGCTTTAAATTACTCTTATAGGAATAGCATAAGATTGTTCTGTCCATATTTTTTACTTCAGCGAAAAGTCTACCCGACTCACTGCCGCTTTATCCGTGATGCCTTCGCTATTGAGGCGCGGAGCGATCAAAAACAAGCGCTCTTTACTCACGCCGGCTCTCTGCTCTAGATACTCAAATACCAGATCGGCACGTTTTTGCGCCAGCGCTCTGAGGGCATCGGCAGCGATCGGGGTATTTGCTAAGACGGCGGCGATCGCTTCCTCTGGCGGCAGGGTCTTAGCTATTCCTATCATATTTCTTGGCTTAGAGAATTTTTCTGCGCTATACACGTCCTCAATGTATTTTTTACGATCAGCTTCATCGACTTGAACTTGCTTGGTATCAATAGAAGAATCATTTTTTTGTAATTCACGCCCTTTAATAGCGAGTATCTTATTGTCCAAACTCTGCATTTTCAATCCAGCCTTATCGGTTTCCGGGTCCACCCGACCTGCAATATCCAGACGCAGTTTGCTTCTTTCTTTGAGTGCCTTGGCCAAACCATCCAGCTTTGTGATTGCTGTCGTACTCAGTGCCGCGCTACCTGGTGCAAATTCAACATAGGCCAGTTCATCACCGCCACCAAAAGCCGCCCCTAACAAGGCAAAGGGCGAAGTAATTGCTTTGGTAAGAATATTTCCCAATACCTTAAAAATAATTCCGCCTATAGAAAACTGCGGGTCAGACAAAGATCCGGAAACTGGCAAATTAATCGCGATGACACCATCGTTATCGCGCAACAAAGCCAATGCTAAATTGACAGGTAATTTAGTCGCATCCGGACTATCACTCTTTTCACCAAACGTGAGTTGATCGAGGCGCACTTCATTCTCGGCCTGGAGTTGATTATTTTCAATTCTATACGCGACCTTTACAGACAAACTTCCCTTGGAAATCGAGTAACCGGCATATTTAGCGGCATATTGACTCAAACGTGTCAGTTGTATGCCATTTGCACTGGCTTTAATATCCAGAAAAATCGGCGAACTCAAAGGATTGAGCGTGCCGGAAATAAGGAGAGCGGCATCATTATCAATTTTCCCAGATAAGGCAACAGTGGCAGGCTCGGCATTATCCGATGAAATACTTCCTACACTGCCAGCGAGTCCCGTTAAATTGGCGGTGTAATTAGGTTTGATAAAATTATCTGTAAAATTAACATTCCCGCCGCGCAACACTGTTTGTGCGATCGTTATTTTTACCGGATTAGTCGCCACTTTGGGCGGCTGCGGTTTTTCAAGCGCGACGACAGGCTTACTCGCTGCTGAACTGCTTGCACCAGCAACATCCACGTTCGGAGTGGCGACTTCCTTAGTATCATGAACCACAATATTACGTAAATTCAGTTTTCCTTTGGACGATAAAACGAGTTTGGTAAAAAAATCATTGAGTCCTAATTTACGCACGCTGACAAATTGTTTACTGCCACCTATGCTTGCATTAATTCCTTCAAGATTAACGCTCTTCCATTCGAGAAAATCGTCGGTTTCACCGTTCTCAAAAATTTGAAAATCATTGAGACTCACGCCCCCCTCAAATTTACTCACTAAGCTCTGTCCAGGCTCGTTAAGCAAGCTAATCTTAGCCTTACTCGTGAGAGTCCCACGCGATAACTGTACATTTAAGAGATTAGAAACATAGGGAAATACCGAAGATAAGGGAAGCGCTTGGGCATCTAAGTTCAATGCTATTTGTTTCAATTTTGGACTTAGCGTGCCACTGACGCTCAGCTTCGCTTTACGATTGATGTTGGAAGCGAATTTCAGATTAATGCTCTGGCCTAAATCACTACTCACATTATCGGCATTAAATGTCAGCCCATCGAGTTTAAGATTGACATTCGGGCTTACCGTTTGATCAAGAAAGGCCAGACTACTGGCATCGAGAGAAAATTTCTCCATCTCAATTTTCCAGTCTGGCGACTTGGCATTGGTCTCACCCGTCTTGGCGACAGCGGCACTGGCTTTGACTGGCACTAGCCATTTTTGCAGGTTTATTTTTCCATTCGCATCGCGTCGAATATCTGCATCCAAGCCATCTATGCGCAAACCGCCAAGTTTAATCGCGCGCGTCTCTGTGCTCAGTGCGAGTTTATCGAGTTGCACAGTTTTGATTGCGATCTGGCCTTCGTTTTTTGTTTGGGGGATTAGTTTTAGATCAGCCAGGCTAAGGCCCAGTTCGGATACGCTTACCTGCCCTTGCTGCATATCAATTTGCGATTTTAAGGATACGCGACCGCTCAGATTTGCCGCTAGAAAACGATTCAGATAGGCTTGATAGCTCTCTAAACGTAGTTCATCCAAACTTGCACTACCGTGTAACACCGCAGTCATAGGGTGAAACTCTCCGTCAAACTGAAGTTTTTGATCAAGCCCTAAGTTTGCGCTCAAAGAGAGTGGCGCCAATTTCGCATCGGCCACGCTAGAGAGCTGCTTGACGCTGAGTTTAATACCAGAAATTTCCATGCTCTGCGCTGGCGTCGCATTCAGCGCGTCGCTGAAATGAAGCATGCCCTTATCGAGCAAAAATTCGTTCAGCACCAGCACAGGTTTGTGAGCATCCTTAGACGGGCTAACATCAGCTTTTGCGGCGACGCCTGAGCTGGCTGGCTGTTTGTTTGCCACCACTGGTGTATTTTTTTGCGCCAATTGATTCCAGTTCAAACCACCTTTTTCATCCAAAGCAGCCCAGACTTCAGGCGTATCAATGAGGAGTTTATCGAGGGTCAGCGTACTAGTCGACAAGTTGGCGCTCTTGATCTGGGTCTTGACGCTCGCTAGCTTCAACAAAGGCGCATTTTGTGTATCTTGCAGCGCGACTTTATCGAGCTCTAGCACGCCCGCCAGTAAAATTTCTGATTGAAGATTCTTACGAGAGAAAATCAGATCCAGTTTGGTCGTCAATTGCGCACTCTGAATTTTCACAGGCAAGGCAACTGGTGAGTAAGCCAAAAAATTTGCCAGTTCCAAATGATCAAGGTCGATTGCCAGCGAAGTCTCTAGGCTGGTGTCAAAAGGTTTGCTACGTCCAGTGAGCGCAAAAGCCGTGCCGTTAATCTTTGCCGACAGCATAGGCTGAACGAAGGTCTGAATAGATTTAGGAAAATTCGACATGAAAGGCAGGCCGAGATTAAGTGCGGTCACTGCGATCTTCTGGTCCAGCACTTTGTCATCAAACTGCAAGGACGAATTTTTGACTTGCACATTGGCCAGCGAGAAGCGAAATGGGCTTTCGCTTTTAGGCATGGCGGCAATCTTGTCCAAAATATCGGAAAAATTATAGCGTCCATGGTCATCGGCCGAAGTTCTGATTAGATGTAGCGCGAGCTGATCCAGCAGAATTTCGTCCATCACCAAAGCACGATGGTAAATCGACGCGCCAGATAGGCTAAACACCGCTGTTTTCAGCGTTACTGCAGGGGTCTTATTATCCGGTTCAAACAGGCTGATGCCGTTGGCAGTGAGCGTCAAGCTCAGTGGTGAAAAACTGAGGTCGCTAATTTCTAGTTTGCGGCCAATTTGCTGCTGCACTTGCTGTGTCGCTACTTGCTTGACGTAGGATGGTAAAGCTAGCCAACTCACGAACATCAGCAACACGATGACAGCAAAAACCCCGAGAAGAATAGTTTTTATTCTTCCTTGCCAGATTCTCTTAAAAAACTGCTTAGCAAGTAAAGTCACGGGATTTCCTTCTTGTGGCTAAAACGACAGTTTAACCAAGCGCAGGCCAGCTTGCCATTAGTTTCTATGCATTAATTCAATATTTTGCCTTAAGACACAAAAATTTTAGATCTTTGGCCGCAAACGCCCGGCAAAGACACTTGCGACGCAGGGATTTGCGCCTATCGCATAGGCCAGATCAGCGGGGCGCTGTATCGCCCACAATGCGAAATCGGCACATTTGCCAATTTCCAAAGTCCCAACTTGATCCTGCAAACCCAAAGCCTGTGCCGCATGCCGCGTCACCCCTTGCAGCGCCTCTAAAGGCGTCAAGCGAAACAAGGTGCAAGCCATATTCATTGCCAGCAATAAAGAAGTCATAGGCGAGGTACCGGGATTACTATCGGTCGCCACCGCCATAGGCACCCCGGCCTCACGTAAAGCGGCGATCGGTGGCAACTTGGTCTCGCGTAAAAAATAGTAAGCGCCCGGTAGCAAGACCGCCACCGTAGCGCTCGCTTGCATGGCATGCACGCCATCTTGCGACAGATATTCCAGATGATCTGCCGACCAACCCTGGTAACGCGCCGTCAACGCTGCCCCGCCTTGGTCGGATAATTGCTCAGCATGCAGTTTGACTGGCAAGCCATGCCTGTGCGCCGCCTGAAACACACGCTCGGTTTGTGCCGCCGAGAAGCCAATTTTTTCGCAAAAGGCGTCGACCGCATCGACTAAACCTTCCGCCACCAGGGCTGGCAGCATATGTTCGATGAGATTCGTCAGATAGTCATCGGCACGCCCTGCGTACTCGGGCGGCAGGGCATGCGCACCTAGAAAAGTAGTACTTACCCGCAAGGGAAAATCACGTGCGATCTGGCGCGCCACCCTTAACATCTTGGCTTCATTTTCCAGATCTAAGCCGTAACCAGATTTAATCTCTAAGGTAGTGACGCCTTCGCGCAGCAGATACTGTAAGCGCGTCACACTGGCTTGCATTAACTCCGCCTGGCTCGCTGCTCGGGTCGCACGCACGGTCGATAAGATGCCGCCACCCTGGCGCGCGATCTCTTCATAGCTCACACCATTGAGGCGGGCTTCAAACTCATCGCTGCGATTGCCGGCATACACGATGTGGCTATGGCAATCAATTAAACCCGGCGTCATCCAAGCGCCATCGCCATCGTGTTGCTGATCCGCCTGGTAATTGAGCGGTAAGGCATCGCGTGCGCCTAGCCAGGCAATCTTGCCATCTTTAACGGCAATCGCGGCATCGCGTATTTCGCCGTAGCCCTCTTGCATGGTGGCCAGGTGTAAATTGGTCCACAGACTATCCCAATGTTGCATGTGCGCCCTCAGCTTGATTTAAAAAACTAATCCGCATCAAATACAAGACTGCCCCCTCTTGCGCGCTGATAGACAGGCGTATCCCGGCATGCTCATGCTGCTCATCGATCAAAATCAAGTCGCCAGGCAAAACAGCCGCTTGCTCAGTTTCAGTTTCAGTTTCAGTTTCAGTTTCAGTTTCAGTTTCAGCCGCCCCCTCAGCAAGCACGGTAGCAGCACCAGCGGCGCAGTACAGCAATAACTGCTGTGCATCAGGTGCCATCACATAATGTTCGCCCTCGCCCAGCCTTTGCATGAAATGCTGGCAGACATCGCGACGCGTCATCAGATTGAGATCAAGTACCGCGCCGCCCAGCAAGTCGGCAAAGATTGGCAGCTCGCCGGCGAACTGGTAAGGCAGGCTGGTTTGCGTCAAGCTCACGCTGTCTGCTGTGCGTTGTTCGCTATCACTTTGCAGCGACAAACCTTGGCCGGACAAAATTGCCAGGCTACGGTCTATCTGCGCAAAATGCGAAAATGCGCCAGCCTGATTTACCTCGGCCCGACTCAAGCGCCAGACGAAATCGTCCAAGCTTGCCCCGGGCGGAAAAACCGCCAGCTCTGTCGTGCTGCCAGCGCCATTTTTCCAAGGCATGCTGTGATAGTCTTGATTGCTCCACTTGCGCATAGGCTGAACTCTTATTTCAAATACAGATGTTGATATAGTGATTGACATTGTGCACTCAAACTACCCTGCAATACCATTTCTTTAGCGGCGGCGATATCCGGTGCCAAGAAGCGATCCTTGTCATAAAAAGCGACTTGTGTGCGCAAAGCCTGATGCACGCTTGTCAGTTTGGACGAAGTCTGCAAGGGTTGATGGAAATCGATACCCTGACCAGCTGCCAGCAATTCTATGCCAACGATGGTGGCGGTATTGTGCGCCATCTCGTGCAAGCGGCGTCCGGCAAAAGTAGCCATACTGACGTGATCTTCTTGATTCGCCGAAGTTGGGATCGTATCGACACTGGCTGGGTGCGCATGCGATTTATTTTCCGACGCCAGCGCGGCAGCAGTCACATGGGCGATCATAAAACCAGAATTCAAGCCCGATGAAGGCACTAAAAATGGCGGCAGGCCAGAGATAGAAGCGTCGATCAGCAAGGCAATACGGCGCTCGGAAATAGAACCGATTTCGGCAATCGCCAGCGCCAGCGTATCAGCGGCAAACGCCACTGGCTCGGCATGAAAATTACCGCCGGACAGCACTTCACCGGTATCGACAAACACCAGCGGATTATCGGTCACGGCATTGGCCTCGATCAACAAAGTGCGTGCTGCGTTATTGATGATATCCAGACAGGCCCCCATCACTTGCGGCTGGCAGCGCAGGCAATACGGATCTTGTACGCGCTCATCGTTGATCAGATGCGATTTGCGGATTTCACTACCCTGCAATAAATCGCGATAAATGCTGGCGGTAGCGATCTGCCCAGGCTGACCGCGCACGTCATGGATGCGCGCATCAAACGGCGCATCGCTACCCTTGGCGGCATCCACCGACATGGCACCGGTGATGGTCGCCGCTTCCAGCAAGCGCTCGGCCAAAAACAAGCCATTTAAGGCCAGTGCGGTTGATACCTGGGTACCATTGATCAATGCCAGACCTTCTTTGGCTGCCAGCACTACCGGCGCAATACCGGCTGCCTTTAAAGCCGCTTTGGCGTCGACCAGCTTGCCATTGACACGCACTTCGCCCTCGCCCATCAGCGCCAGCGTCATGTGCGACAAAGGTGCCAGATCGCCGGAAGCGCCGACTGAACCTTTGACCGGTATCGCTGGCATGATGCCCGCATTGTAAAGTGCGATCATGCTGTCGATCACCGAGGCGCGGATACCGGAAAAACCACGCGCCAGACTGGCGATCTTCATGAGTAAAATCAGGCGTACGATTTCATCCGAGATCAATTCACCGGAGCCAACCGAGTGTGACAAAATCAGATTGCGCTGTAATAGTTCTAATTGCTCATCCGGAATGCGGGTCTTGGCCAACTTACCGAAGCCTGTATTGATGCCGTAAGCGGCATCGCCCTTGGCCACGATTTTATCGATCGTGGCAGAGGCCTCATTGATGGCGGCATACGCGCTGGCAGCCAACTTCAGGGGACGTGCGGCGCGCCAGATAGAGCGTAAATCGGACAAACTAAATTGGCCGGGCTGGATTTCGAATAATGCTGTCATGGTGATTTCCTGTCATATTTAAAACCGATTGCGCAACATCCATGCGGGTTTCCGGGCATTTTGCCTCTGGAAGGCGCATGGATACTGCGCATTAGGTATTGAAATTTTGCGTAATATACTTAATTGAAGCTAAGCGGCTCACTTGATCATAGGTAGATTTAAGCCATTCTTCTTGGCGCACGCCACCGCAGTTTCATAGCCTGCATCGGCATGCCGCATTACGCCAGATCCACTGTCATTGACCAGCACGCGTGCCAAACGTCTGGCCGCCGCCTCCGTTCCATCGGCGACGATTACCATGCCGGAATGCTGCGAATAACCCATGCCGACACCACCGCCGTGATGCAAAGAGACCCAACTAGCACCGCCTGCAGTATTTAACAAAGCATTGAGCAAAGGCCAATCCGACACCGCATCGGTGCCGTCCAGCATACCTTCGGTCTCGCGATTCGGGCTGGCCACCGAGCCGGTATCAAGATGATCGCGACCGATCACGATAGGCGCTTTGAGTTCGCCATTCTTAACCATTTCATTGAACGCCAGACCTGCCAGATGACGCTCGCCCAAACCTAGCCAGCAAATCCGCGCTGGCAAGCCCTGGAAGGCGATGCGTTCTTTCGCCATATCCAGCCAATTATGCACAGCCGTATGATGCGGGAATAATTCTTTAATTTTGGCATCCGTTTTATAGATGTCTTCGGGGTCGCCCGACAAGGCCACCCAACGAAACGGCCCTTTGCCATCACAAAACAAAGGACGGATATAGGCCGGCACAAAACCAGGGAAGTCAAAAGCATTTTTGACGCCAGTATCAAACGCGACTTGGCGGATGTTATTGCCATAGTCAACCGTGGCGATTCCCATCGCATGAAAATCAAGCATAGCTTGCACATGCACGGCGCAGGACTGAGCCGCATCGGCAGTTAATTTGGCATGCTGACTGACGTCATGCTGGGCAGTCTTCCATTGCTCCACGCTCCAACCTAGCGGCAGATAGCCATTGATCAGATCATGTGCCGAAGTCTGGTCGGTCACCAAATCCGGCACGATGCCGCCAGCTTTGGCGCGCCTGACCAGTTCCGGCAAGATCTCAGCGGCATTCCCCAGCAAGGCAATAGAGACCGCCTCTTTACGCTCGCAGTGATATTTAATCAGCGCCAAGGCATCATCTATGTCTTTGGCTTGTTTGTCGACGTAACGGGTACGCAGGCGGAAATCGATACTGCTTTGCTGACATTCTATATTCAGCGATACCGCACCAGCCAGCGTGGCTGCCAGCGGCTGCGCACCGCCCATACCGCCCAGACCGGCCGTCAAGATCCAGCGCCCGCCCCACTCGCCGCCGAAATGCTGCTTGCCGGCCTCGACAAAGGTTTCGTAAGTACCCTGGACTATTCCCTGGCTACCAATGTAAATCCAGCTACCGGCCGTCATCTGGCCATACATGAACAGGCCCTTGCGGTCTAGTTCATTGAAATGTTCCCAGTTGGCCCATTTCGGCACCAGATTCGAATTGGCGATCAGCACGCGTGGCGCATCTTCATGAGTCTTAAACACACCTACCGGTTTGCCAGATTGAATCAACAGGGTTTCATCTTCGCCCAAGGCTTTCAAAGAGGCAAGAATCTGGTCGTAGCACTCCCAATTGCGGGCGGCGCGGCCTATGCCACCGTACACCACTAAATGCTTAGGATTTTCTGCTACTTCAGGATCGAGATTATTCTGGATCATGCGGTAAGCGGCTTCCGCCACCCAGGTCTTACAGACTTTTTCGGCACCGCGTGGCGCCCGGATTTCGCGACTTGCGTCCCAACGTGGATCGTTTTTCATGATGCATTACCCCTAAAATTGACGGAATCATTGAAATCGAGCTGACCAAAGACGCTCCGGGCTCGAATTAAAACTAGTGTAAGTTGTATATACAACTTTTGCAAGAGGATTTTTTTGTGCGACAATGCAATAAATTCATTCATAGGACTTACGCAAAATTGTTCCAGCTAGGCATGCCGCCGAAGACAGTACGCTAGTACTCCTTGTACGATTGGGCGGATACAACGACGCTGGGGCGGTTTTGCGTAAGTCCTAACTTCAGCAGGAATCACGTGCCACCTAAAACCTCTGCCAGTCCCGCCTTCCAGATCATCAAGGACTATTTACTCAAAGAAATTCAATCCGGCACCTGGAAGGAAGGCGATGCCATCCCTTCGGAAGCCATGCTTGCCGAACAGTTTAGCGTCTCGCGCATGACAGTCAACCGCGCCGTAAGAGAACTTACTACCGAGCAAATTTTGACGCGCATCCAAGGCTCAGGCACCTATGTAGCACAACAAAAATACCAAGCCACTCTGGTAGAAATTAAAAGCATAGCTGAAGAAATACGCTCACGTGGTCACGCCCACCGCAGCGAGTTGCATACGCTAGTGGCCGCCAAGGCGACGCCGCAATTGGCACTGGAGTTTCAGGTAAAGCCAGGTCATCCGCTGTTTCACTCGCTGATCGTGCATTTTGAAAATAATACGCCGATACAGTTGGAGGATAGATGGGTGAATGCTGCATTGGCGCCGCTGTATTTGCAGCAAAATTTCGCCTTGATTACGCCTAACGAATATTTGGTTGCAGTCGCTCCGCTAGAGGGTGTTGATTACCGCATAGAAGCGGTATTAGCGCCCAAGTTGATCGCCGAGATGCTACACATCGCAGCTAAAGAAGCTTGCCTGGTGCTGCATAGAAAAACCCGATCACAGGCACAAATTGCCACCATAGTCACCATGTGGCACCCCGGCAATTGCTATCAATTTACCGGTAGTTTTTAATCTGCGTCAAAAGTCTATGCAGCCATAGGCGGGAATATTAGCTAGGCATATTGAACTTTTTGACAAAAAAACACACTACTCAATTCTAAATTAATTATCTTTAAAGCTTAGTCTCCATGTCGCCCTTTCATGCATTAACCCTCATTTTTGCTTTCAGCACCACGCTGTTGCCACTTGCTAGCTCAGCCCAGCAACTCGACAGCGAGTTGGGAGTCACACCAGAACAAAAAAAACGTCCCAAAATTGCCTTGGTTCTTTCTGGTGGCGGTGCGCGAGGCTTCGCCCACATCGGCGTGCTAAAAGTACTCAAAGACTTGCGTATTCCCGTCGACATGGTAGTCGGCACCAGTATGGGTGCCGTGGTGGGCGGCGCCTATGCAGCCGGTCGTAGCGTAGAAGAACTGGAAGAAATCGTCAAAAACACCTCGTGGGAAAGCGTACTCGCCGATAGACCGGCGCGTGATCAACTCGATTTCCGGCGGCGTGAAGAGGATGTCATATTACCGTCAAGAATAGAATTTTCCATTACCAAATCAGGGGTTTCCTTGCCCCCTGCGGCAGCAGGTAACGCAGCACTGGAACAAGCGCTGACACGCTTACTACCTAGCGGCACCCGTGATGATGCGATCGATCAATTGCCGATACCATTTCGTTCGGTGGTCTCCGATTTAGTCAGCGGCGAGTTGATGGAGCTCAGCACCACGCCGCTATTTCAGACTTTACGCGCCTCCTTAGCTGTACCTGGCGTATTTGCACCGGTACACATCAATCAAAGACTGGTGGTGGATGGTGGACTGGTACGCAATCTGCCTATCGATATGGCGCACAAGATGGGGGCGGACATCGTCATTGCAGTCAATGTCGGCACCCCGCTGGCGCAGGAACGTGAACTTGGCAGCGCCATCAGCGTAGCGCAACAAATGCTGCAAATTTTGACTGAACAAAACGTACAACGTTCATTGAAAGAATTAAGACCGCAAGATATTTTGATCGCACCCGACTTGAACGGCATCAGTTTTCTGGATTTCAGCCAGTCACATAAATCGATACAAGCCGGCGACAATGCTGCAAAGCTATTAAGAGAAAAACTGAGCCAATTTGCCGTTACTGAAGAAGAATATGCGGTCTTGGAAAGAAATCGCTTCGCTGCGTTCACCGCTCCCGACGTGCCACTGCCGCTCGCCACGATTGAAGTCAAAGGCACGCGCTATATCAACCCAGCCGCCCTGATAGTACAAACCGGCTTGACGCCAGGCGAGGCTGTCAGCGAAGAGCAGGTCAGACAGGCCGCGGCTAAATTATATGGACGCGGTGACCTTGATCACGTAGAAACGCAAGTCCACGACAGCATTGATCAACGTAGCGTCAGTATCACCGCCAGCGAAGCGAGTTGGAGTAGAAACCGTCTGCGGGTAGGAATAGAATTGACCAGTGACTTCAGCGACAAAAACAGTTTTTCGCTGGGCGCTATGCATATTGCCTCCTCACTCAATCCTTGGGGTGGAGAATTACGTACAGTGGCGAGAATCGGCTCAATTCGCGCCTTAGGCTCGCAATTATTTCAGCCCTTAGGCGCAGGCTCGCAATGGTATCTAGCACCGTCGGTGCAGTACGGCGCATCTTCCTTTGATTTGTATGAAGAGGGAAAGAAAAACTACAGGGTGGGCTATCAACAAACCAGTGCCACCCTGGTGCTAGGCAAGCAACTAGGCAACTGGGGCGACCTGCAGTTCGGACTGACTCGCCAACTTAGCCAGGCACACGTAGAACTGCCCGAGGACTCAGAGCAGGCACCGAGTAAAGTTTTTGGAACCGCACCATTTTTCCAATTTCGGCTAGACACACTGGACTCCTTAGCCTTCCCTACCCGCGGGCAATTGTTAACCGCGCTATGGCAACGTCCGCAAATTAACGACGATGAAAACGATGGAAAAAAATCACTGGCGCAATCCTCCATCATCGCCATGTCAGCCTTTCAGACCGGTGAATGGGCTGGCCACCTGTATGGAGAATGGGCCAAGTCACAAAGAGGCGCGAGCGCGCCGGCCTCATTGGGTGGTTTTCTGAGGCTATCAGGCACACCGACCGATTCACTGTCAAATAATACGGTGGCTTTAGGACGACTAGTCTTAGCCCATCGCATAGGCAGAATGCCGACCACCCTGGGTGGTGCGATACGGGCCGGTTTTTCTCTGGAGCTAGGGGGCGGTTTTGGCGCCGATGATGTCGTGAAGTTCAGCAATTTAAAGCAAAGTGCCAGCGCCTTTATTTCCCTAGACACGCGCTTTGGCCCACTGTATTTCGGTAGTGGCACCACGCGCGGTGCTGGCTCTACGCTTTATCTCTTTTTAGGTCCGATCTGGTGAAGCACACTGCTCTTTGCGCCTGCCATCGTCACAGGTCGGCGCAAGGCAGTAAAGGCAGCGTATTCCCAAGAGCGGAAACCCAGTAACAAAGTAAATCCATCGCGCTCGCTGGCCGGCAAGCGTCTATCCTCTTGCTGCAGACGGGCCAGTTCAGCCGCCAATTGTCGAATTTTCTGCAACAGTTCTTGCGCACTATTGAGCGATAAGCGCGCCGGCACACACATCAAGGTTTCGCCTACACCATCGAAGCGTCCATTAAAATAATCGGCGACCACAAACTCGCGGAAATAGGTTTGTACCGGGCCATCGGCGCGCCAATGGAAGGCCGTTGAGACCCGCAGCCGATATCGATTTAAAGGCTTTAACTCGATGAACTCCAGCTTATCGAGCGCCACCAGGCCAAGTATGCACTCGGCATCACTTAGCTCATAGGTCTCTACCATTTGTTCCATGGTCCAGTGACCAAGACAGCAAATCGCTAACAGCAGCAATTTAGGATTGGCCATCAAAGACTGCTCTTGCGCCAGGCTCAAGGTATCCGCATGCGGAGTCACATCAGCGGCCTGCCGCAGCACATCCTCCATCGCTACACCGGCCGCCTTACAAATTTGAGCCAGACGCGACAAGGACATATCCTTTTGCCCGAACATGCGCTTGACACTGGACTCACTCATTTGTATGCGTTCGGCCAGGGCTTTATAGGTAACTCCGGCGCGTCTTAATTCTGTACGCAGCACTTGCAACACCAATTCAGGTGAACTCATTTCTGTCCCTTAAAATTGACACGTAGCTCCTCGTCTGAGTGTAGCTGCGCGCTTTCATCATGATTTTAGAGGGGGAGTGTAAACCAAATAGCGAGAGATGACGAAAAAATACTGATGCGCGTCTAGTCCGTGTCGGACTAACTATTTTCGAGCTAAGTCTGGATTTAGTGAATGTTCGCGCGAAACCGTCCCAGCGCCTGTGCATCCGCTTTGTCGTACTCAAGCTAAGTCTTAGTCTTAATCTAAGTCTTAATCTTAATCTTAATCTTAATCTTAGGCAGTAAACCTAGCCTGAGCATTTTTTGCGCATGCCTTCTTAGTTATTCAGCAGCCACAGTCCATCTTGACGCAAGGATTTTTTTTCAAGCACAGTATCGGGCAACGAGACATGCAGTGCAGCCACCCTTTCTGGGTCTATCAAGACGATAGGTTTTTGTTGCTTCAGGATAGATAAGACATCTGGTTTTTTATGCGCCTTGAGAATTTTGATTGCTTGCACGCCCGATAGATTTCCGACCACACCGAAATCGGCGCCTATATACAAGACAGCGCCTGGAACACGCACCATGGCGAAGCTGACGATAGGCAGATTATATTCTGCACCGAAATCGCTTAAATCCAGGGTAGGCTCATATTTTCGCAGACCATAATACGTATCTAAAGGCACCGCATACATTTGCGCGCCCTTTCCATGGTCGAGTAACTCTTTGACAGAAGGGATAATACTGTCCGCTTTATCGACTAGCTTAGACGATACTTGTATTCCTAGGTTTTGCGCATTGGCTCTGGCGTTTTCTACATGGGCCACACCGTTCACGTCATCGCTATGCACCATGCCGATTTTTTTCACGTCAGGAAATAGTTGATGCACCACCCGCATCGACTCTGCCATATCCATATACAAGGTAGCGCCAGTCACTCCGACTCCAGCATCCTGCAAAGAAGGACAACCGGCGTCCATAGGGTTCGCCACCGCAGTAAAAACCACCGGAATATGAGCATCACTTAGGATAGAACGCGTATATTTTGTGGCGGTCGAGCCTATGGTCAACACCAAATCTGGTTTTGCCATAGTAATGCGTTCGGCTTCTTGCCGAAGCCTGAGCAAGACCCCAAATTTATCCCAAAAACCACCGTTTTCTATATTGAAATCTAACTTCACGCGGTTAATCTGCAAATTCTCCCCAACTACCAGACCATTATCTTTGAGCGTCGTTAAGAAGCCATCCAAGGACTGTTGATACGGTTCGATATCGGTCACTTGCAAGATCTCGATCTTATAAGTCTGTACGACGTCCATACTGGCAGACGGCAACAACTCCATCGCTTGAGCTGGCAAACAAGCGGTCAATCCAAGATACGCCAACGCTGTCACAATTTTCTTCATTTCATTTTCCCTAGAATAAAAAATTTTCACATTTCGTCAATATCATCGACCTTAGCCGAGCTACTACACTCCCTGCAAAAACCTAGACTAGCGATATGCTTGCTGTCATTCGACTCACAGGAACAAAACTTAGGCGTGACAAAGCCGGCGCGTACTTCAAGTCGCGCTCGGATTGTCCTAACAAAAAATACAGGGTTAAGGGGCGATAGCGGCGCGCATGCTCAGACCTATGCGCTGCTTTAGATTTTGAATTTTTGGATCAATCGCAGGCCCAGTGTCAGTCGCAATTTTCTTTCCTAATGCACTTTGCATTTCAGGTATCAGCGATTCAAATTTTTTCTTCACTGGTGATTCCAACAAGGCCACGATTTGTTTTAATTCTTCTTCGCTAAATTTTTCTGCCATGATAGGTACGACTGTAGAGGGGATCAATTTTTGGGCGCTAGTGCGCACTAAGGGCGTGGTTTCCGCATAAAATTCTTTAGCAAACTCAGCAATCTCCTTCATAGTTGCCTCTTGTTTCTCTGCCGAAGTACGCCCTTGCAATAAGGAACGCGACTGTCGCAGAGACTCGTTCACAGGATCTTGCAACATGGTGATGCCGATATTTTCCACATGCCAGGACAGCAAAATACGATTAATAAGCTGCTCTTTTGCCGGCGAAATTGTGGCTTGTGCATTTGCGCTGGCCGCCAGGCTCATGACAAACATGGCTATGACTGATCTAAACATGAGAACGACTCCATAAATAAAAATTAAAATCTTTGTCTTCAGCGGAAACACAAAGAGCGATACAGACGACTACTTACTAAAATGGATGGGTATAGCTCATCCCAAAATAACGCACAATCAGATCCCCTTTCACATCCATGCCTGCATAAGGGTTATAGATCAGATTAAAAAAGTCATCACAATTGAGATTGCAATTGGTTCTGGCAGGCACGTTATAAGTTCCCTTCAGATAGCTAGCGGCGACGTTCATCACAGCGCCACTATCGAATTTATATTGAAACCCGACGCTCTTTAGTTTGGTGTCCGGCATAGGTGAAAACAAAGAAAGTTTATTGGCAGGAATCGAGCTTTTGCGCGGTTCATATCCTAGACGCAGCGCCAGCTTATCGGTCGCCTGTATCTGCATGCCGAAGCCATAACTGATCACATTTTGCATACCCATGTTTAAGGTCAACTCGCGCGGATTGGCAACGCCAAACAAACGACCCATTTGCAGTAAAGCGATGTCCTTGTCGAATTTCAAGGTCACAGTTTTCCACTTAGACCAATCGGCATAACCGATGTCCATATTAAGCTGCACAAAATCGAGCGGTTTAACTTTAATTCCCATCTGCACACGCGCTGGATGGTTGATCGAGGAAATCACATTGCCGGCCTGAATCTCGGGAATTTCCTGCGGAAATCCAACGATGGCCCCGACGATAGGACCTAACAAACTTGAGTTCATGCCTTTGACAAACTGCCGCAACATGGGATCTGTATGAAACTCGTACTCACCTTTGTAAGTCGTGCTACTCCCACCTTGATACACGATTCCCATACCAAACCACTTCTTCGGCTCCCACAACACACCAAGATTAATGGTGGGTTCAAATGGTGCCGTCATATCGACCTTAAAGCTCGCTGCTTTTTTAAATGGATCGAGCATGCCTTCTTTACCACCCGCACATAGTCCGAAAAAGAAACTATCGATGACATTCGAATTACCTTCAGGGCAAACACCTTTCTGTAATTGCCCGGTAATCCCCAAAAGCTTATTGGGGAAACGCATATCAGTGTCAATTGCGAAGTTGGCATAGGCTATAGGTACCGACACCCCCACTCTCAAAGTATCCGAAACCTTGTATCCCACCGAGGGCGACAAATACACCAGGCGCTGAATATCCATCAGCTTGCCCTGATAACGACCGGGATCATCTTTATCCTGAGTACGGTCTATGGTAAATGCCATAGACAGATAAGTGAGCGTACCAAAAGTAAACGGAGAACCCGCTTCGTTCCAGGTGTAGCCCATACCAGGCACCACCACCGCAGGCAAACGCCAGTGCGGCACACCGACCACAGGAATATACATAGCCTGACGCACCGGTCCGGTGTGCGTGCCATTTAAAGGATCGTCTTTAAAACCACCAATATCGAAATCGGGAGCCGATTTGAAAGATGCCTTAGTACGTATTGATGCGATAAACACGCTATCGGTTTTGGTATTGCCTTCCATACGCGCCAATCCGGCCGGATTCATATGAATAGACTCGACACCTGGAGGGTCGGCAGTAACCGCATTCCCCAAGGACATCGCGGTAGGACTGGCAACCAAGTTATCCGTTAAATCGGCGCGCGCCAAGGGCAACACACCGAGGCCCAACAAATAAGTGGCGACCAAGCGTTGCCTTAGCAAGCCCGATACTCGTAAAGTAGTCATGACATTCGCGCCTTTTTAGAACGACAAAGGCAAGGTCATATCCAAAGTAAAATTAGGCGAATTGGCAGTCAAGCCTATGCCTACCGAGGTATTGAGCGTGGTTTTTGGCGATAGACGATAACCCAATCCCAAACTCAAGACACCAGAAGTCTGCGGTGTAGTGCGCACCTGAACGGTATTAATACCATCCGTGAAGCGCAGCTTAGAACCGGCCGCAATAGACTCTTGAAATGACACTGAAGTAGTGATCGCATACGAAAGCGCATAAGCGAAACCGGCACCAAAACCAAAAGTGAGACCAGGTCTGACTTCGGTGAGAATTTTGGACCCCATTACCTGGCTCAATTTTTTTGCTGGCAAACTGTAGGTCAGATTTAAGGAGCCAAAAATCGCCACCGGATCAACAATTTTATTCACGTTGACACCGCCGCTAAAAGCCGTCACACCAGAGCCAGTCGCAATACCACTCCCCGCCACGACTTTAAATGGGCTAGTGCCAGTAGGCAGGCGCAGACCAGCATTTGCGGTGATCGAGGCGGAGTCGCGTTTCGCTTCAAACGGCTGAAAACGCGCACCAAAACTCATATCACCAAATGAGTTCGAGGTGCCATCCAGCACTTGCGATTGCGTGTATTTACTCACGATAGGCAAAGTAAAGTTACCCGTCAAATTATTTAACAAACCGTAATCGAGAGAAAATGTATTCGTCAAAGTATGCGAATTAACATTCTCAATATTAAACAAGGTGACACTACCTGAAGCCAAATCTGTATTGATTTTATCTTGACCTATGTAAGCGTAATTGAGATCGTAAATCAGTTGAAACGCGCCCTTTTTAATCAAGGTGTAATCCTTGTCAACCGAGGTCAATGTTTGCTTCAGTAGACTCGCCTGATCGCCATCACCTTCTTTTTTTGCCAGAGCTTCGCGTGCCGCCGCATCCCCGGCTTTGGCAACGTCGGTAGTAGGACTCTTGACTGCGGATGTCTCTTGAGACTGAACTGGCATGGCAACCGCAACAGCAAGCAAACCCAACATAGTATGAAACTTCATGAAAACTCCTGGTGACCGAATAAATAAATTTGTTTGCTTAAGGATAGAATTTGTGTGCTTGCATCAACGATGAATAATTGAGATGCCGCCGTAGCCGTTAATCACCCGCTCCATCGGCAGCACTGTGCTCATCATTTGTAGTTGGCCCTTATCCTTGACTCTATCCATGTCAGTGACACCGAGCTCCATGTCGGACAGGGCGAGCTGCCCCAAGATAGGGCGATTTTTAGGGGGGTAAACGATGAAGAGAGTATTGCGATCCCAAAGAGTGGCGAACTCTTTGAGCGAGAAGACGATATTACCGGCGGAGGGATCTGCGATATACACGATGCCATCGCGCACTCCACGCAAGACCACAAAATGTTTGGCACCGGCGTAATCGATAGGAACAATAGCCGGATGTTCCAGGCTCAATAAGTCTTTTACTTCACCACGAAAGCCTGCGCTCTCGATATTTAAGCCTGCCACATAACGCTTCATATCCAATAAAGAAAACCCTCTGCGCGCAATGATTTTTTCTTTCTCGCCGCGCTCCAGCATGCCCTCCATCGCCTCCTGCTCAGTCACACTTAAACCCAGATGAAAATTGAGGATAGTGACCAGGGCCGCAGAGCCGCAACTGTAGTCAAAAGCCTGACGCGCAATATGTTTATACTTAAGCTCAGAGAACGGCTCCATCACAACCGATTGCGTAATCGGGCCACCACCGACGCCAGTCTGCTGCAGTTCAAATTGATTTTTAGGGCGATCTAAAGGTTCATGCTTGGACCAAATCGCAGATCCGCCGACTAAGACGGCGACCAAACTAGCCAACAGCATCAGCATAGCGTCACACCAACCACTAGCGCGTTCGCTACCGAAAAATTCAACGAGAACAAGCTGTGCGCGTGCTCCTTGGATATTTGTATCCTAACGATGCTCTTCATACTGTCTCTTTAATCTTATATTTGTTCAACATCACCAACTGAACTCATTCAATGGCATCAATTATTGCATTTGCGTAGCGCCTGATTTCTCCGGTCAAGTCGCAGCAAAAAAATATCCTCGGCTACTTCATTTACTAAAATGACACTCAACACTAACGTGCCAATCAAACAATTCGCAAGCTAGATTTTAGAGGTGAGCCTCAGAGATGCACACTTTTAAAATCTGCTAGCATTCACGGATTAAACTAGAATAAATCTGGACAAATTTCCGCTGATTTCACGCTCATTTAAACTTCACATTCAGGTATTGGATCTGCATAGACCCTATGCTGCTAGCGCCGAGATCGACCTTACCCGTGGGCGTCGTGAAGCTAATATTATCGACATGCAGGCTACCGGCCGATGCATCTTTCTGCACATCTGGCCAGGCGATTCCAAATTGAAAATTGGAATTTCCATTGGCATCATTAATGACCCTAAACGAACCTGGTTGATTGACCACGTCGGCAATTACCCATGGTGTAGCTGTGCCGTCAGCATTCGCAACTTTCAAACCATTCACATTCATCTGGCCATTCGCAATGCCACGACCATTGGGTTGAAAAAATATATTTTCCGTTGACATTTTTAAACCCAGGCCAAATGTCAGACCGCCAGAACCTGAAGTCGTCCATTGCATATGACTGCCCACATAGGACATGTTTTGATGAGCGACACTGGTACCTAAACTACGCCCGTTGGCGGCAATTTCCAGGTCATAGGCATATTGCAAGGGATAGTTGCTCGTGATATCTGGCAAAGATAAATTGATGATATCCGGCATGCCAGGAACATTTTGAAAAATATTTAACTGAACTCCTAGGGTCCCAGTCAAGGCCAATTTCTTGTAGATGATAGAGGCGGCATTATTATCTGTGTCATAGGTGCCAACATGAACGGAACCTATATTGGCGTTCAAACCAAGTAAAAACGAAACGCCATCACGCCCCTGCACACCAGACAAGGCCTCATCGTTCAATGCCTGCAGATCCGCAGCCAAAGCCGCGCTACTCAGTGCCAGCAATGGGCACAACAAGCGGAGCCTGAGGGCGCGCAAGAAGTTCATGGATACAGGCTTCAGCGACCGAGCGCCAGATTCGGTGGCAGCGCACCGACAATTGCAGTAAGACGATCACGGAAATTCATCCAGGCGCCGCTTTGTGCCAAAGCTGGCTGAGCCATGCCAGCTGCGCCTTGAAACTGCACCGGCGCACTTAACATAGAAATCCAAAAATCCCGACTAGGCCCTGCTGCATTGCCAGCAGTGACGCCACCAAGTTGCGACATTGCCAGACAACCAGAACCACCGGTCGGGCAACTACCATCCCAGCGTTTACCACTCCCCGCATTTGAATCAAGTATGCCTGCAGCACCACCATCAACCAACATAGAACCGCTCAGCGAAGCCAGGCGCATGCCGATGTCGCCAGAAATACCATCGAAGCCGACTCTTAATCCAAGCATCTTATTATTTCCAGCACCAGCGGTATTGTCGTAGACAAATTCTAAATAAGGATTAGAAATTTGCACCAATCTTTGCGCGGCAGTGCCATCGCTACGACCAAACTGTAGTGCAGGCATATTGATATCAGCACCCAGGCCATTATTCGGCGCATAGTTGTACTGACCCAAAACTATATTCTTAAAATTTACGTTTAAAGTCAGGTCGGCATTGAGCGTAATGCGCGAAAAATCTAGACCGTTATAACTACTGTTACTTAAAATCGTCAGACCCTGACCACTCACATCAGCCAATTCTTGCTCAGACAATTCTAATGACTCGGCTCTGGCCGCCGCGCAAAGCGTCAGTGCAGCACTGAGACAAGCCAGGATCAAAGTTCTGATTTTTGGTAAACGTTTGATTTTCACGGAGCCAACCCATCGAGCAAAATGGAACATCACAAAGTCAAAAACACTAGGAGTAAAAAAAATCCCCTAGAAAAAGAGACGGATTTCGATTCACATCGATCCTCGTCTCTTGTCTTTAGCTAACTCTAAAAAGAGCTTAACTAGCTAGCTTAGTGAGCCCAGATATAAACGGTAGTGCCTTGCAATTTGATGTCATTCATAGCGAATGAACCATAAGATGCTGTGCTGTTACCCATTTTGATAGCCGCAACAGACATGTTCAACTCATGACCAGGCGCCACTGTGATTTGTGGAATAGCGATTTTGACGACATCGCCAACTGGCATGAAAGCAGCTAAGCCAGTACCACCAGTAACGCCCAAGACAGATGCAGGGCCGCTTGCAGCGCTGGCGTCAGCTTTAAAAGAAGCATTGTCGATGATGTCGATAGTGGCAGCGAATGAACCTGTGATCGCGATGTTATTAAAGCTTACCGAACCACCTGCAGCATCAGTATCTTTGTAGACAAAAGAACCGACATTGATGTTCAGGTTAGCAGCGATAGATACACCGTCTTGACCGCTGACTTGGCTCAGATCGGAATCTTCGATAGCCGTCATGGCAGATGCTGCCATTGCGAAAGAAGACAAAGCTGCTGCGAGTGCGAGTTTTTTGATCAGTTTCATGGTAAATCTCCAGTTATTTTTAAATTGTTTTAATAAATTTTTTTAAGTATCTCTAAATTTTTATCTCAACGAACACACTGCTCAATGCGACTTTTGGAAACATTTTGCGATGTCTGACCATGTGCTCCACAGTCATTGATGCTCGGTTACGCAACGGGTTTTGAATTAACTCAACAGCGCTGCATCACCTAATAAAGACTAATGGAATTGTTTTTGCGATCACAGATTTTATTTAGAGTCTTTACTCAAAAACATCTTAATCACGATAAATCAGTCCCCACATCAGAAAAAAACAGAGTTGCCGCTAAGCGCTCAATTTCATCGATTTTCATCTATGAAATTCTCAAGTAAAAATGAAGATTATTAAACCGCGATGACACCAAAAAAGAGGCTAAGCAAAAAAACAACATGCAGAAAAAGAGCGTGTGCGAAAGTTTCCGGACGGAATATTTACGAGAAAAATCACTGCTCAGTGAGTTAAAAATAAAAGTGAAAATCTGTTTTAAAAGCAGGCGCAGAGCACTAGCGCGAAAACGGAAAATTTTTTGTGTTTTCCTATGAATCTACATGCCGCAGTGTTCAATGGACTTTACTTTTTTCATAGCAGCTTCAACGCTGACAAAAAATTGATCTCTTCGTGAATGCAACCTAGCTTGGCACTCGCAAAAGCTGCGCATTTCTAGTCACGATCCATCAAGATCACGAACCCATACTGCACATGAATGTGCATCTCAATAGCATTTTCGCGACGAATACATTTCTGCAGGCGGGGTTCGCCTGGTGCAAAATTTGACGCATTTTTTTTAGACTTTTTCTGTTGTTGTTTTTTTCTCGCAAAACGAACGCTGCGTGCTTTTTTCTATTTTTTACACATTCTAAAAACAGCAAAATTTCAGTGTCGTCATAGGAAAAAAACAGCGGGCTATTGGAGTCAATATTTTCTGAATTTGTTATGAAAATAAAACGCTAGCATTGCCAAGTGGAAATTCTGAATAAATATTCTAAATAAGCTCTGTGAGCGTAAAAGCAATTCACTTAATCTTAATTACGTGAGGCAGCGACATGGCGTGAAAACAAAATTCCCTGCAGCACCTAGCAACACTGACGCTAATAGCCAGCGCCTTGTGTAGCGAGATGTCTTTCGAAGCGACATAGAACATCATGTTTGCTTGAGTAAAAAAACCTAGAAAACTAAATTAAATAACTGGAGATTTACTATGAAACTGATCAAAAAACTCGCACTCGCAGCAGCTTTGTCTTCTTTCGCAATGGCCGCATCTGCCATGACGACAATAGAAGATTCCGATCTGAGCCAAGTCAGCGGTCAAGACGGTGTATCTATCGCCGCTAACCTGAACATCAATGTCGGCTCTTTTGTCTACACAGATACTGATACTGCCGGTGGTTCGGTAAGCTTCAACAACATCGCGATCACAGGTTCATTTGCGGCCACTATCGACATCATCGACAATGCATCTTTTAAAGCTGACGCTAGCGCCGCAAGCGGCCCTAACTCAGTATTGGGCGTTACTGGTGGTGCTGGTTTAGCTGCTTTCATGCCAGTTGGCGATGTCGTCAAAATCGCTATTCCACAAATCACAGTGGCGCCTGGTCATGAGTTGAACATGTCTGTTGCGGCTATCAAAATGGGTAACAGCACAGCATCTTATGGTTCATTCGCTATGAATGACATCAAATTGCAAGGCACTACAGTGTATATCTGGGCTCACTAATCTTTAGTTTCGACTAAAGCGTAGCCAGAAGGTGGCGGACATCGAGCTAGCTTGATGTCCGCCATTTTCTGTTGCTAGCAGCCAGCGCTGGCTGCTAGCAACAGAATAAAAATCACGCAGATCATGACGGGTGGATAGCATGGAATGGCTTAAACAAAATCAAAAAAAATCACTGCTTGGTCAATTATTGGTCAGTAAAAAACTGATCTCTGAACAGCAACTGACCGAGGCGATCAAGTTACAAAAAGAAACCGGGCAACGCTTAGGTGATATTTTCGCCGAGTGGAATCTGATTACCCAGCGCCAGATCCAGGGCATCTTGCGCAAGCAGCGCACCCTGCGCTTAACCGCCACCATCGCCAGCTCTTTACTTGCACCGATTCAGGCCTATGCCGCCGTGGTGCCTGCGCCGGTGACGCAATTAACGCAAACCTCTAACAGCCAGGGTCAAAATAATTGGCGCACGCTGACCGAACAAGAGCTCTCAGAAATATCCGGACAAGGTATTCTCGATGACACGCTTAATGACGCCCTCAATTTGAATCTGCAAAACAATAATAACAATCTGCACAACAGGCAAAACCAACAAGTCGATCTGCAACAGCGTAAAGACCCAGGTCTACAAGTCTTGGGCAGTGTCGCCAAATTAATGAATCCCTTGTTGATGATGCTGGACGCCAAAACCACGATCAAGGATGTGGTCTACGACTCAGCCAATGCGGCGGCGGTGATCAATAAGGACGGCTCTATCACGCTTAATCTGCCAAGTTCTATCGGTGAAATGAAGTTTGAAAACATACGCATCAAAGGCAGTACCGGGCCCAGCTTTGGCAGTATAGACATCAAGGGTATCGATCTACGCGGCACCACACTGACCATCAAAGCACATTAATTTTTTCGCTTATAGATATGTAGACACAGAGACGCAGAGAAAATAATCAACATTATCTGCGTCTATTCCTAGCCTAGCATTACCCCCCTTAGCTTACTTCTGCCGCATTCCTGCAGCCAAACAAAGCCCTGAACCTGGCAAACAACGAGCGCCAGTCCAGGCGTTATCCTGATAATTAAATTGAACTATTCCCCTGCCCTCCCGCCTAACAGGCAAATGCCGTAAAATTCGGGCTTGGATAGAAACAAGTTAAACCAGTTGATTTAGATTTTTGCAGGAAATTTTGTATGTTTTCACTTTTAGCACATGGCAGCCGTGGCATGGCGATGGCCGCCATCAGCGTTGCCCTACTCTCAGGCTGCGCGGGGAATAAGCAAGTCACCCAACAACAAGAAGAATTTGGCGCCAGCAATGTCTTCTCTAACACCTTTGCCGGATCAGAAACCGAGGCCTGCGAAGCGGCCAGGCGTGCGCTCTTGAGCCAGGGCTATGTAATTTACGATGGCAAGTCTTCCTACATCAAAGGACGCAGAAAATTTCAACGCGACAGCGATGTCCATGTAGAAATCGAATTTACTGTGGTCTGCGCTAAAGATGGCAAAGGCAGTAATAGCAGCAGCGTGTTTGCCAATGCGGTGCTGGATCGCTACACCCTCAAGAAAAGTAGTAATGCCAGTTTAGGTGTCGGTGGTTTTGGCTCGGTCTCTTTGCCTTTCGGCGCTAGCGATGATGCCTTGGTCAAGGTATCGAGCGAAACAGTCGCTACTGGCAAGTTTTACCAGAGGTTTTTTGAGCTACTAGAGCGTTACATGGATGACTCTTCGGTCGATAGCGATGAAAGCGAAGCGATGAAAAAAGACTTAGCTACCAGCGCCAGCCCAACTGAGAAAAAGTCCGAGCCTAAAGGGAAGACAAATTAAGCTGAGCGCCAACAGCCAGCCAAAATAGCAAACCCAAATAAAAAAGCTAGCCTAGGCTAGCTTTTTGCATCAGCAGGCGCGCTAAATTAGCGCTTACCTGCCGCCGTTGCCGGTAAATAGTTCAGAGGATCATTCATGCCCGCCACATACGCAGTTTGCACCGAGCGTGGGCGTAAGCAAGTGGCACTCAGCACTTTGACGTCAGCTGAGATTTCATTCACGCACACTTGCAAGTCTTCTACCTTGTTTTGCGGGATACCGGCTGCCGCAGCGATAGACACCACCGTACGCAAGTTGGCACCGTGCGCGATCAGAGTATCAACTGTGTACTGCAAATCATTGCTAGAAGTGAGGGCAGTAAAAATGCCATCCATAGAAATATCCACCGCAGCCTTAGGCGCTTGCGCCTGAGCCAGCGACAAAGTTACCAGCAAAGCCGCACCAACTACCGAATTTTTTATCATTTTCTTCATCGCATATCTCCTCGTTAAGACAAACCACTTTGTCTGACCAAGCTGATTCTAAATAAGATCAGGCTAAAATCAAAGTAAAAATTGCTCACTATCAAAAAAACCATCAGCAGAGCAAAATCAATAGTGAAATTATGCCAATAAAGACCTGAAAACCTGGCCGTTTTAGCGCTTTGTACGCCGATTTCAAAAGCCACCTGCCCGCTCGCGCATAGCCCATGCGGCTTGCAGGCCAGGCAGGCTGGAAACCCGCATGGGCTATGCGCGAGCGGCCTATGCTATTTTCAAAACTAAGCAGCGTCGGCTAATGGCGCTATCGTCGTGGCCTTGAGTAAATCGACGATCTCCTGGTCGATCTGCAAGGTGTAGGCTGGTGGGATCACCAGTGTGGTGATTTGCTGCAAGCGCGCCTGCGGCAAATCTTTCAGCATCAGCCTGTCGATACGGGTCGCCTCTAGTGGATGGGTGGCTGCCTCGTACAAGATCACCTCATGCTCTAGCGGATAATCGCGTGCCAGCTTATCGACCAAAATCTGCAAACGGGCCTGATTGGTGTCGAAGCGTTTTAAGCTCAGCTCGCCCGCCAGACCCGGCTGCCACAAGATCAGCAAAGAGCTAGGGTCGAGCTTGCGCTGATAAATCATGTACTGGGTGGTTTCCATAGACTGCATGCCAAACTTACCCGGATCGATACCGATATCGGCCACCAGACAATCTTCGGCCGAAATCCCCGGCTCCATCACGGCGCTAAAGCCTTCGGCGCGTGCATCGGCAATCGCCATATGCGAGATACAGGCAAAAATACCGGGGTGACCATAAAAGGCAGCGCACACCGTTTTACCGGCACGCAGATGCTCAAGTATGGTGTCGGCCATGCGCCTATAGGTATCGCGACGATTTTTACCTTCTACTTCGCAATCACTGTAATAGCCGAGCAGGCAGATGTACTCTTTCGCCACGCCTTGCAGCCATTTGCGCGCAAATGGATTAGGCACAGCGGCGATCACCACATCGGCTGTTTCTATATGGCTCAGAGCGATAGGCGTCATCTGCCCCGCCATGCGCATGCCTGTGCCTACGCAAATTAATTTGCCGATTTTTTGTGTGTTCATGAGATTAAATTGTGATGAATGGATGACTAAAAAATGCTCGATGGCAGCTCTAGGCTGCCAACTATTATTGATACAGCGAGACCCGGTTGCGGCCTTCTGTTTTGGAGAAATACAGGGCTTTATCGGCGGCGGCCAGGGTGTCTTCAAATTCTTTTAGCTCGCGCATGCCGCGGCTGGCGACCCCAAAACTGGCGGTAATCGGGAAGGCAAAACCGCTGGGCAAACTGTCGATGGCGGCAATCGCGGCGCGGCAGCTTTCGGCCAGCGCCAGCGCCTGATGCGTATCGAACTTAGGCAGGCAGATGGCAAATTCTTCTCCGCCTAGCCGCCCCAGCATCTCGGCCTTGGGCAGCAAGGCTGTAACACGGGCACTGACCGCTTTGAGTACCCAATCGCCACTGGCGTGACCGAAGCCATCGTTGATGTTTTTAAAGTGATCCATATCAAACAAGATCACACTGATATCGCCCTGCGTTTTCTCAAACTGCTGCATGCCACAGGCAACGAAATGACCGCGATTACTCAGCTGCGTCAAAGCATCTAATTGCGAAGAAAGGCGAAATAGATTTTTCTGACGGATGATTTTTAAAGTCCAGGCCAACAGCACCACCATCAGAATGGCACCGAGCGCAATCAACATCAGTAGATTTTGGTTATTCTTTTGTTCCAGCTGTTTCTCGGTACTTAGAATTTTGTTTTTTTGTTCCAGCAAACTCAGTTGATTGGCCTTGTCCTGAGTATCGAATTTAACCCTTTGATAGGCCAGATTCTTATGCAGTTGATCGTCCAAGACCTTCTTTTTCAGCGCCAGATTGATGTCGTAATAATCCAGAGCACTTGCCATATCACCTTGGGCACGTTTGATCTTGGCCATGGTTTCGCTGGACTTCTCCATCATCTGCAGAACTTTGGAGTTTTGCGCGTGTTGGTAGGCTTGTAGACCATAACGCTCAGCTAGTTGCAGATCAGCGTTTTTTAAATATGCGCGCGCGATGGCCTCTTCCAATTGAGTTACATAATCTGAGGTTTGGTTTGTTTTTGAGAATTCAAGCAATATAGACAAACCTTCCTTTATGCCCGCCTCATTCAATCCTATATCAATCATATCAACTACGGCTAAGCTTCTGGCAATCTGACCTATTACTTGCCGATTACTGGCATCACAAATTTGAGATGTTTCAGCAACCAAGGATCGCGCTTTTTTGCGATCCCCACGTAAGAAGCCCGTCTCAATACGATTAGCTAAGCCATAACATTTTGAGAGATTATTTATTGAATTATTTTCTAACTCATACATACGATCCGCATAAACCATAGCCTCATCATATGCATGCAATGAATTTAGCAAAGTCACCGCGGCCTGTAATGCCATGATTTGATTTTCTGGCGAAGAGGTCTTTGACAATAATATAATGCTCTGATTTATCGTCTTTAATGCGTTCTCATAGTCGCCGAGATTGGCATATCCATCAGACAATTGATATAAAAACTTAATCCTTAATTCAGGCTCTTTAACTCTTTCAATAAATGACTGAACCCATTCCACTCGTTCTTTATGTTTACCTCTAAAGCCCAGTGAAATC
This sequence comes from Undibacterium parvum, assembly GCF_003955735.1. Taxonomy (NCBI): domain Bacteria; kingdom Pseudomonadati; phylum Pseudomonadota; class Betaproteobacteria; order Burkholderiales; family Oxalobacteraceae; genus Neoundibacterium; species Neoundibacterium parvum. The sequence goes on along the minus strand of NZ_CP034464.1, from coordinate 4,039,816 downwards.
GCAGAAATAAAATAATATCTTTCTGTTTGTTTTTTATTAAAGGTTAACTTGAAAGCACTTAATTTGTCTAATGTTTCAATTGATTTTTCCGGTGCTGTATTTAGATATTGTGAAGATAAATCAAGTAGTGCATCGACGGATAGCGATTCGTCAGCAATTGCAGATAAGGGAAGTATTACGACAAAAAGACGTAGGATAAGTAAGAGAAATTTCTGAAGATTCCTAATCATCACCATTATCGCTACGTTTAATTAAGCTTAAAAGGAGGATATATTTACTTGTATAGAGGATAGTGCAGCCTCATCCACACCCGCCAAATCCGCAATCTTTTTCTTATCACCCGACATCACCGCCGCTTTTTCTTCTGGCGTTAATCCGAATTTTTTCATCGCGGCTTTTGGGTCTTTGGCGTGCGCTTCACGTGCTGCGGCGTCTTTGTCCAGGGTATTGAGGTAATCGAGTAATTTTGACATTGTTAAGCTTAATGTTTATGTGTGGAAATAATTTGTAATAAATTGCAACAGAGAATTCTAGTGCATTTTTGTAGTCATGAGAGAAATATTATTCGAAGATCACTTGACTTGTCTCTAAAGCAGCGCTGTTTGCCACTGCGGCGCTGGCAAAAGCGCAGAAAACCCAGAAAACCCTTAGAACCTATGCCCATTCTGACAGGCGCGGCGTAATGCAGTCGCGAGTTCAGACGGGCCTATCGTCTGAACTCGCGACTGGCAAGCCCAGATCTATGCCGTCCAGATCACGCAGTTCGCATAGATTGCTGGTGCGCCCGACAAAGGGGCTGCGCTCGCTCCAGCCATCGTCGCGCGCAGGCACTAGCCAATAACCGTCTTCGTCACGGGCTATCCAAAATCGCGGTTGCTGCATGTATTCGTAGAGCGTGATCACGGTCTTGTGCTCCACTTAAATGTCAAACAGTGCGTACACCGGATAGCGCAGCCATTCTGGTTCGTGATGGCGCTGGCCGTTGGCAAAGATAAAACCCAGCACCGCATCTTGGTCACTGAGCAGCTCTGGGTTCTGGATTTTCCAGAGTTCAAACTTGGCTTTTAAGGCCGGTTCTTGCGCCAGCATTTCTAGTGCACTGTCTTCAAACACGTAATCTGAATAAGCCTCTTTTTTCTCTAACACGCTATTAAAAAAGCCCCATCTAAAAAAGCTGTCGTGCGCTTGCGGCTCTAGGGTCTCGACTGCGTAGCGGGCATTGGGCTGATCTAGATACAGCATTACATCGCCGGCACGCGCCAGAATAGTGTCAGTCTGGTTTGTGATTTCTAGCTCGTCATGAAACATGTGGCCCTCATAAGGCGTGCTGCGCGAGCCTATATGTTTAAAATGCGTGCCTTGCACTTGCATGCTCTGGTCGGCAGTGAGGGTTTGCAGCTGGACGCCGTTCCAGCGCAGGCGCTCCAGTACTTCGCGCCAGGCTTGCGGTATCAAATAAGCCTTGGGGGTAGCGACGACAGTGGCGGCGACAAAATGATCGTAGTAGGCGATGTCTTTTTCCCAGGGCTGGCTACGGTCGTACGAAAGCCGCGTGTAATTGCCCAGTTTGCTGGGGCTATACACAGCTTGATAGCCCTTGAAGCGAAAACTCGATGGCTGGCTGTGATCGGCCTTCCATTGCACAGGCCATTGCCTTCTTTGGCTGGCAGCTAGCTTGGCGGCGGCGCGCAAAGTCTGGATCTGCGCGGCGTTAGTCACGGTAAATTCCAACACCACCTCGACCAGCGTGCGCATGGAGGCATAGCGATCGGCATAGGGTTTGAGCATGTGGGTCTCAGGCATGAAACCTATGGTGTGATGCAGAGCGGCGTAACCGGTAGAAAAGCGCGGCACTTCTAAAAAATCTTCTATGCCGTCATCCGGCGTGACTTTAACCGGATTGACGTAGGGGCAAGTGGGCCAGCCGCGGGCCTGCATGTCTTGATAAATTTTCGGCAGCATCGTGCTGCGCAAAAACGGGCCGAGACCATCGCCCAGTTTATCGGCCTGAGTCTGGATTAAGGTCATGGTGTAGCTGTAATCGGCACCGTTGGAGGTATGGGTATCGACCATCACATCTGGGTCCCAGCTAGTGAAAAACTGATTAAATACCTGCGCTGCCAGGCTGTCGCATTTAATAAAATCGCGATTCAAATCGAGATTGCGGCCGTTGGCGCGAAAGCCAAATAATTCGGGGCCATCTTGATTGACGCGTGAGGTATTTTGCCGGTTTAAGCAGCCATCGACGTTGTAAATCGGGATGAATAAAAACACGGTAGAGCCTAGCGCCGCCAGACGTTCTGGCTGGGTGCAAAAATCTCTGACTAAGGCCATGCAGGCGTCGATACCTTCAGGCTCCCCCGGATGTATGCCGTTATTATTAAAAAACACGGGTCGCGCTGCGGCCTTGATCTGCTCGCGCGCGAATACGCCGTCGCTGCTGATCACGCCGGCATGCATGGGGATACCATTGTCGGAGACACCGATCTGGCCAAACTGCAAAATTTGCGGGAAAGCGGCAGCCAGTTGTTGGTAAAACGGGATACATTGCTCCCAACTGCTGGTTTGATTCTGATTGCCTAGCTCATACGGGGTCGGATAGACGCTGGCAGAGTTGGCTGATTTGGCGGAGTGATTGAAGATGGCGGACATAGCGGCACTTTCTTTTTGCGGTAGTATCGGGTAGAGAGCGGGTAAATATCGGGTAGAAAATCGTGGCGCAGATTGTAGCATTTGGTAGAGAAATGCTAGGCTTTTCTGTGACGCAAGCAGCATAAATCGGGTACATTGGTGCTCCTGCCCTAAGCACTGTTGGAATTACCATGCAAGCCGAAGATCTCTTACTACTCGTCAGCCGTGAAATGCCTTACGGTAAATATCAGGGGCGTTTGATTGCCGATTTGCCCGGGCATTATCTGGGCTGGTTCGCGCGCGAGGGTTTCCCTAAGGGCGAGATCGGCAGATTATTGGCCTTGATGTATGAGATCGATCACAATAATCTGGGTGCATTGCTGCTGCCCTTGCGCGGCAAAACAGCGCCACGCAGCAAATAAGACCATCAGCTTAACTAAGTATTAAGTAAGCTCTGTACCCGCTTGCGGACAAAGTTGATATGACTGCGCAGGCCGTACAACTCTTCGGCATACGAGAGCGGTATCGAGATGCGATTGACCTTCTCTTCTATCTCATCAAGATTTTTCAATTGCTGTTGCGCTACTTGCTGACGCCGCTCTGGCGCCACCTCGTCCAAGGCCTGCTCGACCAGTCGTAATTTGCCATACCACTGATACACGCGTGAACGTATCCGCCACACGTACAGCGGCGGGATGATTTTAGACAGCGGCAGAAACAGCGCACCGGCCGCTAAAAACACCACCCACATGCGCTCGACAAAATTGGCCAGCCAAAAGCTCAGGTAACGCTGAAAAAATGGCGGGCCATTCTTATAAAATTTCTCAGCCTGCGCCGCTACCGGGATTTCGGTGTAACGGTCAGACGGAAACTCGCCCTGCTTACTGAACCAACCAGCGCCGCCATGTATTTTTTGCGCAGCCTGTAGCAATTGCCCTATCAGCGCCGGATGCAGACTCTCATGCGCCACCAGGGTGGCGGTGGGCGAAATCAAATGAACATCACGCGCGGGGATGTTTTTGCCAAAATCGACGATGCCACGCGGCAGCACTACATGCGATAAAAATGGGAAACGACGGCTATACGCCTCGGCCTGAGTAAAATCAAACAGCTGTATGCCGGGGGTCTGCAACAGCATTTGCAGTATCAGAGAATCGGGTGCCGAACTCATGATGAGGGCGTCGATTTTGCCCTCTAGCAGCGCCACCGTGGCTGGGGTGGTGGCGAGTCGCGAGAGCCGCACATCTACTTCTTGCATGCCATTGACATCAAGAATTTGTTTAAACAGCCTGGCTCCACCCATGCCCTCTGTGCCTACATTGATACGCTTGTTTTTAAATTGCGTGATGCTAGTGAGTTCTTTTTTATCGCGGTAAAAAATCCAGATCGGTTCATAAAACAAACTCCCCAGCGAGACTAAGCCCTTGCTGCGCGCCTCAGCCTCATCGGTAGAGCCGCTCTGCACGAAACCGATTTCTATCACCGAATCGGGGTCGCTGATTTTCTCTAGATTTTCTTGTGATCCTTGCGAGGCCTGCAAGTTGAGGCTGATCTGGTTCTTCGCCAATTCGGCCGCGTAGCGCTTGGCGTAAGCTTCATAGGCACTATTGTCTTGCCCGGTAATAAAATCGATATCGCTAGGCGGTGCCGGATCGACCAATTTATACGCCAAACCACCTACCACCAAGATCATCAACAACATAGGACCGAACGCGACCAGTAGATCGCGCAGGGAGAATAGTGTGAATTTAATTTTCGACATGGGGCTAAGCTAATGGCTAATGGTGAGGAACAGCTTATCAGGCGGGCCGATACTCGGCATGAAAACCATCCAAGCCCGCCAGCATGTCGGCAAACGCGGCCGCCACCTGAGTCGGCTCGCCTTTGACGCCCAACTCTATGTGGCGACGGGTATTGGCGTCGCCAACGCTGGGTAGGCTAAATACTTTAATCTGCGGGTACTTGGCTTCTAGCGCTTCCATCATCGGCGTCAGGGTTGCCTCCATCGCTTCAAACACCAGCACGGCTTGTTCTGCAAATGGGGTTTGATGAAACAGATGGCTGTAATGAGTATCGAGCACCCACTCCAGCATAGGCCAGGCCATCACCGGAAAACCTGGCACGAAATAATGATTATTAATCGCGAAACCAGGGATTTTATTATACGGATTAGGGATCAATGCGGCGCCCTGCGGGAACTCGCCCATCTTCAGTCTATGCAAATTATCGGGGCTGTCCAGATCGACCGCCTGGCCGGTATCCGGCGCGGTTTCGACTATCCTTTGCTGTATCAATTTCTTCGCTTCGGGATGCAATGCCAAAGACAATTGCAGCGCTAAGGCGGCGCATTGACGGGTGTGATCATCCGGAGTGGCACCTATGCCACCGGTACAAAACACGATATCGTCACTGGCAAAACTACGTTGCAAGGTGGCGATAATGCGCGCCCTATCGTCACCGATATACTCGGCCCAATCGAGCTGCAGGCCACGCGCCGCCAGCATCTGTATGACTTGCGGCAAATGCTTGTCGCTACGCTTGCCGGATAAAATTTCGTCACCGATGATGATGAGACCAATTGCCATTTTCACTCCCTTGATGCATCACAAAAAAAACCGGCACAGGCGGCTAGTCTATCAATTCAAAAGCAGGCAAGCCCAGGGCCCATATTCCATGCGCCCTACAAGCCAGATGCCGCCAACAAGCGCATGGAATATGCGCCTCCAGCCTAGGGAACTTCTAAAAACCCCATACTCGGGCGCATCGCGGCGTTGATTGTTCAATGCGATCCTCGCAATACCGACGTATTGCTCCGGTTTGCGCCTTGCGCTGCATCCCGATTAACGGGTTTTTAGAAGTTCCCCCTGCCCCTGTTTCATTCTATAGCGGGGCTGCTTTTAGTTTGCTCGATTTACTTCGCTTCGGTGTTGCTGTAAGGCGGCCATGCAATAGTATTGAAACCATAGGCCGGTAAAGATAAACACCAGCACGTACAACCAGATCGCCAGTCCCGCCAGAAACGGGAAGAACACGAAGGACATTACGCCGCCCACCCACAACAACATCGGGGCGCCACCGATGATGCCAGAGATGGTGCCCATGATCAGAAACGGCGTGCGGTGCTGGCGCGTCAAACTAAGTCGCTCGGCAGCATCGGCATGCTCAGCCAAAGCGTCGTAAGCCATCACGCGATAGGTGAGCCAGCCCAATAACAAGCCTTGCACCACAAAATGCAAGGGTGGCAGCAGTAACAAGGGCAGCGTCACTAGCCAGAGCAGCAGAAAAATAAAAAACGAGCTCGCCGAATGCCATACACTGCCGATTAAAGAGCCGCCCTGACGCTGCTCCAGATCAGGATAAGTAGCACGACTGACGTGCCGGCTAATCACCGGCATCGCCATCAAGGCGGTCGCCAGTAAGGAGGTGAGCACCATAAAGGGTAGCAACAACCACATCGCAATGAAAGGCACGATCACGGTTTTAAATGCCAACATGCCGGTCCATTCCAGGATCGCGCCGCTGGTTTTAAATCCTTCGTGTTTCACGAAAAACGCCTGAATAAAATCGACCAGATCCTGCATGCCCCACCACAAAGCCAGCCCCCACAAGGCCAGCGACAAGAAAAACGGCAGCAGGCTCAAGAACAAAATACGCCAATGAAATTGCGCCAGCAGCGCCCTGCCCCATGCGTGGGCGATCGCAGTTAAATTCATGGCGTTTCCTTGCTCGCGACGACCTGCTGCTCCGGTCCATCGCGTCCAAATAAGCGCTTGATGCCCAGCCATTGTTGCGAGAAAAAGCCGCGCCCATAATCGCGTGAGCGGCCCTCTGGCGCGACTAATTGATCGCGAATGCCGGTCATGGAATATTCCTGAATAAATAGAGCGCTGCCAAACAGCACATCCCAGATCGGGAACAAGACCGCAAAATTATGCCCGCCTATACTGCCCTTGCCATGGGTTTCGTGACCGACCCCGATCGCGTGGTGAGTACGATGGTAGCGCGGTGAGACCAGCAAATACTCGCCGATGCGGCCAAAATGGATGCGTACATTGGCGTGTTGCAGACTCTGCAGCATGCGCGACAACACCACCAGTGTCAGATATTGGCCCGGCTGTACACCGATCGCAATCGCGATCAAACCCATGTAGATGTCGCGCAAAATATCGTCGAATAAGTGATTGCGATTATCGCTCCACAGATTCATATTGCGCTGGCTGTGGTGCAGACTATGCAGCGCCCACCACCAGTTAAATTGATGTTCGGCTCTGTGATACCAGTAGTCAAAAAAATCCAGCACCAGCAAATAAATACAGAACACCAGCACCGGATATTCCAACATTGTTGGCCAGAGGTTTTCCAGATTAAACGGGTTCATGCCCTGCAGATGCAACTCGGCCGTCAGGCTGTCGAGCAAGGGGTCGAGCAACAAAAAAATCGCCACTGAAAAAATACCCAAGCGATGCAAGGCGGTATAGATAAAATCATTCCAGCGCGCACTGCGATCGGTGATTTTATGCACGGGTATCAGCGCTTCCAAGGGACGCAGTAGCATGTACAGCACTAGCAATTCGCAAACCCCCATCAAAAACCATTCGACCCCGTGAAAAGCATCTTCAACGAACTCACCTAGGCCGATTTGAAACACAAGTGGCTGCACGATGGTTTCAAAAATCCAAGCCTGCGCATTAGCAAAAAGATCTAAAAAATTCATGGATGTTTTTTTACAGAATAAAGAGGATGTTCACGCAAGGTGGCAAAGCAAAAACCTTTTTGCTCCAGTCCTTGGATTAAGGGTTCCAGGTTTTCGGGTGCCCAGGCGGTCTTGCGCGACCAGATGCCCAGATGCGCCATGAAGATGTCGCCGTCTTTTAGGCCATCCAGCGCGCGCTTGAGTAAAGCCGGATTACTCCAGCTCTCACTAGGCAATTCATCGCCAGAAAAACCGGCCGGCGACCAGCCGACGTGACGATAGCCACAACTGAGCACGGCTTTCTCAAGCTGAGGGCTGAGTTTGCCACCGGGGGCGCGCCACAAGGGATCAAGCTGAACGCCAGTTAATTGCTTAAAACGCTGATCGACGCGCGCCAACTCGGCGCAATATTGCTGCGTGCTCCAAACCAGTTTTTTACCGGCTTGCGCACCGAACTGCGGTTTGACCTCGACCCGTCCTTCGGGCAAATCACGCAAAAAATACACGTGATCAAAAGTATGACTACCAAAGGCATGGCCGTCTTGCTGCAATTGTTTCCAGTAAGTTGCCCAGGCTGGGTCTAGTGAATAATCGCCGTTGAAGGTTTTTTCATTCGCCAGAAAAAACGTCGCCTTAATACGGTGACGAGCTAAAGTCTGGGCGATGAGTTCGGCTTGCGATTGGCTGCCGGTATCGAAACTGAGGTAGATAGTGCCTTGGCAGGCGCGACCTGTGGCCGTCGTACTTACGGTCATGGCCGCGTCGGCAGTAGCGACAACGCCCAGCGCTGCTGCGCACAGCAGTGCAAGCTTAAGCGCAGGACGGGCAGGTTTCTTCATTACATATTCGGCGCACGGTCATAGAAGTACACGCCATGCGGTGAACGACCGACAGGAATGAGCTTGATGACTTTTTTGCTGGCGACATCGATTACTGCAACTTTTTTAATCCAGCGCAGCGTGGCCCACAGGGTTTTACCGTCGGCGCTCAACTCCATACAATCAGGGCCGCCCGGCACTGGTATGGTGCCTACGTTTTCCAGCGTCACTTGATCGATGATATTGATGGTATTGGAAGTACGGTTAGATACGAACACGTGGCGCTTATCGCCCATGGATCGGAAATTATGCGTGCCTTCGCCTGCGGTAATGCGCTTGACGGTTTTTTGAGTACGCCAGTCTATGACCTCGACATAATTCTTACCCATGATACCGACTAGCAAATGCTTATCGTCCGGCGTCATGACGATACCGGCTGGCAGTTTGCCGACGGGGATAGTCCATTTTACTTTTTGCGTTGCCAGATCGATCGCCGAGACTTGATCACTGCCCTGCTGGGTGATGAAGACCGTGGTGCTGGCGGCATCAAAGGCCATATGACTAGGCAGTTTAGCTAAAGGGGTGCGATTGACTAGCGTAAAATCCTTGCCGTCGTATTTATAAAAATCAACGCGGTCGAGTCTGAGCGAATTAGAGATAAACCATTTTTGATTCGGCGAAAAACCGATCTGATACGGATCGGCCACATCTTTGATGCGTCTTTGTATCTGCCCGGTCTTAGGATCGAGAAACACCAACTCATCACCAACTGCGTTGGCCACGATCAGGGATTTATTATCCGGTGTGGCCATTAAATGATGTGGCTCTTTACCGATAGGAAAGCTGCTTAGCTCTTTCTGAGTTTCCTGATCGAGTAAAGTCACGGTGGCATCGCGAGAATTAAGTACCACCACCACATCAGCCTTAGCGTCTTGAAACAGTGCGGACAACAGCGAAGATAACACCAAAGATAAAGCTATAAAACGAAGCTGCATGTAGTTTACCGCTTTAAAAAAATGAACAAAATTGATAAGGCGTATTTTACCGCGCCTAGGCAGGGCAAGCTCAGCTATCCATAAAAAGCCTGCTTCTTTTTACACTATTTTGCGAAAAATCAAGCACGCTTACTCAATTTTACGCATTTTTTACGAAAGCAAGCCGCGCCGCGCGCTGAGCCTGACGCGATTTTGGTCTACAATTGCGCCAGTTTTTTCATCAAACAAAGGGCTTAGGCAAAATTATTCCAGCCAGGCGTAGCGCCGAACATAGTACGCTAGCACCACGCTGGGGCGGTTTTGTTTAAGCCCTAAAACACATCTAAGGACATCATCATGACTAGCATCACTACCGTATCCGGTTTGCAATACGAAGATAAAGTTGTCGGCACCGGTGCCGAAGCGCAAGCGGGCAATAACGTAGACGTACATTACACTGGCTGGTTGCAAAATGCCGATGGCAGCGCCGGTAAAAAATTCGATTCCAGCAAAGACCGTGGCACTCCATTTTCTTTCGCGCTGGGCGCAGGCCAAGTCATCAAGGGTTGGGATGAAGGCGTGCAAGGCATGAAAATCGGCGGCACCCGTGTCTTGACTATCCCTTCGGCACTCGGTTACGGCCCTCGCGGCGCGGGCGGCGTAATCCCAGCGAACGCGACTTTGATTTTTGAAGTTGAATTGCTGGGCGTTTAATACGAATTCCGGTTTTTAGGGGAGTATGCTTATCTGCACCGCGTTCGCGCATATAGTATATGCGCGAGCCAGTCACTTAGGTAGATACCCCTGGCTAGTATATGAATCCTCCGGAACCCCGGAGGATTTTTTTAGCCGTCAAAATGCAGGACTCAGGGCGCGCCACTGGCGTTGTAAAATTTGACTCAAAATCGGGGCAAAATGTTAAACTGCCACGCCGCTGATGGTCAAAAGCCGAGCTTTCAGCATGCGCTAATGCAGCACTAATGCCGCACAATTATGCGTCCCTAACACCTAAAAGTCTGCCTTGTTTTTATGCCTCACACTAGCGCCACTGCCATACCGACTCAATCCGAAAGCAAGTCCGGAATCCTTAAGCATCCAGATATTTTGTACGGTGCGACCCAGCCTGAACTGATACGCAAGGAGATCTTGGCCGATCTACTCGAAGCCAGTGCCACGCAATTCGCCGAGCAACCAGCCCTGATCTTGGGCGAGCAGACGCTAAGTTATGCGCAACTCAATGAGCAAGCCGACCGCGCTGCATCGCAGCTGATCGCGGCTGGCGTCAGGCCGGGGCAGATTATTGGTCTGTGGCTGCCACGCGGTATCGATTTATTAGTCATGCAGGCCGCCATCGCCAAGAGCGGTGCGGCCTGGTTGCCGTTTGATGCAGATACACCAGTTGAGCGTATCGCAGTCTGCCTGGAAGATGCGCAAGCCTTTGGCATTCTTAGTTGCCAGGCGCTAGCGCCACAACTGAGCAGCCTGCCCTGCCAAGTCTGGTGCGCCGAAGATCTGTTGCAGGCATCAGATTCGCCTTTATTGCGCCGTCAAGGCAGCTCGCCCAGCGACCCTGCGTATGTAATTTACACCTCAGGATCGACCGGCAAACCCAAGGGTATAGTGATTACTCAGGGTAGTATCTGCCATTTTTTGCGCAGCGAAAACAGCGTGCTGGGGGTGCGCAGCACAGACCGTGTGTATCAGGGTTTTTCGGTTGCCTTTGATATGTCGTTTGAAGAAATCTGGATCAGTTATCTGGTCGGCGCCTGTCTGTGGATAGCCCCGCGCGAGGTAGCCTTAGATCCCGATGCGCTGCCACAAGCACTGAACCAAAACCAAGTCACGGTACTGCATGCAGTACCGACCTTACTGGCCTTGTTTAGCCGCGACGTGCCTAGTTTGCGCATTATTAATCTGGGCGGCGAGATGTGCCCAGAGACACTGGTGACACGCTGGGTCAAACCGGGACGGCAATTATTTAACACCTATGGCCCGACCGAGGCGACGGTCTCGGCCAGCCTGGCCGAACTGCAGTTAAACCAGCCTGTGACTATCGGCAAGCCTTTGCCCAATTATGGTTTGCTGGTAATCGATACCGCCCTGGAAAATGGCCTGGTTTTATTGCCACGCGGCGCCACGGGTGAGTTGTGCATCACCGGCCCCGGTGTCGCTCAAGGCTACCTAGGTCGCCCTGATTTAACAGTAGAAAAATTTATCACCAACCCTTGGGCCAGCGGCGACTATGATCAGCGCCTGTACCGCACTGGCGATCTGGCGCGTATCGATGAGGATGGTAGTGTGCAATGTCTGGGACGCTCCGATGATCAGGTAAAAATCCGCGGTTTTCGGGTAGAACTGGGTGAAATTGAAGCAGTATTGGCCAAGCAAGCTGGGGTAGGCACGGTGGCGGTGATCTTGCGCCAGGAAGAAGGCATAGATCACTTGATCGCCTTCATCGTAGCGGAAGCCGATCAGACACTTTCTAGCGCCCTACTCCGGGCAAACCTGGCAGCGGTGTTGCCACCGTATATGGTGCCGGGACGGTTTGAGAGTCTATTGGAAATGCCACGTCTCACCTCGGGCAAGATAGATCGCAAAGAACTCAAAAATCGCCCGCTGACCGTACTGAGTAGTTCGGCAGAATCGGACCGCGCCAGCAATGCAGCTGAGGAAGTTTTATTTAGCGCCTTGCACAAATTATTTCCTGGTCAGCCAGTGCGCAGAGAACTCGATTTTTTCGCCGATCTGGGTGGTCACTCTTTACTGGCCGCGCGTCTGGTGTCGGCCTTGCGCGCCGATGCACGCTTTGCCTATTTCAAGATCAGCGATATTTATCAGCATAGACACCTAGGCCAGATCGCCATGGTCTTGGCGCAATCGCAAATAGAAATTGGGGCCGAGACCGAAGCGGATCGCTGGACTCCGCCGTCTGACTTTAAGCGCTGGGTGTGCGGCGCGGCGCAGGCAATCGCTATCCCCTGCCTGGTGGCGATGCGCATGATGCAATGGTTGGCACCTTTTTTTGCCTATCATTTTCTAACTGGCGATGCCGACGACTCGATACCGAGAGCGATCGCTTTGTCGGTAGGAGTATTTTTATTGCTGACGATAATGGAGTTTGCGCTTGCCATCCTCGGTAAATGGCTGATCGTCGGCCGATTAAAGGCGGGTTCATATCCACTGTGGGGTTGGACCTATTATCGCTGGTGGCTGGCGGATCGCTTGATCGAGGCCGCCCCAGTGTATATGTTAAGCGGCTCATCGCTATACGTTTGGTGGTTGCGCGCACTGGGCGCAAAAATCGGCAAAGACGTGAATATTGGCTCTATGACTTTACGCGCCCCGGATCTGCTAGAGATTGGCGACCTGGCCAGCATAGGCAATGCGAGTAATTTTGAAAATGCCCGCATCGAACGTGGTCAATTGCGACTCGGGCATATCAAGATAGGCCAAAATGCCTGCGTAGGCTCGTACGCGATACTCGAAGGTGGTGTCACAATAGGCGAATATGGCCATCTGGAAGGGCAATCGGCACTCAGCGAAGGGCAAAGCATTCCTGCCAGACGGATCTGGCGTGGCTCGCCAGCGCATGATATCGGAGCCTTTGAGCCTAGCTCGCTTCCAGCGCGCCCACCAGTATCAAACTTACGCCTGGCGGCCGAAGCGATCTTCTTCATCTTTGGCAGTGCCTTGATTGCCGCCCTATTTTTTCTGCCGGTCTTCCCTAGTTTTGTCGCGATCGACATGCTCGATAACGTCGAGACTTTTCCTTGGTTACAAGGAAATTCGATTGCTTTTCAATTGACTAAATATTTTATTCTGGCCTTCCCTGCCACCGCGATCTTAATACTCTGCACCGCCCTGCTATCGGCCGGAATACGCTGGAGCGTTTTACCAAAGCTCAAACCTGGCAGTTACTCTGTGCATGGCAATACTTATTGCGCCAAATGGCTGGTGAATCAAATTCAGGAAGCTAGTCTGAATGTCTTGCATGGGGTATATGCCACCGTGTATGCGCCGTTTTGGTATCGTTTACTGGGTGCAAAAGTAGGCAAAGGTGCGGAGATCTCGACCGCACTAGGCGTGGTCCCAGACATGCTGACGCTGGGCGATGAAACCTTTATCGCCGATGCAGTTTTACTCGGTGACGAACAGATCGATGGCGGCTGGATGAGCATGCAGCCCACCGTGATTTCACGCCGCAGCTTTGTCGGTAACGGCGCGTATATTCCGGATGGCACCATCCTGCCTGAGAATGTATTAATCGGCGTGCACAGTAGCGCCCCGGCCAATGAAACCATGCGCAACGGTGACACTTGGCTAGGCTCACCGGCCATCCATTTACCGGCGCGCGAAGAAGTCAAAGGCTTCCCTGAAGAGCTGACCTTTCATCCCTCAGTATGGCGTCGCATAGGTCGCACTCTGGTAGAGACTTTCCGTATCGTGGCACCGCATGCGATGGTGATTTCGGTCGGCTACACCATCGTGCTCGATCTGATGCCACTGGCAGATGAAGACTTGTGGGGCGAAGTTCTGTATTACCTGCTGTTAGCAGGTTTAGCGTATGGACTAGGCTGCTTCGCCTTTGTTTTGGCTTTAAAATGGATCTTCATGGGACGCTACCAAAAAAGTAGTACGCCTATGTGGACCAAATTTGTCTGGCTCTCGGAAGCCATCACCAATTTATACGAGGGCATTGCAGTACCAAATTTCATGCGTTATCTGCGCGGCACACCTTGGCTGCCGCTGGTGTTCAATTTACTCGGCAGTAAAATCGGCAAAGGCGTGTACCTGGACACCACCGACATTACGGAATTTGATTGCGTCAGCATCGGTGCATATAGCGAAATCAATGCCCTAGCCTGCCCGCAAACCCATTTATTTGAAGACCGCGTCATGAAGATCGACCATGTAAAAATCGGTGAACGCGTCTACATGGGGCCGCGCAGCGCGGTGCTATACAGCGCCGTAGTGGGTGATGACGCCAAATTAGGTGCTCTCACGCTGGTGATGAAGGGCGAGTTTATCCCGGCAAAATCGAGCTGGCGCGGCTGCCCGGCATCGATTGCACAGGCAATTCCACAACTTTAAGAGCAGACCAAAAAACCATGTCGGTGCTGACCGTGTATAGCTGGCCAGAGCAAAGCGCAGCCGCACTGACTGCCTTGGCCGAGCATGCCTTAGTGGTAGTCAGTATCGCAAGCCCAGCTGCTGCCAGTCGCGAGTGGGCTAGGCAGCAGCTGCGTCTGGCCGTACGCGACTTGCTCAGTTGCGCCTATGCCTGCACTAGCGAACAGCTCGTATTGGAGCGCCAGCCCGGCCAAGTACCGGGACTTAAATTATCTATCCCCGGGCATCAGATCGCCCTCTCCATTAGCCATGAAAGCGGTTTATCGATTGCAGCGATACGGACTCGTCAGCGCAATGAAGCACTTGAGCATGGAGAGCATAGTGAGCAGCAGCCAAATGAGGCTGAAGTTGGCGCTGAAAATAACGCTGAAGATAGCTCGAAAAATGAGTATGCGAATGGCACAGACTTAGACTGGAAAATAGGCGTAGATTTGCTCAAACTAGCCCATCTACCCGACTGGCAAGCGGTTGCGACGCTGTATTTAGGGCCGGAGGTGAGCGCCGCCATCGCCGCCACAGACCCAGCACAACAAATGGCCTGCTTCGCCCTACACTGGGCACAACTGGAAGCCAGATGTAAATGCCAGGGGCTAGGCTTAAGTGAATGGTCAGTATCAAGCAACGCGGATACGGCCGCCTATCGCTATCAGCAACTAGACCTACCAACAGGCTATGTCGGCGCTCTCGCTATAAAAATCTAGAGTTTTGCCGGGCCAGTTTCAGACTAAATCAAATATGGCAGCAATGCTCAATTAACTGACAAGCCAACTGCAATTGAGGCTTGATTCGGCCAAGATTCAGTGCAAATTCAGTACAAACTAAGCGCGCCATTCTACGCCCCCACAGTCTGGCTCAATGCGCTCGCAATGCCGCCACTGAACTACTTCAGGTCTGCCAAGATCACCAATTGGCTTTAGACAAAATCACTAGCCACTTACGCAAGACTAAAATTTCCAGATGCCCGGCTTGTACTCCGGTGGAGCAATCCATGATGGGATTAACCCGATATGGACGTCGTCTGAAATCGAGACACACAAAAATCTCTCGACTACCCACGCGCATTAAAAATGAGCTAGGTGCAAATTGCAGGCTAAAACGCGCATCAAAAGTTTGTTCGAGGTTAGTCATTTGAGGTGATCTCCATTTCGTAAATTAGGTGAACTAGGTGAATTAAGGAATTCTATGAACTCTATAAAACCTGTAAGTGCATAAATTTCTATCGGATTGCATGTTGATCACTTTAGCACAAAGTACTGTATATGCAATCAGTATTTATATTTTCCGTGGTTTTTCTGCTTTTTTCGCGCGCCTTTTACAACAAGCGACAACAAGTTTGAATTTATCTGAATAAGCGATTATACTGATTTTATATACAGTAGTTTTTTTATTTGGCATACCATGAAATCGAGCCCCCATCCCGCGCCAGAAAGCATCCATCCTTCGCTATGGCGCGCCTCACAACTGGCGCGTGCTCATGGTGATTATGTGGCTTGCGGCTACTCAGACTTAGCCGCCGAGCTACCCGGTGCAGGCTGGCCCATGGGCGCTTTGAGTGAAATCCTGATACAGCATCCTGGCACGGCAGAGCTAGCGCTATTGCAACCAGCCCTGGCGGGTTTGCAGCGCGGCCACATCATTTTGCTAGAGCCGCCGTATCAACCGCAGGCGCTGGGTTTAGCGGAACTTGGTCTGGATATCTCACGCATTCTTTGGCTGCGCTGCAAGACCCATAGCGATGCGCTGTGGAGCGCCGAACAAATTTTACGTAGTGCTAGTTGTGCCGCGCTGCTGTTTTGGCCTAGCCAAATCAGAAGCGAGAATCTGCGTCGCCTGCATCTGGCGGCACAAAGCGGCAACACGCTGTTTACCGTGATCCGTGCGCAGCAGCAAGCGCTTAATCCTTCACCCGCGCCCTTACGCCTGAAGCTGCAGCGCGTCGCACTTGGCCTCCAGGTAGAGATTATCAAGCGACGCGGTACGCAAGCGCATGCACCTTTGATTATTCCTCAGGCACGCCTGGCCGCTATGTATCGCGCCCGCCCTGACACCACTATTTATGAGCATGAGCATGTTGAGCACCCACTCATTAGCGAAAGCAACAGCAACATCGCCAACCGTGCCCAAGCCACCCGTACTGTGGCTGGCCGTGCATTTACCACTGCTCAGCATAGAAACTTTCCAGCCGAACTGGCTGGCTGATCATGGCACGGTGGTGCTGGATAAAAATCGCGTGGTAGCGCTATCAAACTATGCGCGCGCGGCCGGTGTGCAACTGGGCATGCGCAGTGGCAGTGTGGCGATGCTGCTACCCGAGGCGAAACTGAGGCAATATGATGCTGCGCAAGAGCAAGCGACACTGCAACGTGTCGCGCTCGCGCTACTTATCTACTCGCCACAGGTGGCCAGCGCCGAGCAGGCTAGCTTACTGATGAATATCGGTGCCAGCTTGCGCCTGTTTGGCGGGGTGCGGCAATTGCGGCAGCGCGTGCTGGCCAGCATGGCGCTACTGGGCGTCAGCGTCACGCTGGGCTATGCCCCTAGCGCAGGCGCAGCCTGGCTCATGGCGCATGCAGCCAGCGCAACAGGCCGACGCGGGCGCTACTGCCTGACAGCGCGCCGCCTCAGTGCGCGGCTAGATCCTCTTCCGGTGCGCTTATTAGCTGCCGCCGCGCCCTGGCGCGACTGGCTGCAGGGCATAGACTGTCATGATTTAAAAAGTCTGCGCCAACTACCACGCGCCGGGATACAGCGACGCTGTGGCAAGGCCTTACTCGCCAGCCTGGACTACGCTTACGGCCAAGCCGCAGAACTACATCAGTGGCTGCAAGTGCCGGCAGAATTTATCGCCTACGTCGAACTACCTGAGCGCATAGAACAGGCCGAGGCCTTGCTCAATTATGCGCAAGTCTTACTGCAACAACTGAGTGGCTGGCTCAGAGCCAAACAGTTGGCGCTGAGCCAATTACAACTAGAGTTGGAGCACGAGCGCGGACGCCTGGCAGTCGCGCCTAGCCAGGTCATGATCAGCTTAGCCGAACCCACCTGGCAAGCCGAGCATCTGGCGCGCTTATTAAAAGAAAGACTGGCGCAACTAAGCCTTGCCACGCCGGTGATAGGCTTGCGTCTGCACGCCGCACAGCTGGTCGCCATGCAAGCCCCCAGCGCCAGCCTGTTTCCCGACCCAAGCGGCAGCCCGCAACAGCAGCACCGCTTATTAGAGCTACTAGTGGCACGCTTGGGCAGCGAGAATATCCTGCAAACGCAGCCGCTCGCCGACTACAGACCGGAAGTAGCGAATCACTGGATAGCCGCGCTGCAGTCGCAGTCCAAGGCGCATAGCACAACGCACAACGCGGCGCAATTAGCGCCCGCACCGGCAGCCATGATGAACCGCCCGAGCTGGTTGCTGGCCACACCCATCGCTCTGGAACTAAGACAACATAGGCCGTATTATCGCGGCGCACTGAGCATACTCTCGCCGCCCGAACGCATCGAAGCCGGTTGGTGGAATGGGCAATTAATCACCCGCGATTACTTCATCGCCGAAACCAGCGAACATCTGCGCTGCTGGATCTACCACGAGAGAATCAGCGCGGCACAACAGGCCGAGCAGGCGAATGAAGCTGCAGTCTGGTATCTGCATGGCTGGTTCGGATAAGGTCGCAAACATGCAAAAGCTTTTTCAAACAGTGGTAAGCCCAGCGCGCATATCCCATGCGCCTTGCAGGCCGACATGACTGGAAACCCGCATGGAATATGCGCGTCCGGCCAGGCCACTTTTAAATTTCAAACACGTCCGAGCGCCACAGCTAGCGCTCATCTGCTCGCCAACACTGAGCTTGAATCAGCATGGATCAGCATAAATAAGCATGAATAAGCCTAAACCCGGGCCCGGCCAGATGCCGCTGCCTAGCGCCACCTCCCTTCCAGATTACGCAGAATTATTTTGTCTGTCTAACTTCACGTTTCTGCAAGGCGCATCCCATGCAGAAGAATTGGTGGCACGCGCCGTCAAGCTCGGCTATCGCGCGCTGGCGATCACCGACGAATGCTCTCTGGCAGGCGTAGTGCGGGCCCATGAAGAGGCGAAAAAACATAGCCTACCGCTACTGATAGGTGCGCATTTCAAACTCAGCGCCAGCGATGAGCAAGATGGCTGCACCCTGATCGCGCTGGCGCAAAATCGTGAAGGCTATGGCAATCTGTCTGAACTGATCACACTGGCACGCACCCGCGCCACCAAAGGGACCTACTTCATTACCGCACAAGATTTTAGCGCGCCACCCACCGAGTATGCCCATCTGCGCGGCTTACCCGATTGCCTGCTGATCCTGGTGCCTGACTATCCGGCCAGTATCGAAGCGCTCTCCAGACAAGCGGCATGGATCAAGAACAATTTCCCGCAACGCGCCTGGCTGGGGCTTAATTTACTCACCCGTGGCATGGATGAATTGCATCAAGGCCGGGTCACGGCGATTGCCCAACACCAGCGCCTGCCGCTGGTGGCGATAGGCCAGGTCTGCATGCATGTGCGTTCGCGCAAACCCTTGCAAGATACGCTCACGGCGATACGCCTGAGTAAAAGCATCGCCGATTGCGGTTACCAACTGGCACCGAATGCCGAGCAACATCTGCGCTCGCGCTTGCGCCTGGCCTCGCTGTATCCGGCAGCAGCGCTGGCAGAAAGCATCAAGATTGCCAGCCTGTGTGATTTTTCACTGGATGAATTGCGCTATGAGTACCCGGATGAACTGGTGCCGGCAGGACAAACGCCCGCCAGTTATTTAAAACAGGAGGTGTATAGAGGCGCACAGCTACGCTACCCGCTCGGCATCAGCGCCAACGTCATACAAAAAATAGAGTACGAGCTGCACCTGATCAACGATCTCGCTTACGAGCCCTACTTCTTAACCGTGTACGACATCGTCAGATTCGCCCGCTCACAAGGCATCTTGTGCCAGGGGCGTGGTTCAGCGGCTAATTCGGTGGTCTGCTATTGCCTGCACATCACTGAAGTCAGTCCAGATAGCGACACTCTGCTATTCGAGCGTTTCTTATCCAAAGAGCGCGGCGAACCACCCGATATCGATGTCGATTTTGAGCACCAGCGGCGCGAAGAGGTGATCCAGTATCTGTATAAAAAATACGGCAGAAATCGTACCGCGCTGGCGGCAGCAGTCCACACTTACCGCCCCAAAGGCGCTTTGCGCGAAGCCGGCAAGGCGCTCGGCGTCGATCTGGCACTGGTCGATGCTGTCGCCAAAGCACATCACTGGTTTGATAGTAAGCACGATTTACTCCAGCGCTTTAGCGAAAGCGGACTAGACCCGGATTCTGCGCTGGCGCAGCAATGGGCTAGCCTGGCGAGCCAGTTACTCGGCTTTCCTCGCCATTTATCGCAACACAGCGGCGGTTTCGTAATCGCCAAAGGCAAACTATCGCGCCTGGTGCCGATAGAAAATGCGGCGATGAAACAGCGCAGCGTGATTGAGTGGGATAAAGATGATCTTGAGTCGCTAGGCCTACTCAAGGTCGATGTGTTGGCACTGGGCATGCTCTCGGCACTCAAGCGCGCCTTTGATCTGATGGCCACCCTACCCGGCCGGCCGCGCACTATGCAGCAGATACCACGCGAAGATGCCGCCACCTATCAGATGATATGCCGGGCCGATACCATAGGCGTATTTCAAATTGAATCGCGCGCCCAAATGAGTATGTTGCCACGCCTGCGTCCGCAAACCTTTTACGATCTGGTGGTACAGGTGGCGATCGTCAGGCCCGGCCCGATACAGGGCGGCATGGTGCATCCGTATTTACGCAGAAGACAGGGTTTGGAAGCCATCAGCTACCCGAAACCCGAGATAGAAAAAATCCTCGCACGTACCCTGGGTGTGCCTATCTTCCAGGAGCAAGTAATGCGCATCGCCATGGTGGCGGCCGATTTTAGCCCGGGCGAAGCCGATGAGTTACGGCGTGCCATGGCGGCCTGGAAACGCAAAGGCGGACTGGCACATTACAAAGAGCGCATCATCAACAGCATGCAAAAAAATGGCTACGACGAGCCATTTGCGACGGCTATTTTCAATCAGATGTTAGGCTTTGGCGAATACGGTTTTCCCGAAAGCCACGCCGCCAGTTTTGCCATTCTGACTTACGCCAGCAGCTGGATCAAATGCCACGAACCTGCCGTTTTTTTATGTGCGCTGCTCAACTCACAACCGCTGGGATTTTATTCGCCATCGCAACTGGTGCAGGATGCTCGCCGTCATGGCGTCGTCGTCAGACCGGTCACGATAGAGGCGAGCAACTGGGAATCCTGTCTGGAGCACGATGATCGAAGCAATGATCGAAGCAATGATCGAAGCAATGATCGAAGCAAAACATCCCCGAGCGCGGTACGCTTAGGAATGTCACTTTTGCGCGGCATGTCTTTTGAGGCGGCACAGCGCATACAGGCGGCACGCACGCAGCGCGCCTTTAGCGACATGACGGATCTGGCGCGGCGCGCACAACTAAACCGCCGCGACATCGAAGCCTTAGCCGCTGGCAATGCGCTGGTCTCACTGGCCGGACATCGCCGCCTCGCCTTGTGGCAGGCCGTGGCGGCAATACCGGATAAAGACTTACTCCATAGCGTCACGCTGGAAGAGCAGACTCCAGTGTTGGCCGCGCCGAGCGAAGCGCAAGAGATCGTCAGTGATTACCACAGTGCCGGCTTGACACTAGGACGGCACCCGCTCGCCTTATTGCGCCAGCGCCTGCTCAAGCTGCGCTTCTTACCGGCAGAGTTATTGAACACTTTCCAGAATCGCCAATTTGCACGCGGCTGCGGCATGGTTACGGTACGCCAGCGCCCCGGCACCGCCAATGGCGTGCTATTCATCACGATAGAAGATGAGACTGGACCGGTGAATGTGATTATCTGGCCTTCGCTGGTAGAGCAACAGCGCAAAGAGGTGCTCAGCGCCAGACTGCTAGGGGTGTACGGCATCTGGCAGCGCGAAGGCGAAGTCTGCCATCTGGTGGCAAAGCGCCTGGTGGATCTGTCGCATTTACTCGGACAATTAGAAAGCACCAGCCGGGATTTTTGTTAACCCTAGCCGGTACCAGCGTTAGCGTCAGCACATTGTATATTCGTGATTATTCAGCCAGCTACGAAAACCATTTAAAAAAAGAACCCTGTCACAGGAGACACAGAGGCACAGAGAAAAAACGAAGAACTTCCCGACTTTTCTCTCTGAGTCTCTGTGCCTCAGTGTTGAGAGGTTTTGACTTCCTTCATAGGCGGCTGAAAAGTTACGTTTATTCGCTCATTTGCGGCTGGGCGATGGTTCTTAATTGAAAACGGCCATCGTCATTAAACAACCAGGTCTCGGTGATCTCTAATTTACCGTTTTTTACCAGCAGCGAACTAGGCTTAGGAAAAGGCGCGGCATTGCTGATACTCGCCAGGGCAATGTTTTCTGTGACTTTATCGTGGTTGCTGCGCAGCACCTCGCTGCGCAGTAATTTACCCTCGCCATTCATGCTGTATTTTAAGACGATCACCGAGCGCAGCAAGGCCTGCGGTCTCTCCGCATACACCTTGCTGGCATTACGCCCACAAAGATGCTGCGCCAATTCACGCTTATAGCCATTGAGCGTCAAAGAGTTCGATGAACCTACTCTCTCATCGGATTTTTTTCCGACTTCATCGCCTTTTTTTCCACCTGGTGTAGGTGTGGAACAAGCGGCTACGGCACAACAGGCAAGCAACACTATGCGTCTTATTTTCATGTCCAACACTTTCAATTCAGCTGCTAGCAGCGTCATTCAAGCCATCGCCATTAACCACTATCAATCGTCATCATCGTCCGGCAAACTCAGGCGTCCGGTATGGTAATCATACTCGTAGACCTCGCCGTAACGCCCCCATTCAATCGCTATTTCAAGCACCCGCTTGGCTTCATCGGCTTTCAAAAACTCTTCCAGCAATTCAATGAAAGGCTGCTCAGGCAAACTGCCGCTGCTCTCTTGCTCAAGATTGCGCCGTATATGCGCGGCCAGTGGCACATGCGTCAGCAATTGCTGACCGAACAATTCTTGTCTTAAAGTCTGATCGGCATCGGCATAATGCTGACCAAGCGGACTAAGAATAATATCGCCCTTCTCTAGTATAGCCAATCCTAATAAACTCAAGGCTTCATAGGTAGGGAATAACTCTTCATCGTTGAGATCAACTTCCTCGGCCAGTTGTGGCAAATCGGCACGCCCATTAAACGGAGCCTGCGCCAACAAATCCAACACACCCTCGATGCGACTGACATCGGTCTCCGGCAAACGATAACCCAAATGGCGGGTATGTGTACCACCACCGGCAGTCTCTTGCGCGGTGCGCATGGTCATCAGGCCGTACACTTCATCAATCAAGGCCCGCACTTCGAGCGCATCCACATCGCGCGGACGCGGCAAATCTATCTTCACTTCCGAACGTATGCAGCCAGGGTTGCTGGACATGATGATGATACGGTCCGCCATCATGACCGCCTCTTCAATATTATGCGAAACGATCAGGATACCCTTGGTCGGAATACGGTTTTCATCCCACAACTCCAACATATCGTTACGCAGCGTCTCGCCCGTCAACACATCGAGCGCGGAAAACGCTTCATCCATCAAGAGCACATCGGGATTGGTCACCAATGCACGTGCTATCCCCACGCGCTGCTTCATGCCGCCCGACAATTCCCGCGGCAAGGCACCACCAAAACCGGCCAGACCGATCAATTCCAAGACGGCATCGGTACGGCTCTTGCGCTCATCGCTGGCGACGCCCTGCGCCTCTAAACCCAGCTCTACATTTTGCTGCACCGTCAGCCACGGAAACAAGGCGAAAGACTGAAACACCATAGCAATCCCGGCTACCGGCCCATAAATAGCCTTACCGCGATAGGATAATTGCCCGGTATCGGCAGGTATCAAGCCGGCCATGATGCGTAATAAGGTGGACTTGCCTGAGCCCGACTTACCCAGCAAAGCGACGATCTCGCCCTCTGCCAATTGGAAATCAAGTTTTTCCAATACGCTACGGTCATGCCCATCGGCCGCTTTAAAAGATTTGGCAACCTGATTGAGTTCGATTAAATTTTGTTTCATGGTTTCTCTCCTGCTGATGCTCGCATATTTTTACTTAGCCGCTTTGTCACAGATCTTAGCTACTACGGTCTTCCGCCAGCGAATACAATCTGCGCCAGAAAAAACGATTGAGTAACATGACGAAGACGCACATCACCGCGATACCGAGTGCGATCCGATGAAAATCCCCTAGCTCGGTCATCTGCTTGATATAACTGCCTAAGCCATCGGCCACCAGAGTGGTTTTACCCCAGGTCACGTATTCGGCCACGATACTGGCATTCCAGGAGCCGCCGCTGGCGGTAATGGCACCCGTCACGTAACTAGGGAACACCGCTGGCAGATACACGCGCTTCCATTTCAACCAGCCTTTCAAACCCAGATTGTCGGCAGCCAGACGCAATTCATTCGGGATGGTTGCGGCACCGGCGACGACGTTAAACAAGATGTACCACTGGGTACCAAACACCATCAAAGGACTAAGCCAGATATTGGCATTAAGTTTTAGCGAGAGCATAAAAAACACCACCACCGGGAACATCAGGTTGACCGGGAAAGCGGCTAAAAACTGCGCCACTGCCTGCACCCGCTGCGAGTATTGCGGCCGCAGCCCCACCCACACAGCAATCGGCACCCACACCAGAGAGGCCAGGCCTATCAGCAGAATCACCCGCAACAGGGTAATCAAACCCAGACCGACTACATGCGCCACCTCAGCCCAGCCGACATCGATATGCACAAAACTGACCAAGCTATACACGCCCCACAAACACGCCAGCGTCAGCGTCACATCCCAAGCGCGCCCCCACAGCGGACTATGGCTAGACGCTAAAGATAGACTAGAAGTGCCATCATGTTTCAGACTAAACCAGCCCAAGGCTCGGCTTAACCAGGCCCACATGCGCTCAGAGCCTGAGCGCAACCAATAACTGCTGCGCATCCAGTCGAGTAACCATGATTGCTGCGCGGTGTCACCTTGCGACTCTTCAAACCGAAACTTATCGGCCCATGCCAGCAAAGGACGGAAAAACAATTGGTCGTACAGCAAAATCCCCGCTAACATGGCGGTAATCGCCCATGCGATCGCAATGCCATTTTCGGCTTCGATCGCCACCGCAATATACGAACCTATACCGGGCAATTTAATATCCTGGCCAGCCACCGAGATCGCCTCAGCCGCCACCAGAAAAAACCAGCCGCCCGACATCGACATCATCATATTCCACAGCAAGCCCGGCATGGCAAAAGGCAATTCCAGTCGCCAGAAGCGCTGCCAACCGGACAGTCGGAAGATACGTGCCGCCTCATTGAGCTCAGGCGGCACCGTGCGCATCGATTGATACAGGCTAAACGCCATATTCCAGGCTTGCGAAGTAAAGATCGCAAACACCGCAGCGCACTCTACGCCGAGCAAATTGCCGGGGAACAAGGCAATAAACGGCGCAATCGCAATTGCCTGAAATCCCAAGATAGGTACCGACTGCAAAATATCCAGCGCCGGTATCATCACTTTTTCGGCGGCGGCATATTTCACCGCAATAGCGGCGAATAGCAGACTGAACAGCAGCGAGAACGCCAAAGCCGTAAACATCCGTAAAATCGTGCGTAGCAAATAATACGGAAGATAAGCGGGATCTAGCGATATCTGCAAAGTCTCGCCAACCGCAAACGGATGACTCATCTGCATGGCGGCAAACGCAAACAAAACGATCAATGCCAACACCAAGGGCAACAAGGCCCAATCCCAACGATTCGGACCGCTAGTAGTGGCGCTATCTGTGCGCTTTTGCATATTGAAAAGCTCAAACATCAGCACGCTCCCAATTGCAGCCACGGCCAAGCATAGCCTGAGTAAAAAATAGTAAGGACAAAATGTTCTCCTCAATCAAACCTGCCCTGTGTATGCATGCACCACAGAACAAGATGAATAAGTTATACGCGCGAACAGAATTCGACACCCGTTGCGGGGTTCAGAGATCGTGTTAAACACGCGCTTAAAATGTGGGGAAGAAGGAAGTAGCAGTTTGAACAAACTGCTAGATGCAACTACCCGCCGGTGACGGCAAGGTAGCGACAGAAATCTGCGTTTACTTTGCCAGGATGTGATCGATCAAAGATCGACAACTATAACTGTCCACAGATCGTGCTCCATTAATTAGAAGCGCGTACTGTAACACAGAGATAGTTTCGCTAGCAACACGCATTACTATACTGAGGGGGGTATATTTTTACTGCGCAATAGATATACGCGCTATCTACCGTGTTTTTGGCCATACTCCCCTATAAATATGAGAGGGAGGATAGCTACGCAGCGCAAAAATTAATCAGATTTAGCGGGCGCGCTGCCTGGCCGACTGGCGTGCGCTTGCTGGCGTGCTCTTAATTCGCTGGCGATTTCTTTTTGCTCCAGCTGTATCGCAAAATCGAGGGCCGACAAGTTCATACTATTGATCAGGCCTATATCCGCGCCCTCGTCGAGTAATAATTGAACCGCAGCCAATTTACCTGAGCGCACTGCCATCATCAGTGGCGTGGTTTTATTGGGGGAGATAGCATCGATGTAAGCGGCATGCTCCAGCAGTAAGGCAATAATTTTGAGGTCGCCATTGATTGCAGCATAGTGCAAAGCGGCCCAGCCAGGCTGATTCACTTCAGCCCCTGCATCGAGTAACTGCGTGACTGCGGCACGATTGCCCAGATAGGAAGCCAGCATCAGGGCCGTATCACCGTTATGCGCGCGCGCTTCCAGCTTAATCTCAGGATGCTTAAGCAAGAGCTCCACCACTTTCATGGATTTTTCGCGCAGTGCGATCATCAGCACCGTCTCACCCCGTTCCGCCTCCAGAGTATTAGCATCCATGCCCTTGGCTAACAAATTTTGCACGGTGCGCACATCGTTAAATTTGACCGCAAATAAAAAGTCGTCGTAGGCGGCGGCATGCGCCGAGCCACTGAGTCCAGCGACTAGCACGCATAAGCCGCAGAGCAGCAGCGCGGGCAGAGAAAAGGGGAACTTAGGCAATTTCATTTAGGAAAAGTCATCGCAGACTTAAGGCGTAATTTTAAACAGATCAAAAAAGTTTTTGCTGGTAACTTCCTGCACCTGCTTGACTGGCAAGCCCTTCAAGTCAGCCAGATATTCACCCACGTGCCGCACAAAACCTGGTTCATTCATCTTGCCGCGATGTGGCATCGGCGCCAGATAAGGCGAATCGGTTTCTATCAAAATACGCTCTAGTGGCAGCGCCTTGGCGACCGCTTGCAAGTCTTTGGCACTCTTAAATGTCAGTATGCCCGAGAAGGAAATATAAAACCCCATCTCTATCGCCGCCAAGGCCACTTCTAAGGATTCGGTAAAGCAATGCATGACACCGGCCGCGCCGCCCTTATCCGTACCTGCGCGCTCTTCGCGCATGATGCGAATGGTGTCTTCCGAGGCCGCACGGGTATGAATAATTAAGGGTTTGCCGCAGATGCGTGAGGCACGGATATGCTGGCGAAAGCGTTCGCGCTGCCACTCCAGATCTCCTTTGAGGCGAAAATAATCCAAGCCGGTTTCACCGATCGCAATAATTTTTGGGTGTTGCGACAGTTTGACTAATTGCTCGGCGCTCGGCTCTTCGGTGTCTTCGTAATCCGGATGCACCCCGACCGAGGCATAGATGTGCGGATATTGCTCGGCCAGCGCCAACACTTGCGGAAAATCAGGCAAATCCACCGACACGCACAGCGCATGCGTAACACCGTTATCCTGCATTTTCTGCAAAATTTCGGGCATCCTCACCGCGAGTTCAGGGAAATTTATATGGCAATGTGAATCTATATACATGGGATAGTGAAGAGCAAAATAAGGATGTCGGAGCAGCGCCTACAGAAACCAAAAAGGCAATGAGCTTAACGTTTACTTGGAACTGGCGATCACATTCAAAACCGCTTGTGCCGAGATGCTGGCGGTGTCACGCAATAAGGCATGATGCATATCGGTAAACCTTTGCTTGAGTCTAGTCTGCAAGGGTAGATCCGTCAATTGCTGCCACAAGGCTTGCGCCATCGCCTCAGGAGTGGCGGCAGATTGTAAAAATTCCGGCACCAGAAATTCTTCGGCAAGAATATTCGGCAGACCTATCCAGGGTTGATAGCCCATATGCTTTAAGATTTGCCACGAGGCTTCCATCATCTTGTAGGCGATCACCATAGGCTTCTTAAACAAAGCCACCTCTAGCGAAGCGGTACCGGAAGCGACCAAGACCACATTGGCAGCTGCAATCACCGTATGCGATTGCCCATTGACCAGCAATACCGGCACCCCATCCAGCTTTGCCGCCACCACCAGATTGATGTAGTAACTACGCTGCTTTTCGCCCACCATAGGCACCACGATCTGCAACTGAGGATCGCGCGCACAAAGGATTTTGGCGGTCGCGATGAAAGCCTCGGTATTATATTTAATTTCAGAAATACGGCTACCCGGCAGCATGGCAACCACGGTCGCATCCTGCGCGATACCAAGCGCATCGCGTGCCGCCGCCATATCAGGTTCCATCTCTATCACTTGCGCCAAGGGATGACCGACGTAGGTGGCAGGAATGCCGGCCTTGCGATAAATTTCTTCTTCAAAAGGAAATACCACCAGCATGTGCGAGACCGCTTGTGCAATTTTTTTGATACGCCCACCGCGCCAGGCCCAAATGGAAGGGCTGATGTAGTGCATAGTCGGAATACCGGCCTGCTTGAGCTGTATCTCCAGATCCAGATTAAAATCCGGCGCATCGACACCGATGAAGACATCCGGCCTTTCAGCGAGCAAACTCTGACTAAGTTGCTTGCGTATCCCGGAAATTTCGCGGTAATGCATCAGCACTTCAAAGATGCCACGCACCGACAACTTTTCCATAGGATAGTCGCTGACGAAGCCATGCTCCATCATATGTGGACCGCCGATGCCATGCATTAGCGCATCAGGTAATTGCGGCCTGAGCCCGGACAATAAGCGCCCAGCCAAAAGATCACCGGAAGTTTCACCGGCGACCATGGCGATACGAGTTTGATTTGTCACGATTTACGCTTACTTTCTAGCTTAGCGAACGATGCCGCGCGTGGAGCCATCCAGAAATTTGCGCATCGCCTTGACGTGTAAGGCTTGTTCAGGCGGCAAATCAGCAACTTGCTGGTCCAAGGCAAGCTTCGCCTCTTCGAGCGTCAAGCCAGACTTGTACAATAATTTATACGATTGGCGTATCGCTGCGATTTGCTCGCGACTAAAACCACGGCGCTTGAGTCCCTCGACATTGATACCATGGGCCGCTGCCGGATTACCATTGAGCATGACGAATGGCGGCACATCCTGGGTTAAGCTGGTACTCATACCGACCATCGCATGCGCACCAATTTTGCAAAACTGATGGGTGTTTGAAAACCCGCCCAAAATCACCCAATCGCCTATGTGGACATGGCCAGCCAGGGCTGCATTATTCGCAAAAATCGTATGATTGCCGACCTGGCAATCATGCGCGATATGCACATAGGCCATGATCCAGTTATCATTGCCCAGACGCGTAACACCCAGGTCCTGCGAAGTACCGAGATTAAAGGTGCAAAATTCGCGTATTACATTGCGGTCACCGATCTCCAAGCGAGTCGGCTCGCCCGCATATTTTTTATCTTGCGGCGCTGCGCCTATCGATGAAAACTGAAACAGGGTATTCTCGCGCCCTATCGTAGTGTGTCCTTCTATCACCACATGCGGTCCGATTTTTGTCCCAGCGTCTATGCGCACATTCGGACCGATAATGGTGTAGGCACCCACCTCGACCGAACTATCGAGGCTGGCTTTAGGATCAATCAAGGCACTAGGATGGATCGCCATTTTTACTCCGCAGCAGCTGCTGTAGTTACCCCCACTGCCGCATCATCGGCAGTACGGAGCGTACACATCAAATCACCTTCCAAAGCCAATTGACCATCGACCGACGCTTTTGCCTTGTATTTCCAGATGCCGCGGCTTACCCGGGTAATCTCGATTTCCATTTTCAATTGATCGCCTGGCTCTACCGGACGCTTGAAACGCACGTTATCAATCCCGACAAAATACACGATGGTGTTTTCATCTGGTTTTTTACCCATAGTCAGAAACGACAAAATGGCGGCAGTCTGCGCCATCGCTTCGACCATTAGCACGCCTGGCATGACTGGCTTATTTGGGAAGTGTCCGTTGAAGAATTCTTCATTCGCCGTCACATTTTTGATGGCGGTAATGCTCTTGCCACTTTCCCATTCCAAAACGCGATCGACCAGCAACATAGGATAACGGTGCGGCAAATATTGTTTGATTTGATTAATGTCTAGAGTCTTCATAATTATTTTTCTGCTTTTTCTGTTAGTAACTTAATTGTTTTTTCAAGCGTGCGAATTTTTTCCCGCATGCTAGTGAGATTACGTACGATAGCCGCCGACTTTTCCCATTCGGCATTTTTCGCCAGGGGATAAAAGCCAGTATATTGGCCCGCTTCGTGTATCGATCTGGACACCATGCTGGCAGAAGAAATGTGCACATGGTCGGCGATGCTCAGATGCCCGAGCACCATAGCCGCACCGCCAAAAGTACAGTGTTTGCCGATCTTGGCACTACCGGCGACCCCAACACAACCCGCCATGGCGGTATGAGCACCGATCTGACAGTTGTGCCCAATCTGAATTTGATTGTCGAGCTTAACGCCCTCTTCTATGATGGTATCGGCCAAAGCACCGCGGTCTATGCTGGTGTTGGCACCAATATCGACATCGTCGCCTATCAATACGCGCCCGGTTTGCGGTATCTTGATCCATTTACCGGCGTCGTTGGCGAAGCCAAAACCGTCCGCACCGATCACCGCACCGGAATGGATATTGCAGCGTTTGCCGATCACGCAATAGTCGTAGATAGTGACATTGGCATGTAACTGGGTATCGGCATCAATACTGACACCACGACCGATCACCGAGCCAGCACCGATCACCACGTTCTCGCCTATCACCGCTTCCGCCTCTATCACCACCTGGGCAGCGATACTCGCGCTAGCAGCGACTAGCGCATGCGGACTAACGCTAGCACTAGGATGGATACCCAAAGGGGGAACTATCGCCGTCAGAGACGCAAAATACTGCGCCGCGCGGGCAAAATACACATAAGGCTGAGCACTGATGATGCGCGCACCAGAAAACGCTGCACCTAGCTGCAGATGATCTGATTCAGTTAGTATCAATACCGCGGCAAGGGTAGATTCGGCCTGCGCGCGCAGTTTAGAATTAGAGAGAAAAGTCGCGTGGCGCTCATCGGCATCGCTCAAAGGGGCAATGCCTATCACCAATCTGTCTGGGTCACCAATTAATTGACCACCGAAGCGATCGACTAACTCACCCAGTCGCGTTCCGGAATGAGTCATGACTTACTTCGCCAGCGCTTTAATCACTTTATCGGTGATATCTATGCGTGGATTGAAATACACAGCATCTTGCAAAACGATGTCATATTTTTCTAGTTCGGCGATTTGCTTGACTACTTTTTGCGCACGCTCGACCAAAGAAGCAATCTCTTCGTTTCTACGCTGATTCAAATCTTCATTGTAAATACGTTGCTTGCGCTTAAAATCCTGATCCATATCGGTCAGATCACGTTGACGCTTGACTCTGTCAGCGTCGGTAATCACCGCCGACTCTTTGTCCAATTTTTCGGCCAAGCCCTTAATTTTTGTCACAGTATCGAATAGCTCTTTACTGCGCTTGGAAAATTCTTGTTCAATTTTTGCTTCAGCCGCCTTGGAAGGGCTAGATTCACGCATCACGCGCTGCGAATCAAAATAGGCGACCTTAGAATCCTGAGCTGACACAGGCGCAACGCTGACACAACAAGCTGCAAAAACCATCAGGCCTTGCAACAACTTGGACGGGGTAGTAAGTTGACTCAAAATAATCTCCATAATACAAACTAAGGCAAACCACACAAACGCAGAAAACACCGATTATATAAGTATTTTATAAGTATTTTTTTAAAATCCAGTACCCATTTGGAACTGGAAGGTTTGCGTCTTATCGCCCACTTTAGCATTCAAGGCTTTACCGAAACTTAATTTCAAAGGTCCGACTGGTGAAATCCAGCTGATACCTATACCTGCTGAAGCGCGTAACTCTTTGATCTGAATTTTTTGACCTTCATCAAATACGTTACCGGCATCCAGAAAGGTGAACCAACGCAGCGATTTATCCGCCCCAGGGAAAGGCACTTGTAACTCTGCATTCGCCAGCAACCTAGTCGCACCACCCAGAGAATCGCCATTCGGATCTTTACTTCCCAAAGAAGAAGAGTCATAGCCGCGTACCGAACCTATACCACCTGCGTAAAAGTTTTTAAACAAAGGATAAGGTTTGCCGCCCAAACCATGTCCGTAATCAAGCTCACCATTGAGAGCCAGAATCACAGAACGATACACAGGAGTGAAATACTGATGATTATAAATTCCGCGATAATATTTAAAATCGCCAAACGCCGACAATTCCAGATTAGCGCGCTGATAGCGACCTATGCTAGGGGTTAAAGGACTATCGCGACTATCTCGCTGCCAGGCAGCAGTCAAAGGGAAAGTCGTATTCACCGCAGTACCAGCGCCGTAGAAAATGGAGGTAGGATCTTTTTCCCCATCGCCAAAATCCGCCACATATTTTCTATAACGGAATGGGCTACCAGTATTGGTCTGCACCTGAGTACGCTCTACACCAAGACCGAAAAACACCGTATCCAACTCAGAGAAAGGCACGCCAAATCGAATATTGCCACCGGTAGAGAGAATTTTATAATAACCGACACTGCCAGCGATAGGCGTTGTGGTTCTGTGGAACAAGTCAAAACTACGGCTAACACCATCATCCGTAAAGTATGGATCGGTATGCGAGACCGCTATCGTCCGGTTTTGTCTGCTGGTATTGATATCCAAACCTACCGTATCACCACTACCAAATACATTCGACTGCTGAATCGAACCGGTTAAGGTCAGTTTTTCTGTTTGCGAATAACCGGCGCCAAACGTGATATTGCCGGTTGGGCGCTCGGTTACCGCCAGATTGACATCTACCTGATCGGTACTGGTGGAGACTTCTGGCGTTTCTATCGTCACTTCTTTAAAGAAACCCAGTCGCTCGACTCTATCTCTGGAAACTTTGATTTTTTCACCGTCGTACCAAGAACCTTCAAACTGCCGGAACTCTCTACGGATGACTTCATCTCTGGTTTTGGTGTTACCCGCCAAATTGATACGGCGCACATAAACCCGTTTACCCGGATCGACAAACACCGTAAACGCGACTTCTTTTTTCTCTTTATCCAGCAAAGGATTGGCGTTCACATTGGCAAAAGCGTAGCCAAAATTGCCCATACGCTCAGAGATGCGCCGGGTACTCTCGGTCAATCGAGCCGCATTGTAGACATCGTTTTTATTCAATAGCAACAAGGAGGAAAGTTCGGCTTCACGTCCGAACATCTCGCCTTCCAGCTTAATATCGGAGACCGTATATTTATCGCCCTCGATAATATTCACGGTGATGTAAATTTCTTTTTTATCTGGTGTAATTGAAATCTGAGTCGATTCAACCTGCATCTCCAGAAAACCGCGATTTTGATAAAAGGATTTGAGATTTTCTATATCGCCAGCGAGTTTTTGCTTGGAATACTGATCCGCTTTGGTGTACCAACTAAACCAGGTCGGCGTACTCAAGGCCATTAATTCAAACAATTCGCTATCGGTAAAATATTTATTTCCGATCACGTTGATACGCGCGATTTTGGCGATCTCACCTTCTTCTACCGCAAAGGTCACATTCACACGATTACGCTCTATCGGCGTAATGGTGGTGGTGATCTGCATACCGTACAAGCCACGCGAAAGATATTGACGTTTCAGTTCTTGCTCGGCCCTATCCACGGTGGCCTTATCAAAAATTTTGGTCTCGCCGACGCCAACATCTTTAAGTGCCTTTACCAAAGCGTCTTTTTCAAATTCTTTGGTGCCGGTAAAATCAACCCCAGCGATGGTAGGACGCTCTTCCAGCAAGACGATCAAAACGCCATCTTGCGCCTCAATTTGTACGTCTTTAAAAAAGCCAGTGGCATACAAAGATTTGATGGCAGAGACACTCTTGGCGTCATCAAAGGTTTCACCGACACGTACCGGCAAATAGCTAAAAACTGTTCCCGCTTCGGTCCTTTGCAAACCTTCGACGCGGATATCCTTAACCTTAAATGGTTCGACTGCCAGGGCTTGCCCTGAGCATAGTGCAAACGCTGCTAGCGCTAAGGCGCGACGACGTAAATTTGGCAAAGTATAGTTCTCGATATGTGATTTCATTAGGTATTATCTAATCTCAATATTTCTACTGGGTATTTCCAAGGGAGCGACGCTGCATCAAGCCGATCAAACGAGCAAGGATTATGACATGAGTCTGACGATGTCATTAAAGAAAGCAACTGCCATTAAACTCATCAACAAAACTACGCCTGCACGTTGCGCGATCTCGCCGAAGCGTTCTGACACTGGTTTTCCTGTTAAAACTTCCAGCGAATAATACAACAAATGTCCACCGTCCAACACAGGGATAGGAAGCAAATTCATAACGCCCAGACTGATACTGATGAGCGCAATAAAGCTGAGGTAACTAATCAAGCCTGTCCTGGAGGTTTGCCCTGCGTAATCGGCGATCGTAATCGGGCCAGTCAAGTTTTTCCAGGACACATCACCCGCCAGCATTTTGCCTAGCATTTTAAAGGTCAACATACTGGCTTCCCAGGTTTTTACCGAGCCCTTGATGAGCGCATTGAGCGGAGAGTTTGCTAACGTCAGCATCTCAGGAGCAAGCATCAACTGCACCTTGATACGCCCGATTTTTTCACCGCGCACCGTAGCTGCCTCGGGTGTGACGTTCAGAGCGACTTCACTCGAACCGCGTTTGACCAGCAGTTGCAGAGTTTTATCGGAAGAGGCATTAATGATCTCCATAAATTCGAGCCCATCCAGTACCGCCCTGCCGTCGATTTCCAGAATTTGATCACCTGATAGCAAACCAGCGCGACTGGCCGGACCGCCCAATTCCACGCCCTGCAATATTGCGGCAGGTCTGGCCACAGAAAATCCCAACTTAGTCAAAAAATCGGTTTCAAGTTCGGCGCTGCTGAGACGACTCAATCCCAGATCTAGTTGTAGCGACTCCGGTTTAGCTGTCTCATTTTGCATATTGCGCTGCACAGCCAAGGTCGCATCAGACTTATTCAATCCCAGTTGCAGCAACTCCCATTGCAAGCCCGTCCAAGTTTGCACAGCATGGCCATTCACAGCGGTCACCAGATCACCATGACGCAAACCGGCTTGGTAGGCCACAGAAGTTTCTGAAGGCACCCGTATTTTTGCCACAGGCTCGGGAATACCATGTAGATACAGGCCAGTGAATAGCAAAATAGCCAGTAGGAAATTGGCGACAGGTCCGGCAGCAACGATCGCGATACGTCTCCAAACCGATTGTCGTGAAAACTCACGTAGTAAATCCTGTTCCGAGATTTCAGAAACATCCTGCTCTCTGGCGTCTAGCATTTTTACGTAACCGCCCAGAGGCAAAATAGAAATTGCCCATTCAGTCTGATCTGGCCCCAACTTACGTGAGTAAACAACTTTTCCCATGCCAACAGAAAAGCGTAAAATTTTCACGCCGCACCAACGTGCCACAAGATAGTGGCCAAGCTCATGTATCGTCACTAAGCTACCTAGCGCGACCACAAAAGCGAGGATGGTTTGCAACAGCATCATGTGCGTATGATCTCTAGGCTCAAAGCACGCGCTTCTTGATCGCACTCAAAAATAGCATCGATATCGCTGAGTTCGCGTATCGACAACTTATCCATAACCCGGGCAATGACTTGATCTATCATTCTGAAACCTATTTTTCCATCCAAAAACGCTTGGACAGCGATCTCATTACTTGCGTTCAATATAGTTGGCGCCGATCGTCCAGTTTTTAGTGCTGCGTACGCCAATTCTAAGCAGGGGAAACGCTTAAAGTCGGGAGCAATAAAATTTAACTGCATGACTTTAGCCAGATCGAGTGGCGCAACTCCTGAATTGATACGTTTGGGGTAGGCCAAACCATAGGCGATCGGCGTGCGCATATCTGGATTTCCCATTTGCGCCAAGACCGAACCATCCAGATAGGAAACCATGGAGTGGATCACACTTTGAGGATGTATCAGCACCTCAATTTGCTCTGCCGGAGCGTTAAACAACCAATGCGCCTCGATCACCTCCAAACCCTTATTCATCATCGTGGCGGAGTCCACCGAAATCTTGCGCCCCATGACCCAGTTAGGGTGTGCCACCGCCTCGTTAGGCGTCACGTTATCCAGCGAATCTAAAGTGCGATTAAGAAAAGGGCCACCGGAAGCGGTCAGGATAATTTTATGCACACCGTGCTGTTGCGGCCGCCTGTCATAGGCTTGCGGCAGACACTGAAAAATCGCATTATGCTCACTGTCAATTGGCAGCAATGTCGCGCCACTGGCCTGTATTGCATCAATAAACAACTGACCGGACATCACTAAGGCTTCTTTGTTTGCGAGCAAAACCTTTTTGCCAGCATGTGCGGCTGCCAATGAAGCGGGCAAACCAGCCGCACCAACAATCGCAGCCATGACTGCATCACACTCAGTAGCGCTAGCAACCTCACATAAAGCCTGAGGACCGTATAAAACTTCTGTCGTTATATTTTTTTCGCGCAACAACAATTGCAGCTCGGTCGCAGCGAGCGCAGTCCCAACTACCGCAAAAGACGGATTAAATTGCGCGCACTGTTCAGCCAATTTCCGCACTTGGGTATGCGCTGTTAAGGCGAAAACGGCATACAACTCCGGATGCCTAGCGATCACATCTAAGGTCGATACACCGATCGATCCGGTCGAACCCAAGACACAAATTTTCTGCATATTCTTATTCACCGAACGGCCCATCATCGCAACCAAAGATCCAACAGTGCAGCCATAGGCAGCACTGGAATCAAGGCATCTATCCTATCTAAAACCCCGCCATGCCCGGGCAACAAAGCACTACTGTCTTTCATGTCAGCGCGGCGCTTCAAGGATGACTCAAATAAATCACCAACGACACTGGCGATCGCCAGCGCAGTAAACACCAGCAGAAAGCCAAACGCACCCAATTTCATAAATATCTTGGTAGGGAAAATATCTGCAGCAGCGCCAAGGTAAACCGCCAACCCTGCAATCAACAATACCCCAAGCCAACCACCTATCGCCCCTTCCCATGATTTCCCTGGTGAAATTGAGGGTGCCAGCTTGCGTTTTCCAAATGCCTTACCTGAGAAATATGCAACTACATCGGCCACCCAAACCACGGCCATAACTGACAGGAAAAACAGTGGGGAATGCGCGAACAAAACACACATAGCGACAAAACACCCAAAGATGCTTAAGCCATAAATCCCATTTAAGGTACTGCTAGAAATGCTGTGCAAGACTGGCAAGCCAAAGGCAAGAGAAGGGATTAACCTTAACAACCAAAACAAGACGCACATGGCGAACAAGAGTGGCGTAGTCGGGCTAGAGAGCAAGAATCCGTTAAAACTGAGATAAAAAAACAGAGCGGACCAAATCAAAGCGATCACGAGAGGCGCAGGTTTTTTAAACAAACGCTGACTTTCCCACATCGCGGCACCAAAGAAAAGCGTAGCGACGAGAGAAAAAATTTGAATTGACCCGAAGTACAGAATGGGAACTAGCAATGCCAACAACAGCAAAGCTGTAATAACACGAGTTTTAAGCATGGTTTACCTTATCTCGAGTGGGATTTTATTCGTCGACCTGCGCAAGGACTTGCGCACTGGTACGTCCAAAGCGGCGCTCTCTTGCCTGATACGATTTAATCGCCTCATCTAAAGCATGCGCATTGAAATCAGGCCAAAACGTATCCGTAAAATACAATTCACTGTATGCCAGTTGCCATAACAAAAAATTGGAAATTCTGGTTTCACCACCGGTACGAATAAACAAATCTGGCTCAGGCGCATACGCCATAGACAGATACGGCGCCAGTTGCTCCTCTGTGACCGTAGCATCGGATTTGAGATCTTGTTTAAGGCGATTGAACGCCTGCACGATATCCCAACGACCACCGTAATTTGCGCAAATGGTGACAGTCAGACCTAGATTGCTTGCTGTGAGCGCTTCGGCTGCCTGTATCGTTTTTTGCAATTGCGCGTCAAACCGAGACAAATCGCCAACCACCTTAAGACGAATGCCGTTCGCGTGCATTTTTACGACTTCTTTTTCTAGCGCTGTGACAAAAAGGCGCATCAGCAAAGAAACTTCCTCTGCTGGTCTGCGCCAATTCTCAGAACTAAATGCAAATAACGTCAAATACTTCACCTCACGCTTGACGCAAGCCTTAACCATGACGCGTACCGCATCCACACCCTTGGCATGTCCAGCAACACGAGGTAAAAACCGCTTGGTCGCCCAACGCCCATTACCATCCATGATGATCGCGATATGTTGTGGAACCTTACCCACAAGCGGCACTTCTTTAGTCGAACTAATGTGAACCATGTATATCCAGAATGAGTGAAAAAAATACTCTCGGCGTCAAGCTATACCGTCAATACTTCCTTTTCCTTATCCGCCAGGGATTTATCCACATCAGCCACAAACTTGTCGGTTAATTTTTGTATCTCATCCGAGGCACGGCGCTCGTCATCCTCGGAACACTCCTTATCTTTTACCAACTTCTTCAAAGACTCATTCGCGTCACGACGAATATTGCGAATAGCGATTTTCGCATCTTCCCCTTCGGTCTTGACCAACTTCACCATTTCTTTACGGCGCTCTTCGGTTAATGCCGGCGTAGGAACACGTATCAGTTCGCCTTGCGTGGATGGGTTTAGACCAAGATCTGCATCACGAATTGCTTTCTCGATGGCCGACATCATCTTCTTTTCCCAAGGCTGAACGCCGATGGTGCGTGCATCGATCAAGGTTACGTTTGCCACTTGAGTGATATTGGTCGGAGCACCGTAGTAATCGACCATCACATGGTCCAAGATCCCCGTATGCGCACGACCAGTACGTACCTTAGAAAGATCAACTTTGAGAGTCTCTAGCGACTTTTGCATCCGCAATTGCGTATTATTTTTTACTTCTATGATGGACATACCATCCTCCTGTACAAATTAATGCAGATAAATACTCACTATTTATCTTATTTATTTCAGTATAAAAAACAAGCGCAGGCCTCGCCCAACGCCCTTACCCATATGCAAAAAAACAAATTATACGTGGACTAGAGTGCCTTCGTCGCCACCCATAATCAGATTTTTCAAGGCACCTGGTTTGACGATAGAAAATACTTTGATCGGCAACTTCTGATCACGACAAAGCGCAAACGCGGTTGCATCCATCACTTGCAAATGACGCGAAATAGCTTCGTCAAAAGAAATGGTGGAATAACGCGTAGCGCTAGCATCCTTCTTAGGATCTGCGGTATACACACCATCAACCTTGGTGGCTTTCAATACAATTTCTGCGCCAATTTCAGATCCGCGCAACGCGGCTGCTGTATCGGTAGTAAAGAAAGGATTTCCTGTACCAGCAGCGAAGATAACAACTTTACCTTCTTCCAGATACTGCAAAGCCTTAGGCCGTACATAAGGCTCGACAACTTGTTCAATCGCAATTGCCGACATCACCCGCGCTACGACGCCAGCCTGACGCATCGCATCACCTAAGGCAAGAGCATTCATGACGGTTGCCAGCATACCCATGTAATCGGCGGTTGCCCTATCCATCCCCTGCGCACCAGGTGCAACCCCGCGAAAGATATTCCCACCACCAATAACGATTGCGAGCTCCACGCCCATTCTTGATATTTCAGCGACATCTGCCACCATACGCTCAATGGTGGCTCGATTAATACCGTAGGCATCGTCGCCCATCAAGGCTTCGCCAGAGAGCTTCAAAAGCACACGCTTATAAGCAGGTTTGATCACGGTCCGGGCTCCTTAAAAATTAAATGAAGATATTATTGTGAACACGCTAAATAACAAACACGATTTACATCTAACGCACTAGCAAAAATAACCTAGTAAAATAACTTAGTAAAAAACGTCTCAAAATCGAAGCTTAAAAAAACGGGCCTTTCGGCCCGTTTTTTTGCCTAATTACGCTTGCTTGGCGGCGGCGACTTGCGCCGCCACTTCTGCAGCGAAATCATCCTGTTTCTTTTCTATGCCTTCACCAACAACATACATAGTGAACGACTTGATTGAAGCATCAACTGACTTCAACATTTGCTCAACAGTCTGCTTGTCATTCTTGACAAAAGTTTGATTCAACAAAGAAACTTCTTTCAAGAACTTCTGAACCGAACCCTCAACCATCTTGGTGACGATGTCGGCTGGCTTACCAGACTCAGCTGCTTTCAAAGATGCGACCGAACGCTCTTTTTCGATCAATTCTGCAGGAACCTGATCAGCAGACAAAGAAACCGGCTTCATTGCAGCGATATGCATAGCAACGTCTTTACCAACTTGCTCATCAGCCGCAGAGAATTCAACCATGACACCGATACGTGTGCCATGCAAATAGGAAGTCAGCTTAGCAGCTGTGTCGAAGCGCTGAAAGCGACGAATCGACATATTTTCGCCGATACGACCAATCAAAGCAGCGCGAACTGTTTCAACGGTAGAACCATCCAAAGGCAGCGCAGCCAAAGCAGCCACATCCGCTGGATTATGCTCTGCAACCAATTTTACGCATGCGTTTGCAAAAGCAATAAAATCGTCATTCTTGGTAACAAAATCAGTTTCGCAATTAACTTCGATCAAAGCACCGACGCCACCGACAACAACAGAAGCAACTACACCTTCTGCGGTTACGCGTGAAGCCGCTTTAGAAGCCTTACCGCCCAAC
Organism: Undibacterium parvum; assembly: GCF_003955735.1. Lineage (NCBI taxonomy): Bacteria > Pseudomonadati > Pseudomonadota > Betaproteobacteria > Burkholderiales > Oxalobacteraceae > Neoundibacterium > Neoundibacterium parvum. Next base: position 3,999,472 of record NZ_CP034464.1, on the reverse strand, counting down.
TTAACGCGCAAGATTTCCTCTGCGCGCTCCATATCGCCTTCAGCTTCAACCAATGCTTTTTTGCATTCCATCATAGGCGCATCTGTCTTTGCGCGCAATTCACCTACCATCGCTGCTGTAATCGCCGCCATGTTTTTCTCCTAGTTACGTTGCATCACAAAGATGCCATCAATAAATTCTGTTTAAAAAAAGGGGCTAACGATAGTTTGCCCCTTTTACTTTGATTTTACCGAATCAAAATTCGGCAAAAATCATGAGATATTACGCTTGCTCTACTTCAACGAACTCATCAGCACTTGGCTTAACCGCTTCCAACACTTCATTAACGGCATTCGCACGACCTTCCAAGATTGCATCTGCAACGCCACGAGCGTACAGAGCAATTGCCTTAGATGAATCATCATTACCAGGGATAATGTAAGTCACGCCGTCTGGGGAGTGGTTAGTATCAACGATACCGATTACTGGGATACCCAATTTAGCGGCCTCAGTAATAGTACCTTTGTGGAAACCAACGTCCACAACGAAAATTGCGTCAGGAACACCAGCCATATCCTTGATACCACCGATAGACTTTTGCAACTTAATCATTTCACGCTGAAACATCAAAGCTTCTTTTTTCGACAACTTCTCTACTGAACCATCTTCAACAATCGCTTCCATGTCCTTCAAGCGCTTGATCGAAGTTTTTACAGTTTTGAAGTTAGTCAACATACCACCCAACCAACGCTGATCAACGTAAGGCATACCAGCACGTTGCGCTTCAACAGCGATCAACTCACGCGCTTGACGCTTAGTACCAACCATCAGCACAGTACCGCGATTGGAAGACAATTGACGAATGTACTTGATTGCTTCCTGGTACATGCCCAGAGTTTTTTCAAGATTGATAATATGGATTTTATTGCGGTGACCAAAAATGTACGGAGCCATTTTTGGATTCCAGAAACGGGTTTGATGACCAAAATGGACACCAGCTTCTAACATCTCACGCATTGATACAGACATAATAACTCCAGGGTTAGGTCTTGAATCCGAGTCAGTGATCCCAGATGGGACACCCTTTTTGACCAGATTCGTGTTTAAAAAATTACAGTATTTAATTCATCAACCAGAGAAACACTCTAGCCAACCATCTATTGTACTACGATAAGCAGACTTACTTCAAGCTCGTTGATCGCGATCAGCTTCACTCACTCGCTATTGACTGAACGCTTGGCCTAAGCGAATCGCGCAGTCCTAGACTATAATCACGTATTACTGATTTCTCAATTTACATGGCGAAGCATGACATCTATTTCTATTAAAACCCCGGAAGACATCGCAGGAATGCGCATCGCAGGCCGACTCGGATCTGAAGTTCTCGATTACATCACCCCCTTCGTCAAAGTCGGGGTGACCACGGGTGAAATTGATAGGCTCTGCCACGAATACATGCTGAATGTACAAGGCAGCATACCCGCTCCTCTAAATTACTGCCCTCCTGGCTACACGCCTTACCCGAAAGCCATTTGCACTTCGGTCAACGACGTTATTTGCCATGGCATTCCAGGCGACAAAGTATTGAAAAGCGGCGATGTCGTTAATTTGGATATCACCGTCATCAAAGATGGCTACCACGGCGACAATAGCCGCATGTTTTTGGTCGGCGAACCGTCCATCCTGGCAAAAAGACTCAGCGAAATCACCTACGAATGTATGTGGCTGGGCATCTCCAAAGTAAAGCCAGGCAATCATCTGGGTGACATTGGCCACATTATTCAACAGCATGCAGAAAAAGCAGGCTATAGCGTAGTCCGAGAATTTTGCGGACATGGCATAGGTAAGGTTTTTCATGAAGAGCCCCAAGTTCTGCATTACGGACGCCCAGGCACTTTAGAAAAACTCGCGCCAGGTATGATTTTCACGATAGAGCCTATGATTAATGCCGGTCGCCGCGAAATCAAAGAAATGGGCGACGGCTGGACTATCAAAACCAAGGACCGCAGCCTGTCAGCGCAGTGGGAACACACCATTTTAGTCACAGAAACCGGCTATGAAGTGTTAACCCTGTCAGCCGGATCACCGCCACCACCTGCATTTATTACCACGGCCAAATGACCACGCTAGCTCCCGCGCTGATCTTCAAACAAGAATTGAAGGCAGCGCAACAACTTGCAATCAGCGCATTTAAAGAAAACACCAAAGCCGAAGCACTACTGCAAAACCTATGTCGCTGCGTAGACGGTATTTTAGGAAAAATCTGGAAGAGTTTTGATTTTCCAAAATCGGCGGCGCTGGTAGCCGTCGGCGGCTATGGTCGTGGCGAGTTATTTCCCCACTCTGACGTGGATGTACTGGTCTTACTGGCAGCGTCGCCCGACTCTGCCTTGCGCGAAAAACTAGAAAGTTTAGTGCAAATTTTATGGGATATTGGTCTAGACATAGGGCATAGCATACGCACCGTCGACGAATGCATAATTGAAAGCAATGCCGACATCACCGTCCAAACCAGCCTGCTAGAAGCGCGACTCCTGACTGGCAGTCGAAATCTGTTTCGCAAATTACAAACTCGTTTCGATGAAAACATGCATCCTCAGCAGTTTTTCCAAGGAAAACTCCTGGAATTGCAGCAGCGCCATGTCAAATATGAAGACACCCCGTATAGCCTGGAACCGAACTGCAAAGAAAGTCCGGGCGGATTAAGGGACTTACAAGTCATACTATGGGTCGCCAAAGCGGCCAAGTTAGGCAATTCTTGGAAAGAATTAGCCGAACATGGTTTAATCACCGCCACTGAAGCGCATCAATTAAAACGCAATGAACGCGCCTTCAAAGATATTCGCATACGTCTGCACATACACGCAGGCCGACGCGAGGACAGACTTATTTTTGATGTGCAAACCGCGATTGCCGAGACTTTTGGATTTAAGACCACGGAATCGCGCCGCGCCAGTGAATATTTAATGCAACGCTATTACTGGGCCGCGAAAGCGGTAACCCAGCTTAACAGCATACTGCTGCAAAATATTGAGGCTACCCTCTTTCCGCAGCCCTCAGTGCCACAGGTCGTCAATGAGCGCTTCAATGACGTCAATGGCTTCATTGATATCGCTAACGATGAGGTCTTTAAAACCTCGCCATCGGCAATGCTAGAAGTGTTTTTACTACTTGCTCAACACAACGAGCTCAAAGGAATGACGGCGCGTACACTGCGTGCCTTATGGCATGCGCGCTTCTTAATTGACGCTGGTTTTAGGCACGACATCTTTAATCGCGCCCTGTTTTTACAGATACTGCAGTCACCCCAAGGGATTACTCACGCCTTGCGGCACATGAACCAAATGAGCGTGCTCGGCCGCTATTTGCCAAATTTCCGTCGCATCATAGGGCAGATGCAACACGATCTATTCCACGCTTACACGGTGGATCAGCATATTTTGATGGTGGTGCGCAATCTGCGTCGCTTTACCATGACCGAGCATGCCCACGAGTACCCATTTTGCAGCCAGTTAATGGCCAATTTTACGCAACCTTGGGTGCTTTACATCGCGGCTTTATTTCACGACATCGCCAAAGGGCGCAATGGCGACCATTCTATCTTGGGTATGAGTGACGCCAAGAAATTTTGTCATGAGCACGGTATCTCGAAAGCCAATTCTGAGCTGATCGTGTTCTTGGTGCAGAACCACCTCACCATGTCTCACGTGGCGCAAAAACAAGATTTATCCGATCCCGAGGTCATACAAAATTTTGTCAGCTTAGTCAAAGATGAACGTCATTTAACCGCACTGTACTTGCTAACTGTTTCTGATATTCGCGGCACCAGTCCCAAGGTTTGGAATGCCTGGAAAGGCAAGCTGCTAGAGGACTTGTATCGCATCAGCTTGCGGGTACTGGGCGGCGAAGCACCATCCAAAGATCGCGAGTTAAAAAACCGCCAGCAAGATGCCTTAAAATCTTTACGCCTACATGGACTAGCGATCGAAGCCCATGAAAAACTTTGGCAGCAGCTAGATATCGCCTATTTTTTGCGGCATGATGCAGCCGATATCGCCTGGCAAACACGCGCCTTGCATGACCGCACAGAAAGCCTGACGCCAGTAGTCAAATGCCGCATATCCCCCATAGGCGAGGGATTGCAAGTGGTGGTCTACGTCAAGGATCAGGCAGATTTATTCGCGCGCATTTGCAATTACTTCGACGGCAAAAATTTTAGCATTTTAGATGCCAAAATTCACACCACCAAAAGCGGTTACGCACTCGATACCTTCCTAGTCACCGAGCCTGCGTTTGCCAATAACTATCGCGACATTATCAGCTTGATAGAACACGAGTTAGCAGAAATTCTTAAGCAACAGACGCCCCTTTCGCCGCCTAATCGTGGTCGCTTATCACGCCTATCCAGAACTTTCCCACTCACTCCTATCGTCGACTTGCGCCCAGACGAAAAAGGTCAGTTCTATTTACTTTCGATCTCGGCCAATGATAGAAATGGCTTGCTGTATGCGATTGCCAATGTGCTCACCAAGTACAAAATCAATCTACATACCGCAAAGATCATGACACTAGGCGAACGCGTAGAAGACGTTTTCCTGATAGACGGCGCCGCCTTACAACACGCCAGAACCCAGATACAATTGGAAACCGAACTACTCGATACTTTACGTATTTAAGCAAATAATCTTAGCAATCACGACTTTACCCAAGTCAGCAATCGCATTAAACCATTTACTCAATAAAAACCATGACCGAACTATTACGCCTTTCAAAAAGAATGTCCGAACTAGGACTTTGCTCGCGCCGCGAAGCAGATGAATGGATAGAACGCGGCTGGGTGCGCGTGGACGGCAAGATCGTCTCAGAACTTGGCAGCAAAGTGTTCCCACATCAACGCGTCTCGGTAGAGCGCCAGGCCGCAGCCGAACAATCCAAACGCGTCACCATCCTCATCAACAAACCAGTAGGATTAGTTAGTGGACAAGCCGAAGACGGCCATCAACCCGCAATCTCTTTGGTGAAGGCAGAAAATCGCTGGAGCGAATGCCCGGTGGATAATCAGTTCCACCCGACCCAACTGATGAGCCTGGTTGCCGCCGGCCGCCTCGATATCGACTCGGTAGGTCTGTTAGTACTAACCCAAGATGGTCGCATTGCCAAACACTTGATCGGTCAGGACACCACGGTTGAAAAAGAATATTTAGTCCGGGTTGAATACAGCCGACCTGGTCGACTACCAGAAAAAGATTTACGCCTGCTGAACCACGGCCTCAGTCTAGACGGCAAGAAATTAATCCCTGCGAAAGTACGCTGGCAAAATGATGACCAACTCAATTTCATCCTAAAAGAAGGAAAAAAACGCCAGATTCGCCGCATGTGCGAAATGGTCGGCTTAACGGTCCTAGGCCTCAAACGCGTCAGAATTGGCAAAGTAAAATTAGGCAAGCTACCGGAAGGCCAGTGGCGTTATCTGCAAGAAGATGAACAATTCTAATTTACGCTCATCTCACATACCCCCCTAAAAATAGTCAAAAATCGCCTCATTGCGCACGTAGTACGTGCGCAATCGAAATATACTACCTGGGGTATTATCTTAGCAGCGCTTTAATAACGTTTTAATAGCGCTTTAGCCATCGAATCTCCACCCTATCCTGCCACGCAGTGCATCTGAAACCGCAAGTAACGCGCAGCTTCAAATAAAAAGTGCACATCCCGAGCGCCCCCCCATAAAACTTTCCGCAGAAGCATTTGCGCACTCAGTTAGAATTCGGAAAAAATATGCGTGCTGTAAGTCGGGCCTAGCCAACTGCAAACCACAGCCCCGCCCCCTTCGCACACATACTCCCCCAAATTTTTAAGTAGATCAGCCGCTTGCCCGCGCAGTGTTTGTGGGTTTTAAATATACAGAGGGGAGTATTTTTGAGGTGTGGCAGGTTGGTGAGTGCGTTTCAGGCGAAGCCTTGGGTTTAAAGAACTCTCGGGACATGCCTGAGGCCTAGAAGAAGGTGGTGCATGCGTCGCGTCCTCGCAGGGTGTCGGAACATGCAAGGTCAGTGCAGTGCGCTATGGGAGTTGTCTTCGAACGGATTGCGCAAAGCAAAAACCCCTCAACAGGTAGCTGTTGAGGGGTTTTCTAATAAAAGCCTGACGATGACCTACTTTCACACTGGTTGCAGCACTATCATTGGCGCGGAGTCGTTTCACGGTCCTGTTCGGGATGGGAAGGGGTGGTACCGACTTGCTATGGTCATCAGGCATAACTTGTTGACTGATTGTGGTTCACGTTATTCTGTGAATCGCAAACAATCCAATTGGGAAGAAGTGTCGTAGGGCGGTTTGCACCACCAAGGCAAGCGAACATGGTTCACTTGTCCATCAATAATCTTTGTGCTGAGCGATTGACCATCGCTGCAGCGTGCCTGCATGTTGAGTGCAGGACTTAGGCGGTTGTGATTTGTACCAAACTTCGTCGATTTCTCGACTACATAAGGCAAACACACAAACAATACTTGTCGTAAATCTATAACACTAAAGTTATAGGGACAAGCCTTACGGGCAATTAGTACTGGTTAGCTTAATGCATTACTGCACTTCCACACCCAGCCTATCAACGTCCTGGTCTCGAACGACCCTTTAAAGAGATCTAGTCTCTGGGAAGTCTCATCTTAAGGCTAGTTTCCCGCTTAGATGCTTTCAGCGGTTATCTATTCCGAACATAGCTACTCGGCAATGCCACTGGCGTGACAACCGATACACCAGAGGTTCGTCCACTCCGGTCCTCTCGTACTAGGAGCAGCCCCCTTCAAACTTCCAACGCCCACGGCAGATAGGGACCAAACTGTCTCACGACGTTTTAAACCCAGCTCACGTACCACTTTAAATGGCGAACAGCCATACCCTTGGGACCGGCTACAGCCCCAGGATGTGATGAGCCGACATCGAGGTGCCAAACTCCCCCGTCGATATGAACTCTTGGGAGGAATCAGCCTGTTATCCCCAGAGTACCTTTTATCCGTTGAGCGATGGCCCTTCCATACAGAACCACCGGATCACTATGTCCTACTTTCGTACCTGCTCGACTTGTCAGTCTCGCAGTTAAGCACGCTTATGCCATTGCACTATCGTCACGATGTCCGACCGTAACTAGCGTACCTTCGAACTCCTCCGTTACACTTTGGGAGGAGACCGCCCCAGTCAAACTGCCTACCATGCACTGTCCCCGATCCGGATAACGGACCAAGGTTAGAACCTCAAACAAACCAGGGTGGTATTTCAAGGATGGCTCCACGCAGACTGGCGTCCACGCTTCAAAGCCTCCCACCTATCCTACACAGATTGGTTCAAAGTCCAATGCAAAGCTACAGTAAAGGTTCATGGGGTCTTTCCGTCTAGCCGCGGGTAGATTGCATCATCACAAACATTTCAACTTCGCTGAGTCTCGGGAGGAGACAGTGTGGCCATCATTACTCCATTCGTGCAGGTCGGAACTTACCCGACAAGGAATTTCGCTACCTTAGGACCGTTATAGTTACGGCCGCCGTTTACTGGGACTTCAATCAAGAGCTTGCACCCCATCATTTAATCTTCCAGCACCGGGCAGGAGTCACACCATATACGTCCACTTTCGTGTTTGCATAGTGCTGTGTTTTTATTAAACAGTTGCAGCCACCAGTTTATTGCAACCCTTTCATCCTTCCCCCGCAGGGGGGTCAAACTACAAGGGCGTACCTTATCCCGAAGTTACGGTACCAATTTGCCGAGTTCCTTCTCCCGAGTTCTCTCAAGCGCCTTAGAATACTCATCTCGCCCACCTGTGTCGGTTTGCGGTACGGTCTCGTATGACTGAAGCTTAGAGGCTTTTCTTGGAACCACTTCCGATTGCTTCGTGAACAAGTTCACTCGTCTCAACCCCTTGAATTACGCACCCGGATTTGCCTAAGTGCCTTCTACAAGTCAAGAACAGGCTCATCCAACCGCCTGACAACCTTCCGCGATCCGTCCCCCCATCGCATCATACGACGGTGCAGGAATATTAACCTGCTTCCCATCAGCTACGCATCTCTGCCTCGCCTTAGGGGCCGACTCACCCTGCTCCGATGAACGTTGAACAGGAAACCTTGGGCTTACGGCGTGGAGGCTTTTCACCCCCATTATCGCTACTCATGTCAGCATTCGCACTTCTGATACCTCCAGCATCCTTTACAAGACACCTTCGCAGGCTTACAGAACGCTCTCCTACCATATGTCCTAAAACATATCCGCAGCTTCGGTGTATCGCTTAGCCCCGTTACATCTTCCGCGCAGGACGACTCGATCAGTGAGCTATTACGCTTTCTTTAAAGGGTGGCTGCTTCTAAGCCAACCTCCTGACTGTTTTAGCCTTCCCACTTCGTTTTCCACTTAGCGATACTTTGGGACCTTAGCTGGCGGTCTGGGTTGTTTCCCTCTTGACGCCGGACGTTAGCACCCGACGTCTGTCTCCCAAGCTCGCACTCATCGGTATTCGGAGTTTGCAATGGGTTGGTAAGTCGCGATGACCCCCTAGCCATAACAGTGCTCTACCCCCGATGGTGATACTTGAGGCACTACCTAAATAGTTTTCGGAGAGAACCAGCTATTTCCAAGTTTGTTTAGCCTTTCACCCCTACCCACAGCTCATCCCCTAATTTTTCAACATTAGTGGGTTCGGACCTCCAGTACCTGTTACGGCACCTTCATCCTGGCCATGAGTAGATCACTTGGTTTCGGGTCTACACCCAGCGACTAATTTCGCCCTATTCGGACTCGATTTCTCTACGGCTTCCCTATGCGGTTAACCTTGCCACTGAATGTAAGTCGCTGACCCATTATACAAAAGGTACGCAGTCACGGAACAAGTCCGCTCCTACTGTTTGTATGCACACGGTTTCAGGATCTATTTCACTCCCCTTCCGGGGTTCTTTTCGCCTTTCCCTCACGGTACTGGTTCACTATCGGTCGATTACGAGTATTTAGCCTTGGAGGATGGTCCCCCCATGTTCAGACAGGATTTCACGTGTCCCGCCCTACTTGTCGCAAACTTAGTTCCACACCGATGATTTCATATAAGGGGCTATCACCCTCTATGGCTGGACTTTCCATTCCATTCTATTATCAAAGATGCTAAATCTTGCAGGCTGTTCCCATTTCGCTCGCCACTACTTTGGGAATCTCGGTTGATTTCTTTTCCTGCAGCTACTTAGATGTTTCAGTTCGCCGCGTTCGCCTTGCATACCTATGTATTGAGTATGCAATACCCCTAAGGGTGGGTTTCCCCATTCGGAAATCTGCGGATCAAAGTGTGTTTGCTCACTCCCCGCAGCTTATCGCAAGCTACTACGTCCTTCATCGCCTGTAATCGCCAAGGCATCCACCATGTGCACTTAGTCACTTGTCCCTATAACTTTAGATTCTGGCGTCTGATTGTTCACATCAAAGTAAAAATCTACTTTGATGTGGTGCTAGTTCAAAATCACTGGCAGAGCCAGATGATTTTTCCAGTAACACCTACGCTCAGGTTCATCACCAAAAAATCGCTATAGTTCTTATTACTATGAGTATTACTTTAGCGTTTGCCGTATCTCAAGATATTTGATTTTCTAAAACCCTGTATTGCTACAGTGCTTTTCAAACTCTTTTTAATACATTTTATGTTTGTTTGATACAATCACAACCCTTCCATGAATTATCGTTAATAACTGTCGTTATTAATTTCCTTCACAGAAATAATTTTGATTATTTCTACTTTACTTCTTCTCAATTGTTAAAGAACGGTCTTACTTGATACTTTGCTTTCGTTTCGAAAGAACAAATCTCAATAGCGCGCGCGCTACTCACATTTGTTTTTTCTTCCCACTCCATTTTACTGGTAGGGCTGGTTGGACTCGAACCAACGACCCCCGCGTTATCAACACGGTGCTCTAACCAGCTGAGCTACAGCCCCACTTATTTACGACTTCTTTACTACGTAAATGGTGGAGGTTAACGGGATCGAACCGTTCACCCCCTGCTTGCAAAGCAGGTGCTCTACCAGATGAGCTAAACCCCCAATTCGGGAACTCGGTACCGATGAATCGCTCCATCGCTACGTTCTTTATCATTAACAGTCAATAAGTGTGGACACTTAACTTGTAGCGCACTCTAGAAAGGAGGTGATCCAGCCGCACCTTCCGATACGGCTACCTTGTTACGACTTCACCCCAGTCACGAATCCCGCCGTGGTAAGCGCCCTCCTTACGGTTAAGCTACCTACTTCTGGCGAAACCCGCTCCCATGGTGTGACGGGCGGTGTGTACAAGACCCGGGAACGTATTCACCGCGACATGCTGATCCGCGATTACTAGCGATTCCAACTTCATGTAGTCGAGTTGCAGACTACAATCCGGACTACGATACACTTTCTGGGATTAGCTCCCCCTCGCGGGTTGGCGGCCCTCTGTATGTACCATTGTATGACGTGTGAAGCCCTACCCATAAGGGCCATGAGGACTTGACGTCATCCCCACCTTCCTCCGGTTTGTCACCGGCAGTCTCATTAGAGTGCTCAACTTAATGTAGCAACTAATGACAAGGGTTGCGCTCGTTGCGGGACTTAACCCAACATCTCACGACACGAGCTGACGACAGCCATGCAGCACCTGTGTTACAGTTCTCTTGCGAGCACCGCCAAATCTCTTCGGCATTCTGTACATGTCAAGGGTAGGTAAGGTTTTTCGCGTTGCATCGAATTAATCCACATCATCCACCGCTTGTGCGGGTCCCCGTCAATTCCTTTGAGTTTTAATCTTGCGACCGTACTCCCCAGGCGGTCTACTTCACGCGTTAGCTGCGTTACTAAGTCAATTAAGACCCAACAACTAGTAGACATCGTTTAGGGCGTGGACTACCAGGGTATCTAATCCTGTTTGCTCCCCACGCTTTCGTGCATGAGCGTCAGTGTTATCCCAGGGGGCTGCCTTCGCCATCGGTATTCCTCCACATATCTACGCATTTCACTGCTACACGTGGAATTCTACCCCCCTCTGACACACTCTAGCCATACAGTCTCAAATGCAGTTCCTAGGTTGAGCCCAGGGATTTCACATCTGACTTATATAACCGCCTGCGCACGCTTTACGCCCAGTAATTCCGATTAACGCTTGCACCCTACGTATTACCGCGGCTGCTGGCACGTAGTTAGCCGGTGCTTATTCTTCAGGTACCGTCATGAGCAGTCTGTATTAGAGACTACCTTTTCTTCCCTGACAAAAGAGCTTTACAACCCGAAGGCCTTCTTCACTCACGCGGCATTGCTGGATCAGGGTTGCCCCCATTGTCCAAAATTCCCCACTGCTGCCTCCCGTAGGAGTCTGGACCGTGTCTCAGTTCCAGTGTGGCTGGTCGTTCTCTCAAACCAGCTACTGATCGTCGCCTTGGTAGGCTTTTACCCTACCAACTAGCTAATCAGATATCGGCCACTCCATGAGCATGAGGTCTTGCGATCCCCCACTTTCATCCTCAGATCGTATGCGGTATTAGCGTAACTTTCGCTACGTTATCCCCCACTCTAGGGTATGTTCCGATATATTACTCACCCGTTCGCCACTCGTCGCCAGATTGCTCCGCGTTACCGTTCGACTTGCATGTGTAAGGCATGCCGCCAGCGTTCAATCTGAGCCAGGATCAAACTCTTCAGTTTAATCTCTGTTTTGTGTTCATTTCTGAACTCCGTTCTTGCGAACGGTGTCGCTCACTCAAATAACTGACAGGCTACTTTTGAACTTGCGTTCTCAAGCATCCTATTTATTACTTTTGCGAACATTTGATATTTTTTAAGTTGAACTAACTACCGAAGTAATTAGCCGCGCTCTTTATCAAGTGCCCACATTTATTGACTGTTAATTGTTAAAGATCTGTCTTCTGTTTTTTGGCGCGTCACTATCGATTCTCACCGACTGCAAAGCGTTTCTGCCAGATTGCTACAAAGCGTTTTGTTTGTAAGCAGCAGAGAGATGAGATTATGCGGCATTTACTTGAACTCGTCAACCCCTTGTTTTACGAGCGCTTGAATTTGATTTACATCTTCATTCAAACCTAAGGTTAATTCGTTAGCCTTACTTTCTTCATTTCGCCCCGCTCTTCAGCGGGAGGAGCACTATAGCAAAGCTTGACTAGGATTGGCAAGCTTATTTAAAAATTAGATTGCAATCCCTTATCTTGTTCTATTTCTCACCACAGGAACTCTAGGAGCAACAGCTGGCTTGCCGCGCCCCTTACCTATAGTTTGCGTCTCGCCCGACTCGATATTAAAAGTGGCAGTAACATCCCTGCCGAGCACACTAACTAAATATGGCATGACCTCTCTTAAGGTAGCTTCCAGTGTCCAAGGGGGATTTAAAATAAACATGCCACTACTATGCAAGCCAAAACCATCAGGAGTAGATCCACCAATAGAAAGACTGACATTTAGCCAGCCATTGGCCGGAATGCGCTTAAGTCGCTCTGGTAACTGCTTGGACTCCATCCTTTGGAGAATTGGATACCAAACTGCATACATACCCGTAGGAAACCGCAGCAATGCGTCTTGTACAGTTTCCTTGACGCGGCGATAGTCATCCTTCACTTCATACGGTGGATCAATTAAGACAAGGCCGCGACGCGATGGTGGCGGCAACAAAGCCTTCAATCCTTCGAACCCGTCACCCGCTGCGATAATTACACGCTTACCGCGCGTAGTTGGCCTATGTCCTTGCGCGGCAGCATGCGCATCGAGCTTGCGGAAATTTTCGCTCAGTATTTTGATTTCACTAGGATGTAACTCAAATAAACGCAGCCTATCCTGTTCGCGCATAATTTTATCGGCGCAATAAGGAGAGCCTGGGTAATAGCGCATTTTGCCACTAGGATTCAAGTCTTTTACTAAGGCCACATACTCCGCCAAGGCGGGCGGCAGATCGGTGCGATCCCACAGTGGGGCGATGCCAGTTTCGTACTCTGCATTTTTACTCGCATATCCAGCATCGAGGGAGTAAAGACCGGCGCCCGAATGGGTATCGATATAAGTGTAAGCAGCCTCTTTTTGCCCGAGGTAATTGAGCAACTGTATGGTAATGAAATGCTTAAGGACGTCGGCGTGATTGCCAGCGTGGAAGCCGTGGCGATAACTCAGCATAATGGGAATTCCTATGAAAATGACCGCTATATCCCAAAATATTTGAATATAGCCAAGTGAAGAGATGCGGGATTTTACTCTCTTTGGCTAGTAATTACACTCAGTCTATACGCTTACCGAAGATAATCAGGTCGCGCTCAATGCCATCGAGGGTCGCGACGCGTGGCATATTCGCCCAAATTTGAAAATTAAATGATGCAAACAAATTCATACTAGGCGTGTTGTGACCGAAAATAAAACCCAGTAAAGTATGTACAGCAATTTGAGGTGCGTGCTCTATGGCGGCCTGCAGAAAATAACGACCGATACCGCGGCCTCTGGCGTCTTCATGCAAATAAATCGAGAGCTCTGCGGTGCCAGCGTAAGCAGGCCGACCATAAAAATCAGAAAATGACAGCCAACCGATGATTCCCGCCTCACCATCGACCACCCACAAAGGACGCTTATCGGGTGAGTGTGCATAAAACCAAGGCAAACGAGAATCTACACTGATAGGTTCGGTATCGGCAGTTACCTTTCTTGATGCAATCGTAGAATTATAGATCGCGACGATTTCAGGTAAATCCTCCAGCGCGGCGATTCTGTGTGACAGTTGGGTCGAAGACATATTTATAAAGTGTGCGTGGCGCGTGATGAGCGTATCGCCGCGCCGAGCAATTCCTCAACGCGTAACTTGATACGAGTACCGCTTTCGTCATCTGGAAAATGCACACCTATCCCTTGAGATTTATTGTTACCGGCGCCGGCAGGTGTAATCCAAGACACTTTACCGGCAATCGGATATTTACTCGGATCATCGAGCAAAGTCAAAATCAGATAAATCTCTTCGCCGAGGCGATAAGATTTGTTCGTGGGTACAAAAATGCCCCCATTTTTTAAAAATGGCATGTACGCCGAATATAAGGCTGCCTTTTCCTTGATTGCCAATGACAAAACAGAGGGACGCGCAGGAGCAGACACATTCAAATTAGCAGGTAGTTCAGCCATAAAACGCTCTCAACGGAAAAGTGCAGAATAATCCAACAACATATCTTCTATAAATAATTTAGCAGATAAAGGGTGACTGGCAATCGCCTGTCGTTCTCTCACGGACGCCACTACAGCCAACAAGGCATGAACATCTACGCGCATAGCCAGCGCTGCTAATTCTTTGTGATACCTTGGATAATACCGGATTATGCTACTTTGTTTATAAGAAAAAATATCGTACAGCCAACGTTGCAACCAAGACACCGTGGTCGGGACATCCATTTTTTGCATTTTCTCCGCGATTTTCAAGCTTGCTTCGACGCTAGGCTTACTTAATTGACGCAAAAACTCGTCTAAATCGGTACGCACATCCGACTGCCCCATCGCTAGCGCCGCCAGCGGGGCGCCACCTTGCTGCGCCAACCACATATCCGCATCACTGAGTTTTTGCGTTGCCAACCACGCAAGGGATTGCTCACGTGATGGCATCCCTAGCGGAAATTTGTGGCAGCGAGATAAGATAGTCGGCAATAGCCTATCTAAACTATTTGAAACCAAAACAAACACGGTGTTGGCATTTGGCTCTTCCAGTGATTTAAGTAAGGCATTCGCCGCCGGTACGTTCAAAGCTTCCGCAGGGTACAGCAGCACAACCCGTCGCCCTTGTCTGTGGGTAGAAATATTCATAAAATCAGCCAAGGCACGCACTTGATTGATGACGATTTCCTTGGATGGCGCCTTGCTTGCCTTGGCGGTTTTTTTATCCGATTCGGAAGCATCGGCTTCACTGGCCGCGCCCTCTTCCTCGTCGAGCAGTTCAGGTCGCACGCGTCGATAGTCAGGGTGACTATATTGAGAAAACCAGCCACACGAGGCGCACTCCATGCATGCGCGCCCATCCGGCTTAGGCGTCTCGCACAACAGCGATTGCGCAAATTGTTCGGCGAAAAGTGTTTTTCCCGTACCTTCAGCACCATGCAACAAAATGGCATGCGGCATGCGCTCTCGCAGCGACTGCAATTGCGTCCAGGCCGACTGATGCCAGGAAAAAAGTGAACTACTCATCTTGCTCGCCGACCAACAACTCAGCGATCAATCCATCCAGATCTTTGCGGATTTCAGGAATAGCTCGACTCGAATCGATAATGCGGAAGCGTTGCGGGAATTGCGCCGCCCTGCGCAAATACTCGGCGCGCGTACCCGCAAAAAAATCAGTCTGCTCCTGCTCAAATTTATCCAGAGTGCGGGTAGCATCCAGACGTTCGCGCGCGACCGCTAAGGGCACATCAAACAACAAGGTCAGATCTGGTTGTAGATGTGGATGGACCCATTGTTCCAGGGCTTCAAGTTTTGCCAATGGCAATTTACGTCCGCCGCCCTGATAAGCAAAACTGGCATCGCTGAAGCGATCCGAAATCACCCAATCGCCGCGTTGCAACGCAGGCTCTATCACTTGCGCGATATGCTCTCTGCGCACTGCAAACATCAATAAGGCCTCAGTCTCCAAGTGCATTTTTTCTTGCAAGAGAATTTGCCGCAAAGACTCTCCCAGCGGCGTACCGCCCGGTTCCCGACTGCTAATGACGGTGATGCCACGTTGCTGCAAAGCTTGCGCCACATAGGCGATGTGAGTAGACTTACCAGCACCATCAATGCCCTCGAATGTAATAAATTTACCTGCTTTTTGCATAGGTCTAGCTAGAAACTCTAAAATGAATGATGCGTATTATCCTTGATATCAGACAAACACCGCTACTAAATTACTTAAGCAATCTGCGCGGCTTCATGATTACTCTCAGCAGGATTTTTTAACGCTGATATTTATTCACAGCGCGATTATGCTCGGTTAAATTGTCAGAAAATTGGCTAGTGCCATCGCCTCTCGCGACAAAATACAAGGCCGCACTTTTTTCTGGATTCAGGGCCGCCGACAAGGAGGCTATCCCAGGTAAAGCGATAGGCGTGGGCGGCAAGCCAGCGCGGGTATAGGTGTTGTAAGGCGTATCGGTCAATAAATCGACTTTCCTGATTTTCCCCTTGTAACTCTCTCCCATGCCGTAGATCACAGTGGGGTCGGTTTGCAACAACATACCGATCTTGAGTCGATTAATAAACACAGAGGCAATCAAACTACGCTCGGAAGAACGGCCGGTTTCCTTCTCGATAATGGACGCCATGATCAGTGCTTCATAGGCTGTTTTATACGGCAGATTGGCGGCCTTGGCTTGCCAGGCATCATCGAGATGCTTCAACATAGACTGGTGGGCTTGCTGATAAATGAGTAAGTCACTACTCCCTTTGGCAAACAAATAGGTGTCAGGGAAAAATAGGCCTTCGGGCGATTGATAATCAGGATTGATTTTTTTGATTAACTCTTTACCGCTAAGACTGAGGCTGTCATGTTTAATTCCTGGATGCGCATCGATGGCATTGCGCATTTGCTGAAAACTCCAGCCCTCGATAATCGCAAGACTGGCATGGGAAAATTCACCATTGACAATTTTCACCAGCAAAATCATAGGTGTATCGCTAATTTCGAACTCAAATGTGCCCGCTTTTAATTTATTCGCCTTGCCATTTACGCGCGCTAAAATTTCAAACATGAAAGGCTCTATCGGCACCCCGCTATCGCGCATCTGGCGCGATGCGCTACGCACCGCACTGCCGGCCTTGATGCTGAAGTCGATAGATTTGAACTCGCTGTCGGCCTGCACCAGCGGTTGGAAGGCCCAATAGGCAAATGCAGTAGCGAGCGCGATTAGCGCAATAAACAGCAAAGAAATTATTTTTTTTATGAAACTCATGTAGTGGTGGTCAACGTGTTTTCTAAGAGCCTACTATAATCTACGAAACTTAGCCCTGTTGTAAATGGCTAATTGCAAAATCGCCAGGCCTAGCGATGCAACTAGCAGGCGAGTACCAAGCTAACCTAAAGAGAAGATAAAGAGTAAACCCATGATGACCTTGCCGCAATTTCTTGAAATGACAGCCGCCAGCAGTACGCCCGAGTTGCAAAGTACCGCTGCCCAACAGGGCTTTGTTACTGCGTTGACCGACTTGGGCTTAATACAGGTGAGCGGTGACGATGCGGCCAGCTATTTGCACAATTTACTCAGCAACGACATCGAGCACCTGAGCAACACATCGGCACGCTACGCGGCATTGTGCACTCCCAAAGGACGCATGCTGGCGAGTTTTTTTGTTTGGAAAACCAGTACCGGTATTTTTCTGCAACTATCAACCTCGATACAAGCCGCAGTCCAAAAACGTTTGCAGATGTTTGTGATGCGCGCCAAGGCAAAATTGACCGATGTGAGTACTGAATATACGACACTAGGCTTGGGCGGCGCGGCCGCGACTCTAAGTCTGCAAGAATGGTTCCCGCAATTGCCTGGCGCGGTGAATGACAAAGTGGACACTGAAGCGGGTAGTTTAATACGCGTCAGCGATGCCTATGGACATGCACGCTATTTATGGATCATACAATCAGCGCTACTGGCCGACTACTGGCCGACCCTGCAAAAAAATCTGCTAGCTAGCGATGCAGCGATCTGGCGTCGTGCCGACATCCATGCAGGAATTGCCCGCATCATAGATAAAACCCAAGAGCAGTTCGTACCGCAAATGGTGAATTTCGAGTTGATCGGTGGTGTAAATTTCAAGAAAGGCTGCTACCCGGGCCAAGAAATCGTGGCGCGCAGCCAGTATCTGGGAAAACTCAAGCGCCGCATGGCTATCGCCAGCGTTCCGAGTAGCGCGGTGATGGCGGGTATGGAAGTTTTTTCAGAAGATGACCCAGATCAACCTTGCGGCATGATCGTCAATGCCGAAGCAGAAAGCTCAGACAGCAGCATCTGCCTGGTCGAACTCAAAGTGGCAGATCAACAGGCGGACAAGGTACATCTAGCTAGCGCGGATGGTGCTCGCTTGCGCTTTCTGCCACTGCCTTACTCCATGCTTGATATCACGCAGTAGTTGGATAAGGCTCAGCGACTAAACACATACTCCCGCTCAGTATGAGAAAAAATACCTAAAACCCCGCTCTGCTACTGCGCGAATAAAACAATTTAATGGATACTCCCCATTATTGGCTTAAAAAGTAGAGCGCGAAATAGCAGTATGGAGAAGACACAAGAATCATGGATTGCTACATCTACTACAAAACTGCCGCAGTGCACGAAGCGCAAGTCATCGCTGCAGTGGCACTACTGCAAAATAAGCTTTTCACGACACTAGGGCTAAAGATGCGCTTACAACGTCGCCCGGAAATTACTGACGACTGCTTAACTTGGATGGAAGTCTACCGCGACATCCCTGCCGATTTTCATGGGCAACTGGCGCCCTTGCTGCACGCAAACCCGCTGCAAGCCTTGCTGCAAGGTGAACGCCATGCTGAATATTTTGAAGATGCCCAACTATGTGTCTGATCGTTTTTGCCTGGAAGCTCATCCCCGCCACGCCCCTCATCGCAGCGAGCAATCGTGATGAGTATTACGAGCGACCATCTGCCGCTGCCGCGGTCTGGGAAAATTCCCCACAGATTTTTGCCGGGCGCGATTTGCGATCCGGCGGCACCTGGATGGGGCTGACAAATGGCAACTCCAGCGATACGAGTCAGCGCAAATTTGCCGCGATCACAAATATCCGGGCACCCTCTGAGACCCGTGCCGAGGCGGCTAGCCGTGGTGAACTGGTGGCCAACTATCTTGGCGGCAATTTATCGGCACGTGCCTATGTAGATACAATTCGGCCCCAGGCACATCTCTATAATGGCTTCAATTTGCTGCTGGCGGATCAAGATGACTTAATCTGGTTTTCGAATCGCAATCAGGACGATGTGCGTAACGGTCAGCCGCTGGCAGCCGGAATTTACGGCCTATCCAACGCCTCTTTGGATACACCCTGGTCTAAAGTAGTGAAAACCAAGGCTGAATTTGCCAGCCTGATTTGCCAGCAAGCGCCAGATCAAGCGTATTTTGAGATGCTATCGAATACCACACCCGCCCCCGATTGCCGCCTGCCCGATACCGGCATTAGCTTAGCAATGGAGCGCCTGCTGTCTGCGGCCTGCATAGAGTCGCCCAACTACGGCACCCGCGTTTCTACTCTGGTAAAAATGCATGCAGAGCAGCCAGCCCAGTTGATAGAAAAATTTCTACGCTAAAATTTAACGCAAAAAAAACGAGCGGCTTTTTAAGGCCGCTCGTTTTTTGAATCTATTTTGATTCTATTTTGAATCTAGCTAAATCGCTTAGCTTAATAAGCGATTTAGCTTAGTTCTTCCAATCGCAATTTGGTCACACTACCAAATACCGAAGACAGCGCTTCGATTTGCGCGATCGCTGCGAGTATATTTTTCTCCTGGGTCTGATGCGTCAGCATCACGATATCGGTACGTTGCTCGCCCTCTGCCGGTTCTTTTTGCAGCATGGCATCGATAGAAATCGAGGACTCCGCCAGAATTTTCGTCACATCCGCTAACACCCCCGCCTTATCCGCCACATGCAAACGCAAGTAATAACTCGTGACAATCTCAGACATAGGCAAGATTACCAGGTCACTTAAAGAATTGGGCTGGAATGCCAGATGCGGCACGCGATGCTCAGGATCTGCCGTTGCCAAACGCGTGATGTCAACCAGATCTGCGATCACAGCCGAAGCCGTCGGCTCAGCACCAGCGCCTTTGCCGTAATACAAAGTGGCACCAACCGCGTCACCTTGCACCAAGACTGCATTCATTGCACCCTCGACGTTGGCGATCAGACGCTTCTCGGGTATCAAGGTTGGATGGACGCGCAACTCCACGCCCTTATCGCTACGCTTGGTGATTCCCAACAGCTTGATGCGATAACCCAATTGCTCGGCATAACGAATATCAATCGCCTCAAGCTTGGTGATCCCTTCCACATGCGCCTTATTAAACTGCATAGGAATGCCGAAGGCGATCGAAGCCATAATCGTCGCCTTGTGCGCGGCATCCACCCCTTCGATATCAAAAGTAGGATCAGCCTCGGCATAGCCCAGTGCCTGCGCGTCTTTCAGTGCGGTGGCGAAATCTATGCCCTTGTCGCGCATTTCGGACAAGATGAAATTGGTGGTGCCATTGATGATGCCAGCGATCCATTCGATACGGTTGGCAGTCAAACCCTCACGCAAGGCCTTGATGATAGGAATACCACCAGCAACGGCTGCCTCAAACGCCACCATCACACCTTTGTCTTGCGCGGCCTTAAAAATCTCATTGCCGTGGGTTGCCAGCAGCGCCTTATTTGCGGTGACCACATGCTTACCGTTGGCAATCGCTTTCAAGACCAAATCTTTGGCGATGCCATAACCGCCTATCAATTCAATCACGATATCGATATCCGGATGATTCACGACCAGATTGGCATCATTGACGATTTCACATTCACCATTGGTCAATTCGCGCGCGCGCTCCACATTGAGGTCTGCCACCATGGTAATTTCAATAGCACGGCCGGCTCTGCGCATAATCTCTTCCTGATTACGCTTTAAAACATTGAATGTGCCGGAACCGACAGTGCCTATACCTAACAGACCTACTTTGATGGGTTTCATATTGTTTTCGCTAAGTGCTGATTAAAATAAATACACGGATAGTAATAAACTTAGGCAAAATTTTCCGCTTAGCCGTGCTGCCAAGCGATTTTACCCAAGTCCTGAGTATAACAAATAGATAGAAAAAAACTAATTGGTGCCGTGACGCTTGCGATAGTTCTCGAGAAAAGTCGCAATCCGGCCGAAAGCTTCAGTAAGATCGTCGGTGTTCGGCAAAAACACCACGCGGAAGTGATCCGGTTTGATCCAGTTAAAGCCACTGCCCTGCACCAGCAAGACCTTTTGCTCGGTCAGTAATTCATGAATAAATTCCTGATCGTCCTCAATCGGATACATTTTCGGATCTAACTTTGGAAACATATACAAGGCCGCTTTGGGCTTGACGCAAGTGACGCCGGGAATCGCCGTCAGCAGCTTATGCGCCAGATCACGCTGCTTAAGTAAGCGTCCGCCAGGTCCAACCAGCTCATTAATACTCTGATGACCGCCTAAGGCAGTCTGAATCGCAAATTGGCCAGGCGCGTTTGAACACAGCCGCATCGATGCCAGCATGTTCAAGCCTTCTATGTAATCCTTAGCATGCTTCTTCTCACCCGACACCACCATCCAACCAGCACGGTAGCCGCAGGATCGGTAATTTTTCGATAGGCCGTTGAGTGTCAGAAATAACACATCGTCCGCTAATGAAGCGATAGAAGTGTGTGTGGCTTCGTCATACAAAGTTTTATCGTAAATCTCGTCCGCGAACACGATTAATTGATGTTGGCGTGCCACATCGACGATCTGTTGCAAAATCTCCACCGGATACAAAGCCCCGGTAGGATTATTCGGATTAATAACGACGATGGCCTTGGTATTGGGGGTGATTTTGCGCTTGATATCTTCGATATCGGGCATCCAGTCTGCGCTTTCATCGCAGACATAATGCACAGGCGTACCGCCCGATAGGCTGACTGCGGCCGTCCACAAAGGGTAATCGGGGGCTGGCACCAAGACCTCATCGCCGTTATTGAGTAAAGCGTTCATGCCCATCACGATCAGTTCAGAAGCACCATTGCCGATGTAAATATCGTCTATGGTCACACCACGGATGAACTTCTCCTGGGTGTAATGCATGATGGATTTGCGCGGTGCAAACATGCCCTTAGAGTCGGTATAGCCGGCCGAATTGTGCATGTTTAAAATCATATCTTGCACGATTTCGTCGGGTGGGCCGAAGTTGAAGACTGCCAAATTACCGATATTGAGTTTGATGATTTTATGGCCTTCGTCTTCCATCTGCTTGGCTTTTTCCATGACTGGACCGCGGATGTCGTAGCAGACGTTGGCAAGTTTTTGGGATTTCTGTATAGGTCGCACTGAGCAATCTTTCAACTATTTCAAAAGCAAGGAGGGACTAGCGAGGCGCAAAATGCTGCACTGCCGAATACACTCATTCTGCCCAATGCTCTCCTTTTTATCAATCCGTTTTGTGAAATTGTCTAATAATATTTGCTTTTGAGTCGCTATTTCCGTCAATCACAAGCTTTCCTACGGAACGCACGGCAGATAGCTAGATGGCACAGCCTAATTTACTGAGGCCAAGCGCAAATAAAAAATAGCAAAACTTTAGCGGCATTTTTGTTCGCTTTCGAGGAAAAACGCTACAATGCCGCAATTCGAATACGCTGTCCGCGTCCTGTTTTTTGTGAAAGATCTCAGAATAGCCCTATGAAGCTACACGCCACCAATACCCAGCACTACCAAACCGTCACAGCCTACGATGCCAGCGGCGTAGAACTGAATGCGCAACGCTACGAGCGCAGTTTAATTGTGCTTCCCGAAACTGCACCCATGCCTTGGGAGGTTGCAGATTTCGAGCAATTGACGGCTGCGCACTTCGAACAAATTGCCGCCACCGCGCCCGATGTCGTGATCTTAGGCACAGGAAATAAACAACGCTTCGTTCATCCAAAACTGATTACGGCGCTGACCTCGCAACACAAGGGCGTCGAGTGCATGGATAACCAGGCGGCCTGCCGCACCTATAACATTTTGATGGCCGAAGGCCGCAAAGTAGCGCTCGCCTTAATTATGGAAGCCGCATGAGAACCAAATCTACGCCAAGCTCAGCCCACCCGTCGCCCTACGACTCGCCCATTTTTTTGGCGGCAGTCGCCCTGGTCTTTCTGTTTATCTGGTTCTACATGTTAGGTGCACGTGCATTGGTGCCCACCGATGAAGGCCGTTATGCAGAAATGGCGCGAGAAATGGTGGCTAGCGGTGACTGGATTACCCAGCGCCTGAACGGCATTAAATATTTTGAGAAGCCCCCGCTACAAAACTGGATGAATGCGCTCAGCTTCGAATTATTTGGTCAGGGTGAATGGCAGGCGCGTCTATGGACTGGTCTATGCGGCTTACTCGGCATCGCCGCCAGCGCTTACACCGGCGCCAAAGTATTTAGCCGACGGGTCGGCATCAGCACCGCACTGGTGTTGGGTTCTAGTTTTTACTGGGCAGGCTTGGGGCACATCAATACTCTGGATATGGGTTTATCCGGCATGATGACCTTAGCTCTGTGCGGCTTACTACTCTCGCAAAGAGCTGATGCTACCAGTACAGAGCAACGCAATGGTATGTTGCTATGCTGGGCAGGCATGGCCTTAGCCACCATGTCCAAGGGTTTGATAGGCTTTGTCTTACCCGGTGCTGTGCTCGTTCTCTACACCATGATCACGCGTGACTGGGCACTTTGGACCCGTCTGCATATGGGCAAAGGTCTGATCTTGTTTTTCGCGATCACCACACCTTGGTTTATTTTGGTCTGGCAAAAAAATCCTGAACACCCACATTTTTTCTTTATTCACGAACATTTTCAACGCTTTACCAGTACGGTGCATAAACGCGGTGGTGCCTGGTATTATTTTTTCCCTCTGCTGGTTTTGGGCATCGTGCCTTGGCTGGGTTTATTGCTGCAGTCGCTGTGGCATGCAGCTCGCAATTTCAGCTTTAGTAAGCAAGCCGGTTTCCAGCCGCAAACCATGCTGCTGATCTGGACCGTGTTCATCTTCTTTTTCTTTAGCATTTCTGGCTCTAAGCTACCTTCTTACATTTTGCCGATATTTCCTTCTATCGCCTTGTTGATCGCCTGCCAGCTAGAAAAAACTTCGACACTCTCACTCAGAATATGCGCAGCATTGTTCGCCGCCATGGGTTTGGCGGGAGTCTTAACGGCCAACAAGATAGGTGAGATTAGTGATATCGCTTATGAGATTCCGCTGTATCAGGCCATGGTGCCATGGACCTTTGCTGCGGCCGGCATTACCCTGGTCGGTGGCATCATCGCTGGCCTACTTGCGAAACAGCGCAAAGACATGAGTGTGATCATCCTGGCGATGGCGGGCTTTGTGGCTGGCCAGGCTTTGTTTCTGGGGCATGACACCTGGGGCCGCTACAATGCAGGTTTGCCGCATGTAGCGGCAATTCAGGCGGAACTTAAGCCGGAAACACCGCTCTACGGAGTGGGTCTGTATGAACAATCGCTGCCGTTTTATCTGGCCCGCACCATGATTTTGGTGGAAGCCAGCGACGAACTCGGTTTTGGATTAGAACAACAACCCGAACTATGGATACCCCAGCGTAGCGATTTCGAACAAAAATGGCGAGCCGATCACTTGGCTGGCAAAGCAGCGATCGCCATCGTTCGTCCGAATGTCTATGAAGAATTAGTTCAGTTACAACTACCGATGCGGGTGATCGCGCAAGATCCAAAACGTATCATTGTGTCCAACCTGCTGAACAAGCCAACGCCACAGTAATATACTAGGAACAGCACTAGCCGCACCGCAGCACTTCCAGATATTGGGGGAGTATGATTAAAAACCTAGGTCATTGCGCAATATCTATGCGGGTGTTTAAATATACTCTACCTCAGTATAATAAGTTCGACGCAACCCCACGCTGGCCGCACGCGCGCCAGCAGCCGGTTGCAGCAAGCAGACCAAGAATAGGATAAGCCATGAGCAATGCACTGCCCTTTTTACCTTTCACCAAACCTAGCGTGGACGAAGCCACCATCGCCGCCGTAGCGGACGTCTTGCGCTCAGGCTGGCTCACTAGCGGCCCCAACGTACAGGCGCTGGAAGCCCAATTATCCGAGTATTTTGGCGGCCGTCCGGTGCGCAGCTTTAACTCCGGCACCTGCACCATGGAAATTGCCTTGCGCATTGCCGGCATAGGCGCAGGCGATGAAGTTATTACGACGCCGAATTCTTGGGTAGCCACCGCCAATGTGATTATCGAAGTCGGTGCGACCCCGGTATTTGTCGACATCGATCCGCGCAGCCACAATATCGACCTCGATAAACTTGAAGCTGCCATCACGCCACGCACCAAGGCCATCATCCCGGTGCACATGTGCGGCCTGCCTTGCGATATGGATAAACTGTACGCACTGGCCGAAAAATACCAACTACGCGTGGTCGAAGACGCGGCACAAGCCATAGGCTCGACCTGGAAAGGCAAACGCATCGGCGCTTTCGGCGATTTCGCCTCGTTCAGTTTTCAAGTCAACAAAAACATCATGACCGGCGAAGGCGGTTGCCTGGTCTTGAACAATGCGGCAGAAGCCAAACTAGCTGAGAAGTATCGCTTACAAGGCGTTAGCCGAACCGGTCTCGATGGTATCGATGTCGATGTACTGGGTGGCAAATACAATATGACCGATATCGCCGCGGCCATAGGTCTGGGTCAGATGAAGCATTTGGCTGAATTTAACGCCAAACGCATGGCACTGGCAAAACACTACTTCAGCCTGTTCGGCGGCGATTTTGAAACGCAGACCGGGGCGGAACTGCCGATCGCTGATTTCGAAAATAGTAACTGGCACATGTTTCACATCGTGCTACCAGAACGCATCAATCGCGCCGAGTTCATGCAGCAGATGATGGATCTCGGCATCGGTCTGGGCTACCATTATCGCGCCATCCATCTGTTTAGTTTTTACCGTGCGCGTGGCTTTACTGATGGCATGTTCCCTATCGCAGAACGCATAGGCAAACAGATCGTTACCCTGCCTTTGTTTCCGGCAATGAACGAAAATGATGTAGCCAGAGTCGTCTCTGCTGTAAAATCCTGCCTTTCTTGAATTTGAGCATAGCTTGATGAAACCAGAACTCACCGTCGTCATCCCGGTATATAACGAACAAGCCGGCCTGGCACAACTGTACGCGCGCCTGTATCCGGCCTTGGACGCCCTAGCCTTGCGTGGCGTTAGCTATGAAGTGGTGTTCGTCAACGACGGTAGTCGCGACAATACCGCACTACTGCTGGCCGACCAATATCGCTTACGCCCGGATGTGACGCGCGTGGTTTTATTTAACGGCAATTACGGCCAGCACATGGCCATTTTGGCGGGCTTCGAAGCGAGTCGTGGTGAGATCGTCGTCACGCTGGACGCCGACTTACAAAATCCGCCGGAAGAAATCGGTGCGCTGGTCGACAAAATGCGCGAAGGCTATGATTATGTAGGCTCGATACGCCGCAAACGTCAGGACTCAGCATGGCGCACCTATGCTTCCAAGATGATGAATCGGATACGCGAAAAAATTACCAGCATCAAGATTACCGATCAAGGCAATATGTTGCGCGCCTATGGTCGCAACGTCATTAACCTGATCAATCAATGTCAGGAAGTGAGCACTTATGTGCCTGCTCTGGCTTACACCTTCGCCCGTAATCCGACTGAAATTATGGTCGAGCATGAAGAGCGTGCCGCGGGCGAATCCAAATATTCGTTCTATAGCCTGATACGTCTGAACTTTGATTTAATGACGGGTTTTTCTATCGTGCCGCTGCAGTTGTTCTCCATGATGGGCATGGTCTTGTCGGCGGCATCTGGTGCCCTGGTGGTCTTCCTGTTGATACGCCGATTTATTCTGGGCGCTGAGGCGGAAGGCCTGTTCACCCTGTTTGCAATTGCCTTCTTCTTAATGGCCGTGATCCTGTTTGGCATAGGCTTACTGGGCGAGTATGTAGGCCGGATTTACCAACAAGTGCGCGGGCGTCCGCGTTTTGTGGTGCAAACCATACTTGAGCTCAACACTAACGAAAGCAACGAGGGCAACAAGGGCATTGCGGCTAAAGCGGGCAAGCAAGTTGAAACTACAGCCGGGACCAACTGAAATGACAACACAAAACCCTAGGGCTGTCGTGTTCGCCTACCACAGCGTTGGTGTGCGTTGCATTAAAACCTTGTTGGCGCGTGGCGTACAGATAGATCTGGTGGTTAGTCATGAAGATAACCCGACCGAGACAATTTGGTTTGAATCGGTCGCTGATCTCTGTAGAGAGCATGGCATTAGCCGCATCACGCCAGAAAATCCGGCAAGCCCAGAGCTCTTCGAGCAAATCAAGGCGCTGGCCCCTGATTTTATTTTCAGTTTTTATTATCGCCACATGTTGCCCACGAATATTTTGGCACTGGCCAAGCGCGGCGCTTACAACTTACACGGTTCTTTGTTGCCGAAATACCGTGGCCGGGTCCCGGTAAATTGGGCAGTCTTGCACGGCGAAACCGAAACCGGTGCAACTCTGCACGAAATGGCTGCCAAGCCCGATGCCGGTGGCATCATCGCCCAAACTGCTGTGCCCATCCTGCCTGACGACACCGCCTTTGAAGTATTTGGCAAACTGACGGTCGCAGCCGAGCAAATCTTATGGTTTGCCCTGCCGTCTCTAATCGATGGCAGCGCCAAGCTGCTCGCCAATGATCTGAGCAAGGGTAGCTATTTTGGCGGCCGCAAAGCGGAAGATGGCCGTATCAACTGGAGTCTGCCGGCGCAGCAAGTGTACAACCTGCACCGAGCTGTAGCTCCACCTTATCCAGGGGCGTTTACCGAGGTGGACGGCAACATTTACGTTATCGGAAAAGCACGATTACTAGCATCGACCACATCTAACAACACCGCAAATTTGCCGCAAGGCTTGTCTGTAGTGGATAATGCTATATTCGGTGGGTGTGGCGATGGCCGTGCTCTCCATATAATTGAACTATTAATGAATGGCAAAGTGGTTACAGCCTCAAGCCTACAGCAACAACTGGCCGCCCAATAATTCGCTGATTAGCTCAGCAGCAGCATTTTTAAATAAAGAAATTATCATGAAAAAAGTCCTTATCCTCGGCGTGAACGGTTTTATCGGTCACCATCTGTCCAAGCGCATTCTGGAAACTACAGACTGGCACGTCTACGGCATGGACATGCAAACAGATAGACTCGGCGACTTGCTCAGTCACGAGCGCATGCACTTTTTTGAAGGCGATATCACCATCAATAAAGAATGGGTCGAGTATCACGTCAAGAAATGTGATGTCATCCTGCCTTTGGTCGCCATCGCTACGCCATCAACTTATGTAAAACAGCCTTTGCGCGTATTTGAGCTCGATTTTGAAGCCAATCTGCCTATCGTTCGCTCCGCGGCCAAATACGGCAAGCATCTGGTGTTCCCATCGACCTCAGAAGTGTATGGCATGTGCCATGACGAAGAGTTCGATCCTGAGCAATCTGAACTCATTTGCGGTCCTATCAATAAACCACGCTGGATTTATTCCTGCGCCAAGCAATTGATGGATAGAGTGATCTGGGGCTATGGCATGGAAGGTTTGAACTTCACCCTGTTCCGTCCATTTAACTGGATCGGTGCTGGTTTGGATTCCATCCACACACCAAAAGAAGGTAGCTCACGCGTAGTGACTCAGTTCTTCGGCCACATCGTGCGCGGTGAAAACATTTCCTTAGTCGATGGCGGCGCGCAAAAACGTGCTTTCACTTACATCGACGACGGTATCGATGCCTTGATGCGGATTATCGACAACAAGAATGGCGTCGCCAGCGGCAAGATCTACAACATCGGCAATCCCGTGAATAACCACTCGATTCGCGATCTGGCACACATGATGCTGACCCTGGCTGCAGAATACCCGGAATACGCAGAGACCGCGAAAAAAGTCGAATTGATAGAAACCACTTCCGGTGCTTACTATGGCACTGGCTATCAAGACGTACAAAATCGTGTGCCGAAAATCACCAATACCTGCGAAGAACTCGGTTGGGCACCGACCACCACGATGGCCGACAGCATGCGCAATATTTTCGACGCCTACCGCGGTCAGGTAGCCGAAGCTCGCGCCCTCATGGATTAAGTCAGGACTGCATGCCTACTATTGTTTTAAAGATCGATGTCGACACTTACCGTGGCACTCGCGAAGGCGTACCTAATCTGGTACGCCTGTTAAAGCACCATCACGCTGGTGCCACCTTCTTGTTTTCTCTGGGTAAAGATCATACCGGCTGGGCCTTGCGGCGCGCTTTTCGACCTGGTTTTTTCCAAAAAGTATCGCGCACCTCGGTGGTCGAACACTATGGCGTCAAAACGCTGATGTACGGCGTTTTTTTACCCGCACCCGATATAGGCAAAGACTGCGTAGAAGAAATGCGTGCAGTACGCAGGGCTGGCTTTGAATGTGGCATACACACCTGGGACCATGTGGTCTGGCAAGACAATGTCAGAAAACGCGGCGAAAGCTGGACTCAGCAACAAATGCAACAGGCGTATTCACGCTTTCAAGAAATTTTCGGCACTGTCCCCAAGACCCACGGCGCGGCTGGCTGGCAAATGAATGAACACGCCTTCAGCCAGCTGGCCAGCTTTGGCATGAAATACGCCTCAGATGGTCGCGCCATGCTCAATGATAACGGCTCTCTCGCCAATCCAGCGGCTGGACCGTATCGCCTGCAAATCGATGGCAAGGTGTCGTCCTGTATACAAATGCCGACCACGCTACCAACCTTAGATGAGTTACTAGGGCGCGAGATTGATGGCACTGTCATCAACGAGTCAAATATTGCAGCTAACATCCTTAAGTTGACGGCCGAACCAAGAAATCATGTATTTACCCTGCATGCTGAACTTGAAGGGCAAAAACTTGCCCCCATATTCGATCAGTTGCTCAGGGGATGGCAAGAACAGGGCTACCAGTGCATCTCGATGGCGGATTATTACACCAGTCTGCAAGATCAGGCGCTACCAGAACATCCTTTAAGTTGGGCAGAGTTACCTGGCCGCTCAGGGGAATTGGTTGCACTACACGCCTAAGCTGACGGTCGTGCTGAGCAAAGCTTTATCGCGGCATGACCTGTTAATCCATACAACAGCATTTAAATAAACGCAACAGATCAGGAGATCACTTTGGCCGAAAGCCCATCTGCACTCAATTGCTTGGTTCCAGATTTCTCTGCTGTCATGACTGGCGAGCAGCCATTTCAGTTAAGCCAATATAGCGGTAAGACTGTACTGTTTTATTTCTACCCGAAAGACAATACTCCGGGTTGCACCACAGAGAGCATCGCATTCCGCGATCTTTATCCGCAATTTCAAGCTGCCAATACCTGCATTTTTGGGATTAGCCGCGACAGTCTGCGTTCACATATAGGCTTTAAGGCCAAACTCGACCTGCCTTTTGAACTCATCTCTGACCCCGATGAAACTCTGTGTACGCTATTTAACGTCATGAAACTCAAGAACATGTACGGTAAACAAGCACGCGGCATAGAACGTAGTACATTTATCATTGACGGCAATGGTAAATTAGTGAAAGAATGGCGTGGAGTAAAGGTTGCCGGACACGTCGATGAAGTGTTGGAATTTGTGAGTACACACGCATAATTGAAATCCTTATTTTTACCTGCCGAAGCCGTTGCTGGAGATGATACAAAAATCTTCCACAGCGGCTTTTTCGCTTTTAACAGCACCACCAGACCAAATCTTCGCATCGATTTGCCAAGTTTAAGTTCTCACACTTTTTATAAGAGGTTCTGATGCCCCTGCCAAAAATGCCGACTAAACCAGCGGCTCTGCTGTCCCCAAAAGACTATCCAAAAGCAGAAAACAAAACCCCGATAAAAGCCAGCCAAGCAGCAACAAAACCGGCTGTCACCAAAACACCAACTAGCAGCACCCGAGCGCCTGCGGCTACACAGAAAGCGATCCCTAGCGTCGCACCAGTTTCTCGTCCGGTCGCGCCACCAGCTCCAGCTTCTGCTCCAAGTAAGGCGAAGCTCGAAGCTAGCAAAGCCACACCGAAGGCGCTGAGCCCGGCCACAGCCAAAGCACATGTTAATCCAGTGAAATCCGTGGCTAGTCGTGCCGCAGATAAGTCTGGCATTACCAAATTATTCGTACTCGACACCAATGTCTTGATGCACGACCCATCATCCCTGTTCCGCTTTGAAGAGCACGATGTCTACTTGCCTATGATCACCTTGGAAGAATTAGACGATCATAAAAAAGGCATGACAGAAGTGGCGCGCAACGCCCGTCAAATCTCACGCTCGCTCGACGCCTTGGTGGGAGATATCGACCATCACGACATAGACAAGGGTGCACTACTGTCTAAACTCGGGAATAAAGACGCCAAAGGACGCTTGTTTTTTCAAACCAAGTTGCAAGGCGGTAGTTTGCCAGCAGGCTTGCCTCAGGGTAAGGCCGACAATCAGATACTAGGCGTAGTCCGAGCCCTGGAAACTGAGTTCCCGGGGCGCCCTATCGTATTGGTATCGAAAGATATCAATATGCGTATCAAGGCGCGTGCCTTAGGCTTGCCAGCGGAAGATTACTTCAACGATCATGTACTGGAAGATTCTGATCTGCTCTACACCGGCATCGTGCAATTGCCAGAAGACTTCTGGAATAAGCATGGCAAAGGTATAGAGTCTTGGCAAGAAAGTAAAAATGGTACTAGCACTACCTACTACCGTATCACTGGCCCGGTCATCCCTTCGCTGTTGGTAAATCAATTTGTCTATCTGGAGCCAAAGAACGGTGAAGCTTCGTTCTACGGACAAGTACGCCAGATCATGGGTAAGACAGCGGTATTGCAAACGCTACGCGATTACGGTCATCCTAAACACAGCGTATGGGGTGTCACTTCACGCAATCGTGAGCAAAACTTTGCGCTCAATTTGTTGATGGATCCAGAGTGCGATTTCGTCACTTTACTTGGTCAGGCCGGCACCGGTAAAACCTTGCTGGCGTTGGCTGCAGGCCTGGCACAGGTACTGGAGACAAAAACCTACAATGAAATCATTGTTACCCGCGTGACGGTGCCTGTCGGTGAAGATATCGGCTTCTTACCAGGCACCGAAGAAGAGAAAATGTCACCGTGGATGGGGGCGTTTGATGACAATCTCGAAGTATTGAATAAGTCTGACAATGATGCCGGTGACTGGGGCCGTGCTGCCACCCAAGACCTGATACGTTCCAAGATCAAGATCAAATCGCTCAACTTCATGCGCGGCCGCACTTTCGTGAATAAGTTTTTAATTATTGATGAAGCGCAGAATTTGACCCCGAAACAAGTCAAGACTCTGGTCACCCGCGCCGGCCCTGGTACCAAGATCATCTGCCTGGGAAATATCGCTCAGATTGATACCCCTTACCTGACTGAAGGCTCCAGTGGTTTAACCTATGTAGTGGATCGTTTTAAAGGCTGGGCGCATAGTGGTCACGTCACTCTGGCGCGTGGTGAGCGTTCACGACTGGCAGATCACGCTAGCGAAATTTTGTAAAAGCAACAGACAGATTCAAAATCCAAGATCCCAGTTTCAACAAAAAACGGTGCCCCTCACAAGGCACCGTTTTTTTATTCTAGTGACATCACTATCATCTGGCCAGCGTACGCAAATAAAAAAACAGCTAGCTGAACTTACCAATCGGAAACAATCAATCAAAAAGAAAAAATACTTTCATTTATATTTCACGTTTCAGAGATTTTCAATCAGAATATCACTTGACTCGATGTCACTCGTATTGCCAGCAAGGGATAGTAGAAAACAGCTAGTCCATGTTAAAAAAACAGAAAATATCATTATTCATCGCTAAGCCAAACTTAGACTTAAAAAATGAACTCCCCCTCACCAATTGGAAGAGATGCCATGCATAAATATGTAATTCGCAGTCTATTCACAGTCGCGATGACGCTACCGCTCGCGATCTCGCTAAGCTTGCCGCAAGTAGCGAGCGCCGCAGACACAGAAGAATATCGCTGGAACCTAAAAGATCTGTATGCCAGCGACTTAGAATTTGATAAGGATGTCGCTAAATTGCAAACTCAGATCAAAGAAATTTCTGGCTGCAGCGGTCATTTGGGCGATTCACTGGCGCGCTTCAAGACATGCATGGATTTGAACGCGGATATGCTTAAGCGCTATGCGCGTATCGCCAGCTATGCCTCGCAGACTCATGACCAGGACACCGGCGCAACGGCTGGACTAGATTTAAATCAACGCTCAGATATCCTCGGTAGCCAACTTGAAGAAGCCACCTCCTTCGCGCGCCCAGAAATTTTGAAGATGGGTGAAAAGAAAGTTAAAGCCTATCTCGCCAAAGACAAGACACTGTCTATCTATGCCCACGGCTTAGAGGACATTCTACGTAGCGCCAGCCATACCCTCGACAAAAAGGGCGAGGAGCTGATCGCCACTTTCGGCATGGCCACCAACACTGCCAGCGCAGTGTATAGCACTTTATCCAATTCAGATATGCCTTGGCCCAAGGTCAAACTGTCCGACGGTCAGGAAGTGGTGATTGATCAATCCGCCTACACCAAGTATCGCTCATCGAGCAACCGACAAGATCGCAAATTGATATTCGATGCCTTCTGGGGTAAGTGGAAAGAATTTGAGCGCAGCTACGGTGTGACTTTTTATGAGATGCTTAAAAAAGACGCGGTCTATGCCAAGGTCAGAAATTATCCAGACTCACTGACGCAAGCCCTGGACGGCAATAAGCTGCCACGCGCCGTCTACGATACCTTGATAGAGCAAACCCAAGCCAATCTGCCGACGCTGCACCGTTACTTTAGTTTGCGCGCCAAGATGCTGGGAATCAAGGATATGGGTTACCACGATATGTATCCGGCCTTGGTCAGCAGTAATCTGAAATTCTCGATTGCCGAGGGCAATCAACTAATGCTGGCCTCGGTTAAACCCCTGGGTGAAGACTACGTCAAGGCCATGACCAAAGCCACCACCGAGCGCTGGATTGACGTCTATCCAAGGCCAAAGAAACGCTCCGGTGCGTATATGAATGGCGCCGCTTACGATGTCCATCCTTATCTGTTGATGAACTTTAACGATGACTATGAATCAGTCTCGACCCTTGCGCACGAATGGGGTCATGCCATGCATTCTTATTTATCGAATAAAACCCAAGCGTTTGTGACTGCCGATTATCCGACCTTCACGGCCGAAATCGCCTCCACCACCAACGAGGTTTTCTTGCTCGACCACATGCTCAAGATCGCCAAATCGGACGATGAGCGTTTATTGTATTTGGGTTCGGCATTAGAAAATCTACGCGGTACTTTCTTCCGCCAGGCCATGTTTGCGGACTTTGAACGCACAGTACATGCCAAGGTCGACAAGGGCGAATCGGTAACAGGTGAAGCGCTGACCAAGATCTACGGTGACATCTTAAAACGCTATCACGGCGACAAAGATGGCGTGATGAAAATCGATGACCTGTACGCCACAGAATGGGCCTTCATTCCACATTTCTACAACCGTTTTTACGTATTCCAGTATGCCACCTCAATCGCAGCAGGCTCTATGTTTGCCGACGAAATTCTCAAGGGAAAACCTGGCGCCAAAGACAAATATCTGCACATTTTGAAAGCCGGCGGATCAGCTTACCCGTATGAACTGGTCAAATCAGCTGGGGTCGACATGGCCACTGCAGCGCCCTACCAGGCGGTATTTGTGCGTATGAATAAAATCATGGATGAAATAGAAGCGATACAAAAAAAACGCCAATAAGCCATTCCAATAAAAGACGATTTCAAATCATCTTCTAGGGACAAAGGAGCGTAGCTAAACAAAATAGCTGCGCTCTTTTTTTGTGCCACGCAAAACCAACACGGCTCCTACGAAAGCGAAATCCAGTATCGCCCCCCCATAAAACGAGAAAATGCAAAACAAGCTTGATCCTCATCAAAAGGAAAAATTGAACACCGGAGTAAAGTGGCAAAAAACACTAGAAAGAGACGATCATGCCGGCACGTATCAGCACTCCCATTTCCATTCTTATCATTCAGGAAGAGCACCAGCACCTCGCCAGCATCATGGAGCGCATGCTGAGTTTTGTGCGCAGTCTGCAAGAAGTTAATTCAAATGTGGATCTGAGTGTATTTCGCGCCATGCTTTACTACATAGGCCAATATCCAGAACGGGTTCACCACCCCAAAGAAGATCAGTATTTGTTTGCAAAAATTAAGGATAGAACCCATCAACTCGATGTCGAGCTCGATACCTTGACGGAGCAACATGCCAAAGGCGAATTACTCGCGCACCGCCTGCTGGACGCCTTGCACGCCTATGAATTCGGTGGGATTGATGCCCTGCCGCACTTTCGCACTCTGGTCGAGCAATACGCACATTTTTATTTCGCCCATATGCGCATGGAAGAAGAGCGCATACTGCCAGTGGCGCTGCAGGTACTGAATGACGCGGATTGGAACATCATAGACACGGCCTTTCTTGAGAACCGAAAAATGATGGACGATGAAGGCCAGCGCTATCATTACGACCAATTGTACTCACGCATCATGGGCGCGACACCAGGACCGCAATAAGTGTTGAATAAAAGTGCTCGAATAAAGTGCCGGGATAAATGAGAGACTAGCCGGTACGCGTTTATTTTTTTTGACGCAATACTGAAAGCGTTGCAACCCGCTTGAGTAGCTCTCTATCGTTCCAGGGTTTTTTAAAAATACCAAACAAACCCTGGTAATCATGTACCCGTGCCTGCAACTCATCATGCCCGGTGATGGCGATGATAGGGATGTCTTCGGTGTCCATGCTCCCCTGCACTGCGGCGATTAATTCCAGCCCGTTCATATTCGGCATTTCCAGATCGGTAAGTAACACCGAGAAAAACTCTAGATTGAGCTTTTCCATCGCTTCCAGGCCATCTTTGGCAAGCCCCACGCGATAACCTGCGTTTTCCAAGAGCTTCGCCAATTTGGCTCTGGCCACGGCCGAGTCATCCACCACCAAGATCGCCACGCGTTGATCAAGCGCGGCAAGCCCTGCCGTATCGATGCCCTTAGTTTGAGCAGATTCAGGGGCGAGTAAGTCTAAGGCTTCAGAATTTTTTGAGCGCCCGATAAAAAATATAAACAGCGCCGCGCCCAGCAGTATGCAAAGTGAAATGGCAAACAGATATAGACTCAAAAATTCTTGAATCTGCACGCCTAAATTAGTCAGAAAAGAGAGATTTGTATTCATTCCCGCTGTTTCAAAGTTTCTCTCGCTTAAACACGCAGAGCGTGCTGCTGCAGAGCTACAAAAAATGACGCATCGCCAGTTGAGCAGGCCGAAGTGTCATTGCAGAGTCTAGCTTAAATGCTAAGCGCAGCCATGTCCAACTATCACGTCGTCTCGGTAACACTCTGTTGCAAAATTGTTTAGTGCTAGTGCACTAAGCTCGCCTAGCCATTGTTACACTTGCTAGATAATTCTAACAATGGCATGCCCGCTCGCGCAGTATCCATGCGCCTTTCCAGCCTATCTGCCCTGAAAGGCGCATGGATACTGCGTACTGGCGCTATGCCTTTTTCGTTTTAAGAGTAAATGAGCTGCCCAGTGTAAGAGCAACAAGGGCAAGGAGTATTTTTTTAAGACGTCGCTGATACAGACATATTCAGGTAAACTAGGGATGCTGCTGTGCAATACTTAAGTGAATATTTATATGGCAACTTCATGCAAGCTAGCCATATGCTTATTTACCTGATTGTTACATGCTATTACATGCTATTACATGCTATTACATGCTATTACATGCTATTACATGCAAAAAACACCCGCATTATTTACCCGATTTGGTCTTAGTACTTGAAATTGAGCAGGCATCAGCGATGCAGCTATTTCCCGACCAACCGCCGATCGCATCAGGAGTAAAACGATGATTAAAATTGCCGTCGTTTCGTATAACAACGAAACCCCAACAGCCCCACTAGCAGCCGTGTTTGGCGCAGAAGCAAAAACCCTAGGTCGCAGTGAGGATAATTTTTTAGTCCTGCCCGACGCTACGCACAATGTGTCGCGCGCGCAAGCTAAAGTCTGGAGCGATGCTGGCAAGCACTGCTTAATTAATTTAAGTCAGGCCAATCCTATCTTCATCAACGGCCAGGAGATACAAGCTGAGCGCGAATACTCGATCCAAGTCGATGATCAAATACAGATAGGTCTATACCAGTTGCGCGTAGAAGCAGACATCGCCACCCCTGAGCTGGCTAGCGCCACCGTCAGGCCGACTGCAGCGACTACGACATCGGCAGTTGAACAAAATGTAGTTAGCGAAACGCCAGCTAGCGCCGTTACTGCAGTCAGCAGTGCCACGCCAGAAGTAGAAAAAACAGCCGACGCTAGCGAACTCTTGCAAGCTTTTTTAAAAGGTGCAGGCTTGCCAGGCTTAAACCTGAATGCTGGACTTACCCCAGAACTGATGGAAACGCTGGGGAAACTGGTTGCCACCTCAGTTCAGGGAACCATGGATTTAATTTCCCAAAGAGCACTGGTAAAACGTGAAGTGAATGCTGACGTGACGCTGGTGGTCTTAAGAAAAAATAATCCGCTTAAATTTTTCCCGGATAGCCAGACCGTCTTGACGCAGATGTTACGCAAAAAAATGCCTGGCTTTATGGCACCAGATGAAGCCATGGAAGACTCTTTCCTCGACTTGCGCGCGCATCAATTTGCGGTGGTCGCCGGCATGAAGGCGGCGATGGACGCGTTATTAAAGAAGATACAACCATCTAGCTTCGAGAAGCGTCTGAACCCACCTAGCCTGCTCGATCAGCTCAATCCGGCGCGTCGTAAAGCCGCCATGTGGGAGCATTTTTCTCAATTATTCGACAGCCTGAGTTTGGAAGCCAAGGACGAATTTCAATCTCTGTTCGGCAAAGATTTTCTCATTGCCTATGAAAAAGAAATTGAGCGTGTCAAGCACACGCAATATGTTCAGCAGCGCCAGCCAACACTCTAAAAGTCCACGTTAGCATGTTTTTAGACACGGCACAGCTTAGCGCGATAGGCGATAGAAGCTCCAATCAGGATGCGCTGGCGCAGGCCTGCGAAGATGGGCTCAGCTGTTTCGTGTTGGCCGACGGCACCGGCGGACACGCTGGCGGCGAAGTCGCTGCAGCAGTCGTAACCAGCGCCATCCTGGAGAAATTCTTACTGGAAGCCTCATTTAGCACACGGGCCTTAGGCTCTTATGTCGCATGGGCAAGTGCTGAAGTCGCGCTAAAAAAACACGCGGATGCCAGATACAGCGACATGAGCACCACCGTCGCCTGTGTCTTGATCGACCAAAGCAACCGCTGCGCCTTGTGCGCACATTTAGGCGACACCAGGATTTACATGTTCCGCCTGGCCAAGATCATCAGCATCTCGAAAGATCACAGCATGGCACAGCGTTTAGTCGATGCTGGCTACGCCAACTATGCACAGATCCGACGCCACCCACAACGCAGCCAACTATTCGCAGCGATCGGTGCTGAAGGCGACAGTGCGCCAGAAGTAAGCCCAGCACCTATCGCACTGCTAGATGGCGATGCCTTCCTGCTTTGTAGCGATGGTTTCTGGGAATGGATCAGTGAGGCAGAAATGGAGCAGAGTTTGAGCACTGCCACTAGCAGTGAGGACTGGCTCAATGCCATGCATAGCATCGCTGAGAAAAACAATGCGGCACAAAATGGCCGACGGGATAATTTTTCAGCGTTTACAATTTGCGTGCACGATGACATAGCCAGTAGCTAATTTGGCGAGCATGCGACATCCGAATATCGAAAATCCCCTTTCTAGCTCGAGTACCACTTGAAAACAGAAGAAACACTTAGTTCCAGCTCAGCACCAGTCGCAGAGATCGGGAATGAAAATAGTCTCGCAATCGGTACCAGGCTGTCCGACTTTGAAATCACCGGCGTGCTGGGTGAAGGCGGCTTCGGCATTGTCTATCTGGCTTTTGATCACTCCCTGCAGCGCACCGTTGCCATCAAGGAATATATTCCAGGCACACTGGCTGGACGCGCCCGCGATGCCAGCGTAGCCGTGCGTGCCGAGCGCCACCGAACAACTTTTGACGCGGGGCTGAAAAGCTTCATTAACGAAGCGCGTTTGCTGGCGCAGTTCGACCACCCAGCCCTGGTTAAGGTGTATCGTTTTTGGGAAGAAAATAAGACCGCCTATATGGCGATGCGTTACTACGAGGGGCATACCCTCAAAGAGATCATCAGCAAGCGTCCCGAATTGGTCAATGAAGCCTGGATGAAATTTATTTTCAAACAAATTCTCGATGCCCTAGAGACGCTCTATCTGTCGAAGATTTTGCACAGAGATATTTCGCCTGACAACATCATAGTCCAAAAAAACGGTGACGCAGTATTACTCGACTTTGGCTCCGCCCGCAAAATTATCGGTGACCTGACACAAGGACTCACCGTGATCTTAAAACCAGGTTTCGCCCCGATCGAGCAATACGCTGACGATGGCTCCTTGCAGCAAGGCCCCTGGACTGACATTTACGCGCTAGCAGCGGTGATGTACTTTACCCTACTCAAAGCGCCGCCTCCTATGTCCATCGTGCGCGTCGTCAAGGACTCTTTATTGCCGCTACAGGTAGAAAACCACCCAGGTTTTACTAAAAAATTTCTGATGGCGATAGACATGGGGCTGGCGATACAGCCAGAAGACCGCCCCCAAAGCGTGGACGAATTTCGCCGTTTGCTAGGGATTACCGCCTTCGACTCGGCGCGCAATGCCAGCAACAGCAAAGCCACCCGCAGTATCCGTCACGCTGAAGTCACACTGGATGAAGAAGCGAGCGTGAGCCCTATGCCAGAGGCGCTGCCAGCGGCTAAGACTTGGCCAGCTAACAAAAAGTCTATACCAGTAGCGGCTACCCTTATTCTGTTGCTGATACTTGGCTCCGCCTATTTTTTACGCGGTCAGAATAAAGCGACGCCCCTGTTGAGTGAGGCCGGCACCGAGACATCTGCGGCCGCCAGAGGTGAGATAAAACTCGCCATCAAACCCTGGGGTATGGTTTATGTCGATGGTGAACAAAGTGGAGTTAGTCCGCCACTCAAAAAACTGAGTCTGAGCGATGGTAAACATCAAATACGCATTAGCAATCCCGGCTTTCCTGATTTCAGCACAGAGCTAGAAGTCGGCAAGGATAAGCGGGCTATCATAGAACATGAATTCACTTCGAAATAAATCTATCCTGAGATGAAATACTTTTACTTCAGTCGCCTTGCAAAGACCTGCATTTTTGCCTTAGCCAGTGTATTGCTGCTAGGCTGCGACACAGCTCCAAAATCCACCGCAACAAAAACACCGGCAAAAGCCAAAGAGAGCAAAACCGCTACTAGCTCATCGGAAACGACCGCACCTGTAAGCGCCACAGCTAATCCGACTAGTGCCTCGGCCGCTGCGAGTACCGTCACCGCAAGTAATAGCGCGGCCGATGCTCAAGCACTTAAAGACGGAGTGCTTTTGTACAATAACGGTGATTACAATGGCGCTATAAAATTACTGGGATCACCAGCGATTGTGACTAGCAAGAATAAGGCAATCAAGCTAGATGCCCTGAAGTATTCGGCATTTAGTTATTGTGTCACGGCCAAAGCACAACTATGCCGTCAACAATTTGATAGAGCATTTAAACTAGATCCAAACTTTAAGCTCAGTACTGCAGAAATTGGCCATCCAATCTGGGGCCCAGAGTTTTCACGATCCAAAACCGCGCAAACAAAATAGACTTTCATTGCAAAGCAAAAATTGTGGCCTTTGAAGC
Organism: Undibacterium parvum; assembly: GCF_003955735.1. NCBI lineage: Bacteria > Pseudomonadati > Pseudomonadota > Betaproteobacteria > Burkholderiales > Oxalobacteraceae > Neoundibacterium > Neoundibacterium parvum. Next base: position 3,958,881 of record NZ_CP034464.1, on the reverse strand, counting down.
ACATCCGCTTGCTCCGCTTACAATCTTTGGCGCTCCAAACTTCTTGAACTTAGACGTATTTAATCAAAGCGAGCAAGGCCAATACTGTGATGGCAATGCCGAATAATATAGGCCGAGATAAAGTGCGCCGTTCACGCTTACTCGTTAAGCCGCCTTCTTTCTGGGTAGTTTCTTTCGGGATTAAGGCCAACAAGGGAACCGCATCTAGTTTGAGCAATTTTGCATAGGCCCGAAAAAAACCACGAGTCGTTGCAAGTCCAGGCAAGGCCGCATAATCGTCCGCTTCTATTGCCCTAATTTGGCGCGCCGCCAAATTAAGCTGTGCGGCGATCGCCTCTACAGTCAAACCCATTGCGGTACGTGCCTCCATCAACTGCAACCCAGGAGGCAGGGCTTTTTTTTCAATATCAGCCTGACCTAACTTAGAAGAAATCGGTTCGCCTAAACGCGAACCAATTAAATCAGTGTAGGCCGTGGAAGCAGCTACTTCCGGGACAATTGTGTCGTTCAAACCAGTCTCACCCATCAAAAACCTCTCTTGCAAAATTCAATTCCGCAACTTTAAACTTCAATGCACACCAGGCGCAACATGCGCGACCAAGCAGCAGCGTGTTTACTAGGCCTAGTTTTCCTAATTTACCCATGCTGTCGACGACCCCATGCGCCACCCTTTTTATCCTGTGACAGTCAGAACTAGGCTTTTTACTGTTGCATTCATAGACAACTGATAGACAGATGATAGAAATTTCCAGCAAGGCTAAAGCTTAATGGAGTTCAATTTCAACATATCTGCTTATTTGTAATAATTTTGTAATTTTCGTAAAAGTTTGCAGCCTCCCACGCGCATAGAGAATAAGCCAATTATGATATTAGCTGGAACAGCACAGCGAGTTCAGGTTTATTCATCACATTAAAACTTGCTTGCATCGATCACTGGAACATTGTTTGCAAAGTAATTTGATGATTAAGATAGTCGCAATATCGTATAACAATGCACCTTTACTCCCTGCTCCTAAGGCGATTTTCGACGCTAAGCCTAGGGGCATAGGTCGCAATGAAGAAAATTTTTTGGTGCTAGCAGATCCCAGGCACTATGTGTCGCGCTTTCAGGCATCAGTCAAAAGTGAGGGCGGCCGCCACACTCTGATCAACTTAAGTCTCGCCAATCCAATTCTAATCAACGAGCAAGAAATAACTCCGGAGCGCGAGTACGCGATAGCACCCGGCGACCAAATTCAAATTGGCTTGTATCGATTACGGGTTGATGCGCTTAGCGCCAGCAACTCACTGCCGTCATCAAATCAAATACGAAAATCAGTATTGCCTGCAAAAAAACAAATGACGAAGATGGAGGCCTCGCTCGCAACCGACCTGACAGCGCGGCTCACTCCACCCAATTTTCTGCTACGTAGAGAAAGCGACTTCATGGCGCTCAATGAAATTGGGCGATCAAGCGAGCCAGCACGCACGAGTACCATTTCGAATACAGCATCAAAGTCAGCTGCAAGTTCAGCTGCAAAGACAGCTTCCATTCCGCGAGCAATTACAAAAACCGAGCTAACGATAAAAGCTGAAGATGCTCCCGAACCATCCGATGAATTATTTTTAGCTTTACTCAAGGGGGCGGGACTATCGAAGGAGAACATTGAGTCTGGCCTGACCCCGCAACTCATGCAGACCATAGGAGAACTACTGAAGGGATTAATCGATGGTAGTGTGGATTTGATCTCTCAACGAGCGCTACTGAAACGCGAGGTCTGCAGCGATTTGACGGTAGTCGTATTAGAGAAAAACAATCCTATGAAATTTTTCCCAGACAGTCAGAGTATCTTGACGCAAATGTTGGGAAAAAAAATCCCTGGCTTTATGACGCCAAAAGAAGCCATCGCAGACACGTTCTTAGATTTAAACAGCCATCAACTAGGATTGATGGCTGGCATGAAGGCCGAACTCAACGCGCAGCTTGAGCAATTACAACCGGCCAATTTCTCAGAAAATAGTCAGGCAGCAAACCTGATGGATCGATTTAATCCCAGTCGAAAAAAAGCCAAGATGTGGGATGATTTCTCTGCTTACCATGAACGACTGTCCAAGCAAGCAAAAGCCGACTTCGATAGTCAGAACAAGTATGGGGCAAATTTTCAAAGTGCTTACGAAAAAGAAGTAGCGAAAGCAAATCAATCTCAAGATAGCTAGATAGCTAGACAGCTAGCGGTATAGCGCAAATCTGCGCGAGCTAGCCTTGCATGCGCTCCTACTCCTGGCGCACTTTGAACTTTAGACCGCCCCTGGCATAGGCCGCTTGCGCATATTCCATGCGGGTTTCCAGCCTGCCTGGCTTGAAAGGCGCATGGAATATGCGCGTCCAGCCACCCTGCCGTACAAGCCGCATGGCTATTGCGCACTGGCGATGCACGGTAGGGCAAACTACCTTTGCATACTCTCCCACACTTTTTGCAAACGCTTGGCAGAAACCGGCATCGGGGTTCTAAGCTCTTGCGCGTAGAGCGACACTCGCAACTCTTCCAACAACCAACGAAACTCTTGCAACTTAGGATCAGCATCTGGCCCGGTCTTGCGCGGGGTGCGTTGCCAGGGCTGCGCGACCGAATTCCACTCTAGCATCAGCTTGGCGTCGCGCGCAGGATCGGCACGCAACTTATCCATCCTCACCGTCATGGCTTTCAGGTAACGCGGAAATTGCGCTAGCTGAGTAAAGTCATTGTCGGCAATAAAGCGCTTGCTGACCAGCATCTGCAATTGGCTTTGCATATCGGCTGCGGCTTGCGGATGGGCTTTGAGTGCCTGCAGCTTTTTCGGTAGACCATGATATTCAGCCAAAATCTGGGCGGCGAGTCTGGCGATTTCATTGGCTAACAAATTCAGCCTGCCTTTGCCGGCATCGCGACGTTGATTAAATTCACCAGAGTTACTTGGCAAAGGCTGCTGCAAAAAGGCACTTTCCAGTGCCACTTGCACGATCTGCTCACGCAATTCTTCTTGCGAACCCAAAGCCATAAATTGCATCCCCATTTGTTGTAAGCCAGGGATATTTTTTTCAAGAAATTTGACTTGTTCTTTGATCTGCAAGGCAAACAAACGGCGCAAGCCTATACGATGAATGCGCGCTGCTTCGTCAGGATCATCGAAGACTTCGATATGGCAATGCGTGATTTTATCGACCAGGGCCGGGTAACCGATCAAGGTTTGTTTACCTTGCTGTACTTCGAGTAATTCTGGCAGGCTGTCAAAGGTCCAGCCACTCAGGTTTTCTTGCGTGATGGTGACTGCTGGCTTGGCGCTTGCACCTAACTGGGCTGGCTTGCCGCCGGCGCGGGCAGGATTGCTCTCTGGCATTGCAGAGCTGGTTTTACCAGTATCGAGCAAACTGAGTTTTTCGGCGCTGGCGATGCGTTGAAAACTTTCGCGCGCTTGCCCGCCGAATTCAGCGCGCAAGTTAGCCAGATTACGCCCCATCTCTAATTGACGCGCATGTTCATCAACAATTTTAAAATTCATGGTCAGATGCACAGGCACCGTCTCAAATTTAAAATCGGTGCTCATACAGATCAGGCCAGTCTGTTCGCGTATATCGGCGATCACAGCATCAAGGAAGTTTCCTGAACCGAACTCCTTGCGCTCGCAAAATCCTGCTGCATAATTCGGCAAAGGGACGCAATGACGACGAATCTTTTGTGGCAGTGACTTAATCAGCAGATGCACTTTTTCTTTGAGCATGCCGGGCACCAGCCATTCACAGCGATCGCTGGAAACCTGATTCAGCGAAAACAAAGGGATGCTCAGAGTCACGCCATCGCGTGGGCTACCCGGTTCAAAATGGTAACTCAGCTGCAGCGCAACGCCGGACACTTGCATGGTCTTGGGAAACAGGTCGGTGGTAATACCCGCCGCCTCGTGCCGCATCAACTCATCTTTATTCAAATACAGCAGCTTGGGATTTTCTTTGACTGCCTCTTTATACCATTGCTCCAACAAGACGGCGTTATACACGCCAGACGGTATCAATTTATCGTAGAAAGCGATGATCAGTGCATCGTCGACCAGCACATCGATGCGACGTGACTTGTGCTCCAGATTTTCTATCTCGCGCACCAATTTTTGATTATGCGCAAAAAAAGACAAGCGGGTATCGAGCTCATCGGCGACCAGGGCATCACGAATGAAAATCTCCCGCGCCTCAGCCGGATGCGTCAAACCATACTGTATGCGGCGTTGGCTATACACCACCAGACCGTACAGAGTGGCACGCTCAAAAGCCGATACTTGGCCCGCACGCTTCTCCCAGCGCGGCTCTCCGTATGATTTTTTGAGTAAATGCCCCCCGATTTTCTCCAGCCATTCCGGTTGTATCTGCGCAATACAACGCCCATACAGACGCGTGGTGTCGACCAGCTCTGCTGCCATCACCCATCGCCCGGCTTTTTTTGCCAGACTAGAGCCTGGCCAGATGAAGAACTTGATACCGCGCGCGCCCAGGTAATGCGCCTCTTCGTCGGACTTGTAGCCTATATTGCCGAGTAAGCCAGTCAGCAAAGAGAGATGTAATTGCTCATACGTGGCGGGGCTTTCGTTCAGGCGCCAGCCCTGTTCTTTGACGATAGTCAGTAATTGGCTATGCACCTCACGCCACTCGCGTAAACGCATCTGACTGAGGAAGTTGGCACGGCAATTGTCTTGTAATTGTCGGTTAGTTTTTTTGTGCTCTATGGCTTCTTCAAACCATTTCCAAATTTTCAGATAAGACTGAAACTCGGACTTCTCATCGGCGAATTTTTTATGTGCGGCATCGGCCGCCGCTTGCGCTTCCATAGGGCGGTCACGCGGATCTTGTACCGATAAAGCGGCAGCAATAATCAATACTTCACTCAGCGCTTGATTGTCGCGTGCCGCCAATATCATGCGACCGACCCGCGGATCCAACGGCAATTTTGCGAGTTGCCTACCGACGGCAGTGAGATGATTACCCTCATCCATAGCACCCAACTCTTGCAGCAACTGGTAACCGTCTGCAATCGCCCGGCCCGGTGGTGGCTCTATGAAGGGGAAGCTCTCAACATCGGTCAGGTGCAAGGACTTCATGCGCAAGATAACAGCGGCCAAAGACGAGCGCATGATTTCTGGCTCGGTAAATTTAGGCCGATTATTATAATCTTGCTCTTCGTATAGGCGGATGCAGACACCGGCCGCGACACGGCCGCAACGACCAGCTCTTTGATTGGCGGCAGATTGGGCGACCGCCTCCACCTGCAATTGCTCGACCTTATTCCGATAGCTGTAACGCTTGACACGCGCCAGCCCAGCATCGACCACGTAGCGTATCCCTGGCACCGTCAAAGAAGTCTCTGCGACGTTAGTCGCTAGCACAATACGGCGCGCGTTAGAAACCTTGAAGACACGCTCCTGCTCTTGGGCCGACAAGCGCGCAAACAGCGGCAAAATCTCTACGTGCGCTGGATGATGCTTGCGCAAGGCTTCCGCTGTGTCGCGAATCTCGCGCTCTCCTGGCAGAAACACCAATACATCGCCAGAACCCACGCGACATAACTCATCAACCGCATCGGTGATGGCGGTCATCAGATCGCGTTCTTTATCCTTCTCATCATTTTGCACTGGGCGGTAACGTATCTCTACCGGATACAAGCGCCCCGAGACCTCGATGACTGGCGCTGGTTTATCACTGGCATCGGCAAAATGAGTGGCAAACCGCTGAGCATCGATAGTGGCCGAGGTAATGATGAGTTTGAGATCGCGTCGCTTAGGCAAAATTTGCTTCAGATAGCCAAGCAGAAAATCAATGTTTAAGCTGCGCTCATGCGCCTCATCAATGATGATGGTGTCGTATTGTTTGAGTAGCGGATCGGTTTGCGTTTCGGCCAGCAAGATACCATCGGTCATCAGCTTGACAGATGCGCCCTTGGTCAAGGTGTCATTAAAGCGCACCTTAAAACCTACATGTTCACCTAAAGGAGAATTGAGCTCTTGTGCGATGCGCTTGGCAGTCGACGATGCAGCGATACGACGTGGCTGAGTATGCCCTATCATTCCGGCTTGCCCGCGCCCTAGTTCCAGACAAATTTTTGGTAATTGCGTGGTTTTACCAGAGCCGGTTTCACCACAAACAATGATGACCTGATGTTTTTTCAGGGCTTCGGCTATTTCAGCACGCCGACCTGAAACCGGCAATTCTTCCGGGTAGGTGATAACAGGGGGCGGATTACGAAATGGTAGGACCGGCAGGCCCGGCAGCACCGCTGGTATCGATGTAGTTTTGCTGGTCGCTTTTTCTATGGCGTTTCTGCCAGGAGCTCCAGATGCAGATTCTTTTTTCTCTGCAAGGCTCACATCCTTAGAACGAGTTGGAGCGGCCTGCGGCGATTTCGCTTTTCCCGACAAGCCAGTGCTCTCTTTAAGAGGGGCTCGACTATCTCTAAGTTGATCGCGCAACTGACGTAAGTCAGACATCCCGGTTAGCGCTAAGGATTCAGATTTCGGGACGATTTTTTTAGGTGGAGTATTGGCTGGCATATCGCTGCGCATTATCCCAGATTTTAAGGCGGGACAGTGCATTGAGAGACAATTCTAAGTAGTTTGACAGAGGCATTGCGCACGAGGATACTGGCATAAAGGGTTTAAATGAAGTGCGCAAAATGCGGAGAGTTTAAATGCGCTATCTAATCGTCACGATATTCTCACTTCTCATGCTCGGCTGCGCTAGCCCAAAAGCAGCGCTGGACACGCGTCGCTTACTCAATGACCATCTTTTTACGGCATCACAAACAAAGATAGATGCAGAGAGCATCTTCAGTTTGAGCGATGAAATGCGCCTGTATTTAGAGACGACAGTCCCCAAGCAAGCGCTCAATAAAAATACTCAACAAGCGCTATTTGAGGCGCTGCGCGATCAATCGCGTTTGCGCATTGAATATGATTCAATAATGACAAAAAAGGCGACCCAGACTTTTGAGACTAGATCTGGAAATTGCCTATCGCTGGTCATAATGACTGCTGCGTTTGCTAAACAACTCAATCTGACAGTGCAATATCAAAGTGTCGATACCGAACAAGCATGGAGTAGTAATGGCGATTTTCATTTCGCTTCAGGTCATGTCAATATCGTTCTCGGTAAAAAATCGAATATTTGGCGTGCGGGTTACGATAGTAGCGAATCCTTAACGATAGATTTTCTCCCTCCGGCTGACCTACTCGGTCAGAAGACCAGGCCAATTGAGGAAAAAGCTATTCTAGCCATGTATATGAACAACCGTGCCGCTGAGCTATTGGCTGAAAATTTAGTCGAGGAGGCTTACTGGTTTGCCCGCGACGCGATGTTGAGAGATCCTGATTTTTTAAGTGCTTACAACACCATGGGTGTGATCTATATGCGGCACGACAATCTTTTACAAGCTGAACAAAATTTTTTATCTGTCTTGTCACGCGACTCAAAAAACACGACTGCCATGCATAATTTAGCCAGCGTTTTAGAGCAACAAGGGCGCGTCGCTGAGGCGAATGCATGGCGCATTCAGCTAAAGGAGTTACAACCTTCACCGCCGTTTTATTACTTTAAATTAGGCAAAACAGCCATGAGTCAGGGTGATTACCTCGATGCAAAAAAACATTTTATGAAAGAATTGCAACGAGATCCTTATTATCACGAACTGCATTTCTGGCTGGCATTAGCGCATCTCAATTTAGGCGAATTTAAGCTTGCTACAGAACAGTTAAACTTTGCAAAAGATAACAGCACCAATAGCGACAGTTACAAACTGTATAGCGCCAAGTTAGACAAAATTAGAGTCCGTGGCGGACATTAATCAGTCATTTCGTATGCGTCTCATCGGACCAACTTGAGCAAGTTAGTGGCTTTGATTCCATCCGTTTTAAAATCCCGACAAAAATTCTGTGTTAGCTCCAAGTAAATCGGTATTCGCGCACCGTATTGCCTTTCTCTCTGGCTATCTCAGTTTATAATTCGTCCATGGAAAATTCTGTTCAATTCGTTCATTGGTTGCGCTCAGTCGCGCCCTATATTCATGCATTCCGGGGCAAGACCTTCGTCGTCGCATTTCCTGGTGAACTGGTGATGGCAGGTGCTCTTCCTGTCCTTGCACAAGATTTATCTCTATTGCATGCACTAGGAATACGTATCGTGATCGTACACGGCTCACGACCACAAGTGGCGGAGCAACTGGCGCTGCGTAACGTCGAAGGTCATTTCCATAACGGGATACGAATTACCGATATTGCAGGCCTAGAATGCTCAAAAGAAGCTGCTGGTGAACTACGCCTCGATATCGAAGCCGCATTTAGTCAGGGCTTGCCGAATACACCGATGGCACATTCGGCCATACGCATTATTTCCGGCAATTTCGTCACTGCCAAACCCATAGGCATAGTCAACGGCGTTGATTTTCAATTGACGGGCGTTGCCCGCAAGGTTGCCTACGATACGATTCACACCATTTTGGAGGCTGGCAACCTGGTATTACTTTCGCCATTGGGCTTCTCACCGACTGGTGAAGCATTCAATTTGACCATGGAAGATGTGGCCGTTTCGGCAGCCACTGCTTTGCGCGCTGATAAATTAATTTTCATCTCTGAGACACCGATGATGGTTGATCAGGATGGCGATGAGATACGCGAGCTTTCCTTTATTCAGGCTGAGCAAGAATTAAAACACTCTTATCTACCTGCAGACTCCGCTTTCTATTTAGAGCACGCGATTAAAGCCTCGCGTGGAGGCGTCCCGAGGATACATATAGTCCCTTACCAAACCGATGGATCGGCTTTACTAGAGCTATTCACCCATGACGGCGTCGGAACCATGGTGTCATCAGAAAACCTGGAAAGCCTCAGAGAAGCGACGATAGAAGATGTAGGCGGGATCATTAAACTGATAGAACCATTGGAAGCCGATGGCACCCTGGTGAAACGGGGACGTGAGCTACTGGAGCGCGAAATCAATTATTTCTCGGTCATAGAACATGACGGCGTAATCTTTGGATGTGCCGCGCTATATCCCTTCCCCTTTGAAAAAATGGGAGAAATGGCTTGCCTGACGGTCAATCCAGAAGTACAGAGCCAAGGTGACGGAGAGCGCATTTTAAAACACATGGAAAAACGTGCGCGCCGTGCCGGTTTTCACTCACTTTTCGTGCTCACCACACGCACTGCGCATTGGTTCCTCAAACGTGGGTTTGTGAGCGCAACAGTCGACGATCTACCAAAAGATAGACAACAAATGTATAACTGGCAGCGTAAATCCTTGGTACTGATCAAGCAGCTATAATTTGACTCGTCTACATCAACAAATACCAATAACGGATACACCGTATAATTCTCACCATCGCAAGATTAATTCATAGGAGTTACCATTATGGCCCGCACGGTCCACTGCATTAAATTAGATAAAGACGCTGAAGGCTTAGACTTCCCTACGTATCCAGGCGAACTCGGCAAACGGATCTACGAAAACGTTTCAAAAGAAGCCTGGGCTGGCTGGCTCAAGCATCAGACCATGCTGGTCAATGAAAATCGCCTGAATCTGGCAGACACGCGTGCCCGTAAATACCTGGCAACACAAATGGAAAAGCATTTCTTTGGAGAAGGCGCGGATGCCGCCATGGGTTACATACCACCAGCAGAATAAGCAAGAATTTCTGCAAAAAAAAGCGACCTGCAGTTCTGAACTGGCGGGTCGCTTTTTTATTGCCCGGCGAACCGGGCAAACATTTTTACCAGAAACCTTAATTAGATTTCTTCGTACAGCGGCAAAGTCAGGAATTCGGCGAAATCTTCTGAGGTCGACATTTCTTCAAAAATCTGCGCAGCGCGGTCATAAGTTGCACCGCTACCTACGGATTCTTTTACCTTAAGCAATTCTTCCGAAATCATTGCGCGCACCATATCGGCAGTGATCTTGCGACCATCTTCCAGATTGCCTTTATCGGAACGTATCCACTGCCAAACTTGTGAACGGCTGATCTCTGCGGTCGCAGCATCTTCCATCAGATTGTGGATAGGTACGCAACCGTTACCCGCCAACCAGGCACCTAGGTAATGAATACCGACGTTGATGTTATAACGTAGGCCAGCTTCAGTAATCGGAGTTTCAGGTTGGAAACTCAACAAATCCTTCGCAGTCACTTCAATATCCGGACGCTGTTTGGAGATCTGGTTAGGTGCATCGCCCAAGACTTTCTTGAACTCAGTCATCGCCAATTCAACCAGACCTGGATGTGCTACCCAACCGCCATCGTAACCGTCAGTTGCATCACGCGCTTTATCGTTACGCACACCGCCCATGGCGATTTCATTTTTTTCAGCATCGTTCTTGATAGGAATCAGTGCTGCCATACCACCAATAGCAGGGGCATTACGCTTGTGACAGGTTTTCAGCAACAACAAGGCATACGAGCGCATGAATGGTGCGGTCATAGTTACCTTGGCGCGATCAGCCAGGCAGAAGTCTTTGTCATTCTTGAATTTCTTGATGCAGGAGAAAATATAATCCCAGCGTCCGGCATTCAAACCTGAGCTATGCTCACGCAATTCGTACAGGATCTCATCCATTTCAAAGGCCGCCAGAATAGTCTCGATCAAGACTGTCGCCTTGATAGTGCCTTGTGCCAGACCGATTTCATTTTGCGCCATAACAAAAATATCATTCCACAAACGCGCTTCCTGATGCGATTCCATCTTAGGCAGATAGAAGTAAGGGCCGGCGCCGCGTGCCAATTGTTCTTTAGCGTTATGAAACAGGAATAGGGCAAAATCAAAGATACCGCCGGAGATGCGCTTACCGTCCACCAGCACATGCTTCTCATCCAGATGCCAGCCACGTGGACGCACTACCAGAGTTGCGATCTTGTCGTTCAGTTTGTAGCTCTTGCCATTTTGTTCCATGCTGATGGTACGGCGTACCGCATCACGCATATTGATCTGACCTGTGATCTGGTTGTCCCAGTTCGGCGTATTTGAATCTTCAAAGTCCGTCATGTAACTATCAGCGCCAGAGTTAAAGGCGTTGATAACCATCTTGCGCTCGACTGGACCTGTGATCTCTACACGGCGACATTCCAGTGCTGCAGGAATCGGAGCGATTTTCCAGTCACCGTCACGAATGTGCTTAGTTTCAGGCAGAAAATCTGGCAACTCACCCGCGTCCAAACGCGCAGTGCGCGCCACACGTGCAGCCAGCAATTGCTGACGGCGCGGTTCAAACGCGCGACTCAGTTTGGCGACCAGCGCCAGCGCCTCGGGTGTCAATATTTGTTCAAAGCCAGCTTTAATTTCACCGGTAATTTGCATGCCTGCTGGCAATGTCAATTGAGTCATCGTGCTCTCCATAAGTTTAAAAAAATAAAACGTGAAATAAAAAATATTCTGTAAGCGCGCCTACGCAGGGTTAAGTTTCTCGACGAAGGCGATGACATCAGCCAATGTGCGCCCCTCACCGTGCGGCGCCACCCCCAATTCCTCCAGAGGTGCCGCAGTGCGATTTACCCAAAACGTGGTGTAGCCAAACCAAGTGGCACAACAGGCATCCCAACAATTACTAGAAACAAACAGTATGTTTTTTGCAGGCATGCCAAAAACATCCGGACCCAACTGATACGCTTCCGGCGATGTTTTAAATTTTTTCACAACATCGACCGACAATAAATGATGAAACACGCCCTGCATTAACGAGGCATCAACGGCTGATTGCAACATTTGCAAATTGCCATTCGACAAAATCGCTAGTTTTAACCCTCTCGCTCGCAATTGTTGCAACACAGATAAATTTTCTGGAAAAGCATGTAATCGCGCATATTGCCCCATCAAGGCATTCTGCCCAGCCAAATCCAAACGTAAGCCCAAACGACGACATGAGAATATCAAGGCATCCTGAGTAATTTCCCAAAAAGGTTTATACATACTGCACATGCTGCGCAAATGCGTGTATTCAATCTGTTTATCGCGCCACATTTCCGCCAAACTGGCACCACTACCAGGAAAAATTTTCTCACTCAACTCACTGATGGAGTACACGTCAAACAGTGTGCCGTAAGCATCAAATGTAATTGCTTGAATAGTCATAAAGAAAACCTTGGCATGTGAACAAAGTATTAAAACGGCGGAGAAAACTATCCTTTAAAACCGACAGTGCCAGTATATTCATTTAATTTAGTAAAAACCGCCTAGATTTATCACTTTATCTTTGCGTTTTAGTTAAAGATGAAGCGATTTATTGATTAAACCCTCTATTTTTGTAACAATAGAGTGCTCACTTTCAAATACTATCCACACAAACGCGCTATGGACCAATTCAAACAAATATCAACATTTGCCGAAGTTGCCACACGTGGCAGCCTATCAGCTGCAGCTCGCGCTGAAGGAGTTGCACCAGCCATGATAGGCCGCCGACTAGACGCATTAGAGGAAAGATTAGGAGTTAAATTACTGCAAAGAACGACTAGAAAAATAGCTTTGACGAACGAGGGTGCCGCGTTTCTTGAAGATTGCCAGCGCATCTTGACAGAATTGGAAGAGGCGGAAACCTCGGTCTCGGAACGCAGTGCTCGCGCCAGTGGACAACTAACGATCTCTGCACCAGCAGGCTTTGGCCGCCAACACATCGCGCCACTTGTTCCTTCTTTTTTGAGCGAACACAGAGAAGTTAAACTAACATTAAGTCTCAACGATAGAGTGGTCGACTTAATCGGTGAAGGAGTCGATGTGGCGATACGTATCGCCTCTTTGACAGACTCCAATCTTATCGGGGTCAAATTAGCTGATAACAAACGCGTGGTAGTGGCCTCACCCGGTTATCTTAAACGGCATGGAACACCGCTTAGTTTAGATGAATTAAGCACTCACAATTGCCTGGCTTTTAGCGGTGACGGCAGCCAACGCGGCTGGACTTTCAGGCAAAATGGCAAAAATATGATCATCAAAGTCGATGGCAATATGGTGTGCAATGATGGCGAGGTATTGCATGACTGGGCGCTCTCAGGCAAAGGCTTGGCCTGGCGCTCGATGTGGGAAGTTGGTAGTGAAATCGAGGCGGGAAAACTCGTCACCGTGTTAGATGAATTTAATGCCCCTGGCAACGACATCTACGCCATATTTGCACAGCGCCGCCATCTGCCATTAAGAATTCGTGCGTTTGTCGATTTTTTACGACACGCTTATAGTGACCCACACTACTGGCAGAAAAAAACATAAGACCCATAAAAAAAGCAGGTGCAATATTCACCTGCTTTTTTTATGGGCATTTACTTAGAAAAATTTCACAAGTTAAAATTCTTCCCAGTCATCTTCTTTAGGTTTAGCAGTAGCGCGTTTAACTTGCGGTTCCGCATTATTACTGATGGATTTCAAATTGTTTTTTACGGCAGCAGGTCTCACTGGAGATGCCGGCTTACTAAGCGGCTTCAATGAAGACGATGACTTCGAGTCAGAAGCATCTAGCTTAAAAATACTGACTGCCGTATTCAAGTTATTCGCCTGCTCTTCCATACTACCGGCAGCTGCAGCCGCTTGCTCTACCAAGGCAGCGTTTTGCTGAGTCGCCTCATCCATTTTGGTAATTGCTATATTTACCTGCGAGATGCCATCGCTTTGCTCGGCGCTGGCGGCAGTGATTTCAGCCATGATGTCAGCGACACCTTTGATAGACATCACAATTTCATCCATGGTTTTACCAGCATCATCAACCAGACGAGTACCAACTTCGACCTTATTGACTGAGTCATCAATTAAAGCCTTGATTTCTTTGGCAGCACTAGCAGAACGTTGCGCCAAATTACGCACTTCGCTAGCAACAACCGCAAAACCACGCCCCTGCTCACCCGCACGCGCAGCCTCAACTGCAGCATTCAATGCAAGAATATTGGTTTGAAACGCAATACCATCAATAACACCGATAATATCGACAATTTTTTTCGAGCTATCTTTGATCGATGACATCGTATGAACTACGTCACCAACAACCTGACCACCTTTTCTAGCCACTTCGGATGCAGTCTGAGCCAAAGCATTCCCTTGCCTGGCATTATCTGCATTTTGCTGCACAGTCGAGGTCAACTCCTCCATTGAGGATGCGGTTTCTTCCAGACTAGCCGCTTGTTGCTCAGTTCTTCCGGACAAATCCATATTCCCAGTCGCAATCTCCGCCGACGAGAGCGCAATTGAAGCACTGCCCTGACGCACCACTGTGACAGTTTGCACTAGACTTTGTCGCATATTTTCCAAGCCAGACAGCAACTGCCCCATTTCATCGGTAGAAGTGACGACAACTCGATTGGATAAATCTCCCTTACCTATTTCATCAAACCGCAACAACATTTCTTTTAAAGGATTTGAAATCGCACGCAATAAGAAAAAGGCCGAAACAAACACCGCCACCAAGCCGCCTAGAACCCCGATGACATCGACCCATAAAAATAGCTTGAAGGCATCTTGACTAGTTTTGAATTGTTTTTCTGCATTAAAAATTTGAAATTCACTGAGCTTCGCAGCCTGTTCAGAGTAAGCAGAATACATGGATGGAACCACCTCCATATTCAACCTATCGGCCTCGCCCATATTAACGGCCTTAACTGCGGCAAGCATAGGCAAAAAGGCTTCTTTCAAATATTTTTCTCTTGAGGCAGCCACGGTATCGGAGAGTTTTTTCTCGTCGGCCTCCTGTGGCAAAGCCAAATACTTTTTCCAATGTTCTTCCGACTTAGCTAAAAACCCTTCAACCCGTTTAATAGTATCCGCAGCACCCGGATCTTCTGGATGCGCAATCACCCGATTAATTGCCGTACGTGCGCGCAACTGTAGAATTCCCGAGTCGCCTAAATTTTGCACACCAGGAAGTTGATTGGTGAAAATTTCTCGAATAACAGCATTACTATTGCTAACACCATATACGCCCATCGCCCCACCTATGGTCAGCATAATCCCCATAAAAAACATGGTTGCGATTAGCCGCAATTTAATCGTCACATTGAACATAAAATTTCTCTCGTGTTATAGGTCTTATTTAGATAAAAACAGGATACAAGAAAATCCAATTCAAATATTGATATTCAGCAATAATATAAAAAATACCCTTCCAGTATAGTTAATTTCTATTTATCCGAATACAAATTTTTGCGCAAAAAAAATCCCCGACATGTCGGGGATTTTCAATTTGAGCAACTTTAACAAGTTACATCTTTGGGATCTATTAGATACCTTGGATGTTAGAAGCTTGTTTGCCTTTAGGGCCTGTTGTCACGTCGAAAGAAACGCGTTGGTTTTCTTTCAAAGATTTGAAACCTGCGGATACGATCGCGGAGAAATGAGCGAACAGATCTTCGCCGCCTTCATCTGGAGTAATGAAACCAAAACCTTTAGAATCATTGAACCATTTAACAATACCTGTTGCCATTACAATTTCCTATTATTCAGTTAATGTGGGCATTTGCCCGATAGATCGTTTCAACCAAGTAAGGAATGACAGACTGATACTGCACTACTACCTAGAATCTCAACGATGTTCTGATTATACTCATAAATTCACAATAAAGTAAATTTAAATGAAAACAATCTCATTTTACTTCTTTTTATTACTTTCTTAGCTTTCTAATGCGCTGATTTCGACACAAAACCCGCGCATTAGAAGTCAGATCAGTCAATACACCCGCGACGAACTTGCGTGAAAGCTGCCAGCACTGCAAATCCGGCTAGCAGCAACAACCACTCTGCCGGCTCAGGCACTGCGCTGACACTGAGCATTGCATTATCAAATACCAGCGGTGTCACTTTGCCGAATTGTCCGGCATTAGCAGCAGGCATTAACTCAAATGTTAATAGACTTCCACTTACAGGATCTGGATTACCAAGTAGGCTCTGCTGATCTGCGCCATACAAAGAGAGCCCGAAGCTGGTTCCGAAAGAACCTGGGGTATTCAAAAATGCGCCGCTAAAGCGCAGATCAAAGCTGATGACCTGCCCGAAGTTCAAAGCCTGAAACAAATCGTTATACGCACTTTGATTTGAAAATACTGCCTTATTGCTCAAATCACCAGTGACTAAGCCCGTCAATATAGGGCTATCGCCGAATGGATACTTACTCGATAAATGAGTCAGATCTGCAAAGGCAGAGGTGGCGCCGGCTTGACCTGGGTTAAATTGCAGATCCAACCAACCGCTACCGATCAGCTTAGTCGTATCGAGCACTACATGGTATTGACTATCTGCACTTGCGTTGAGCATCAAACCCATAGTAGCCAGCGCACAAATCAGATGGCGAATTTGTTTTAAGTTGAAAAAAGATTTCATGAATTATCCTTGAATTAGAAGTTGCCAGAAAAAACGCTGGTTTGATATGTGATGCCGACTTTATTTGGATTGCGGAAAACCAAGGGAAGACTAATCGACTGCCCCGGAGCCAAGCTGTTAATCGCCGAGCTCAGGTAGGCTGAGCCATTGTGATTGCCACTTGCATTGAGCAGAGTGACACCGGCGGTCAAACCATTCAATTCGACCTGGAAAGGTCCCTTTAAAATAACGCCGCCGATATTCGTGATCGTCAAAGTGCCGTTGAAGCTCTGTGTGCTGCGATTAAAGCTTAAGCCAGAACTAAGGCTAGTGATCTGCGCACTCACATCGACAAACTGTGGCTGCAAATTTAAGGCGATCACGACAGGATCATGATCAGATGAACGGAAAGGCGTCGCAGTATATAAGTCTTGCACTTTGAACTCAGTGTTGTAATCAATCAGCAAAGGTTCATCGGCATTGATATGCCACTCAGCGACCCCAATCACTTTTTCGCTGAGAGATTTGCTGGTCAAAGCATGGTCGATATAACCGGACTCGCCATCAAAAACATAGGAGTACGGAGCACTATGCGGGCGTATGAAGCGCTCGATCTCACTCACCAGGCCGGCATTTTGCAAACTTAAGATAGGATCTTCAGCACCGTAGGAATTGAGATCACCAATCACCAACACATCATTATCATTCGCCGCTGCCTGTACCTGTGGAATGAAGCTGTTCGCCAACCGTTCGGCCTGCTGCACCCGCAAGGCATTCCAACAGCCCTGCCCGTCCGCTTGATCCTGATTCAAACTACCATCGCTCGGGCAACTCCCTTTCGATTTCATATGATTGACGATCACGGAAAAACGCTTGCCGTTGGCCAGCGCAAAAGTTTGCGCCAGAGGTGGCCGATTATTAATCGCATCAGCATCGGTTAAGGCGGCACCAACCAACTTCAATTTTTCGGTTTTATAAATCATGGCAACCCGAATTGCATCGCTGCCGGTACTCGCCGTGACAGGCACATACGCGTATGCGGCACTGCCAATCTCAGCATTCAAACCATTCACCAGATGGGAAAGCGCGATGTTGCCGTTGTTTTGCACTTCCATCAACCCGAATACATCGGCATCTATCGCCTTCATGGCGGCTACGATTTTTGCGCGTTGGCGATTAAATTCATTCAGATTATCGGCACCGCGACAGTTACTAGCAGCGATACTCGTACCAAGTTTGCAGCCTTGGCCAGTTTCACCATCGACGGTTGCACCATTGGTAAAAGTACTGAAAAAATTCAAGACATTAAAACTCGCCACTTTCAGATTGCCACTCAAAATCTCAGGCGCATCACTACGTGTGTTGTCGCGTGAAAAAACCGGCACACCAAGCGGTTGCAGCTTGTAGCCTGTAGGGCCAGGGTTACCCGAAGTGATCAGGCCGAAATCAACGACACCCACCAAGTCCGATACCGTATCACCAGCACGTATCGTATTGTCAGCGCCCAGATAGGGTGCGGGGTTAGGATTCTGTGCTGATGAAGCATCATCGAGCACGATCAAATTAGCCAGATTGGCTGCGGCAGCGGCTTGCGCCTCAGGCGAGCGCGCCGGGTAACGATTGGTAGGTTTTTCCAGACGAGTGCCAGATAAACTTAATTGTCCATAACGGCCCAAAAAGTAGTTTTGCGACACCACCAGAGGTCGCACGAAGCGCACCAACATCCCCTCATAACGCTCCCATTCGTCAGCACTCGCCAAGGGCAGGCTGATATTGGTCGGAGTAAGGCTATTACCACTACTGAGCGTAATGATGGCACTAGGCGCAGTCAATTGGGTAATCGTGCGCTTGGCGTCACCAGCAACAAACTCTTGCACTTTCGCGCTCACGCGTAATTTATCGCCGACAGCAACTGCTGGCGCGGTACTAGTAAAAACAAAAATACCGTCCGAAGTAGTCGGATCACCATCACCTTGAGGATCTTGCATGTAAAAACCATTCGCCATACGCAGGGTGACTACACCTTCGGTGGTTTGCGTGCTTCCGACATAAGGGCTAGTAGCGGCACTTCCTTGAATTTGCGGAATAGTATGGGTAATGCCGCTTGCCGCTTGAACCACAACGCTCACAGTACAAGTAGCCGTTTGGCCCTGATCATTGGCAAAATTGATCACTACTGGGTAACTACCAAGGCCAAGCGTATTTGCAACGTTTAAATTAACACTCGCAATCGCGCCCACGGTAGTGGCTGGCACCAGACCGGCCAAACTAAATGCCGCTAGACTCCCATTGGCCAAAGTGATCGCTTTGACTTGTCCATCGAGATCACTGGCACTTAGATTAATACTGCCACCGACATTCGCTGCTAGCATCAGACTGGCAGGACAATTGGTAACGATCGCCGTATTTGAAGCCGTGCCACAGGCATGCAAGGGACTGGCGCTATTGCGCGGGGCCGCCACCAGTGCCGAGAAATCCGTCGCATTTTGATTCTCGTCGGTACAGCCATCGTTAGCGCGTAGTAGCGCATTGGTATTCGAGCTTAAGGCTGCCGGGGCACTGCCCTCAAAGGCAGTGGCAGTCGGACCGAAGCCGATTAGGTCGAGTACCGCGGGCGAACTTGCGCTGGTAATCGCAGTGATGCTATTGACTAGCGCGACCTTGCCGGTAGTACCCGACATAGCGATCGTTCCGAGCTTATCGGGCGTCGGCAAGTTGGCACTACCAGCACTACCCGCTGCTTCCTGAACCAGTAAATATTGGCCAGCTTGCAGGGTCAAATTGGGCAGTGTCGTCACCTGCCACGAAGTGCCAGTGGCCGAAGCATATTGCACGCTCCAGCCATTCATGCTGACCGCATTGGCGCCGCGATTAAACAATTCGATAAAATCATTTTTGTACACGGCTCCGGAATTACCACCGCCACCGTAGACCTGGCTAATTACCACATCTGAAGCAGCAGAGGCGGCAGATGCAGCAACTGTCAAACCAGCCAATAAAGCGGCCAGCACTGTGAGGCGATGATCATTACGCTGACGGGGTAATTGCTGTCCGCAATCGATTGCGCGCACTCTCGCAGTTTGATTGAATAATAAATTTTGTGGCATTTGATTTCCTAATTACGCAATTGTTGGAGCTAGGGTGGCTGGAAACGCGTAGGCATGCGTTCCAACCGTCTAAAGAACAAACTGGTGTTAGCGGCAAATGCCACCATGGAATTGAAACTAAAATTGAAACTGAGCTTACGTTGCTGCGAATGGAACGGGCTTACAGGGTGCTTCTACTATTGAATATCGACGACAAAAAACTGATTTTCATTGCATCCTCGCCATGAAAATGTTTTTTGCTCAATTATTATCGAAACAATTTATGACCTCTTGATTACTTTGGCAATTTCGCAACATAGCGGAACTGAGGTTTAATCGGGGAAAGCTAAATTAAGTGCCTAAACTAGGCGCCGTGATGAAGTGGCATGGACGTACCCTATGTGTTTTGTAACCAATCTTGATTAAGCAATCATTGACCAGGATCAATCGGCTCCAGACTAGCTAGCCTAGGATGAGAGTACGCCCTTCACTCTAAGGAGACGCAGGTGATCAAGCTCCACTTCCTCGGTGCCGCTGGCACCGTCACAGGCTCACGCTATCTCATCGAAACCGATGAAATGCGACTCATGGTCGATTGCGGTCTATTTCAAGGCTACAAACAATTACGCCTACGTAATTGGGAAGACCCACCCTTCGCGCCAGCCAGCATCGACGCCATCCTGCTGACCCACGCCCATCTTGATCACTCTGGCTACATCCCCTTAATGGTCAAGCGCGGCTTTCGTGGCAAAATTTACTGCACCCAAGCCACCTATGAATTGTGCAAATTATTGCTGCGCGATTCGGCACGCCTGCAAGAGGAAGAGGCAGGTTATCTGAACCGCCATCATCTCTCCAAACACCCCCAGGCGATGCCACTGTATGAGCTAGACGACGCCAATTTGGCACTCAAGCAGTTTGCTGTGATCAAGCCAAACGAAGCGCTAGATTTGGGCCCGAATATCAGCGCAAAATGGCTGCCGAATGGGCATATTTTAGGATCTTGCAGCATAGACTGCCATGTCGAGGGCCGGCATTTCTTATTTTCCGGTGACATCGGCAGACCGCATGACAGCATCATGCAAACTCCGGGGATTCCAAGCCAGCCCGATTACCTGATCGTCGAATCGACCTATGGCAACCGTGTGCACGAGAAAATCCAGCCAGACCAGCAATTAAAAGAAATCATCAACGCCACCGTACATCGTGGCGGTTCGGTATTGATACCTTCATTTGCCGTAGGACGGGCGCAGACACTCTTATATTTACTGTATCAACTGCGTCAGAGCGGGCAAATTTCCGACTTCCCCATCTACCTCGACAGCCCTATGTCAGACAGCGCCACCAGCATTTACCAACACTTTGCGGGGGGCTTAAAATTGCGGCAAGACGAAGTCGATGGCATGATCGCCATGACAAAATGCATCAAAACGCCAGAAGAGTCGAAGCGCCTCAACAATGAACGCTGGCCTAAGGTGATCATTTCTGCCAGTGGCATGGCGACCGGCGGCAGGGTCTTGCATCACATGAAAAACATGGCGCCCGACGATAAAAATGCGATTCTTTTTTGCGGCCATCAAGCCGGTGGCACGCGCGGTGAAAGCATGGTCAACGGCGCGCAATTCGTGCGCATTCACGGGCAAGACATACGCATCAGAGCCAAGGTGGTGAAGATAGACGGTCTCTCCGCGCATGCCGATAGCGAAGAAATCATCGCCTGGCTAAAACACATCAAAAACCCACCACTGCGCAGTTTCATCACGCACGGCGAACCGGCTGCGGCAGACGCTTTGCGCATCAAAATAGAACGAGAGCTAAACTGGGCTTGCGAGGTACCTGAGCATTTAAGCTGCTACCAAATAGAAAGTAAAAAGATAGTCTCATGCAAGACCGACCGCCCGCCCTTAAAGCGCAGCTAACTGAGCTTACTGGCATGGATTACCATTCGTGTTTTTTTAACAACATCCCCGCCGCGCATATCCCATGCGGGTTTGCCGGCAAGCATGCTGGAAAGGCGCATGGATAATGGGGCTGCGGGATGGCTGGTCGAAAACCCGCATGGAATATGCGCAGCAGGCGGCAGGACTTTTGAAAAACAGCAGTGCTAATAAAAAATGCCCGCAGTGCAAATGCGGGCATCCGAGCTAAGCTAAGCTAACAATCTTGAGTTGATCAACTCAACTCAACTCAATTTAGATCAAATCAAATCAAACACCGCCATCGATTCAACATGAGAGGTATGTGGGAACATGTTCACCACGCCCGCCTTGGTCATGCGATAACCGCCAAGATTCACCAACATGCCAGCATCTCTGGCCAGCGTTCCCGGGCTACACGAAACGTAGACGATACGCTTAGGTTTCAAGTGCGGCGCAAACTTACCCAGATCGATCAAGGCCTGGCACAGTGCCATCGCGCCATCGCGCGGAGGATCGACCAGATAACGATCAAACTTCCCTAGTGCGACCAGATCTTCGGCAGTCACTTCAAATAAATTGCGGGTGCTAAATGAGGTCTTGTCCTGCAAACCATTGGCGATGGCGTTTTCAAGCGCACGTTCAGTCAGACTGGTACTACCCTCTATCCCCACCACCTCTTTGGCAAGGGTGGCGATAGGCAAGGTAAAGTTACCCAGGCCACAAAACAAATCGGCGATACGCTCGTCTTTTTGCACGTCCAATAAACGCAGTGCTCTATCCACCAAGACTCGATTGATGTGATGATTTACCTGGGTAAAGTCGGTAGGCTTAAACGGCATTTTGACGCCAAATTCCGGCAGCAGATAATGCAAATCACTGGTCGCCGGATAAAATGGCTCTGCAGTTTCCGGGCCCTTGGTTTGCAACCACCATTGCACTTTATATTCATCGGCGAAGGCTTTTAGCTTGAGTTCGTCTTCCGCACTTAAGGCCGCCATGATGCGCAGTACCAAGGCGGTGACGCCCTCACCGATCGCCAATTCAATTTGTGGCACTTCTTCCAGGATAGAAAGCGAGGCAATCAAGCCACGCAAAGGCAGCAGCATGGCCGAAACATGCGGCGGCAAAATTTCGCAGCGCTCCATATTCGCCACAAAACGGGATTTCTTCTCATGAAAACCCACCAGCACCGTGCCTTTTTTGACGACATTGCGCACCGACAAACGGGCGCGATAACGGTAACCCCAGGTCGGTCCGTAGATAGGGCGCATCATCATATCTGGCTTGACTTTGCCGATGTGTCCAAGATTATCTTCCAGCACGCGCTGCTTCATGGCGACCTGGGCATTAGCATCCAGATGTTGCATAGAACAACCGCCGCACACCCCAAAATACTCGCATTTAGGCGTCACTCTTTGGGATGACTCTTTGAACAGGGTGCCCATATTGGCGGCTTCCCAGCTGGCTTTTTTCTTGAAAGTGTTAAAACTCACCACTTCCCCAGGCAATGCGCCTTCAACAAAAATCACCTTACCCGGAGTGCCGTCTTCGTTCTCGAGATGACCAACGCCACGCGCATCCATATCAAAGGAGCGGATATTAATTTTATTCATGATGTATGCAGAATGAGCCTAGCTCATGCTCGAAGAGGGATTTAATTCAAAGGCGAGATTATAAGAGAAACGAGGAACTCAATCGCGCTTTTTCTTTCAGCCCTTGAAATAGCGGACTGAAAATACCGGCGCGTTTGGGACAAAGCGCAGATTAGAGCAGTGAGTCGCGGTCGACGCCACGTGAGGCAAAGGTGCGTTTTAATTTGATCAGCGCCTCTTGCTGGATTTGCCTTACCCGCTCGCGGGTTATCCCCATTTCATCGGCCAAAGTTTCCAGCGTAGCCGGATCATCATTATCTAAGCCAAATCGACGCATGATCACGATGCGTTGCTTATCGGGCAATTTTGACAGCCAATCACGGACTAAGATGGTCATCTCATGATGCTCGGCCAATAGGTCGGGCGTATCGTCGCTATTGCCCGGTAGCATATCCATGAGGCTGGACTGAGGATCATTATCGAGTGGGGTATCGAGTGAAGTGGCGTGCTCGGACAGCGCCAAGATATCTTGCACTTCATCGATAGGTCGCCCCACCAGGTGGGCAATGTCTTCGATCGCGGCATCTCTACCGTCGCGTCTTTGCGATTCCAGATGATACTTGGCACGTAAAATTTGATTTAACTCGCGCACCATGTGCACCGGCAAACGTATGGTGCGAGCCTGATTCATGATGGCACGTTCTATACTCTGACGTATCCACCAGGTCGCATAGGTAGAGAAACGAAAACCACGCTCGGGCTCAAATTTTTCTATCGCGTGCATCAAGCCTAGGTTGCCCTCTTCTATCATATCGAGCAAGGCGACGCCGCGATTAATATAGTGTTTGGCGATAGAGACCACCAGGCGCAAATTATGCTCTATCATTTTTTGCCGGGCTTCGAAGTCGCCCTGCTTGGCCAAGGTTGCATAATGCAATTCTTCAGCCATGCCAAATAAAGGGCGAGTTCCTATTTGATTGAGGTAATGTTGAGTCGTATCAGTCGATAACTCGGCCGCCAAGACGGTCTTAATCTCATCAATCGGTGCCACACTTTGCGCGATAGGATTATCGCTCTCATCATCAGTCGCATCCTCTGCCGCATCCTCATCACTATCTTCTGAAAAGTCCGACAATTGCGCATGCTGTTCGATCAGGGAATCTGAACCAGTTTCGGACATAAGCTCAGCAATAACATCCTGGCCATCGTCCGAATCGGCGCTTTGCAACTGACAATTGACTGAAGATTTGGGCATTTTTTAAGCTAAAAAGATAATAGGTTTTATCGGAGCTTACCCAGTGCAATGACGCTCGATTGTACTATCGACCAGGTAAAAATTTTGCTGGGTCAACCGGTTTACCCTGTTGACGTATTTCAAAATGCAACTTAACCGCATCGCTATCAGAATTACCCATTTCTGCAATTTTCTGACCCCGACTAATCACTTGTCCTTCTTTTACCAAATTCGTTTTATTGTGCGCGTAAGCGGATAAAAGCGTACTGGAATGCTTAATAATGACTAGATTACCATAACCACGGATTCCACTCCCCTCATACATCACTTTTCCAGCGGCTGCCGCAAGTACATCCTGCCCTAACTTGCCACCGATATCCAGACCTTTATTCTTTACATCGTCAAAACTGGCGATGACTTTACCCTCAACTGGCCACATCCAATCAACTGCATCTGATTCAGCAGGCGTCGTCGCCACTTTATCAACTGACTTTTCGGCTGACTTTACAGCCGGCACTTCTGATTTGGCGGCTGCCACCGCAACGACAGCAAGGTTGGAAGCCGTATCCGGCTTTTGCAACTCAGCCAAAGCGGCCTCTGAATAGGCTTTTTTATCGCCTCTAGGATAGTTCTTATTGGTAGCTACGTTGGTCGCTGCGTTGGCCGCTCCGCTAGCAGCCGTCAAGCTTCTAATCTCACTGCCACTGCCAGATGAAATACTCGAGGTCTGCACCCCAGCAGTCGAGACTGCATCCGGCGGAGCCACCCGCAATACTTGATCGACTTTAATATCGTTAGGATTTTTTAAACTATTCCAAGCGACGATGTCACTATAACTTTGTCCGTGATCAAGTGCTATGCGAAATAAAGTATCGCCCTTTTTTACAACATAATTGAGCTTGCCATCGAACGGTGCTTTTACCGGCGCAGCAGTCACATTGGCGACAGATTTATTTATCTCGGTATTGCCGCGATCAGCCCTATCAATCACCGGCGCATTATTCGGGGTACTAGTACAAGCGGATATAGCGGATATGCCAATGAGGACGGCACTAGTCAAAACGATCTGTGCAACTACGCTTAATTTCTTCTTATTCATTAACAATTTCCATTTGATCGACTGTTTCATATAGGACTTACGCAAAATTGTTCCAGCTAGACGTACCGCCGAAGACTTACTCCAGTACGGCAAGGCAGATACAACGACGCTGGGGCGCTTTTGCGTAAGTCCTATCATATTACGCCCTGTCGCAGTGGGACAAAATGACACTGCTCCAAGATAGAACTTTTCCATTCCAATGGTGCGACTCTCTCGATTAATTGCAGCACCTGATTACCGGCACCGACCGGAGCGATCAGTCGGCCACCGATAGTCAGTTGCTCCAACAATGCCTGCGGCACTTGCAAACCGGCCGCAGCCAATATGATACCGTCAAACGGTGCCACCTGAGGCAATCCCAGCATGCCATCGCCATAATGCAGGCGAATATTTGGAATGCGCATGGGTCGCAAGTTATTTTTTGCCAGTTCGTGCAAAGCCTTAATACGCTCTATCGAATACACCTCTTTCGCGACCAGAGAAAGCACCGCCGCCTGGTAGCCGCACCCGGTACCAATTTCAAGTACATTTTTTAATTCAGCACCGTTGCGCATAATTTCTATCATGCGCGCCACGATGTAAGGCTTAGAGATGGTTTGATGATGACCGATAGGTAAAGAGGCATCAATATAGGCTTGGCCGGACAGGCCAGACTCTATAAATAAGTGCCGGGGAATTGCTTCAAGCGCGCCCAACACCAGGCTATCAATCACTCCTTGCTGGGCGACTTTAGCCACCATGGCTTTACGAATATTCGCCGAGACCAAGGGCACAGAAGAGTGACTCGAGGTATTTGGACTTGGACTTGGCGTCGTCTTCGTTGCCCGAGTGGTGTTCAGGCCTGGAATGGAGTGCGCGCCAATTTTAGGCGCTGCATGCCTGACCGCATTGCGCATGGCGGTCTGAGGCATCTCGGTTTTAATGGCTGGTTTGCTTCTATCATCACTGCGCTTGCCCTGCCCTACCACAGACGAGAGCAGCAAGGGAAAACGTTTATCTTTTGCCGTCATGCCAAATCCGCCCCGACTTGCTGCATCTGCGTGGCATTGGTCAAATCCACCTGCAGCGGGGTCACCGACACATAATCATGCGCTGTCACATAAAAATCAGTGCCCTCTCCGGCATCTTTAACTGCGCCTGGCGGACCTATCCAATAAATATCCCGCCCTTGCGGATCGAGTGCTTTAATGACCGGCTCCGAAGTATGGCGCTTCCCAAGGCGCGCACTGCGGATGCCCTTGATGTCCTGGTAGGCTAAATTAGGAATATTCACGTTCAACAAATAAGGCAAGGGCAAAGAGGGGAAGCCGCGCATGATCATTTCTCGGGCAATCCGCGCTGCCGCATCCAGATGAGCCCAGCCCTTGTCTAGCTGCGAAAAAGCAATGGCCGGAACGCCAAACAAATAGCCTTCGGTCGCCGCTGCCACCGTACCGGAATACAGCGTGTCATCGCCCATATTCTGACCTTGATTGATGCCAGAGATGATCAGATCTGGTCGTTCCTGCATAATCGAGGTCAAGGCGATATGCACGCAATCGGTAGGTGTGCCATTCACGACATAAAAACCATTGGCGGCGCGATGTAGCGAAAGTGGCCTATCCAGAGTAAGTGCATTTGAGGTGCCAGAGCGATTACCATCAGGCGCCACCACCACAATCTCGGCAATAGCCGCTAAGGCATCGGCCAAAGCAATGATGCCAGGTGCGAGGTAACCATCGTCGTTACTGATCAGAATTTTCATGTCAAGCATTCTACCTGATGCCTGAATATAAATTTCTACACAGATCATTATTTTGCGGCATAATCACAAAATCAAACGGTCGTACTATTTTATTTTGGGGATCTGAATATGAAAGCTGTACTGTGTAAAACCTGGGGTCTGCCCGACACTTTGGTGATAGAAGAACTGCCTGATCTTTTGCCAGGGCCGGGACAGGTCACGATCGACGTCAAAGCTGCCGGAGTCAACTTCCCTGACGTTTTGATCATACAAAATAAATATCAATTTAAACCAGAACTTCCTTTCACACCGGGCAGTGAACTCTCCGGCGTGGTACGCGCTGTTGGTGCAGGCGTCAGCAACACCAAACCCGGAGACCGCGTGATTGCCTTTGTTGGTCATGGCGCTTTTGCACAACAAGTGGTGGTGCCAGCGCAAGCGATTATGCCCATGCCAGCCGAAATGGATTTCGATACCGCTGCCGCCATCACCCTCACCTACGGCACCTCGCATCATGCGGTGCTCGACAGAGCGCAGTTAAAAGCAGGTGAAACCATGCTGGTGTTGGGTGCCGCTGGTGGGGTTGGTCTAGCCGCGATAGAAATCGGCAAGGCGATCGGCGCCCGCGTCATCGCAGCGGCATCGACCGATGAGAAACTCGCCATCTGCAAAGCCCATGGCGCCGATGTTTGCATCAATTACAGCAACGAAGACTTGCGGGAAGCCATCAAACTGGCGACCGATGGCAAAGGTCCCGATGTAATTTACGACCCAGTCGGTGGAATCTATACCGAGCCCGCCTTTCGCTCCATCGGATGGCGTGGCCGCTATCTGGTGGTAGGCTTCGCCAACGGAGAGATTCCTAAACTGCCCTTAAATCTGACGCTATTAAAAGGCGCGTCCTTAATCGGCGTCTTTTGGGGCGAATTTGCGAAACGCGAACCACTGAAAAATCTCGCCGCAATGCGTGAACTACTGGAATGGTTAAGGCAAGGGAAAATAAAACCGCATATTTCAGGCAGATATGCACTAGCGGATACCGCGCAAGCCTTAAATGATTTAGCGGCTAGAAAAGTGACGGGGAAAGTGATCATTCAGCCGGAACTATAAGCCTGCTTTACAAATAAGGCTTACGCAAAATACTACCAGCAAGGAAAGTGCTGATGCGCCTGGCGCACATCAGCACAATTTAAGATGGCTTGGCCGCATCGCCCAGCCAATAGCGATCGATATCTTTTAAATCCCATTTTTTGGCGTCTTCACGCGCGACGATTCTGTCTTGTAAACCGGGGCCGGCCAAATCAAGCAACTCTGGCGTGATGTACGCTAAAGATTTACTAGAAAAAAACACCCGCACTTTCGGCAGCATCAGGGATTTACCTATCTGCTGCTCCACCACTACCCCCAAGCGCCCAGATTGCAGACGCACCAGGGTGCCGACCGGATAGATACCAATACTCATCACAAAAGCCTGGAACACTTTTTCATCAAAGTGCCCCTTGCTCCATTCAGACATTTTGCTCAAAGATTCAGCCGGGCACCATCCCGCTTTATACGGCCGATTCGAAGTGATCGCGTCATATACATCACAGACCGCCCCCATCTTTGCGTACAAGCTAATCTGATCGCCAACCAGTCCCTCGGGGTAACCACTACCATCCATTTTCTCATGATGATGCAGGCACACATCGAGGGAAATAGCGCTCACCCCTTCGGCCTCTAATAACATCTTATGACCTGCCGCCGGATGCTCTTTGACCGAGACAAATTCAGCATCGGTCAACTTACCGGGTTTATTTAAAATAGTCGAATCCACCGCCATCTTGCCGATGTCATGCAATAAGCCGGCCAAACCGGCCTCCCGCGTTTGCTCATCATCCAGACCGAGCTGGCGCGACAAGGCGATCATCAAGGCACATACCGCGACCGAATGCATATAGGTATAGTCATCGGCGGTCTTTAAGCGCGCCAGACCTATCAATGCGCCAGGATTACGCATGACTGAAGAGGCAATGTCCTCCACCAGCGACATCGCTTTTTCCGCATTGATGGCATTTCCCATTCTCGCTTCATTAAACATGGAAAAAACTGCTTTTTTGGAGTTACCCACGATGCTCGCAGCGCGTCCCATTTCATCGTCCATAGACACGGCAACGATATCTTTATAGGGGATAGCGGCTTCAACAACCGGTTCCGGTTCCGGCTCTAGCTCTGCAATGGCAGCTTCGACGATAGGCTCGACTGGTGCTTTGGCAACCACAACCGCTACCAATACATCGACACCCTTGGCGGTATCGATCACCACCTCAGTAATCGAGGTTTTTAATATTTTGTCTAATGCGGCCTGGCTATCGAGCATAAAAGACTTTTGCCAGAAAGGCGAAGCCATCCAAGAACCACATAGTTCCTGAATGAACATACCTAGTCTTAATTGCTTGACCTTGATTTTTTTCAACATAATATTGCGTGCTCACGATTAAAACTCTGGGGATTTTCGGTCTAGATTATCGTTTAAATATCTTTAGCCGACTTGAGCTGCGACATCATTTATTCTACAGCAGAGCTGACAGACTGGGCTAAATTAAGCGGGCAAAAAACTGCCACAATTAACTATTTGCAACAAAAGCAAAAACCACTTTAATCTCGAATTTACCCAAAACTGATACGCTTAGGGCCACCGCCCAAGACAGTTTGAGTAGGGCGAGACGAACGCAAGGATGCGGTGACCTTGTTGCCAAAGTTCTCAATGAAATAATTGAGCAGCAGGCCCCACACCCATATCCCATGCGGGCTGCAGACTAGGCAGGCTGGAAAGGCGCATGGAATATGCGCGCTGGGCTTGGCACTTTAGACAGCACTGTGCGGAGACAGGCTGTTACGTCCCACTGAAGGAAAACGGAAGCAGACTAATAGCGCGCTTAGGTCTAGAGAGTTGCGAGAGCATATAGAGATAAACCAGCTTAACTGAGCTCTTCCACCTCGCAGGCGACCGGTACCTCAGCGCCACTCAAGGTTTGCCCCAGGGCCACCATCTCTTCGATCGATAGCACTCTATCGAGGTTGAGTACGATGATGAAGCGCCCGGCTTGCTTGGCCATGCCGCTGATAAAGTCGGGCCGGATTTTTGCGCCGAAAGACGGTGGTGGTTCGATCTCGGCCGCCGCGATATCCACCACTTCGTTGACCGCATCGACCATCACGCCTATGCTCTGACCTTCGTTTTCTTCGCTTTGCGCCATTTCTATGATGACGATACTGGTGCGGCGTGAGACGCTGGTGACACCGCGCCCAAAGCGGGCCGCCAAGTCAACTACCGGCACTACCCGTCCGCGTAAATTAATCACGCCACGGATGAAGGTGGGCATCATAGGCACTTCGGTTAAATCACCGTATTGAATGATTTCCTTGATGTTTAAAATGCCCAGCGCGTACACCTCACCGCCCAAGACGAAGGTTAGATATTGGCCAGAATTTTGCGCCGCTTCCAGTTGCGCTCTGGCCGCCAGCTCTGACGCTGTTTCGGTTTTCTTTGCTGCCATTGATCCTGAGTTGCTAGCCATGGTCGCTCCTAGAATCGTTCAAATTTGGCGTCGTCGAAACCGGTGTTGGCGACTGTTTTACTGTGTTTAGGCGCGCTTTGACGTTTGCTAGACTTGGCTTCGTGCCCACCCTGGCGGCTAGATTTGCCTTGCTGCCCGAGATTAAAGAAGCCTACCAATTCCATCAATTGTTCGGCCTGACTAGTCATTTCTTCTGCGGTGGCGGCCAGCTCTTCACTCGATGAGGCATTTTGCTGGGTGATTTGATTCATCTGGTTCATGGCGGTATTGATTTGCCCGACCCCGGCCGATTGCTCTTGTGATGCCGCAGCAATCTCTTGCACCAGATCCGAGGTGCGGCCTATGCCTGGCACGATCTCATCGATCAGTTCACCGGCACGTTCCGCTGTTTTGACGCTGCCGCCAGCTAAGTCGCCAATTTCTTTGGCGGCAATCTGGCTACGTTCCGCCAGTTTGCGCACTTCTGCAGCCACCACCGCAAAGCCTTTGCCGTGCTCACCGGCGCGTGCCGCTTCGATTGCCGCATTCAAAGCCAGCATATTGGTCTGGTAGGCGATGTCGTCGATGATGCCAATTTTAGAGGCGATCTCTTTCATGGCCGAGACCGTGCGTTTGACGGCGTCGCCGCCTTCTATCGCTTCTTTGGAGGCCTTGCCGGCGATGCCATCGGTGACTTTGGCATTCTCGGCATTCTGGTTAATCCCCGCTGCCATTTGCTCTATGCTGGCACTGGTTTCTTCTACGCTGGCGGCTTGTTCGCTGGCCGCTTGCGATAAGGCTTGCGAGGTGGCCGAGACTTGCTCGGATGCGTTCGATAAGGCATCGGTGGCGTTGATGACGTCGGTGACGATTTGCGAGAGCTTGTCGACGGTTTCGTTACTGGCTTCTTTTAAGGCGCCGAAGGTGCCCTGGTAATCCTTCTCTATGGTTTCGGTCAGATCACCCTTGGCTAGGGCGCCGAGCACGCGCAAGACTTCATTGAGACCCTGATCACTGGTTTCCATCAGACGGTTGATGTCGCCGCTGAGTTTGGCAAAGAAGCCCGTTTTACCTTGTTCTACCAAACGGGTGGTGAAGTTGCCATTGACCGCTTGTTCGACGATATTCGCGACTTCTTTTTCGACTGCGACTTCGGCCGAGCGATCCAGCCATTCCACCACGCTCCCTAAACGTTCGCCACTGCCATTGATGACAGGATTGGCCGACAAAGCGAAGGTGCGCGCACCCACCACGATTTGCGCTTTGTAATTGCTGGTAAAAGTGGCCAGCAGATTTTTTTGATGCGCAGGGTTTTTGTGGAATTGATCGATATTCGTACCGAGTAAGCGTGAGGCGCTGAAATTCGGCAGTACCTTGCGTAGGTCGGCTTCGGCATTACTCAGCATATTGACCACGGATTTATTCGCGTAGATGATGTTGCGCTCGTTATCGGCAATCATGACATTGGTGGCGCAGCCATCGAGCGCGATCTTGATGCGGGTGTTTTCACTGGCGAGTTGCTCGGCCGCTTGCTCTGCCACTAACTGATCGGTGACATCGGCCCATTCGACCACACTACCGAGGCGGGTGCCGGCAGTGTCGAGCACAGGATTGGCCGAGAGTCTGAAGGTGCGCACCCCAACCACGATTTGTGCTTTATGATTGGTGGTGAAGGTTGCCAGCAAATGCTGTTGATGCGCTGGGTTTTTATGGAATTGATCGATGTTCGATCCCAGCAGTTTATTCACGCTAAAGTTAGGCAGCGCCTTACGCACATCGGATTCGGCCTTGGTCAGCATCTCGACGATGGATTTGTTCATGTAAATGATATTGCGATCGGTGTCGGCGATCATGACATTGGTGGCGACATTGTCGAGGGCGATTTTAACGCGGGTGTTTTCTGAAGCCAATGCAGCCGCTGTTTCCTGGGCGATTAATTGCTCGGTAATATCGCCCCACTCGACCACGCTACCCAGACGCACACCAGCATCGTTCATGACCGGATTGGCAGACAAAGTAAAGGTACGTACGCCCACTTTGATTTGCGCTTTATGATTATTGCTAAAAGAGGCCAGCAAGCTTTTTTGATGGGCCGGATTTTTATGAAATTGATCGATGTTAGCGCCCATCAATTTAGACACTGAAAAATTTGGCAGGGCTTTACGGACATCCGCTTCTGCATTGCTCAACATCTCGACGATGGATTTATTCATGTAGATGATATTGCGATCGGTGTCGGCGATCATGACATTGGTGCCGACATTATCCAAGGCGATTTTGATGCGCAGGGTCTCGGCGGCGGTTTTTTCCGAGGCATCGATGCGGCTACGAATATTATCAACCATAACTTGCAAATTTGCCGCGATACTAGTCGTATCGTTACGCTGCAAGGCAATGCTTGCAGCGTAATTGCCGCCAGCAACTTGGGCGGCAAAATCGACCACATCAGCTGGCTCTTGCCCCACCTGCCGAATTACCGATTTAATCATATACCAGGACAAGAAGGTCACCAGCAGTAACAAAAACAGGCAAATCCCCACCGTGAACATACGGTCAAACTTCTTTTGATGAAAACGCAGCTCGGTGGTCTTGAGCAAGCTATCCGTCAGCATTTTTTCAAATTCATAATAGCCGTCGATGCTGACACTGAGTTTTTGAAAAAAACTTTGCGCGTCATAGTCTAGCTTTTCGTTATCAAGAATTTTTTCCTGAATCAGCTTAACCGCCTCCAAGCCTAGCAAATCTTGCTTTTGCAAGCTCGCCCCAAGTGTTTCTCGATATTCCGGCGCGACTTTCAACAGCCGGGAAAACATCAATTTATTCTTTTCTATCTTGGTACGTATCTTAAATTGCAAAGCAATGATGCTGGCTTGCTCATTGGTTGATAACTGCTTTTTAGTCAGGGCAAGGGCACCGGCTGCACGCGATTGGCCCAAGTCTTCATTCAGGCCCAATACGGTATTGCTCGCCATACTCATCAAGAAAAACGACGCACCATCCGGGCTCAAGGTGAGTCCGCTGACATCCATCAAGTCATCCAAAAACTCTAGCATTTGCTTGATCAGCGCCGTGTGACGCAGATTGCTTTCGACCCCAGTTACGCTATCTTTATCGACGTACAGCGTGCTCCATTGTTGTTTAATCTGAATTAATTTATCTCCCAAATTCAAAGCCGGGAAAGATTTTTCCGAACTAAGCACGCTCTCAAACGCCGCATTCACACTCTGAGCTGCGGTCTCACGCGCGGGCTTAAAACTAGCATTTCCACCCAACACCGCCCCGCTCAAACCCCTATGTTGTTGCAGCGTCTGTATCAGCTTGACCGCATTAGGCAATACAGCCGCCCCCATTTGCTCAGTCTTTGCCGAATCCACATCACTATTGATACTAATAAGATAAAAATAGAAAGGTAGGCTAAACAGAGCCACAACAAACACGCCTATCAGCGAGAATTTTTGCCACATCTTCACGGAGTTGAGTAGCGATTTCATTTATTCTTCCTTAGGTTTGAGAAGCTAAATTACTTTGACTGACAGCAGGCTGAGCACCGCTGCGGTAAATGCGCTGTTTTGAGATGGAAAATTACAATTTGAAGCTTGAAACGCATAAAAGCGCCAGACTATGCGACAGAACAGTGAGAACCGAAATTTAATGATGCAATTATTAATATACTTAATGAATAGTTAATTCAAGTACATATTGATATGTATTTGCGATTTTTGCAAGTGTCGTTTAGAAATTTATCGCTTGCTAAGCAGCCACGATTGAGTAGTGCAGAGATGAAATAAAACCAGCGCATAAAAAAAGGAGAAACACCTGCGTTTCTCCTTTTTTTGAACTGACACTTGCATGCGACCCGCCATGCCAAGCTGTAACGCCGCTTAAATGCTCGTCTTGCGGAAATCCCTGATCCGAAACCCCATCGCAAACAAAGCAAGGAAATAGCTCAGCATGCACGCCAGAATAATCCCGCCTAACAGCCCTGCCCGCATCCACTTCTGACTCTTCAAACCGATCCAATCAACTTGCCCGGATAGCGCCAGCGCCACGCCTGCCATCAAGGTCAAAGCCGCCGCCAGTTTCAGTAAGAATGGCAGCCAACCCGCTTGCGGTGCATAGATACCACGCTGACGCAAACCGCGGTACAACATGCTGGCATTCAGGCACGCCCCCAGACCGACCGACAAGGCCAAACCAGCATGCTGGATAAACGGCACAAACATCAGATTCATGACTTGGGTCGCCAGCAGCACCAGGATGGCAATCTTCACCGGGGTACGGATATCCTGCTTGGCATAAAAGCCCGGCGCCAGAATTTTAACAAAGATCAGGCCGATCAAACCTACCCCATACGAGGTCACCGCCTGCGCCGTCATGGCCACTGCATGCGCATCGAATTTACCGTTATGAAACAGGGTCGCCGTCAAGGCTTCGGGCAAAGTCGCCAAAGCCACCGCGGCCGGCATCGCCAGCAAACACGTTAAGCGTAGACCCCAATCGAGCAAAGAGGAATATTCGGCGGTATCAGCCTCAGCATTGGCTTTCGACAAACTAGGCAAGAGCACCGTACCCAACGCCACGCCCAGCAAGGCGGTAGGAAACTCCATCAACCTATCGGCCGACGCCAGCCACGACATACTGCCGTCCGGCATATGCGAAGCCCAGGTCGAGTTAATTAAGATACTGATCTGTGTCGCCGACACCGCCAGCACCGCCGGCCCCATCTGGCGCAAGACCCGCAGCACACCAGGGTCGCGTAAGGCAAACATGGGATTGAGACTAAGGTGTGGCAACATGCCTATCTTGATCAGCGCCGGCACCTGTATCAGCATCTGCAGCATGCCGCCGACAAACACCGCAATCGCCAGCGCATAAATCGGTTGCGCCATATGCGGTGCCAAAAACAGCGAAGCCGCGATCGACGAGAGATTTAGCAACACCGGCGTAAATGCCGGCACCCTAAACTCGCGCCAGGTATTGAGAATACCGCTGGCCAAGGCCACCAGCGAGATAAAACCTATATACGGAAACATGATGCGCGTCATCACCACGGTGATCTCAAACTTGGCCGGATTCACCGCAAAACCCGAGGCGAACATATACACAAAAATCGGCGCACCGGCCACCCCGATCAGGCAGGTAAACAGCAGCGCCCACACCAGCACGGTAGCGACATGATCGACCAGCTCCCTGGTGGCCTGATCGCCTTTTTTATTCTTGTATTCCGCCAGTATCGGCACGAAGGCTTGCGAAAACGCGCCCTCGGCAAACAGGCGACGGAAAAAATTCGGTATCCGCATCGCCGCAAAATAGGCATCGGTCCAGCCGCTGGCACCGAAGTAACTATTAATTAAGACATCGCGCATCAAACCGGTGATGCGCGAGAGCATGGTCATGCCACTAATGGTAGCGAGTGTTTTCAATAAGTTCATGGAGCGGCATTATAACGGGTGTAGCCAAGCTTGCTTCTCTGGCAGGCCAGCGATCTTGCTGTTTTAGCTAATTTATTTACAAAGCTAGTGTGCAGAGTGAGGCTAACAAGGATGGCAAGAGACCTGGCAAAACCAAAAATTTGTCAGGAAAAACAGATTTTTGCGATGGCAAGCCAACAAGTGGCTTTCAATCAAAGAAATTTCTGCTACAATAGCGAGCTTCGCATGTAGAGAACTAGTTCATTACATGCAAAGCAGTAGGAGAGATGGATGAGTGGTTTAAGTCACACGCCTGGAAAGCGTGCGTAGGTTCATAGCCTACCCGGGGTTCGAATCCCCGTTTCTCCGCCACAGATACTGTCAAGCTTAAGCAGCTTGAAGAAAAAGCCCCTAAGAATTTAAACACTTAGGGGCTTTTTTTATGCGTGTTTTCCTTGAGCATTTTCTTGCTTCTTTTGAGTGCTACTTTTGAGTGCTTCTTTTGAGTACTACTTTTGAGCACTTCTTCGCTTGGCCTTGGCACTCTCTTGTGCATCAAGCTGGGCAAGCACGAAGCCTGCCATCAAAGCAAACAGCAGCAAGCCCAGCGCGCATATTCCATGCGGCTCGCAGGCCTATGTGCTCGAGGAAGCGCATAGAATATACGTGTTGGCGCTGCCTGTTTTGAACTTCCATAAAGACCAATACCCCAGCAAGGATTAATGCCTACTCAAAGCTTACGCCCTGCCAGACTGATGTTTAAATTACTAGCAATACAATTAGCCCATCGCTTACAATCGTAATTAGTGTGCCAAAGTGGCGATTCATTCCAGACCGCTACGCTGCAAGCAGTTCTCAAATTCTATTTTTACGATTTGACGTGCAGGATCAACACGAAGCTTAATTTTCAACACCCTAGTCGATGGGACGACCCGTCTACTCTATTTTACATTCGGGGACGACCCCAATATTTTTGGAGCATCCTATGACACGAGCACTTCGCGTCTGGCCATTACTTACTGGTACTCACCGATATGAAAAGCTAGTCTCAACTCGCAATAGAGGACACGGACAATACATTGACGCCCCAATTCTTGCCTATCTAATCGAAACACCAAATGGGCGTATTCTTTATGACGTAGGCTGCGACTATCAAAAGATAGCCAGTCCAGAATTACGTTCAAAGTTTTTCGATCCTATGCGCCCATTGTTTGAACCACCGAAAATGAGCGAAGAGCAAAGAATACCTAACTACTTGGCCAAATTAGGTCTCACAGCCAAAGACATCGACATCGCTTTTCTCGGCCACCTCCATTTTGATCATTCGGGGGGCTTGTGCGATCTCCCTGGTTGCGAAGTTCACGTACATGCCAATGAAATTACAGCAGCAAAAACTAAGCTTGACGATGGAGTTTTCGATGATGAGGTAGCAGCCTCAGACCAGTGGCATCTACAAAATGGCGAGTATCAGGTGGCAAGCGGCGTACAGGCATTATTTACCCCAGGGCATACCGCAGGTCATATGTCGCTATTCATCGAGCTACCTAAGGGCAGACCCGTGATTATCTGTGGCGATGCTGCCGACCTAAGCGAAAACCTTATCGATGAAGTTGCACCTGGCTACTGCTGGGAGGATAACGAAGCGTTAGCCTTAGACAGCATCCGTCGGCTAAACGCTCTTGCCAAGAGCGAAAATGCCGAATTATGGCCAAACCATGATTTCGATTTTTTTAATCGCTTACCCGCATTTCCCGCATGGCGAGACTAAACTAAATTAAAGACCTTAAGCCCGCCGACTCTCGATAACTGAGCGTATATTCCCTGGACTTCTTCAAGCAATATCGGTCTGCGAGCCGCATGTAATATGCGAATTGGAGCGGCAACTGTAAAAACCTCTGAACGCTGTAACTCGTTAAGGCGTAATCGTAGGGCGCAATGGGCTACATTTATTGCGCCGCATGAAATTTCATAAGCATCCTGCCACTGCCCATATTCCATGCGCTTCTTCAAGCACATAGGCTGGAGACCCGCATGGAATATGCGCGCTGGCGCGGGTGCTGTAAAAATCTCAAAGTGAACTAATTAGGCGTATGCGCTCAGCACCCTTACAAATAATCCGACTTGGCGCACCGCCGCTTAGCGCATCTTACAGATGACTCGATTTTTGAAACCGACCTCAGTTATCATCTTGCCTGCCTAAACAGAAAAGTGAGAACTGATCAGCATGCTTGAGAATACCGACATCGCCGTCAACCCGATTTGCCGCCTGCGCACAACTGCCGGCTATAGTTTATTGACTTTCGTCCGACCGATGACGGCCTTAAGCTGCTGCGTACTTAATGGTGGCCTGCAGTCTGTCCGGCATGTGCTAAACCTCAAGGTGACTGAAGATGACACTATTCTTACCGAGCCGGCCGATACCTTAAGCGCGGCGTGTGCCGAAATGGGTTTGCAAGAACCAGCTCTGGGCATGATGACGGCGGCTTCGATGAATAGCTTGCGTCAGCATACCTGTCGTTTTGGCGATCTGTATTTTTCTGCCATCGTTACCGCAGGGATGGCCAATGCGCGCCGTGCGGGTGATCCGGCCGATGTGATTGAGAACGACGCAGTGCTGCCGGCTGGCACCATCAATCTTGTAGTGTGCACCAACGCCAGCCTGACGCCGGCCGCAATGGCCGAGGCTTTGATGATCGCGACCGAAGCCAAGGTGGCCGCCTTAGGCACGCTGCAAATACGCAGCGCGAAAAGCGGCGAGATCGCCACGGGCACCGGCACCGATGCGATTGCCATCATCTCCGCCCCTGATGGCATCCTGCTGCGCTATGTCGGCAAGCATGTGCCGGCCGG
The DNA here is from genome assembly GCF_003955735.1 of Undibacterium parvum. Classification (NCBI taxonomy): domain Bacteria; kingdom Pseudomonadati; phylum Pseudomonadota; class Betaproteobacteria; order Burkholderiales; family Oxalobacteraceae; genus Neoundibacterium; species Neoundibacterium parvum. The sequence goes on along the minus strand of NZ_CP034464.1, from coordinate 3,920,129 downwards.
AGAAATGCTGGCGCAAGCCGTTATCCTCGCACTGACGCAGTCGCTGCAGCGGGCTAAGTAAGCGAATCTGAAGTCAACTCGGTAAGGCGCAATCGTAGGGCGCAATGGGCTTCATCTATTGCGCCGCATGAAATTTCATATGCATCCTGCCACTGCGCATATTCCATGCGGTTCTTCAAGCACATAGACCTGCGAGCCGCATGGGATATGCGCGTTGGCGGCATGCTGTTTTTGGTTTGCTGTGGCCTGGTCTTGTTTATATTTTTGTCGTAGCTGTGCGATTGCTGGCCGGTGGTAGACCGGCAGCTACTCCCTTTTCTTGCTTCGCCAAGAAAAGGAAGCAAAAGAAGGCGACGCAAAGTCGCTGCCCTTCGGGTTCCCGCCTGTGCAGGTCAAAAAATGGGAAATGAAGCAAACTCGCCTGCGGCTCAAACAGCTTCATTTCTAATCCATTTTCTGCCATGCACAAGCGGCAGCGCCACATGCGAAAGGCGAAGGTCAACACATCCGTAGTGCGAGGCTCGTCTCTCCACGCACGCTATGCTCAAGCACATCAAGCTACAGCAATCCGCTGTTTTTGACTCGGCTTTTGACCTTGGTTTTGAATCGGCTTTTGACCTGGGTTTTGAATCGGCTTTTGACTTGGATTTTGACCTGGCTTTTGACTCTGCTTTTGACGTGGCTTTTGAATCGAATTCGCATGTGGCGCTGCCAATTGTGCGGGGCGGAAAATGGATTAGAAAGGTTCGTGTCTGAGCGTAGCGAGTTTCGAACTTTTCCCATTTTACGACTTGCACAATTGGGTATCCCGCAGGGACAGCGACTTTGCGTCGCCTTCTTTTGCTTCCGTTTCTTGGCGAAGCAAGAAAAGGAAGTAGCCGCCGGTCTACCACCGGCCAGCAATCGCACAACAACCACAGAAAACAATAAAACGCAGAACAACAGCAAACAAAAACACCAGCAAGCCACCGCGCATATCCCATGCGGCTCACAGACCAGCAAGCATGCTTGGAGACGCGCATGAAATATGCGTAATGGCAGGGGCGTTTTTTAATGTGCTACGGCACAGTGAGGTGCGTGCGATTCCGCTACGCTAATCGCAGCTACCGAGCTACGGCATAGCAAGCAACGCCCGATTGCGCCAAAGCAATCACGCCTAGCTGCCATGCGTTCAATAAAATAGAGGGAGTATTTTTAAAAGCGCTTATCTGCTATGCGCCAATGACCATAAATTCAAGGGTACTGGCAGGAGTATGGGTAATTGGGCCAGGCCAGCACGCGCGCTCAATCGCAACTCATCAAGCGGCATCGCTGAGCGCGCCCACAACAAAAAAGCCGCTTTACTCATAATGAGTAAAGCGGCTTTCTCGGCTACACGGCACTGCCGGCAGCATATTAATGGGAGAGAGGAAGCCGAATAATGCCTCAAAACCCGCATAAACAAAGGCTTTATGATTTTCACAATTGACTCATGGATGCACCCATGGATGCAAAAGAATTTCCTTACCCTTTTTAACAGGTTTGTAACTATAGATTTTTAAAGAGGCGGAATGTAAGAAGGGTTTCAGTGGAGCTTGCACTCTAGGAATTAAATTGTTGATAGAATTACTTTGCCTCACTATTTTCACTATTTGAACATGTAGCTATAAGTATTTTCAGCGCACCGAAAAAATGCTATCAAGTTTTTTCGTTGGTAAATCAAAATGACGGTTTAAACACCTTGAGGAATTCCTTATGCTGCGCATTGAACACGTCACTCAGCGACTTCTTCCCGCACTCGCCTTGACGTTTGGGCTAATTACTGGTTGTTCGCAACATTTCTCCACAGATCCATGGGATACAATCAAGCGTGCGAACATCCAGAAGAATCGTGCTGAGCTATTTACCGCGCTTCAGCAACTGCCTGCAGAGATCTACGCTGTAAAGTTATCTATGGACTGCCAGTCCAATTTTACAAAGTGTGTGGATGCTTTACAGATTCTTGAATTCGCTTACATAGCCACCGAAGGAGAAGATAGTGCTAAAGCGCATGTTATGTGCGACTTGAAAAAGATATTTGCACTTGGCTATCTTAATGATATCCAAACTAACCTTCAATTGAAGCTTTCCGACAATTTATCTGACGCAACTGTTAGGAAACGCATAGTTGAAGTTGAGAAAATTCAAGAACGCTACATCAAACAATGTGAGCGTCATAAATGACACATTACTTTCGCACAACGGTCAAGACGACCTGCGCAAAAAGCAGTGCCAGCATCTCAATTTCAAATTAAAGTCATTGATGCATTAATGCAAGATGATCATCTGCAGTCTATCGCATGAAATTGAAAAATTTTCGATCTACAGGTTCACTTACCCTTCAGTTATCACCAGCGCCAATAACATGTAAGGAAGCATAATCATTCAGGCGAAGTGTAAGGAATTTCAAAAGTGCTCCCGCTAGAATTTTGACGGGGTTAGAATTACCCTTGTCAGGGTAGTCGCTGGAAGTACCTTTATAGGGGGGGCTCCCCTCCCCTTATGTTGGTCGCTGATCACCGACCACCTAAGTGACCACCCCAAAAAAAATCAGTGACGGCGAAAACCACGAGCACGAATTACCCACGTAGGCCAAATGCAAGGGAAGGAACCGCCAGACTAAAGGGAATCAATAGGTGTGCATCAGCACAATCATCACCAGCACAACCTTGTAAGGCATTTAATGGTGGAACGTTCACGATAAAGCGCGCATCAAAAGCACACCAGAAAACCGCTTGCTTAACTGCGTTTAAAAACTCGCCAGCCCTACTTTTCCGGTGTTACAGTGTTACACAGTGCGCGATTTTACACATTATCTTTTAAAATCAATATGTTAGGCGTAACACTTTAAGGTGTTACAAATACAAAATTTGTGTTTCAGGTGTTACCGCCAAATTTTATTCTTGAACTAGCGACCTCGATTTAACTTCATCAAGGTGAAGCCAATAGAAAAACGGCCACTTATCGCACGAATATCCCTTTTTATTGGTATCAATGCAATAAATGACCGTTTTTTGTCGCGCAAAGGAAATTCACCCTCAGCCCCACCCACAGGCCGCGCCGCCGATGCGCAAGCGAATTAATGACCTATTTAACAATTAAGTATTACGTTGCGCATCAACTACCAGATCAACATATTTTTCGTACGATATATGACCTTTTATTTTTTCTGAGTTGGTCAACTCCGCCCCTTTTGTTGCTAGCAAATGTTTGTACGTGCGTATTTTGTTTCTATATCCTTTTGTAAGTCTAATATTTTCACCATGAACTAACAGGCCGTGAACTTTCAATCTTTTAGGGAGTGATACCAACTCTGTCTTCTCTGGCGCCAGTACCCAAGTACTGCCGATAAAAAGGGACTCTAATTCGTCTCTTAAAGTATCCGGACATTGGCCTTTCCCAGAGAAAACAATATCATCAGCATATCGCGAAAGCCTTAAGTTATATTTATCAGCAAGGTAAGAAAGTTGTTGATCTACATGAATAAAACATACATTTGAAAGTAATGGACTAGTTGGAGCGCCCTGTGCGAGATTATCACGCAAGCAACATAATGATGCGATAAGTTCTGCACCCTTCTCTAAGAAACCCAACTCGAGAAGCCTAGTTTTAACGAGCGATTTTGGTGTAGTTTGAAAAAAATCACGTATATCCACTGACAACACCCAAACCGCCTGTGCATGTACAGAAGCAGCATCAATATGAGAGCGTCCAGCAACAAAACCAAAGACATGATCCGGCACTTTATACGCGCCTTGTAGCTGAGTTGCCAACCATTTCTGAATAGCTTTTAGACCGACACAAGGCGCATCAATACGTCTCTGACGGTTCCCTTTAGGAATATTAAATGTTCGGTAGTAGCGATGCGTGCGGCTTTGAAATGACCAAATTAAGCCAGAATTCAACCCGAACATTAATCCCAGTATTTGCCTTGAACTTACAGGTGGTAAATTAAGAGCATCTAAGCGTCTTATTTCCATGACTTCTGCTGAATCAGGATCCCCTGCGGCCTTACAAAGTTCGTTAACTGTACTAAATTGGAAGTAAGGTGAGTCGAGGAGGGGTTGTGGGAGCCTCATTTAGCAAAGTCTAACTTTCATATAGGAGCCGTAAAAATATTCGGGGCTTCGAAGGAGCACCGAATCTTTTTACGGCACCCTTCTAAAGCATAATCTTGGCAAATTGAGCATGATACACACTCTCGCCGAGACCCCCACGTTGCTATCGTATCATCGCCCCCCTCCCAAGCGCAAGTATGCGTTTGATATCGGGACTGCCCCTTCCGCGTTCAGACCCTAGTTTCTCTAAGCTTATCAAGGATAAAACATAAGTGCCGTCTTCTTTTCGAATAATTTTCCCGTCTTTTCGCATTACATCAAGACGGCGGTTCAACCAATCAAGTGATGGAATCGAAAAGCCTCCATTCACAAGCTCGGTAAGTAAAGCGTGATTCATAATTGGTGCCAGTGTCCGAATAGTCCGAAGACAAACTAATATGCTCGGTAGTTTCTCACCCGTAGTCACTGCAACACCAACATTCTCAATATCAAAAGTAAAAAGAAACTGCTCTGCTCTATTCTTGATTTCTGCCAATTTTTCAGGCTCTAGCGCCACTTTGGGGTCAATCCAAACAGATGCAACCCCCTCAGAAATTGACAAAAAAATATTTCGCACAGAATCACCAAAAGTATGCAAAATCGTTGCTCGCAAGCCACCTTCGACATCAAGCCCAAAATCATCATGCAACAGAAAATCAATGGAAATACCTTCTTTCGCAAAAAGTTCTTTTGCGAAATTTAATTTTTTATTAGGTGGTATTTGTTTGTTCTCAGCACTTCTCAATATTGGCACATGTACAAAAAAGTGTTTTTCTCCTAGGTCACCTCGCACAATCGCGCCAGTACATGGTATTTCGAGATCATGTAAGCGAGACTGTATTTCAACGTTATTACTCATCAACTTGCCTCCACGCTTGCGAAATTATATTTACCCACGTTCTGGCTTTAACTGGCCAAGACCTTGCTTCATGGACTCCTACAGTATTGAGTCTAAAATTTGTATCAGGTCTGAATTCCACTTTAATCTCAGGGTTGTAATCTGCCGTCACCCGCGCACTTCGACCGTTATCCATTAATTGTGCAAGTTCTCTAGCTGCAGTAATACCGCCACTGCATAATGAAGCAACTTCATTATCACTATTTCTCTCCGCTGCCCGAAGTCCAGTTTTTAACGTTCTTAAAACTTGTCCTCTTAGTATTTCTGGAATCTTCGCATGTGCCATATCCCCTTTCCACTCAGGCCTCCACCCACTTAAGCCAAATCGAACTTCCAGATACGCAGCGTAATAATATCGGTTAAACGCGGAACGCCCAAAAAGATCCCCCTCATGGGAGGGAGCCTTAGACTCGGCTTGCTCCTGCAAATGCCGAGCCACAATTTCCATACCCATTTCGCCAATTGGATGCATTTGTCTATCGATATTAGTAAAAATCTAGCAAGGATTGCATGTAAGTTAATCAAAATCAATCAAATAATAGGCTCTTGTATTTAAACGAAGAATTTTGATCTATATTTCAAACGTAACAACAACTGAAATGCTTTAACAAAACTACTCGCCTCATTGTTCTATTATTGAAATTTAAATCAAATATGTAACTCACTCAGCTTTTCACTGGATACTTTGTAGTAACGGTTATTGGCTCCAGCATAGCGTGCCTGTACGCTGCTTTTGCCATCTTTGCCGACTTCAAACACGCCCGCCGCTACCAGCTTTGCAGTCACAGCCCTAGCGTCATAACCACGACAAATCTCGGTAGAGAAAACCTTCGGGTCAATGAAGTATTCAATCGTTGCGCCGCTGGCTTCGTCCGGATGCACCTTGTCGCCATACTCCTTGCCGTGGGCGGTGTTACTGTCTATCGCTGTCCCACTCTTACTTACCATGCGCCTAAAGCCCGCTTGGTTGATGATCTTCGGTGCGTGATCATCCAATTCCCTGTGCTTCCAGCCAAAACGGGCATCGCCATTTACTCGAATAAAATCGGGCAATAATGACAGCATGCGGTCATGTTCGATATTGCCCGCGCCGCCACGGCTAGCCAGCCAATCATTAAAACAAGTTGCCGCCGCCTCGGTCGCTTCGCCTTCCGCCCAGCCGGTAATTCCTGCGATGGTTGCCATTTCACCGGCCAGCCCCACTAAAGCAAAGCGGGTCGCCACACGGGACACTTGGCCGTGTGCGTCTTTCGGGCAAATCTCTTGCAGTTTATTGTTGAGTTCTTTCGCCATCAATGAACGTAAGGCGCTAGATTGCGACACTGCCCATTCAATGAAGGCCAAGCCCGCCGTGCCGTAATACTGGTGCGCGGCTTTGGTTAAATGGTCGGACAAGGCCGCGCCACCTTCGAAGTCGTGCACGGTCTCATAGACGCCCAAACCTTTGCCTGCATCGGCGCTGATATGTGCCATGCGTACATCATGGCCGCCTTTAGTCGCCTTACCCACTTCGGCCATGTGGCCAGATAAACTGATCTCACCATCACTGATAAACAATAAGCGCCAAGTGGCAATTCTCTTGGCCGTGGCGTTTTGGGTTGCCCGACCTTTACCGGCTTCATTGCCCAGCATGTACACCACATTGCCCACCGTCTTCGGGTCAGCTTGCGCCAGTTCATCCAAGATCAGCAAGGCATCCGAATATTGCTGTGCCGTTGGTTCCAAGGCGTTATCGGTTGCCCGCCAGCTCTTCTTGTAATCTGCCCCGCCAAACACCGAACCGGCCACGATCACGGCGGTACTTTTTCCGGTTGAGCTATCGCCCCAGATATGAAAGCCGCCGCTGGGTACACCTGCATGATGTAGTAGCGTCGAAGCAAAGGCGGTAGAGATAAAAAACTGCATGCGTGAATTGCCGCGACAATGTGCCGCCACATGGGTTTGCCACTCTTCCAAAGTGCCGCGCTGCTTAAATGCGGAATTTGCCCCGCCCATGGTCTGAAACAAGACTTGTTCCTCTCCCGTTCCTATGGTGCGATCTGGCAGCACGTACACATCATCATGCCAGCCGGTACGGTCAACGCATCGCACCCGATCCGGAACATCGGCGGTTTGAATGTAGGTCGTCAGATAATTTTTAGCCTTTAGGCCAGCCTCGATCATCAAACCCATAGACAGCAAATCAGAGCGGTATTGTGTGCCGTCACCGGCCAGCATTTTGGCGGGCATAGACCAGCGTTTTTGGTGGCCGTCAGGGTCGGTGAATTCCAGAAGGTAGCCCCATTCCCCATTTGCCGCATCACGGGTTTTTGCCACCACATGAAGGGGCGAGCAAATCTTCATGGCGGGCAACGGCTCCCCCTCATGGAAGGCATGGAAGAATACGCCGCCGTCATTGGAAGTAAAAAACGGTTTGGAAGACTGGCCGTCACCGGCGCTTTTGCGGTTGCTCGTTTGGCGTGGTTTAGCCGGTGGCTTTTCAGTCGGCTTTTCAGGCGTTTTTTCTGCGTTGACCTTGTTCGCCTTCAACGGTTCTTCATTTATCGCTTGTGCGCTGTTTTGGTTTACTGGCGAGGCTTTGGCGCTTGTCTGGCTGGGCACTGTTTGCATGGTTACAGCAATTTGCCTTGTCACTTCCTCGTTGCCCATGGCGTGTGCCAGATCATTAAAATCGTTGCCCTCTTTTGGCAAATTCAAGGGCTTGCACCATAAGGCTTGAATGGCTTTGGCCGCTTCGGTGGCCGCTACTATGCCAGGATTTTTTCCGGTCTTTTGTTCGGTCTGGCTGTCATCATCGGCACAAATCAGAATGCGCTTTTCTGGATAACGCGCCCGCATGATGGCCGCTACATGCTTCACATTGGTCTCACTAAAAGCAATTACAACGGCATGGCCAGTGGCTTCAAAAAGAGTCGCGCCGGTGGCGTAACCTTCGGCAATCAATAACCACTCTGAGGCGGTAATTTCCCCGATACAGTGAAAGCAGCCAGACACCCGCCCGCCGGTATAAAACCGTTTATCGCCGCTGGCAAAGATGCGCTGAATATTCCACAGCTTGCCGTGCTCATCCCACACCGGCACTAACAGCACCGCGCCCGCTTTGTGGGCTGCAAAACGTAGACCATGGGCGGCGACACGCTTCTTTTCCAGATAAGCAGATTCGCCGCTGTCTTTCGCAGTACCCCATGTGGTCGCCGCGATACTGGCCGCTGCCGCCTGATTCTGTTCTATCTCGGCCTGATCAGCGGCAAGGCGTTGCTCACGTTCTTGTTTGATTCGTGCCGTTTCTTCGGCGCTTAATGCTGCGGCAGGTGCGTGGTCTTTGGGATTAAAACCCCTTTGCTTGGCTTCAAAGAACAGTGTCCCTATGCCGATCTTGCCACCGGCTTTAAAGCCCTTCCAGACCGATTTACTGGCGGCCATGTCGTAATTTTCTGCGTTCTGGCTCCAGCTATCAAACTGATCAAAACCTGTGTCGCCCAATTCTGCTTTTAAGGCCATACCAACCTTGAGCCATAAGGCGCGATCATTCGGAGGTATGAAAGTAAGTGCAGCTTGTATCGCCTCTATGCTGGGGCGGTCGTTATGAAACTGTGTCATGTGCGCCCCTTTTAATGTACGGCGTTACGATTGAACGAATAGCTAGTTGCTTGCTGCTGGCTTGGTCGCATCAGTCGAAGTTCTTGCTGTATGCGTCCCAGATAACCGGCGACAAAGGCATTACTGCATTCTTTGGCGGTCTCTGAGAAATCAATCCCCAAAGCCTCAGCACCTAAGCGAGACTGGCGCATAAAATAGGCCAAAGAAGCAGGCAAATGCACATGCAGAGTAATGGCCTGATCCTCCTCAAAAAAGACCATAGCCGATTGCGCGCCGCAATTGACCGCGAACTGATAACGGGCATCGATAGAGAGCGCAACAGGTGGCAGGTGCGCACCGGATAAGTTAGGCAAGGTGGCGATCATTTCAGCACCTCCACACGGCGCACGCTGGCAAAAACGGCTTCGGGAATTTGCTCCATCATTTGGTTGGCAAATTTGAAGGCATCTTCTTTTGATTCCATCGGTTCGCCATTGCGTGAAACGCCGATAGTGAAGCCGCCTTCTTCGTTATATCCAACGCATACGCTGACGTAGGGTTGCCAAAGGATAGTAAGATTTATTGCTGGGGGCGTGTTTGGGGCGTGGGTAGTGCTAGCCATGATGTGATGCTCCTTGTACGGTTAAACCGTTCCCTACTCTCAAATAGGGGGGACGGCAAATGGCAGGGTTGAGAGACCGGCGTACAAGGCAACCGGCACGCCTTGCGGCGTCCCTACCACTGCCGTCCATTGAAGGCGCAACAAGGGTATACACGAACAAAATAATAGCCGCAGGGCGGCTTGTTCGCCTTGTACATTTCGAGCTCTCATACTCGATCACTTCTTTTTCAGTGACAAACGAAGAGTAAACCTTGTCCGGTCGAATTGCAAGTGACGCTGTCATTTTGCGTTTCTCCCTTGTGTTTCCATGGCCTTCCGTTTTTCAAACGCCAGCCATTCATCAAGATTATCCCAGTCGCAATCATGAGGAACTTCAATAAACCCGCATGGTAATAAAACGGGCAGATTATCAAGCACCATGCCTTCCAAGGTCACAGGAATAGTGCTGGTACATCCTTGTGATTCTTCGAGCCCCCACGCGATAATGCAGCGTTTATGCACGTGCATTTTTCCGTCTTCTTCTAAGTACGCTTTCAATAGAAAGTAGCCTGTCTGTGCTTCGATGTATTGCTTGATGTTTGGCTCTTGGTAGTGTGTACGGTTCATTGCGCGCCCCCTTCGATCACCAAATAACCCTGTTCATCAATCACCGCCAGCTTGCGATCTCGCACCTTAAAGAAGAATGTTTTCCCTTGGTGCGGAAATGCGATTCCAGAATCAGGGACTTGGCTCACGGCCAATTGCTGATGCAGGTGTGATGCGTGTTGGAGTAAATCTTGATTGCTAATTGCCGCTGAAGGTGCCGTAAGTGCAGACACTGAGCAGCCCGCTTGCCGATCAGTCAGGGCAATCATCTTGTTTGCATTTTCTTTGATGGCATTCATTGGGCTGCACCTGTCGTCAGCTTTTGAATGTATTGGTCGATGTCTGACTCTAGCCATGCCACGGCGCGAATGCCGATAGTGATAGGCTTAGGGAATTCGCCAGCGCGTACACGCCGGTAAATTTCCGTTTTCGAGAATGGGACTCTGTCGAGTACGCTGGGGAGCCGTAAGAGTCTTGCGGGTGATGTTTTTTGATTGTAAGCGTCCAACGCAACCATCTGGAAATCGATAACGATATAAGTGACACTCGACTCTTTCAATGATCTGGAGTTAGCATGAATTTCAATCCTCTCAAAGTGGCGTTTTGGACTAAGCATCAGCAGCACTGGGCTGAGAGCGGCTTATCACTGAGCGCGTATTGTCGACGTGAAGCCATCGGCTATTCAACGTTTTATACCTGGCGCAAACGCCTCGCTTCCATCGTTATTGATCAGAGTGTCACACTTGCCACACCCGCTGTAAAATCGCCAGTAGTTTCTCAAGCTAAGCACACCTCCCTCACGACAATCGCATCGACATCGCCGCGGCCAGCCATGAAGCCTTGCAAGTTGGTGCCGGTGTCGATCAGGGCATCACTTCCCGAGATTGTCTTGTGCAGCCCGGCCGGTTGGCAGGTGACTATTTCTAACCATGTTGACTTACCCGTGTTGGCGCAATTGCTGCGGCAACTACCATGAGCCTGCCACTGACTCCGGCACAGGTGTATCTCGCTGTCGAACCGATCGATATGCGCAGCGGTGTTGACGGACTTTCCCTGCATGTACAAGAAAGTTTGGGTAAGCCACCTTGCGATGGCAGTGCCTATGCATTTCGTAACAAGAATAGCACCCGCATCAAGCTATTGATCTGGGATGGCACCGGTGTTTGGTTATGTATGCGACGCTTGCACAAAGGTCGCTTCGTCTGGCCGCAGAGCCATGATGCGGCGTGTGTCTTGTCGAACGAAGAATGGCAATGGCTCACCACGGGCGTTGACTGGCCCCGACTTAACGCGCCGCCACAATCGAATTGGCGCGTATAAAAAGGGATGCCTCCCCCTGTTAACTTTCGGTCGGGCGAGGTATACTTTCGTGCATGGATATCGCCACCAAACTCGCCCAATTCAACGCTGACCCCGCACTGACTCAATGGGTGATGGCGCAGTTGAATGGGGCCGGACTGGCACAGGCGGAGAAGGCTGCTTTGCAGGATCAATTACGTCGCAAGGAGCACGATCTTCACGTCAAAGAATGCAAAATTCAAGCCTTGACTTTAGAACTGGCGTATCACAAACGTCTCAAATTCAGCGCAAAAGCCGAAGCGTTTACGGTACAACAACGCGACCTGTTTTTAGAGTGCGAACAAAGCGACCTGGCTGCGATGCAGGCCGAGCTTGCCCAATTATCTTCAGCGACAACACCACGTAAGCCAAGCCCTACCGGACGTAGGCCACTGCCAGCGGAACTGCCGCGCATTGAACATCGTCATGAGCCAGAAAGCTGCACCTGCGCTCAATGCGGCAAAGACCTGATCAAGATCGGTGAAGACATCAGTGAACAACTCGACGTCGAACCAGCACGCTTCTTTGTGCATCGGCATATTCGCCCTCAATACGCCTGTCGCGCTTGTGAGACAGTCACCGCAGCAGCCATTCCCCCGGCAGTGATCGATCGTAGTCTGGCGGCACCAGGATTATTGGCATGGGTGGTAATTCAAAAATATCTCGATCACTTACCACTGTATCGGATTGAGCAAATCAGCAGTCGACACGGTGTTGGCATTGCCCGCTCCACACTGGCCGAGTGGGTAGGACGTATTGGCGTCGCCCTGCAACCGCTCAGTGACCGGTTGGCAGAAATACTCAAGCAAGGACGAGTGCTGCATGCCGACGAAACCCCGGTGCCGCTGCTCGACCCCGGCAATGGTAAGACCAAGCGTGCCTATCTATGGGCATATCGCAGCAATGCCTTAGAAGACCAGCCTGCCATCATCGTGTTCGATTTCCAAACCGGACGCAGTGGCAGTCATGCGCGCGCGTTTCTGCGGCATTGGCAAGGCCATCTTATGGTGGATGATTATGCCGGCTACAAAGCCCTGTTCGCGCTGGGCATCACCGAACTGGCCTGCCTGGCGCACGCCCGTCGCAAATTCTTCGACCTGCACGCCGCCAATGGGCATCCGATTGCCAATGAGGCACTTACACGCATTGCAAAGCTGTATCACATTGAGGCCGAGGGTAAAGGCGACAGTATCGAACAACGACAACAACGACGTGCTACACAGGCGCTGCCAGAACTCAAAGCGATGCATGCCTGGCTGATTCACACACGCCAACAGAGCGCCGATGGCAGCAGTCTCGCCAAAGCCATCGACTACAGCCTCAAACGCTGGAGCGCGATTGAACGCTACGCCAATAGCGGTCATCTGCCAATCGACAATAATCCGATTGAAAACGCCATTCGCCCTATTGCCATTGGCAAAAAGAACTGGCTCTTCGCCGGTTCTGAACGAGCAGGCCGACAAGCTGCCGCCATTCAAAGCCTGCTCGCCACCGCGAAAGCCAATGGCATAGAACCTTTGGCATGGCTTAAAGGCACACTCGAAAAATTACCGACGCATCCAAACAGCCGGATTGATGAACTGCTACCGCTGCCTTGTTAATGCGCTTTAGGAATAAATGCTAGACGGATCTGTTGGACGCTTACTTTTGATTCGTCATATTCGCACCTGTTAGGTTGAGAAGAGTGCCGTCCGGTATTGGGCGGGAACAGGTGGAATTATGGGAATTTTAGCGATTTAAAGATAAGCCAAAATGCTTACCTATTTTGAATAAAACAAAATAGCTTATTTTTTTGTTTTTAACTGTGTTAAGGCTTCTTGAATCGCATTTTTATAGGTGGCAGCACTTAAGGCACCACCGGCAGCTTCATAGCATGCGCCAAGTAAGCCTACGGCCAAACCTTGCAGGTATGCGGTCGGTTTTTGATCGAACTGGAGCAGTAGCGTGCAAACCTCCAACGCGGTACCAGACAAAGCGGTTTTTTCCCATGCAAAAGGAAGGTTAGTTTTGATGTGCTCTTGCGCATTTTGCACACCGCGAACGAGGCCACAGAGGTGCTCGTATGCGGCGTCAAAACCAAAACTGTTTAGACCAACGTCGGGCACAACCACACGAAATTCTAATTCAAATGCCTTAGATAACTCGCCACCTGTCGGCAAATCATCATGCGATAGATATTCCATTAATTGTTTGCACTCGATCAACTTAGCGTTTAGTTCTTCGATCTTGTTTAAAACTCTGGGTTTGTTTGTTTTACGGTCACCGTTATCTATCGGTAAACGCTCCTTTGCATGACGAACGATTCTATTCAAACGAGTTACCACAGAAGCTTCGGAGTCATATTTCATTAAATCGGCAGCCAATGTTCTATTTATATCTAAATCACGCTCACGAAGCACCGCCGTGAACTTAGGAAAATTTTTTAAAATTGGGCTGCCATAGTCAATTTTTGCTTCGTGTCTGCGGGCTGTCTCCGCTGAGTTACGCTGCATTACACACCTGCGCACCGAGTACAAGTGTCAGTGTTCGTAACGTACACCTCTAAATATGGAGCGAAAGTTATATTTAAGAGCGCAGCTCTAAGCTGAGATTTCCAGTCAAATTCCATTGTTATTGATTGCTGACAAATAAGGATGAGGAGACATTGAGTTCCATTGCGGTAAGCCGAGATTTTTCTTTTAATTGCAGTCTTAACCTCCTCTATCATTTCTTCCGTGTTCGCCTTCTTTGTAGTCAAAGCTCTGCCACTCATTAAGATTTTCTTTGAAGGAAGGATTCTGAGGGCATCTTGATTTCGGAAAATAGACTCGCCTCGGCTGAGAACCTCTCGCTGAAGTGCTGTCTTCTGGGTTTCACCGGCAGTGGTAATTTGGATGGCAATTTGACTTTGATCGTTCAGTTGAATGATTGCGTCCGGTCCAGGAAAGGATTCTTTAGTCAATCTAGCCCACATAAAACCTTCCAGATTGTTCGCTAGGCTATACAGCGGCGCGTACTCCTCAATGATGTCCTTGAACACTCCGCGACGGAGATGCACGAGTTGGTCTGGAAAAGCTATGTGGTCAGCAGAGAATCTGTCGAGCAAGTTTCGCATCTCGTCAAGCGTATGAGGCTGCTCAAGTTTTTCGCGTTGAAGCACCATAATATTTATGGTGAGAGGCGCGGAGAAGGCGACGTTGTTGTTCGCGGAGCTCCCATCTCAGCAGCAGGACTAGTGCTCGTGCTCGTGCTCGTGCTCGTGCTAGGCCAAACTCGGTCAGCTATCTTTGTTGCACCAACGCCTCCGACGGCGCCAACCATTGCAGAAATAAGTGCAATGACTAAAGAATCCTTGTTTCTGCGAAAAAAATTAAGTCTCGCTTCTCTATACATTGGGTGAATTACTGAAAAACGCCAAAGCTGAATGAATGCAACGTACGAAAGCCATAAAATTATTAGGCTCCCACTCCAGTAAGAAAGGTAGCGATATGATTTCAGTTGTGACAAGTAGAAAATATTCGGAAGAATCAAAGAGCAACCGAATACCCAGCCATATCGATAGAAAAATTTAGGTTTTCTCTCGCAGCGACTCAAAATGGAATCAATCTTGTGGAACAAACCGGATGCTAACAACTCACTTGATGAAACATATAGTTGAGCCCAACGATGGTATAGGTCGATTGTCAGATAGGGCTCGCTTGTTTTTATCTTTACTACCTTTGGATTGCGGCCCTTACTTGCCTTAACGAACTCCTCTACAGATTCGAATTTCACATGATCCGCAACAAATTCTATTTTTGTACAATTATTTAGCACGGAGAAAATCTCTTCAAGATCACAAGCCCACATTACCAGAGGGTCGTAATCTTTCGTTTGAGGCTTATCGAGTTTTTCCATTAGGGTTAAAGTCCTAGATGTGTCCGTCACCATCTCGGCTAATCGGACTCGTTTTTCATAATATTTTGAAAGAAAACAATCAAAACCCTGTTACTGCTTTTGCTTTCACTAATGAACATTAAAATTAATTAGTACTAAAAGCATGAAAAGAATCATTACATTTTATTTTCGTTGTATCAACTAAATTAACAAATTTCGAATTTATTATAACCATGCAACTTCGCATCAACCGACCACTTAAATGACTAGCTGGATACGAGTAATTTATATTGGGGTAATCCGCCGAAGGGTCTGCGCCAGAAAATCCACCCGCGCTTAGTTTTTACAAGTGCCAGTAACTAATCCAAGCGAAAAACTGTCCGAATAGACAAGAACCCGTTAGTCAGTAACACTAACGTAACACCTATGTAACACTAGTTTATATATAAAGTGTTACAGCAAGAACTAGAGCCAGCCTAACTTTCTAGCCTGCTCTTTCTCATGTAACACTGTAACACCTGCATTTTTCGATTTCTAAGTTTTTTCTAACCTAGCAACGTCAAAAAAGCCGCTAGCTGGCGGCTTTTGCTGTGCGTTCTTTGGCACTTAGGCTTGTTTGAAGCCTCCTTGTATGACGTTGCCGCCAGCCTTTATTCCATCGAGGTAGTCTGCCCAATGCTGCATCATCTTTTTACGTTCGTCGATAAACTGGGCGCGGTCGTAGGCGCTGGCGATCTTATCTTTTTGGGCGTGGGCAAGTTGCCTGTCCACGGTCTCGTGCCGGTAGCCTAGTTTTTCTTTGAGTGTCGTCATGGCTAAGGCTCGGAACCCGTGCGTGGTCATCTTGCCTTCGTAACCCATGCGGTTTAGTGCCATACGGATTGCATCGCCACTCATAGGTTTTTCATGGTCGCGCTGGTTCGGGAACAGGTACTTGCTGCCGCCAGTGTACTGGTGCAGCTCACGCAATAACTCTAGCCCTTGGCGCGACAGACAAACGTGGTGATCCGTGGTATCTGGGTTCATGGTCAGCTTGCCACGCTTCATGCGCTGCCATGGAATTACCCACTCGCCTGTTTCTAAGTTGATTTCGCTCCACGGTGTCGTGCGTAGTTCGCTACTACGCACAAAAATTAAGAGCATCAAGCGTAAAGCAATGCGGGTCGGGGCGTATAACCTTGCATTATTTGCCCTTATCGCCTCCAGAAAAGCGGGCAGCTCGTCAGGTGCAATAGCTGCAAAGTGGCCGATCTTGACGGGCTTCAGCACATCTTTTAAATCAGCGGCGGGATTTTTATTTTCTATGTCGTGCTGGTTAGCATAACTAAACACTCGCGCACAGGTGGCCTTGAGCCGGTGCGCGACTTCACCTGCGCCGCGTTCCTCGATTTTGCGTAAGGCTGCAATGACCTGTTGATTGGTAATTGATGCAATCGGCAAATGACCAATCTCAGGAAAAATATCTTTCTCTAGCCGGTTGATCGTCTCTTTGGCGGTCGATGGGCTCCACTTCGAGAGAAGGGTGTTATGCCATTGACGCGCTAGCTTTTCAAAGGTGTTGGCGGCTTCCAGAGCCGCGAGCTGTTTCTTTTCTTCTCTTTGGACAGCGGGGTCTATCCCGTCCAGAAGTAGTTTATTCGCGGCTAAGCATTTGGTGCGCGCTTCAGCCAAGCTAACCAAGGGGTAATCACCAAAGCTTAGGCGGTTATTGGTTTTGGTAATTGGACGGCGGTAGGCCATGCGCCAGCTCTTCTTGCCGGTCTTGGTAATTTCCAGATAAAGGCCATTACCATCGGCTAGGGTTCTGGTCTTGTCGGTAGGCTTGCTATTTCTGACCTGTATGTCAGTTAGCGGAGTAGCGAGTTTCGGCATTTTGCATCCATGACTTCTTGATGGGTTCATCCATGGATGCAAGCATGGATGCAAAAAGTTGGGATGTCAAGAAACTGCTTGGCACTTCCTGAAACAAAAAAGCCGCATTCTCATAGTGAGTAATGCGGCTTTTGGTGTTTCTTGGCACTGCCTGAAACGTAATATTGGAGGAGAGAGAGGGATTCGAACCCTCGGTACGTTCGCACGCACGCCTGATTTCGAGTCAGGTACATTCGACCACTCTGCCACCTCTCCAGGTGCTAACTTTTACAAAAAAACTCTAGCAGGTCGACGCTAGAATTTTCTACAAATTGATGCTTGGCTGTGACGCTGGCATTTTGCGAAAAGCTGGCTTTTAACTTACAACACCTTAAGCTTTTTACAATTTAACGGTAGATGCTTTTTTCAAACAATCTAATTGTTAGCACAGCAGTTGCCCTTAACGACTAGCAACTTAAGCAAGCCCGCAATTATAGCAAGAATTTTTCTTTTCATTGCAGGATTTTTTGCGCGACTCATCTCGCCCTGCAGCGAACTAGTTAAAACGGCTGCGGACATACTGCTGTCATATATCAACATTACCATAGCGAAATATTCACGCTGACCAACAATTGATATATTCACTCCATATCCAGCTCGGCGTCGATAGCCGCACATTAGTACTTAGAATTAAGCTTAAACGCAAAGCGCGAGCGAGCAAAGACGCGCGCTTTTGCTACGTTTCTAAGATTTATAGGACTTACGCAAAATCGTTCCAGATAGGCGTACCGCCGAAGACAGTCAGTACGATGAGGCGGATACAAGGACGCTGGGGCGGTTTTGCGTAACTCCTAAACTTTAATATTTACAAGGCACCTTCAATGGATTGCGCAATGACTGACGACCCCCTTGAATATGCTTTTTATGAAGCAGTTTCAGATTCATTAACTAGCGAACAGCTCAGCCAGCAAAAAAGCAGCGCGGTGCTGACGCAACTGCATCGCATCATCCGCCATCAATTGCTCAGCGCGCGCTTTCAACCTATCATCCACATGCACAGCGGTGAGATTTTGGGTTACGAAGGTTTAATACGCGGGCCTTCGGATAGCCCCTTGCACTCGCCGCTCAATCTGTTTAGTGCGGCCGCAGAACACAATCTCACGGTGACGGTCGAGCATCTGTGTCGCCGTATCGTGCTGGAGCAATTTGCCGCACTCAACTTACCCGGCAAATTATTTCTCAATGTCAGCCCAGAATGCCTGCTGCAGCGCGATGCCAAGCATGGCGAGACGCTAGACTATATTCATGAGCTAGGCATCAACCCTGAGCGCGTCATCATCGAGCTCACCGAATATCAACCTACGCATGACTACAGTCTTTTAAGAGAAGCGGTTCTGCACTACCGGAATATGGGTTTTGAGATTGCGATCGACGATCTTGGCGAGGGATTTTCCAGTCTGCGCCTGTGGTCGGAGCTGAAACCGGAATACGTCAAAATTGATATGCATTTTATTCAGGGTATCGATCTTGATCCCGTGAAAATGCAATTTGTACGCTCGATACAAAGCATCGCCGAGCAATGCGGCACCCACGTCGTGGCCGAAGGCATAGAAACGCAAGCCGAACTAATCGCGATTCGCGATTTAGGCGTCAGCTGTGGCCAGGGCTATCACATTGCCAGGCCAGATGCTAGCCCAGCCAAGGCGATTTCCGCCAACGTCGCCAAGCTCTTGAGCGGACCTCAAAGCAATGGCAAGCTACGCCAAAATGCGCGCTTTGAGCCTGAGTCAACCATAGAAAAAATACTCAAGACACCGATCACAGTGAGCTCTAGCATGCGCAACAATGAGGTCGATGCGCTGTTTTTGCGTGACCCAAAACTGCAAATCATCCCCATCGTTGACGATGGCATCCCTATCGGCCTGATCAACCGTTATCACATGATCGACTGTTTTGCGCGGCCGTTTCAGCGTGAGTTGTATGGCAAAAAGGCCTGCACGGTGTTTATGGATGTCGCACCGATTATTGTAGACAAAAACACCAGCATGCAGGCAGTCAGCCACATCATCGTCGAAGCCAATCCAGACCAATTAATTAACGGCATTATCATTACTGACCAAGGCAAGTATTTAGGTCTAGGCACAGGCCCAGATTTGATGCGTGAAATCACACAAATGCAAATTAAGGCGGCGCGCTATGCCAATCCGCTGACTCAACTGCCGGGCAATGTCCCCATCAATGAGCATATCGATGAATTATTGCAAAAGCACACGCCCTTTGTTGCCTGCTATTGCGACCTCGATCACTTTAAACCGTTTAACGATATGTATGGCTATCGGCGCGGTGACGACATCATACAGATGACCGGTGAACTGCTGCTACAGCATTGCGACGTGCAGCATGATTTTATTGGGCATATCGGCGGTGACGACTTCATTATCCTATTTCAGAGCGAGGATTGGGAGGCGCGTTGCCTGGCGCTATTGGAAAATTTTTCCAATACAATACTCGACTTCTACAGCAATGAAGATAAACAACAAGGCGGCTATCTGAGCGAGGATAGGCAAGGAAAAAAAGTGTTTCATCCCCTCGTGAGTCTCTCGCTAGGCGTGATTAAATCGCGGCCACAACAATATTATTCTCATCACCAAATATCGATCGCCGCTTCGGATGCAAAAAAACAGGCGAAGAAAATCCATGGAAATAGCCTGTTTGTAGATCGGCGCGGTGAGCTAGAGACCAGCAGCCAACTCTAGGGACTTAGGCGTAGATTCAATTACGCAATTTCTCACTGAACTACGGAAAAAATAGTAATAAAAAAAACCGGCATTGCCGGTTTTTTCACACTTGTTTAGCCTTGCTTAGCTTTAGTTAGGGCTTATAGCGCTGCTGGCGATAATTTCTCTATTCCCGCCATGTAAGGCCTTAGCGCCTCAGGAATCACCACACTGCCATCAGCTTGCTGATAATTTTCTAAAACCGCGACCAAAGTACGCCCGACCGCCAAGGCAGAACCATTTAAGGTATGCAGATATTCAGTCTTGCCTGCCGTATTGCGGAAACGCGCTTGCATACGGCGCGCCTGGAAGTCACCCATATTCGAAATCGATGAAATTTCACGGTAAGTATTTTGGGCTGGCAACCAGACTTCCAGATCATAAGTTTTGCAAGAACCTGGGCCTATGTCACCGGTACACAAACTCAACACACGGTAAGGCAAGCCTAATTTCTTCAGTATCAGTTCAGCATGGCCAACCATTTCTTCCAGAGTTTCAAAAGATTTTTCTGGATGCACCACTTGCACCAACTCTACTTTATCAAACTGATGCTGGCGTATCAGGCCACGCGTATCTCTACCGTAACTGCCCGCCTCAGAGCGAAAACATGCGGTATGTGCGGTCATCTTAATAGGCAAAGCATCCAGTGCCACGATTTCATCACGCACGGTATTGGTTAAGGTGACTTCTGCCGTCGGTATCAAATACAGGGTTTCGCCATCGCCTTCTTGTCCGCCTTTTTTAACCGCAAATAAATCTTCTTCGAACTTAGGCAACTGGCCGGTGCCGCGCATAGAATCTGCGTTCACCATATACGGCGTGTAGTATTCGGTATAGCCGTTTTCCAAGGTTTGGGTATCAAGCATGAACTGCGCTAGCGCACGATGCAAACGCGCTACACCACCTTTTAAAACCGAGAAACGTGAACCGGTTAATTTCACGGCCAGCTCAAACTCCAGACCCAATGCTGCGCCCAAATCAACGTGATCTTTTACTTCAAAATCATATACGCCTGGGCTTCCAACTTTACGCACTTCTACGTTACTGGTTTCATCGACGCCAACTGGCACTGAGGCATCCGGCAAATTAGGTATCGCCAGCATGAAGTTATTCATCAACACTTGCACTTCACCCAGACGCAGCTCCGAGGCTTTCAACTCATCACCGATACCACCCACTTCGGCCATCACAGCAGAGGCGTCTTCGCCCTTGCCTTTTAACATGCCGATCTGCTTGGACAAGGTATTGCGTTTGCCCTGCAATTCTTCGGTACGGGTTTGAATTTGCTTGCGTTCGGCTTCTAAAGCATTAAAGCTGGCGACATCGAGCTTAAATTTACGGGTGGCCAAGCGCGCAGCGACGCTGTCTATATCTTTACGGAGTAGTTGAATATCGATCATGATGGACAGAGACTAAATTATTAGTGGGTACGTGAATCGAGTATTGTAACAAGTGCCGCGAAATTTCCGTATAAAATCTACGCAATTCGATTTATTCGAGCGAGGCAGACTTCTAAAATTGACCATTTTCACGCCTAGCGAGAACACTCAAGCCAAAAGCGAGCACAAAAATGAAAGCTGAAATTCCGCGTGAGCAAATTCAAAGATTAGAACAATTGCCGAACATCGCCAAGGCTGGTGCCGCTGATCTGCGACTTATTGGCATAGAGCACCCCCAACAATTGATAGGGCGCGATCCCTATGCCATGTATGAAGAACTCTGTTTAGCCACTGCGCAAAGACACGATCCCTGTGTCTACGACGTGTTTATTGCTGCAGTACGATATATGGAGGGTGGCCCGGCACTGCCCTGGTGGGCGCACACAGAAGAGCGCAAAGCCCACTTGCGGGGCAAAGGCACATAATTTTGCCAGCTCAGGTAAAATGTGCGCGCTAGCAGAGTTGCCGCAAATCATAATCTCTGCCAACGCCCTCCTTCCCGCAGAAATCCCCTATGCCTGACAAAATTACTCAAGTTTGCTATACTTGAGTAAATAGCTCGGGATTAAAGATTAATTTACTCCCTTCGCACTTGGAATTTACTGTAGGAGTTCTACACTCATGCGCCTGACAACCAAAGGCCGTTTTGCTGTAACGGCAATGATAGACCTGGCTCTGCGCCAGGATAAGGGACCTGTGACGCTGGCCGGTATCAGCCAGCGCCAGGATATTTCCCTTTCCTATTTAGAGCAATTATTCGGAAAATTGCGCCGCCACGAGATAGTAGAATCGGTACGTGGACCTGGCGGCGGCTACCATCTGGCCCGCAAGGCACAAAACGTCACGGTGGCAGACATCATCATTGCGGTCGACGAACCGCTCGATGCAACCCAATGCGGCAGCAAAGGCAATTGCCATGGCAGCGATCACGACAATGGCATCCACTGCATGACGCATGACCTGTGGTCCACGCTAAACGCAAAAATGGTTGACTATCTCGATTCAGTGTCATTACAGGATCTGGTCAACCAGCAAAGACAAAAAACCTTGGATAAAAACGTTGTTGTCATGCGCCCTGTGCATGTTGTCCACACCGCAACTTGATAATTTGGAGTATTTAATGAACGCACCCTTAGAAAAAAGCCTGCTCGACACACTCAAGTCACCGCATTTCCCTATTTACATGGATTACTCGGCGACGACGCCTGTTGATCCGCGCGTGGCCGACAAGATGATCCCGTTTTTGCGCGCCCAATTTGGCAATCCAGCCTCCCGTAGCCACATGTATGGCTGGGATGCGGAAGCTGCGGTAGAAGAAGCACGCGGCCAAGTGGCGGCGCTGGTGAATGCCGATCCGCGCGAAATCATCTGGACTTCGGGCGCGACCGAAAGCAACAACCTGGCATTGAAAGGCGCAGCGCAATTTTACAAAGCCAAGGGCAAGCACATCATTACCGTCAAGACTGAGCATAAAGCCGTCTTAGATACAGTGCGTGAATTAGAGCGCCAGGGTTTTGAAGCCACATATTTGCAACCGCAAGATAATGGTCTGATCACCCTAGAACAACTCAAAGCGGCAATCCGTCCAGATACAATTCTCGTATCCGTGATGTGGGTGAATAACGAAATCGGCGTGATTCAGCCTATCGCGGAGATCGGCGAGCTATGCCGCGAAAAAGGCATCGTTTTCCATTCTGACGCAGCGCAAGCAACAGGCAAAGTCGTGATCGACCTGGAAAACACCAAAGTCGATTTAGTCTCTTTCTCAGCGCATAAATCCTACGGACCTAAAGGCATAGGTGCTTTGTATATACGCCGCAAGCCGCGCGTACGTATCGAGGCGCAAATGCATGGTGGCGGTCACGAGCGTGGTTTGCGCTCTGGCACCTTGCCACCGCACCAGATCGCCGGTATGGGCGAAGCCTTCCGCATCGCCAAGGAAGAAATGGACAGCGAATTGGCGCACGTGCGTAGTATGCGTGATCGCCTCGCCAAAGGTTTGCAAGAGATTGAAGAAACCTATGTCAACGGTGACATGGAACATCGCGTACCGCATAATTTAAACGTCAGTTTCAATTATGTAGAAGGCGAATCGCTGATCATGGCGATTAAAGATATCGCCGTCTCTTCAGGCTCGGCCTGCACCTCGGCCAGTCTTGAGCCTTCGTATGTATTGCGCGCCTTGGGTCGCAGCGACGAGCTGGCACATAGCTCTATCCGCTTTACCATAGGACGCTTCACTACCGAAGAAGATATCGACTTCACCATCAACCTACTGAAAACCAAGGTAGCGAAACTGCGCGAGCTGTCACCGCTATGGGACATGTTTAAAGATGGGATAGATATTGCGTCTATCCAATGGGCTGCGCACTAAATTTCGCGCACAGACTAATTTCAACTTATTAGAGGCTACAAAATGGCATATTCAGAAAAAGTATTGGATCACTACGAGAATCCACGTAACGTCGGCGCCTTCGAAAAAGGCGATGAGACAGTAGGCACCGGCATGGTAGGCGCTCCTGCTTGCGGCGACGTCATGAAACTGCAGATCAAGGTCGGCGCAGATGGCATCATTGAAGACGCAAAATTCAAGACCTACGGTTGCGGTTCTGCGATTGCCTCGTCTTCGCTGGTAACGGAATGGGTCAAGGGTAAAACTCTGGATCAGGCTTTGTCTATCAAAAATACCCAGATCGCCGAAGAACTGGCTTTGCCGCCAGTAAAAATTCATTGCTCAATTTTGGCGGAAGATGCGATCAAGGCAGCGGTTTTGGACTATAAGACCAAACACGCAGCTGAACAAAATACCTGATTTCGCTATTTGATTTTAAATATTGCGTTTGAGTCGTGAATTAAAGCGGCTCAAAGCAATACGCATTGGAACGATCATGACTATCACACTGACAGAAAAAGCCGCAAAACACGTCACCCGCTATATGGAAAGACGCGGCAAAGGCATAGGCCTGCGCTTTGGCGTACGCACCACCGGTTGCTCAGGCATGGCGTATAAACTGGAATATGTGGATGAAGTCGGCAGCGATGATCAAGTCTTCGAATCACATGGTGTGAAGGTCTTCGTCGACCCTAAGAGCTTACCGTACATCGATGGGACCGAGCTAGACTTTGCCCGTGAAGGCTTGAATGAAGGCTTTAAATTCTACAACCCCAACGTCAAAGACGAGTGCGGTTGCGGCGAGAGCTTCCGGATTTCATAGGCATTAGCAGATGCAGAATCATTTTGAGCTATTTCAGCTACCGCAGCAATTCGCCCTAGATGCAGCAGGTCTGGATGCGGCCTTTAGAGAAGTACAAAGCAAGGTGCATCCAGATAAATTCGTACAGGCTAGCGATGCTGAAAAACGGGTTGCCATGCAATGGTCTACCCGCGCCAATGAAGCTTATCAGACTCTGAAAAAGCCCTTGAAGCGCGCCACCTATTTGTGTGAATTGCAGGGTGTCGATTTGCAGACTGAATCGAATACCAGCATGCCGGCCGCTTTCCTGATGCAACAAATCGAATGGCGCGAAGCCTTTGATGATGCGCGCATGGCCAAGAATCAAAAAGCCTTATTTGCACTTGAGACTGAGCTGAGAATGGCACTCAAATTGCAATTGGAAAAGGTAGCACTGGCTCTGGATGCAAAAGATTTTCCTTTGGCGGCACAACAGATACGTGCTTGCATGTTCTTAGAGAAATTCATGAACGACATCGCTGCCTTAGACGAATAAAACACGAATACCCGAATAACCCGGCAAAACAATTCCTTCGTTTTGCGCTTGAGCGATGGCTAGCCATCCACCTACATTCATCATGGCCTTACTGCAGATTTCTGAACCCGGCATGTCCACCGCACCGCATCAGCACAGGCTGGCGGTAGGCATAGACTTGGGCACCACCAATTCACTGATAGCAACGGTACGCAATAGCATCCCGGAAGTCCTCAACGATGAAGAGGGCCGCTCTCTATTGCCGTCGGTGGTGCGCTATTTGGCCAACGGTCACGCCCACATAGGCTATAAGGCGCAAGCCGAACAAAGTAACGACCCTAAAAATACGATCATTTCGGTCAAGCGTTTTATGGGGCGCGGCTTAAAAGACATCGCCTATGCCGAGCATCTGCCCTACGATTTCCATGACGAACCTGGTATGGTACAACTCAAGACCATTGCCGGCATCAAGAGCCCGGTAGAAATTTCAGCGCAAATCCTGGCGACGCTGAGGCAGCAAGCCGAAGATGCGCTTGGCGACGATCTGGTAGGCGCGGTCATTACGGTTCCCGCGTATTTCGACGACGCACAGAGACAAGCCACCAAAGACGCAGCCAAACTGGCCGGTCTTAACGTCTTACGCTTACTCAACGAGCCAACCGCCGCCGCGATTGCCTACGGTCTGGATAATGCCTCCGAAGGCACTTATGCGGTGTTTGATCTGGGCGGTGGCACCTTTGATATTTCTATCCTCAAAATGAGCAAGGGCGTGTTTGAGGTGCTCTCCACCGGCGGCGACTCAGCCCTGGGCGGAGATGATTTTGATCATCGATTATTTTGCTGGATACTGCAAGAAGCCAAGTTAGCACCTTTATCTGATGAAGATACCCGTTTACTGATGACCAAGGCGCGTGAGGCCAAGGAAATCCTATCCAGCAAAACATCGACCTACATAGACGCAAAATTGCTCTCTGGTGAAAGCGTACATTTACAAATTCAGGCCAGCAACTTTGTTGAGATGACGCAAAATCTGGTCTTAAAAACCACCACACCTTGCCGCAAAGCGCTGCGTGATGCAGGCCTGTCGATTGATGATATCGATGGTGTCGTCTTGGTTGGTGGCGCCACCCGCATGCCGCACGTACGCAAGGCCGTCAGCGAATTATTTCAAACTACCCCACTGGCGAACATCGATCCAGATAAGGTAGTGGCACTGGGTGCCGCGATCCAAGCCAATCTACTGGCAGGCAACCGCGCCGCTGGTGACGATTGGTTATTGCTCGATGTGATACCACTCTCGCTGGGAATCGAAACCATGGGCGGTCTGGCTGAAAAAGTCATACCGCGCAATTCCACCATTCCTTGCGCACGCGCCCAAGAATTCACCACCTTCAAAGATGGCCAAACCGCGCTGGCGATACATGTGGTGCAAGGCGAGCGTGAATTAGTTAGCGATTGCCGCTCCCTGGCGCGCTTCGAACTGCGCGGCATTCCGCCGATGGCAGCCGGTGCTGCCCGCATACGCATCACTTACCAGGTCGATGCCGATGGCTTACTCTCGGTTTCTGCACGTGAACTGCGCTCCGGTGTCGAGACTTCGATTACCGTCAAACCGTCTTACGGCTTAGCGGATGGCGACGTAGCGCGCATGCTACAAGACTCGTTTACCTCGGCGGAAGGCGACATGAAAATACGTGCGCTAAAAGAAGAACAAGTGGAGGCCGAGCGCATTTTACTGGCAACCCAGTCGGCCCTGGCTAGCGATGCCAGCTTACTCTCTGTACAAGAACAAGCATCGATTGCCGTTTTAATGACGCAAGTCGCTCAACTCGCGCAGCAAGATGATCTTGATGCCCTACACGCCGCGATAGGCGCACTGGCAGACGGCACCGAAGAGTTCGCGGCGCGCCGCATGGACCAAAGTGTACGCAGCGCTTTAGCCGGTAAAAAATTAGATGAAATTTCCTAAATTTAGATAAAGAACAGATAGAGAACGCCATGCCCCAAATTATCGTATTACCTCACGCCGAACTCTGTCCTGAAGGCGCAGTGATCGAAGCCGCCGAAGGTCAATCCTTGTGCGAAGCCCTGGTCGAAAGCGATGTTGCGATCGAACACGCCTGCGAGATGTCTTGCGCCTGCACCACTTGCCATGTGGTGATACGCGAGGGCTTCAAATCCCTCAATGCGTCTAGCGATGACGAAGAAGACTTGCTCGATGCCGCCTGGGGCTTAGAAGCCTGCTCGCGTCTGTCTTGCCAAGTCAAATTAGGCACCCAAGACATCACCATAGAAATTCCAAAATACACCATCAACCACGCGCGTGAAAATCACTAAGGCGATTTTTCACAAGCAAGGCCGCTAGGCACAAGGGGATGCAGATGAAATGGATAGATAGCTGGCAAATCGCGCAGGCACTGTGTGACAAGTTCCCCGATCAAAATCCCCTTAGCATACGATTTACAGATCTGCACAACTGGGTCGTAGACTTAGAGGAATTTGATGACGATCCCAGTCATGGCGGCGAAAAAGTCTTAGAAGCGATACAAATGTGCTGGATAGAGGAAGCAAAGTAAGCAGGCTACTTGCTGAAATGCAAAAAACCTTTTACCATTAAAACAATTTACTATTGGTTCACTGTGGTCGCCGTTTTTGGCGGGCGGTGGTCGTGCGGTGGTCGTGCGTTCAGATCAATTTTAAACACAAAAGCAAATAGCCCTTAGACGACAAGCCAAAAGCCTGCAGCCCATAGCCTATTTTGCCAGCCCGACGACGCAGTCAGCAAAAGGACCTCTGCAATGCAGTTCCGACAATTTCTCTACGCGCTACGTAGTCGTATCACTTTAAGGCTAGCAATCATCCTGGCGGTTGTGTTTGGTCTTTTCGTCCCCGCTGCAATACTAATCCCCTATCATCTACGCACTATCGAAGATGCGGCGCGCGTGAAAGTCGCGGCAGATCATAAGCGCCTGACTGAAATTTTGTCGGTTATCCTGAGCGAACCACTTTGGCAAATCACCCCAGAAATTGCGAATATCTCTAGCGAAGTGGTGTATTCCGACCCCAGAGTGGCCAAGATAGAAGTCATCACCCTGCCCGACCGTAAAAATTTCATTACCAATGATGTCAGGATGCGCAGCCAAACCGGGCCGTTTACCAGTTTGAGTCGTGAAATCAAACATGGCGAACAATCCATAGGCGAGGTAAGACTCACCTTGGCGGAAGACTTGTTGCGAGCCGATCTGGAGGCTGATTTCCGTCGCTATGTCAGTACTGGCGTTTTATCACTACTGTTGGCGGTCGCCTTCATTCTCTTGGTGTTGCAATGGCGCATGGTGCAGCCCATCAAGCGTTTAATGAGTGAATCAGCACGCCTGGCCAATGGCCAACTGAGTGAGCCGATTGCCCTTAATCGTGGCGATGAGCTGGGGCAATTAGCCCTGAGCCTGGAAGCCACCCGACAAGCATTGCAGCGCAGCTTTCAAGAGCTTGAAGTCAAGAATCAACAATTGCTCGAATACTCGGGCGGGCTAGAATCCAAAGTCAAGCGCCGCACTCAGGAATTAGAGGATGCGAATATAAGTTTAGAGACGGCGCTTAACGACGTTAATTCAGTGCAAAACGAACTAGCCAGGGTCGAGCGCATGGCGGCCCTGGGCTCTATGGTGGCCGGCGTCGCGCATGAGCTCAACACCCCTTTAGGAAATTGCCTGCTGGTGTGCAGCACCTTAGAAGACGAAACCCGCTATCTAGTAAAACTGATCAACGAAGGTGGAATGCGCCGCTCTGACCTGGCTAAATATACAGAAGTCGCCACAGAGTCGACGAAATTATTACTGCGTGGGCTGCAACAGTCGGCCCGCTTGGTGGGTGATTTTAAACAGGTCGCGGTCGATCAATCGAGTGCGCAAAGACGCCAATTCAACCTATTGGTGATGTTGCAGGAACTGGTGGCTTTATTGGGTTCTAGCTTACGCAAGACCCCGTTCACACTAGAACTCGACATTCCCGACAACATTAGTCTCGATAGCTATCCTGGTCCCTTAGGTCAGGTATTTACCAATTTAGTCAATAATGCGGTGGCGCACGGTCTCGAAGGTCTGGAGCGCGGCCATATGCGTTGCAGTGCCAAGCTGCAAGACGATCATGTCGCGATCACGTTTGAAGACGATGGGGTCGGCATCCCGCCGGATATTATTAAACGTATTTTCGAGCCCTTCTTCACCACTAAATTTGGTCAGGGCGGCAGTGGCTTGGGCCTGAGCATTACCTTCAACATCATCAGCAATGTCTTGGGTGGTGAGATCAAAGTGAGCAGCGTGCCTGGTCAAGGCTCGCGCTTTGAAATCCGGATTCCCCTGGTCGCACCTGGCAATCCTGAGTTAGCCAACCCGCTACTGAATAATTAATCAACAACAAAGCCTTGCCCGCGCTGCAACTGGCAAAAGTAAAAGTTCCACCAAATTCGAGATACTCCACCCTAGTATAATTTCAACGCCCAATCACTACGTGCGCCAATGGCAGGGTTTAACTGTAAATAGTGGGGAGTATATTTCTTACACTTCTGGGTCTTACCAGAAAAGTGGTTAACAGTTACAATCGCACAAAACTTTTTCTGTCTGCTCCCTCATGCATCAATACCTAGACTTCATGCGCCATGTGCAAGAACATGGCACGATTAAAACCGACCGCACCGGTACCGGCACGCTGTCGGTGTTCGCGCATCAGATGCGTTTTGATTTGAGCCAGGGCTTTCCGCTGGTCACCACAAAAAAATTGCATTTAAAATCCATCGTGCATGAGCTGATCTGGTTTCTGGCCGGCTCCACCAATATCAAATACCTCAAAGACAATGGGGTTTCGATCTGGGATGACTGGGCCGATGAGAATGGTGACCTGGGTCCTGTGTATGGCTCGCAATGGCGTAGCTGGCCTTTGCCTGATGGCGGCCATGTCGACCAGATTAGTCAGCTTGTAGAGCAAATCAAAAACAATCCAGACTCACGCAGACTGATAGTCTCAGCATGGAATGTCGCTGACATTCCGAATATGAAATTACCGCCCTGCCATGCCCTGTTTCAGTTTTACGTGGCCGATGGCAAGCTCTCTTGCCAGCTGTATCAGCGCAGTGCCGACATCTTTTTGGGCGTGCCCTTCAATATCGCCTCGTACGCCCTACTGACCCACATGATGGCGCAGCAAACTGGCTTAGAAGTCGGTGAGTTCATCTGGACTGGTGGCGACTGCCACCTGTATGCCAACCATCTGGAGCAAGTCAAAGAGCAACTCTCACGCAGCACCCTGCCACTACCTAAGCTGATTATCAAACGCAAGCCCGAGTCGATTTTCGACTATCAATTCGAAGATTTTGAGTTCGCCGATTATCAGTTTCACCCGCATATCAAAGCGCCAGTCGCAGTCTAAGGGAGTATTTCATCATGATGTCATCGCTCACCATTATAGTTGCCACTGATAAGAAAAATGGCATAGGAATAAAGAACACGCTGCCATGGCGTCTGCCTGAGGATCTGGCGCATTTCAAGCGCACCACTAGCGGCCACGCCATTATCATGGGTAGAAAAACTTTTGAGTCTATCGGCAGAGTATTGCCGAACCGCCGCAATATCGTCATTACCCGCAACCCGGAGTGGCAGCATGCGGGCGTCGAAAGCGTTAGCTCATTGGCCGCGGCACAAGCTCTGGTGGAGCAAGAGCATGCTTACATTATCGGTGGTGCCGAGATTTATCAGCAGGCTTTGGGTTTGGCCGATCAACTGATCGTTACCGAGATAGAGCAAGAATTCGCCTGTGATGCTTTTTTTCCGGAAATCGCACCGCAAGTCTGGCAAGAAGTGAAGCGGGAACCGCAACACTCAGAGACTAATCAATTCAACTACGCATTTGTCACATATAAAAGAAGATAGGAAATAACATGTCAGCAGAAGGTTTTCACGTACACGGACCACACGATCATGAGCTAGAACACGCGGCCCATGGCAACGATCAATTCGCCAGCAAAATTGCCGTAATGACCGCCATCATGGCAACGGTAGGCGCGCTGTTTGGCTTCCAGGGTGGAGCGACGCAAAATGACGCCGCCATGTTTAAGAATGAGGCCGCAATTAAAAAAACCGAAGCCGCTAACCAATGGAACTTCTACCAATCCAAATCCAGCAAACAAAATCTGGCTGAATTGGCGATGATCTTGCCGGGCGCGGATGTCGAAAAATACAAGGCCAAAGTGGCACGCTACGACTCCGAAAAAGAAGCGATTAAACTGGTCGCAGAAAAATTTGAAGCCGAATCCACCGAGTGGGATAAAAAATCCGAAGCAGCATTGCACCAGCATCACCGTTGGGCGCAAGCAATGACGGCTTTACAAATCGCTATTTCACTGGCAGCGATCACCTTGCTGACCAAGAAAAAATGGCTGCAATTTACCTCGTACGGTGTTGCTGCAGCAGGCGTGGGCATCGCGGCTCTGGCCTGGTTACATATCTAAGAAAAAACCAAGAAGAAAATGAAAAAATATCTAAGCCTTGCCTTACTATTGGCAGCCTCGTTTACCGCCTCGACTGCCCAAGCGCAGGTTCTCGATTTCGCGCAACTCACACCTACACCGTATATCCAAGGGAACGTCAATTTTTCCTTAGGAGCCGTGGTCATCTCTGCACCTAAGTACTCAGGTTCGGATGAGCGCCGCATTGCCGCCTACCCAGCCTTTGATGCGCAATGGAAAAATGGCGTATTTTTCAGTGCGGTCTCCGGTCTTGGCTATAACTTTTCCAAAGACCCCTCCCTGCAATACGGCGTGCGCATGACCGCAGAACCCGGCCGCGACGAAACAAAATCAGCTAAATTAAAAGGCCTGGGTGATATCGATACCACGGTAGAACCTGGCGCTTTTTTCAACTACTACATCAACCCTACTTATGCGGTTCTATCCTCATTGCGCTACGGTTCAGGTTTAGATCACAACGGCGCGCAACTGAGTCTGGGTGGTCGTTATTTCCGCCCTATCAATGCGCAACATCGCTTCTCGGCCTTGTTCAGCGTGAATTGGGCGAATAGCACCTATATGCAATCTTATTACGGCGTCAACGCGCAGCAGGCGGCCGCTAGCGGTTATAGCCAATATAGCGCCGGTGCTGGCTTGACCGACATGAAGATAGGCGCCAACTGGCATTGGAGCATAGACACCAACTGGACTCTGATTACCGGCACCTCGGTAAAGCAAATCCTTGGTGATGCGGCAAATAGCC
The DNA here is from genome assembly GCF_003955735.1 of Undibacterium parvum. Lineage (NCBI taxonomy): Bacteria > Pseudomonadati > Pseudomonadota > Betaproteobacteria > Burkholderiales > Oxalobacteraceae > Neoundibacterium > Neoundibacterium parvum. The sequence goes on along the minus strand of NZ_CP034464.1, from coordinate 3,888,100 downwards.
CTTTCGTAGTTCAAAAAACACCGGTCACAGTGTTTTCATCGGCCAGCTATCGATTTTAAAATATACCTGCTGGACAAAAAAAATCTGGATCACTTCGCAGTGATCCAGATTTTTTTTCATCTAGCGCTCACTTACCGCGCTAATTCTGAGCAATTTACTTCTTCAAATCTTTTTCCATCTTTTCTGTAGCTTCTGCTTTTTTCTCATTCATGGCAGATTTAGAGGCTTTTTTATTTGCGCCCAGCTTTTCATCAGCCGCTTTGATTTTTGCTTTGTAAGTTGCCGAAGAAGCGGCGTCTAACTCACGCTTAACCACCAGTGCATCTTTACCTTCAGCCGCAGCGGCTTTCGCTTTTGCCGCATTTTCTTTCTTCTCTGCAGCTAATTCTGCCTTAGCCTGAGATTTGCTTGCGCTGTATTCTTTGCGAGCCGCTTTAACTTCCGCTTTTTTGGCTTTTTCCGCATCACTCATCGCGACCCGGCCTTGCACGATAGGATCGGTCGATGTGGTCGCCGCTTGCACTGCGTAAGGGCTAGACAGCAAAGCCAAAGTCGCCAGGATGTTAACAATTTTATTCATTTTATTTCCTTTAAGTTTAAGAAGATGCGCTTTTTACCACAGCAAAAAGATAGCATTCAACAAACAATTATTCAAGCACTTGTTCAGGCATTTGCACTTTTTTCAGCGCAGATAAGGCCAACTTAGCCCAAAAAACCGACAAATCGCACTACACTCTTAGCGAGCAAGGCCGCCAGACTAAAAAGCCACACTCTCGCAAGACAAAATAGGCATCGATATTGATGTACAAACAGCATTTTTTTACAAAACGCCTAAGCTCTTTTTATTGCAGCATGACAGCAGTATGAAATCTTTGAAATTTGCCGCTATTTCAGCGTATTTTTTTACATCTAGGCCCACATATCTGAGAGAATTCGATTCTTTAAAATTTTTGGCGCGCAAGCGGTTGAGTTAACTTGCCCAGGCGTCTCCCTTGCAACAAGCTTTTTTGGAGACCTCCATGAAATTCCGCTTCCCCATCGTCATCATTGACGAAGATTTCCGTTCTGAAAATACCTCTGGTCTTGGTATTCGCGCGCTTGCCGATGCCATGGAAAAAGAAGGTATGGAAGTACTGGGCGTCACCAGTTATGGCGATTTATCCCAATTCGCGCAGCAACAATCACGCGCATCGGCCTTTATTCTCTCCATCGATGATGAAGAATTTGGTGCCGGTTCCGACGAGGAAAGCGACCACGCCTTAAAACCGCTGCGCGCCTTCGTCGAAGAAATTCGCTACAAGAACTCTGACATTCCTATTTATCTGTATGGCGAAACGCGCACCTCGCGCCATATCCCTAACGATATTCTGCGCGAACTGCATGGCTTCATTCATATGTTTGAAGATACCCCTGAATTCGTGGCGCGCCACATTATCCGCGAAGCCAAGTCCTATCTCGACAGTCTGGCGCCGCCGTTTTTCCGCGCGCTGGTGCATTACGCCAATGATGGCTCTTACTCTTGGCACTGCCCTGGCCACTCTGGCGGCGTGGCGTTTCTGAAGTCACCTATAGGCCAGATGTTTCACCAGTTTTTTGGTGAAAACATGTTGCGCGCCGACGTCTGCAATGCGGTAGAAGAACTTGGCCAATTATTGGACCACACCGGTCCGGTGGCAGCTTCTGAGCGCAATGCCGCACGTATTTTCAATGCCGACCATTGCTACTTCGTGACCAATGGCACCTCCACCTCGAATAAGATGGTGTGGCATTCTACGGTGGCGCCCGGCGACATCGTGGTGGTGGATCGTAACTGCCATAAATCGATTTTGCACTCCATCATCATGTGCGGCGCTATTCCGGTATTTTTGATGCCGACGCGTAACCATCTGGGCATCATAGGACCGATCCCGCTGGAAGAATTCACGATGGAAAGCATACAGCGCAAGATAGAGGCCAATCCTTTCGCACGTGAAGCCAAAAACAAGAAGCCGCGCATCCTGACCATTACGCAATCAACTTACGATGGCGTGCTCTACAACGTAGAAACTTTGCGAGAAATGCTAGACGGCGAGATCGATACCCTGCATTTTGATGAGGCTTGGTTGCCACACGCGACCTTCCATAATTTCTACCAGGATATGCATGCGATAGGCAAAGACAGACCACGGGCCAAGAAATCCATGATTTTCTCTACGCAGTCCACCCACAAATTGCTAGCCGGTATTTCACAGGCATCGCAGATTCTGGTACGCGAATCACAAACGGTCAAATTGGATAAAGACAGCTTCAATGAAGCCTATCTGATGCACACTTCGACCTCACCGCAATACGCGATTATTGCCTCTTGCGATGTGGCTGCAGCAATGATGGAAGCACCGGGCGGCACCGCACTGGTTGAAGAATCTATCGTTGAAGCGCTCGATTTCCGCCGTGCCATGCGCAAGGTCGATCAGGAATGGGGTAAGGACTGGTGGTTCCAGGTCTGGGGTCCGGAAACTCTGTCAGAAGACGGCATGGGATCGCAAGAAGACTGGATGATACGCGCCGAAGACGACTGGCATGGTTTTGGTAACTTAGCGCCTAACTTCAATATGCTCGATCCTATCAAGGCCACCATTGTTACCCCCGGCCTGTCGCTGGAAGGTAAATTTGGTGAGTCCGGCATCCCCGCCTCCATCGTCACCAAGTATCTGGCTGAGCATGGCGTGATCATAGAAAAATGCGGACTGTATTCATTCTTCATCATGTTCACTATCGGCATCACCAAGGGCCGCTGGAATACTTTGCTGACAGCTTTACAGCAATTTAAAGACGATTACGATAAAAACCAACCGATGTGGCGCATCTTGCCCGAGTTTGCGGCGGCCAATCCACGTTACGAAGGCTCAGGCTTAAAAGATCTGTGCCAGAGCATCCATGAGGTCTACAAATCGCATGATGTGGCGCGCCTGACGACAGAGATGTACCTGTCGGATATGCAACCGGCGATGAAACCGTCGGACGCCTTCTCCAAGATGGCGCACAGGGAACTCGATCGTGTTTCTATCGATGATCTGGAAGGCCGCGTCACGGCCATCTTATTGACGCCTTACCCACCGGGCATCCCTTTGCTGATACCGGGTGAGCGCTTCAATAAGACTATCGTCGATTACTTGAAATTTGTGCGTAGCTTTAACGAGCAATTCCCAGGTTTCGAGACCGATTGCCACGGCTTGGTCAAAGCAGAAGTCGACGGAAAACGCGGTTACTTTGTTGACTGCGTACGACTAGGTGCTGAGCTCGCAAGTTAAGACTGGATACGCTAGCGTTAAACAAAAAGGACCTCAAACTGAGGTCCTTTTTTTTCTACAGCGTTACGAATGCAAAGGTTGAACGTTTGAAGTTTAAAACCTAGGCCTTAGGCAAAGTCACACCGCGTTGTCCTTGATATTTGCCGCCACGGTCTTTGTACGAAGTTTCGCAAATTTCGTCGCTCTCAAAAAACAAGACCTGAGCGCAGCCTTCACCAGCGTAAATCTTGGCTGGCAAGGGGGTGGTGTTGGAAAATTCCAGCGTCACATAACCTTCCCACTCTGGCTCGAACGGGGTTACGTTGACGATGATGCCGCAACGCGCATAGGTTGATTTACCCAGACAGATCGTCAATACGCTACGTGGAATACGGAAATATTCTATGGTGCGTGCTAACGCAAATGAGTTAGGTGGGATGATGCAGACATCGCCCTTAAAATCGACGAAGGATTTTTCGTCAAAATTCTTAGGATCGACGATGGTGCTATTGATGTTGGTAAAAATCTTGAACTCATCGGCACAGCGTATATCGTAACCATACGATGAAGTGCCGTAGCTAACGATTTTCTGACCGTTTTCTTCGCGTACCTGGCCTGGCGAAAACGGCTCTATCATGCCCTGCTGCTCCGCCATGCGGCGTATCCACTTGTCTGACTTAATACTCATGCCTTACTCCTGCCAATTGATGTTGGGTGGAATTTTACGCGAATTCAGTGAGTAAATCTGCGTTTAGCCAGCTAAAAATCGGCAAAGCTTGCTTAAATTCGCGCTTTATCCAAATTGCAGAAGTTTTTACTCAAGATGCCAGCACGCTTTTGGCCTGCGCTATCGACAGTGCCGCCGCTAAAGGCACATGATTCTTGACTGCCGTCAATTGCGCCAAAATAGAAATAGCGATTTCTGCCGGAGTCTTGCTGCCTATGTACATACCGACCGGGCCATGTAGCCTGGCCAATTGATCTTCAGTCAGATCAAACTCTTTGAGTCGCTCACGCCGTTTTGCGTTATTTAACCTGGAACCTATCGCACCGACGTAAAATGCTGGCGACTTCAAAGCTTCCATCAAGGCCAGATCGTCGAGCTTAGGGTCGTGCGTGAGCGCCAGCACTGCGCTGCGGCTATCCAGGCGCATCTCTAGCACCAGATCGTCCGGCATGGCATGCAGCACTTGCACGCCCTCCACTTGCCAGCCATCACGATATTCTTCACGCGGATCGCAAACCGTCACCAGATAATCCATGGCCAGCGCAATACTGGCCAAAAAGCGCGACAATTGCCCGGCACCGATGATCAAGAGTCGCCAACGCGGACCATGGATGCTAGTGAGCGCCTGCTCAGACAAATTCAAATTATCTTCCGGCGCGGCTGGCAGTAAACTGACCAGACCGGAGTCTAAAGCGAGTCGGCGCGCCACTAATTCATGCTTACTCAGGCGTTGCAATAACTCTGGAATCCGGCTTTTTTCAGACAGCGGCTCTATCGCCAATTGTATGGTGCCGCCGCAAGGCAGACCGAAACGATGCGCTTCATCGGCCGTGATGCCATAGGTAAGCAGCTCAGGCCGCCCGAGATTGATACCTTCACGCTTGACTCTATCAATCAGATCATCCTCGATGCAACCACCGGAAACCGAGCCGACCACGCGTCCGTCCTCACAAATAGCCAGCGTTGCCCCTACTGGTCTGGGACTAGAGCCCCAGGTCTTGATCACCGTCACCAGCGCCACCTGCTGTCCGCCAGTAAGCCAGAGATCACAGGTTTTCAAGACTTCCAGATCGATACTATCCATTGCTCTACCTCAAAGCCAAAACGCTATGCGCAGTATCCATGCGCCTTGCAGACCTAAAATGGGCTGGAAGGCGCATGGATACTGGGCAATCGAAAACGGGAACTTCTAAAAACCCGTTAATCGGGATGCAGCGCAAGGCGCAAACCGGAGCAATACGTCGGTATTGCGAGGATTTGTAACGCCGCGATGCGCACGATTATGGGTTTTTAGAAGTTCCCAAATAAGTTACTTACTTGTACGCAGCTCAGCAGCTGCGCTCTTGATGGCAGCACGGATGCGCGGATAGGTGCCGCAGCGGCAGATATTGCCGCTCATGGCATTGTCGATATCGCTATCGCTAGGATTTTTATTCTCCGCCAAAAGCGCGGCAGCACTCATCAGCTGGCCCGATTGGCAGTAGCCACATTGCGGTACATCGTGGGCGATCCAGGCCTTTTGCAAGACATGCGAATTATCGCTCGATAATGATTCTATGCTCGCCACCTCTTTACCGGCCACGCTAGCGAGCGGCGTTTGGCAAGAGCGCACTGGCGCGCCGTCCAGATGCACGGTACAGGCACCACACAGCGCCGCACCGCAGCCAAATTTAGTGCCGGTCAATCCCAATTCATCGCGGATCACCCACAACAGCGGGGTATCGTCGGCAGAATTACAGGTTACAGGCTTACCATTCATCTTGAAACTGATCGTCATTTTTGTCTCCATCTGGTTTCAGTTTGAAACCCTCTTTATCAGCGTGCACATCAGGCTGAGGTTTTGCTTAGACTGGCATTGTGCATTATCGCCACCTCAGCGCGATGCTTATTTTTTATATGCAGCAAAAAACAACTGCTGAGCATCTACTCTAAAAGCATTGATGGCGGCCTGACCTGGTGCGGAAGTGAGCCAGTTTATCAGGCTATTGGCGCCCTCAATATTGATATCCTTGTACTTTGCAGGATTCACCGCGATGATGCCATACGGATTAAACATCTTAGCGTCCCCCTCAACCAGTACAGCCAGCCCAGTCTTAGCACGATAAGCACCGTAAGTAGCTCTATCGGTCAGGGTATAGGCCTGCATTTGCGCGGCCATGGTCAAGACCTCGCCCATGCCCAGGCCCGCCGACACGTAAGCGCCCGCCTGCGGTTTAGCGCCAACCTCTTTCCAGTAAGCTTGTTCCATTTGATCGGTGCCAGAATTATCTCCGCGCGACACAAACTTAACTTTCGCTGCGACGATTTTGCGCATCGCTGCAATCACATCACGACTGCCTTTGATGCCAGCGGCATCCTCAACTGGCCCGACAATGATGAAATCGTTGTACATGACATCGCGTCGATTGACGCCATGGCCTTCAGCCATAAATTTATCTTCGGCAGCGCGGGCATGCACCAGCGTTACATCGACGTCGCCATTCTTGGCCAGCTCCAGTGCCTTGCCAGTACCAACAGAAATCACATGAACCTTGATATGCGTCTGCGCCTCAAACTGCGGCAACAAGACTTTGAGCAAACCAGAATTTTCGGTGCTGGTCGTAGTCGACAAGCGCAGTACCGATTCGGCATGGGCAGTGAGACTGGCACCGTGACAGAATAAAACCAGGCTCAATAGCAGCGCCCGTTTCCGGTTCAGATAAGACATAGACTCTCCAATAGTTAGTCTGCAATTTTCGCATGCTTTTTCACTGAAACGCACAAAATATCCGGATTGCTTGTTTAGAGTGGACCAGACAGGCAGTTCGTTCATTTCCTAGACGAAAGATCCCTACAAAATTTTTAGACTCTTGATTTACAATGCCAGACCACTTAAGACTTATGCAAAATTATCCCAGCTAGGCGTACCCCCGAAGACAGTACTTTTGTACGATGGACGACTAGGGGCGAATACAACAAAGTTGGGGCGGTTTTGCGTAAGTCCTACAAATCAATAAAAATAACCCGGAGACCCGTGTGCTAACCCTCAAACAAAAAATTTCCGCCATCCCCGAAGGTGCTGGCGCTCTATTTTTTATACAAATTTTTGCCACCCTCGGGTTTGCCGTTCTGTACTCGACGCTGGTTCTGTACGCCACAAAGAAGCTCAATTTCAGTGCCAAGGATGCGACCGCCATCATGGGCGTGTTTGGTGCCTTTAACTATGGCCTACATTTATTCGGCGGCTATTTGGGCGGGCGCTTCATGAGTAACCGCAACCTGTTTGTTGGCGGCATGGTGGCGCAAGTCATAGGCTGTGCCTGCATTGCCGGTGGCTCGGTGTCGCAATTATATTGGGGACTGGCGTTTTTCCTGACCGGCAGCGGTCTCAATGTCACCTGCCTTAACCTGATGCTGACGCAAAGATTTAAGCCCGAAGATACGCGCCGCGAAAGTGCCTTCCTGTGGAATTACGCGGGTATGAATCTGGGTTTTTTTGTTGGCTTTACGGTAGCCGGTTACTTCCAATTGCAGGAAGACTACCCTAGCCTGTTCATCTTCGCCACCGTAGGAAATTTTCTCGCGATCGTGTTGGCCGGGTTTAACTGGAAAGTATTGGGCGATTTGAATACCCGTTTATTAGACGCCACCCCTCAGCAATTTAAGTGGCGCTTCCTGGTTGGCCTGGCGATCCTGGTCGGCTTGGTGCCCTTAGTACATGTGATGCTGCAACACGCAGAATTGAGCGGCAATCTGGTGATCAGCATAGGCATACTGATAGCGATCATCTTGACCGTGCTGACGCTCAAACATAAGGACCTCAGAGAACGCAATAATATGTGGGCCTATCTGATGCTGACCCTGGGCTCCTTAGTGTTTTGGACTTCTTACACCATGGCACCAGTCGGTCTGCAATTATTTGCGGTGAATAATGTCAATCGCATGGTGTGGGGTATAGAGATCGCACCGCAGTGGATACAAAACATCAATAGCTTCGCGATTATGGTCGGCGGCCCACTGGTAGCGATCTGGTTTGACAAGTTGCGCGCCAAAGGCTGGAACATTGATATTCCAAGACAGTTCGCCGCCTCCCTACTCTTGATCGGTGCTGGCTTTTTAGTGCTGCCGCTGGGCATTTCGCTGGCCGGTGCCGATGGCTTGAGTGCGTTTAAATGGATAGCCATCAGCTACCTGCTACAGAGTCTGGGAGAACTACTGATTTCACCAGTCGGCTACGCCATGATAGGTAAGCTGGCCCCACGTCAATACCAGGGTCTGATGATGGGGACGTTTATGCTGTGCACAGGTGTAGCATCGGTATTATCGAGCTACTTCTCGGGCTTTATTCCAGAAGCAACTGAAGGCCTGGCACATTCCACCAACCCGACCTATTACAGTATTTTTTCAAACTTGGGTTGGGGTAGCGTCGCCGTTGGTGTTTTGATGGTGATCCTGGTGCCGACCTTGCGCAGGCTGATTAAAGACAATCCGACTAGCGCAGCGCCCTCGCAGTCCTGAGCACCGCGCAGTCTATAACTACAACGGGGTGAAGCGTTGCAGCATCACTCCGTTGACTTCCACCATCTCAAAAAACACCTCTTTAGGCCGGGTCCAAACACTACCATTGTGTGAGCGATACACGATCACCGGCGTCAGATCGGACTCTTGGGTGGCTTCGCACACCAGCTCATAAATGCCGCCTTTATAATGGCGATACAGCTGCGGCTGACTGACTGTCTTTTTCGAGGCTCTAGCGGCTGCAGCTGGTTTGACGATGACAGTTGGAGGTGCGTTCAGTTTATCCAGATAGGCAGGCACCTTGGCAGCTGTCAGCTTATTGATTTGCTGTAGCAGTGACGGTGCCACACTACGCATGCCATAACGTTCGCTCAGATCTGCACCCACCTGCAACAGCAAAGCCGATGCCACTTCGGCATCCGCCTCGGCTCTGTGCGCATTGCCTTTAAAACGTATGCCCAGACTTGCGGCCAGAGCTCCTAGCGAATACGAGCTTAAACCTGGATACACACGGCGCGCCAGCTTCACCGAACAAATCAGACCATCGTGTTGCGAACGCAAGCCCAGTCGTGCACTCTCGGCTTGTAAAAATTTCTCATCAAAACTGGCGTTGTGAGCAGCCAAGGTATCTTTACCTATGAACTCAAGTAATTCAGGGATCACTTCGGTAGATGAAGGTGCGCGGTTCACCATGGACTGGGTAATGCCGGTCAATTGTGTGATGAAGGAAGAAATCCGCACATTGCAGTTAATCAGCGAGACATATCTATCCACCACGGCACCGCCCACAATTCGCAACGCTGCCACTTCGGTCACGCGATCGCCTTGATCCGGACTCATGCCCGAGGTCTCAAAGTCGATCATTACTATCGGTTTTTCAAACATTGTTTACCATCCTGCGGGAACTAAAATTAAAATAGGCACTCAATCTAGAATAATAAAAAACTCTGGTGCACATTTGCAGCATTGTAAACGCTGCTCGAATTAATTTACCCAAGAAAATACCTAGCCCTCGCTTATTTTCTTGAAATCTCATTGCAAGCCCCTCCTTCTGCTCTCTTGCCTCGTCCGGAACTACGTGCATAGAGGTGAGTGCAAAATGCTTAAATTTGCTTACTACTCATAAGGCGGCGAGCAAACAATATAGGTAAAAAATGTTTATCTCTCTCAGACAAAGTATCTCGTCCCGCTTTTCTTTGCCGAAACGCGATCTCTTGCGCGACCTCGTCTATCGGCGTCTCTGGACCTCGATCCTGATCAGCTCCTTCGGTGCGCAAATCACCATGCTGGCCCTGCCTTTGACGGCGGCCGTACTGCTAAAGGCCAGCCCAACCCAGATGGGTATCCTGATTTTTATGGAAACCCTGCCCTTTGTTTTACTTTCGCTGCCGTCCGGCGTCTGGTTAGACCGCGTCAAAAAGCTCCCTGTGTATATTGTCGGCGAGAGCATGATCGCTGTCGGTGTTGCAAGCGTGCCTTTGGCATGGTGGCTGGGTTACCTGGATATGCGCTGGCTGTATGTGGTCGGTTTTCTGATTGGTGCAGTCAATACCACCGCTGGTACCGCCGCGCAGATTGTACTGACGCAAATCGTACCGCGCGAAAGACTGGTAGAAGCCTATGCAAAAAATGCGCTAGCCACTTCCGGTGCCGAAGTAGCGGGGCCAGCTAGCGCTGGTGCTTTGATTAAATTGCTCGGTGCGCCCTTAGCTTTACTGGCCGATGCGCTGTTATTGCTAAGCTCGGCACTGATACTGCGTGGCATCAAAATTCTAGAGATACGCCCGGTACGCGAAGATGCCCACTTCTGGACCGATCTAAAAGCCGGTGTGCGCTTTGTCGCCCACAAACCACTACTAATTACTTTGGCCCTGATGGTCGGCACCTGGCAACTCTGCTACAACGCCGCGCTGGTGGTGCAAATTTTATTCGCCACCCGCATCCTGGGCTTATCTGAGCAGGCGGTAGGTCTCAGTTATATGGGCATGGGGGTGGGCACCATCATTGCCAGTGTCTACGGCAATCGCATCAGTCGCAGCCTGGGTCCTGGGCCCTGTATGGTACTGGGCGTCGCGGTCTGCAGCCTGGGTTGGTGTCTATTGGCGATCGCGCCGGCGAACGCCTGGGGCATCGCCGCATTTGCCGTAATGCTGGCGTGTTTTTCAGTCGGTGGTGTGCTAATTTTCATTAATTTTCTGGCGCTACGCCAGGCGGTCACGCCAGAACCCATGCTGGGTCGCATGACTAGTACCATGCGCTGGCTGATCCTGCTGCCGGCTGGCCCCGGAGCCCTGATCGGTGGCTGGCTGGGCGAACATCTAGGCTTACGCTATGCCCTGGGGTTCGCCGGCATCTTGGCACTATTGCTGACTGTACTGGCATGGAGAAATCCCCTGATTCGCAGTATTAAGGTCTTACCTAGTTTGAGCACGCAAGATAATAAGTAAAAAATGGGTAAAGACGCAGCAAAGCGAATACAACAGAGTCAGCACATTAGCTAATTTGCTAGTCACGGAGATTGCATAGGCAGAGTAAAAAGCGGGATAATGCCCAGACTCAGTATTTTGCTCTGAGTTTTTTAGGACTGACGCAAAATTGCTCCGGCTAGGCGTACCGCCGAAGACAGTACTTTAGTACGGCAAGGCGGATACAACGACGCAGGGGCGGTTTTTCGTAAGTCCTATTTTTGATGCGCCTTGGCGGAGACACTAAGGCACGATCAACGCAGCAGGCTGGCGTACACGATGCATCAGCCTAGATTTGACACCACAATAAGGTAGAAAAATGCCAAAAGAAATCGCCGCTCCCGAATTTAAACCGTATATCCCGGCCTCGGCCGTGCTTCCCGAATTCACCCTGCGCGCGCTCGTGATGGGCGTGGTACTGGGGATGATTTTTGGAGCATCCTCGCTGTATCTGGTACTCAAAGTCGGCCTCACGGTCAGCGCCTCCATTCCGGTCGCGGTGATCGCCATCACGTTTTTTCGACTGATCAATAAGCTAGGCGGAAAAGATTCAACCATCTTAGAAAACAGCATTACCCAGACTGCAGGATCAGCCGGCGAGTCGATCGCCTTTGGTCTGGGTGTCACCATGCCCGCGATTTTGATTTTAGGTTTCGATCTGGAAATCTCACGGGTCGCCTTGGTTGCGGTACTCGGCGGTTTATTGGGTATTTTATTAATGATCCCTATGCGCCGCGCCATGATCGTTGAAAACCACGGTGTACTGAAATACCCGGAAGGCACTGCCTGCGCCGAAGTCCTGAAAGCCGCAGCGACCGATTCATCGCGTGCTGCCGCCGGTGAAAGCAGCAATCCGCACGCACAAGATGAGGCGGGCAAACGCGCCGCCATCATCTTCGGCGGTTTCGCGGTCGGTATTTTGTACAAGGTCATCAACGTCGCTTTTAAAGGCTGGAAAGATACGCCTGAAGTCGCCTTTGGCGCGCCGCTCAAGGGTGGCTCGATGGGGATAGAAGTCTCGCCTGAACTACTCGGCGTCGGCTACATCATCGGCCCTAAGATTGCTTCTGTGATGGCCGCTGGCGGTGTCATGTCGTATCTGCTGTTAATCCCTATGATCAAATTTTTTGGCGACTCGCTCAGTGTGCCTTTGAGCCCGGGCGTCAAACTGATTAGCGAAATGAGTCCGCATGATGTGCGCAGCGCTTACGTGCTTTACATCGGTGCCGGTGCGGTTGCGGCAGGTGGCTTAATCAGTCTGGTACGCGCCATGCCTACTATCTGGCGCAGTTTATCGGCAGGACTATCTGGCTTGAAAAAAACCGATCAAAGCGGTGCACCACGTGCCGCCGAAGTACGTCTTCGTACCGACCAAGACATCCCTATGAAATGGGTATTGATAGGCGCACTGTCTATCATCGCGGTGATTACCTTCGCCACCCCGCTGCACATGAATTTACTGGGCGCTTTATTGATCCTGGTATTTGGCTTCCTGTTCGCCACCGTGTCGTCGCGCCTGACGGGTGAAATCGGCTCTTCGTCCAATCCTATCTCGGGCATGACGGTTGCCACCCTGTTGTTCACCTGTCTGATTTTCCTGATCATGGGCTGGACTGGTGGCCAATATTACGTCACCGCGCTGTCAGTAGGCGCCATCGTCTGTATCGCATCGAGTAACGCTGGCACTACCTCGCAAGATTTAAAAACCGGCTACATACTCGGCGCTACACCGCGCTTGCAGCAGTACGCGATTTTGGCTGGCGCGCTGTCTTCCGCACTGATCTTGGGCCCTATCCTGCTCAAACTCAATGATGCCGGCACGGTCTACGTCCCTGCTGCACAAGTGGCACCAAGCTTGATGACCGACGCGTCCAAACTGAGCGACACGGCCCAACTGCAAGGTCCGCAAGCCGAGCAAGACCAAGGCACGTATAAGGTCTGGCATAAGAGCGATACTGTCGGTGGCCCTGCCGGTAAATACCTGGTCGATAATGCAGGCAAAGCAGTGTATCTGGTCGACCCGGGCATCAACGGCGCATATAACAAACGTCCGGACGGCACCGAAGTGAAAAAGTACGATGCGCCTAAGGCGGTGCTGATGTCTTACATCATCAAAGGGATACTGGATAGACAGTTGCCGTGGACCCTGGTGCTGTTTGGCGTCATGATTGCACTGGTACTAGAGATGGCAGGTATTCCATCGCTGGCCTTCGCGGTCGGTGTGTATCTGCCGCTGTCGTCTTCCGCACCCTTGTTTGTCGGCGGCATAATACGTTATCTGGTTGACCGCAGAAATAACAAGCTGGAGCAAAACAAAAATCTCAGTGAGGAAGAACAACAAGCCGCTGGCGACAGTGGCTCTGGCACTTTGCTGGCATCGGGCTATATCGCAGGTGGCGCGCTAGGCGGCATTGTGATCGCGTTTACCGCCGGCATCCTGACCGATTTCGACAAGAAACTGGGCGACTGGGCAACTGCGAATAATCCTTTCTTTGAAGGTATCAACGCCAACGGTCTGTCTATGCTGCCGTATGCCCTGATCGTGCTTGGTTTGTTTTGGGTCGCGCGCGAGAAAAATAAACCAGCTGCGTAAGCTGACTAGCAAGTCATCCGCCGCCAAGGCTAGCTAAACAAAGAGGGGCTTAAACGCAGTACGGTTTAAGCCCCTGTTTTATTCAAAACAAAAAACCTAGGCGCAATAAACATGCGCCTCGCAGCCCGATTATCTGCCAGCAGCCGCATAGATAGTGCGCCATCGATTTGTGAATGCGCTTAAAATGCAGCAAACTCCACTGAAAGTCATTCCATGTCCGATCCCAAACTGCTAGACAGCAAAAACCAAGTCGTCGCCTTAGGCGATATCGTGCGCGTCGTCACCCTCAGCAAAAAATTCATCAAGAGCTTTCCCGAAGAAGAAAGAATTTTGATCGAATCGATGATAGGCAATTTTTTCAAAGTCATGGCGATAGACGAAGAAGGCCAACCATGCGTGATGCGCGAATGGCACGACGAGCACGGTCTATTGCAAACCCATGTGATTGCTCTTGATCCTGAAGAGATGGAAAAGATTTAAGATTTTGCAGTCAGTCGGGATACGTCTGGCACAGCGCCAGCTAGCTCCCGCGCCAGCGGTGTTGTGCAGAAAAACGTTTTTACCGACAGCAAGACCAAGTCGTCGAAGTCGTGCTATCGTTTTAAACTCTCGCCATCAGGCTGAGATAGTGCTACGCAGCTAGTCGAAAAAAATGAAAAAAGGAACTCCATGAGAAATACTCTGAGAAATTTCTTCAAGCAGTTTTCATCCTCGACTGCGCCTGAGCCCAAAGCCAGCACGCCACTAGCCGCAGCGCCGCCATCTGTATCCACAATACAACCAGCCCTTAATCCCGAAATTAATGCGCCGATAGTCCCGACGGCTATCCCAACGGCTATACCAACAACGGCACCGATGCTTGGCGATGCCAAGCAAGAGCTAACTGTTGCCGGCAGCCCCGAGCCATCCGTTTTTAGCCCGTGGAAGCCGCAATTACCGATAGACAGCCTATTTTTCGACTGGATCATGGCCTACCCAGGCGAAGGCTGCAATCTAGAGATAGAGCAAAAAGTACTGCAAGCGCTATTTGGCTTATTAAGCTCAGACCTGAACGACGCCATCGTAGTGCCACGTGTACCGACCATCATTCCGCAACTGCTGGCTAGCTTGCGCAGTCGCAGCATCTCGAATGGTGAGATTTCACGGCAGATTGTCAAAGACGTGGTGTTGGTGGGTGAAGTCATCAATGCGGTCAACAGCGCGCTTTACAATCCGGCCGACCGCATCAACAACCTTGAAAATGCGGTCATGATGTTAGGCGAAGATGGCCTGCGCCTGCTGATCGCAAAAGTCGCGTTCCGCCCCATCATCAATCTCAATTCTGGTCTGTACACCCGACGTGCTGCCCCGCATATCTGGGCGCAATCCGAAAAATGCGCGATCGCCTGCCGTGAGCTGGCGATTGTGCTTGATCCATTTGAGGCCTTTCTCACAGGCATGATCAAAAATGTAGGACTGATCATTGCCTTTCGCCTGCTCGACCAAGTGTGTGAGCAGCCAAAATTTTCTTATTCGCGCGCTTTCCAGCAAACATTTAGCTCAGTCGCCGCCACGCTCTCTTACCGGATCGCGCAACGCTGGGGCTTCCCGGCTGAAGTCTTAGTCGCCTTGCAGCAGCAAACGCCAGGCAGCAAGCCTATCGTCTGGAGCGAACTAGGCTGCCTGCTACACGACGCCGACTTGCTGGCTAAAATGCGCATTTTAGCCAATCAAAGACAAATCAAAATCATCGATGACACTGTCAAATCTGGGCTAAGCACGGCACAACTGGCCTGCTTCGAAAATTTGAATCAAGTGACACAATACTGAAAAAATCCGCACCTAGGCTAGAGCCATAATCAAATCACATTTTTTGATTCACACTTAAGATTGCCCTTTGAGGCAAGTGCAAAAGCAAACCAATCAAATACTCAAAAATACTAAGCTCGACCATAAAATTTAGCTAAAAAAAATCGCCTCATGTTGACACTTCATTGCACTAAAACTTTAATCACTTCAATAGGCCTGAAATCTCTGCTGCCACCTCCAGAGCTGATCGACGAGAGTTTACTAGGTGGCTGGTACGCCAATCTATTCTCAACCGGGCGCGATGACGCCCTCATCTTTGTCAATGAGAAGACTCATTTCAATTTCATAGTCACCAAAATTCGACGAGCACATATCGACGCGATTGGTCAAATTCTGATTAACGGTATTAAATATGCCTTAGAGCAGGAAAAATTCTCTCAGCCTGAAATCGCAAGCGCATTAACTGGCTACGATGCCATTTTACTGGCGAAGACAGTCAACAAAGGTACATTGGCGAGCATGAGCAGTTTAAGCAATCTATACCAGCGACGAATCGAGCATACTGGAGGAATAGGAAGTGCCGACATTAAAGAAATTGTCATTGACGTCAATAGCAGACCAGATAGCTCCTTAAATGGGGATAGTCCGATCGAGCGCTTAAGGGAATTAGTGAACGAGAAAAAACCAGATCTTTCCTAGCCAAGCTGAAGTCAAAACCAGCATAGACGCTTAGCAGAAGAAGCAGCTTTTCAAAGCAGCTAAGCGCTCGCAATGAGTCGAAAAAATTCCAACTAAAATAATATAAATACCCTCCATCTTTCCTTGCATTCATCTACCAGGGTAGCGCTGCTGCTCGACTGGGTCTATGGGAGCAAGACATGCGCATATCCGGACAGTAAAGCGACGCCACACACCATCGATCCACCGAAAACAAGAATAAGGGCAATCGGTATTCGTCTTGAGACGGCGGCAAATGAGACCTGCCAAAAAAAACTGCATACAGCAAGCCGAATAAAACGGTCATGATTAAACAGATAAACAAACCATGCAAAGCCTACATGGCTGAGCATTCCTTACCCTACAAAAACCGTTAATAAAATCCATAGTCCGTCAATATCACCGACAAAATTTGCGATGCGAGCAATCATAAAGTTCCAATGCTAACGCAATAAAGTTGGAGTCCACCAAGTAAATAGCATTCGAGTACTTCGGGTCCGCTTCGATCAAGCGTAGAGCTATACATTTCTCACTCGCTTGCTCAATTTTTCTTTTCTAAAACGAGTCTGTTCCGAGTTTAGCCATATAAGAAAAGCGAACATAGAAAAAGAAAAAATAAGGCTAAGAAACACGCCACTGCGAACTTCTCGCTCCGGCGTATTGATACCGAGATCACTAGCAAGATAGGTTATAAAAACTTGCTCACCAAGCTGAAACGTTTCACAAGTTTGATTTCCAACTCCTGGCGTCCCTTTCCCTAGGTATTCCTTATTCTCAACTTGAAATTTATAGGAAATTATTTGACTATTCCGGCCTTCACATTTCTTAGCCAGCAGAATGCCAGTCGTATGAATGCCTTTTTTCTCAAGTTGATAGTTCTTATAAATCGACGGCAAAAAAAGTAAATATATACCACCGACCAATACAGCAGCACTTAAATATCGCACCCACTTGAGCATCGGAATAAATATATAAAAAAGCAATAGCGTAGCAATTAAAAGACTGAAAATCATTTTTGATTGAGAAATTAAGAGCATGTGCTGAATAACATTAATCAACAATGCGGAAAAGAAGTAAATAAGATTTACGACCTGCTTGCAACGGATAAAGTTTGTTGGATTAATCCGCCAGTTTGGCGCACAAAGGTGATTGTAAGCGAAGAATCGACAACTTAAATGCTGTTTAATAGCAAATAAAGAATAACCAACCTAATCCGCCGAGAATGACGACATTCTAGTATTACGGAACACGCGGCTGATTCGCCTTGTCATGATCATTAATTAATAGCTGCAGCATATTAAGTTGTACGAAATTTTAGTACCTGCACCTGCCGCGCGCATATTCCATGCGGCTCTCCGGCCGATATACCAGAAGAAGCGCATGGACTATGCGCAGTGGCAGGCTTGCATTTTAGACTTGCTATTTGGCAAGCCCGTGCCTGTCTGCGATTTCGTCAGCGAACTTAACTACCCGGGCTTGGCTGGGCTCAGTTGGACTTAGTTGCGCTTAGTTAGGCCGCTACCCCACTCTTCACAAAGATCATCTTCTTGAGTTCTGGCACGCAAGAGCCGCAGTTGGTGCCGCATTTTAGGCGGGTTTGCAGGCCAGCCAGGATATCGGCAGGTGTGCCGTCGAGCGTATCGAGTGCAGCATTGATCTCGCTGTCAGCCACGTTCAGACAAGCGCAAACTACTTTACCGCGCGCTTTAAAACCTTGTGGAGCGCTAGTGCTAGGCATGAGTAATAAGCGACCTAGTTTGGCCACTGCCTGCTGATCTAGCAGATAGGGCCGCAACCAGCTTTCGGCCGCAATATCACCGGCTAAAGCGACGGCAGCCAGAGTGCCGTCTTTGACCATAATGTGCCTGGAATTGCCGCGTTTATTATCATCGTAGCGCAAGACACTCGCCCCGGCTATGCCGAACATTGCCTCGATTTTTTGCAATAACTCAGGTGTTGCCGGGTAGTCATCGGCGGCACGGAATAAGACCCCGACTTGATCGCGTCCAAACGGCACGCAACTGGCATAGGCAAATTCACGCATCAAGGGACGCAAGGCAAGTTGTAGACTAAATGCCTGCGCCGCATCGACCCAGGCAAAAGCGGCAAAACGCCATGGCAATTCAGCCTTGAGTATTTTTACCGCCGCGTGTTTGAGCTCGGGTTGTTTCGAACTCGGATCTAAGGCCGACGAGGTCAGGGCATTTACCCCAGTGCTGGCAGTACCGGCATGGCCGCGCCCCGAGACGTATTCTTCGCCCCAATGCATGGCGATAAAGCTTTGCCCGGGACGCAGCTCATCGCTCTCACTGACAGCAAAAATTTGCGAGCCGCGCTTATTCGTCACATGCACCAAGTCGCCATTTTTCAGGAAACGCCGCTGCATATCTTGCGCCGCCATATTGATACTCGGTTCAGCTACATGCGAAAACAATTGCGCCACGCTGCCAGTGCGACTCATACCATGCCATTGATCGCGCAGGCGGCCGGTATTCAGAGAAAAAGGATGGCGCGGATCAACCGTTTCAGCTACCGGCAGATACGGGGTATTGACAAATTTGGCGCGGCCATTAGCGGTGGCGAACACGCCATCCTGATACAGGCGTTGCTTGCCGCTGCTTGCGCCAGTCGGATACGGCCATTGCTGCGGCCCCTGCTGTTCTAATAATTGATACGACAGACCGGTGATATCCAGATCGCGCCCACGCGTGCTTTCTCTGTGCTCATTCCAGACTTGTTCGGGGCTTTCGTAAGGGAATATGGTCGATGGCTTATCTAAATATTTTTCTAGCTTGCGGGCAAAGGCAGTGGCGATCTGCCAATCGGCGCGCGCCTCACCCGGTGCCGCGATGGCAGCGTTGACGCGCGAGATACGCCGCTCCGAATTAGTCACAGTGCCGGATTTTTCGGCCCAGGTGCTGGCCGGTAACAAGATGTCGGCATAGGGCACGGTGGCGGTGCTGCTATAGGCTTCCTGCACGATCACCAGCTCGGCCTTATTCAAGGCTTCGCGTATCAGATTTTGCTCGGGCATGGATTGCGCCGGGTTGGTGCAGACTATCCAGAGTAGTTTAATCTGCCCTTGTCTGACCGCTTCAAATAACTCGACCGCGGTCTTACCGGGGAGCGCTGGCACAGCGTCCACACCCCACAGCGCGGCCACTTCAGCGCGATGTTCTGGATTTGCCAAATCCCTATGGCCAGACATCAGATTGGCCATGCCGCCGACTTCGCGCCCGCCCATGGCGTTCGGTTGGCCAGTCAATGAGAACGGCCCGGCGCCAGGTTTGGCTATCTGATGGGTGGCCAGATGCAGATTAATTAAAGCGGCGTTTTTTGCGGTGCCGGACGAGGATTGATTCAGACCCTGACAATACAAAGACAGCGTCGCCTTCGATTGCCCGAACCAGCGCGCCGCCAGTAGCAAGTCAGCTTCCTGGATGCCACAGGTTTGCGCCACGAAAGCCGGTGTATAGCTGCGCACGGTTTGTTTGAGCTCGGCAAAACCTTCGGTGTGCGCGGCGATATAGGCGGTGTCGACCAAGTCTTCCCACAAACACAGGTGCAGCATGCCGTTAAACAAAGCGACATCGGTGCCAGGCAAGATCGCCAAAAATAAATCGGCTTCACGCGCAGTATCGGTGCGGCGTGGGTCGACTACGATGACTTTTAATTCGGGATTATTTTTTCTGGCATCCTCGATGCGCCGGTACAAAATAGGATGGGCATACGCCGTGTTGGAGCCGACGATAAAAATCACCTGCGCCAGATCTATATCTTCGTAACAGGCAGGCGGCGCATCGGCACCCAAAGTTTGCTTGTAACCGGCCACCGCGCTCGACATGCACAGACGCGAATTGCTATCGATGTTATTCGTGCCGATGAGACCCTTGGCGAGTTTATTGAAGACATAATAATCCTCAGTCAGCAATTGGCCCGAGACGTAGAAGCCGACGCTATCGGGGCCGTGCTCGCGGATGGTATCGGCAAAACGGCGTGCCATGCTATCGAGGCAGCTGTCCCAGTCACTACGTTGGCGCGCTTGCCCACGGCTGCTGCGCATTTCGGGATACAGCGCCCGCACTTGCTGCTGTAGCAGCGGCTGCGCGGATAAATGCAGGGTGCTGCCCTTACTGCAGAGTCGACCAAAATTGGCCGGATGATCCGGATCGCCACGCACGCCCAACACTTGCTGGCCATCGCTTTGTATCAATACCCCACAGCCTACGCCGCAGTAACAACAGGTGGCTTTCGTTTCAGTCATTTTCTAGCCTTTTATCTATACTCCCCACGAGTATTTTTTATTCGCCCAATATCTATATGCGCGATTGGCTCAATTTTTTTAAATTTAGGGGGAGTATCTTGTTATTTACTGTGCTTACTCTATTTTAGGACTTACGCAAAATTGTTCCAGCTAGGCGTGCCGCCGAAGACTTACACTTGTACTCATCGTGAAACTGGGCGGATACAAGGACGCTGGGGCAGTTTTGCATAAGTTTTGGGGAAATGCGGCGATCAGCTGGCGTCCAGCGCCAGCGTACGCAACTCCGCCGCATCCAGATACACCAGCTCTAGTTCTACCTTGAGGCTAAATTTCTGGGTGCAACCCTCGTCCGGCGAGACCGCGCAACCGGTCGGCAATTCTATGTTCCAGTTATGCAGCGGGCAGGCCACTTTTTCACCGAACACGATACCTTGCGAGAGCGGCCCGCCTTTATGCGGACACTTATCTAACAAGGCAAAAATTTTGTTTTGACTATTTCTAAAAATCGCCACATCGGGTTTCGCGCTACGCACCACGACACGCGCGCCCAGCACTGGGATATCTTCGACTTTACAGATGGCTTGCCATTCTTGCGACATGGTATTTCCTTCAATTAGTTTGATTTTAATTCCCCTCTCCCGCTCGCGCGAGAGGGGTAGAGGTGAGGGCGACCGAGCAAGCCATGCGCTGGTATTTTCAATAAATTTAAATATCTAAGAAAACACAGATTTCGCTCGATTCAACCGCCCTCACCCTGCCCTCTCCCGCTCGCGGGAGAGGGTTAAAAAACTACACGCTCAGCATCTCAAACTGACGCGTATCGACTTGTGCTTTTTCTGGTTGGTGCCATGGATCGCTTTCACCTTCTAGCGCAAACAGCAAGTTCGCATACAGCTCTTTGCGGCGCTCAGCGTCATCGAGGACGATGCGCTTGACGTGATCCAGCCCTACCCGTTCCAGATAATGCACGGTGCGCTCCAGGTACCAGCCTTCCTGACGATATAGTTCCAGGAAAGCGCCGGTGTATTCCATCACTTCTTCATGGGTTTTGAGCTTGACGAAGAATTGCGCGACTTCGGTTTTGATGCCGCCATTACCGCCCACATACACTTCCCAGCCAGATTCAACACCGATAATCCCTACGTCTTTGATCCCGGATTCAGCGCAGTTTCGTGGGCAACCGGAGACTGCCAATTTGACTTTATGCGGCGCATACATGCGGGCTAATTCGCGCTCTAATTGCTGACCCATCAGGGTAGAGTTTTGAGTACCCATACGACACCACTCGCTCCCCACGCAAGTTTTTACGGTACGCAGGCCCTTGGCGTAGGCCAGTCCGGAAGGCATGCCCAGATCTTGCCAAACTGCGCGCAGATCTTCTTTCTTGACACCGAGTAAATCGATACGCTGACCGCCCGTCACTTTGACGGTAGGAATTTGGTATTTATCCACCACGTCGGCAATCCGGCGTAACTCTGAGGCATTGGTCTCACCACCCCACATACGCGGTATCACCGAGTAAGTGCCGTCTTTCTGGATATTCGCGTGCGAACGCTCATTGATGAAGCGTGATTGCGGATCGTCCTTGGCTTCGCGTGGCCAGGTTGAGATCAGGTAGTAATTGATCGCGGGGCGGCAGCTAGAACAGCCGTCAGGGGTACGCCAGTTCATGCCTTGCTGGGTGCTGGCGACAGTCAGATATTTTTGTGCCTTGATTGCATCACGCACTTCTTGATGGGTGTGATCGGTACAACTACACATGGCTTTAACTTTCGCCACATCGCTATAATCGCTACCGACCGTAAACATCAAGATTTGTTCGACTAAACCTGTGCAAGAACCGCAAGAAGCAGAAGCCTTGGTATGCTTGCGCACCTCGTCTAAAGTGAGCAGACCTTTTTCTTTAATCGTATTGACGATAGTGCCTTTACAAACCCCGTTGCAACCGCAGACTTCGGCGGTATCGGGCATGGCTGCAGCTTTGCTATAGCCTTCATGGCCAGTATCACCGGTACTCGATTCACCAAACATCAGAGTGTCACGGAACTCGGCGATGCTCTTGCCTTCGCGCAGCAATTTGAAATACCAGCTACCGTCCGAGGTATCGCCATACAGGCAGGCACCGACTAATTTATCGTCCTTAATCACCAGCTTTTTATACACGCCACCGATAGGGTCAGACAAGATGATGGCTTCGGTGTCAGCGCCACCCATGAATTCGCCAGCCGAAAACAAATCGATACCGGTGACCTTGAGTTTGGTCGACGTGACCGAACCCTGGTAGCGCGCGATGCCGAAATTGGCCAGATGATTGGCGCAGACTTTCGCCATTTCATACAAAGGCGCAACCAGACCGTAAGCGGTGCCGCGATGATTCACGCACTCACCGACCGAATAGATACGCGGGTCGAAAGTTTGCATGGTGTCATTCACCACGATGCCGCGGTTGCAATGCAGACCGGCCGATTCTGCCAGTGTGGTATTCGGGCGTATCCCGACCGCCATCACAATCAGTTGCGCCGGGATTTCTAAACCATCGGTGAAACGTATGCCTTTGACCTGACCTTGATCGTCACTCAGGATGGCTTCGGTATTTTTTTCCAGTAGGAAGTTCAGGCCGCGATCTTCCAGAGATTTTTGCAGCATCTTGGCGGCGACTGGATCGAGTTGACGCTCCATCAGCCAGCCCGGCAAATGCACCACCGACACTTGCATGCCGCGCATCATCAAGCCGTTAGCCGCTTCCAGACCGAGCAAACCACCACCGATAACCACCGCATGAGTATGCTTCTCGGCTGCCGCGATCATGGTATTGGTATCGTAAATATCGCGATAGGCAATCACGCCTCGCGCATCTTTGCCTGGCACTGGCAAGATAAACGGCGAAGAGCCGGTGGCCATCAGCAAGCGATCGTACTCAGCCTCGGTGCCATCTTCGGCAATGACGATGCGCTTCACTCTATCGATCTTGACGATCTTTTTGCCCAGATGCAGGGTGATATTGTTTTCTGCATACCAGGCTTCATCATTGAGCATGATGTCTTTGAAAGCTTGCTCACCGGAGAGCACTGGGGACAAAAGAATGCGATTGTAATTGGCGTGTGGCTCTGCACCAAAAACCGTAATATCGTACAGATCGGGGGCGATCTTCAACAACTCTTCTAAGGTACGCGCGCCTGCCATACCGT
Source organism: Undibacterium parvum (assembly GCF_003955735.1). NCBI lineage: Bacteria > Pseudomonadati > Pseudomonadota > Betaproteobacteria > Burkholderiales > Oxalobacteraceae > Neoundibacterium > Neoundibacterium parvum. The sequence continues at coordinate 3,864,592 of NZ_CP034464.1, read as the reverse complement.
TCCCTACCATCACTAGCTTCAACTTCTTCATGGCCAACTCCTTTGCTTGTCTTAGCCTTGTATAAGCAAAAGCAATGCCAGCTCGCTAGTTTTCCAGACTTAGGCTATGCAGACAACAATACAAAAGTCGAAAAAAATAAAAAGAATCAAGCATTTAGCATAGACAAGTCAGACACTTTCCAAAGTTAATTTGGTGCAAGTGCCCAGGCCGCTGGCACCAAGATCCTACGCTCTGGCTCGCTTCGCACTCAAAAGTGGCATTAACGCTGTCCACTTGGTGCATCGCACAATTTCAGGGCGGCATTAATACTTATCTGCATCTATTTGTCGCTTCGCTGTTCGCAAAATGCGCCCAAACAGGTGGCACGGCAATTGCAATAGCACAGATTAGCATCGCCATTACCGCGTCAATCGACCTCAACTTTTAGCCTATAAGCTGGAGCAAATATGCAAAAAACCTCATTCTGGAAAGCCGGGCACACCCCGACTTTACTCGCCTCCTTCTTTTACTTTGACCTCAGCTTTATGGTCTGGGTCTTACTCGGCCCCCTAGGTATACAGATCGCGAAAGACCTTGGTTTAAGCGCGGCGCAAAAAGGCTTGATGGTGGCCACGCCCTTGCTGGCCGGAGCCTTGCTGCGCATCGTGATGGGTATGCTGGTGGATCACTTAAAACCAAAAAAAGCCGGCTTAATCGGCCAGGTGGTGGTGATCGCGGGTCTGAGCTGGGCCTGGTTGGGTAATTTGCACAGCTATGAGCAATTGCTGTTTCTGGGCATCATCTTGGGCGTGGCTGGTGCTGCTTTTGCAGTGGCATTGCCACTAGCCTCACGCTGGTATCCGCCTGAGCACCAGGGCACCGCCCTGGGTATCGCCGGTGCCGGTAATTCTGGTACTGCCTTCGCGGCCCTGTTTGCGCCTACTTTAGCAATTATGTTCGGCTGGCAGAACGTATTTGGCCTGGCCATCATCCCCTTGCTGGTCGCTCTGGCGGTGTACATGGTGTTTGCCAAGGATGCGCCGGGCGAAGTACCGAGCAAATCATTGGGTGAATATCTGGCGGTATTAAAAGACAAGGACGCCTGGTGGTTTATGTTCTTTTACAGCGTGACCTTTGGTGGCTTCTCGGGATTGGCGTCATCCCTGACGATTTATTTCAATACTCAATATGGATTATCGCCTATCACTGCTGGTTACTTCACCGCCGCCTGCGTGTTCGCCGGCTCTATGGTCAGACCTATGGGCGGGCGTATCGCCGACCGCATCGGTGGCATCAAAACGCTTTCTATCATGTATGTGATTGCGGCGGCCTTCTTGTTCGTCGCTTCTACCGGCTTACAATCAGCGATAGGCGCGGTGATTGTGTTTGTCGGTGCGATGCTGGCACTGGGTACCGGCAACGGTGCAGTGTTTCAATTGGTGCCGCAACGTTTCCGCAAAGAGATGGGCGTGATGACAGGATTAGTGGGTATGGCGGGCGGTATCGGTGGATTCTATTTAGCTTCCAGCCTCGGTTATTCACGCCAGCTCACCGGCAGCTACCAGATCGGTCTGACCATCTTCGCCAGTCTGGCTGTGATCGCCTTATTGGGTTTATCATTGGTCAAAAAACGCTGGCGCACTACCTGGGGCTCGGCTGCCATGACCACTGCTAAGATTTAAATCTAAAACCAAACCATCGCCTGGACGGAAAAACGTTTTCACCGAATGAGATGATCCACCTATGCCCCTGATCGTTAGCACTGGCCACCACTCGCTGGCGGGAGTTCGTCCACGCAATGAAGACTTCGTCGGCATGGTCACGCCGAACGAGCCCGAGCTTTCTAGTAAGGGCTTGATCGCCGCAATTGCCGATGGCGTCTCAGGTAACGAGGGTGGGCGCGAGGCTTCTGAATATGCGGTGCGTGGTTTGCTGACCGATTATTACGCCACTCCCGACACCTGGGAAATCACCACCTCACTAGAGAAAGTGCTGGTCGCCATCAATAGCTGGGTGCAGCAGCAAGGCACGGTAAGGCGCGAATTGGCTGGCATGGCCAGTACCCTGACGGCACTGGTGCTGCGCGGTCGTATGTATTACACCGCGCATGTGGGCGATACCCGCTGCTATTTGCTACGCGATGATGGCTTTGGCAAGCTACAAAAACTGACGCAAGACCATGTCTGGGATAGACCGGAAATGCAGCACGTACTGACCCGCGCAATCGGCATGGACACCCGTCTGGCGGTCGATCATGGCATGGGTGAAGTACGTCAGAACGATGTGTTTTTACTCGCCAGCGATGGGGTCTGGGCGGCCCTCAGCGAATACGATATTTGCGATACCTTAAAACAAGTCAGTCAGCACAGCCTAACACCCGAACTAGCCAGTCAAACTCTGTGCCAGGCAGCGTTAGCGGCGGGCTCGCAAGACAATTGCAGTGCCATCGTGCTGCAAGTGACGAGCCTGCCCGAAGGCGATTTGCGCGATGCCTTATCCGAACTACGCAGCCTGCCAGCGCCACCCAAGCTGAAACCCGGGCAGATGATAGACGGCTACCTGGTCGAAGAAATTTTGCACACCTCGATGACCACCCTGCTCTACCTGGTCAACGACAGCGTGCAGCACCGCAAGCTGGTGTTAAAAACCCTGCATCCTGATCGTGCCAACGACGCCCATGAGCGCTCTGCTTTTGCGCATGAAGCCTGGCTTGCCAAGCGGGTAGTGGCACGCTTCTTCCCGCAAGTGATCACGCCTGAACAAAGAAATTTTCTGTACTACCTGTCGACCTGGCATGCCGGTGATTCGCTGCAGAACCGGCTGCTCGCAGGCCAGCATTTTACCGTGCCCGATGTCATCACCTACGGCAGCAAATTAGTGCGTGCCATCGGTGCCTTGCATAGACGTAGTATTGTGCATAGAGACATTAAACCAGACAATGTGCATCTGGGCGAAGATGGCGAGATCCGCATTCTCGATCTAGGCGTTGCGCAATCTGGTCTGGATGCACAAGACCAGAATTTATCGGCCAGTTTTAACATGGCCGGCACCCCGTCCTTTCTCGCCCCCGAACAATTTCAGGGTGCCAAGGCCACCGCTCAGAGCGACATCTACGCCACCGGCGTCACCCTGTATTACCTGCTGACGCGGCACTATCCTTACGGTGAGATAGAACCGTTTCAAAGACCAAAATTTGGCGATGCTGTGGTGCCTAGCCGCTACCGCCCCGATCTGCCGATCTGGCTAGAAAACGTCTTGCTCAAAGCAGTTGCGCGCGAGCCGCAAGAGCGCTTCGAAACCGCCGAAGAATTTTTACTCGCACTGGAACGCGGTGCCGCCCGTCCACTGCCCGCCCCCAACGCCACCCCGCTGGTCAACAGCGACCCCGCCACCCTATGGCGCGCCATCGCAGTCGGCGCCATCGTGCTCAATCTACTCTTGCTGTATGTGTTGATCGTACGTTAAATTTTACTGTTCAGCCCGCTATGAAGAAAGTCAAAACCACTCAACACAGAGACACAGAGACACAGAGATTCACAGAGTAAAGCGAGGCAGTTCTCCGTTTTTCTCTGTGTCTCTGTGTCTCCTTTGAGAGGTTTTCGTTTTTTTTAATAATTTTAGTAGCAGGCTAAATAGCTACGTTAAATATACTTTGAAATTGCAGCTAGCCCAGCACGCATATTCCATGCGGGCTGCAGGCCAGATAGGCTGTAGACCCGCATGGAATATGCGCGTTGGCAGGGCATGCTGGCAAAATCGCTGATATTGAGTAAAGAGTAAGCGCTAGTCCAGGCAGCTCGCAAATTATTATCAAATTACTAGCAAAATCAGGGTTTCCTGATTTACAATTATGAGTGTGTAAAAGCGCTCGCTCGCCGCCTACAGCGTAGCACTTAGACTCAGTGCATCCTCAATTTCGTCTATGAAAAAAAACGCGCTAGCCGGCTAAAAGCCATGAGCGCCAAATCTACATATAAGGTAAGTACGATGACTCTAGAATTATTTATGGCTAGCTCTGACGAGGAAATCATGGGCTGCTTCCCGGCTTTCAAAGAACTCAGACCGCTGTTAGAACTTGAGAAATTTTTAGCGCAAATCAGACGACAAGAGAGTCAGGGCTATCAGATTCTGGCACTGCAACATGAAGGCCGCATAAAAAGTGTCGCTGGTTTTAGATATATGGAATTTTTAGGCCGAGGTAAAGTCCTTTTCATCGACGATCTAAGCACCCAGCAAAACGCCAGAGGCAATGGTTTTGCTGGCAAAATCTTAGACCGTTTAAATGCGCAGGCCAAAGAGGCTGGCTGCGCCGCCCTACACCTAGACTCAGGCTACGCACGCCACGCGGCACACCGTCTGTATCTGGAAAAAGGCTTTCAGTTTAATAGCCATCATCTGGCACTTGTGCTCGAATAAGAAAATGCAAAACCGCGCCACCGGCACCATGATTATTGATGCTGTACGGCTGCGCTGACCGGCGCGCTGAACCAGCGCCATTGAAACTGGTTTGGCGAATTCTAACTTTGTTGGTGATCGCCAGGAAACAGCTAAAATCAATTACTGGCCTAGCATGCCGTCTAAAAAAACCTGATAAGGGCTTATGATCGGTGTCTAGCGCAATCCAACCCTATCAAACTCTTTCAAACTCTTTCGAATTAAGCCAAGCTAAGCCGTCTATGAATTCCATCACCTTCGATACACTAGCAGCCTTCCCAGCGCAGTTGCAGGCGCACTACGATGCGATACCTGATGATTTTAAACACTGGGCGCCCGCCTCTTGGGACGGTGTTCCTAGTGAGGCATTTACCGCGATACAGCAGATTTGCCATATCCGGGACATAGAGATCGAGGGCTATCAGCTGCGCTTTAGTCGCACCCTGAACGAAGTGAATCCGCTTTTGCTCTCGATAGACAGTGAACCACTCGCCATCAGTCGCGCCTATGCAAAGCAAGATGCGGCTGAGGTATTTGCCTCATTTTGCACGGCGCGGGCGCAAACCATGCGCTTACTGCGCAGCGTCACTGAAGAACAATTTAAGCGCAAGGCGCAGTTTGAAGGCTATGGGCCGCTCAGCATGCGCAGTCTGGTGCATTATTTGTGCAGCCACGATCAACAACATCTGGCCGGCTTGCAATGGTTACTTGGAAAAATAGAAGCCGTGCGTGCTTAAGCCCTTGGCTAAATCCATGGCCAATCCCGTAGCTAAACCCATGACCAACAGCCGCACTAAAAATACCCCGAAAGCCAGCTCAAAACCGGCCGCACGCGGCCAGTCAAAAGGGCAATCGAGTTGGCTTGCGCTTAGCGTGATTCCACTCTTTATCTTGCTGTATTTATTGATCGATCTGCGCTGGCCAATGCCACATTGGTGGGCACTCAGTTATCTGCTGCTCAGTCTGCTCTGCTTGGTGGTCTATGCGATCGACAAAGCCGCGGCTAAAGCTGGACGCTGGCGCACCCCAGAAAACACTTTGCACTTGCTGGCTTTGTCGGGTGGCTGGCCGGGCGCGCTGCTGGCGCAACAGTGGCTGCGGCATAAATCGAGTAAGCTGGCATTTCGCATCGTATTTTGGATCACAGTCGTGCTCAATATCGCGCTGTTTCTACTGTTCACGACGCCCCTGTTGGCGCTGTTCAATTATTGAAGCTGGCAGCAAGCGGCTGGGCTTTGGGCCCCATACCAACCCAAATTTTTTGACAAATAGAGGGAGTATCGGTTTTCATAGCGATTTCGCACATATTGTATATGCGCGAATGCTCTAAAATCACTGATACCCCTGCCCAGTATCCTTTTTTTCAGCAGAAATTCTAGAGGCACAAAAAGTAAACATGATCAGCATAGAGCCCGCCAGCCACACCCACAAAGACGCCCTGATCGCGCTGATACTGCAGATACAGCGGCAAGAATTTGGGCTGGCTAGCAGCTTAGCGGATCTGCCCGATCTGGCAGATATTGCACACTATTACCGCAGCGCCGGTGGCGATTTTTGGGTGGCGCTATGCGGTGATGAAGTGGTCGGCACGCTAGGCTTACGCTGCATAGGCCAACAGCAAGGCGCGCTGCGCAAACTGTATGTCAAGGCCAGCTACCGCGGTGCTCAGCATGGTATCGCGACGCTATTGATGGCGCGTTTATTGACGGCGGCGCATGCCGCGCAGATACACACCCTGTACCTGGCGACCACAGAAAAATTCGCCGCGGCCTGTCGCTACTATGAAAAAACCGGTTTTAGCCAAGTCACGCTGGAGTCATTGCCAGCGGCGTTCCCGCGCATCCCGCAAGAAACGCGTTTCTACACCCGCAAGATCGACTGAAAGTTGTCTCGCAATACAACATCAGTTTGATGGCAATGCCGCTCTGCCATGCTGTACCGAAACGTCTACAAATAGATGTCTAAAATCATAGCGCTAAACATATAAATAGGTTAATTTATTAGCAGCGTTCTTGAACTAGGGGCTGGCAGCAGCTTGGACTCAGAAACTGGAGTGTTACATGAATGTGCACAACAGCGGGCTATGGATACTCAGATTGTTATTGCTAATCTGCAGCAACCTGCCGTCTCAGCTTGGGGCGATAGAGTTGCGCTTGGCAGACCAGACTACACTGCAACAGTCACTCGCTTTGACGCCTTATTTCGAGGTTTTCGAAGATGCCAGTGCGACTTTGAACTTAGAGCAGGTACTTAGCCCAGCAATCGCCAGCCGTTTTATCAGCAGCTCTTCGAGCGCCGAAGCCCTAAGTTTTGGGTATACCCGCTCTGCATTTTGGCTGCGCCTGCAACTACGCAATGACAGCGCGCACACGATACAGCGCATACTGGAACTGAGTGAACCGGGGCTGACCAAGGTAGAATTTCATCAAATAGCCACCGATACCGACAGCGCGACACCGACTCAAAATTACTCAATTCGCACCGGGCGCGAAACCGATTTCTCGGCGCGTCCCTACCCGAATCGCTTTTTTGTCTTCCCGCTAAGCCTGGCACCAAACTCGGTACAAAGTTTTTATCTCAGAGTGCAATCCTTGGGGCCGGTCTCGATTCCTGTCAAATTATGGCAGCCCGCCGCATTCCACGCGCACGAGCGCAGTGACTATGCCAATCAGGCCTGGTATTTCGGAGGGGCGACGGCGATGGCACTGTTTAACCTATTGCTGTTTCTTGCCTTACGAGATGTGATGTATCTGCTGTATGTGAATTTTGTAAGCTGCATGGCGCTGACCATGGCAATTCAAAATGGTTTAGATAAAGAATATTTTTGGCAAGCAGCGCCACTTTGGTCGAATATCGCCACCAATGTAGGCTATTCCTTGACGCTGGCTTGCTTGTTAATTTTTATGCGCAGAATGCTCAGCACAGCAGCGATCGTGCCTGGTTTGGATCGATTGCTACAAGCTTTGCTAGTGATCTTTTTCCTTACGCCGATCGCCTTTGTGATTTCGCTACAAAGCGTAATCAAACCCGCGGCGCTCTTGTATGGGTTTACCGCCGTGCTCATCCTCGTCACTAGCCTGGTGTGTGCCTTAAAGCGCCAGCGTAGTGCCTACTTTTTTTTAAGCGCGTTTAGCGTGTTGTGTTTTGCTGCGATTACCACGGTACTGCGTGCCTTAGGCCTGGTCAGCACCAATCAACTGACTACAAATATTTTGCAATTAGGCTCGATTTTTGAAATGCTGGTACTCGCCTTTGCCTTAGCCGATCGTTTTAATGCGATTCGTCGAGCCCATGAGTTAGCGCAAAATCTGGCACTTGATGCGCAACGTCAACTGGTTGAAACCCTAACTTCCTCAGAACGGATACTCGAAGAAAGGGTGATTCAGCGCACCCTAGAACTGGATAAGAAAAATGAAAAATTAGCCCGTGCCATGCGTTCACTGGAAGATGTAGAACGGATCGCCAGACACGATTTAAAAACTCCCTTAGCGAGCATCATTGCAGCACCTAAAGTCTTACGTGCTGGAAGAATTTTGGAGGATCAGGAAGAAAAAGTGCTGAATATGATAGAGCATGCGGCGCGCCGTGCGCTGAGTATGGTCAATCTGTCTTTGGATCTGTTTCAGATGGAAAGTGGCACTTATGTGCTGCGCCCTGTCAGCGTAAATTTAAGTGCCCTGGTAGCCGACGTGGCGCAAGACCTGTCGGCGCACGCGCAGTCAAAATCGGTCAATATCCTTATTTCCGAGCCAGCCTCGCCGACCTTGGTCGAGGCTGAAGATGCGCTCTGTTATTCGGTGATTGCCAACCTGCTTAAGAATGCGGTCGAAGCGGCACCGCCTGATAGTGATGTTCAGGTATTACTGCAACGCGGTGAAAAGGTCAGACTAAGCATACAAAACCAGGGTGCCATTCCTGAGGCTTTAAGGGAAAACTTCTTCGCTAAATATGCGACCAGCGGAAAAAGTGGCGGTATTGGGCTAGGCACTTACTCCGCACATTTGCTGGCCAAAATTCAGGGTGGCAACCTCAGCATGAGCTCCTCGATACAGGATGGCACCACTCTTTTATTAGAGTTAAAACCGGCTCATTCAGCGCCCATTATTGCGCTGGAAGAGCGGCCAGCCAAGCCGATTATCTCATTGACAAAGAGCACCGACCGGCAGCGTCGTATCTTATTAGTAGATGATGATGAATTCAATCTGATGATAATGAGTGAATTAATTCCACACTCTAGATTTGTGCTGGACACCGCCTTGAATGGCCGCCTGGCGCTTGAGGCGATCAAACAGCAGCGTCCGGATATCATCATTATGGATCTGGATATGCCTGTCATGGACGGCATAGAGGCCTTGGCGGGAATTCGCGCTTGGCAAGCGCAAGCTGGCCATAGCGCCAGCCTGATAGCAGCATACTCAGGCAACGATGATGCGCAGAGTCATGCCGACTATCTGGCGCTGGGCTTTGATCATTGTTTGAGTAAGCCTTGTAGCGAGCAAGAGTTACTCACCTTACTAAGCGCTGAAATCGCTACTCCTGTGACCCTCAATAGCGCTTTTTCTGGCGAGCCACAAAACCACTCGGGCTGCGCCACCCTAGCCTCATCCTGCTAGGCGAACCCGAGTGCCCTGGCAAAGTCTCTTTGTGTGTGGATTTTTCTCTATTCCTGCTTTCGTCTAGCCTCGCATTCGGTACAATGCCGCATGCTCTCAGAATTCGACCTCATCAAGCGCTATTTTGCGCAACATAGCTGCACCGACCCGCGCATCGCGCTGGGCATAGGCGACGATTGCGCCCTGCTCAATCCTAGCCCGGGCATGCAGCTGGCGGTCTCTACCGACATGCTGGTTTCAGGGCGCCATTTTTTTGCTGATGCCGATCCTTACCTGCTCGGACATAAATGCCTGGCGGTGAATCTCTCAGATCTGGCCGCGATGGGCGCCAGCCCGCTGGCGTTTACTTTGGCGCTGTCGCTGCCTGAAGCCAATCCGCTCTGGCTAGAAAAATTTTCGCAAGGCTTACTGGTCTTGGCCGATACCCATCGCTGCAGTCTGATCGGTGGCGACACCACCAAGGGCCCGCTCAACATCTGCATCACAGTGTTTGGAGAACTGCCGCCTGGCAGCGCTTTACGCCGCGATGCAGCGCAGTTAGGCGACGACATCTGGATCTCCGGCACCCTAGGTGACGCCCGTCTGGCCTTGGCCAGCTATCGCAAAGAGTTAAGTTTGGCGCCGCTAGAGCATCAGTTGGCAGCCACGCGCATGCATCAGCCTAGCCCACGGATCGCATTGGGCACGGCCTTGCGTGGCGTCGCGCATGCGGCACTGGATATTTCGGATGGATTGATCGGTGACCTGGGCCACATCCTGCAGCGCTCTGGACTCGGTGCCAGCTTGCACATCGATAGCTTGCCAGCCGGACCGGTACTCGCGCGCCAGCCACTGGCACTACAGCGAGCATTTACTTTGGCGGGTGGCGACGATTACGAATTATGTTTCACCGCGCCAGTAGCGCAACGTGCGGCGGTGCTGGCAGCCGGGGTCAGCAGCGCCACCACTGTGACCCGTGTCGGCAGCATAGAAGCGGCGCCGGGTCTGCGCTTACTCGATGATTTCGGCCAGCCTGTGACTTTGCAATTAACTTCTTTTGATCATTTCTCCAGCCCATGACTAGCTCCGAGCCAAGCGTAAAAAAAGTACGCCCCACCGCGCGTTTTATGTTTTCGCATTCTGCCCACATACTGGCGCAGGGTTTTGGCAGCGGGCTCTCCCCCATCATGCCGGGTACCGCCGGCACTTTGTTTGGGTGGCTCACTTTCAATCTATTTTCGGTGCGTTGGCCTGAGCTGTTTACCCCGCTCAATTGGGGCATTATCATCGTTCTCGGTTTTTTTATCGGCATCTGGGCTTGCGCCGTCACCGGCAAACATATGGGCGTAGCCGACCATGGCAGTATGGTGTGGGATGAGATCATCGCGTTTTGGTTGGTGCTGTTATTGGTGACACCGGCCGACTTTAAAACGCAGTGCTGGGCGTTTATCGCCTTCCGTTTTTTTGACATGGTCAAACCGCCGCCTATAGGCTATTTCGATAGGCGCTACAAAGGTGGCTTCGGCGTCATGTTTGATGACATCGTGGCGGCTTTTTTTACGCTGCTGGCATTTGCCTTGTGGCGCGTGCTGTAAGCGGCCATGACAAAACCCGCCCAACTTGCGCGCTTTATGCGCTCTACCAAGGCCGCAGAGCATACGCCCTGCGCCAATTGCAAAACCGTATTTAGCGGAAATTACTGTCCACAGTGCGGACAAGAGTCTTTGCTGGGCGCGCCTACCGCGCTCGATTTCATCTACGAATTTTTAACCCGCAATGTGCTAGAGCGGGGCAAGATGCCGCGCACACTTTGGCATCTGATCCGCTACCCGGGTGGTCTGACGGTGGATTTCCTGGAAGGTCGGCGACAAAGATTTATCCGCCCCGTGCGTTTGTATATTGGTTTATCTCTGCTGTATTTTTTGATGTTATCGCTGGTAAGCAAATTCGACTCTGAGGCTACTAAGCCGGTCGAGGGTCCAACAACAAGCAGTCAGTCTACGGCGCCAGAGCACGCAAAAAAGTCAAAAAAAATCACCGTGCCACTAGGAATTAGTTCGGGCATTAGCTCGGCTGGAGCGCATCCGGATCTGCCAGAAAATTCAATTCAGATCAATATCCCGGAAGATGAAGAGTTTCATATTTTGACAGGCGACAGCAAGATCGCCATGGATTTTTTAGGCAAAACCTTTGGTCAACGCACTGCCAAGGCAATTTCGGCAAAAATAGAACACTTCGAAAAACTGCCAGCCAAAGAGCGCATTGAGGCCATCGTGCAAGGCATGCTGGCACAGGCCCCGAAAGCCATGTTTTTCTTGATGCCAGTATTTGCCATGCTCTTGAAACTGCTATTTGTGCGGCGGCGCATCCCCTATGGTGCGCATTTACTGTTTGCCTTCCATTTCCATGCGTTTTTGTTTTTGAGTTTGCTGCTGTTATTGCTACCATTCTACGGAACAATCACTTTCTTCATCGTAGTCGGCAGCGCCGTGTATCTGCCCCTGGCACTACGCACCACCTATGCGATAAGCTGGTTTGGCGCGCTGTGGCGCTGCCTGATATTGGGGATGCTGTATCCGATCGCCATCGGTTTGGCCTTAGCCGGGGCACTGGCCGCCACGCTACTACTGTGAGCTAGCCATAAAAAAAGCGATGCCTTGCATCGCTTTTTTTATTTCTGAATCAACACCAAATTACAAAGCGGCGACCAACGACTGCACTGCTTCTTTCAACTTCACTTTAGCCAAGGCACTGCATTGTTCAGGTGTGGCACCGGCTTGGGTCGCCAGAGTAATCGAGGTTTTCTTAGGTTCGTAAATGAAGTTTTTACCGCTGACTGGCACTTGCATAGCACGCGCAACGACCACGCAATTTTTATGGTCATCAAAACCGCCATTGACTTCGCTCAGGTAACCGAGTTTTTTCACTGGATATTTAAGGGCCGTCGCTTCTGGCAAATTTTCTAGCCAAATTGCGCGCGCGCCGGCATCGTCGATCAAGGCCACTGGGGCATTATTTTTAACCGCAAATTTTGGCGCTGCGGCCATGGCGTTAGCGGAAACCAATAGGGCTGCGCCCAAAAATACAGAAGTCAGTGCTCGTTTCATCTTGTTAGTCTCATTCTTAATAGTTGAATTATTGGCGTGCTTACTCTGGGTTTGCTTGCGTGCTTACTTATTCAATTAAGTGATTGAATTAAGCAACTACGACACAGACAAGCTAGGGTTTCGATTATAGCAAGCACGGCCAGCACTTGGCAGCTTGATCAGTAAATTTACGCGAACTGAAAAACAAGCCGCACACAAAGCGAGCGCAAGCGCCAAACCGTGCGCGCAATATCCATGCGCCTTTGCGCGCCTTTTGGGCCTGGAAGGCCCATGGATATTGGGCAATCGGTTCTGGGAACTTCTCGATCTATTTTTTTACTCAGACCGTGTTGCTAATTTTACTTGTTTTTTTCTCTTCTCTCTATAGAAAAACCGCAAAATCCCAGTCACAAAGTGGTAAAGTATTTCTACACCCACCATCCGAGGAGAGCATGCCATGCAGAACGCTATACAACTGGCAGAAAAATTGGGCGAGGCACTAAAATCGCGTAAGTTATTGCTGACGATAGCCGAATCCTGCACGGGTGGCGGGGTCTGCCAAGCCGTCACCGAAGTGGCTGGATGTTCCGAATGGTTTGACTGTGGCTTTGTAACATACTCAAACGCTTCAAAAACCGAACTTCTGAATATCCCAGACGCCCTGATCGCCCAACATGGCGCGGTCAGTGAAGAGATTGCTGCCGCCATGGCCGAAGGCGCATTAGCACTCACCGAGGCGCATGTGGCCGTCTCCACCACCGGCATCGCCGGCCCCACCGGCGCAGTACCGGGCAAGCCAGTCGGCACCATCTGTTTTGGCTGGGTAGTCGGTGGCGTAACGCATACAGAAAGACGGGTATTCGCGGGCGACCGCCATGCGGTACGCGAACAAACCATAGTCTATGCGCTAGAGCGGCTGCAACGTTATCTGGATGAAATTTAAGTGGCACGAAAATAAAAAAGGAGCTTAGCGCTCCTTTTTTATTTCACCACTCACTAGCCTACAAGTTCGCTTACAAGCTCGCCTATAACTTAACGGCAAGCATTAATTGCATCGCGGGTTTCCAGCGCAACGCGGCGTGCCGCCTGAGTATAAGACTCATCCGCCAAAGGTTTTGCATACAAAATAGCGCGTGAAGAGTTGATCATCATGCCGGTGCCATCGGCCGTTTTACCGGCAGCCACGGTAGCGGCCACATCACCGCCTTGCGCGCCTATGCCAGGCACCAGCAAAGGCATATCACCGATGATGCTGCGTACCTGTGCCAATTCATTCGGGAAGGTGGCGCCAACGACCAAAGCACACTGTCCATTGGTATTCCATTTGTCGGCCACCAGTTGTGCCACGTGCTGATACAGCGGCTTACCATCGACATTTAAGAACTGCAGATCAGAACCGCCCGCGTTCGAGGTGCGGCACAGCACAATCGCGCCGCGGTCCGTCCATTCCATATACGGTGCCACCGAATCAAAGCCCATGTAAGGGTTGACCGTCACGGCATCGGCGTCATAACGCTCAAAGGCTTCACGCGCATATTGCTCAGCAGTGGCGCCGATATCGCCACGCTTGGCGTCTAGAATAATCGGAATGGTAGGATAAGTGCGCTTGATGTAGCGGCAGATATCTTCTAACTGGTCTTCAGCGCGCAGCGCCGCGAAATAGGCGATCTGTGGCTTGAACGAGCAAGCCAGATCGGCAGTGGCATCGATCATGGTTTTGCAGAACGCAAAAATAGCATCCGGCTGCTGCGCCAGTTCAGCTGGGAATTTATTCACGTCAGGATCAAGACCGACGCACAGCAGAGAATTATTGCTAGCCCAAGCGGCCGAAAGTTTTTGTATAAAAGTCATGATGTGGCTTTGCAAAGAGGTATGGCAAGGTCTAAAAAGCTGGTCCCGAGAATATTGCTCCGGACTGTAGCGCAAGGCGCACACTGCGGCAATACGGCCGAATAGTTTTTTAGACGATCCCGGATGTGCAACTGCACAAAACGGCATCATTATACCTGCAGCCTGTGGCACGACCAAGCATAGTGCACAGAGTAGCGCCACCCGTCGACTTTTGGTTTCCCCCTCATTCTCCGGACAGTTTTTATGAAAATTCGCATAAACAATCTAATTTATGTAGTTCTCTAGGCCTTGCCCATGTATGGCCGTAAAATAGACGACCTCAAAGGTCACGCAAAGTCTCAGCAATCGCTCCACTACAACATCCGACATATGACACCTGTAAAGACCCCCCCCTCCGCACAAAGGCTGACCAGAGATGCCTGGCTCGATGCAGCTTTCAGGGCTGTGGTGGAAGCGGGCTTTGACAATATCAGGGTGTTAGTGCTGGCAGATAAATTAGGGGTAACGCGGGGAAGTTTTTACTGGCACTTTGCTGATCATGCCGAACTGGTCAGCGCCTTACTGACTCGTTGGCGAGAGCACGAGCAAGAACAAAATCTACGCCTTAGAACCGATCTTCTGGCTGACCCACGGGCAGACCTGGAACATTTGCTGGAGGCTGCCTTATCGCAGGCAGGCGAGGATCTGGAAAATATGCGCTTTGAACTCGCCCTGCGCGGCCTGGGACGACGCGATACAGCCGTGGCCAGCATGCTGACCGAGGTAGATCAGACACGCATGCATTTATTTGAAAGTAAGTTCCAGAGATTGACCAATGACAGCAAGAAAGCAAGCGAACTGGCCTCCTTGTTTTACCTTGCCCTGGTCGGCAGCTTTCAGGCTCTTAGCCGCCCTGCAAATTCGCCGCAACTAAAAAACCACCTAAAAAATATCATCGCCACCTACCTGATCCAACAACAAGCCTTATAAACAAACATTAGCGTGTCGCGCAAATGAGCCGGCTCATTTAGCTGGCTCATTTAGCTGGCTCACTTAGCAGGTTCACTTAGCAGGTTCGACCTGGCCGACTACGGCAAACTGCGTCGCGTTCGCGATTAGCCATTGTTGCGACAAGCTCGATTCATGTTGACTGGGATGAAAATCGGGCGATAGATAATCACGCCATAGACCGATATTGCCCCGTATCAAACCATCTTTGGCAAACAAAAACTTAGCCGCACTGCGCCAGGTCGAAAATGAAAACAGACTGGAATCATGCCAAAGATTGCGCAAAGTCTGGCGTGTCAGGTCCATCATGAAAATCAGAGAAATATAATAAAAGGCTCTGATGCGCCAAGCATGCTCGCCGCCCATCGCCACATAGATATCGAAGGCGGCATTGCGATGCTCGGACTCTTCAGCGCAATGCCACTGCCATAAGGTTTGCAAACGCGGCTCGGTATCAGCCAAAGCTTCAGGATGCCTTAATATCCAATCCGCAAATAGGGCTGTGAAATGTTCAGTGGCGGCTGTGGCAGCGACGTGTGCACGCAAATTATAGGCAGCATTAGCCTTGATGCGTTTAATCGCGCGCGCTTCAATTTCATTCGTGTAGCCTAACTTATCGAGATGTCCGTTAAACAAAGTGTGAAGGCGACGGTGGGTCGCCTCCTGGCCGATAAAGCCCCGCACTTCCGCGTCAAAACGTTCTCGCTCTGGTTCCCGCAGACTTTTTAAACCGTTCCTTACCGAGTCTATAAAATATTGCTCGCCAACCGGAAAACTCATCGACAAGGCGTTGAAAAATGCCGAGCGAAACGCGTCGCCACCATTCCAGCGGCTGGCAATCGGGCTTTTCATATCGATCAAAAGACGTCTCACTATTAAATCGCTCATCAGTGCTCTCCTTGTTTATATTGAATCGCATCAACTTGCATGAAGCTCACGCAAATCACGCCGCAAAATTTTCCCTACATTGCTCTTGGGAAGATCATCGAGAAATACCACCTGGCGAGGCATTTTGTAGCCCGTCAAATTTTCCCGGCAATGCTTAAGCAGGCTTTCTTCAGTCAGCGTCGCATTCTTCTTGACTACGAAAATCTTGACCGCCTCACCACTACCGGCATCAAACTTGCCCACCGCCGCCACCTCCAATACGTCAGCATGCATCATCACCACTTCTTCAATTTCATTGGGGTAGACATTGAAGCCCGACACCAGGATCATGTCCTTGAGCCGGTCAACCAATTTCAAAAACCCTTTTTCATCCATTTGCGCCACGTCGCCGGTACGCAAAAAACCATCGTTAGTCATCACTGCAGCGGTTTCCTTCGGAAGATTCCAGTAACCAGCCATCACTTGTGGCCCTTTCACGCAGAGTTCGCCAGCGGCGCCCAACGGCAACTCCTCTCCTGCCTCATTACGTATCGACACCTCGGTCGATGGCAGCGGTAAGCCTATGCTGCCGTTGTATACACCCAGACACAGAGGGTTCATGCTGACTGCGGGCGAACACTCAGTTAAACCATAAGCCTCGATCAAAGGTGCGCCGGTAACGTTTTGCCAGCGTTCGGCAACTGATCGTTGCACGGCCGCACCACCGCCGAGTGCGAAACGCAGGCGGCTAAAATCGACCTTGGCAAAACCGGCATCATTGAGCAAGCCATTAAATAAGGTATTTACTGCAGGCAGAGAGGCGAACGGATACTTAGCCAGCACGCTGACAAAGCCAGGTATGTTGCGCGGATCTGCCACCAGAACATTACTGCCGCCCATGGCTATAAACCCGAGGCTCGCCGTTAAGGCAAAGATGTGATACAGCGGAATCGCGGTGATGCTGGTCAACTGCTCGTTTTTATCAATGAAGGGATCGCTCCAGACCTGGGTTTGCTTCACATTGGCCAAGATATTTAAATGACTCAACATTGCGCCTTTGGAGACGCCGGTTGTACCGCCGGTGTACTGTAAGAACGCGATATCCTGCCGCTGCATCTTGACCGGACTAAAGCTACTTGCGGCGCCAGCGCCCAGCATATCGAGAAAACTGATGCTACCCGGCAATGTGTAATCCGGTATCATTTTTTTGATTCTGCGGATAATGAAGTTGCCCATTACACGCTTGGGAAAAGGCATCATGTCGGCCAAGCCGGTAACGACGACCTTACTCAGACTGGTGTTGGCGATCACTTTTTCCAGGATATGCGCGAACAATTCAACCACGACCATGGCCTGAGCACCTGAGTCGCGCAACTGATGCTCTAGCTCACGTGCGGTGTACATAGGATTGACATTGACCACCACATAGCCGGCGCGCAACAGACCATACAGACAAATCGGATACTGCAAAATATTGGGCATCATCAGAGCAACCCGCGCACCTTTCGGCAAACCCAATACGCTCTGAAAATATGCCGCAAGATTACGGCTATATTGTTCCAGCTGACGATAAGTGATCGCCACACCGGTAGAGCCACTAATGAACGCCGTACGGTCGGCAAATTGAGCAACGGCATGATCAAAGTAATCACCCAAAGAGTCATACGCGCTCACATCAATCTCCGCCGGAACCCCGGAGGAATAACTGTTAATCCAAATTTTTTCCATAGCCGTGTTGGTATCAATCCAAAAATGTAACGAAAAAAAACAGCCGTCACCACATCAACGACGCTGCTCTATACCCATAAAAAAAACGAGATAAATTATCGATATTGCGTGCATTTATGACTACATACAGTAGTGTATTGAAAACGCAAAGTCAACGCCTATCCGAAGCCACTATGCGCACATACACGGCCAGAAAAAAATTAGATATACATCGTGCATAACGGTGTATTTTTAAGAGGATGGCAACAAGAAGAACGAAAATATCAGCAATTAGAGAAGTGATATGTTCGGAACAAAACCCTCAAGAGTAGCTTGCAACAGCTCAACTAGAAAAACCGAAGTTAAACTCTAATCGAAAACGCTGACATGTTTTGACAACAGTGCCGCATCGTCATCGCAGCCGTCAACCACGCTTGAGTAGTAAATGAAGAACCTCGGAATAAAGAACCCTGGAGTGAAGATTTCCGTGGTCAAGATACAAAGGGCTACGACATATACTGACCGCCATTGATATCAAAGGTGGCCCCGGTGATGTAACCGGCTTGTTCGTCAACCAAGAACGCCACCATGCGCGCGATGTCGGCGGGAGAACCTAGCCGTCCTACCGGTATCCCAGCAATAATTCCCTGCAAGACTTCGGGCGATACCGCTGCCACCATATCTGTCTCGCAATAGCCCGGTGCGATTGCATTAACCGTGATATTTTTACGCGCACTTTCCAGCGCCAGCGCCTTGGTAAATCCCAAGATCCCGGCTTTGGCAGCGGCATAATTACTCTGACCCAGCTGACCTTTTTCACCATTGATGGAACTGATATTGACGATGCGCCCATAGCCGCGCTCGCGCATACCTTCGATCACGTGGCGCGACATATTGAACATCGAGCCCAGATTGGTATTGATGACCTTCCACCATTGCTCGTGGCTCATGCGATGCAATACAGCGTCACTGGTAATGCCGGCGTTATTGACCAGGATATCAACCGCGCCGCCCAATTGCTGTTCGACGGCGGCAATACCGCTGCGACATGCCTCAAAATCGGCGACATCCCACTGAAACACAGGTATCTTGCTCACTTGCGAAAACGCCTGCGCCGCCTCGGTGTTATTGCGATACACGGCTGCGACCTGATGACCAGCCGCCTGCAGCGACAGCGAAATCGCTTTGCCCAGACCGCGGGTTCCACCTGTGACGATTGCGATACGAGACATAATCTTTCCTTTATTGGGCTAGCTGATGGTAAAGACTGCGTATTTACACAAAGGCAAAACCTTTTCCACAAAAAACACCAAAAACACCAAAGACTCAAACAAGCGAATACGCAATTACGCCCGGGAATCAAGCGCCGCGCCTTTGGACTTTTCGCGCGTTTCCTGCACTTCGTGGGCAAGAGTATATTTGTTCTAAATTCTATATCGCTGGATGCGCTTTGCCCTGCCCGCATCAGCAGACAGCTTGCGGAATCTCAAAAACGGGGAAAATTAATTTCAAGCAAGGCACCAGACGTTTGAGCGTGGAAAACCTCGCGGGCAACAAAAAACCCCTCGTTCGATAAAGAATCAAGGGGCTCTGTCAAACGCAACAACGTAGGCAAACCAGCATGTGCGTATTTTTTATGGCAATAAATCGCTGGTCCCTCCGACAAGAATCGAACTTGTATCCCACGCTTAGGAGGCATGTGCACTATCCATTGTGCTACGGAGAGACGCGGGGAAAATAGCGAAACGACACTTTTTTCTGCGAAGCCAGCAATAATACATGAGCTAACACGAACAATCAATTAAGAAGAATCGCTGGCTACGGTACAATACGCCTTTTATTTACCCCGCATCGGCTCTTTTCAGCCCTACAGAAGTATTTATGGCAGTCATTTCACTCAGTAACGCTCAGTTGGCATTTGGCCACGTCGCCCTGCTAGACCACGCAGAATTCTCTATCGAAACCTCAGAACGCGTCGGTTTGATCGGCCGCAATGGTACCGGCAAATCGTCTTTGCTGAAAATTATTGCCGGCACCTCCAAACTCGATGATGGTTTGCTGGTGATGCAACAAGGCATCAAGATTGCCTATGTAGAGCAAGAGCCGCAATTCGATCCTGATCAAACCGTGTTTGATGCAGTAGCCTCTGGTCTGGGTGAAATGCCAGCGCTGTTGCTGGAATATGAAGCGATCACCGGTCAGTTCGGCGGCGACAATGACGACGCCCTGATGGAGCGCATGCACGACATCCAGGTGCAAATCGATGCGGCCGATGCCTGGAACCTGAATAACACGGTAGAGACGACTTTAGACAAGCTGAACCTGTCCAAAGATGCGGTCATGAGCACCCTCTCTGGCGGTATGAAAAAGCGCGTGGCGCTGGCCTGCGCCTTAGTCAGCGCACCCGATGTTTTACTGCTCGATGAGCCGACCAACCATCTGGATTTCTCATCGATCTTGTGGTTAGAAGGTCTGTTGCGCGATTTCAAAGGCAGCGTCCTGTTCATCACCCATGATCGTAGCTTCCTCGATAACGTCACTACCCGCATCATAGAACTCGATCGCGGCAAGATCACTTCTTTCCCGGGCAACTTCAGCACTTACCAGATCCGCAAGGAAGAACAACTGGAAGTGGAAGAAGTCGAAGCGGCCAAGTTTGATAAATTCTTGGCACAAGAAGAAATCTGGATACGCAAAGGCGTGAAAGCGCGTCGCGTGCGTGATGAAGGCCGCGTTAAGCGCCTCGAGCATCTGCGCGTAGAGCGTAGCGCACGTCGCGAGCAACAAGGTCAGGTACGTCTGGATGTCACCACCGGCGAGCGTTCGGGCAAGATCGTGGCTGAGTTGGAAAATGTCTTCAAGAGCTTTGGCGAGAAGAAGATCATCAACGACTTCTCCAGCATCATCATGCGCGGCGACAAGATCGGTCTGATCGGTCACAACGGTGCCGGTAAAACCACCCTGCTCAAACTGATACTCGGTCAAGACCAGCCAGACAGCGGCACCATCAAGCAAGGTACCAAGCTGCAGATCGCTTACTTCGATCAGATGCGTAGTCAACTTAATGATGAAGACAGTTTGGCAGAAACCATTTCTCCGGGTAGTGACTGGGTAGAAGTCAATGGTCAGCGCAAGCACGTGATGTCTTATCTGGGCGACTTCCTGTTCGCACCGGAACGCGCCCGTTCACCAGTTAAATCATTGTCCGGTGGCGAGCGTAACCGCTTGTTGCTGGCGCGTCTTTTTGCCAAGCCAGCCAATGTTCTGGTACTCGATGAACCGACCAATGATCTGGATATCGAAACCCTGGAATTGCTGGAAGAATTACTGGAAAACTATGACGGCACCGTGTTCCTGGTCAGCCATGATAGAACTTTCCTCGACAACGTCGTCACGCAAGTGATCGCCTCGGAAGGCGAAGGCAACTGGAAAGAATACGTCGGTGGTTATTCCGATTGGGAAAAATACCGCACCAGCGCCCCGGCGCCGAGCAAATCAGCGATAGGCAAGACCGAGCAGAAAGCAGCAGCCACAGCGGCGGCGGCCGTGGCCGCTCCTGCCGTCGTTAAAGCGAAAAAACTCAGCTACAAAGAGCAAAGAGAGTTCGACGAATTGCCGGCCCTGATCGCCAGCTATGAAGCCGAGCAAAAAGATATTGCCGACCGTCTGGCAGATCAAGATCTGTACAAGAAAAGCAAAGCCGACGACATCAAGAAGATGAACGAACGCCACGCTGCGCTGGATGATCTGTTGCTGGGCGCGATGGAAAAAATGGAAATTCTGGGCGGCTAAACAGCAGCCGAAGAGTAGTCAAAAAGTAGCAAAAAACGCCTCGCCGCTTAAAACGGTGAGGCGTTTTATTTTCAACACTAGCAATAAGCCTAAGTGTCGCGACCGCCCACCAGCTACCCGCAGGCGCATATTCTATGCGGGCTGCAGGCCAGGCAGGCTGGAGAGCCGCATGGAATATGCGCGCCAGGCTATGCATAGTTTTATTTTGAAGCTAGCTGCGGCAAATAGTCAGCGCTCGATAGGATTTACCAAAACATGGTAAATTGCGGCTCTTGAGCTTGCCGTTCGCAGCGGCATACGCTGCGCACCGAGTAAATTATCTTCCACAACATCAATTGAATTCCCGTCTACCGCCCACCTGCCAGAACTTGGCGCTCCCCGAACAGCAAGAGCCTATCGATATCGTCTATCTGTGGGTGAATGGTGCTGATCCGGTGTGGCGGGATAAGCGCCAGCAGGCACTGCAGCGTTCCGGCGCCGCGCAGCCTAGAGACTTGGCAGTGCACGGTGATGTCGCCGGACGTTATCGCGACAATGATGAATTACGTTTTAATTTACGCGCGCTAGAAAAATTTTACCCTGAGCATGGTCACATCTATCTGGTGACCGATGGCCAGATCCCGGCTTGGCTGGAGACGCATCCGCGTCTGAGCCTGATCGACCATGCCGAATTAATACCGGCGGCAGCTTTACCGGTGTTTGATTCCGGTCATATCGAATCGTATCTGCACCATATCCCGGGGCTGGCTGAACGCTTTATCTACCTCAATGACGATGTCTTTTTCGGTGCCGAGGTCGACCCTGAGCTTTGGTTTGGTTCCGAAGGCTTGGCGGTGTTTACTGAAAAAACCAGGGTGCCCGATTACGATCAATTGCAGGCGCATGAGAGCGCACTGGTCAACGCCTCGGTCCTATCTAAACATTGGTTATCACAGCGCTATCCGCACTATTTGCATGCACAAAGAATTTTTGCGCACTCGCCCCGACCTATGCTGAAGAGCGTATTGCACGAGTTGGAATTGGCCGCGCCTGAGCTGTTTCAACAAGTCCGGCAAACCGTGTTTCGCTCATGGCAGGTGCCGCCCTTAATGCCCGACCTGGTGCCACGCTGGATGCTGCACACTGGACGTGCGGCCGAGCAAAATTTAGAGCCTTTGTATATCAGCAGCGGTGCTTGCGATGCAGAACAACAATTCCAGACTCTGGTCGATGAGTTTGGTCGCATTCCCTTCTTTTGCATTAACGACACCAGTGACGATGCCTTGGATGATGCCCCACAATTGCGGAAAATCTCACATACTTTGGCGAAATTACTACCCACGCCCTCTTCTTTTGAGCGCCACCGCGACTAGGTTTATTCCACAGCCAGTGCAGTATTTGTACGTAAAAAGACTGCAAAATCCTGAAAAATGCTGCGAGCTGCATGCCGCGCTTGAAATAATGTGCCATTTCAATAATATTTTCTTATACATAGATTCCCTATTTAAGTTAGTTTAGATTAGACTATTTAGGTATCTGTTAAGATTAGGATTTACGCAAAACCGCCCCATCGTCGTTGCACTCGCCTTGCCGTACTAAAGTACTGTCTTCGGCGGCACGCCTAGCTGGGACAATTTTGCGTAAGTCCAAATGATGAAATAGGCTGGCGTAAAGCACCGAAGATAAAAATTACTTTGCATCTTCGATAATAAAGCATGTTGCCGTTTGTTTCTATCCTGTCAGACCTCAGGTATTTGGCTTAAGCGAGCAAGTTTATACCTAGATTGAACCCGCCTAAAAGGCAGTGCTGGACGAGCATCTGTAAGATCACCTGGGGATCACAATGACTTTGCCATTCATGTTCTTGCTCAATGACGCCGACCGCGCTGTGTCCAACTATGCCAAACGCCTGCTTTCTCGCATCCTCATTCCCGCTCTGCTGGCTCAGAAATTTGCGCTACTGGCAGCCGCCAGCATACTTGCGCTAAGCCCGCCCACGGCACTCGCCGCCGAAGAGTATTTTGCAAACTACGCCAGCAGTAGTGACTCGACCAGAATCGATCTTGGAATACAACCTCTAGGCTACCCTGCCGGTGTGATCAGTGCACTGATGCGCCGTGATCAAATTCTAAAAAAAGCCTTAGAACAGAGTCAACAGAGTTTGAAGACCTATCCCTTCATGCGCGGTGCCGACATGCTGACGCTGTTTGCGAATAGTCGCCTAGAAGCGGGCATATTGGGTGACATGCCCACCATACTGAGCGCTGCCAGTGGACAGGTCTGGATAGTCGGATTAGTAAAGCAAAGCTTTACCGCTATCGTCGCCAAAGACAGCAGCCAAGTACGTGACCTGGTCGGCAAACGGATCGCCTATGTGGAGGCATCAAGTGCACACCATACCTTGCTGCAGGGACTGGCCTCGGCAGGTATCAGCGAGACTCAAGTGAGTCTGCGTCCCTTAACTGTGGACGCCATGCCAGAAGCCTTAGCGCGCGGCGAGATCGATGCCTTTGCTGCTTGGGAACCAGGCCCCACCCTGGCTTTAAGCCAGAGCGAAAAAAACCATATTGCTTTTCGTGGCATCAGTAGCGATTATTTTGTCATAGGAAAAGAATTTGTAAAACAATCGCCCCAGGCTGCTTTACATTTGGTGGCAGGATTATTACGCGCTATCGAATGGATGCGCCGTTCGCAACAACATCTTGAGATGGCCGCAACATGGGCGATGGCCGATGCGCAGGCTTTTTCTGGCAAATCCACGAGTCTGAGCGTGGCACAAATCAGCGGTATTACCAGACGTGAGATTCTCGACATTCCTTCCGCACCGAGCATACTAAAAAATCCTAGCGCACCGCCTCTCAATGCCGAATTTCTATTCTTAGCCAATTTAGGAAAAATTCCAAAATCGGCAAACCAACAGAATTTAGCGGAGGCCTTCAATTATGATGGTCTCATCACGGTGATGAGTGATCGAAAGAAGTTTCAAGTTAATCGCTACGATTACCGCGAGTAAGCGCGACACGCTGATGAATACTTCTTTTTCAAGCAGAATTGCGGGATATTTTGGTATCTTATTTTTAGCCGCGATCTGGCTATTATTAATGCTCTGGTATTTTGGACTTCCTCAAATCGCCTGGGTAGGCGCACGCAATCAACGCTTAACTGAAGCTATCCACATCCTGGAAGTAAAGGCAGACTTACAAAGAGCCTGGATCTCCAACAGTCTCAGAGAACGCAGAGGAAGTATCTTAGTCGTCTCTGAAAGTCGCTCACTCGCGAGCCAACTCGAAACTCAAGATAGTAATCTGCAAAATAATTTCGAACGTTTGGTTGACCGCATAGAAAGAGCCCACCCTGATCATTATAATCATTTACTTTTAGTCGATCCTGAGAGTGGAACCATACGCGCCAGCGACAAGGCTATCGATATCGGTCGGCAGTTTTACGATCTTTCTTTGATCAAACGCGCCGCGCAAATCGGTGCATCCGAGATGGTGGAACAATTACTCGGACCCGAGAATAAACCAGCGATAGGTATAGTCCGGCAGGTCCGACTGGAAGACAATAATGGTGAGCATAACGGCAAATTGGTAGGACTGCTGATTGCGTTTCTTGATTTACAAAATTTCATAGGTGAAAGTTTTCGGGAAGAAAGCAAGGACTACGCAAATCAAGAGACCAGTTTATTATTTGATCCAGATCGCAAACTGCTGGCGCGCTTTCCCGCCTATACGGGGCCAGAAAAATTCGTCTTTAACCCACAAATAGCTGCAGGTTTTGAAGGTACCTTGACCGGCAAAGATGGCAGCGATAAAGATCTGGTGGAAGTCTATCGCAGCTTGCAATTAAACGGTTCGCAAGTCTGGACCTTAGTCCACTATGCCAGCAAGGAAGCTGCGCTCGGGGCATTAAAAGAGAACCTCAATGCGCTTGCCATCAGCGCACTACTCCTCACTTTACTGTCCTTGCTATTGATACGCTGGGTGGCGCATAGACTAACGCGACCATTGCTACTCTTATCCGACACTGCCAAGCAACTTGGCGTAGGGGATCTAAACGCCAGGGCGATCAGCCAAGCCAGTGATAGCCGTGAATTACTCACTCTATCTGACGCCTTTAATAGCATGGCAGACAGCATACAACGCGACCACAGCACGCTGGCCGATCGCATTGCCGCGGGTACTGCGGAACTACAAAAATCCGAAAAACGTAATCTGATCTTCTTTGACGCCACCGCCGACGCCGTAATCTTATTGGAAAACGGCGCGATCATCGATTGCAACCCCGCGGCCTTAAGGCTATTCGGCGCACACCACCGCAACGAAATTATAGCCAGACACATCTCCGATCTTTCGCCTGCCAAACAGACCGACGGAACAGACTCGATCAGCCTAGCAAATCAAAGAGTGGCGCAGGCGATGTCAGAGGGCATGATCGTGTTTGAATGCTTACATCTGCGCCTGGACAGCAAGAAGAGCTTCATCGCCGAGGTTTTACTCAGTCGCATGGAAGTCAATGGACACCTCATCATACAAGGAACAATTCGTGACATCAGTGAACGCAAACGCATCCAACAGGCACAACAAAGGAGCGAGGCCAAACTACAAGCGACGCTAGACGCAATTCCCGATTTGCTGTTCGAGCTTGGACTTGACGGTCGCTATCAATCCTATCATTCGCCACGCGTCGATTTATTGGCAGCACCGCCACAAGACTTAATCGGACATTTAATCAGCGAAGTACTTCCCGAACCTGCTGCATCAACCGTCATGGCGGCGCTACAGCAAGCGCATGAAATCGGCTTTTCAACTGGAAAGCAAATTGCATTAAATTTACAACACGGTGAAAAATGGTTCGAACTCTCGGTCGCGCGAAAAACCCGCATCGAGAACGAAGAGCCAAGCTTTATTGTGCTGTCACGTGATATTACTGAACGTAAGCGTATAGAGAGTGCTTTGCAAGAGAGCGAAGAGCGCCATCGTGCGCTGGTGGAATGGACACCCGAAGCGATTATCATACATAGTGATAACAAACTAAAATACGCGAATCCGGCGGCAATTCACTTATTCGGTGCTGATAGCGAACAGGCGTTGCTAAGCAGATCTGTGCTCGATCTACTGCACCCCGACTTTCATGAAATGGCTTATGTGCGCGCTCAAAGCATCTCCAAGCATGGCAGCAGCACAGCAATGACGGAGGAAGTATTGTTAAAACTGGACGGTACGCCTTTGATCGCAGAAGTGCAAAGTACCTCCATCACTTACGATGGCAAACTCGCCTTCCACACCTTCATTCATGACATTACCAAGCGAAAACGTACTTTAGCCGCACTGCAAGAGAGTGAGGAACGGCATCGCGTACTGGTTGAATGGTCACCGGAAGGCATTAATGTGCATAGAGATGGGCGCCTGATTTATGTGAATCCAGCTGCCATCAAAATGCTAGGCGCAACCCGCGCCGAAGAGTTGGTCGGCAGGCCTATTTTGGACATCATTCATCCTGACTTCCATCATATCGTGCTTTCTAGAATCAAAAACATCAAGGAAAATCATACAGTAGCGAACATGATGGAAATGAAGTTTTTACAGTTAGATGGCCAAGCGATCGACGTCGAGGCGCAAGGAACGTCTATCATCTTCGATGGTGCTGAGGCGGTCTATGTTGCATGGAATGATATCAGTGAGCGCAAAAAAAATGAGCAGGCTTTGCGCATCGCAGCCACCGCATTTGAATCCCAAGAAGGCATGTTTGTCACGGATGCAGAGCGGACTATCCTGCGCATTAATCGGGCATTTACTGAGATTACCGGCTACCCGGCAGACGAAATCGTTGGGAAAACTCCGCGCTTGCTCAAATCAGGCGTACATGATGACGCTTTTTATGAAGCGATGTCGGACAGCATGCTGCGTACTGGAACCTGGCAAGGGGAAATTTGGAATCGCCGTAAGAGCGGCGAGCTATTTCCTGAATGGCTGACCATCTCAGGTGTCAAAGATAGCGCCGGTATTACCACCCATTATGTGGGAAGTTTTATCGACATCACCACCCGCAAAATCGCAGAGAATGAAATAAAAAATCTGGCGTTTTATGATCCGCTCACTGCCCTACCGAACCGCAGGCTCTTACTCGACAGACTAGAGCAAGCCTTGGCGGCAGGCACACGACATCAACGCAAGGGAGCCTTACTATTTGTTGATCTGGATAATTTCAAGACGCTTAACGACACCATGGGGCATGACAAGGGCGATCTTTTACTCAAACAGGTGGCTAGCCGTTTAGCGGATTGCACACGCGAGGGCGACACCGTGGCACGTTTGGGTGGTGATGAGTTTGTTGTCATGCTGGAGAATTTAAGTGAAAGTGCTTTGGATGCGGCAAGCCAAGCAGAAGCGGTAGGCGAGAAAATTTTGTACGCACTCAATCAGATTTATTATCTCGGTAATTGCGAGCACCGCAGCACCCCGAGTATAGGGATTACTTTATTTGGCGAGCGCGCTGAGAGCATAGACGAGCCGCTCAAGCGGGCCGACCTTGCCATGTATGAAGCCAAAGCATCCGGTCGCAACACCCTACGTTTTTTCGACCCTCAGATGCAGTCTGCGGTCGCCACCCGCGCCTCGCTGGAAACCGACTTGCGTGAAGCTATACTAAAAAATCAATTCCTTCTTTACTATCAAGCTCAGGTCACTAGCGATGGCAGCATTAGCGGAGTGGAAGCCTTAATGCGTTGGCAGCATCCCTTACGCGGCATCGTTGCTCCCGCCGATTTCATCCCCTTGGCCGAACAAACTGGTTTAATTTTGAATTTGGGGACATGGGCGCTAGATATGGCTTGCGAGCAATTAGCACGCTGGAATATGCAAGCAAACATGGCGCAATTGACGATTGCCGTCAATGTGAGTCCAAAGCAATTTCATCAAGCTGATTTCGTCGCTATAGTACAAGGCGCCTTACAGCGTAGTGGTGCAAATCCTGGCTTGCTCAAGCTTGAACTGACTGAGAATTTACTGATAAAAAATGTCGAGGAACTTATCGTAAAAATGCGTCTATTAAAGCAGATTGGCGTAGGCTTTTCTTTAGACGATTTTGGAACCGGTTATTCTTCCCTCGCTTATCTAAAGCAATTACCCTTAGACCAATTAAAAATAGATCAAACTTTCGTCAGAGATATTTTATTTGACTCAAATGACGCTGCAATTGCAAAAATGATTATTGCTCTATCTGAAAGTTTAGGTTTGACGGTGATCGCCGAAGGTGTGGAAACAGAGGAACAAAGAAGTTATCTGGCGAACCAAGGTTGTCACGCCTATCAGGGATATTTATTCAGTCGCCCCTTACCACTGGCTGATTTTGAAAACCTTATGGAAACCCAAACTAGCTTATCGATATAGTCCCCTTTTATTCAGAGCAGAATCAGCAAAATTTGCGATAAGTATGCATAAGGGGAAAGCCAAGCCACTCGTCAGCGTCCTACCTATGTTATATTCCGGTCAAATTCTTCGCTGCGAGCCTTACTTCCAATATTGATTGGACACCGAAAAAACCTCAATACAGATACCTACCATTTTTGAAAGCAGTAATGAACCATAAATTAAGCATAGACGAATACGACGCATTGGAACAAGTCAGCAAACTGCCAAGAAATGCCCGGCCGAGCGCTTGCGTAGCAAGAAACACCAAGCGTTTAACTGGCATCAAACTGCTGACTCATCGTAAAGACGGTGGTTTGGAGTTGACCGATACTGGCAAGCAAATTCTGTTTATCAAACAATGTATAGACGGCCTACGCGCCATCGCCAATGACCCTAGCGTCGTAATATCTGCCACAGTGGCTAGTTTTCTCGGAAAAAAAGGCCATATCACCGTCAATCCAGATTCCGGTTTAAACGAGATCAGTGAACGCGGCCGTGAATGCCTGCTTGATATCGATACAAATACGACCAAACAAAAATAGAATTTTCCGTGCTTGCCACCTTTAGCCGTTGGCAAGCCAATCGACTCTATTGATTTAGTTTTTTCGATCTGATGTAGCGCGATCACGCAATAGAAATGCCAGCAAGATGGAGAATGAAGCGAGACCAAGGATGCTGGTGTTTCCATATGAAATATAGGGTGTAATCCCTCCCATACCCTGCACTTGAGCACTCAAGGTGGTTTTAGACTGCGAGGCGATTTGAGCAACAATCGTCCCCTTTGCATTGATTACCGCAGTAGCCCCCGTATTGGTCGCTTGCAGCATAGGTCGCCCAGTCTCTAAGCTGCGCATCTGAGATATTTGCAAATGCTGCGGTATCGCGATGCTGTCACCATACCAAGCCAGGTTCGACAGGTTCAGCAAGATGCTGGCGACAGGTTTTTTATCGACTAACTGCATGCGTAATTGTTGAGCAATTTCTTCACCGAACAAGCTTTCATAACAGATGTTCGGTAACACATATTGATCTTTAATTTGCATCGCTTGCGGCAACTCAGCTCTGGTAGATAATTCGCCGAAAGGAATTTTCATCATATTGATAAACCAGCGAAATCCAAAAGGAATAAACTCGCCAAAAGGAACCAGATGATGTTTGTCGTAGCGAAATGCCTGTGCCTGATATTCACTACCAAACCCGAGCACGCTATTTGAATATTGATTCGGACCATCATGCGTCACTAAACCTAGTAACAAACCACTATGACTGACTTGTGTAAATGCCTGCAAACTAGGTAGGTAGTCAATAGGTAGTTGTGATGACGGCAGAGGCAATGCCGTTTCTGGCGTCGCGATCAAATCAGCAGGCGCTGCGACGATCATATCGTGATATAGGCGCAACGATTCGTTGACATGCTGCATGTCAAATTTCAGGTTTTGATCAACATTACCTTGCAGTAAACGTACACTGATAGTCTGGCCCTGCGGCTGAGTCCATACATACTGGAGCATGCCAGCACCAGCAAGCAGCAAGAGTAGGATCAGTGCAAACATTTTCTTCCATATTTTGGGCTGCAACGCGACCAAAGCCAATGCGGCAGCCAGCATGGCGCTGATCCAGCCGACTCCATACACGCCTAAAACAGCCGCATAACCCGCCAGCGGGCTTGAGGTATGCGCATAGCCGGAAGCGAGCCAAGGAAAGCCCGACAAGACCCAGCCACGCAGCCACTCGCTGATTGCCCATGTAGCAGGAAAAACCAATATCGCAGCGAGTACAATAGTGAGCTTCCAGCGCCTCTGCAGATAGCTAGCAAGGAACATCCCCAGTGCAGCAAAAATTGCAAGGTAACTAGCCAGTAAAGCCAAACCTATGAGCGACAGCCAAACCGGCAAATCGTTATATCGCGTCATCAGGATAAGCAGCCAACTGATGCCGCAAAACATGGCACCAAAGCCGTAACTCCAACCCAATAAGGCTATCCGCAGCGAAGTATCTTCACTGCGTCGCAAGGCTAAATAGAAAAGCAGGGCCAGGCTCAGGCACTCCAGTGGCCAGAGCTTAAAAGGCGCGAAAGAAAGAACCTTAAGGCATCCGGCCAAGAATGCCATCAGCATAGCGGAACGCCAGCCAATAAAACGCGAGAAATTTGGCCTTAGCTGAACAAGAAAATTCACTAGACGACCGACCTAGACTTCGGACGAATAAGCGAGACTGCGCTTCTCAACCAACAACATTTGCACCTGTCTTGCGTCCGCACGCAAGACTTCAAAATGCAGTTGACCGATATCAAATGCATCGCCTTTATGCGGTACACGTTGCAGAAAATTGCTCACTAAACCACCGATAGTATCGACATCTTCATCGGCTAAATCGGTAGCCAGCACTTGATTGAATTGGTCAATCTCGGTCAGACCCTTGATGCGCCATCGTTTGCCGTTACCATTATTGTCTAGCGCAAGAATATTATCTTCTTCCTCATCGAAGTCGTACTCGTCTTCGATGTCGCCAACGATCTGCTCCAAGACATCTTCTATCGTAATCAAACCAGCGATACCGCCGTACTCATCGACTACCATCGCCATATGATTACGGTTGGCGCGAAAATCGCGTAGCAAAATATTCAAACGCTTAGATTCGGGAATATAGATCACGGTACGCAACATATCGCGTACATCAAAACTGTCTTCAGCATAATAGCGTAGCAAATCTTTCGCCAATAAAATACCGATGACTTTATCTCTATCACCATCGACCGCAGGAAAACGCGAATGCGCAGTGCTCAATACTTCCGGCATCCATTCAGAGATAGGCTTGGAAATATCGATCACATCCATTTGCGAACGCGGGATCATGATGTCACGGGCGGATAAGTCAGACACCTGAAATACGCCCTCTATCATTGCCAAAGCGTCGGCATCGATCAGATTACGTTCTTGCGCGTCATGCAGGACTTCCAGCAATTCAGCGCGGTTCTCAGGTTCGGGAGAAATAAAGGCGGTCAGTCGTTCAAACAATGACCTGTGTGGTTTAAGGTCAGATGTACTGACCTTAGGAGAGTGCTCTTGCATAATAGGCTTAACGCCGTTGTTTCAATGCTATAGGATACAACAAATTAGCTTTTTATATCTGGAATTTACTGCTTTTAAAACGTTTACTAGAACATGCAATCTAGAAAACGATGCAGTTTGCACTGACTTGTTTTGAGTAAATCAGGAAACGCTGGCGGTTAAGGCTTCAATAACGACAAGATAGACATTAGCTCTTCTTTAATCTGAATTAAACTCACATGTTCTTTAACGCTAAGATCCGCCGGCGCGTTGCTATTTGGCATGCTTAATTTATTTCTTGCGCCATTGATGGTAAAACCTTGCGCATACAAAAGTTCGCGGATACGTCGTATCAACAAGACCTCATGATGTTGATAGTAACGTCGGTTACCGCGTCGTTTTACCGGCTTTAGTTGAGTGAATTCCTGCTCCCAGTAACGCAAAACATGCGGCTTAACGCCGCACAAATCGCTTACTTCTCCGATAGTGAAGTAGCGCTTTGCCGGTATCGGTGGCAAGGCCGCAGTGTCTAGATTGAGTTCGCTCATACGGAAAGTCAGGCAGATTGTGAGATAGGACGACTACTAACATCATCAACCATACCTTTTAATTTTTGACTGGCATGGAAGGTCACCACCCGACGTGCCGTAATGGCAATCTCTTCGCCGGTTTTCGGATTGCGGCCCGGACGCTGTGTCTTGTCGCGCAACTGAAAATTTCCGAAGCCGGATAATTTTACGGCCTCACCACGTTCTAGTGCATCGCGTATTTCGCAAAAAAACGTTTCCACCATATCTTTGGCTTCACGTTTATTTAAGCCAACTTGCTCAAAAAGGAGCTCAGCCAACTCTGCCTTAGTCAGCGTTGGCAATTCTTTCTCGGCCTGCGAGCGCACTTTCGCTTCACGCATTGCTCGATTTAAATCTGCATCCAGCACCGACTGAAGTTCAGCGGAAGTCACATCATTCATTGTTTTATTCCTGCTAGCTAAAATAATTAAGGCAATGACCTACAGATGTGGGTGCAGATCATTGCATGCTGACTTTTGATTGATTAACGCAATCTGGCGCCTATTTTATTATTGGCGGCAAGTATCAGCGCGGCCATGGCGGCATCAATTTTATCATCCTGAAGCGTACTCTGAGTATCTTGTAAGCTAAAACGGAAAGCAAGACTTTTTTCATCCGACTCCAAGCCCTTGCCACGATATTCATCAAACAAAACAATAGCTTGCACAATTTTGCACACCTCGTTTTGCAGCAACTCCGCAGCAAATATATCCTGCAATTCCTGCGCGGCGACGGTCTGTTTCACCACCAATGCAAGATCGCGACTAACAGCTTGAAACTTAGACGTTTCCTGATAAACCGGAACTACTACATTCTGCAAAGATGCAACATCAACTTCAAATACCACGGGTGCTAAAGGTAAATCATATTTTTGCTGTAAGCGAGGATGTAACTCACCTATCAGACCAACGATTTGTCCATCGCATTCAATCTGAGCGGAACGACCTGGATGCAAGGCGACGTGCGGAGTCTTCACGAACCTCAGTATTTTCGGCGCAAACAGTGCCTCTAAGTCGGCTTTGACATCGAAGAAATCGACGTTACGACTAGGCTGGCCCCATTGCTCTTCAGCATAAGGACCATACGATAAAGACGCGAGTCGCTTCGGCTGATCGTATCCGGCAACAGTCAAAGGACCGTCTGGGATATTTGCGTTTTTCAAATAAACGGCAGCAATTTCAAAAATTCTTACGCGTCCAATTTTACGATTTAAATTATATCGAGCATTAGCCACCAAACTTCCAATCAAACTCGTGCGCATGACACACATCTGACTGGAAATAGGGTTCTGTAGTTTTATTGGCGCTTCATTTGCACAAAAATCTTTTTCCCAAGACTCTTCCACGAAGCTGTAATTAATCACTTCTTGGTAATCAAGATCAGCAATTTGTCTACGCAGTGTAAATAAAGAACGACGATTTTCCGGCTCAATCAGCATTGCATTCGCGGCGACTGGCGGCAAAGATGGGATATTTTCAAAGCCATACACACGCACTACCTCCTCGATCAAATCTTCTTCAATTTCTATATCGAAGCGATAAGATGGCGGAGTCACCGAGAACAGCCCTGGTTCTTGAGTAAATTGCAGCCCCAACCGAGTAAAGATGTCTGCAATTTGGCTGTCGCTCAGAGCAACCCCGATGACTTTAACCGCGCGTGCCGTTCTCATATTTACAGCAGGGCGTAATGGCAAATTCACGATGTGATCATCGATAGGCCCGACTTTTACATGTGCAGCACCGCCACAGATTTCCACGATAAGGCTAGTGATACGTTCCAAATGCTCTACCGTAGTCGCGAAATCAACCCCGCGTTCGAAGCGATGCGCGGCATCAGTTGAGAAATTCAAACGTCGTGCGCGCCCTTGTATTGCTTGCGGCCACCAGAAAGCGGCTTCCAAATAAATATTCTGAGTATCAAGGCTCACCGCAGTCGAGTCGCCGCCCATGATACCAGCCAGTGATTCGATTTCCTTATCATCCGAAATCACGCCTATCCACTCATCAACGGCAACCGCATTTCCATTGAGCAGCTTCAAAGACTCACCGCTTTTACCCCAGCGCACTTCCAGTCCTCCATGTATTTTGTCCAGATCAAAAACATGGCTAGGACGGCCCATTTCCAACATCACATAATTGGAGATATCGACCAATGCAGAGATTGGACGCTGGCCACTACGCTCCAAGCGCCGTTTCATCCAGTCCGGAGTCGGGGCTTTCGCATTGACTCCGCGAATAATGCGTCCGCTAAAGCGGCCGCACAAGTCAGGTGCAGATATTTTCACAGGCAATTTATCTTGCAAGCTGACGGCAACGATGTGCGCTTCCGGCAACGTCATCGGCGTCCCTGTTAGGGCCGACACTTCACGCGCCACGCCTAGAACAGACAGGCAATCAGCCTTATTCGGAGTAAGTTTAATCGTGAACTTAAGGTCATTTAACTGATAGTAATCTCGGAAATTTTGCCCCACCTGAGCATCTTCGGGAAGATCCATCAGTCCGGCATTTTCTTCCGACAATTTCAGCTCACGCGCCGAGCACAACATACCTTGCGATTCAACACCACGCAGTTTTCCGACCTTAATCTCAAATGGTTTGCCATCTGCACCCGGCGGCAAAATAGCGCCCGCCATGGCACAAGGAACCTTCATGCCGACCCGTACATTCGGAGCTCCGCAAACGATGTTCAACAAAGTGCCGGTGCCGACATCAACCTGGCAAACATTGAGTCGGTCGGCATCGGGGTGTTTCACTATTTCGCGAATTTCTGCGACCACCACATTATTAAAGGGAGGCGCAACTTCTTCGACCTCCTCAACTTCCAATCCAGACATCGTTAAAAGATGTGCCAATTCATCCGAAGTCATCTTCGGATCAACCATGGTGCGTAGCCAGTTTTCAGAGAATTGCATAATTCAGCCGTGAGTAAGTACTTAAGGTACGAGGTAAGCGTTGGAGGGAGAAGCAAAGCATCTCCGCACTATTAAAAATTTTTAGTTAAATTGCTTCAAGAAACGCAAATCACCTTCGTAGAACAGACGTAAATCGCTGATCCCGTAACGCAACATAGCGAGCCGCTCTAAGCCGGATCCAAAAGCAAAGCCTATATATTTTTCAGGGTCTAGCCCCATATTTTTTATCACTGAAGGATGTACTTGCCCAGAGCCTGACACCTCCAACCAGCGGCCTTTTAGCGGACCGCTGCCGAAAGCGATATCGATCTCGGCGGATGGTTCCGTGAAGGGAAAGTAGGACGGACGGAAGCGCACTTGCAAATCATCTGTTTCAAAAAAAGCTTTTACGAAATTAAGGTAAACGCCCTTCAAATCAGCGAAGCTAATATTTTCATCTATCCATAAGCCCTCAACCTGATGAAACATTGGTGAGTGCGTGGCATCGCTATCGACGCGATAAGTGCGTCCGGGTGCGATTACCTTGATTGGAGGTTGATGCATACGCGCATAACGTACCTGCATAGGGCTGGTATGGGTACGCAATAGCAAAGGCTTACCGAAGCTATCATTGCCCTCTATATAAAAAGTATCTTGCATGGAACGAGCGGGATGATTCTCCGGGCTGTTCAAAGCAGTAAAATTGGTCCAGTCATTTTCGATTTCAGGGCCATCCGCCACTGCAAAACCGATAGATCGGAAAATCTCTTCCACCCGCTGCCAAGTACGCATTACCGGATGCACGCCGCCCATGCCACGTCCACGTCCAGGCAAACTAACATCGATCGCTTCGGCATTGAGTCGCGTCTGCATTTGGGCATTTGCCAAAGCATCGCGGCATTCGTTGAGAGCATTTTCAATTTGCTCTTTAACGACATTGATGATCGCTCCCTGTGCTTTACGTTCATCTGGAGCAAGCTTACCCAGGAGCTTCATTTGCTCGGTAATTTGTCCAGTTTTCCCAAGGTAAAGTGCTTTGGCATTTTCCAAAGCGGCGGCGTCTTGGGCAGCAGAAAAGTCTGCTCGCGCTTGAATTACGAGATGATCTAAGGGATTCATGCGATTTTTCCCATTGAAGGGTAAGGGATTACGGGAAGCTAGAAATGACATACCAAAAACAAAACGGGGCACAGGAATCAACCTCTGCCCCGCTCATCTTACGGATTCGCAACTTGCGAATCCGTAACTAACACGTGCTTAAGCAGCCAGTGTAGCTTTGACTTGATTTACAATCGCAGTAAATGCTGGTTTGTCCATCACAGCCATATCAGCCAAGACCTTACGATCGAGTTCGATAGAAGCTTTTTTCAGACCATTCATGAATACGCTGTATGTCAGGCCATGCTGACGTGACGCTGCATTGATACGGGTAATCCACAATGCGCGGAATACACGCTTTTTGTTACGACGGTCACGGTATGCATATTGACCAGCGCGCATAACTGCTTGCTTGGCAATACGGTATACTTTACTGCGACGACCACGATAGCCTTTGGCTAAGTCGAGAACTTTCTTATGACGGGCACGAGCTGTAACCCCACGTTTTACTCTAGGCATAATAACTCCTTAATAGATGAGTATGAGGTTAAGCGTTTGGCATCATGCGCATGACGGATACTGTGTCAGCTGCATTAACGTTCGTGATACCGCGCAATTGGCGTTTATTTTTAGTGGTCTTTTTTGTCAAAATGTGACGCTTGAAAGCGTGACCACATTTGATCGTTCCACCTGGACGTACACGAAAGCGCTTCTTAGCAGAGCTCTTTGTTTTCATTTTTGGCATAGCACATCTGTCTTAACGACAGCTCCAATTTTATATGATGGTAGGTGGCAACAATGACGATGCACTTGGATGCCTACTTCTCACTTAGTGAGGGTGTGAAATCTAGTTCATCACCCATTAAGAAAACTTTATTTTTTACAACGAAGTTTTCTCAAATTCTGAATTTACTTCTGAATTATTTCTTCTTCTTAGGAGAGAGAATCATCACCATCTGACGACCCTCCATCTTAGGAAATTGCTCTACCTGACCGTAAGGCTCAAGATCAGCCTTCAAACGTTCTAGCATACGCATACCGATATCTTGATGGGCCATTTCACGTCCACGGAAACGCAGGGTAATTTTAGTCTTATCGCCGTCATCCAGGAATTTGGTGAGATTACGCAACTTAATGTTGTAATCGCCATCATCAGTGCCGGGACGGAATTTCACTTCCTTCACCAGAATAACTTTTTGCTTCAACTTGGCTTCATGCGCCTTTTTTTGCTCTTGGTATTTAAACTTACCGTAATCCATCAAACGACAGACAGGCGGCTGCGCAGTCGGCGCGATCTCCACCAAATCGACATTCGATTCTTCTGATAGACGAAGAGCTTCACTCAGTTTAACGATGCCCAAAGGCTCGTTCTCAACGCCAGATAAGCGCACTTCTAGCGCTGTAATTTCACCGTTGATGCGATGTGACTTGTCGGTAGCTATTGCAGTTTCCTTCGAAAAATAAATAAATTGGCCGTGCTATTTCGCTGACTTA
This sequence comes from Undibacterium parvum, assembly GCF_003955735.1. Taxonomy (NCBI): domain Bacteria; kingdom Pseudomonadati; phylum Pseudomonadota; class Betaproteobacteria; order Burkholderiales; family Oxalobacteraceae; genus Neoundibacterium; species Neoundibacterium parvum. The sequence goes on along the minus strand of NZ_CP034464.1, from coordinate 3,826,804 downwards.
TCTGATTAAACTTTGTTTGCCACGTCGTTATTCAGACGTTCCAACAAGGCTTCGTGGGTCATTACACCCAAATCTAGATTGCCACGCGTACGCACAGCCACTGTGTTTGCATCTCTTTCCTTATCGCCAATAACTAGGATATAAGGGAGTTTTTGTATTGAATGCTCGCGTATTTTATAGGTTATTTTCTCATTACGCAAATCTATGTGCACTCTAAACCCTTGTTTTCTCAGGTTTTCTGCAACAAGTGCTGTGTATTCAGCCTGAGATTCCGAGATATTCAAGACCGCAATTTGCACTGGCGCCAACCATAAAGGCAGGGCTCCCGCATAATTTTCTATCAAAATACCTATGAAACGCTCCATGGAGCCGACGATAGCCCTATGCAACATGACTGGAGTTTTTCTGCTGCTATCTTCGCCGATATAGGTACCATCAAGACGCTCGGCAGTATTCCAGTCTACCTGCATAGTGCCGACCTGCCACTGACGACCCAGACTATCTTTCAGATGATATTCAATCTTCGGACCATAAAACGCACCCTCGCCCGGCAACTCTTCCCAAGCCACGCCGCATAGACGCAAAGACGAACGCAAGGCATCCTCAGACTTATCCCAAACCTCATCAGAGCCAATCCGGTTATCCGGACGCAAGGCAAGCTTAATCGCAATATTTTCAAAACCAAAATCGGCATAAACCTTCATTGCCTGAAGATGAAAGGAAGTTACCTCATCAGCAATTTGCTCATCCGTACAGAATATATGTCCATCATCCTGGGTAAAGCCGCGCACCCGCATGATGCCATGCAAGGCTCCCGAGGTCTCATTGCGGTGGCATTGGCCGAATTCACCGAAGCGCAAAGGCAATTCGCGGTAACTGCGCAAACCGGTATTAAAAATCTGCACGTGACCAGGGCAATTCATCGGCTTCAGCGCGTAGACGCGGGTTTCTGACTCGGTCACAAACATATTTTCGCGGTAATTACCCCAATGCCCGGTCTTTTCCCACAAACTACGATCCAGAATCTGCGGCGTTTTCACTTCCTGATAACCGCCAGCCTGATACACCTTACGCATGTATTGCTCAACCTGCTGCCAGATAGTCCAGCCTTTTGGGTGCCAAAACACCAAACCAGGCGCCTCCTCCTGCATATGAAACAGGTCCAAGGCTTTACCTAATTTACGGTGATCGCGCTTCTCCGCCTCTTCCAGCATATGCAAATAATTTTCTTGCTCTTCTTTTTTCGCAAACGCAGTGCCGTAAATGCGTTGCAGCATTTCATTCTTGGAGTCGCCGCGCCAGTAGGCACCAGCCAACTTCATTAACTTGAAGACTTTTAGTTTGCCAGTCGATGGCACATGCGGACCGCGGCACAAGTCAGTAAATGATCCCTCGGTATATAAAGAGACATCCTGATCCGCAGGTATGGATTCAATAATCTCAGCCTTATACGCTTCACCTATCGATTTAAAATAGGCAACCGCCTCATCGCGCGGCAAGACCTTGCGGGTAACTTGCTCATCTTTTTTCGCCAACTCGGTCATTTTCTTTTCGATGATGACCAAATCTTCAGGGGTAAACGGACGTTTATACGAGAAGTCATAGAAAAACCCATTCTCGATGACTGGCCCTATCGTCACTTGCGCCTCAGGGAACAGCTCTTTCACCGCATGCGCTAACAAATGTGCAGTGGAGTGGCGTATAACCTCCAGGCCATCCGCATCTTTTTCAGTGATAATCGCCAAATCGGCATCCGCCGCGATAAGGTACGAGGTATCAACCAATTTACCATCAACTTTTCCAGCTAAAGCAGCTTTCGCCAAACCAGCACCAATACTAGCGGCAACCTGCGCCACCGTCACAGGCTCATCAAACTGACGTTGAGAACCATCGGGCAATCTTACTGAAATCATCTTAATCTCCATGCCGGCAAGGATTGCCGAATTATGTAATGGTGTATCGGTGAGTGATTAAATCTAAACAAATACAAAAAACGCGGACGAAAAAAAACGCGGGCTAGCCGCGTTTTTCACAATACCAACAAACGAAAAAACACCTCGACTAGCGTCGCTCACAAAGGAATGTGATCGTAGTTCGCGGTGTCATAACCATGATGCCTTTCTCGCTCTTATATAACTAAGGTACTGCCTAAATTCTGGTGGGCGGTGCAGAATTCGAATCTGCGACCCCTTGGATGTCGACCAAGTATTCTAACCAGCTGAACTAACCGCCCGAAGAGCCAACACTATAGCAAACCAAGCCCAGATAGTAAAGTCGTTTCTAATTTTTTTGTTTCCGTCTGATTTTTCAGCATTTAGAATACGTCTTCCTGCGCCCCGCTATTTAGGCCAGAAACGCCCAGAGTATTCCACAAACTTCGCAGCTATCATTTACACTCCCATCCATCGCAATTTGCAAAGCCACCAATTTTAAAGAAACGCCCTCATGCCAACAAAAACACAAGCCGAAAAAAGCACTCACCTGCACGCCCACGGCCAAGGTGATGCCGTGCATCAGCACTATTTTGAGAATCGTAGTCAAAGCATACTCGCTTGGGCACTCATACTGACACTGGGCTTTGCCGTAGTTGAAGTCGTTTTTGGATTTTGGTCAAATTCTCTGGCGCTGATTTCAGATGCCGGCCACATGGTGACCGACGCCGCCGCATTGGGCTTAGCCCTGCTGGCACAGACCATCGCAAAGCGACCACCCACAGCAAAAAACTCTTTTGGCTTCGGTCGCGCGGAAGCTTTGGCCGCTTTCGTCAACGGCATAATTATGCTGGGTGTGATTGCCTGGATCTCTTACGAAGCCGTACAGCGCTTAGCGCACCCACAGGCGGTACAAGGTGGCACCGTCATGCTAGTCGCCAGCATAGGTCTGGCGATCAACATCGTAGTAGCCTGGGTACTTTCACACGATAAAGATAGCCTCAACACCAAAGCCGCCCTAATCCATGTGATGGGCGACCTACTCGGTTCACTTGCCGCGATCATTTCCGGCGCAGTGATTTACTTCAGTGGTTGGATGCAAGTCGACCCCATCCTGTCTATCTTCGTCTCATTATTGATTTTAAAGTCCACCTTTGGGGTGCTGGCAGACTCCTATCATTTCTTGATGGAAGGCGTTCCACAACATATAGACTATGTCAAAATTGGCGAGGATCTCGAGGCCATACCAGGCGTACTGTCGGTACATGATTTACACATATGGGAGATGTCGCCCGGCCATCCTGCCTTGATCGGGCATCTGGAAATCAACGACATCAGCGCATGGCCGCGCATCATGGAAAGCGTGAAATCTATGCTACTCGTGACCCATAATATTGATCACATCACGCTACAGCCAGAAGTTGGCGGCGAAAATTAATTCGACGTAAAAAGAGAACCTCTAAAAACGCATACACAGTATCCATGCGCCTTTCCGGACCATTTCAAGCCAGAAGGCGCATGTATATTACGCGCTTTAATAAATAGGCTTCACCATTAAAGCCTTGCACTCAGTGCCGCCAGATTATCCTTACCATCCGCACCAAACAACTGCTGCTTCAGATGCGCAAGTTGATCCCTGACCATACCCGCCTTTTCAAACTCCAGATTCTTGGCGTGATCCATCATCAGTTTTTCCAACTTCTTAATTTCGCGACTGATTTGCTTCTCACTCATCATTTCGTACTTAGCCTGCTCTTGCGCTACCGCTAATTCTTCGCGCGCCTCTTGCGGATTGTAGACACCATCAATAATGTCCTTGATCTTTTTCTTGATACCGGTAGGCGTGATATTGTTTTCCAGATTAAACGCGATCTGTTTATTCCGCCTTCGCTCGGTTTCGTCGATGGCACGTCGCATGGAATCGGTAATCCGGTCGGCATATAAAATCGCGGTTCCGTTGAGATTACGCGCAGCCCGGCCTATGGTTTGAATCAGGCTGCGCTCGGAGCGTAAAAACCCCTCTTTATCGGCATCAAGGATCGCCACTAACGAGACCTCTGGAATATCCAAACCCTCACGCAACAGATTAATCCCGACCAGCACGTCGAAGGTGCCGAGGCGTAAATCGCGCAAAATTTCTACCCGCTCTACGGTATCGATATCACTATGCAGATAGCGCACTTTAATGCCGTTATCACTTAAAAATTCTGTGAGCTGCTCCGACATGCGCTTGGTCAAGGTAGTCACCAAGACCCGCTCATGCAACTTCACTCTAGCAGTAATTTCCTGCATCAGATCATCCACCTGCGTCAACGCTGGCCGCACCTCGATGCGCGGATCCACCAGGCCGGTCGGCCTGACCACCTGCTCGACTACCTGATCGGCGTGAGTTCGTTCATATTCAGCCGGAGTGGCCGAGACAAACACAGTCTGACGCATCTTGCTCTCGAACTCTTCAAACTTAAGCGGACGATTATCCAGCGCCGACGGCAGGCGAAAGCCGTAATCCACCAAATTGGTTTTGCGCGAGCGGTCGCCGTTGTACATGGCATTCAATTGCCCAGTCAAGACATGCGACTCATCGAGAAACATCAAGGCGTCGGCCGGCAAATAATCGACCAGGGTTGGCGGCGGCTCACCCGGCAAAGCACCACTCAAATGACGCGAATAGTTTTCTATGCCCTTAGTAAAGCCAATCTCCGCCATCATTTCCAGATCGAAACGGGTGCGCTGCTCTATGCGCTGCTCTTCGATTAACTTATTCTCGCGCCTGAAAAACTCCAGTCGTTCACGCAACTCTATTTTGATAGTCTCCACTGCCCGCAATACCGTCTCACGCGGAGTCACATAATGTGAGCTTGGATAAACCGTAAAGCGGGGGATTTTTTGCTTAACCCGCCCGGTGAGCGGATCAAACAGCTGCAAGTTTTCGATCTCATCATCAAACATCTCCACCCGTAGTGCCAGTTCAGCATGTTCGGCCGGGAAAATATCGATGGTATCGCCACGTACACGGAAAGTACCGCGGCTAAAATCAATTTCATTGCGCGTGTATTGCATCTGTATCAAGCGTGCGATCAAATCACGCTGACTGACCTTATCCTTGGCGCGCAAGGTCAGTATCATCTTGTGATACTCCTTGGGATTACCAATACCGTAAATCGCCGATACCGTCGCCACGATGATCACATCACGTCGCTCCATCAGTGATTTTGTACAAGACAGACGCATTTGCTCGATATGCTCATTGATCGCAGAGTCTTTCTCAATGAACAAATCACGCTGCGGCACATACGCTTCCGGCTGGTAGTAATCGTAGTAACTGACGAAATACTCGACTGCGTTGCGCGGAAAAAACTCACGAAATTCACTATATAACTGCGCCGCCAAAGTCTTATTTGGAGCGAAAATGATTGCCGGTCGACCGGTACGGGCGATTACATTGGCCATCGTATAGGTTTTACCAGAGCCCGTCACACCCAGCAAAGTCTGGAAAAATAAGCCGTCATTAATCCCCTCAACCAGTTGCGCAATCGCCGCCGGCTGATCTCCTGCAGGGGGAAATAATTGACATAATTGATAAGGTGAATCCGGGAAAGTAACGAACTTCGGCTCATCTGCCGCACCCGATATCTGTGTTAAATCAGCCATTTACCGCTTACCTTTGTTAAAATAGTAGACTGAAAAAAGCTTTTGACTCTTCTTCCAACCATAAGTTTGTGGCTTGCCTAGCAATTTGCAGACAATTTTTCAGTTTATCACGATGACCACTCCCGCTACCCCCCCCCTGTTTTCCGCCATCACCATGGCACCTCGCGACCCTATTCTTGGCATTACGGAAGGCTTTAATGCCGACCAGAATCCTGCCAAAGTCAACCTGGGCGTTGGCGTTTATTATGACGACAACGGCAAAGTACCTTTACTGGAATGCGTCAAGAAGGCCGAAGCCATCCTGATGGAAAAATTTGCTCCGCGTACCTATCTGCCTATCGAAGGCTTAGCCGCTTACGACAAAGCGGTACAAGAACTGGTATTTGGTGCCGATAGCGCCGTAGTACAAGAGAAGCGTGCAATTACTGCACAAGCCATCGGCGGTACTGGAGCATTAAAACTGGGCGCGGACTTTTTGAAGCGCTTCGCACCAGATGCGCAAGTGTGGATCAGCGACCCTAGCTGGGAAAATCACCGCGCCCTGTTTGAATCGGCCGGTTTCACGGTCAACAACTACCCTTACTATGATGCGTCGACACGTGGTGTGAATTTTAGCGGCATGCTCAATGCCTTGAATACCATGCCAGCCGGCTCCATCGTTTTATTGCACGCCTGCTGCCACAATCCTACAGGTGCCGATCTGACTGACGATCAATGGACGCAAGTCATAGCAGTCGTGACGACGCGTGGTCTGGTGCCTTTCCTCGATATGGCCTACCAGGGTTTTGGCGACGGTATCGAAGCCGATGGTAAAGTAGTCCGTCGCTTTGCCGAAGCGGGAGGCGCGCTATTCGTTTCCAACTCATTCTCAAAATCGTTCTCCCTGTATGGCGAGCGTGTCGGTGCGCTCAGCATTGCAGCCTCCAGCGCAGAAGAAGCAGCCCGCATCATGTCGCAACTCAAACGCGTGATCCGCACTAACTACTCAAATCCACCTATCCACGGTGGCCAGGTAGTGGCTACCGTGCTGTCCACACCAGAACTACGCCAATTATGGGAAGAAGAATTGGCTGGCATGCGCATACGAATACGCGAGATGCGCGCGGCCTTCGTCAGCAAACTCAAAGAAAAAGCGCCTGCGCATAATTTTGATTTCGTAACCCAGCAACGCGGCATGTTCTCTTACTCCGGCCTCACAAAAGAACAAGTTGAAAAGCTGCGCGATAACAACTCTATTTATGCCGTGGACACTGGCCGTATCTGTGTCGCAGCCTTGAACAAGCGCAATATCGATGTCGTGATTGACGCGATTACAGCGGTTCTGTAAGCGGGTAAAACCAAAAAGCTTTTGACAAGACGGGCAAGGACGCATATAATCTTTGTCTCTGTTCCCTGATAGCTCAGTTGGTAGAGCGACGGACTGTTAATCCGCAGGTCCCTGGTTCGAGTCCAGGTCGGGGAGCCACAGAATTTGAAGTAGCCAGTGAACTTGCAACAAAATCACTGGAAAATAGTTTAACGAAGAGGTGTATTTCTTCTATTCCCTGATAGCTCAGTTGGTAGAGCGACGGACTGTTAATCCGCAGGTCCCTGGTTCGAGTCCAGGTCGGGGAGCCAAAATAAAAAGCCTTGCAGAAATGCGAGGCTTTTTTGTTTTCCGCTAATACAGTTTGACGAAAAGCGGCAAAGGATAAGCGCATGGCTCAGCTAGAGCATCAACTCACCCAAGTAATGCCATTGCAGGGCTTCCCTGCCGTCATCAACTTAGCAACGCATACCTTGCTACTGGGCAGTTTCCCGGGCGAGGCTTCATTGCGCGCCCAGCAGTATTACGCATTTAAACAAAATCAGTTCTGGCGCCTGATGTCTGGCGTACTAGCGGAAAATCTAGTCGATCTAACTTACCAGGAGCGCCTGCAAAGCCTGCTGACTCACGGCATAGGTTTATGGGATGTATTTGGTGCCTGCCAGCGCCAAGGCAGCCTAGACTCAGCTATCAGGCAAGGCCAGCCAAATGATTTTCGCGCCCTACAACTGGCCTACCCTCAACTCAGAAAACTCTGCTTTAATGGCAACACGGCGGGCAAAATGCGTACCGAGTTTGAGCAAATGGCCTACACCACGCTACAACTACCCTCCTCGTCTCCCGCCTATGCCCAGATGCGCTTTGAAGACAAACTGCAACACTGGAAACGTATCCTTGAAAACCCCGCCAACTAAGGCAACTAAGTAAATACTGTAATCCTGCTTAATTCTCTTTTAGTCGGGCCTGATGCTGGTTAAAATGACGCTATGCTTATCAAACGAAAATCCATAGAGGCCGAGGGTAATTTCCGGTCTGGCCCCAAAGCGGCGGCAATCACTAAAAATCGCAAAATTAAATTTGCCCCCATCACTCTGTCTGAACTAGATGGCGTGCGCTTCCTGCATTTTGGTACGGAATGGGTACAAGGCGCAATGCGTCTGCGTAAACCTGACTGGCTGGAACTCGAATACGCGCAACAGATGATGGCATGGATGTTGTTTATCACTGAGCCTAAACAGCTCCTGCAATTGGGATTAGGCACCGGCGCCATGACCAAATTTTGCTACCGCCAGTTTGAACAGGCGCATGTCACGGCAGTTGACCTCAATCCGGCGGTGATCATGATCTGCGAAAGCATGTTTAAGTTGCCAGCCAATGATGAACGTCTGAATGTCATAGAAATGGATGCGCAGGCATTTGTCGAAAATCCAGACAATCACGACAAATTCGACTCCATACAAGTTGACCTGTACGACGCCACCGCGCGCGGTCCGGTGCTCGACAGCGCCGAGTTCTATCAGGCTTGCGCCGATTGCCTCAATGACGACGGCATCTTGACTGTCAATCTATTTGGCGATCATCCTAGTTTCGCCAAAAACATCAAGGCCATGCGTTTTGTCTTTGGCAGCGTTTTTTGCCTGCCTAAAGTACACGATGGTAATGTGGTGGCGATCGCCTTCAAAGCCAGAGTCAAGCTGGATTTCCCCAGTTTATTCGAACGCGCAAAAGCCATCAAAGAAAGCACTAAGCTACCGGCAAAATCATGGGTAGATGGATTAAAGAGCGCTAACGAGCCAGGCTAATGCCCAGTCGCAGCAAGCACCAAGTGTAGTCCAACCGGCATCGAGCAAGCATGACAAAATCTCTGCAAAAACAACTGAGCATACAACAGATATTTACCTGGTTGATGAGCGATGGCATCATCAAAAAAGAAAACGCCAAACTTGAATTTACCAATGCCCAGGTGATTTTAAGAAATGGTCCGGCCACCATGCATGTACTGACTGCTGTAGCACAAACCAAGCTGCACTCGGAATTAGCGCCACATCAATTGCTCAGTCTGGACTGGTTGACTGAATGGACTGCCAAAAAATGCGATCTGCCTTTTTACCGCATCGATCCGCTCAAGATTGATTTCGCAAAAGTAGCCGATGTGATGTCATCGACCTATGCCACACGCTTCAATATTCTACCGGTAGAGACCGGCGCCACTAGCGTCACCGTGGCCACCACTGACCCCTACAATAATACCTGGGTAGAAGAAATTGCCCGCCTCAGCCGCAAAGAAATCAAACTGGTGCTGGCCAATCCGCTCGAAATTGCCCAATACATTACCCAGTTTTTTTCACTGGCAAAATCGATCAAAGACGCCAAGCGCGCCGGCAATAAAGATCTGGCACTGCGCAATAACTTCGAGCAATTGGTGGAACTCGGGAAGGCCAATAAGCAACTCGACGCCAACGATCAGCACATCATCAACATCGTCGACTGGCTATGGCAATTCGCCTTCGATCAACGCGCCTCGGACATCCATCTGGAGCCTAAGCGCGATCTTGCCACCATACGCTTCCGTATCGATGGCGTGCTGCATCAGGTGTATCAAGTGCCCGCTACTGTGATGATCGCCATGACGGCCAGGATCAAGCTACTCGGACGCATGGACGTCATCGAAAAACGTCGCCCCCAGGATGGCCGCATCAAAACCGTCACTCAGGACGGGGTAGAAGTCGAATTACGCCTATCGACCTTACCTACCGCCTTCGGCGAAAAAATGGTGATGCGTATCTTTGATCCGGAAGTGGTAGTCAAAACTTTGCCGGAACTAGGTTTCCCGATTGAGGACGCGGTGCGCTGGGATCATCTGACCAGCAAACCGCATGGCATTATCCTGGTCACCGGGCCGACCGGCTCTGGCAAAACCACCACGCTGTACACCACACTGAAGGCATTGGCGACCCCCGAAGTGAATGTCTGCACCGTCGAAGACCCGATAGAAATGGTGGAAGCCTCATTTAACCAAATGCAGGTACAGCACAATATTGGACTGAGCTTTGCCGATGGGGTGCGCGCCCTGATGCGGCAAGATCCCGACATCATCATGGTCGGTGAGATCCGCGACTTGCAAACCGCTGAAATGGCGATACAAGCGGCGCTGACCGGGCATCTGGTACTGTCCACTTTGCACACCAACGATGCGCCGTCCGCCATCATGCGCCTGCTGGAACTAGGCGTCCCGTATTACCTACTGGAAGCGACCATCATAGGCATCCTGGCGCAGCGCCTGGTGCGTACCCTTTGCCCGATGTGTAAATCCGACGATGGCGAAATGCTCGACACCGTGTGGTATAGCCTGACCGAAGAATGGGGCATAGCGAAACCGGCCAAAGTTTATAGACCTGTAGGCTGCCCGGATTGTCGTCAAACTGGCTTTAAAGGCCGGGTTGGTCTGTATGAATTACTCACCGTGACACAACCCTTTAGCAAACTAATTAAACAAGAATCCGACATCAATGCACTCAGAGAGCAAAGCATCAAGGATCAGATGAAGCCCTTAAGGATCGCTGGCGCGTATAAAATTTTGGAGGGTGTCACCACCGCCGATGAAGTTTTAAAAGTGACTTCGGCCTTGGTGTAAAGCGACACACAGAAAAAAACAGGTGCAGGCCGGACGCGCATATTCCATGCGCCTTGCCAGCCGGCCTGCCCTGCAAGCCGCATGGGATATGCGCCTTGGGCCATGCCATCAAAAAATTCTATTCAATGTTCATCCTGAAAGCGTTCACGGATATGCAGCACCTCATCCCAGTGATCGAAAAAGGTGGAAACACAGTCAGGGTCAAAGTGTGAGCCGCTATTGGCTTTGAGATAGTCGGCCGCGGCTTCCAGCGGCCAGGCTTTTTTATACGGACGTTCCGAAGTTAAGGCATCAAACACATCGGCCACCGCGACGATGCGGCTAAAAATTGGTATCTGCTGGCCCTTTAAACCGTACGGATAACCGCTGCCATCATATTTCTCATGATGTCCGCGAGCGATCGCAGCGCCGGCCTGCAGCACTTTCGATGAGCTTTCTTTCAAAATTTCGTAGCCATACAGGGCGTGCTGCTTCATCACCTCAAACTCTTCGCCATCGAGTCTTCTTGGCTTGAGCAAAATATGATCGGCGATTCCCACCTTGCCTATATCATGCATGGGCGCAGCCTCTAACAATAACTCGCGATCTGCCACCGACAAGCCCAAGCCTTTGGCAATAATTTCTGAGTAATGCGCCATGCGCAAAATATGCGCACCGGTCTCACGGTCACGATACTCGGCTGCCTTGGATAAGCGATACACCGTTTCGCGCTCACGCTGGGTGATCTCGCCGGTCGCCTTGCTCACTTCTTCAGCCAGCCATTCGGCATGATCCGCCAACTTCTCTCTGGCCTTACCTAATTCTTGTAACGCAGCATTCGCTTGCAACTGGGCGCTATCGACCATTGCATACGCCGCGGCATTTTCGAGTGCGATCGCCGCGTAGGAGCACAGGGTACGAAAGATCGCGCTTTCGCGCTCGGCATAGGCATGCGTATGTATCGATTGTATCGACATTACCCCCAGCAAACGCTCGCCTGCTAGCAAGGGGGCGAACAATAGGCTGCGGGTATCGAGACTACCTTCTATCCAGCTAGACGTAATCAAATCCTCATCAGGCCGGATATTGATTAAGATCTCTTGTCTTTCGCGCGCACAGCGCGCGGTATAGATGCTCTCATCATGCACAGAAAAATCCGACAAAAGCAGAGCGCGCTCGTGCTCCATGCAAAAACTGCCTTTGAGCGTGACGCCATCCTCATCGAGTAAGGAAATCGAAAATGAAGCGACGTCCAGCAATTGCCTGACATGTCGATAAAAAGTGGCGAACACCGCCTCTTTATTCAGATTGGCGGTCATCTCGCGGCCAATCAGACCTAAGGTTTCCAAGGTGGTATTGGTTTCCTGCAGATAGCTGGCACGACTCGCCTCATTGATAGCGAGCTGCTGGTGATATCTGGCCGAGGCGTAGGCACGCTCGGTTTCCTGGCGCACCTGCATCGCCACCGCACGGATGCCGGCATCGGCCAGGCGTTTATTATCGCGCGCCGCTGCGGCTGACTGAGAATAGCTGTAGGCCAGCCGATAATTGCCGATCAGGGCATAGGCATTGGCGACTTCATCAAGCAATTCACTCGGTAGGATGTAGCCATTAATCGTTGCAGCAACTGCCAAAGCCTGATTTAAAAAATGCAGACTGGGGCTGGCACTGGCCATGCCTTCTGGCGCTGGCAAAGGGTGCAAATGGTAGAGCTCGGCATAAATCCGCAATGCCTTAATTTGTTCGTCGGCACTACCTTCACGACTGGCTAATACGAACGCGGCGGCGACCTTGGCGCTAGCCTCTTGCGGTTGCGCCAAACGGCACAGGGCATTGGCTTGACCGCGCCAACAACGCAGTAAAAAATATGGCTCGCCCAGACTAGTGATGCGCTCTTCGACTTGGCGAAAATACTCTAGCGCGGCCTGCGGCTCGCCGGAATCGAGCGCCAGATCGCCCAGATACTGCAAAGTCATGGTGTAGGATTTAGAACTACTCAACTCACGCATAGAGGACTGCGCCTCCAACAAGATCGCCTTAGCCTCTTCGCGTCGCCCCAATAGCCTTAGCACATTACCAGTTTGCATCAGGGTGTTGCCGACCATAGAGGGCCAGCCGGTGCCGCGTGCCAAGGCCAACGCATGTTCATCCCATTCTAATGCTGCATCCAGATCGCCCAAAGTGGCGAAGGCATCCGCACCATTACTGGCATTGAGTATGGCCTGTCTGAGTTGGCCGCTGTCGCGCGCTGCCAGGTGAGCCTGTGAATACGCCCGGATAGCGGTGACCTGATCGCCGCTTAAACTAGGCACCAGCGCCAGCGCACTGGCCAACCAGGCCATCACTGCAGCTGGTTGTTCCTGCTGCAGATCAAACAATTCAGCAATCCGCGCACTGGTACCAGGCGCATCCAGAAACGCGGCAAAATGCAAAGCCCGCGCATGGGCGATGGCTACCCGCTGAGTATCAACGGCCTGAGCATAATCGTTCGTGGCCAGCTCCAGCCACTTGGCATGATGCTGCACATCGCCGCGATCTAACCACACCGATGCCAGCAGCCACTTAGCATCACCAGCACCGATATGATTGCCTAAGCGCTCGAAAATACTGATAGCTAACATGGCCTGCTGTTCGGCCTGAGCCAGATCGGCAAATAACCAATTGACTTCGCCTTTAATTAACAACAGACGCGCTAAATCGCCTTGGAGCTTGGCATCTTCAATCAGGTAATCATTCAACAGGGCCTCGGCCTGCTCCACTAAACGCAAGGCTGCCTCACAATCGCGTTGACGCAAAGCCCAGGCCAAAGCAATCAGGGTATCGAGTCGCGCACTCCCCTCTATTAGGGCGAGTCTGGACTCCAGAGCGAGGACATCTTGATTAAGTGCGAACAATTCCATGGGTAAGCCTGGGTTTTGTACTGTTATATTTTCCGGCCTTGAGCCGTAATTTTTTCAGATCAGCATGCTGCCGCAGCAATTTAACATGAAGAGTTCTTTTTAGTAACATTTTATTACATTGAATTTTTATATCGAAACCCAGATCGACATAAAAGAGACATTTGCGCAAAGAAACAAAAAACCTCAGTCGATTTTCAAAATCGCTGCTGCGGTTTCGTGGTCTTTCGTGCGCCACGCCAAGACCCAATCTGGGCGTGGCTTAGCGAGCAAGCTAGCCGCACACCCGCATGGAATATGCGTGGTGGCCGGGTGCATTCGGAGGTCTTATGTTGGATTTTTGCTCAGCGCCGCCTGCACGCCTTGCGACACACTAGGGTAAGTAAGTCGGGCACCCAATTCTTGCTTGATGCGACGGTTCAGCATGCGCCGAGATTCAGACATAAACGACAGCAACATAGGAGAAATCTGCTGCGCCAGTTCCGTGCGCGTTAAGCGTGGCGGGCGTGGCAACTGAAAATGATCCGCCACCAAATCAAAATATGCCGCCATCTTCAGATCGCTATCGTCAACTGCGTGGTAAACCCGATTCGGTGCCGCGCGAAACAAGGCCAGCTTGATCAGCATCGCCAAATCATCGGCATGGATATGATTGGTATACACATCCTCGGCAGCTAACAATGCTGGCGTGCCTTTACGCAGACGCTCCAGTGGTAAGCGGTCGGCGGCGTAAATACCTGGCACCCGCAAGATAGACAAGCTCGATAGACTGCGCACCGCCCATGCGCGCAATAAGCACTCGGCAGCCACCCGGCGCTTAGCGCGCGGATTATTTGCCGCGACCGGACGACACTCATCAAATGGCTGCGCACCGCAGTTTCCATACACACCGGTGGTGCTGATATAAACAAGGCGGCTCTTGTCAGGTAAAATGGCGATCAAATTTCGGGTGCGCTGGTCCGAGTCACCAGTTGCTGGCGGTGGTGCCAGATGCACGACATAGTTTGCTAAACCAGCTAGACGCGCCAAACTATGCGGCTGATCCAGATTTGCGGTGATAGGCACAGCGCCAGCGGCGCGTAATTCAGCATGCCGCTCGGGCTGACTAGTCAGGGCAAAGATACGAAACTGCTGTTTCAGTAGGGGTAACAGGCGCATGCCTACGTCGCCACAGCCGATGATCAGCAAACGTGGTTTTCCCAAGCGCTGAGATGGTTTGATGCAAGATAGCTTCATTTTATTTTTATCTGATTTTTTATTTCAGGAATTGTATGACTTTTCAAGTAACTGTGGCGCCTAGCGGCCGACAATTTAGCTGCGATGCAGACGAAACCATCCTCGCTGCCGCCCTGCGCGCCGGGGTCGGCCTGCCTTACGGCTGCAAAAACGGCGCTTGCGGCTCCTGCAAAGGCAAAGTAATAGCCGGTCAGGTAACACATGGCAGCCACCAGCAAAAAGCCTTATCCGATACCGAAGAAGCGCAAGGAGCGGCCTTGTTTTGCTGCGCCGTTCCGCATTCAGACGTCAACATAGAAATACGTGAAATCCAGGGCAGTGAGGAATTCCCACTCAAAAAAATGCCGAGTCGCATCGCCAAGATGGAAAAACTCTCAGAAGACGTGATGCTGATCGCCCTGCAATTACCCGCCAACGAGCGCCTGCAATACCGCGCCGGACAGTACATAGAATTCATGTTGAAAGACGGCAAGCGGCGTAGCTACAGCATGGCCAATGCACCGCATATCGATGGGCAAATTACGCTGCATCTGCGTCACATGCCGGGTGGCGTGTTTACCGATCAGGTATTTTCCAGCATGAAAGAACGCGACATTTTGCGCTTTGAAGGTCCGCAGGGTAGCTTCTTTCTACGTGAAGATACGGAAAAGCCCATCATCCTGCTGGCATCCGGTACCGGATTCGCACCTATCAAAGCGCTCATGGAACATCTGATCGATCTACAATCGACCCGCCCGGTGACACTGTACTGGGGTGGCCGCAGACCGCAGGACTTGTACATGCATGTCTTGTGTCAGGAATGGGCCAGCAGCCTCAGCAATTTTAACTACGTGCCGGTCATTTCCGACGCTTTGCCAGAAGATCTGTGGAGTGGTCGCAGCGGTTTCGTACATCAGGCGGTGATGGCGGATTATGCCGATTTATCGGGCTATCAGGTGTACGCCTGCGGCGCGCCTATCGTAGTCGACTCGGCCAAACGCGACTTTATCGCACAATGCCAATTGCCGGCAGATGAGTTTTACGCTGATTCGTTTACCTCAGAAGCAGATTTACAAGGCGCGTAAATTTTTTTGCAAAATTTTATACTGCAGTGCGCAAAATACCCAAAACTGATTTACACTATGCTTATGAATTCTTTTACCGACATGTTTTCCCCAAATAGTGCCCGACGCCGTAGCTTGCAGATCGAGCCTGGGAAGTCTTACGCGTAAAAAAGCAGTCTTAAGTAAATTAAGCTTAACGCAAATAGAAGCCACAGGACAAAAACCTGTGGCTTTTTTTACATCCAAGTTTGTATTCATTTTTTATTCAACCTCACCCCCCGCTTTTTCAGGAGCCAACAAATGGAATTCAGTCAGTACAACGTGAACGCACTCATGTACATCACACCGCGCCCGGAGCTGGTGTTTACCGAAGGCAGCGGCATGTGGATGAGCGATCACAATGGCAAACGCTATCTCGATTTCCTGCAAGGCTGGGCGGTCAACTGCCTGGGCCATTCGCCGCAATGCATACAAGATGCCCTAATTGCGCAATCGAAAAAATTACTCAATCCCTCCCCTGCTTTTTATAACGCGCCTGCCATAGAATTGGCGAGCATGCTCACTGCCAACTCTTGCTTTGACCGCGTGTTTTTTACCAATAGCGGCGCCGAAGCAAATGAAGGCGCGATTAAACTGGCGCGTAAATGGGGCCAGCTAAATAAAGCCGGTGCTTACGAAATCATCACCTTTGATCATGGCTTCCATGGCCGCACTTTGGCTACTATGTCAGCCTCTGGCAAGCCGGGCTGGGATACTATTTTTGCACCGCAAGTCACAGGCTTCCCGAAAGCCGACCTGAACGACATCGCCTCAGTAGAACAACTGATCACGGATAAAACTGTTGCGGTAATGCTCGAACCGGTACAAGGCGAAGGCGGCGTATTGCCGGCCAGCCGCGAATTCATGCAAGCCCTGCGCGCCCTGACCAAAAAACATAATATCCTCTTGATCGTCGACGAAGTGCAAACCGGCATGGGCCGTACCGGCGAATTGTTTGCCTATCAGTTATCAGACATCGAACCGGACATCATGACGTTGGGTAAAGGCATAGGCGGTGGTGTACCTTTAGCTGCCCTGTTATGCCGCGAAGCGGTCGCTTGTTTTGTGCCTGGCGACCAAGGCGGTACCTACAACGGCAATCCTTTAATTACGGCCGTCGGTATTGCAGTACTAAAAGAATTACTGGCACCCGGTTTCATGGCGTCGGTCAAAGAAAAATCTGACTATCTGAGTAAAGCCTTGCTCAAACTATCGGAAAAACACGGCTTGCAGGGCGAGCGCGGCGAAGGCTTATTGCGCGCCCTCAAATTAGGCTCAGACATAGGCGCTAAGCTGGTCGAGGCCGGACGTGACATGCAGCCATTTGGCGTACTGCTAAACTCGCCACGGCCAGATTTATTGCGTTTCATGCCAGCCTTGAATGTCAGTATAGAAGAACTTGATCTGATGCTGGGCATGTTAGACAGCTTACTGACACAGATCATGACACAGATTAAAAAATAAGCACGGCACTCTTTTAGATGCGAAAAAGCAAGCTTTCAGAATTTATGCAGCTTGCTCTATTAAATCCCTTATAATTCAGCAGTTATAACAGGCGCTGACAGAATTTCCTCTTGTCAGCGATTTTATTTATGGCTATCAGACACTTTTTACAATTCTCCGATTTATCGCTTCCCGAATTCGAGTACGTGATGGAACGCGCGCGCATCATCAAGCGCAAATTTAAAAATTACGAGCCCTACCATCCGCTGCTGGATCGCACGCTGGTGATGATTTTTGAAAAAAATTCTACCCGTACCCGTCTCTCGTTTGAGGCTGGCATGCACCAACTCGGCGGCGCAGCGATCTACCTCAACACCCGCGACAGCCAACTAGGGCGCGGCGAGCCGGTAGAAGATGCGGGCCAAGTCATCTCGCGCATGTGCGACATCATCATGATCCGCACCTTCGAACAAGAAATGATAGAGCGCTTCGCTGCCAATTCGCGTGTGCCTGTTATTAATGGTCTGACCAATCAACATCACCCATGTCAGGTGTTTGCCGATGTCTTCACCTATATCGAGCACCGCGGCTCTATCGCTGGCAAGAAAGTAGCCTGGATCGGTGACGCCAACAATATGCTGTATTCGTGGTTGCAGGCGGCCGTTATCTTTGGCTTCCATCTGCATATTTCTACGCCCAAAGGCTATGACATAGCCATGGAGCTAGTGACTGCCGAGGCCAGCCATTACACGGTCTTTGAAAATCCATCGGATGCTTGTGAAGGCGTAGATGTCGTGAATACCGATGTCTGGACCAGCATGGGCTACGAGGCCGAGAATCAGGCTCGTTTAGCCGCCTTCGACGGCTGGATCGTGGATGAAGCCAAGATGGCGCGTGCCAATCCGGATGCCTTGTTCATGCACTGTCTGCCGGCACATCGCGGCGAAGAAGTTTCGGCCGGCGTCATCGACGGACCGCAATCGGTAGTCTGGGATGAAGCGGAAAACCGTCTGCATATACAAAAAGCCCTGCTGGAATTTTTAGTAGTCGGCAAGATCACCGAATAAAGGCTTGCGTTTGAACGCAACAAAAACGCAATAAAAATACTCAAACAACGTAGAACCAACAGAAAGCGAATTATGAGCGACGTCAAAAAAGTAGTGCTAGCCTATTCCGGCGGCTTAGATACCTCAGTCATTTTGAAATGGCTGCAAGATAATTACAACTGTGAAATCATCACCTTTACCGCCGATCTCGGCCAGGGCGAAGAGCTCGAACCGGCGCGCGCCAAAGCACTGAAATTCGGTATCAAGCCTGAGAATATTTTCATCGATGATGTACGTGAAGAATTCGTACGTGACTTCGTCTTTCCTATGTTCCGCGCTAACACCGTGTATGAAGGCGAATACCTGTTAGGTACATCAATCGCCCGTCCTTTGATCGCCAAGCGCCTGATCGAAATCGCCAAGGCCACCGGTGCCGATACCATCTCGCACGGTGCGACTGGCAAAGGCAATGATCAGGTCCGTTTTGAACTCGGTGCCTATGCCTTGATGCCTAATGTTAAAGTCATCGCGCCATGGCGTGAGTGGGATTTATTGTCACGCGAAAAACTGATGAAATACGCAGAAGACGCCGGCATAGAAATCGACCAGAAGCATAAAAATGGCGGCGCGCCTTACTCGATGGACGCCAATCTGCTGCACATCAGCTTTGAAGGCCGTCACCTAGAAAACCCAAGTAACGAAGCCGAAGAAAGCATGTGGCGCTGGACGGTCAGCCCTGAGCAAGCTCCGGATACACCAGAGTACCTCGATATCGAATACGAAAAAGGCGATATCGTTGCGCTGAACGGCGTGCGTATGTCACCCGCCACGGTGCTCACGGAACTGAATCGACTGGGTGGCAAGCATGGCATCGGCCGTCTGGATCTAGTGGAAAACCGTTACGTCGGCATGAAGTCACGCGGTTGCTACGAAACCCCGGGCGGCACCATCATGCTGCGCGCGCACCGTGCGATAGAATCGATTACCTTAGACCGTGAAGTGGCCCATCTGAAAGACGATCTGATGCCACGTTACGCCAGCCTGATCTATAACGGCTACTGGTGGGCACCAGAGCGCGTCGCTCTGCAAACCCTGATCGACCATACCCAACTGAACGTCAACGGCTGGGTTCGCCTGAAGCTCTACAAAGGCAATGTCATTACCGTCTCGCGCGACTCAAAAACGGATTCGCTGTTCGACATGACGATCGCCACTTTCGACGAAGATGGCGGCGCTTACAACCAGGCCGACGCCGGCGGCTTTATCAAGTTAAATGCCCTGCGCATGCGCATTGCAGCCAACGCCAAAGCTAAACGCGGCTAAGGCTATTTAGCAATTTATTCGTATTCACTTAAAACGGCTCGATCTCGCAAGACATCGGGCTGTTTTTTTGCCTTTTTCCCTCCACCACACTGACTCATCATGACTACACAATTCGACCAGGTTAGCGTCATCAAGCAAGCCAATATCTACTTCGACGGCAAATGCGTTTCGCATACCGTCTTGTTTGCCGATGGCAGCAAAAAGACCATAGGCGTGATCTTCCCGTCTAGCCTGGTATTTAATACCGGCGCCGCAGAAATTATGGAATTAAATGCAGGTAAATGCCGCATCCGCATCAAGGGCGAACAGGCCTGGGCGAACTATGAAGGCGGCCAGCAATTTAATGTGCCAGCCAATTCCAGCTTCGATATCGAGACACTGGAAACCTTGGATTACGTTTGCCATTTTATTTAAAGGGAACTTCTAAAAAACCCATACTCGGGCGCATCGCGGCGTTGCAAATCCTCGCAATACCGACGTATTGCTCCGGTTTGCGCCTTGCGCTGCATTTCGATTAACGGGTTTTTAGAAGTTCCCTAAACTGGCATCCGCAGCATCCATGCGTCTTCTGGCATGAAAATGGCCTGTAAGGCGCATGGATACTGCGCACTCTGCTTTGGAAAATTCTCAAAACAGAGTCGCGGTTTACTCGGCTTACATTCCAAACGCACGCAATAACTGTATCCCGGCACCCTGCCACTTTGGTACGGCGTAACGCAGACGGGGATGCTTCGCTTCGACTACCTTGACCAGCGTCTGTATCACTGTTTCTATTTTGACGCTTTGCAGCCCAAGTACCGTCTTTTCGTTTTTCTTTATAAATGCCTGTTGATCGCGGTAAATCGACTCCGGCCCCATCCAACTATATTTGGTGGCGATCTGCGCTTCGTTAAAGCCGGTAGCAAAAGCACCCGGCTCCACCATCGAAACCGCAATGTTAAAAGGTTTTAACTCGACTGCCAGATCGGCACCGGCCACTTCCAGCGCATACTTGCTCATGCCGTACGGCGCCAGAAAAGGGATAGGCATACGCCCTGCCAGCGAGGTCACAAAAACGATAGTGCCGCCGCCACGCTTAATCAGCTCAGGCACTGCCAGTTGCACCATGCCAAGACTACCGATCACATTGGTTTCAAAGGTGCGGCGGATCCGCTCTAAAGGCACTTCCGCCAGTGGCCCGGACTCACCGACACCGGCGTTATTGACCAGCACGTCAATACCGCTGCCGATCAGTTGACGCCGGTCTTCTTCACGAGTGATATCGAGCTTGATGATGTTGAGCGTAATGCCCGCTTCGCTTGCCTCGATTTGTAAGGCTTCTGCCTGCGCCTGATCGTAGGTAGCGGCGATGACACAGTGGCCGCGTTGTGCCAAGGCGAATGCCGCCAATTTCCCAAAGCCGCTGCCGGCACCAGTGATCAAAATGGTCTTGCCCATGAAATTGCCCTTTGACGGATTGATAGGATAAAACACATGCTACCCGGAAGTGACGCGCTAGGGCAGGATAAAAATCAAACTATCGCTTGCGCACTGACCTTGCTTAATTGCGTATTCGAGAATACACGCGAATCAGATCAGGCAAAAACCGGTTCCACTTCCAGTCGCACACCAAATTTTGCCTTCACATCGGCTTGTATCTGCTGCGCCAACTGACGTACTTCTGCGCCTGTTGCGCCACCGAGATTGACTAGCACCAGCGCCTGCTTGTGATACACGCCGACCTTCCCCAGGGCTTTCCCCTTCCAGCCGGTTTGCTCTATCAGCCAGCCTGCCGCCAGCTTATAGCCACCGTCGGTTTGCGCATAGCTGACCATGGCTGGATACTGCGTCAGTAAGGAGTCGCGCAGCTCGGCGCTAACGATAGGGTTCTTGAAAAAACTCCCGGCATTGCCGATCTCCGCAGGATCCGGCAATTTGCTACGGCGGATAGCGATGATAGCCTCGCTGATGTCTTTTGGAGCTGGGGCAGAAATGCCTTGCGCCACTAGGCTTTGCGCCACATCGCCATAGTTCAAACGCGGCTGCCATATTTTGGGCAAGGCAAAAACCACGTTCAAAATCACCATTCTGTCACGGTAGTCATGCTTGAAAATACTGTCGCGGTAACTGAACTGGCAGGCCTGTTTATCCAGCGTGACGACCTCCCCGGTGAGAAAATCAAACGCCGTCAGGTGATGGAAATAATCCTGCATCTCAACACCATAAGCGCCGATATTTTGTATAGGCGCGGCACCAACTGTTCCTGGTATCAATGAAAGATTTTCCATTCCGCCCAAGCCCTCTTGCAGAGTCCACAAGACAAACTCATGCCACGTCTCGCCCGCTGCCGCAGAAACAAACACAAACTCATTATCCTCAGCCACGATCTGCTTGCCCATCATGGCAATCTGCAGCACCAACGCATCGAGCTTGTCAGAGAGCACCAGATTGCTGCCACCGCCAAGTATTAATCTGGGCATGGCGGCCAGTTGTGCGTCTGCTCTGATCTGTGTCAATTGCTGTTCGTTCTCAATGCGCAAAAATGCCAAAGCTTGCGCCGCGATGCCAAAGCTATTGAGTTTGAGCAGGGAAATATTTTTTTGTAGGGAAAGTGGCGTATTCATAGTGGCAGAATTATAGACGCGAATAGACGCGAAGTTAGTGCTGGCTTTTGTTAAAATACGTCCATAGTCGTCAATTCAATTAATTTAGATTTAATTACCAAGGAATAAACATGCCCTCTTTTGATACCGTCTCTGAAGCGAATATGGACGAAGTTAAAAATGCGATTGTGCAGACCAACAAAGTGGTCACCAATCGCTTTGACTTAAAAGGTACCAGCGCCAAAGTTGAACTGAAGGAAAAAGAACGCGAAGTCACAATTTTTGGCGATTCCGAGTTTCACCTCGAACAGATCATGATAGAAGTAACCCAAACCATGGGCAAGCGCGGCGTTGATGTACGTTTTCTCGACAAAGGCAAGGTAGAGAAAATCGGCGGCGACAAGGTCAAGCAAGTCATCAAGATCAAGAACGGGATAGAAAGTGACGATGCAAAAAAAATCGTCAAGACCATCAAGGACAGTAAGCTCAAGGTACAAGCGAGCATACAAGGCGATGCGGTGCGTGTGACTGGTGCCAAGCGCGATGATTTGCAAGAGGCGATGGCGATGCTGCGCAAAGAAATCAAAGATTTGCCACTGGAATTTAACAACTTCCGCGACTAAGCTAAAGTCTGCCATGAGAATACTTTGCAGCTTGCTGTGCCTGTCCGGACTGGTATTCTCGGCCCATGCCGCTACCATCGATGTGGTGGGATTATTCCCTGGCAAAGCGGTGCTGGTGGTCAATGGCAGTTCACCCAAGACCTACGCGGTCGGCAATGTGATCGCTGACGGCGCTAAATTAATCGCCGCCGACAATACCAATGCCACCATAGAAGTCAATGGTAAGCGTCAGGTCTTGGCGATCGGTCAGTATGTGCACCGTTCTGCGCCTAGTGCGAATACCAGCGTCACTTTGCAAGCCGATACGCGCGGTCACTTTATGGCAAAAGGACTCATCAACGGCGGCAGCGTGAGTATGCTAGTCGATACCGGTGCGAGTGTAATCGCGATGCCAGCATCCGAAGCGCTACGCTTAGGTATCAATTATAAAACTGGGAAAATGGGGCGCGCCAACACTGCCAACGGCCAAGTGGTGGTGTATATCGTCCAACTAGATTCGGTCAAGATCGGCGACGTCGAACTCAATCAAGTCGAAGCCATGGTGCAAGAACAAGGGCTAACAAGTATTTTGTTGGGAATGTCATTTTTAAACCGCATGGAAATGAACCGCAACGGTGAGCAAATGGTACTGACCAAACGTTTTTAACGCGCACTAAACAGCACGCTAGGCAGTACACTCAACAACACATTAAAGAGCCGCTAGGAATTTTCTACTCCTAGGGGCTCTTTAATTTTATTCTACCGCCACTTATCCAGACTATTCTGTCTGTTTAAGTCTGCGCTGTTTAACCGCATCGGCCAAACCTTCCAGCACCGCGATACTCTCATCCCAGGCGATGCAGCCATCCGTCACCGACATGCCGTAGACCAGGTCCTTGCCAGGCACCAGATCTTGACGTCCCGCTACCAGATTCGACTCTATCATCACGCCCACAATGCGGTTGTCGCCGCCCGCAATTTGCGCTGCGATATCGGCACACACTGGAATTTGATTGGCTGGATTTTTAGAGCTATTCGCATGCGATGCATCTATCATCAGGCGCGAAGCAAGGCCATTGGAGGCAATGTCTTTACACGCTGCATCAACACTGACAGCATCATAATTAGGCGTCTTACCGCCACGCAAAATGATGTGGCAATCTTCATTGCCATTGGTAGAAACAATCGCCGAATGCCCGCCCTTGGTCACTGATAAAAAGTGATGCGGTTGCGATGCGGCCTTGATCGCGTCCACTGCGATCTTGACGTTACCATCGGTGCCGTTCTTAAAACCAACCGGGCAGGACAGCCCGGAAGCGAGCTCTCTATGCACTTGCGATTCAGTGGTTCGGGCCCCGATGGCACCCCAGCTAATCAGATCGGCAATGTATTGCGGGCTGATCACGTCTAGGTACTCAGTGCCGGCAGGTAGACCCAACTCATTGATATTGAGTAGCAATTCACGCGCTATCCTTAAGCCGTCATTGATGCGAAAGCTATTGTCCATATACGGATCATTGATCAAGCCCTTCCAACCCACGGTAGTGCGTGGTTTTTCAAAATACACACGCATGACGATTTCCAATTCACCGGAAAAACGTTCACGCTGCTCTACCAGTTTGTGCGCATATTCCATGGCTGCCTTGGTATCGTGTATCGAGCAAGGTCCGATCACCACCATGACCCTGTCGTCTTGTGCATGCAAAATACGGTGTAGCGCGGTTCTGGCACCGGACGCCGTTTCAGATGCCTTTTCAGAACAGGCAAATTCGCGTATCAGATGCGATGGCGGCAGCAGTTCCTTCATTTCCCGTATGCGTAAATCGTCGGTGCGTTGCATGTTTTTCCCGCTTTATGGTTAAAATTCTTGATTAAGGTTGAATAAAAATTTACAAAAATAAATACTGAAATCTAAATTAATAAGGCAAAAAAAAATCCGCCAGTGCTGGCGGATTTTTTAGATTTGATATGTTCGGATCTTGCTTTTACGTGAACTTACCGCTTCTCCACCGCCTTGGGGTTGGAATAGCTAAAATAAAAATAAAAGTAAAATCGTGCGTGTGTCATGGCGAACTTTTCAAATCAGATGCATTGACTATAACAATATTTTACGTGGCTTGGCAAGGCTTTTGTTTTATTTTATTCTGTTTCCTGACGAAAATCATGATCTTGCCAATGTTGCTATGCGGTTCCGCCAACCACCAAACCGTCAATACGCAAGGTAGGTTGGCCCACACCTACCGGCACACTCTGTCCTTCCTTACCGCAGACACCGACACCAGGATCGAGACGCATATCGTTACCTATCATAGAGACACGATTCAAGACGTCCGGACCATTGCCAATCAAGGTCGCGCCTTTGACCGGATACGTCACTTTACCGTCTTCTATCATATACGCTTCGCTGGCTGAGAAAACGAATTTCCCATTCGTGATATCGACCTGACCACCGCCAAAATTAACCGCGTAAAGACCATTTTTTACCGAGGCCAAAATCTCCTGAGGATCTTTATCGCCCGCCAGCATATAGGTATTGGTCATACGCGGCATAGGCAGATGGGCGAAAGATTCACGTCGTGCATTGCCAGTCACCGGCATTTTCATCAGACGGGCATTCATCGTATCCTGAATATAGCCCTTCAAAATACCGTCCTCGATCAAGGTGGTGCATTGAGTAGGATTGCCCTCATCGTCGATATTCAGAGATCCGCGACGATTAGCGAGTGTGCCATCATCCACCACAGTAACGCCTTTGGCGGCAACGCGGTCACCGATGCGTCCGGAAAAAGTACTTGATCCTTTACGATTAAAATCGCCTTCCAGACCATGACCGATCGCTTCATGTAAAAGAATGCCAGGCCAACCGGAACCTAGCACCACCGTCATCGGACCAGCCGGTGCCGGCCTTGCATCGAGATTGACTAAAGCCGACTTCACAGCCTCATCAGCATATTGCGCCAATAAAGCATCGGAAAAATAAGAGTAGTCGTAGCGTCCACCGCCACCGCTAGAACCCATTTCACGACGACCGTCTTGCTCTACAATGACAGTGACGGAAACCCGAACCAGCGGGCGGATATCGGCCGCCATTATGCCGTCGCTACGAGCTACCAGAATAACGTCATACTCACCCGCCAAACCGGCCATGACTTGCACTACACGCGGATCTTTAGCTCTGGCTATTTTTTCCAGCCGCTCTAACAAACTCACTTTTTCGGTCGCATCAAGTGAAGCTAAAGGATCGTTTTTCAGAAACAGCGCCTGACTGGCACGTGCTTGCATTTGCGATGCTACTTTTACCTTGCCAGAGCCTTGACGGGCGATGGTGCGAGTGGCTTTGGCGGCCTCCAGCAAGGCAATTTCAGAAATTTCATCAGAATAGGAAAAAGCAGTTTTATCACCAGAGATAGCGCGCACGCCTACCCCTTGATCTATCGAAAAACTTCCGGTTTTTACTATGCCCTCTTCTAAACTCCAACCCTCATTTTTGGTAAACTGAAAATACAGATCCGCATAATCAATCCTATGCGTAAACATCGAGCCCAAGGCTTTTTGTAATTTAGCCTCGTCCAAGCCAAATGGGGTAAGTAATATATCTCGGGCGATCGCGAGATGCTGCAGATTTGAGTCAAATAGTTTCATATGCTATCTATAGAAATGGGGCGGAACATCGCGCAAGAGGCGCAAAAGCTAAATTATTAGCCTCAATTTATGTCGGTATCTTCGAATTGTAGATCATCTGGCCGCCACGTAGGGATCAAACAAGTTTTCGGTGTTTTAAGGCCGGTAGATTTTCGCGTATCCCCTGCAACAGAGCCATATCAAGCTCACCGCTGACGACGCCCTCACCATCGGACAATACATCGACGATTTTACCCCAGGGGTCGATCAACATACTATGCCCCCATGTGCGTCGACCATTGGTATGCAAGCCACCTTGTGCCGCAGCCAACACGTAACACTGGTTTTCTATGGCTCGGGCGCGCAATAATATTTCCCAGTGCGCCTGTCCCGTGGTGTGAGTAAAAGCCGCAGGTACGACGATCAAAGTACATACACCCATGTGCCGAAACAGTTCCGGGAAGCGCAAATCGTAGCAGATTGACAGGCCAACCTTGCCTAGATCAGTCTCAAAAGTAGCCACCTCATCGCCAGCCACGATGGTTCTGGACTCCTCATACGACTCGCTGCCTTTACTAAATCCAAACAGATGGATTTTGTCATAGTGCGCGACCGCCTCCCCCTGAGGGTTGTAGACCAAGCTGGTATTGAGCACCTTATTTTCTTCTGATGAGATCAAAGGAAGCGTACCGCCTATGATCCAAGCACCCAAACGGCGCGCCGTGCCAGACAAAAAACCCTGAATCACACCGTGACCAAGAGGCTCGGCGATAGTCAGTTTATCGGTCTCTTGCAAGCCCATTTGCGGCCAATATTCAGGCAGTAGTAATAATTGAGCTCCTGTGTCGCGCGCTTTTTGCAATAAGGAAGCGGCCGTCACCATATTCTGAGCCAGGCTTTCTGTTGAAACCATTTGTATCGCTGCTACTCGCATAGTTCACCTGTCTAAAAATTCATCCACTATTTAATTAACTACTTCACGCAATTTAGGGTTTGGTCGCTGGACTTTGATTTTCCCGGCCACCTATCTTACTCACATGGGGATCTTTCCATGGCCCTGTAATCTGATATTCGTAGGTAAAGGCGCGCGCTAAGGGTTCGCGTAAAAATAGCTGGGCGAGAAAAGTCCCAAGACCGATCACAGGATTGACCGCCAAGGCATACACGACCGAAGCAGCGCCTGCGTTAATCTCTGGTATGACTGCAACATGCATGTCCTGGGTCTCTTTCGCGATATCCGCACTGCCATCGAGTAACACTGTCGCGTTAACGCTACGCATCTTGAGGTTATCGGTGCGGGCGACGCCCTGGCCAATTTTTGCCATGCCGGTAATGCCATCAAAAGCGAAGCCCTCGGAAAAAACATCTCTAAAATCCAAACTAAAACGGCGCGATAAAGATTGCATACTCAAGACACCCAACAGTTTAGCAGCGCCAGGATCGACTTTCAAAAACTGTCCACTGGCAAGATCGAGCCGAATCTGACCATTCATGCTGGGTACATCCATGGCGTACGGTAAGCCATTCCAACGGATATCGCCCTCCAATTTACCGCGACCACCGCGCATGACACTAACAAAACCAAACCTATCGAGTAATTTCCCAGCGTCTTCGATCTCCAACACATAGTTCAGGTCGCTAATGCTGTCACCGCTGCGATTCGACCACTTACCTGAAGCTTTCAATTCTGCATCCGCGTTTTTCAAAGCGAGCTTTTTGATGCGCCATTCACGACCGCTTGGTGTCGGCGCATTGCTTGCAACCAATTCTAACTGTCCGAGTTTTCTATTTAATAGCTCAAAATTTTCGGCAAAGATATCCAGTGAGGGTAATGGTGCAGTCGACTTTTTACCCTCGATCAACTCAGTCACCTCAGAAGCTGCAGAAGCCGGAATAGTCAAACGACTCAACCTGGCGCTTAGCGCCCCCCCCGTTGCGGCATTGCTTGCCTCAATAAAGCTAAGAAATCCTGATATTTGACTAGAGTCGATATTCGCCTGCCAGACACCGCCCTGATGCGAAGCGCCAAGCACGACTGTATCGAGAGTTTTCCCCATGATGTGCAGCTCAGCGGTTCTCACCGCCAGCACATTGGGTACGACATAGGGTGAAAAATCTTGCTCGGCAGCGCCACTAAGATTAGTGTTGGCTTGCCCGGCGTTACTCGAGACCACATTCCGCCACTCGTCTACATTCAAAGACTTAAAGTCGACGTTCACACTTAAACCACTCTCCGGCTCTGGCAGCGCGGCATTCACCGCTACCCCGCCGCGTAGCACCTGCCATGTCGCATTTCTCTCGTCTGCTTTTTGTCTTTGATAACGAGCGGCGATTGCCGATCCCAGACTCAGACGCAGTTCATCACGTAAGACTGCCGCATTGCTAGCCTGTAGCGGGCTCATAGAGAAATGCAAAGGCAGCAGCTCGCCCTGGTTTTTTCTTAAGGGCGCAGGGAAATTCAGACTCAGACCTTGCAATGTAGAGTCTATGATCAATTCAGGCTGGTGTTTTTTGACATTTACTTGTGCAGTATACCGGGCTGCCCCACCAACTCGGCTTAACAACCTTTCGGCGAACGGCTCTGGAAAATTTTTACGCAAACCCTCGGCAGTCGCCAGGCCATCTAGCTTAATCCGAATATTTCCATCTTTTTGAGTGCCACCGTTAGCGATGACGTTACCACCAAGGAGACTGCCCTTTAAGCTATTGAGTGTCAGTCCTTTTTCATTAAAATCGAGTCTGCCGTTCACTCCTGAAATGAGCGGTATGCTCGCTTGCAAGAGGGCTTCGTTATTTGAAAATTGCAAAGCACCTTGCACTTTCGACTCAATCAAATGGTTCAGAGGTAATTGCAAACCAAGTTTCAACTGCGCGTTGCCACTGGCCTTACTTTCCTGTAAAAAATGTCCCAACCAGCCATCAACCGGGCTGGCATTCACATACTGCAGCATGGTCTGTAAAGCCGAACTGACATTGCCTTCGATATTCAAAATCGCGTTATGGCTTAACAAATCAGGAATAACGGCCTTTACTTTAAGCAGCTCAGCTGTCAATGTTTTTGCCGTGTCGCCGCGAATTTCCATGCGCGCACGATCGAAAACAAAGCTCCCATCTATCTTCTCGATAATCGGCCACAGCGGCGCTTTTCCGTCGTCAGAAAGATGCGCTGGAGCAAAATTGAGTGTGCCATCGAGCAGCTTACCTTTCACCAAAAATTCTGTCTTTTCTGGCACTTTTCCGGCCATAGCATTAAAAGGAAAAGCCGCGGCATCGCCCTTAATTCTGACACTGACATCATCGGCCCGGCCATCCAAGATCGCCGTCGTTAGCCAATGCCGCAGATCGTCCGGTGTTTGAATAGGGATATAGCGATCTAACTGTTTCAAATCAAAACCACTAAACTTCCCGGAAATATCGATCTCGTGCTTGGCTTCTACCTGTCCTTTTGGCGTGCTCATACTGTGCTTAGCTGAAAATGTGGCCTTCATTCCCGCCTGCTGAAAGTCCATTTTACTCACTTGAAAACGGAACTTGTCCGTGCCTTCGAATTGCCACATCGCCTGCATGGACAATTTATCAAAGATCATGAGTGGATTTACAAACACACCGGGCAACTGCAAAACGACGTCGCTAGAATTAAGCGTAAAATCGCCGCCCTTTTCATTTGCATCGAGCCTGCCGGAGATATTTTCAAACCCGGGTATTGCAGGCGTCGCGGCTTTTTCCGGGCTAGTTGCTGACTTGGCACGTGCCGCTTGTGCCGCTTGCGGCTGCAGCGCCAAATTAAGAAATTGCCCCTTCAGCTGGTAGGACGAAATATTTGGATAGACGCCCTGCCAACGCGCGCTAAAGTCTTTAAGCTGACCGCGCGGGGCCAGATCGGCCAACAGTTGGCGTTGATCGCGTGGCAGCGGTAAGTGCTCGGCAAATTGCGCCAGTGCGGCCAAATCTAAATGTGTCGCATGCAGTTCAATTTTTTCTGCCTGGTCTTTTTGCGCAGGGATAAAACTCTCGCTAATGGTCGTGGCGGGGAAGCGCAAACCTGCTCGGGTCAGCATAGAAAAATTGACTAGCGAAATACTATGCCCGGCTTGCCCGAACAGAGCAGGTAAATATTTTCTACCGAGCGCAGATTTTTCCAATGCCACTAGGCGACCGCTCACCTGAGCCATATCCAGCGCCGGCAAATCCTTACCAAGTCGACCGAATACATCAGTCAGGCTAAGATCGGCAGTAAAGTCAGTGACGCGCCCGGTTTCAAAACGCGCCCAGGAACGCAGCTCGCCGCGCCCGGTTTGCAGGTCGACAGGCATACTCAGATAAGTTTTCAAGCCAGACAAATCAGCCTGTTGCAAATCAGCATAGAGTTCCCCTGACCAGGCCAATACATCGGTTTTTTTGCGGGTAAACGCCGGATGCTTAAAGTCACCCCGAAGATCCAGTGCGGCCGCTAAACTTAAACCCGAGCGTGCCTTCAAGGCGAATTTATGATGCCCCCATTGATTATTTAAAAGAAAATTCACGCCCCTTAAATTTAACTCTGGCGCAGCGCGCGCTTGATCGTTCCAATTGAGCGCACCCTGACGTATCACAATTTCGCGTTGTGCTAACAGCCAATCGAGACCGGTTCCATCACTCTCTTTTTGGCTATCGACTAAAAACCCCGCAACAAAAATCTGCCCGGCTGTATCCCGGCGCAAGTCTATACTAGGCTGAATAATTTCAATTTTTCGAAAGCGTAAATCCGCTACCGCCAGCGACCACCAAGACAGCGTGGCGTTGACACTTGGCAGCACTAAGGCGCTACGTCCTTGCTGATCGAGAATCACCACGTTATTGAGGATAAACCGGGGATTTAAGCCTTGCCAGGACGCGGTTAAATTAGAGATACTGAGTTTTCGTCCAATTGCTTTACTTGCCATGAGTTCTATATCAGACTTATAGCTGGCAACATTAGGCAAGACCGCATAGCGTAAAGTGAGAAAAAGCGTGCAAAACAGGAAATACGCGAGCACCAGCAGTTTCAGCAGGATGCGCAATAGGCGAAAGCAAGCGCCACTCAGAGAGCGGCACGAAAGATGGAAGAAGCGTAGCACTTTGTGTCTAGGCTTAGATTTCCGAGATGGATCTGGCTCAGACATCAAGCGTAAAAGTAGGGAGGAAAATCGGCCATGCGATTAAAATTTTTTCCATCAAAACAGGCAAAAACAACATACTCTCCTAATTCCCAACAAAAAATCACGATATGCGCACATTCTATATGCGCTTTCAAAATATACTCCACCCGAGTATATAAAAACTACAGATAATAGAGCGATCGCTATGAACCGCGTACCTGGTTCAGAAAACATCGCAAACCGCAGAGACTCACACCATGACCACGCCTAGCACCAGCACGCCCCCCCGCCCTCATTTGTCGCGCTTTCTTGAGCGATGGCTGCAAGCCGATCCGTCTCGAATTTCTGAGCTGGAAGATATATCACGATTATCCTTGAGCGCTGAGCTTTTCGCGCAGATTTTACAAAATAAAATCCTGGCCGGAGCCTCGCTCAATAGCACGATGCGACGCTTGCGTAATTTATTGATGGCCAGCCTGATTAGCCGCGATCTGAACGGACAACTCGATCTCAATGAAGTCATCAGCG
Source organism: Undibacterium parvum (assembly GCF_003955735.1). NCBI lineage: Bacteria > Pseudomonadati > Pseudomonadota > Betaproteobacteria > Burkholderiales > Oxalobacteraceae > Neoundibacterium > Neoundibacterium parvum. The sequence continues at coordinate 3,794,826 of NZ_CP034464.1, read as the reverse complement.
CGATCAGTGACTTCGCCGATTTTGCAGTGCAAACCCATTTACAAGCGCTGATGCAAGAAATGATCGCCTTACACGGACAGCCGATAGGCGAAGAGTCGGGCGAGTTGCAGGAATTGATCGTACTCGGGATGGGAAAATTAGGCGGACGAGAACTCAATGTATCCTCGGATATCGATTTGATTTTTTGTTACTCCGAAGACGGCGAGACGCGCACCAGCACTGAGCAACAGCGCCCCTTATCCAACCATGAATTTTTTAGCCGCTTAGGCAAGAAGCTGATCGCCGCGATCGCCGAAATAACCGAAGACGGTTTCAGCTTTAGGGTTGATATGGCATTGCGTCCAAATGGCGCATCCGGTCCCTTGGTTGCCAGCTTCGCGATGGTAGAAGAATATTTTTTGATCCAAGGCCGAGAATGGGAGCGCTATGCCTGGGTAAAGGCTAGGGCCTTGACTGGCAAGCCAGAACAGATCGCTGCCCTGGAAAAAATCGTCCATCCCTTCATCTACCGCCGCTATCTCGATTACGGCGTGATCGATTCCCTGCGCACCATGCACGGACAAATTCGCGCTGAAGTGGTACGCCAGGAAACGCGTCATCCCGAACGCGGAAATAACGTCAAACTGGGGCGCGGCGGGATACGTGAAATTGAATTTCTGAGTCAGGTATTTCAACTGATACGCGGTGGCAGAGAGCTTGAACTACGCGATAGATCGACCCGAATTACGCTACAAACACTGGCAAAAAAAAGCATACTTGAGCCGGGCATAGTCCAGCAATTGCTAGAGGCATATACGTTTTTACGCAATGTAGAACATCGCCTGCAGTATCTTGATGATGCGCAAACCCACACCTTTCCAGTCAAGGAAGAGGACCAGGAAATTATTGCTCAGATGATGAATTGCGCATCGACAGCTGAACTACTGGCGCAATTAAACCTCATTAGACAATTCGTCGCAGAGCAATTTGATGCAATTTTCAAAGATAAAAAAGAACAGGCAGTCGACGGCGCGGTAACGCCCACCCTGAACGAACAAGATGATAGTGAAAGCATAGAGGCCCATCTACTTGCGCTGGGGTTTACTGAGTCCAAAGAAGCCGCGCAGAGATTGCTGATCACTTGGCAATCCCCCAGATTGCAATCGCTGTCTGAGACTAGTCGCAACAAAATGATGGCTCTCATTAACAGTGCGTTAACGATGATAGCGCGCCAGGCCGATGGACAATTAGCCACGCTGCTACGCCTGCTAGACTTTATGGAGGCAATTGCCAGACGTACTGCCTATCTGTCGCTATTGACCGAATACCCGCATGCCTTGCAAAGGGTGATTCGGATGTTCGCGGCTAGCGATTGGGCGGCAAAATTCCTAAGTCGCCACCCTATTTTGCTCGATGAATTACTGGATGAATCGGCGCTACATCAATTGCCAGACTGGGAACTGTTTACTAGAAATTTACAACAGCAATTAGAGCAGCAACAAGGCGATACTGAGCGCCAAATGGAAACACTTAGAGAGATGCATCATGCGCAGCTATTTCGTTTGCTGGCGCAAGATCTAGAAGGCGAGCTAAGCGTAGAACATTTGGCCGATGCCTTATCGAAATTGGCTGACATCGTGGTTGCAGCAACGCTGACTGCTGCGTGGCAGACCATCGCCAGCAGGCATCGCGAGATACCGCAATTCGCGGTGATTGCCTACGGAAAACTGGGCGGCAAAGAACTCAGTTACGCCTCGGATCTGGACGTCATTTTTTTGTACGATGATGATCATCAAGACGCACCAGCATCGTATGCGAAATTAGCCCAGCGCTTTATTACCTGGATGACTTCGCATACGCCGGCAGGCATATTATTTGATATCGATATCGCGCTTAGACCCGATGGCGCCAGCGGCCTGATGGTCTCAACGGTGAGTTCATTTAATCGCTATCAAGAAAAATCAGCTTGGCTATGGGAGCACCAGGCGCTGACCCGCGCCCGCTACTGTGCCGGGTATGCACCGATAGAGGCACAATTTGATGCCACGCGGGCGCAAGTGCTGACACAAAAAAGAGAGGCGATAAAGTTAAAAGAAGAAGTGCTGAACATGCGCAAAAAAATGCGTGACGCGAATCTTAATCGCAGTGATTTATTTGATTTAAAACATGATATAGGCGGCATGATAGATATCGAATTCATGGTGCAATATCTGGTGCTACTGCATGCCCATCAATATCCTGAATTGACGGCGAATATCGGTAACATCGCGTTGTTAAAACGCTGTGGAGACTTAGGCTTAATTAATCCGGATATGGCACTGGCAAGCGCCAACGCCTATCGGGTGTTTCGCAAGTTACAGCACAACATACGCTTGCAAGGTGAAGAAAAAGCGAGGGTAGCCAAAGAGATTATCGCCGGCGAAGTGCTGGCCACTAGCAGCTTATGGGCAAGCCTATTTATATCGCATACAGCCTAAGAAAAAGATAGCTGCAAGAGCATCCGAATCAGGCCTGAGGCTTCAAGGTCTCGAGCCACTTTCGGATGCGGCCGGCATCCGCCAAACGTGAATATTTTCCTTTGGAATCTAGAAAGACCATCACGATAGCGCGCCCCTCTATCATCGCCTGCATCACCAGGCAACGTCCCGCTTCCGAAATATAGCCCGTTTTTTGTAAACCGATATCCCAGTCTGGGCTGGCAATCAGGCGATTGGTAGTCGAGTACTGCATAGGCCTACCACCAGGATTGACTACATATTTGGCATCAGTGGAATATTCACGGATCAGTGGATGTTGATATGCCGCATTGATAAGCTTCACCAAATCACGGGCACTAGCCACATTTTGGCTAGACAAGCCTGATGAATCTACATAGTGCGTGTCATTCATACCTAGTTGTTTTGCTTTGGCATTCATGGCAAGCACAAAAGCCGGCAGGCCACCGGCGTAACTACGCCCTAAAGCAGAAGCTGCACGATTTTCCGAACTCATCAAGGCGATATGCAGCATATCAGCGCGAGATAGCTTTGCCCCCATCTTCAGGCGCGAACCGGTACCCTTTTCCTTATCCAAGTCATCAGTGGTGACTTCAATGATCTCATTCATGTCCTGATTCGACTCGACCACCACCAAACTGGTCATTAGCTTGGTAATTGAGGCTATTGGTAAAGAAACATTCGAGTTTTTTTCGAACAATACTTTGGAACTGGACTGATCGACCACAAAAGCAACATTTGATTGCAAAGCCAGCGGGTCTTGTGACGATTTCAATCCAGCAATATCACCCGCCGATGGATGCTCTGCGACTGGGCGCACCACCGCTAAACGTTCATACACGACCCGACGTTTTCCATGGACGACAATAGTACGTTTCACCAAGCGACCGCTCTCCGCTTTGACGCTCTTGTGGGTCACGTGTTTTTTTTGTGACGGTTTATGAGAGTCGGTGGTCGCGGCAACAGCCAAGGCCGCGGGCAAAATTGCAGTCGCAATGATAAGTAATACCCGACGGAAAACTTTCGTCATCAATTGCTCCCTGTACAAAAATATATTTAATTAATTCAGTGTAGCAAAACCACAAAATTTCGCAAGAGAATTAAAGACTTAGCGCATAAACCTCATTAAGATTCTTTATCTTTTTCTTAAGTTTTTCTTATCTGTGAGCTTAGAGCAAACAAACCAGTATCAAAATATTATTTTTAATTTTGCGAATGACAGTGAAAACAATAAAGCTCTAAATTTTAACGCCCGTCTGCTGCAAACCAATAATTTAATACCATTGTCATATTGCATAGACATAATTACCAAATTAAGGAGAAAGGGGTGCGGGCTTTGCCCATATATCCTTAATAAATTACCATGCTGCAACGCACAAATTTTACCTTGACTTATCCAATATCCAAGATAAAATAATTAGTATTGCAATGCACAATTTCCTCTGCACTACCGTCTCTACTCACTTCAACATCTTTTAGGAGAATTCCATGTTTTCAGTACCTGAACAGTTTTCCAACGCAACGAAAGCAAACATCGATGCTCAACTTGCCTTGCTCACAACCCTGACCGGAAAAACCTTTGAGGGCATAGAGAAATTTGTAGAATTAAATATGACAGTAGGAAAAACCTCTATGGAAGAATCTGCCAACTTTACTAAGCAATTGATGGCGGCAAAAGACAGTCAAGAATTTTTTCAATTGTCATCTACTTACGCCCAACCTGCGGCCGAAAAAGCCTTGTCGTATGTTCGTCATTTAGCAAGCATCGTAACGAGCACTCAGGCCGAGCTAACACGCACAGCCGAAACTCAAATAACGGAAACAAGTAGCAAGGTCATGTCGCTATTTGAAGATGTCACAAAAAATGCCCCTGCTGGCTCACAAAATGTCGTTGCCATGCTAAAAACAGTGATAGGTAATGCAAACGCTAGTTATGACCAACTCACCAAGACGACCAAGCAAGCAGTAGAATCCTTGGAAGAAAATCTGAGTTCTGTGGCTAGTCAAATGTCACAAGCCGGCTCGAAAGAAGTCGCTCGTCTCCCAGCTAAGAAATAATAGTATTGATTTTTATATATAAAAAATAAAAAAAGCCTCGATGTTTCGAGGCTTTTTTCTGGTCAGACTTAATACTCAGGCTTCACCCAAATATGCCGCTTGTACTTTCGGATCATTGAGCATGTCTTTTGCGTCACCACTCATGGTAATGAGACCGGAATCCATCACATAAGCCCGATTTGCAGCTTGCAAAGCCAGCTTAGCATTTTGCTCGACCAACAGGATCGTTACGCCTTCTGCTGAAACAGTGCGCACCACTTCAAAAATCTTCTCGACCATGATAGGAGACAAACCCATAGACGGCTCATCGAGCAGGAGTAATTTGGGGTGGCTCATTAAAGCCCTGGCCATTGCCAGCATTTGCTGCTCACCACCGGACAAAGTTCCAGCCAATTGCGCAGCACGTTCTTTCAGACGAGGAAAAACAGAGAACCATTTTTCGATGTCGGCATTAATGCCGGCCTTATCGTTGCGAGTAAACGCACCCATCATCAAGTTTTCTTGAATCGTCATACGGGTAAATACCCCACGCCCCTCTGGAACCATGGCTAGCTGATCATTTACCAGATTAAAGGAGTTGCTGCCCTTAATAGATTTACCGTTGTAAATAATATCGCCTTCGACTTTACAGTCAGGCAAAGTACCGGTAATCGCTTTCAGCGTCGTCGTTTTTCCTGCGCCGTTGGCGCCAATCAAGGTAATTAATTCACCTTTATTAACTTCGAGATCAATGCCTTTAACAGCTTTGATACCACCATAAGCAACTTTGAGATTGCTCACTCTCAATACATTTTCAACCATTAGTGGCCACCTCCCAAATATGCCTCAATAACCGCTGGATTTTTTTGAATCTCGGCTGGTACGCCCTCCGCGATTGGCTTACCATAATCAAGCACGGTTATACGATCACACAAGCCCATCATCAATTTGACATCATGCTCAATAAGTAAAATTGTTTTCCCTTCGGCCTTAATTTTCACAAGTAACTCACGCAAGGCCAATTTTTCGGTTGCATTCATCCCTGCGGCAGGCTCATCGAGCGCCAGTAATTTCGGGTCGGTTGCCAATGCGCGAGCAATTTCTAGTCTACGCTGATCGCCATAAGACAAAAACTTAGAGGTGCGGTCAGCAAATTGTCCGATTCCTACGAAATCCAACAATTCCTGAGCGCGAATCCGAATTTCGGCCTCTTCTTTACGCGCTGCAGCGCTTCTAAAAACGGCACCGAATACACCTTGATGAGTGCGAATATGCCGCCCAACCATGACATTTTCCAAGGCCGTCATTTCACCAAAAAGTCTGATATTTTGAAATGTCCTGGCGATCCCCGCTTTCGCTACTTCATGCGGCGCAGATGGCGAATAAGGTTTACCTGCCAGCTCGAAAGTGCCGGTATCCGGTTGATATAAGCCAGTGATGACGTTGAAAAACGTCGTTTTACCAGCGCCATTAGGTCCGATCAAGCCGTAAATTTGACCTTGCTTAATATTGATGCCCACATTGGACAAAGCCTGGAGGCCGCCAAATCGTTTATTGGCGCCCTCAATTTTTAAAATAGTTTGTTGAGTCATATCCCTATTCCTTATGCCGCGGCATCATTGGTAGTGGTCATTCTGTCTTCATGTTTTGGTGCCGGCCATAAACCTGCTGGGCGATTCAACATAATTGCGACCATTGCAAATCCGTACAGTAACTGGCGCAATACTTCCGCCTCTACCCAAATTTTTCCGAATATGAGCATTTGCACCGGTTCCACGACATGCCGCAATACTTCCGGCAACGCAGCTAATAATACTGCCCCGAGTATGACTCCCGGTATATGACCGATACCTCCAAGTACCACCATCGCCAAAATAACGATTGATTCCATTAGCGAGAACGACTCAGGGGATACAAATCCTTGAAATGAGGCAAACATTGCCCCTGAAATACCACCAAAGGATGCGCCCATAGAAAACGCCAACAATTTCATATTGCGCGTATTAATACCCATCGCCTTAGCTGCAATTTCGTCTTCGCGAATAGCCACCCATGCGCGCCCAAGTCGAGAGTCTTGCAATCGCAGCGAAATAATCACGATTGCGATACACAGAGCTAAGAACAAAAAGTAATAGGCATTGACAGAAGGCATACTAAAACCGCCTAAAACCACAGTCGCATTTGATCCAGGCTCACCGCCCAAAGAGACACCAAAAATACGAATAGGGTCGATCATGTTGATACCCTGAGGACCATTTGTAAAGTTGATTGGTGAGTTTAAGTTATTCATAAAAATGCGAATAATTTCACCAAAACCCAAAGTGACAATTGCTAGGTAATCGCCACGCAGCTTTAAGGTTGGAGCACCTAAGAGAGCACCGAACAACCCGGCCAAAGCCGCCGCTAAAGGAACGATGAACCAAACCGACAAATGAATACCATTTTGTGTTATTTCTGGACCAAGAAGCACAATCAGGAAATTTCCTACGGCAGGATAATTATTCACAAGCGACTCAAGTACCACCGCAAATTGCTGTGAACCAAGTAACGCAGCCAAATAAGCACCGACAGCATAAAACGCGATATACCCAAGATCGAGCAAGCCTGCGAAGCCGACGACGATATTAAGCCCGAGTGCCAACATAATATAGAGCAAGGCAAAATCAATGATCCGGACCCAAGAATTTCCGAAATTTGCAGCTACGAAAGGGAATAAGACCAGCAAAATACCCATTACTGCAAAACTGGTATAGGCCTTCGTCGGATTATTTTTTACATCAAACATAGTAGACATTGTTTTCCCCTTACGCACGATCAGCCACACGTTCACCCATAATTCCAGATGGACGTAGCGTCAATACAATAATCAATACAACGAAGGCAAAAATATCTTGATAATGACTACCAAGAACACCTCCAGTTAATTCGCCTATATATCCAGCCCCCAGGCTTTCAATAAGCCCAAGAAGAATACCTCCGACCATAGCACCATAAATATTCCCTATGCCTCCCAATACTGCGGCGGAGAACGCTTTTAATCCAGGTAAAAAACCCATAGCAAATTGTGCTGAAGAATAATTCGCAGCCCACATAACACCTGCTATCGCAGCAAGCGCAGCACCGATCGCAAAGGTAGCGACGATTACCTTATTCGAATCGACCCCCATCAAACCTGCAACTCTAGGGTTTTCTGCGGTAGCACGCATGGCTCGTCCCATTTTTGTTTTCTCGACCAACAATACCAAACCTACCATCGCCAAAGTCGCCAGTGCTAACAACAAGATTTGCGTTTGTGAAATCACAGCACCGCCAATACCGACGGGCACCGAAGGCATAATCGCGGGGAAGGGAATCGGACTACGACCCCAGATCATCATCGCGAAAGTCTGCACCAAGGTAGAGACGCCAATTGCTGTGATTAAAGGTGCCAGTCGTGGCGCATTACGCAACTTCCGATATGCCAACCGTTCTATCAGTACATTCACGGCAATACAAACAGGGATTGCACCGAGAATTGCGATAATTAGTTTAACGATACCAGGCAGGTCGGGAGCGATGACTTGTAATACTTTAAGAATACTTAAGCCAGCCATCGCGCCTACCATTAACACATCACCATGGGCAAAGTTAATCAGATTCAAAACGCCGTACACCATTGTGTACCCTAAAGCAACTAAGGCATACATACTCCCCAGTACCAAACCATTAATTATTTGTTGGATAAATGTATCCATGTCGTGTCTCTTTCTATGAACGAATTAATATTTCTTTGAAGCCTAAGGCATACGACTGCAGAGGTAATTCAAAAAATCATTTTAGATAAGGAAAACGGTGCTAGCCCACTTTATTATCAGACTAAGGACGCGTGTGCCATTTATCCTATTTGATATGACGTGCTATTTGTAACATTGACGCCGCAATGAAAACTCATGATAGAACTCCCCCCTCAACAACGTTGAATGTTTTTTTTATAATATTTATTGCTACACCTGACAGTCAAGCTAGTGATAAAAATGGAAACTCTGCGCCAATTCCACAGAGCTAATCTGCATATGCGCCTAGCTATTCCTATACTACTATAGTCACCGTTGATAACACAAAAGAAACTGAATTTATGCAAAATCAACTGCAACGCAATACTAACGATGAATAAACGAAATAAAATATTGAATAAACAAAAACCACAAACTTTTATTTTAATGGAATAGGTGTGTTTTCCAACGACTTCATGCCGCTCAAACCCTTAGGCATAGGGAATGTGACGTTCTCCTCAGTGCCAGTTAAAGTGCGCACACTTCTCACACCCAAGGTTTTAAGTCTGTTTATGACCTCCAGCACCAACAACTCTGGTGCAGAGGCTCCTGCAGTAACGCCAATACGATCGCATCCTACTAGCCACTCTGGATCGATCTGTTCAGCCTTATCTACCATAAAAGAATTCACGCCCATCTTTTGCCCCACCTCTTTTAGACGATTCGAGTTTGAACTATTGACACTACCGACTACGATAAGCAAGTCCACCTGTGGGGCCATAAATTTAACCGCCTCCTGACGGTTCGTTGTTGCATAACAAATGTCGCCTTTTTTGGGCTCAATAATATCGGGAAATTTACTTTTCAACGCAGATATAATTCCTAAAGTATCATCGACCGACAATGTAGTCTGGGTCACATAAGCTAACTGCTTAGGATTTTTCACTTTCAGCGTCGCTACATCTTCAACCGTCTCGACCAGGTACATGCCCCCCTCACTTTGCCCCATGGTTCCCTCTACCTCGGGATGTCCCTGATGGCCAATCATGATAATTTCTCTATTTTCACGTCGCATTTTTGCGACCTCAATATGAACTTTAGTTACCAAAGGGCAAGTGGCATCAAATATGGTCAGCCCTCTTTTTTCCGCCTCGTTCCGGACGGATTGCGAAACACCATGTGCCGAGAATATCAAAGTATTCCCAGTTGGAACATCATCCAAATTTTCGATAAAAATCGCGCCTTTTTGTTTCAAATCGTTGACTACGTAAGCATTGTGAACAATTTCATGCCTTACATAAATAGGAGCGCCAAATTGCTGCAGCGCGCGCTCAACGATTTCTATTGCTCTATCCACTCCGGCGCAAAAACCTCTAGGCTGGGCTAACAAAATTTCCTTATTCATAACGATCCTATAATATGCCTATAATTTTGACTTCAAAGGTAATTGCTTGGCCTGCCAATGGATGATTGAAATCAAACAAAGCACCACTCTCATTGAATGCCCTTAATATGCCTGCAAATTGCCCCCCACCAGGCGCGGAAAACTCAACCAAATCACCGACAACATATTTTTCGCCGTAGACAGAATTTTCTTGCAATGTTTCCAAGGAAACTTGTTGTACTAAGTCAGGGTTTCTGGGTCCAAAAGCATTTCCTGCAGCCAGTTCAAGTATGGTATGTGAACCCTCCTCCAAACCAAGTAAAGCAGACTCAAGTTCGGGAGCTAATTGTCCCGAGCCCAACTGCAAGGTGGCTGGGCTATTACTAAAAGTGCTAATAATTTCATTGCCATCATTGCTAACTAAGCGATAATGCAAAGTCAGGTAGGCATCGGAAGTAACTACGGGCGTGGTTGAATGAGGCATAATTTGGAGTGAGTTCGATTAAGTCGCCATTGTAAATCAGCTAGGCCCTGAAGATCATTGCATCTTGTATTTCTTGTTGATTTGGAGACTATCAAATGAGTATAAGCGACTGGCCTTCAGATCAACGCCCAAGAGAACGGCTCATTAAATACGGTGCCAGTGCTCTATCGGACGCAGAATTACTCGCAGTATTTTTAAGAGTTGGCGTCAAAGGAAAAAGCGCAGTCGATTTAGGGCGAGATATGCTCGCCCAATTTGGTTCGCTCAATGCATTATTCGCAGCGAGCATGACTGACTTTTCGAAAATACACGGACTGGGCAACGCAAAATATGCGCAAATACATGCGGTCTTAGAATTGGCGAAACGTGCTATATCAGAAGACTTGCAGGTTTGTGAGAATTTATCGTCGCCAAACAACGTAAAAAATTATCTCCAGCTACTCATAGGAAGCAAGCCTCATGAATCCTTCGCTGTACTATTTTTAGATGTAAAAAACAGACTGATTAGAACAGAAGAACTATTCCGCGGCACACTCAACCATGCAAGCGTCTATCCAAGAGAGGTCGTCAAAGCCGCACTCTCACATAACGCTGCAAGCATCATACTCGCTCACAATCACCCCTCTGGCTCTTGCGAACCTAGCCAAGCCGATCTATCGCTAACCAACACATTAAAACAAGCATTAGCCTTGGTTGATATTCGAGTTCTTGATCATTTTATTATTGCGAACCCAAACGTTTACTCATTCGCAGAGCATGGGCAAATTTAACAATTAAATTGTTAAATTTTAAAAATACAAATGACACAATTGTTTTTCGCAAGTCATTGATAATTCATAGAATTTTAGTTATACTTTCATTTTTCCAATTTCGGAAACCATTAAGGAGTAGAACATGGCGCGTGTCTGCCAAGTTACTGGGAAGGGGCCAATGGTTGGCAACAACGTTTCCCATGCGAACAACAAAACAAAACGTCGGTTTTTGCCAAATCTGCAAAATCGTCGCTTTTTCGTCGAATCAGAGAACCGTTGGGTAGCCCTTCGTTTATCTAACGCAGGCTTGCGTATCGTGGACAAAATCGGTATTGATGCCGTTTTAGTCGACATGCGTGCTCGCGGCGAAAAAGTTTAAGCAGAAACTATTTTTAGGAAAATATCATGGCTAAATCTGGTCGCGACAAAATCAAATTAGAATCGACTGCTGGTACAGGTCACTTCTACACTACATCAAAAAACAAGCGCACTATGCCTGAAAAAATGGAGATCATGAAGTTTGATCCTAAGGCTCGTAAGCATGTTATCTACAAAGAAACCAAGATTAAATAAATCTTAGCTCCCCCCAAAAAACCCGCTAGATTAGCGGGTTTTTTTATATTTATTCAGTGCCTCTTTATTTCAGCATACATTGAAATACTTATCATTGTTTTGCATACTCATGTAGACCAGCCAGTAAAAAAATGGCGCCAGAAAGGCGCCATTACTGATACAAAATTTTAATTCACTATGCGTAACTTCGTAATCTACGCGAAAAATCGTGCAAGGTTTGAATACCTGATGCTTCTGCCCTAACACACCAGTCTTGCAATTGCTGAACCAATTGCTCGCGACTAACCGTGGAGCGCTCCCAAATAAAGCCCAACTCAACGCGCATCTCATGCATAGTTTTTAGCGCATTGCTATGGGCAAGCAATTCAGACAATTGCTGTTTTTGTGGAGCCTCTAACTTGCTCGGTTCACGCTGCAATAACTTTTTTGCTGACTTTAAAAAACCGGCTTCAAAAAGCGCTTTTTCTCTTAACTGATCCAATTCATCGCGCCATGCTCTGCGCAACGACTTTGTATATTTGGCCATTACATCATAGCGATTTGTGATAACCGCCTGCAAAGTTTCCATATCTATAACCGCTTTGATTTCCGCAAATTTTGGTTCAGGGGCCAATTTTCTAACTTTTGCTAAACCAATTATTTCCATGCAACGAATATACATCCAACCGATATCAAATTCATACCACTTCGAAGATAACTTAGCGGAGGTTCCAAATGTATGATGATTATTATGTAGCTCCTCGCCACCAATCAATATCCCAAATGGAACAATATTTGTTGATGCGTCAACACAATCATAATTGCGATAGCCCCAATAGTGCCCGATACCATTAATAATCCCGGCAGCGGTTACTGGAATCCACAACATCTGAACTGCCCAAACGCTTACTCCAAGCACTCCAAATAAAAGAATATCGATGAAAAGCATAAGAACGATTCCCATCCAGCTACGCCCCGTGTAGAGTTTTCGCTCGATCCAGTCATCGGGAGTACCATGACCATATTTTTGCATGGTTTCAAGATTTTTCGACTCGGCACGATATAACTCAGCGCCTTCCAACAATACTTTTTTAATACCGCGCGTTACAGGGCTATGAGGATCCTCCTCAGTCTCGCATTTTGCATGATGTTTGCGATGTATGGCAGCCCACTCCTTGGTAACTTGCCCGGTAGTCAGCCATAGCCAAAATCTAAAAAAATGACTTGGAATTGCATGCAACTCCAGGGCACGATGGGCTTGGCAGCGATGCAAAAAAATTGTTACACTCGCAATAGTAATATGGGTGACCAGCATAGTAAAAGCGAACACCTGCCAACCAGTCGCTCTTGTGACGCCATTAGATAAAAAATCAATTACAGTATCAATAATAGTACTCAAAATAACATATGCTCCATAGTTAATCACTGGCTTACAATCTCATCCTCTGCAAATAGCATGCTGAAAATTAGAATATTTCCCCTAGCATTGTACGCTTTTTTTCAAACGACCTTTAAATTTTACCTACAGCATCACTCATAGTAAGGACTCGTTGTGGATACGGCAATTCGATTTTATGACTTTGCAACATTTTCCAAATTGCACGATTAACGTCCGAAAGTACGTTGGTACGACCATTTTCTGGGTCTGCTATCCAAAAACCCACTCTTAATTCCAAACCATCGGCACCAAATTTGACGAGATATGCAGATGGTCCATTTTCAGTCAGAACCCTACTGACACTGGCGGCAGCTTCGGCCAACAAAGGAAGGAGAGCTTCTAAATCAGTTTTATACGCAACAGTAAGATCAGTTGTCATCACGACAGAACGATCTGTCAGTGAAAAATTCTGCACCGGATTCGACACCAACATTTCATTTGGGATAATAGACTCACCGCCATCCATTCCTTTGAGTACGGTGTAGCGCGTCTTAATATCAGTAATTTCTCCGTTGAATTTATCAACCGAAACTAGGTCGCCTATAGAAACGCTACGGTCAAGCAAAATTATAAATCCAGAGATATAACTACTGGTTATCTTCTGCAAACCTAGCCCTAGACCAACCCCTAAAGCGCCACCAAAAACAGACAATACGGTCAAATCAATTCCGACCATAGTAAGACTGGCCAATATCGCCACGAGTATCAGAACACCACGCCCAAGTCTGGAAAAAACCACTTTGAGAGAGATGTGCATACGTGGCAGCAACATCAAACGAGCTTCTAAGGCTGCACTCGCCCACATCGCGACGACCAAGGTAACGATCACTGAGGCAATTGCCTGCAAAATCTCCAAAATAGAAATTTTATTACGGCCTATGGGGAGCACGATATCATCAAGTGCAGAAGAGAGCTCCTGCCATAAACCAGTAAAATAGAGGGTAACGCCTAGGACAACTAAGCCAATGAATACTTTTTCAAATAGCGCGAGAACCCGTCCTATCGTGCCATCTTTTGCGAATGTACGTCTGACCACATATAGGACGAAGCGAACTAATGCAAAGGAGCCAATAATTGGGAAAAGCAAGCTCAACAAATTGGTATGCTGCCATTTCCCAAGTATCGCCTTTGCGATTAAGATAAATATCAAACAAAAACCAGGGAACAGGACAGGAGAGAAGCTCTCCACCCCTAGTTTTATGACGTCAGAGGATGAGCTGACCGAAGAAAATAACTGCCTCACTTGCCGAGAAACAAGCAAAGCTAATACGCAACAAATGATAACGGTCCCAACTTGCCATAGGATAGTTGGGCTTTGTAGATCATCCACCAAATCAGAAAGTAGCTTTGCTAGCAAAGGTGTACTCATAAAAAAAATATTTAAATTAGCTTATTCATCAAGTGGGGCGGCTGCGACAGCTGCTACCAAGCTATCTCTTTGCATGATTGCAGCGAAAAAACCATCTGTTTGATGACGGTGTGGGAGGAGTTTTAGGTAATCACCCATTTCAAGAGTGATCTTTTGCTCGGACAGTACTTGTGAAGCAGGAACTAACTTAAAGTCTGGATGTGCTAACAAAAACGCCTGCACAATATCATCGTTCTCTTCATCTAAAACGCTGCAAGTAGCATAGACCAAGCGACCGCCCGCCTTTACCAGACGTGCCGCACTATCAAGTATTGCGGCCTGCTTCACGTTGAGCTCAACGACACCAGCTTGAGTTTGGCGCCACTTGACATCGGGATTGCGTCTAAGCGTACCTAAACCACTACAAGGAGCATCTACCAATACTCGATCAAGCTTACCAGCCAATCGCTTCACCTTAGCATCGCGCTCATGCGCAATGAGTACAGGATGTACATTTGATAGGCCACTGCGCGCCAGGCGTGGCTTTAATCTGGCTAAACGCTTCTCAGAAATATCGAACGCATATAAGCGTCCTGTATTGCGCATAAACGCTCCAAGCGCCAATGTTTTCCCACCAGCGCCAGCACAAAAATCGGCAACCATTTCACCACGCTTAGCGCCTAACAATTGCGCAAGAAGTTGACTACCCTCATCTTGAACCTCTATCGTGCCATCCTTGAACAAGGGAAGATTTTGTATTGACGGTTTTTTGATGACACGTAAACCCGTTGATGAATACGGCGTAGGTTCCGCCACAATCGGCGCCTGCGCCAAAACACTAACTACCTCATCACGATTACCTTTTAGAGTATTTACCCTTAAATCGAGAGCTGCTGGCGTATTGAGAGACTCTGCCAATTGCAAGGCTTCGAGCTCACCATATTTTCCTACCAGTTTTTGCCACAGCCAGTCCGGCATATTCGATTTCATTGCAACCGGTAGATGGCTGCGATCGATTAGCATTACGCGCTCTAACCAAGCGATCTCATCGTCACTTAAACCGCCCAAAGCATCTACACCAGCGGCATCAGCCAAGCCCAACAAAGTAAGGCGGCGCATGGGAGAGCCGTAACCAGACTCGGAAAAACTGGTGAATACGCTTTTATTACGCAATAAGCCGTAGATTGCTTCGGCGATCACGCCGCGCTCCCGTCCACCGAGGCGTGGGTGTTCGCGGAAATAGCGCGATAAGGTTCCATCAGCAGGACCGGTGAATCGCAAAATTTCGCGCAAAACTTCTTCGGTATGACCGACAATTGCTGGAGGTAATCTCATTCTATTTCTTTCTTAGTTAGTACTTTAGTTCGTTCTTTAGTTTGTTAAATCAGCATCTACATCGACGCGATTGCCATTCACTTTTAATTTCCCCTCAACGAACCAACGAACGGCTCTCGGGTAAACTATATGCTCCTGTATCAATAATCGTTGCGACAAACTCTCTTCATCGTCAGTGCTTAATATTCTGACCGCCAGCTGATCAATTATTGGACCATGGTCTAACTCAGGCGTGACGAAATGTACAGTTACGCCATGAACTTTGACACCCGCATCAAGTGCCTGCTTATGCGTCTTTACGCCAACAAAACTAGGTAGTAATGAGGGGTGAATATTCATCATGCGATTCGTGTAATGCTCTACGAAACCTGCACTCAAGATGCGCATAAAACCAGCTAATACGACAAGATCGGGGGAGTAACGGTCTATTTCGGTTTGAAGCACTGCATCAAATGCTTCGCGGGTGGGGAAGTTTTTACTAATCACTACTGAAGTAGGGATGCCCATACTGGCGGCATATTCCAATCCAGCGGCATCACTACGATTGCTAATCACGGCGACGATTTCTGCCGACCAATGTTCTTTTTTTGCAGTCTGGACGATAGCTTGCATATTGCTGCCTCGACCAGAAATTAATATGACTATCCTTTTCATTGCCGCATTGTACCTGTGTAGCGACCCAAGTCCCAAATAAAAATGCCTGCATTTAAGTTATTAGCAACTAATCATCTAAGGATTTGAAGTCTACTGAAAAGAATAAAATACTCTAAAAGCAATTTTTTTATCTGCCCAAAATTCCGCCGCATCCCGAAAAACATCGAGCAAGGTCTCACGTGCTTCCTTGTCAAACTTCGGCGTATTCGGCAACTGCTCCAAGACGACGACAAATCCCGCCTGTGCACCTGCTTTGTAAATGAGATCAGTCAGGCAGTCCGACAGGGCGTCGAAATTTTTCCCTACATATTTTGGAAATCCAAACGATGTTGCGATCCGCCCTAAAACCTGCTGCTTGGTCTCAGCATCTAGGCAATAGGCATACAAAAAATGTTGTCCTAATTTACTCGCCTCAGCTTGCAACTCGGGTATCCGGAATGCGCGTATCGACTGTACGAGATTCGGAGTAAGCGCCTCCAGTAAACTTACCTCACCCTCATTTGGCGAATTTATAACCATGAAAGCTCTATCCACATAAAATTGAAAAAATGCCACTTACTCATATATTTTTCGAAAACTCTCATAGTGATCATCCGTGTAATAATATTCACTATCGAATTTTGCGTTCCCGCCAGCAATAATGCGCCGTGCACCTCGATTTTTCGCCCGCGGTGTTTTGACGGTATATTCATGATAATAACCACGCTTCTGCTTGGGCAGATTTGACTCATAATTTCCGAAAACTTTTCCGTCTTGTGAATAAGGAAACGGGCCATCGCTTTTTATCAGCATTAGCGTTGTTCGTGCCTCCGGTGGCAAATCATGAACAGAGATAGCATCAAAACTAAGTAACTGTTTAGAAAAAACCGCTGCCGAAAACAGTAACAACAATAAAAATGCAGTCCATTTTCTTAAAACCATAGGTTTAGTCATAGTTAAATTCAATTGCAAAAGTTACGAAAAGCCGCATAGGGTAACGTTTTGACAGCGAGGAATCAAGTTCCGGCCGAGAAAAGCATTTTTTTAAGGCCACTTTTATCTATTCTCGAAAAAAATCGCAGACGTCCTGTCGATTAGCCCAGGTATCTTTTTCACCCAAGGCTATTAATTCGCGGGTGTAACTAGCTTCAAAAAGCAAATACGACGCCAATCCAGCGCCGCGTACCTCAGTGGCGCCTATCCCACCCAGCATTGCCCTTACCGGCAATGGCAAACTATTAATGTGACGACTGGCGATCTCATCCAACCGCTCGGAAGGCGCGATCACTAGTAATTTAACTGGTTTTAAAGGGGTTTTCTCTAGGTACTCGGGCGGTAACATGGATAAAGTTTTATTTATACGAGTAAGTCTTTCAATATCGACAGCAAGACTATCGAGAAAAATACTGGCCATAGCGTGGCCGGCAATTTGCGCGAAACTTGGATACTGTGCGCTTTCTGTTTGCTGCCTTGGCGGTTCGCTTAAGCGCCCGGCTCCGATAATTAAAACATTCTCAGCACCCAAATGGATGGCAGGTGAAATAGGCGCTAACTGGCGCATAGAGCCATCGCCACAATATTCTAAACGCCCGCCCCAGTTGAGCGGCACCGAGGGGAAAATAAACGGTATTGCCGAAGACGCCATTAGATGTTGCACGCCAATAAAATCTCTTTGCGACAGTCTTTGCGATCTAACCCAGGGGGCTATGTCAGCGAGGGTCTGGTAGAAGGTTAAATGATGACCAGCGGTATACGAAGAAGCCGTCACGGCGAGAGCATGCAGCGCGCCTTTGGCCAGCGTTTGATCTAACCTATCCAAATCTAACAAGCGGGTCAACAACTCGGACAGCGGTGCATTATTCAAGAGTGAAGTCGGTGGGGTTTTTCTCCATTTATTGAGCAACCAACCAAAAGACATTAGCGACAACCATCTGGCACCGGAACGAATGACTCCTATTGAGTCGGCACGATACACCTGGGCTGCCTCAAAATTTTCCCAGACGTGAACTATGCTAGAGACCGCTTCTTTAAAATGATCACAACGACAAGCCAGCGCGGTGGCATTGATTGCCCCTGCCGAGGTGCCGCAAATAATACCGAAAGGATTATCTTGTTCGTTCCATCCTTCTTCCAGCAAAATCGCGGAGATCGCTTTCAATACCCCCACTTGGTAGGCGGCTCTGGCGCCACCACCAGTCAGTATCAATCCAGTTTTAGTATTATTTCTCATCTAGCCTACAAATAAAAAAGGGCAAACATGCTGTCTGCCCTAGTGTATAAGCACGCTATAAAAATGTCATGTTACAAGATGTGATTTTCCCGCTTACATGACAAATTACAACATAATTTATTTTGCCTGCATGCGTATAGCACCATCAAGACGTATGGTCTCACCATTGAGCATAACGTTTTCTATTATGGCTTTGGCGAGATGCGCATACTCATCCGGCTTACCTAGGCGCGATGGGAACGGCACCATCTTACCTAAAGCATCTTGTACTTCCTGTGGCATACCCAACAACATAGGGGTTTCAAAGATACCCGGAGCAATGGTCATCACGCGAATACCGTTGCGAGAGAGGTCGCGTGCCATAGGCAAGGTCAAACCAACCACCGCTGCCTTGGATGAGGCATAAGCAGCCTGTCCCATTTGTCCGTCATACGCAGCTACCGAAGCGGTGTTAATAATGATGCCGCGTTCGTTATCGCTGCTCGCCTCGGTTTTACCCATAGCTTCAGCGGCCAGTCGCGCCATATTGAAGGTGCCAACCAGGTTGATATTCACGGTACGCTGGAAAATTTCTAAAGGATGTGCTCCATCTTTGCCGACTGTTTTAATCGCAGGTGCAACTCCAGCGCAATTAATCAAGCCACGCAGAGTTCCCATAGAGATCGCGGCGTCGACTGCCGCTTTGCCATCAGTTTCTGAAGTGACATCGCATTTGATAAATTGTGCGCCTAGTTCGGCTGCCAACTTCTCACCTTGTTCAACTTGCACATCGGCCAATACCACTTTACCGCCATTGGCAACGATCATGCGCGCGGTTGCTGCGCCCAGGCCCGAAGCGCCACCAGTAATGATGAAAACATTATTTTGAATTTGCATTTTGCCATCTCTTTCAAGATTAGATTGATCGCCAGTGACGAGCATGCATCTCAAGATGTAAGCTCGAACTGATCCTTACTGTAAAGGCACTCCAACAAATTTACGAGTATCCCAACATTGACACTTACGCTTAAGTTTAAACTTACGTTTATCTTTACGTTTACGTAAACGTCACTCAACGCGTATTGTAACCAATTTCTAGCGACAAACATCAAAAAAGGCAGCACGCAGCTGCCTTTTTTGATCGATTAAATCGCCTACTTCGATGTGGCTGTTGCGGCTGATGAGGCCGCAGCGGGAACAAATACCGCCGCAGAACTTGATTCTACTTGCTGTACGGCAGCGTGTGGCGCAACTGCTGGTGCATCGGCCCAAGGCAACAGTGGAAACAAGGGCACCAATAACAATGCCACGATATTAATAATTTTGATCAGAGGATTGACTGCCGGACCTGCCGTATCCTTGTATGGATCACCGACGGTGTCACCAGTCACCGCTGCCTTGTGAGCCTCAGATCCCTTGCCACCAAAATGACCATCCTCAATATATTTTTTCGCATTATCCCAGGCACCACCGCCAGTTGTCATCGAGATGGCGACGAACAAGCCAGTGACGATAGTCCCCATTAACATCCCTCCTAAAGCCGCCGGCCCAAGTACTAAGCCAACCACAATCGGCACCACCACAGGCAATAGAGAAGGCAAAATCATCTCTTTAATCGCCGAAGCGGTTAGCATATCCACCGCTTTATCGTATTCCGGCTTACCGCTACCATCCATGATGCCCTTGATTTCACGAAATTGCCGGCGCACCTCCACTACCACGGCACCAGCCGCACGTCCTACCGCTTCCATCGCCATCGCACCAAACAGGTAGGGAATCAGACCACCGATAAATAAGCCGACGATCACTCTAGGATCCGATAAATCGAACGAGACCTGCAGCCCAACTGAGGACAAAGCATGCGTGTAATCTGCGAACAAAACCAAGGCGGCCAGACCGGCCGAACCTATCGCATAACCTTTGGTCACTGCTTTGGTGGTGTTGCCGACTGCATCGAGTGGATCGGTAATAGCACGTACAGATTCTGGCATACCCGACATTTCAGCAATACCGCCTGCGTTATCGGTAATCGGTCCGTAAGCGTCTAGTGCAACAATAATGCCGGCCATAGACAACATCGAGGTGGCGGCAATTGCGATGCCATACAAACCGGCATCGCACATTTGCCCCAGTTTATACGAGACTAAAATCGCAGCGCACACCGCCAATACAGGATACGCGGTTGATTTCATGGAGACGCCCAAGCCGGCAATAATATTTGTGCCATGGCCAGTGGTCGATGCCTCGGCGATATGGCGTACCGGTTTGAAGTCGGTACCGGTGTAGTATTCAGTTATGTAGACCATTAGCCCAGTCAATACAATGCCAACGATGGCAGACCCCATCATAGGCACGCGCATATTTTCAGGCAACAGCATCCAAGTCACCACCGCAAAACCGATCAAAGAAAGGCCAGCCGCCCACCAGAGCCCCGTATAGAGCGCCGACATGATTTTTTTACCGGGAGTATGTTTCACCATAGAGCAGCCGACGATAGAGGCAGGAATCGAGACCGCACCCAACAACAGCGGATACATAATCGCCGCCGTGGTCGCCTTGGTGATCATCAAAGCGCCTAACAACATAGTCGCGATCAATGTCACGACATAGGTCTCAAATAAATCGGCCGCCATACCGGCGCAATCACCGACATTGTCACCGACGTTATCGGCAATCACGGCAGGGTTACGCGGATCGTCCTCCGGAATACCTGCTTCCACTTTACCGACCAGATCGGCACCGACGTCAGCACCTTTGGTAAAGATACCCCCCCCAAACGAGCGAAGATAGAAATCAGGGATGCGCCAAACGCCAAGCCTATCAGCGGTTTGATGACATCGTGTTCAGTGACCGTATGTCCGAGACCGTGCGGCGCAGATGCCATCAGCACCCAATAGAAGCCCGTGACACCCAATAACCCGAGGCCAACTACCAGCATGCCGGTAATCGCCCCGCCCTTGAACGCGACGTCGAGCGCCTGATTCATGCCTTGAGTGGCGGCTTGCGCGGTTCTGACGTTGGCCCGTACCGAGACATTCATGCCTATGAAACCACAAGCACCTGACAATACGGCACCAATTAAAAATCCCATCGCCGGTAAAGCACCCAAGCCAGGCAAGGCCCAGATCAAAATAAACAAAACGGTGCCAACAATGGCAATAGTTCGGTACTGCCTGGCAAGATAGGCGGCCGCACCCTCTTGTATCGCTTTGGCAATTTCTTGCATACGCGCGTTGCCGGCATCTTGCTTCAAGATCCAGCTACGTGAGATTAAACCGTAAAGCACCGCGATTACACCGCATGCGACGACGAACCAAAGACTAGCTACCATGTTGACTCCTCCAATTGTTATGGGCTTGGTCTTGGCCTTGCATGGGTAATGCAAGACCAAGCCTTATGAAACACAGCGACAAAGCAAAACAACGACGATACTTCACTGCCTCAAGCAAACTGCTCTAACGCAATAAAAACTGCACACTGCAACACTTTTATGCCACCTTGCTAGCTAGCAGTCTGCATGCATGCAAACTGAGCCTGGGCTGGCGTATCATTTTTTCATATAACAACTAAAAGAAGTTCTGACAATTCTTGGTGCAAAAAAAAGCGGACACTCAGGTCCGCTTTACTTTTATTCAGACAGTGCCGCGAACGCACTGTCGCGAATTGCCTCAACCGGGCCTACGCCGGCGATTTTGCGATATTTAGGCGCGCCTGGTTTGCCAGATTTTGCCCAATCACCATAGTAGCCAACCAAGACTTCAGTTTGCTCATGGTAGACAGCCAAGCGCTTGGTGACGGTTTCTACTTTATCGTCATCACGTTGGATTAACTCTTCACCAGTCTCATCATCGCGGCCTTCAACTTTTGGCGGATTGAATTTGACATGATAGGTACGCCCCGAACCGGAATGAACACGACGACCGCTCATGCGTTCGACAATTGCGCTGTCTGGTACATCAATTTCCAATACGTAATCGATACTCACTCCAGCATCTTTCATCGCATCGGCTTGTGGCGTGGTGCGTGGAAAACCATCGAACAAATAACCGTTAGCGCAATCCGCCTGAGTCAATCTGTCTTTGACCAAGCCTATGATGATGTCATCAGAGACCAAGCCACCGGCATCCATGACTTTTTTGGCTTCGATACCGAGAGCTGTACCGGCCTTGACTGCAGCGCGTAACATGTCTCCGGTAGAAATTTGAGGAATATTGTATTTTTCCTTGATATAAGTGGCTTGTGTACCCTTACCTGCTCCTGGTGCTCCCAACAAAATAAGACGCATTTTATTTCCTAAGACGAGTTTGAATTATTTAAGTTTTTGCTTGTTTTTGCTTGTATTTGCCGCATTCAGCTAAACCATCAGCTGAGTATATGCGTCATCTACGATTTACTTGATTTGATATTACTAGTTTAAGTTGCTGTATTTATTTTATTTTGCACTAGTAATATCACAGATTCTTTTCACGAAACTTACCACAGATTTTTAGTTAATTGATGCTTTGCCACCATATTGCATCGATATGCAACGTTATCCCACAATCTCGCCGGAATTTCGCTGTAATTTCGCTGCAATTTCCATCCCTAACACTCAATAAAACTGCCTGACCCGCTCTAAATCTTCCGGCGTATCCACACCAGGTGCAGGGCTCGCTGCACTCACGTGTACAGCGATCGCATGTCCATTCCACAACACCCGCAATTGCTCTAGCGCCTCTATCTGTTCCAGTGGCGATATTTCCAGCAAGGGATAGGCTTGCAAGAAATCGTTGCGGTAGGCATACAAACCTATATGGCGTAAAGGCGCATAACCAGCGGGCAAGGCATCGCGATTCAAGGCAAAAGCATCCCTATCCCAGGGGATAGTCGCACGCGAAAAATACATGGCACGCCCCTGCTTATCCAGCACCACTTTCACCACATTCGGATTAAACACATCTTGCACGCCGTCTAAAGCATGCGCGGCGGTTGCCATAGGCACACTCTGACTCACCAAATTAGCGGTAGCACGGATCAGATCCGGGTCTATCAGAGGTTCATCGCCCTGCACATTGACCACCACAGCATCGGCCGCCAAGCCCATGTTGGCGGCAACTTCGGCAATTCTATCGGTGCCGGAAGGGTGATCGGCACGCGTCATGCAGGCGGCAATGCCGTGCGCTTTACAGGCCGCGAGAATATCAAGATGGTCAGTCGCCACCATAATCTGGCTGGCACCGGATAATAAGGCGCGCTCAGCAGTGCGCACTACCATAGGCTTGCCGCCCAGATCGGCCAGCGGCTTATTCGGCAGGCGGCTAGAGGCCATGCGGGCTGGAATAATGACAGTAAAACCCATGTCTTACTTGGCCCGTTCAGTCGCGGCCAAGCTACGCGCCTGATCGCTCCACATGATAGGAATCCCATCTCGGATAGGAAAAGCCAGCGCATCTGCATTGCAGACTAATTCTTGCGCGGCCTTGTCGTAGACCAAGGGGCCTTTACACAAAGGGCAAACCAAAACATCGAGCAAACGTGCGTCCATCTTATTTCTCCGCAATCATAGTGAGTATTTGCGCCGCAAATTTTGCATCCAGTTGTGCGCTCACAGGCACCACCCAGATGCGCGCATCGTCGCGCAATTCGGCTATCTGACGACATTTTACTGCATCCTTTTCAGTGATCAGGATGATATCTGCCTCAATCGCACGAAAAGTTTCATTGGTAAACGCATGGTGATCCTGCAGCGCCAGCTGATCGAACTGCAAACCCGCAGCGCGCAACATTGCAAAATAACGCTCAGGATGACCTATCCCGGCTGCCGCAGTAATCCGGCGGCCGCGCATCTGCTGCAAACTGCTTTTTTGCTCGGGTAGCGCAAGACAAAATAAAGTATCAGGAATCAGTTGCATACGTTGCACCTGCTCGCCAATTCCCGCCACGCTCAGCCCCAGCGGAGCATTGAGAACAGTAAAGTCGCGCCGCCGCGTGCCTGGCTCGCGCAAGGGTCCAGCTGGTAATAAAAAGCCATTGCCAAGACCGCGTTGATCAAACATCAGGATTTCGACATCGCGCACCAAGGCATAATGCTGCAAACCGTCATCCGAAATAATCACATCGGTCTCTGGATAGGCGGCTAATAAAGCGCGTCCGGCAGCCACTCGGTCGCGCCCCACCATCACTGGGCAAGCCGCACGCAGCGCTATCAATAAGGGCTCATCGCCGACCTCGCTGGCCAAGGAATCAGCCCGCACTTCCGAGATCGTTTCGGCACTGGCACCATAACCGCGCGAAATCACACCCGGATGTTTGCCAGCCAATTTTAATTGCTGCGCCAGCCAGATCACCAATGGCGTCTTGCCGGTACCACCGATAAAGATATTCCCAACCATGATCACCGGCACCGCTAAGCGCGTTTGCGAGGTATAGCCGAGCATGATCAAGCCCAGTCTAAACTGTATGATTAGTTGAAACAGCTTGGAGACTGGCCAGAACAAGCAGGCCAGCACGCCGCGCCGCAACCAAGCACGTAATAAAGCTGCTTCGAGTAGCGCACGCAAGGGGATAAACTCCGCATAAAAGCACTAGGGCCGGTTAACATACTCCCACCCAGTACCAGATAAAATTTTAAAATGCCCACATAGAATATGCGCAATAGGGGAGTAAACACCGATACTCCCCTATAAGGGTCAATTACTTAGATTTGGCCGAGGCCTGCGCAGCAAAGGTGACTTTGGCTAAACCAGCTAGTCGCGCCGCTTCCAAGACATCGATCACCGACTGATGCGTGGCTGCTCTATCGGCATTGATGATGACGATAGGATCATGTTGCGCACCATCCTTGGCCGTATCCATAGCGCTGGCAGCTTGCTTCAGATCTTGTGCCAGCGTGGCAGTATCTAAGAACGATACGGCTTGGCTATTGATTTTATAGCGCCCTTGCGCATCGATGCCGATCTCGATCTGGTTTGGTTTATCCTGCGCCTTTTCAGCATCCGCGGTCGGCAGCGTGATTTGCAATTCAGTAAAACGACTATAGGTCGTTGTCACCATCAGGAAAATCAAAATCACCAGCAAGACGTCGATAAAAGGAATCAGGTTAATCTCGGGGTCTTCCCTGCCCTTGCCTTTGCGAAAATTCATCTTATTTTCTCGCGCTATGAACAGTATCGACAAACTTCACCGCTTGCTGCTCCATATCGACTACTAAGCTATCGACCAGAGCGCGGAAATGACGGTAAAAAATCAAAGCAGGCATGGCGATTAGCAGACCAAAACCGGTGTTATACAATGCCACCGAAATTCCATGCGCCAGTTGCGCAGGATTGGCACCGGCCGAAGTTTGGGATCCAAAAATCTCTATCATACCAACAACGGTACCGAACAAGCCCATCAAAGGCGCCAGCGACGCAATCGTTCCCAAAGTCGTCAAAAAGCGCTCCAGATCATGGGCCACGCCGCGACCAGCTTCTTCAATCGACTCCTTCATG
The DNA here is from genome assembly GCF_003955735.1 of Undibacterium parvum. Classification (NCBI taxonomy): domain Bacteria; kingdom Pseudomonadati; phylum Pseudomonadota; class Betaproteobacteria; order Burkholderiales; family Oxalobacteraceae; genus Neoundibacterium; species Neoundibacterium parvum. The sequence goes on along the minus strand of NZ_CP034464.1, from coordinate 3,768,959 downwards.
ACTTCTCTAGGCGCATTCACATTGCGCAAACCCGCTGCAAGGACTTTGCCCAAAGGCGAATTGCTTGCCAATTGATCGATCACTTCTTGCTTGATCTTGCCAGAGTGGTAGACACGGATCACCTCATCGAGCAAGGTCTTAGGCAAGATGCGTTGACGTCGCAAGGACAGCGCGCGCTCCAGAATCAGCGCCAGAGCGATAATCGAGGAAATGAGTAAAAGATAAATAGGCCAACCAGCAGCTTGAATAATGGCAAACAAATGAAACTCCTCAGGGTATGAATCCAACCCCGCAATGTAGCTTAGTGTGTCTCTATGAGCAAGTAGATGCAGAGGAAATTTCAGAATATTTCTCCACGCTTGCTAATAGGCAGGTCAAACTAGGTGCAAGTAGAACTCTTAGTTTTACACATATTTTGTGTGAAAGCCTGTGGATATCTAGAGCAACGCACGCTAAGTGATTGATTTACATATAAATTAATGGTCTGCAACAAAAATAATCACGCTCACAAAAGGAAAAATTCGCAAACGTACCAGCAACTAGCGGATGAATCTCAGCCCTGGTTTTACACAGTTTATGTGGACAAAATTGTGAACAAGCCAAGAGCACATTGCTAAGTTGATGATTTCAATAAGTATTTACTCTCTGCTCAAGAATGTAGCAACACCCCGATTTGCGCCAATATAGTGAGCAAATGTCGCTTTTAAGTCACGCATGCATGACTGAGGCAAAGTTTTTCACATTTATTGTGGATAAGTGTGTGCAGCAATCTTGGGAATAAAGATAAAGCCATGATTTAACAGCTGATTTTATCATCGCTTAGAAAACAGGCAAGCCTACAATTACTGCCTTTAATTACCTAAAACGCAAAGTTTTCCCGGTAAAAAGTCTTTGACATCAGTCGCACACCAGATTCTGCACATTTTTTGTGGACAAGATTGTGCAAAAGCATGGGCACAAACACTAAGCCATTGATTTTATTCTTTATTTTCATAGTGCCTTAGATTTAGGCACGGCTCAAAGTACATGTTCCAAGACATCGCGCTCGATTCCAGGAAAATCGAAAAATATAATTTATTCATATTTCTGCACATATTTTGTGGATAAGATTGTGTGCAAAAGAAATTTACGAGGCTAAGAGCATGATTTCAAACAGTATTTAATGACTGCTAGGAATTTAAGCAGCCTCAGGTTTTTTCCGTGAAAAATTATATCCGTAAAGAAACTTGGCCTGGCACTCTATGCCTGTACATTTCCACACATATTTTGTGGACAAGATTGTGTACAAAGCGAACATTAGTAGCTAAGCAATTGATTTTAATCATTATTTGTCGCCTGCTCAAGAATCATGCAGTAGCGCACTTTCTTCAAATAAAAATATTAAATAAATAATATAACTGGATTTACGACTTTAGCGGAAAAGTTCTTCACATTTTCTGTGGATAAATCCGCTATAAAAACTAAAAAACAATTATAAGCACATGATTTAAATCACTATTTATAAACTGCTCTAAAATTAAACAATCCCGAAAAACAGGTATTTATCCACAGAAAAATTATTTGAATATACATAGTTTGATTTTCAAGATCTTATTTCCACACATATTTTGTGGACAAGATTGTGTACAAAGCTTGCGTAGGGAATTAAGTCTTTGATTTTATTAAAGATTCTTCCACTGCAACTAAATGAGGCAGGCATTTATCCAAGTTTTTCGTGAAATTTAATCCGACTATTTCCCGTATTTCTGTGGATAAGTTTGTGCACAAGCGCGCTTACGAATAGGCAAGTCCTTGATACATAAGCTTTTTATGATACTGCTCAAAGGATAGGCAAAATTACTTTATCTATAAAAATCAAGCGCTTAGTATATTTTTCCAAGTTTTTTTTGACATCAGCTGGGCTTGATGACATCCTAGCGAGCATTTCACGCAACTGTGGACAGCTTTTACCCTGCCGCCCTTATGAATCCTGAATCACCCACCTCAAATCCGCTCGCCAATAACGCAGTCATCACCGTCTCGGCGCTCAACCAGGCGGTGGCGCAATTGCTAGAACGCAATTTCCCGCTGAGCTGGATCTCTGGCGAGATCTCAAATTTCACCCGCGCCGCCTCAGGTCATTGGTACTTCAGCCTAAAAGACAGTGCGGCACAGGTCAAAGCGGTGATGTTTCGTGGCCGCGCACAATACGCCGACTTCATCCCGCGCGAAGGCGACAAGGTCGAAGTAAGAGCTTTAGTCAGTCTGTATGCGCCGCGTGGTGACTACCAAATTAATGTAGAGGCAATACGCCGTGCCGGAGTTGGCAATCTGTATGAGGCGTTTTTGCAACTAAAAGCTAAGCTGGCTAGCGAAGGCCTGTTCGATACCGCGAATAAGCGTGCCATTCCAACATTTGTACGCTGCGTAGGCATAGTCACCAGTCTACAAGCGGCGGCCTTACGCGACGTCCTCGCAGCCCTTAAGAGGCGCGCACCCCACGTGCAAGTGATACTGTATCCAAGCCCAGTACAGGGCGAAGGCGCTGCTGAAAAAATTGCCCAGGCCATTGCCACCGCTTCTGCTCGCGAAGAATGTGATGTATTGCTGGTCTGTCGTGGCGGCGGCAGCATAGAGGATCTTTGGTCATTTAACGCTGAAATCGTGGCACGTACGATTGCCCATTGCAGCATGCCAGTCATTAGTGGAGTGGGACACGAGACCGATTTCACCATCGCCGATTTTGCCGCTGACCTGCGCGCAGCCACTCCCACTGCCGCAGCCGAGCTTGCCGCTGGCGCACGCAGCGATTTTTTAGCAGAACTCAGGCTAAACCAAATTTCTTTACAGCGCGCGATGCAAAGAAGCCTAGCGACACAAGCACAAACCCTGGACTGGACTGCTCGTCGCTTGCTCAGCCCTGGGGCCGCGATCGCCAGTAAACGACTGCAATTACAAAACTGCGCGCAACGCTTACGCTACGCCAGCCATATGCCCTTGCAACAAGCGCAAACAGTACTTGGCCAATGGCGCGCACGCCTAAGCGCACAGCGCCCCGATAGCGCTACCGCAAACTTACACCTGCAAGCACTACAACGCCGACTCACGGATGCCAGCCTACGCCGTGTACAGCAGCAGCAGAGCACCCTCGCGCACCTGCAAGCACAATTAGAATTACTCAATCCGCAACGCACCCTAGAACGTGGCTACGTGATCTTGAGCGACCACAAGGGCAAGCTGATACGTTCCAGCGCAGAGATCAAGCCAAATAGTCTGTTGCATCTGCGCACCGCCATCGACCACGCAGAGTTGGGCATCAGTTCGGTCCAGCGCACGTTGGCCATCATGGGCGATCAAAGCTAGCGAAGTCGTTCGGGCGTAACCAAGCGCTGCCATAAAATCAAGCGATTGCTGCAAGCATTTGCACAAACGCTTACAATGCTGTTTTTACCGTTTCAGTTAATGAAACGACAGCCCACCGCAATCAAAACAAGGATGCACTATGGAACATACCCTCCCGGCACTGCCCTATGCAATGGACGCTCTGGCGCCACATATCTCCAAAGAAACTCTGGAATATCACTACGGTAAGCATCACCAGACCTATGTGACGAATCTGAACAACCTGATCAAGGGTACAGAATTCGAAAACGCCACTTTAGAAGAAATCGTTAAAAAATCTTCTGCCGGCGTTTTCAATAATTCGGCCCAAATCTGGAATCACACTTTCTACTGGAACGGTCTCAAGCCTAACGGCGGCGGCGCAGCAACTGGCGCGATCGCTGATGCGATCAATGCCAAGTGGGGCTCGTTTGATGCATTCAAAGATGCATTCACTAAGTCTTGTGTAGGTAATTTCGGTTCTAGCTGGACTTGGTTGGTGAAAAAAGCAGATGGCACTTTGGACATCGTTAACACCTCCAACGCAGCGACACCGTTGACAACAACAGACACACCATTGTTGACTTGCGATCTGTGGGAGCACGCTTATTACATCGACTATCGCAATGCGCGTCCAAAATATCTGGAAGCATTCTGGTCTTTGGTTAACTGGGATTTTGCCAACGCAAACCTGGCATAAGCAAGCCTAATCTCCCCGCTATGCATAGCGGGGACAATAAAAAAACTGCGTTGATTTATATCAAAGCAGTTTTTTTCGTTTTGAACTGACCATGGTTTGGCAAAGCAGATGCCAGCGAAAAACTAGTGCGCTGACAGCGCTAGCCTCCAAGAAGATTGCCATACTGGGCTTAATTGAGCTTAATTGGGCTTAATTGAGCTTAACTGGAAGCAACTTTACCTTGCCGTGTCACGGCAGTGATGGAAGTTCTGATCGCCTTGGCGTGTGCATCCATGATTGCCAAGAAAAATAGAGCAAAATACCACTAGTCAGGCCCGCCATACCCAATGAGCACCTTACATCGTCGAAGTAAGGCCGCACCCGGACATGTGCGGCAAAGTCTGAGGTAAGGAAGAAAAATACAGTTTATTTACGATAAATTTCTGGTCTAGATTTATTTCTTTGTTCGAAAACCAATTTTGCATCGTGCATGGCGCGGGAAGGATTGCGCATTTCCACATGTTCATCATGCAAAACAAAGAAGTTGGCTGCTTGCGCGCGCATTACGTATTTGATAGCGGCATCATCGGTTAAATCGTACATTTCCGTTAACAAAGTAGTCACTTCATCCAGATACTCTTCATACGTCATTTGTTTTTCTGCGGCAGTCATTTTTCATCCTCAATCAGTTGGTATTTTTAATAAGCCCGATATGGTACATCACATGCTTGCTCTGGGGATTGGTAACGGCATGTAATTGCATCAGCAATAAGCGCATTTCCGTTCTAAAATGAAGCCTGTGTGGCTAAGTGTTTTATTATTGACACTAAGATAGAATGCCGCAAGTAATTTTTCTCGCGAGGTGTAGCATGAAATGGATAAATACAGTAAGTCGTAGTGCGCTAATTTTATTGGCCCTAGCCAGCGCCGCACCGGCATCTGCGCATGGATATGGGCGTGGCTATGGAAATGGATATTATGGCCCCAGGCTAAGTTTTGGAGTAGGTTTAGGAGTTGGAATTGCACTGAGCCCCTATCCTTCGTATTACAGCCCTTACTATGGCAACAGCTATTACGGCAGCCCTTATTACAGCAATCCTTACTACGCACGCCCTTACTATCCCTACACTCGTGAAGTGGTGGTGAATACCATCTATACTTCGGCGCCCATCACGGTTTACCCAGAGCGTAGCTATACCGTAAGCTCAGGACCTTCACAACCAGTAACAAGCACGTCAGGACCTGAATCGGGAGATACATCAAGTTGGTATTATTGCCACAATCCAGACGGGTTTTATCCTTCGATTAAAGCCTGCTCCTCCGGTTGGCAGCGAGTAGCAAAGTAAGCGCCTAGTAAGCGTTAAAAAAAAGGACGCTAACGCGTCCTTTTTTCATTCTATTAAGATCTCAATTCCCAACCACTTTACGAATTGTTGTCGCCAATTCTTCAGCGACAAATTTTGCAACATAGGCATCTGCGCCTACGCTCTTGACATGCTCTTCATTGGTCGAACCTGACAAGGACGAATGTATAACCACAGGTAAATCTTTAAAGCGCTCATCTTGCTTGATATTCCGGGTCAAAGTAAAACCATCCATTTCCGGCATTTCTAAGTCAGTTAAGACCATGGCAACTTTGTCGCGTATCGTCTTACCCTCGGCTTGTGCCGCAACATGCATGGATTGCAATTTATCCCATGCTTCCTTACCTGTTTTTGTCATTATGTAATGCGCACCGATCGCATCAAGAGCCTGACCGATCAAACCACGCGCCACCGCAGAATCATCCGCTGCCAAGATTACCGAACCTGGTTTGATGATCAATTTGGCGCCTATCGTCTCACTATCTACATCTTTTGTATCTCTCGGTGTCATCTGACGTAAGATCTGCTCTACGTCTAGCACCTGGGCCAATCGAGTATCTTCGGCATCACCGTCTAAGCGAGCGATACTAGTGACCATGCCACCTGCTGTGCTTGCCTCCGCAGACAAAACCTGACTCCACTCCAACCGCACAATTTCTTCCACCGACTCAACCGCGAAACCTTGCGTAGAGCGAGCGAATTCGGTCACCAGCATAATATTCAAACCTGTTTTGGGCGTGCAACCAACGACTGATGGCAAATCAATCACCGGAATAATCTGCCCACGTAAATTCACCACACCTAAATTATGCGGAAGCGCCCCAGCTACCGTTGTAATGATAGGCATCGCAACAATTTCGCGCACTTTGAAAACATTAATACCAAACAATTCAGAACGACCATGCAAACCACTTTCCCCCAAACGAAAGAGTAAAAGCTCAAATTTATTGGAACTGATTAAATTGGTACGTTCATCGACATCGTGCTGTACGGTACTCATATCTATCATCCTCATGGGTTGGTGCGGCGATCTTGGAAGCAAAGCATAGGCTACTCTGCAGTAATTTTTTATTATCCTACTTTTTTTGAAAAAACACTAAATAATTGTCAGTCTGAAATCATTAATAAGCTAATTATTCGCTTATTTTATAACTCTATAACAAGGTGTATAGGTTTTTCCAGGCAATTTCATACGATTATGCGCCACAAATGAACTTAATAAAGCATCCATGGCTTCCATGATGGCAATGTCACCAGTAATTTCAAAGTGCCCAAATTTTTCTATGGCGCGTATACCTTGATCCTTGACATTTCCCGCTACCACGCCAGAAAAAGCGCGCCGCAAATTAGCAGCGAGTAGATGCGCCTCTTGATTTTTGTGCAATTCAAGATTGCGCATGTTTTCATGAGTAGGGTCAAACGGCTTTTGAAACTCAGGGTCTATCTTGAGTAACCAATTGAAGTAATAGGCATCGCCCTTCAGCTTACGGAAATCTCTGACTTTTTTTATCCCTGCGAGTATTTCTTGCGCGACTAAAGCGGGGTTATTGACGATGATCTGATAGCGTTGCTGCGCCAGAGGTCCCAGAGTTTCGCCAATAAATTGATCGATTTTCTGGAAATAATCTTTGGCACTCTCTGGCCCTGTAAAAATCAATGGAAAAGGCAAATCCTGATTATCAGGATGCAGCAATATGCCTAGCAAATATAAAATTTCCTCAGCAGTTCCCGCCCCCCGGGAAACACCACGATCGCGTGGCCGATCCGAACAAAGGCCTCCAGGCGCTTCTCTATGTCCGGCAAGATAACCAGATCATTGACGATAGGATTCGGGGCCTCTGCTGCAATAATGCCAGGCTCAGTAATTCCCAGGTAACGACCGCGAGCAAGCCTTTGTTTTGCATGCCCTATGGTTGCCCCTTTCATCGGTCCTTTCATCGCACCAGGACCGCATCCCGTGCAAATATCCATGCCGCGCAAACCCAGGTGGTAACCGACTTGCTTGGTGTAATCGTACTCGATGCCAGAAATGGAATGCCCGCCCCAACAGACGACCAGATTAGGATTAACCTGAGGCTGGAGCAAATTAGCATTGCGTAGGATATGGAAAACCGCGTCACTGACACCTTCGGTCGTATCTAGATCGAATTTAGGATTATCTTCAATCTCGCCATGCAAAAATAGGATATCCCTTAACACCGCAAATAAATGCTCTTGTATCCCTTTAATCATGACCCCGTCAACAAAGGCGTTAGCTGGTGCTGCCTTGACGTCTAGCTTAATGCCGCGTTCGCGCTGAACAATACTGATATCAAAACTCTTATACCGCTCCAATAATTCTTTGCCATCATCTAAGCCGCTGCCACAATTAAGTACCGCCAAAGAACAACTGCGGAACAATTGATATAGACCGCCATGACTAGTATCGAGCAACTTCGCGATTTCAGCCTTAGATAAAACCTCTAAGCGCCCGTCCGGTGCAATTTGGGTATCGATAACTTGATATTTCATTTTATTCGCCTCTTTTGTTGGCATTATTAGATTGCACTATTCGTCAATTTATTGATTGTTTTTTTGTTAGTGCATCTATTACCAATTGGGGTGTTTTATTCGTAGCCAGCTTTAGTTCATTGTTAAGTATCGCGCCTTTCGGATCGTTCTTCAAGGTACAGAGTAATAATTCTGGCCATGCATGTTCTTCCGCAGACAATCCCACCCATCCGTTTCTTCCGGAATGCTTAACTGCATACAGGGCAATATCTGCAATATCTATCACCTCTTGCCAACTAACCGCACGTGGATGCGCCGTCACGAAAGGAAAACACGCATATCCTACCGAGCAAGTCTGCCGAATCAGCAAATCACCGTCTAGCAGAAAATTTTTGTCAGCCACCACCAAACGCACACGTTCGGCTAAGTCTGCAGCAATCTCTCTCGATGTTGCGCGCGCCACGATTAAAAATTCCTCACCGCCCCAGCGTATCAGATAATCGGTGTCACGAAACACCTGCTGCAGGCGTTCGCGAATTTGCACCAACACCGCATCGCCCGCAGCATGTCCATACTTATCGTTAATCTGTTTAAAATGATCCAAATCCACCAAAAACATAAGCAGATCGGCATCCTTGGGGATTCTATTTTTATCGTTGGGATTAAGTTGATAATGGCGAATACACAGCGCCACATCATTTTCTATATTTTGAATCAGAAATCTTCGATTCTTAAGTCCAGTCAACGGATCAGTTAAGCTGGTTTCTTCCAGTTCTTTTAAGGCCAGCTCCAATTGATCCTGAGTCTTTTGTAGCTGGTCATGCGCATACGCATTATCAAGTGCGATCGCGCCATATGCGCACAAGCTTCTAAAGATAAGTCGCTCCCGCTCGCCATATGCACCTGCATTTGTCGATTGTATGGCAATCACTCCCAACGCTCTATCTGCAATGATCAAGGGGCCAAACAAATTCGCTTGCGAACTCGTTGCGGATACATCGGACTCACAGACCAATTCGTCCCTTTGACCTATGCATAAAACCGCATTGCGCAATTTGTTTTCGTTTGGCGATAAGGTCGGCGAGATTGCGACGCCACCTTCCACACAATACGACAACTCAAGTTCACCACTTTTTGCAGTTATTAACCAGATGCATATATCCGCAGCCCCAAGTAAGCTTCCTAAATGACGCTGCAAACTTTGACAGACATTTTTGAAGTTCAAGTCCGCAGTAATCTCTTGTCCAACTTTAGCCAACAGCTTTAAAGTCTGCGAGGTTTCCAGTGATGCACTCGCCATTTGCTGATGATGGATAGCATCGGCCTTGGCGCGTTCGGTCTCATGCCTCACTTGCATTAACGTCGCCCAATTTTCGGCTTGCTTATTGCGTTCGCGACGGTCAGCTGCAATCGCTTTTTTTGCGTATTCAAACGCCTTCTTCCCTTGTTGCACGGCGGACCAAGCTTCTGCCAGCGACAACAATAATGTTGCTGGCGCTTGCCATCCCTGCAAGCCATTGCCAACAATGAGTGCCTCCTCCAAAAAATGTAAAACCAAATTCGGTGCGGCGATCTCAAACGAATATGGCAACTCATGACGAGCATAAATTTCTGCGAGTGCGACGCGTAAATCAATATGTAAAGTATCGCTAGACAACTCAATGATCAGCTGGCGTGCTTCATCGATCGCCATCAGTGCGGCCATCGGTTCGCCCGCTGCTGACAAAGCACGTGCCTGGCTAATCAAATGCTCAGCCAGATTCCCCCTGGAACCAGCGGCCCGATACAGTGCTATCGCCGTATCAAAATAAGCCGCGGCCTGTTTCGGCAGCCCTCGCAATAACAAGGTGGTTCCCAATTCAGCTTGGGCGATCGCAGTATGTATTCCATGATTACTTGCAATCAAGCCTTGCAGCGATTCCTCCAACACTTGCTGACTTTGCTCGAGTCGATTTAAGTGGCGTAATAGTTCACCAAAGCGCATCAAACTAAAGGCGATCATCAAAGGCCATTCAGTTTTACGCGCGCGCGTGACAGCCCAGTCATAAGAAGTGGCTGCAGCATCAAAATCGCCGAGCTTTTGCAGCGCCACTCCCGCATTACAGGCAGCCATAATCGCCAATCGTATTAAGCCTGCTTTTTGCGCTAACTCACTCGCTTGCGAATACAGCACTGCAGATCTAGCCACTTCGGTAGTAAATAGCAATTCAGCTTGCGTAGCCGCAATCAGCGCAGCCAGGGCCGGATGTTTCAGCTCATTTGTACTGACTAACAACATCAAATCTTTACGCGCCCGTTCAGGCTCAGAAAAAGCTAAGAGATAAATATGCCATGCCTGCGCCAGCAATATACGTAAAAGCTCACAGCCTTGTTCAAAGCGGCTCAATGCAGATTGGCTCGCACTGAGCGCGCGCTTCATATCACCTTGCTCCAGCGCGAGCACACTCTCCACCAAATAACTATCGCCTTCACCTGTCACATCAGCTTGCAATACAAAACCCGCCCTGGCAGCTAACAGCAATTGTTCAGCGAGCTCAAAGTCTCTAGTTAAGGCGGCAATTTCGGCTTGCGTTAATAGCAGACGACTTCGTACGACACGAGATTGATCTTCCGGCAAACTGCCACTAGTGATTAAGTACTCAGCTTCTTCTATTAAAGCTAGCGAAGCTTGACTATCTAATTGACGCAAATACCATGCGAGTGAGGCTAACACCTCGACCTGAGGAGCCCCAACCAAAGCACTGGCCTCGGGATGAAGACGACTTATCTCATCACTCAGTGCATATAAATTCATGGTGTTGCCATTCGAGATATTAATAATAGGATTTGAGATAAATAAAAGATGATTATTATGCACTCAAACTAGTAAGTTCCCTAACACTTCGCGTGATAGATTACTGCGCCCGCTCAAGGAAAACATAGATCAATTCAGCACCAGAATTTTCTTGTTCATATCTTTAGAAAAATATATTGAGCTATTACTTGTGGCAATCAACAATTCTCTATATACTTCGGTTCCTCAGACGCGGGGTGGAGCAGTCTGGCAGCTCGTCGGGCTCATAACCCGAAGGTCATAGGTTCAAATCCTGTCCCCGCAACCAAACATTTAAAGCCGTTGATTTTTCAAAAAATCAACGGCTTTATCGTTTCTAGCGATCAGCTATTTTCATTCACAAAGCCAATTTATTCGAACATGAGAGATGTTAAGGATTACACCACCTTAGAATTACCGGGTTTCGATCTTTCTGCCCTGCCAGCTCCACCACAAGTAGAAAAAAAACCTGGTTTAGTGCGCAATGCTAAAGTGAAAACTGCAATATATAGTCAGCTCGATTTGCTTGAGCCTTTAGGCGAGAGTGACCAGACAGGTTTACCTGTCTGGTGCAATGATCCCCAACTAGATCAATCCGGACTACCGGTCTGGCAGTCGACCTAACAAACAATTTAGTCCTCGATTACTTTTAGAAAATTTCTATTCCTAATCAAAAAACCTGCTGCGTGCCAAATACCTTCAACAACAAGCGCTGGTGCAGGCCTACGGTAGCTGCTAGACTTCGCTGCTGAAGTATTCATGTTTTACCTCTATACAGAATGTCCGTCATGACCTCAACTTTTTCCACTCTAGCGCTGGCTCCCGAGCTGATCCGCAATCTCGACAGTCTAGGCTACACCCAGATGACGCCGATACAGGCAGCGAGTCTGCCCATCATATTGGAGCAACGTGACCTGATCGCGCAGGCGAAAACTGGCAGCGGAAAAACCGCAGCGTTTGGAATTGGCATATTGGCCAAACTCAATCCCAGCTATTTTGCCATTCAGGCACTGGTAATCTGCCCAACCCGCGAACTGGCGGATCAGGTTTCCAATGAGATACGCAGACTCGCTCGTTTTGCTGAGAATATCAAAGTCTTGACTTTGTGCGGAGGAACTCCGATGCGTCCACAAATGGCATCTTTAGAGCATGGCGCGCACATCGTGGTGGGCACACCTGGTCGCCTGCTCGATCACATAGGTCGCGGCAGCATCAAACTATCTACCGTCCAAACCTTGGTGCTCGATGAAGCCGATCGTATGGTCGATATGGGTTTTTATGAGGATATCGTGGGCATAGTTGCCGCCTGCTCACCACGTCGCCAGACGCTATTATTTTCAGCCACCTACCCGGATAATATTAGAAAAGCCAGTGAGCAATTTCTACGCGAACCAGCCGAAATCAAGGTTGAAAGTCAACACGCAACGAGCCAGATCGAGCAAATTTTTTATGCCGTAACGCCTGACAATCGAAATGCCGCAGTTGCTCAATTACTCAAACACTATAGACCCGTCTCTACCCTCGCATTTTGCAATACCAAAATTCATTGCCGCGAACTAGCCGAAGAACTGCAACAACAAGGCATTAACGCGCTAGCCCTGTATGGCGATCTGGAACAGCGGGAACGCGATGAGATTTTGGTTTTATTTTCCAACCAAAGCTGTTCGGTACTAGTTGCCACGGATGTCGCCGCACGTGGGCTCGATATACAAACCTTGGGTGCGGTAATCAACGTCGATGTCTCTAAAGACACCGAGGTCCACATCCATCGCATAGGTCGTACCGGCCGTGCCGGAGAAAAAGGCTTAGCACTCAGCTTGGCCGCAGCGAATGAAAAAAAATGGGTGAAACTGATAGAGGAATATCAGAATGCGCCTGTGCAATGGCAAGACCTGGAGCAACTGAGCGTCAACTCTGAAGAAGCATTGCAAGCCCCAATGACCACCATTTGCATTATGGGAGGTAAAAAAGACAAGCTGCGCCCAGGTGATTTATTAGGTGCATTAACCGGAGATGTGGGTTTAAGCAAAGAGCAGGTAGGAAAAATCAATGTCTTTGAATTTATGACCTATGTTGCAATTGATAGACGAGTGGCCGATGACACCCTAGATAAGCTTAGTCGTAGCAATATTAAGGGTCGCCAATTTCGCATGCGCATCGTCTGGTAATTCGCATACCGCAATTTAGTGCAAACTCATTGAACGCCAGCATAGCGTTCTTTGTACGTTACAATTGCGCTCTGATCCTAGCGACACCGCGATAGACCAACCTCCCCCGCAACTGAAAACACCCACATGATTCGAATTTTAATCGCCGACGACCACACTATCATGCGAGAAGGCTTAAAACGCATACTTGAGGGTGTAGAGGACATACAGGTCGTCGGAGAAGCGATAGACGGACACGACACCTTAGAAAAGGCCAGGTTGGGCAATTTTGATGTCTTGCTAATGGATCTTTCCATGCCGGGTCGCAGCGGTGTAGATTTGATCCGCCAAATCAAAGACGAGATGCCGAAGCTGCCAATACTTGTGCTCACCATGCACGAAGAAGAACAATACGCGGTGCGCACTATACGCGCCGGGGCCCGTGGCTACCTGACTAAAGAGAGCGCAGGAACCCAATTGGTCACCGCGCTGCGCAAAGTGGCATCTGGCCGCCCTTACATCAGTATAGAGGTCGCCGAACAATTAGCCATGTCGGCCATGCCGGCCGATAATGAGCATCCACACTCGCTCTTATCGGATCGAGAGTTCGAGGTATTTGGGTATTTGGTCAAAGGAAAATCGATTACGGAAATCGCAGAGCTTTTGCATTTGAGCGTCAAAACTGTCAGCACCCACAAAACACGTATCATGCAGAAAATGGACAGAAACACCCTGTCCGATTTAGTCCAATACGCGGTGGCGCACAATCTGATTTAAACGCGCTGCGATTGCAATGATCGCCGCTTCCATGCGCGCAGTGTAGGAAAACTCCTACACCCCCATCTCAAACTCCCACACTTTAAATCAGCAAACCCTGATTTAAATCAAAGCATGCATTGACGATAATGTCGGTACGCAAGAAGTCTATTGCACCACATTATTGAAAATCGCCCACATGAACTTGTTTATCGTTGAAGACTCACCGTATATACAAAACCGTTTGATACGGTTTGTTGAGGAACTGCCAGATATTCACGTGGTAGGGGTTTCCGGAGAAGTTCAGGCAGCCTATGCGGCGATTCTCGCCAGCGATACCGAAGCCATGATACTTGACGTGCAATTAAGCGACGGAAATGGCCTGCAACTACTCAAAAACATCAAACTCAGTAACCCTGAAATTAAAGTTGTGGTCTTAACGAATCACTCAACGGAAGCCAATCGAGTGCAAGCGCTACGCGCTGGTGCGGATGGTTTTTTGGATAAATCTACAGATTTTGAACAAATACCAGGCATTTTGCACGATTGGCAACAGCCGCAACTCTCACCGAATTTAAATTAATCATTTACCCTAAGGTCGATACCATGTCCGCTATTTCTACACCAGCAAGAACGACAGATTTGCCAGCAGCCGCGCTCAACTTCCCTGTGCTATCTAACGATGCGGGATGGCGTTGCCAGGGTAGTTTATGGTCAACTTTACATGAGGTATGTGAATTACTTCACATACCAACACCGACCAACTCCCACAACGAAGATGCCCTATTTCAGCATGTGCGTTACAAGGCTGGACAAAGAATTCATACCATAGGGCAGCAATTCGAGAACCTTTACATAGTCAACTCTGGTTTTCTTAAGACCGTCTTGATCGACGAATACGGCAATGAACAAGTTCTCAGTTTCCCCATGAAAGCCGACCTCTTGGGTATCGATGCGATCTACACTCAACGTCACGCCTCTGAGGCGGTGGCGCTTTCAGATTGCGATGTTATTTTAATTCCTTACAAAACATTTTCAGCTCTGGGTCGTACTTACGCAGAACTAGAACAAGCCATGTTTAGTGCAATGAGTCGCGAACTGGTGCGCGAACAAGCGATGATTAGTATGCTTAGCAGCTTGAGCGCGGAAGCCAAAGTTGCGCGCTTCCTTACCAATCTTGGTGAGCGCTTCGGTCAATTGGGCTATTCAAACAAGGTATTTAATCTGCGTATGACACGCCACGAAATCGGAAGTTATCTGGGTTTGACGCTAGAGACCGTCAGCCGCACACTTTCAGCATTCAATGAATTAGGATTGATCACAGTCGACCAAAGACAGATCGGCATCATAGACCCAGTTTCATTAAAAGCCTTACGCCGACTGCCACCGAGCAAATCACGGATTAAAGTGAGTAAAATAGTCAGTGAAAAGATGAGCGAAAAGGTGTCCGCGCTGGTCTCTAAAAATCTTTTACCTCAATGGTCACCAGAACTAGCCGGTGCTTTAAATTAATGATTAATGACTAATAATTAAGAATTAAGAATTAAGCTAACATATCCTAGATAATTTGCCTTATTCACAAGGGGGAAACATGTCATACAAGACCATACTAGTACACGTGGATGAATCTAGTCGTTCCGATCTGAGGGTACGCATAGCATCCGAGTTAGCCAAGAATGAAGACGCCCATTTGATCGGTACTGCAGTGACAGGTGTCTCACGCTTTATCTACCAAGACGGCAACATCAGCGCAAGCGATCCAAATCTGGCGATACACTTAAAATTTCTGCGCGAGCGCGCGGAAAAAGCCATACTTGGATTTAAAACCGTCGCCACAGAGTCGGGGGTTAACTCTTACGAAAGTATGATTTCCAATGATGAAGCTGGCGGTGGCATAGGCTTACTGGCGCGATATAGTGATCTAGTCGTGTTAGGTCAGACTAATCGCGATGAACCCTCGCCCTCAGTACTGTCTGATTTTCCAGAGTATATCGTCATGAATTCTGGTCGACCAGCTCTGATTATTCCTTATGCGGGTGACTTTACCAGTATCGCGAAGCGCCCTCTGATCTCATGGGATGCCAGTCGCGAGTCGACCCGAGCGGTGACCGATGCAATTCCTTTGCTGAAGCGGGCTGATCTGGTGCAGGTGGCACTATTTAATCCTAGCGCAAAGCCTGACGCTCATGGCGAGCAGCCTGGGGCTGATATCGCCTTATTTCTGGCGCGTCACGGCATTAAAGTAGAAGTTTCAGTGCATAAGACCTCAACCGACATCGGTAACGCGATTTTGTCTTTATCACACGACTTAGATAGTGATATGTTGGTAATGGGCGGCTATGGTCACTCGCGCTTCCGAGAAATGATCATGGGTGGCGTCACCAGAACTATTTTAGAGAGTATGACGATACCGGTATTCATGTCCCATTAAAAATGGGCTAGGACACTACTTAGACAGGCGCCAAATAGGGCGCCTTTTTTAATCGCGACATGGCTTAGCCTCGTATGGATTTCCCACCTACTCTGCGCGCCAAGAAAATATCCAGACAAGCCACGAAAAGCGCCCTAAAATACCCACCCCGTCACCAGCAACATCGGCACTATATTACGCTTATCTATGATCACATCAACACCCAAAGAACTACAACGCGCCGGCTGGATTATCTTTGTACTCTTGTTAGTATCTGTATTCTTGTGGGCCAACACCGCAGCCATCAGTAACTTCCAAGTGCCCGCCGCTTTGCCACTGCATACGGCGCTGGAAACTGCGACGATAGTACTATTTTCATCGGTGTTTATTGTCTGCTGGAACGCTTTCGACGAGATAAGAAAAAAAAATAGCGTGATACTGGCAGTGGCTTTTTTATGCACCGCCATCTTTGGCTTCTTTCATGCCATTAGTTTTCAAGGCATGCCCGGATTTCTGGCTGCCAATGACATGCATAAGTCGCTCAGCTTTTGGCTACTATCACGCGCCATCGTGACCGCCACTTTGCTTGGACTCGCAATCAATTTCGGTGATGCCGCGGTTTCCCCAAAAACATCGCGACGCTTCCTGACGGCAGGAGTATTCCTGACACTAGCGACTTCCCTGCTTATTTTCATACGACCTGATTATTTACCGTCCAGCTATGTAGAGGGCAGTGGCCAAACGGCTTTTAAAATTAACTGCGAAATCCTGATTATTTGCATCAACATTATTACCGCGTCGCTTCTATTCAAGCAAGCGCGCGCCTTCCCGAAAGCACTACCGGGTGAGCATTTACAGATCAATCGAGCACATTTATTTTTAGCCAGTGCCATGATGGCGATGTCCGAAGTTTATTTTTCGCTGTACATTAATGCGAATGAAATATTTGTCGTTATTGGCCATGTTTTTCAAGTCATTTCAGCACTGGCAATCTACCGCAGCATGGTCGCAATCAACATTCACGGACCATACGCGACGCTCTCCGAGGCAAGTAAAAATTTAGTGGCAACAACAGAAGAATTGCAGCGTCATAAAAGGCGTCTGGCCGGCATCATAGAAACCGCAATCGATGGCATCATCACCATTGATGAAGAGCACAAAATGATCTTAGTCAATCCAGCTGCTGCCGCCCTTTTTGGCAATACCGTGGAAGAATTGATCGGTAGTTCGCTCAATCAGGTCATCCCCAGCAGGCATCGCGCTGCACATGACACGCATGTCAAAAAATTTGGTGAAACAGGCGTTACCAGACGCAAAATGGGAACCGATTTTGACGACTTTTATGTGACGGGCCTACGCTCGGATGGTAGCGAGTTTCCGATTGAGGCATCGATTTCTAGCTTAATAGAAAATGGGCAACGCTATTACACCGTGATTTTTCGCGATATTACGGAACGCAAACTGGCAAAAGAAAAAATTGCGCAAAACCACACGCAATTGAGTCAACTCTCCTCCGCTTTGCAGTCAATACGGGAAGAAGAGCGCAAACATATAGCCAGAGAATTGCATGACGACTTAGGGCAATTACTTGCCGCCTTAAGGATGGATTTATCACTACTGCAAAGAGATAGCCTGATTAGTGAGAAATCACAAAAGAACATCGCCAGCATGGATCAATTAATCCTCACCTCGATTACCACGCTGCGTCGCATTGCTACCGATTTACGTCCACGCGCATTGGATGAGGGCGGTCTATTTTTTGCGCTGCAGACCCTGAGGAAAGATTTTTCAGCTCGCCACGGTATCGACTGCGAATTACGAGCCAATGAGGAGCAACTGATGCTGGACGATGCACACAGTACGGCAATCTTTAGAATCATTCAAGAATCCTTAACCAATGTGGTGCGCCATTCGAAAGCCAGTGAAGTACAAATAGAATTTAATCGCACGCCTGAGTCTCTTGAATTTAGCATAAATGACAATGGCCAAGGGATAGAGGAAACCGATATGCATAAGGTCAGCTCTTTCGGTCTGGTAGGGATGCGCGAGCGGGTCAAGGCCATGCATGGCCGATTTGAGCTTAGCAGCGTGCTCGGTGAGGGCACGAGCCTAAAAATTAGCATTCCGCTATCCGAAGACCTAGACGCACAAAACAATTTTCGCTAAGAAATATAATTGACTGGCAGTTGTCTATATTTCGATGTACTCTTGTGTTACCTGCTAACTAGGACTGTATTATGTCTATCACCGCCCTCAACACGGGTCTCTCCGGATTAAAAGCCTATCAAGGCGCACTCGACAGTAGTGCGCACAATATTGCCAATGCCAACACCGCTGGCTTTGTGCCGCAGCAGACTCAATTTCAAGAATCAAAGACCGGTGGCGTGCTCGTGACTATCAGCAAAGAAGGTAGTTTAGCGGCACAAACGGCCACAGCAGAGACTCTCGACACCAGCACTGCGGCAAGCGGCACGGAGCTTGCCGATGAATTGGTCAGTGCTATACAGTCTCAATTCGGATTTGATTTTTCTGCAAAAATCGTTAAGACCGCTGATGAATTACTCGGCACAGTGATCAACATTAGCGCCTGAATTTGTTCCTATCTAAGTCCCAAGTTTAAAGCCCCATCGCCTTTAAACAATTTTTAGCCCCCCTCCGCTTACGCAATACCCACGCGCCCGGTAGACCAGGATGGCTGGAAACCCGCATGGATACTGGGCGCTGGGCCTATGCCTAAAAAATATTCCTATTTCAACCGCCAGATTGCGGCGAGGAGTACTGGCTAAAACAAGAACAGCCTATCGTGCTGGGGTGATGCATAAAAATCCTGGCATATCCTGCATATCGAAATGCCATAATCCAAACAGTGCAATCAGTATGAGTAGCGTTGCGCTGATCGCTCGAACTGAGCCGAAATAGCCGCCCTGTCGCGTCCACTTTTGCATGCTTTGCACCAGTAAGAGGTGCGGTAACGCCGCCAGTCCAAACAAGAGCATCAACAAGGCGCCGGAGTAGGCATCGCCCGATAAAAATGCAAACGGCGCGATCCCTAAGAGTAAGCCACAAGGCAAACAGCCCCAACTCATTCCTAGCAAAAATGGATAAGGTGAGCCGCTCAGCATGCTAGGCATCAAGGCGTGCGCGATACGCAGCACAAAATTACCCACGGTATCAAAAAATATCAGCGCAGGTCTAAACCCCAGTAAGCGCAAACCCAGTAACAACAATGCCAGGTTACCCATGACATAAAAAATCTGCTGCACCGGTAGATAGGGTTTGATGATGACACCGGCAGCGCCCATCGCACCGAAGACTGCACCTATCAACATATAAGTCAGCAGCCGCCCACTGTGCAGTAAAAATTGATAGCGCCGAGTATTCGGAGTGGGCTTACTACTGCAAGCGCTAGAATTAATTCGCGCAGTGGTGTCGACAATCGGAATTACCTTTGTGCCGGTAGGTGCTTTTTGAGACAGCAGAGTAGCGATACCGCCACACATACCCACGCAATGCACGCCACCGACAGCACCCGCACTGAGTGCGGCAAGGGCTAAGGGTAAGGTAATCATATTAACGGCTCGATATGCGGTGAAGTGAAGCTGGCAACCTGCGCTTAGCTTACGCACTTAAGCAACAACGCAGCACAGCCGCGCGTCGCTGATAGGGCAAAGTATACAGCGCTGAAGCGATAGTCGGAGGGGAAAGAGAGTTTGGTACCAAGCTCTCAGAGTAAGGACAGAACTGCCTAAAAACTCCTAAAACTGGTCTGAGTAAAGTCGCATCACCCTTCATTTTTTCTTTAGTAAGAGGCGTGCTTACCGCGATTTTTGCACTAGCAAAGCAGTCAATCCACTGGACAGAATTCCTAACATCCAAAAAGCAAAAAAACCTATGGTGTAGGCGCCCAGAGCATGCACCTTGATACGCTCATCCAGAACGATCAACTCCATAGGATCAACCAAGCTAAAAAACAGACCGGTTGCCACACAGGCCATCAAAAAAGCGGGCCACAAAACGATCATCAACAGCGAGCGTAGCTGTGGGCTGGTATAAGTAGAATTGCTGTGGTTCAAATTCTGTCTCCTTCTAATGGCTATTTATTTCAAAAACCAAGGAGATGGCTTTATTTCGCAGCAGCTAATTGCACTTGCCTTTGCACCGGCTCAAACCAATCGCCAGTTAAACGCCACTCCGTGGTCTCTACTTTGACATGCAACAATTTTACCGCAGCTATCGATAAATTCGATGATGAATTCAAATCGCCTTCGTAACTACCTGGCTGTATTTGCTGCATAGGCAAACGATGTATCACCTCGTTCACAGCAGAGGTCTTGTTATCGGCGCTGGCCAGACTCACCTGTACCAGGTCTGGCATAGCCTGATTTGCGCTCAGTCGCATCTTCAACTTACCAGCCGCCAGATCAAGCGTGAGGTTCGCGGAAAGTGCCAGCGCACGCGCCTTGGCGTCGCGTTGTATATCTTTATTGATCATTAAACCTTGCTTGTAATAATCCTCAGAAACGACCTTATCAGCGCCTCGGAATGCGATAAAACCAGTAATCAAGCTGGCGCAAACTACGATCAAAGGACCGCCGACGACCAAGAGCAGCCACGGCTCCTTGTACCAAATATCTTTTTTTATTTTTTGCTGCAGCAATATTGAATTCATATTTATTCCTATTTGGGTACCAAAAATACAGCTTTTTCGGTCACATTAATCTTCGGCACATTTATATCTTGGATCACAAAACGTATTCTGTTGGAACCGATCTCGGCCGCTCCAGCAGGTATCCGTACCCTTACCGGGAAAGGGATCACCGATGCCGCCGCCACTTCAATTTCGGTCTGATTTACAATCTCAATACCAGCCGCACCTTTCACTGAGATCACATATTTATGCGCTTCTTCATGCGAATTGGTAATTTGCAAGCGATACACGTTCTCGATCGCCCCCGTATCCGTCACTTTAGGCATGCTACGGTCGCGCATCACATCAACCTTTAGTGGCACATGGTAGGCCAGGGATAAGGCGGCGACTAAAATAATCAGGCCTAATATGCTGCCGTAAATTAGAGTGCGCAGACGGAACACCCGCCTCCACATAGACTTATTGTCGAGTTTGCGCTCCAGCGCATGCTCGGTGGTATAGCGTATCAAACCGCGCGGATAAGCCATTTTATCCATGACTTGATCGCAGCCGTCAATGCACAGGCCGCAGGCGATACACTCATATTGCAAGCCATTACGGATATCGATGCCAGTCGGGCAGACTTGTACACAGATACCACAATCGACACAAGAACCTAAGCCCTCAGCCTTAAAATCAACTTTCTTATTGCGCGAGCCGCGCGGCTCTCCGCGGGCAGTATCGTAAGTAACGATTAAGGTATCTTTATCAAACATCGCACTTTGAAAGCGCGCATACGGGCACATATATTTACAGACTTGCTCACGCATGAAGCCGGCATTGCCATAGGTTGCAAAGCCATAAAACAAGATCCAAAAATATTCCCAAGGCCCGAGTGTGAAGGCAAACACTTCTTGTGCCAAAACATGGATGGGTGTGAAATAGCCAACAAAGGTAAATCCAGTCCAGAGCGAAAGCGCCAGCCAAGCCAGATGCTTAGACGACTTCAGAGAAAATTTACGCACAGACATGGGTGCGTCATCGAGTTTGATACGCGCATTTCTATCGCCCTCTATCTTCTTTTCTATCCACATGAAGATTTCGGTATATACCGTTTGCGGACAAGCATAGCCGCAAAATAGACGCCCTGCTATGGCAGTAAATAGAAACAGGGATAAAGCAGAAATAACTAATAGCACAGCAAGATAGATGAAATCTTGCGGCCATAAAACCAAGCCGAAAATATAAAATTTGCGCGTGGTCAGATCAAACAGAACGGCTTGCCTATCATTCCAATGTAGCCAAGCCCCTCCATAAAATAAAATTTGAGTGAAAAATACCAATACCCAGCGCCACGAGGAGAACCAGCCTTTTTGTGAGCGAGGATAGATCTTCCTACGCTCCTCAAACAACGCCAATTCAACTTCTGTCATGGGCGCCGGGACTATCGGTATAATTTTCATTTTTATATCAAACTGTTTTAAAATTACTTCTAAATCACTACTAGCTTACTTCTCTACAGCGGCATTGGCAATTTGCTTGATAGCGCCAGCTTCTGCTTGAGTAACAGCGACCGCAGAATTATTCGACAAGCCCCAGACATAAGCGGCCAACAAATGTACCTTCGCCTCACCTAACAAAGCTTTGTGAGCAGGCATTTGATTGCTGCGTCCCTTGTTGATGGTTTCCATTACATTGTCGACTCCACCGCCATACAGCCAAATTTTATCGGTCAGATTCGGTGCACCCAATGCCTGGGTGCCCTTACCTTCCGCGCCATGACATGCGGCGCAAGCCATAAATTTAGATTTACCCAACGAAGCCTTAATCGGATCATGCGCAGAATTCGATAAACTCATGACGTAGTTCGCCAAATTACGCACATCATCTTCTGAGCCTACTGCAGCCGCCATTGGTGGCATCTGTCCGTGACGGCCATTTAAGATACTCGTCTTAATAGTTTCAGGATCGCCGCCATACAACCAGTCGTTATCTGCTAAGTTAGGGTAACCCTTGCCACCTTGGGCATCCGAACCATGACATTGGGCGCAATTATTTAAAAATAGGCGCTGACCAATTTCTCTTGCCTGTTCATCTTTTGCGACAGCTGGTATATCCATATTCATAAATTTATTGAATATGGGACCGTACTGCTGCTCACCATCTTTAATTTCTTTCTCGTAGGCCCCCGCTTGGCTCCAGCCAAAGCTACCTTGCATACTACCCAAGCCTGGATACACGATTAGATAGCCTACTGCATAGATGATGGTGAGATAGAACAACCACATCCACCAACGTGGCAGTGGATTATTTTGCTCCATCAAATCAACGTCCCATACGTGGCCAGTTGTTCCGGCTGGTAATGGCTTGCCATCATTACCCAGCTTCACCTTCACTTTTGATTGCGACCACAACAATAAACCGCAGGCCGCAATACTGATGAGCACCACGACCGCAATCGCAATACTCCATCCTTCATTAAAAAAATCTGCCATGACTATTTCCCGTTATCGTTATCAATTGGCATGCGCCCTATTTCTTCAAAGCGCGCCTTATTCTTTGAGCTAAAGGCCCAATAAATAATGCCAAGAAAAACCACCATGCTAACCACTGTCACTATGCTGCTGAGTATCGTGAAATTCATATTTACTCCCTAAAAAGTGATCAATGCGCTTTAATTTTTGTTTTTGATTGCAGTACCCAAAATCTGCAAGTAAGCAACAACCGCATCCATCTCAGTTTTATCCACCAATTCAGATGCTGCGTCTTTCACTTGTTGATCCGTGTACGGCACACCCAAGGTCTTCATAGCCTTAAATTTCGGGGTAATTTCGGCGGGATCCAACTTAGTTTTTTCCAACCATGAGTACGCCGGCATATTTGATTCTGGCACCACGGCACGTGGATTATTCAAATGATCGCGGTGCCAGGTATCGCTGTAGCGACCACCAACACGTGCCAAATCAGGACCGGTACGCTTACTTCCCCATTGAAACGGGTGATCGTAAACGGATTCACCGGCAACCGAATAATGACCATAACGTTCAGTCTCTGCGCGGAATGGACGTATCATTTGCGAGTGACAAGCGTAACAACCCTCACGCAGATAAATGTCGCGGCCAGTCAATTGCAGGGCCGAATACGGCTTCATACCTTCGACCGCTTCGGTGGTTGATTTTTGAAAAAACAAAGGAACGATTTCAACCAAGCCACCGACGCTGATGGTTAAAATCACCAGCACCAGTAACAAGCCGACATTACGTTCAATTAAATCGTGTGTAAAATTTCGCATCAGTATTCTCCTGTTGATTTGGCTGACTCAAGCATGTGCTGACACATGAGGCAAGGCAGGAATCGCATTATTTACAGGCTTGGCAGCCATGATAGTTTTTGCGACGTTATACGCCATGATGATCATGCCACTCAGATACATCAAGCCACCAACCATACGAATCACGTAGTAAGGGAATGTCGCCTTGACACTCTCAATAAATGTGTAAGTCAGAGTGCCATCTTCATTAACTGCGCGCCACATCAAGCCTTGCATCACGCCAGCAATCCACATGGATGCGATATACAGAACCACACCGATGGTAGCGATCCAGAAATGAATCTCGATCAAACGCTTGCTATACATTTGCGTCAAGCCAAACAAACGGGGAATCAAATAATACAAACTACCCATAGTGATGAACCCTACCCAACCCAAAGCACCGGAGTGAACGTGACCGACAGTCCAATCAGTATAGTGAGACAAGGCATTGACAGTTTTGATCGCCATCATCGGACCTTCAAACGTGGACATACCGTAGAACGACAAGGACACGATCAAGAAGCGCAGGATTGGATCGGAACGCAATTTACTCCATGCGCCAGACAAGGTCATGATACCGTTGACCATACCGCCCCAGGAAGGTGCCAGCAAAATCAAGGAAAATACCATACCAATAGATTGCGCCCAATCAGGCAAAGCGGTGTAGTGCAAATGATGCGGTCCCGCCCACATGTAAGTAAAAATCAGGGCCCAGAAGTGGACAATAGAGAGGCGATACGAATACACAGGGCGCTCGATTTGTTTAGGAATAAAGTAGTACATCATTCCTAAAAAGCCAGCTGTTAAAAAGAAACCTACCGCATTGTGGCCATACCACCACTGCACCATTGCATCCTGCACCCCGGCATACGCGGAGTAGGATTTCATGAAGGAGACAGGGATCGCTGCGCTATTAACGATATGCAGCACAGCTACGGCCACGATAAAGGCGCCATAAAACCAATTGGCAACGTAGATGTGTTCAACTTTTCGTTTGGCCAAGGTGCCGAAAAACACAACCGCATACGCAACCCAAACCAAGGCGATCAAAATATCGATAGGCCATTCAAGTTCTGCGTATTCTTTACCTTGGGTATAACCTAAAGGCAGGGAGATTGCGGCCGCCAAGATCACTAACTGCCAACCCCAAAACGTAAACTCAGCCAACCAGCCAGCGAACAGACGCACGTTCGAGGTACGCTGCACTACGTAATAGGAAGTACCCATCAAAGCACAGCCACCGAAGGCAAAAATAACGGCGTTGGTATGCAAGGGTCGCAAGCGGCCATAACTCAGCCATGGAATGCCTCCTAAGAATTCTGGCCAGGCAAGTTGTGAAGCAATCAGCACACCAACCAGCATGCCAACAACGCCCCAAACAACTGCCATGACAGAAAATTGTCGTACAACACGGTAGTTGTAAGTATTTTCTTTAATTAAAGTCATGATCTCACTCAGTTGATAAAAGTATAGTTGAAGAATAGCAATTCAATGCTCAAGCTGTCTTGATACAAATCAAATACCAACAGCATAGCCCTAGCAATTAATGACTTTAGCAAGATATTGAAAAATAATCACATTTTTCGACGAAAAAAAACGACACATCGCTGTGTCGTCTTTTTTACGCTAAAAACTTAGCAAAAATAATGTTGTAGAATTTTTATTACTGCGCCGTACTAGGAATCGCCAACGCAGATTTATTGATCGACACCTTAGACTTATCTTTCAAGGCTTCGACATAAGTATAAATATCCTGCTGCGCCACCGCATTTGCAATTTGCTGCTGCTCAGAGCTGCGGCGCGTTGCATCTACCGCGCCGGCATTTACTTTAGAGATACGATAAACCGCATAACCAACACCCGGTACATCGACACCTACAAAGGCAGGTAATTTCTGCGCATCGGCCTTCATCACAGCAGAAAAGGCCTCACCGCTCGTACCCTGATTTTTTAAACGTGAAATCACGCTAGCCTCGGCAAAGCCGCTCGTACTATCAGTCGCCTTTAATGCTGCCAATTTCGATTCCCCAGCCTTCTTGGCCAACGCGGCAGCTTCGATCTGTATGACTTTAGCCTCGATTAAATTCCTAACTTCTTCCAAAGGACGCTTACTTGCCGCCTTATATTCCAAAACACGACCCGCAATCAAGGTTCTCGGTGCGACCTCAACGGCCTCGGTGTTGTGCTTTTTCTTTAATGAATCTTCAGAAAATATCGCTTTCAAAAACTTAGGATTATTGACTGGTACGGTCGCCGGAATTGCAGCACTAGGAAGGCGATTTAAAGAGGCAACGGTCTCAATTTTCAATTTCAACTTATCTGCGACCGCTTTCAAACTATCCGATTGTTCGTAGACCATATTTGTGAAAACCTCAGCCGATTCAGCATACAACTTGGCAGCCTTCTGTTTCTTAATATCGGCGAAAATTTGCCCTTTGACTTCATCCAAAGTCTTGGTAGCGGCTGGCTTAATCGCGGTCAGTTGAATAATATGAAAACCATAATCAGATTGCACCAGATCACTGATTTCAGATTGTTTTAGTTTATAAGCAGCATCTTCAAACGATTTAACCATCGCGCCTTTTGTAAAGAAGTCGACATCGCCACCACGCTCTGCGGATCCGGAATCTTGTGAATTTTCCTTGGCTAATTTTGCAAACAATTCAGGATTTTTACGCACTTGCGCCAACAAACTTTCGGCCTTAGCCTTGGCAGCTTTTTGATCCGCCTCACTACTGTCTTTTTTAACCGTAATCAAAATATGGCTAGCACGACGCGACTCTTCAGTTGCATATGATTTTTTGTTTTGCTCATAGTGAGCCAGAATATCAGCGTCAGAAACACTTACTTGCGCGCCTACTGCGTCATCGTTAAACACCACATATTCGGCCTTGATCAACTCTGGAATCTCAAACTGACTCGAGTTTTTTTCGTAATACGCTTTCAGCATGGCATCAGTAACTTTGACTTGCGCCAGATAGTCGCTACTCTTAAAGTCCATTTTTTGAACTTCACGCTCTTGCTCGTAAATGGCAGAAATACGATCAGCGACAGTCTTAGATGAAAATGCAGTTCCCTGCACCGCACTCAACAACTGCTGCAGGGCTAAATCCTGGCGCAAACGCTGCTCATACATCGCAGGGTTCATGCCTTGCGCCGCCAATAAACTCTTATAGCGATCAGTATCAAAACCACCATCCGGCTTAGTCAAGCCTGGCGTGGCCAAAATATTTTTCTGCAAGCTTTGATCGCTGACCGACAAATGATTTTTTACGACTTCAACTGCGATCACTTTACGCGACACCAACTCATCCAAAAGCCCTTGTTTCGCTTCTGGAGAACTGAGCATTTTAGAGTCGAACTGCTGACCATAAGTCTGGCGCAATCTATCCAATTGCTCGCGCTGAGCCGAGTCAAACTCTTGCTGAGTAATCGTTTGGCCCGCAACCGTCGCGACCGCAGTAGCGGCGCCGTTGGAACGAGTAAAACTCTCGATACCAAAAAAAGCAAATGACGGGAAAATAATTAGCAGCAATAGAAGCTGCATAATGCGTTGGTGGGTGCGAATATATTCAAACATGCTCAACCGATCACTATGACAAACTGATTCCGAATATGAAAAAAGGCGAACTCTCGTTCGCCTTTTAGATTTTGGCGGAGTGGACGGGACTCGAACCCGCGACCCCCGGCGTGACAGGCCGGTATTCTAACCAGCTGAACTACCACTCCTAATTTACTACTCTATGTTATCAGTGTTATGGTGGGCGCTGAGAGGCTCGAACTCCCGACCTAAGCCTTGTAAGGGCTCCGCTCTACCAACTGAGCTAAGCGCCCCATCACACACACGAACAACATTGCAGCGCTTGTCACCGCGCCACGAAGTCCATTAGTTTACAGCATCTTTCAAAGCTTTGCCAGGTTTAAATTTAGGAACCTTGGCTGCTTTGATTTTAATTGCTTCACCGGTACGTGGATTACGACCAGTTCTAGCGGCACGCTTGCCGACGGAGAAGGTCCCGAATCCAACCAGAGTTACCGTGTTACCTTTTTTCAAAGTTACTTTTACTGCACCGATCAAAGCATCCAAAGCGCGCGCTGACGCAGCCTTAGAAATGTCGGCTGTTTTCGCAATATGATCGATTAATTCTGTTTTATTCACTTACGCCCCCTCACAAAAGTTTAACGTCGCAACGATGTCTTCGTATGCCTTGTTGGTCGTCCATCTATCACGGTCCGCAGAAAATCTGCATGCGGCATTAGATCAAGCAGTAAAGCACCGTGTCAAGTGTTTTACATAGTTTCTTTGCACTTCAAGGACATTATCGGCGATAAATCGAAAGTATAATTTGAATTAATTAGATCACCTCAGCGCGCCAAAAAGTTCACTGCCTTATTTCGGCTGGCGGCGGATCAGCGCATTTTAAGATATCCCTTTATTTTCACTTCGCATCACACAATGAATACAATTAAACGACTTGGCACACCTCTCTCCCCAACCGCCACCAAGGTAATGCTACTTGGGTCCGGTGAACTCGGCAAAGAAGTGATCATTTCTCTACAGCGACTCGGTGTCGAAGTGATCGCCGTTGATCGCTACCCAAATGCGCCCGGCCATCAAGTGGCGCATCGCGCGCACGTGATAGACATGACCGATGGTGCAGCACTGGCGCAACTAATCGCGCTGGAAAAACCTGATCTGGTGGTACCTGAAATTGAAGCAATCGCCACCGCCACCTTAGTTGAACTAGAAACTGCGGGCAAAGTTCGCGTCATTCCAACCGCGCGCGCAGCCTGGCTGACAATGAACCGGGAAGGCATACGCAGACTGGCGGCAGAAACTTTGAGCCTGCCAACCTCGGCTTACCGCTTTGCCGATAATCTGCAAGAGTTGCAAGAGGCCTGCGCTGAAATAGGCTTCCCGTGCATCATTAAGCCTGTCATGTCTTCGTCCGGCAAAGGGCAATCCAAGATCGATCATGCAGGCGAAGTTCAAGCCGCCTGGGATTACGCAGCTTCCGGCGGACGCGTCAATGCCGGTCGCGTTATCGTTGAGGGCTTCGTCGATTTCGACTATGAAATCACACAACTGACGGTGCGCGCCATAGGAAAAAATGGTCAGGTCGAAACTCATTTTTGCGAACCTATCGGACATGTGCAAGTACAGGGGGATTACGTCGAATCATGGCAACCGCAAGTGATGCATGCACGCGCCTTGGAGCGCGCCCGTGAGATTTCTAAAAAAGTCACCGATGATTTGGGTGGATTAGGATTGTTCGGCGTTGAGCTATTCGTCAAAGACGAAATGGTTTGGTTTTCCGAAGTAAGCCCGCGCCCTCACGACACTGGCATGGTCACCATGGCTAGCCAATATCAAAGCGAATTTGAACTGCACGCAAAAGCTATTTTAGGTTTGCCTGTCGATGTCTCACTGCATACGCCAGCAGCATCGGCGGTGATTTATGGTCAGCACGAACACGCGGGGATAGCATTTGAAGGTGTAGCCGAAGCCTTGCAAACACCGGGAGTGGATATCCGCCTGTTTGGAAAACCTGAGTCTTTCACTCGTCGCCGCATGGGGGTCGCATTGGCCCGAGCCAAAGACACCGATACCGCACGAAATTTGGCGAAACAGGCTGCCGCCAAAGTAAAGCCAGTGATCGTGACTGAATAAGCCTGAGTCTATGTAAGTCGATATTGCGGCGAGAAAATCGGTCAATAACAAACGCGCGCCTCAATATCACCTATAGTTCAGCTTCCGACGCGGAATTAACGATTAATTTTTACGGCCTGTTTTATGATGAAATTTGATGTAGCAATTGTGGGTAGTGGCTTAGCCGGTTTATCAGTGGCACTGCATTTAGCAAAGACCCGCAAAGTTGCGGTGATTTCAAAGCGTACTTTATTAGATGGTGCCAGTGACTGGGCACAAGGCGGAATCGCTGCAGTACTGGACTCGGGAGATAGTCACGAACAGCATATTTCCGACACCCTGATCGCAGGCGGTGGCTTGTGCGA
This sequence comes from Undibacterium parvum, assembly GCF_003955735.1. Classification (NCBI taxonomy): domain Bacteria; kingdom Pseudomonadati; phylum Pseudomonadota; class Betaproteobacteria; order Burkholderiales; family Oxalobacteraceae; genus Neoundibacterium; species Neoundibacterium parvum. The sequence goes on along the minus strand of NZ_CP034464.1, from coordinate 3,738,986 downwards.
TGAAACCGCCACCCGCTACATCATAGAACATGGTCGTGAAGCGATCGATTGGCTGATAGATCAAGGCGTACCGTTTACGCGTGACGACGAGGCTGAACTTGGTTTTCATTTGACGCGAGAGGGTGGGCACAGCCAGCGTCGCATCATCCATGCGGCCGACGCCACCGGCCACGCGGTGCAAACCACCTTAGAGCAGCAAGTACGCAATCACCCCAACATCAGTTTATTTGAGCACCACTACGCAATCGACGTCATCACCTCGACAAAAATCGGTGACAACAGCCTGCCACCGCGCTGCTTAGGTTTGTACGTACAAGATGTTAAAAGTGGTGAAGTTCACACCTTCAGCGCGCAGCACACGGTGATGGCAACGGGTGGTGCCGGTAAAGTCTATCTGTACACCACCAATCCTGACACAGCCACCGGCGACGGCATCGCGATGGCGTGGCGCGCTGGATGCCGCGTTGCGAATATGGAGTTCATGCAATTCCACCCGACTTGCCTGTATCACCCTTACGCCAAATCCTTCTTAATTACCGAGGCGGTGCGCGGTGAAGGCGGCCATTTAAAATTACCACCAGAAGCAGGCCATGCAGCGGGTTCACGCTTCATGCTGGAACACGATGAACGGGTCGAGTTAGCACCGCGCGATGTGGTCGCCAGAGCCATCGATTTCGAGATGAAGAAACGCGGTCTGGATTATGTAGAACTAGACATCAGCCACAAGAGCCCCGAATTTTTAAAAGAACACTTCCCCACCATCTATGCGCGCTGCCTGGAATTGGGCATAGACATTACCAAGCAGCCGATACCCGTGGTACCAGCGGTACATTTCACCTGTGGTGGTATCGTTACCGACACCGCCGGTCGTACCGATTTGCCTGGTTTGTACGCGGTCGGTGAAACCGCCTACACCGGGCTGCACGGCGCTAACCGCCTAGCCAGTAACTCTCTGCTTGAATGTCTGGTAATTGGTAAGGCTGCCGCCTTGCACATCGCCGAGCAAGAACTGGTGGCCCTGCCCTACTTGCCCGACTGGGATGAAAGCCGCGTTTCGGATGCCGATGAAGAAGTGGTGATTGCCCATAATTGGGACGAGTTGCGCCGCTTCATGTGGAATTACGTAGGCATAGTGCGCACCACCAAACGCCTGGAGCGCGCCAAGCACCGCATTAAATTGCTCAAGGAGGAGATCGACGAGTATTACGCTAATTTCCGCATCAGCAATAATCTATTAGAGCTGCGTAATCTGGTCGAAGTCGCTTCGCTGATCGTCAATAGCGCGTTGTCACGGCGCGAAAGCCGAGGCTTACATTTTAGCCGCGACTATCCCGATACCATGCCAAAAGCACTGGCGACGGTGCTATCACCTAAGCGCAAGAAATAATTTAGACTTTTTGAAGGTGGCAACGCCAGCGCCCAGTATCCATGCGGGTTACCAGCCTATCTGGCTCGCAACCCGCATGGATACTGCGCAAGCGGCCTATGCCCTATTTAATTTCTAGCGTGAATAAGGCGGAAGCAATCACTGCATCAAACTCAGATAATCCGCAAAGAGTAATCAATCGCTCGAATATCCTTGGTCAGACTGCCGATAGAAATGCGATCAACACCAGTTTGCGCTATCACTGCAACGCTGCTCATATCGACTCCGCCGGAAGCCTCCAGCAAGGCGCGGCCGGCATTTAAATCGACCGCAGCGCGCATCATATCGGTACTGAAATTATCTAATAAAATCGAAACAGCCCCGGCATGCAAAGCTTGCTGCAACTGCTCTATAGTCTCTACTTCTATCTGTATCGTCACGCCAGCATTAAGAGACTTAGCTGCGCGCAAAGCCAGTTCTATACCGCCAGCGGCTGCAATATGATTTTCTTTAATCAAAATACCGTCGTACAGAGCCAGCCTTTGATTCTTGCCGCCACCTACCCGCACCGCATATTTTTGCGCCAATCGCAGACCCGGCAAAGTTTTACGTGTATCGAGTATCGCGGCAGAGCTACCCTTAGTAATCTCCACGTAACGATGGGTGGCCGTTGCCACGGCTGACAACATCTGTAAAAAATTCAAGGCACTGCGCTCAGCCGTAAGTAAGGCGCGCGCCGGCGCGACGATTTTGCACACCACCGTATCGGCGCGCATCAAATCACCTTCGGCATACTGCCAATCCACGCTAATAGACGCATCCAAAGTCGCCATGACGGCATCAAACCAGGGCGCACCACAGAGAATGGCAGACTCTCTGACAATTACCTGTGCCTGCACACGCTGCGCATCAGGAACCAACAAGCCAGTCAAATCGGCAGCGCCAATATCTTCGTCCAAAGCGATGGCCACGTTGCGCTGAAAAGCCGTGTGCAGATCAAGGTCGAAGGGTGCGAAATTATTCTTTAAATTACTACTCATTGATTGACTCATTGATTGACTCATTTCTCTATTCGTTTCTTTACGCATAGCGTGGCCACGCTATGCGTCACCCGCATTATGCCGGGCCTATTCCTGAAAAAAGTTTTTGCTCCTGCGCCAGGTCAGAACTTGGGCGCACATTGGCTTTTTTTGCCGCTGCAAAATCGAGCATACGATCGATGCACAATTTGGCTTTTTTCCCGACGCTAGGATCGACAATGATTTCGCCACTACCTGTTTCCAATGCATACAATAGATTCGCCAAGCCATTCATTGCCATCCATGGGCAATGCGCGCAACTCTTACAAGTGGCACTATTGCCTGCCGTAGGGGCGACGATGAAGCGCTTGTCTGGTGCTGCCATCTGCATTTTGTGCAAGATGCCGTTATCGGTGGCGACAATAAATTCTTGTGCATCCATCGTCATGGCCGCATGTATCATTTGCGAAGTCGATCCCACCATATCGGCCAACGCCACCACTGCGGCGGGCGACTCTGGATGCACCAAAATTTTTGCATGCGGATACTCGGCCTTGAGTAGATCCAACTCCACACCCTTAAATTCATCATGCACCAGACATGAGCCCTGCCACAACAACATATCGGCGCCGGTTTTTTGCTGAATATAGCCGCCCAGATGCTTATCCGGCGCCCACAGGATTTTTTTACCTTGCGCATGTAAGTGCGCCACGATGTCGAGACCGATACTAGAGGTCACCATCCAATCGGCACGTGCTTTCACAGCCGCGCTGGTATTGGCATACACCACCACAGTGCGATCAGGGTGGGCATCGCAGAATGCAGCAAACTCATCCGAGGGGCAACCCAGATCGAGCGAGCACGTAGCATCCAGATCGGGCATCAAGATGGTTTTTTCAGGGCTGAGTATCTTGGCAGTTTCCCCCATAAACTTCACACCCGCCACGATCAAAGTCTGGGCGGCGTGATCACGCCCGAATCTGGCCATCTCTAAAGAATCGGAAACGCAGCCTCCGGTTTCTTCTGCCAAATCCTGCAACTCTGCATCCACATAATAATGCGCTACCAGGACGGCTTTTTTTTCATGCAGTAATTGCTTGATGCGCGTTTTTAATCGCAGCTTTTCGGCCGCACTGGGCGCATCAGGCACACGCGCCCAGGCAGCCGCGGTGCAACTACTGCCCACATCCATCTGCGGCAGCTCGAATTCTATAACTTTGGTCGCTTCCATCTGCATTCTCAAAGGGGAAAAACGTCAGTTTATCAGTAAACAAAAAAACTGCACCTAGGTAGGTGCAGAATAGCTGCAGAACGGCAGGGTTTTTCGCTGAATTGCTAGCGCCAGTCAAGGCTAATTCCGCTATCAATCAATTTGGGAACAACTAGGCATGAAGTTATTTTAATACGCCCAATATGGGCCTTTGCCATAAGCCGTGTTGGCATCTTTTATGGCGACAAAAACCCTTCGGCCAAAAAAGAATGGCAAGCCCCAATCGAAGCTATTACTATTAAAACTCCCGGAAAACCCACTGCCTGCACCACCGATGTGCGCGGCTATCGTACCCGAGTTCAAACCATCAGTTGCCTCTAGCCGAAAGTTAACGATTCCAGAAGTACGCGAATCAAATGACTTATTCACGGCACTCAGGTTTAACGCCGCCGCTGGGCAATAAAAACTGGTCGACAAAGTGCAGACCTTAATCGCTTTATCGTCAAAATAATAGCCGTTAGAGCCACTATCAATAAAACTGGAGCTGAGCGCCTTGTTGTTATAGATGGTGATGAAGTTGCCGCGACTATCCGTTGCATAAATCGATTCGGCGCTAAGCAGATTATTAGTCTGAGTGCCGATGCCAAAAATCAGTGAACCATTTAATTGCGTGACGCCACCCAGACCGACGCTTGGCATCAGAACCAGTACGCCGTTATTGTTCTGCGCAAACGATGACACTGGGTTAGCGACTTGCTGCAGCAAGGGTACGCTGATACTTCGGCAGCTTATTGCATCACATGCATAGTAAGCCCCGGGTATCACCGAACTCACGCAGGCCTCACCACAATCCTCTTTAAATAAGCCCACGCCCAGTACACCATTTGCCCCTAAGGCCGCGACCGAACCTATATCCAAACCGCTGCTTTGACAGCTCAACGGCTGCTTGGCAAATTCGGACGACGCATCAGCAACTATGTGTACAGGTAAGGTAGCGATCGATTCGCCGCCAATTTTTACGCTGGCCTGACGCACCGCGCCCCATTGATAACCACTGGCAAATTGTACGCACTCGGCGAGCAGCGCTCCATTACCGAGCTTCACCGCGGGCAACTGTAATTGAGCATCCAGAATATTTGGTGCGATCAAACGTAAACCGATCGATGCAGTATCTAGCAAAATATGATCTATGGTCTGACAAACCGTAGTAGCTGGCCTACATATGGTGACGCTGACATAAGCTTGATTGATCGTGCTCTTACTCGCAGATGGCCCCTTGTCGACAATGATAGCCACCTCATTACTTGCCAAAACAGGGGGAGGATTGACCACAGGCGGATTGACCACGCTCAAGGCCGAATCAGACGAACCACCACCACAGGAGATGAGTAGCAGGCAAAGTAAACTCTGGCAGCACAAATTCAGCATGCCACTCAACAGACAACTCAGCGAGCGCGCGGGACAAAGGCTTAACAGCACATTCGAAAAATAATTCAGATTGCCCATGTTTGCCTCGATTTATTGAATATCTTCTTGTTTAAAATCTGCAGGAAACTCGCTAAGAATCCAGGCGCGACCAGTAAAGGCACGCATATGTCCACCAGAATAAATACTCACCTCAGGTCTGATTATCTGCAATTGCGAATTGCCAGCTCTGGGAACTCGCGCAGCTTCAGTGCGCATAGTGTCGAAGTGTTTGCCGAGGAGGTTTTGTAGATCTGGCAAAAACGGCCCTTGCCAAGTTACCGCAAACACGATGCCATTGCCGCCTATGTACTCTCGCACCACAGTGCCAGTATTCAGTACCGATTCAGAGACGCGATAAGTATGCGGAGCTTGATCAGCGCTGACAGACAAAGACTGCGCCTTGCGTACTTCAACTTTATTACTAAAGGTACTGGGAGCTGCGCCCAATTCCGCTTTAGCCGAATTACAGCTTAGAACAAGGAAGGCTAAAAATAAGCGTAAGCCGCACATAAAATCACCTCATATAATTCATAACATACAGCTGAGTTAGCTTTAGCGCACTCGTTTTACTGGGGCAAATGCAGCGGCCTCAGATTTACCAACGCTAACGACATGATCTCAGCACCATTATGGACATCAAAGCGAGTCTTAGCTAGCGCGCCCATGTATTTAAATTTACAAGCAAGTTTCAACAGAAGAACGGAACCAAATAATTCGATGTAAAAAACAAAAAACCCGCATTCTCATAGTGAGTGATGCGGGTCTAAGTTCTTGCCGGTACTGCTTGAAACCTCTGCTTGGTGCCCGGAGCCGGAATTGAACCGGCACGACCTTACGATCGAGAGATTTTAAGTCTCTTGTGTCTACCAATTTCACCATCCGGGCATTTAATCTAGAAAACGCGCTGCAATTACAATTACAAGCGAGTGCCTTTTCTAAAGCAGGCATTATTCTATCATAACGATCACAGTTTTTGAAAATCTAAAATCACGTAATTTTTACGGCGTGATTTTTGCAGGGGAATTTCCATTACCCAAGCAAAAGCGCCATGCCTATTATTAACGACAGCCTATTCGCATTCGAAAAAGACGCGCTTGCCTGCGGCTAAATATCGCGGCATATAAAAAATGTCATTTTAATGAAAAAACCACACAAAATAGCTTTGCGAAAAATTTTTTCTGTTGTACCTTCTTGCTGTTCAGTTATCTGAATAAGTCAGAGATGCAGTAACGTAGTCCTACACATTAAAACCTTAGGAGTATCTTCATGTCGTTCAAAACTAAAATGATTCCACTGGCTGGCGCAATCGCTTTCGCATTTGCAGGTTCCGCAGCAGCTCAAGAGATGGTCGTAAAAATCGGTCACGTTGGTCCAGTTTCAGGCGCTATCGCCCACTTGGGTAAAGACAATGAAAATGGCGCCAAAATGGCGATCGAAGAACTGAACGCCAAAGGCGTCATGATCGGTGGCAAAAAAGTTAAATTCGAATTGCAAGCTGAAGATGACGGCGGCGATCCAAAACAAGGTACAACCGTAGCTCAAAAACTGGTTGATGCCAAAGTAAATGGCGTTATTGGTCATTTGAATTCTGGCACTACAATTCCAGCATCGAAAATTTACAACGATGCAGGTATCGTACAAATTTCACCTTCAGCAACCAATCCTAAGTACACCCAACAAGGTTACAAAGGCGCGTTCCGCGTGGTAGCGAATGACGGTCAATTAGGCGGCACTTTGGGTCGTTACGCAGTTCAAATCAATAAAGCAAAGAAAATTGCTGTAATTGATGATAAAACAGCCTACGGTGAAGGCGTTGCGGCTGAATTTATCAAAGGCGCAAAAGCTAAGGGTGCGGAAGTTGTGGTGCAAGAGCATACCACTGACAAATCAACCGATTTCAGCGCCATCTTGACCACAATTAAAGCTAAAAATCCTGACGTTATTTTCTTTGGCGGTATGGATGCTGTTGCTGGTCCTATGTTGCGTCAAATGAAAGCCTTGGGAATTACTGCTAAGTTCATGGGCGGCGATGGTATCTGCACCACGGATTTGGTTAAATTGGCTGGTGACGGCATAGGCGAAGGCCAAGTGGTCTGTGCTGAAGCAGGTGGTGTTGTTGATGCACAGAAAAAAGGCATGGATGACTTCAAAGTTGCTTACAAGAAGAAATTCGGTGTTGAAGTTCAGATCTACGCACCCTATGTCTATGATTCAGTCATGGTCATGGTAGAAGCGATGAAACAAGCTAATTCTGCAGAGTCTGCAAAATACTTGCCTATGCTGAAGAAAATGAAATACAAAGGCGTTACTGGTGATATCGCGTTTGATGACAAAGGTGATATCAAAGACGGTACATTGACTTTGTTCACTTACAAAGCTGGCAAACGTGAACTGGTTCAGGTTGTAAAATAATTTCAGACTAATTCTGAAAATTAAAAATGCTGTGAGTTGTAAGACTCACAGCATTTTTTATGTCTGAAAAAATCTCAGAGTTGTCTGAGATTTTTCAATACCTACTTAATTCAAACTGCCTAGGCTACCCAAGCTCTCAGCCTATCACTTTGTCGCTAAAATCCATTTTACCAAGGTACGCGCTTCAGCATCGCTCACTTGTGGATTGGCTGGCATAGGAATAGCACCCCATACGCCAGTGCCGCCTTTCATTACTTTGGTGACCAATTTATCTTCGGCTGTTTTATCGCCAGCATATTTTTTCGCGACATCCACGTATCCTGGACCAACCACTTTATTTGCAACTGCATGACAGGCCATGCAGTTTTTTGACTTTGCCAAATCCGCATTTGCCATCGCAGAGCCTGAGGTAAAAACCACCAAAGCTGCGACTACTGATAAAGAAAATTTCATTGATTTCTCCAAGTTAAAAAACGACAAGTTTTATTTTACTACTTTCTCACGCGCTAAAGATAAAACGTATATCAAGCCGCAACAGTTGACCTTCTTTGAATTTACTTCTATCCTTTACCAAAAGGAAACTAAACATGCCACTTATCATCACTATCGCCGTACTTAGCCTCTTAAAATACTTAGAGGTCGGATTTCTCGATGCCTTATCTTGGTGGTGGATAATTGGGCTAGCTGGCTTTGCCTTTATTTACTTTGAATTTCTCGAAAGAATGCTAGGTTTAGACAAACGTAAAGACCACGCTCATTTTGAAAAAATGAAAAAAGATAGGCTCAAGCGCTCGTTCGACAAAAGTAAATAGTCGCTTGTTTGCCATACATCACTTGTTTCACGATCTTGATCAGGACTGCGCTTGCAGATCGAGCTTGGTCGATCTGCGCATACAAGCATCGCTGACCTAAACAACACCTACACTCCACGATGAATATAGAGTTGCGCCAACTTCGGTATTTTTTAGCCGTTGCCGAAGAAATGCACTTTGGACGCGCCGCCACTAAACTACATATGACTCAACCGCCACTATCGCAAGCGATACAGGCCTTAGAGCTAACTATTGGAGCGCAGCTATTCATACGCACAACTCGCAGTATCGCCTTGACGGCCGCAGGATCAGCATTAATTCCTGAGGCAAAAAAAATCTTGCAGCAAACCAAGGCACTGCCGCAACTCGTGCAGCGTGCCGCTTCCGGGGAAGTTGGAAATCTGTCTCTGGCCTTTATTTCCATCGCCGATTACAGCATATTGCCGCCTTTTTTACGCCAGTTTCGACATCATCACAAAGAGGTAAGGATAGAGTTACGCGAGGCCACCAGTAATGTGCAGCTCGAATTACTCGAAAAATCAGAAGTTGACGCTGGCCTCTTAATTCCGCCTATTCCACCCAAGTTAAGCGCAATTCTGAACTATCAAAAAGTATTATCTGAACCTCTGATACTGGCAGTTCCAGAGGCTTACTCGACGCGGAAAAATGCGCAAGTGCTCTCCACCTACGCCGATTTAGCTTTGATTATTTTCCCGCGCAAGATTGCACCGTCTTTACACGACAGTATTTTGGCTTGTTTTCGGGCAGCAGGGCTGACGCCCGCAATTGCACAAGAGGCGATACAAATGCAAACCATCATCGGTCTTGTCTCCGCTGGCATGGGTATCGCTCTTGTGCCACAATCGGTGTCGAATTTAATCCGTCCCGGAGTGGTCTACTACACTATGCCATCGTTAAAGGTCAGGGTAGAAATTGGCATAGCCTGGCGTAAAGAAAACAGCTCGCCGGTACTCAAATCATTTTTAGATTTACTGAAAAATTAAGAAAGACCTACTGATGTTGATACACCCCAACCCCGATCCAGTCGCCATCAAAATCGGCTTTTTATCGATACATTGGTATGGCTTGATGTATCTACTCGCCTTCGCACAGTTTGTAGCTCTTGGTCGAATTAGAATCCGTCAGGCGCATATTGCGGCACTGGGATGGACTAAGGAAGACATCGACGACATGCTTTTTTACGGTGTGCTTGGCGTTATCTTAGGTGGCAGATTGGGCGAAGTCGTGTTTTATCAACTGCCACACTTTATGGCCAATCCTCTTGAAATTTTTGCGGTATGGAAAGGTGGCATGTCTTTCCATGGAGGCTTGATAGGCGTCATGATCGCCATGTATTTATGGGCGCGCAAAGCCAAACGCAATTTAGCCGATGTCTATGACTTTATCGCTCCCTTAGTCCCACTCGGCTACGCTGCGGGGCGCATAGGTAATTTCATCAATCACGAATTACCTGGTCGAGTCGCATCGGCAGATTTGCCATGGGCCATGATCTGGCCGGGGCTAGATCACCCGGTACATCCTTCGCCAATTTATCAAGCACTGGTCGATGGTGTTTTACTCTTCATCATACTCTGGCTATTTTCCAGAAAACAGCGCCCGCGCCTTGCCGTTGGCGCAATGTTCGTTACCCTGTATGGCTGCGCGAGGTTTTTCACCGAATACTTTCGCACGCCTGATTATGAAGTCAGCTTCTTCGGTTTAACTATTTCGGCCGGCCAAATGCTTTCTCTACCTATGATCGCAGTCGGTGCTGCGCTACTTGTTTGGGCATACAGTAAAACACCTGAAAACAAAGCGGTGGAAATCGCATTTAAAAATACAGCTACTGCCAAACAAAAATCAAAGAAACAAAAAGCTAGAAAGTAAATACTGATGTCAGCGATAGTGTGCAAAATATTATCTACGGCATCCGCAACTACAAGTCATTAATAAGCCTGCAGCAGGCTCATCACGACTGCCCATTCATCGGCAGTCACTGGTGTAATCGAAAGACGACTGCCTTTTTTTAGAACCTGCATCTGCTCCAATTCGGCGCAGTTGCGCAACTCTGACAAAGCCAGCAGTCGGGTCTTGCGCAAGGCTTTGACATCAAGCAGCATCCAACGCGGATTTTCCCGGCTGGCCTTAGGGTCGAAATACTTACTTGAGGCATCAAACTGCGTCTCATCTGGATAAGCCGTACTGGCGACTTCCGCGATGCCCGCAATGCCGGGTTCCGCGCAACTTGAGTGATAAAACAAGACCCCATCTCCGACGCGCATGACATCACGCATGAAATTTCTCGCTTGATAATTGCGCACGCCAAACCAGGCGACGGAGGGCAAGGCCAAAGCATCGTCGATACTGACCTCTTCCGGCTCCGATTTCATTAACCAATAGGACATATGTAAAGAGATATAAATAAAGTGGAGCAGCGGCTAAATGTAAAGCCGTGACGAAAAACTCAACGAAGACATGCCCGAACGCGCAATATCCATGCGCCTTTCCGGCCAGCATGGCCCAAGAGGCGCATGGATATTGGGCCTTGAGGGCATACTGTTTTTTTTCGAAAAACTTACAATCAATAGCACAGATAGGCCAGTTTGACAGCAACATGCGAGCCACATTTTCGATACTAAATCTAAACTCAATTTAGCGCGAAAAAATACACTTGCAATAAAAAAAGCACTTACGAAAAAAATCGCAAGTGCTTAAGAATAAGTCCCCACCAATGCCGCTATGCCGGCATCCTGAACCAGACGGTTCAAGTTGGCCGCAGTCGTTTCAACTTCGGGTTCATCGAACTAGCGACGCTCACACCTGTCGAACAATTCCCGCAGCCTGTGCACATAAATGGTTCAAGGAATATATGGCACTGGCGAACACGGTAGGGAATTTAAGTTTACTCTCAACTGCGAATTCCCTCTACATTTTTTTCAATTAAATTAAGCAATAAAGAGTTAATTTAAAATAGATTTTCTTGCGGAGTCAATGCCAGATCCAAAGTATCGTGCATGCTGAGAATTTTTTGTTTCACTTCCGCCATACTCAAACCCGACAATGGTCCCTCGGGAGACTTGGTCGCCAACAACTCGGTCGCTAAACTAAGCGCAGCCATGACAGCAATTCTATCGGTGCCTTTGATTTTCGCGCTATCGCGTATCACACACATTTTTTCATTCAAATATGCAACGGCATTGAGTAAGGCCTTATCTTCGCCTTCTCTACAAGCGAGGGTATACGACTGTCCCATAATGTGGACGTCCAACTGTATCAAATTACTCTCTTTCATGCGAGATCCTCTTCTGCATCTTCATCACTAGGTAATTGCGCCAACAATGCAGCGACGCGCTCATGCGCCTGCGCCATGCGCAGCTGCAGATCCTTATTTTCGGCAGTCAGCATGGCCGCTGCGCGGCGTAGCTCAACATTCTCAAGTCGTAAGGCGTGCACCAACTCGGCCAGACTCTCAACTTTATTTGCAAGTAATTCAAATTCAGAAATCATTTTTATCGCTTATTCTAGCGTCCTGTCGGACCCGTCAACCTTCAGATTTTATCTCTTTCGAGCGGCACGTTATGACCAGCAGTCCACGCGCTTATCGACAAGCTACTCTACATTATAAGTGTAAAAATTAATTACTACACTACTATGATTAAGAGCGTGATTGAGGCCCATCCATAAAGCATCAATACGTAGACACGGCCAACATTTAGACGTGAATCTGCTCTCTTCATTATGGCTAGCGAGCTTACTCAGTAAGCCAACATATCCAGTCGTAGCTTGATAAAGTGTGGCGTTTTCCAAACTTTAGGAAAAATAGGTTACTATTTGAGTATAGTTTGCCACTTGACACAGATTCCTGCTCATTTGTTCCAGTCAATACCATTGAATTGGGATAAAACGTCTCCAACTTAAGTTTATTGCTTGCTACCATCAAGGAGCTAGGTAATTGGAAGCGTTGAATGCAGCCTGACATCAACAATTCAGCTTAACATTCTTGTGGCGCTACCAACTTTTAATTTGCCAACTCAACGAGTAATCCATGAGCGAAAACATCATCTATGTAAGCGATGCTTCTTTTGAAGCCGACGTTTTAAAATCCGACAAACCTGTCCTGGTAGATTTCTGGGCTGAGTGGTGCGGTCCATGTAAAATGATTGCCCCTATTCTTGAAGAAGTTGCCAAGGATGCTGGCGGGAAATTTATTATTGCCAAAATGGATGTAGACGCTAATCAAGCGATCCCTGCTCAATTTGGCATTCGCGGCATCCCCACTCTGATTTTGTTTAAAAACGGTGTGGTAGCAGCACAAAAAGTAGGCGCGCTTTCAAAAGGACAATTAACATCCTTTATCGATAGTAATATTTAAGGTAATATGCTGAAATAAATTTTCAAGCGATGCGTATGCCTCGCTTGAAAATCGGTAACAATATAAAAAAACACTCTATTTTTTAGACAACTGCCCTGACTACACGGTTGGCGCAGTTAAAAATATCACACTGTAGTTCACTTCTTCTCACTCCCCCACCTACATATCCCATCTCGGGACACTCACCATGCACTTATCAGAATTAAAGGCGTTACACGTCTCAGCCTTGCTAGAAATGGCCGTAGGCTTAGACATCGACAATGCCGCACGGATGCGCAAACAAGAACTGATGTTCGCAATCCTTAAGAAGCGCGCCAAATCAGGCGAGCAAATTTTCGGCGATGGCGCACTCGAAGTTTTACCGGATGGCTTTGGCTTTCTGCGCTCGCCAGATGCGAGCTATATGGCGTCAACCGACGACATCTATATTTCGCCTTCGCAAATTCGTCGTTTCAATCTGCATACTGGTGACTCTATCGAGGGCGAAGTACGCACACCTAAAGATGGTGAGCGTTATTTTGCTCTGGTAAAGGTAGACAAGGTCAACGGTGAATCACCGGAAGCATCGAAACACAGAATACTGTTTGAGAATCTGACGCCTCTGCATCCTAGCGTACCATTGCGCTTAGAACGTGAAATGAACGGGCAAGAGAACATTACCGGTCGTATTATCGATTTGATCGCGCCAATAGGTAAAGGTCAGCGCGGCTTGTTGGTGGCGTCACCAAAATCTGGTAAATCAGTTATTTTGCAACATATCGCTCACGCGATCACAGCAAACCATCCTGACATTACACTGATCGTTTTACTGATCGACGAACGTCCAGAAGAAGTAACCGAAATGCAGCGCTCTGTGCGCGGCGAAGTGGTTGCATCGACCTTCGATGAACCAGCAACTCGACACGTGCAAGTGGCTGAGATGGTATTGGAAAAAGCCAAACGCCTGGTCGAAATGAAGAAAGACGTGGTGATTTTGCTGGACTCGATCACACGTCTGGCACGCGCTTACAATACCGTCATTCCTGCTTCCGGCAAGGTATTAACCGGTGGTGTTGACGCCAATGCGCTGCAACGTCCGAAGCGCTTCTTCGGCGCTGCCCGTAACATCGAAGAAGGTGGTTCACTGACGATTATCGCGACTGCCCTGATCGAAACCGGTAGCCGCATGGATGACGTTATTTTTGAAGAATTCAAGGGTACCGGCAACATGGAAGTACACCTTGAGCGTCGCCTTGCAGAGAAGCGTGTTTACCCAGCGATCAACTTAAACAAGTCGGGCACTCGTCGCGAAGAATTACTGATCAAGCCTGATCAATTGCAAAAAATCTGGATCTTGCGCAAGCTGCTGTATAGCATGGATGAGATAGAAGCGATGGAGTTCATCCTCGACAAGATGAAAGCGACTAAAAACAATGCAGAATTTTTTGAAATGATGCGTCGCGGAGGCTAAACACCTTCAAAGTTTATGCCGATCGCGATACTTTGCGGTCGGTATTAAAAAACCCGCTAGATTTTGCTATCTAGCGGGTTTTTTTATACATCCATTTTTGCGAAAAACCGCATCTGCTTATTTGCTTGCAAGACTAGATTTATCCCAACCACCCCCGACCGCCTTATACAAACTGACCAATGCCGACAAATGAGCGCGCTGAGTCTCGACCAGTGCAGCCTCGGTTTGCTGCAAATCACGCTGGGCATTGAGCACTTCCAGATAACTGCTGTAGCCATTTTTGTAGCGCAATTCTGCCAGTCGTAAAGAGTCTTTCAAGGCGGTCACTCGACGATTCCCGGCCAAGTAAACCTGCTGGTTGGCAGAGACATTATTGAGCGCATCATGCACGTCACGAAAAGCGCCCTGCACCGCTTGCAGGTATTGCGCCATCGCCTGATCCTTACGCGCCTCGGCACCCGAGACTAGCGCACCGATCGCACCGGCTCTGAAGATGGGCTGCACCAGATTCGCACCGACATTCCACAACAAAGACGCAGGATCAAGCAAATCACGGAAGACGCGCGACTCATATCCGATACCAGTGGTCAACTTAACGCTAGGAAAATACAGCGCCTTAGCCTGACCTACGTCGGCATTCGCAGCGACCAGTGCTTGCTCGGCGGCGATAATATCAGGCCGACGATTCAGTAAGTCAGAGGACAAATCCGTAGGCAAATTCAATTGCTGATACAAGGCGCCGATACTGCTGCCACGAAGCAAGTCCGGATTGGCTATCGCAGTAGGCGAGCGCCCCAGCAACACAGTCAAGGCCGACTCGGCATTGGCAAGCGCCTGCCTTGCCTGCGCCACCGTGATTTCGGCAGCCGCCGTTTCGGACTCTGCCACATGTAAATCGAGTTCACCAACCGATCCGGCGGCGTAGCGTTTCTGCTGCAAACGCAGGTTTTCCTGCCTGGTTCCCAGACTAGATTGAGCCAGTTCCAGCTGAGCATCGTAAGCCCTCAAGGCAAAATAACTCTGCGTAAGACTCGCGTATAAAGTGCTTTGCACCAAACCACGGTTGGCTTGCTGCGCTAGCAAGCGCGCTTTGGCCGCCTCATCGGCGCGCGACAGCTTGCCCCAGAAATCGACTTCATACGAGGCATTCAAACCAAGTTGAAAATCTTTAGCAACAGGATTAGCCCCCAAGCCCAACTTACCGGCATTTTCACTGGTACGGTTTTTGGTGCCACTGAGCGTAGCATCGAGCACCGGGTAGCGATTTGAATTAGTTCCGGTAGCGGTAGCGCGGGCCTCTTGTATGCGCGCCGCTGCCAAGGCAAGATCCTGATTATTTGCATTAGCTTCATCGAGCAAGCTATTCAATACCGGATCTTGGAAACTTCTCCACCATGCCAGCAAATCTACCGCGCTGGCCGCATTACCCTGACTAGCTAAGGGCGCTGCGTTAAAGCTGCCGGGAGTTTCCAAGTTCGGTCGTTGATAATCTGGGCCAACAGAGCTGCAGCCCGCCAGCGCCAGGCTGGCGGCCAGAATACTCATTGTGAATGTTGATCTGAGCATGTTTATTCCTTTGCAGCGACAACAGGGGCGTTGTGCAAAATATGTACGGGATGGTCGAAATCCTGCGCGGTAGTTTTAAAACGCTTGTCGTTAATTAATTTAAAGAACAAGGGCACAAAGAAAATCGCCAGGAAAGTAGCCGCCAACATGCCACCCAGTACACCCGTACCGAGTGACTGCCGCGCCGCAGCGCCAGCACCGTGTGAGAAGGCCAGTGGCACTACACCCAGGATGAAGGCCAGCGAAGTCATCAAAATTGGCCGGAAGCGCAGACGTGCCGCCTCCAACACGGCCGCCACCGGAGCGTAACCTTCGTTCACTTTCATGACCGCAAACTCGACGATCAAAATCGCATTTTTTGCTGACAATCCAAGTAAGGTCACCAAGCCGATCTGGAAATACACATCATTATTGAAATGCCGTAAGTACACTGCAACCAAGGCACCAAAGATACCGAAAGGCATCGCCAACAACACCGAAAACGGCAATGACCATTTTTCATATTGCGCAGCGAGTATCAGGAAAATCATCAGTACACCAGCGCCCAAAGCCAAGCCCGCGGCATTGCTACTGCGTTTCTCCTGAAAAGATGCGCCGCCCCAGTCATACACGACATCGGCTGGCAAGACGTTTTTCGCAGCACGCTCCATCGCAGCGATCGCCTGCCCTGAACTAAAACCAGGCTTAGCATCTCCCAACAACTTGATCGAAGGCAGTGCATTGAAGCGCTGCACCGAGTCCGGGCCGGAAATATACTTGACCGTGGTAAAGGCGCGCATAGAGATCATTTGCCCCGCCGCCGAACGTACATACATACCGCCAATATCGTCCGGCTTGGCGCGATACTGCCCATCAGCCTGCAACTGCACGGTGTAAATACGGCCGTTCTTGTTGAAATCATTGACGTAATAACTGCCCATGGTGGCCGCCAGCGTATTGTAAATATCGGACAAGCCAACTCCCATGGCACGGGCTTTTTCATTATCCACATCGACATAGATTTGTGGCGAGTTAGCTTGCCACAGTGTTTTCACACCGGCCAATTCTGGCTGCTTATTTGCTTCTGCGATTAACTGCGGCAGCAATTCTGCCAGGCGTTTGACGCCCCCCTCACCCATGTTTTGCAAATAAAACTCAAAGCCGCCGGTCTGACCCAGACCTTGTATCGCCGGTGGGCTAAAAAACAGTGGCAGGCCTTCCTTGATGCGCCCGGTTTTCATATAACTTTCACCCACCATTTGCTGTGCCGATTGAGTACGCTCTTCCCACGGTTTCAGCGGAAAGAACATGGTCGCGGCGGATGATTTCAAACCGCCGCCGCCCAGAAAATCGAGCCCGACCAAAGCAAACGTAGTGTCGATATTTTTATTGGTTTTCATCACATCTTCGACTTGCATCACCATTTTATTGGTGCGATCTAGCGAAGCGCCTTCAGGCATGATGGCAGCACCAATAAAATAACCTTGATCTTCATCCGGTACCAAACCACCAGGCACGTTCTTCCACAGCAGACCAGTGACGACGATCATGCCGGCAAAGACCACTATACCCAGCACCGCTCGCTTCAAAAAGAAAGTAACGCCATTGGTGTAGTGCTTGGTCAGGCGCAGGAAGGCGCCATTAAACCAGGTGAAAAAACGATTATGATTTTCCGCACCGGGTTTGAGCAACAAGGCGCACAAGGCCGGAGTCAGGGTCAAGGCAACAAGACCGGACAACACCACCGCAATCGAAATAGTCACGGCGAACTGGCGATACAACTCTCCCGCTAAACCACCTAGGAAGGCGATAGGACCAAAGGCCGCCACCAACACCAGCACAATCGCGATCACTGGACCGGTCACTTCATGCATCGCTTCTATTGCCGCGTCTTTCGGCGTCATGCCTTCTTCGTTCATCAAACGCTCTACGTTTTCTAGGACCACGATAGCGTCATCAACCACGATACCGATAGCCAACACCATGCCGAATAGCGTTAATGTGTTAATGCTGTAACCGAGCAAATGCAAACCGGCCATGGTACCGATCAGAGAGACCGGAACCGCCAGGGTAGGAATAATCGTAGCGCGCCAGCTCTGCAGAAACAGGTACACCACAATGAACACCAGCACCATGGCCTCGCCCAAGGTTTTGAGTACTTCGGCTATCGATTCGGTGACAAACGGGGTGGTATCGTAAGGTGTCGAATACTCCATCCCTTCGGGGAACTTCGCCTTCAAAGTCTGCAATGTTTTCTCTACGGCTTTACGGGTATCGAGTGCATTGGCCCCGGTTTGCAAGAACACACCGATGTTGGCAGAAGGATGGCCATTGACGCGACCGTACAAGTTATAGTCTTTAGAACCTAGCTCTACCCTCGCCACATCTTTAATTCGTATGGTCGCGCCGCCCTTAGCGGTTCTGACAACGATATTGGCAAACTCAGCCGGTTCCAGCAAACGTCCCTTGGCGGTCACCGTCATGGTCAGCTCTTCCGTATTATTCGGTGGAGCGCCGACCTTACCGGCCGCATATTGAGCATTTTGTTCGGTAATTGCATTCGAAATGTCAGCGACGGTGACGCCTAGTTGCGCCATCCTATCCGGACGCATCCAGATGCGCATGGCGTAATCCTTGGCACCGAATATCTGCACGTTGGTGGTGCCCGGTACGCGCTTTAATGCATCGAGCACATTTTGAGTTGCATAATTAGACAGGAACAGTGCGTCGTAGCGATTGTCAGGCGAGTACAAAGCCGCAACTACCAAAAAGTTGGACGAGCTTTTTGAGACTGTTACGCCCTGACGCCTTACTTCTTGCGGCAACTTGGCATCGGCCTGACGTACCCGGTTATTCACGTTAACGGCAGCGATATCGAGATTGGTGCCGACCTCAAAGGTGACATTAATCGAGACGCGGCCATCCGCTGAGGAGACCGAATCCATGTACAACATGTGTTCGACGCCATTGATTTGCTCTTCGATAGGCGCGGCAACGGTACGCTCCACCACTTCGGCCGAAGCGCCCGGATAAATCGCGGTGACGTTGACCACCGGCGGCGCGATTTCCGGGTAACGTGAAATTGGCAAGGCGCGCAAGGCGGCCAAGCCGGCCAGCACTATAATCAAGGACAAAACTGTCGCGAAGATAGGCCGGTTAATGAAAAATTTTGAAAACATAATCGATTCCTTAAGGCCTTAGCTTAGTGTGCGGCGGGAGTGCTAGCGGCGGCTGGTTTGGCTGATGCCTGGCTGGCGGCATCTTTGGCTGCATCTTTAGCTGCAAGGGCAATTGGGGTCACCGTCATGCCCGGGGTGTGCGCCTTGATCACGCCATCGACCAGCACGCGGTCGCCATTTTGCAAGCCCTTGGTGACGATCCACTCACCATTACTCCAGCCATCCAACTCTACCGGCCTAGGTGCGAGCTTATTGTCCGGTGTCACCATGAACACCATCTTGCCCATAGGCCCGTCAATGACTGCGCGTTGCGGCACCGCAGTTGCCGCGGTACGGGTAGCGCCATTGAGTGAGACACGAACAAATTGTCCTGGACGCAAACTCCCTTCTGGATTAGCAATTTCTGCGCGCGCGTCAAAACCGCCAGTGGCTGGATTCACTTTCTCGCTGACGAAATTCATCTTACCGCCAGTCGGAAACACACTGCCGTCAGCCAGCTTGACTTTAATATCAAAGCCCAAGCTGCCGTTGCTGGCTCGCTTGCCCGGCAGAGCTATTTTTCCGCTACCCAGTTCACTGCTCACTTTCAAGAAGTCCGCTTCAGGAATACTGAAGTTGACATACACAGGATCCGTCTGGACGATGGTGGTCAGCAGACTATCGCTAGGCGTCAGTAAATTACCGTTGGATTTAACTGCAATCCCAGTAACGCCCGAAATTGGCGCGACTACCTTGGTGTATCCAAGATTGAGCCTGGCTTCGTTGACTTGGGCGCGCACTTGACGCAAGGCGGCATCGGCAGCTTCAAAGCTGGATTTGGCATCATCAAATTCTTTCTGACTGATCGCCTTATCGGCTGCCAATGGCGTCAGGCGCGCCAGTTCGCGCTTAGCTTGATTCAGCTTGGCTTCGCTCACGCCAGCCGCCGCTTCTGCCGAGGCAAGCTGGGTCTGATAGGTGCCCGGGTCGATCTGAAACAACACAGCCCCAGCCTTCACGCGTGAACCCTCTTCGTACAGGCGATTTTCCAAAATGCCGGAAATACGCGCCCTCACCTCGGTCTCACGCGAGCCCGCTGTTTGTCCGGCATATTCAAAATTGACCGCCAGGTTCCTCGCTTGCACGGTCACTACATTCACTTCAGGCGGTGGCATTTTGCCAGCAGCATTGGCGGCACCATCTTGTTTGCCACATGCCGCGAGTGCCAACAAAGGCAGGCTGATGGCGGCCAAACGTAAGGCTTTAACTGTCGATGACTCCAGGCCGAAAGCATGCTGACTGAAATGATGGCGAAGTCGCGTGGAGAGAGTTTTATTAGATGGGTTCATAAGAGATATGTTCAGTAGGTAGAAGCGGCTTATAACGATTATGCTACAATATACATTCACGAATGTTTGTAAAGAAAGCGAGTATAACCTCTTTTTGAAAAACTTTTTGAAAACGAAGAAAAATGTACTTTAAGCATGTCATCTCAGAAAAATTATAGCAATAGGCCGCTCACGCAATACCCGTGCGGCTTTCAAGCCAGGCAGGCTGGGAAGCCGCATGGGTATTGGGCTCTACAACTAGGTCTTTACCAAATATGAATAAGCTTCTACCATGCACGCGCTGCCACGGCCATTTAAAAAAAGCGCGCAGAGACAGAATTTTCAGACTCGCTAAAGGAAACATATGATGGTCAGGAAAACCAAAGAAGAAGCGCAGGAGACCTACACTGCCCTTCTCGATGCAGCTGAACAAGTCTTCAGCGAAAAAGGCGTTACACGCACCACGCTCAATGAGGTCGCCTGCGCCGCGGGCATGACACGCGGTGCCATTTATTGGCATTTCAAAGATAAGGCAGCCTTGTTTCAGGCCATGTGCGACCGCGCCTTCTTGCCCATGGATGCCTTGCTCAATGAAATTGCTAACGCACCGGATAAAGATCCGATAGCTGCGTTACGCCAAATGATGGTGCACTTACTCAAGCAAATCGCTACCGATAAAAGACAGCGTAGAGTATTCGATATCATTTTTCATCGTTGCGAAAAAACCGAGGAAATGGCTTTTTTTGTACTTGAGCAAGAAAAACGTGCGGAATGTCTGTCACAGATGGAAGTCATCTTGCAGCTTGCGGTCACCCATGGCGTTTTGCCTGCGACGACCAACACGCTGATCGCCATGCAAGCAATTCACGCCTATCTGATCGGCCTGATTCATGAATGGCTGGTTGACACCAATGCTTATGACTTAGAGCAACACGCAGAAGAAATGATGGATATATTTTTAGCTGGCTTAGTTGCACGCCCGCCCTTAAAGCGCTAACCCGGTAAGCGCCAGTGAAAACGCAGTGCCAAGGCGCGCAAAGAAAAACAGACTGCAATCCCGGCCAGCAAAGCGGCCGACTCTGAGGCTTGCATTTTTTCCATCAACAAATAGGTCCAACAACCAGCAAATGAGCAGGTTGCATACAATTGCCCGCGTTTAAATACCAAGGGAATCTCGTTGCAAATGATGTCACGCAAGACGCCACCAAAAATGCCGGTAATCACGCCCATCATGACGCAGACAAACATAGGCATCTGTGCATCGGCCGCCAACGAAGCACCGGTTACGCTAAACAAACCCAAGCCCAAAGCATCGGCGTAATTAATCGCTTTTTCCGCCACTGCATGCTGCAAATGACGCGAAAAAGGAATGGCGATCAGCGCCATCACAAAAATCAAAATCGGATACTGTTGATGCTCTACCCAAAACAATGGTCGCCTATCCAGCAACAAATCCCTTAAAGTCCCGCCACCAAAGGCTGTGATAAAAGCGACAGTAAATACCCCCACCGCATCCATTTTTTTTTGACGCGCCTCGATAAATCCGGAACAGGCAAAAGCGATCACTCCCGCTACTTCTACCGCCTGCAAAACCGTACTCATCTCCAAATGCAAAGCTTTCATTTCTAATCCATAGTCCAGGTTAACTGCAATTTCCAGCGGGATTTTAAAGCTTAAAGTACAAAATATGTAAAATAGAATAAGTAATTATTTACCCCAAACCAGCCAGGTACGCTGATTAAGCCAGCGGTTTTATAAAAAATTTCATTGCGTCAGAGTGCTGCGACTGATGGCACAAAGAAAATGCCTAACATGGCCGCAACTGAAGCTAGATCAAATAGATGTTTTCATTGTATAATCAGCAGCTTGGCATCAAGTTGATACCAATTTTAACCTAGGCAAGTGATACTCAATCGGGTCAAGAAGCAAGGCGACCGACGAAGTGCGTATTGGCTACCCATATTTTTCAGAGGCAAGCATGAAAGACGGCATACACCCAAATTATCGTGAAGTTTTGTTCCACGATGTTTCCAACGATTTCAAATTCGTCACACGTTCGACTATCAACACACGTGACAAAATGGAATTCGAAGGTAAAGAATATCCACTAGTGAAGATTGAGGTTTCTGCAGAATCCCATCCTTTCTACACTGGTAAGCATAAAATTGTTGATACCGCTGGTCGCGTTGACAAATTCCGCAAAAAATTCGGTACTGTTGGTTCTAAAACTTCAGTTGTTGAATAAGCGATATTGCAATTGTTGTAAAGAAAAGGCAGCCCTAGCTGCCTTTTTTTTAATCTAATCAGCCACTACGCCATCGAGAAATATGAAGCCTGTCCGCCTTCCTGCTGCTGCGACCAACGCCCTACCACGTTGGGTAATTTTCTCACTGTGCCTACTCTATATTCTGCCTGGCTTAATCGGTCGCGACCCATGGAAGGGCGACGACGCCACCAGCTTTGGGATTATGTGGACGATGGCCAACGGTGGCCTCCAAGATTGGCTATGGCCACATATCGTTGGCTTACCTATGCCAGAAAAAGGCCCACTGGTTTTTTGGCTAGGCGCAGTTTGTATTAAATTATTTGGCTGGATTTTCGGTGCGCCTATGGCCGCACGTCTATCGACCGGACTGTTTTTTATGCTCGGTGCGCTGTCCGTCTGGTACACCACATATTTACTCGGTAGAAGGAGTGAGGCGCAGCCCCTTAAGCTGGCCTTTGGCGGTCAACCTGAGCCTAAAGATTTTGGCCGAACTCTGGCTGATGGTGCTTTGCTAATTTATTTAGGTAGTCTCGGTCTGTTGGTGCGTAGTCATGAGACTAGCGCAGAGACCTTGCAAATTTCACTGGTCGCCTATGCGCTCTATCTCAGTGCAAGATTATTTGACGCCGCATCAAAAAAGACCGCACTTAAATTGGGCTTGATCTTAGGTCTGATGGTGCTAACGCGTGGCTGGGTGCTCCCAGTCGCCTTATTTATCAGTTTGCTGGCGATGAGTTTATATCATCAGCAAAAACAATATCGCCTGCTCATCGCTATTGTGGCGCCAATAGGCATACTGATCGCTGCCACCTGGTTGCTCGCTATCCTGGCAGTACATCCCTATGACAGCTCGCCTTACCCGGCATGGATGGTGTGGAACTACCGTCAAATTGGTTTGCCGACCATCGCGAGTGTGAGCTATTTTTTCAAATACAGCATCTGGTTTGCCTGGCCAGCTTGGCCATTTGCCGCATGGGCAATCTACGCATGGCGCAAACAAGAGCGCGCCCTGCATATATTATTGCCGGTTACATTTTTATTCTGTTTCATACTGCTGGCACTCATCAACAATCATTCTGAAGAAGGCTTATTATTGCCTATGCTGCCACCGCTGGCCATACTTGCAGCGTTCGGGTTACCAACCATGAAACGGAGTGCAATCAATGCCGTCGATTGGTTCGCAGTCATGATAATGACAGGCGTCGCCAGCACGGTGTGGCTATATTGGATTGCACAACAAAGCGGATCGCCCTTGGGGATGGCTAAAAAAGTCATCAGTTGGGCACCCGACTATCATTCTCAATTTAACTTAATCAGCTTCTTGATTGCGCTGCTTGCCAGCATTGCCTGGTGTCGCCTGGTGTATTGGCGGATTTCACGACAGCCTTCCGTTTTGTGGCGCGCAGTCGTGCTTTCTGGTGGCGGTGCGATTTTATGCTGGCTGTTACCGATGACGCTATTTCTTCCTTTAATCAATCAGAGAATTAGCTACCATGACGTAGCACGACAAATTTCCGAGAAATTGAACACACCTTACAAATGTATAGAGAGCGACGTGGGCCCTTCGCAACGCGCTTCCTTCGCCTATTTCGGAGAACTAAAATTTGCGGGATTCTCAGATCAGGCCTGCGATGTTCTCTTATTGCAAAACAATACCCCCTCGCAACTCAAAGCTTTGGTTGCCACCGATGGTAATCTGCAAGAGGCCTGGCAATTGCTGTGGTCGGGTCGCCGCACCGCCGACAAAGACGAACTATTTTTACTTTATCGAAAAAAATGAATTTCTTGATTTTGCTTAATTTCAAGCAGCCACGATTGACGATTAAAATAATTGCTGTATTATTTGTCAATATTGACATATTTTAAACTTTTTACCTTTATCTGTGCATCCGAATCCGCAACATGAACCCGATTAGGGCAACTCCCTTTTTCAATATGAAAGCGGTTCCGGCTGCAGTACTTACTGCAGCCGTGTTTCTATCGATCACTCTCTGGCTGTGCTGGCTCTCCTTGCAAGTCTCGAAAGAAGATTCGCAACGTCGCCAGCAACAAACCATCTTAGAACACCACGCAACGATACAAAATGAGCTAGACCACGAAATTGCGCAGCTCGATTCTTTTGTCAGCTTGTATCACCTATCTCCCAACTTCAATCGTTATGCATTTCACTCATTTGCAAAAATAGAAAATAAACCATGGCTAATTGCCAAGTTGTTTTCGAAACGAGTTAAGTTCGACGATATGAAGGAATTTGAAAATACTGTGAAGACAGATACCACAGTAGATGTACGGGGTTATCCCGACTTCGTGATTCAAGACAAGCTAGAACATCAAGATGCCTTAGTCGCACTTTACCTCGAGCCTAGACAGCTATTACAAAAAACCCAGGGGCTAAATCTAGAGAAGTGGTTTCCACTCGGCAGTAAGCGCATGAAAGAAAGCGCTCAGACGCTTTCATTTTTAATTAAGGACTCTCATCCTATATTGAAAGGAAATAATATCATCCTCTCAACACCTGTATATGAAACGCATCTGCCGATACGCAACGTCATACAAAGGCAAATCGCTTTCGAAGGCACTTTTTCGACCGTAATATCTATAGATAAGCTGATTCATGACTCACTCGCCTCTTCAAATCTAGCATTCAATCAAGTCGTGCTCATAGGTAGCGGTGTTGAAGATGAAAATCTGTACGTTCCTGTAAAATTTTTAGCGGAAAAACAACCAGTCCTTGGATTATTGTTTGAGCCCTTACAGCTAGAACTACCCTTATCACTACCTGGCAAAAAATGGTCGGTGCGGTATGAAATGCAAATGACAAATGGCATTAACGATAACCGTGTGATTTGGTTAATCGCATTAATAGGCGTATTGATGACTATGTTCGCCTCCGGTTTTGTCTATGTGACGATACACACAAAAAAAATTGCCCTTGGTATAGCCAAAGATATGACCAAGGCCTTGCACACGAGTGAGGAGTCCTTGCAGGAAACGCAAAGGCTAGCAAAAATGGGAAGTTTCCAAATTAGTCCAATAGGAGAAATTAGTGCACTATCTGGAAATATTCACGCTCTTTTTGACATCCCTGCGACTACGCAAGTCTTCGAGCTCACCCAGATACTCGAGCATATAGATCAACAGTATCGCCTCATTTTCAAGGAACTCATCGCACAGGCGAGTGCCACATCCCTACATACCCACCTAATTATAAAAGTTCAAAAAGACACTCCCACCTGGTTAAATCTAATTGTCGACTCCAACGTCACTGAAACAAGTTTTACCTTGCGCGTGATAGCAATGGATATCACTGAAAAATATCAGGCAGAGCAAAAAATTAAGCATTTGGCGTATCAGGATTCACTCACAGGGCTGGCCAACCGCGCAAGTCTTAGGATAGCCACAGAGCAAGCACTACTAAGCTCGCGCCAAGACGGCAATCAACTCGCACTCATATTCTTGGATCTCGACAGATTTAAATTTATCAATGACTCGGTAGGACACCATATTGGTGATCAGGTCTTGACTGAAATAGGAAATCGTCTGCGCAGTGCGGTAAAAAGTCGGGATTTCATAGCCCGTCTGGGTGGCGATGAATTCGTCATCCTCGTCGAAGCATTAACCTCAGAAATCGATCTTAAACTAATCGCAGATAGAATACTTGCGCTAGTGAGTGCGCCTATGTCCATCGGTGTTCACACTTATTACTTAACTACGAGTATCGGTATCGCACTGGCAGAAAACGGCAGCCCCAACGCCGATGTCCTCATGAAACAAGCAGACATCGCGATGTACCACAGCAAAGAAAAAGGTAAAAACAAATACACGCTGTTTTCCAGTGCAATAGCCGAAGTCTTGGAAAATAAAACAAAATTAGAAATAGAGTTGCGCAGCGCTATAGAAAACGCTCTCTTTATCCCCCATTATCAACCGCAATACCGAGTCGATACTGGCCTACTGTGCGGGGTCGAGAGCCTAATACGCTGGAATCATCCTTGTCGCGGCATGCTGTCGGCAAAAGAGTTTATTGATACGGCCGAAGAGTCGGGGCTAATCATACAAATCGGCAATCAAGTCCTGATCGACGTCTGTAGCACCATCGCGCAATGGAATATGCCTGAGGATTTTATCGTTGGCGTCAATGTCTCTAGCCTGCAATTTTTTCAAGTTGGATTCGTTGATTTCGTCATTAATACCATACGCCGAGCAGGCATATCTCCGCAGCGAATAGAAATCGAAGTGACGGAAACGATGATCATGCACGATACCGAGATTGCCAAGACTAGCCTGGAGCAGTTGCACGCTTTTGGCGTTGGTGTCAGCATCGATGATTTTGGCACTGGCTACGCTTCGCTTACCTATCTAAGAGATTTTCCGGTTCAAAGGATAAAGATTGACCAGCGTTTCGTACAAGGACATACCGAGAATCATAAAGATATGGCGATCGTCAAAGCAATTTCCACGCTTGGTCATGATTTTGGTATGCAAGTGATTGCCGAGGGCGTAGAAACTCAGGAGCAATTACGATCGCTAGAGATGGTCGGCTGCGATTTGTATCAGGGCTGGCTGCGCTCCAATGCACTTCCCGCGGCAAGTATAGAAAAGCTACTGGCCGGCGCCATCGTCAGCCACGATACACTCGCGCTTCCAATTATTGGGTAAGTCGATGAAACAAAGCAAACGTCGCCAACTATTGCTAGGAGTTCCAACACTGGCTGGCCTCCCTTTGATCACTAGCCTAGCCGCATTCGCCAACACTACCCCGAAAAAACAGGTGATCAGGGTAATGCTACCCGCAAACCCCTACTTTGAATTAATCAAACAATTTCTCATCAAGCTAAGTGCCAACGCTGGTATTTCCTTAGAAATAGATACCCTTCCCTATTTGGAAATGCGAAATACCCAGCTGATAGAATTGCAAAAAAAACAGGGTAAATACGATCTTATTTTTATACTTACTTCGTGGAAAGCTGAATACGTTGCATTGAATTTATTAAGCAACCTCGATGCAGCACAGAAAAATGGTAGCTTAAAGATAGACGCTATCAGTGATTTTATTCCCGCCTACCTGACAGTCGCTGGCAAGGTAGGCGGTGAGCGAGGTTACTTAGATGGGCCGCAGGCAAATTTATACGCACTACCGCTAGGTACCGACACCAGTATATTGGGATATCGCAGCGATATTTTCCAAAAACACAATTGGAAAGCACCTCTCAATTACGATGAACTGCTCGCCTTATTGCCGCTCATACGTCTGCACGAACCTGGACTTATCCCCTTGGCTAGCCGAGGCGCTCGTGGCCATCAAATAACCCACGCCTGGTTACTGCATTTCAATGCCTATGGCGGTGAGGTCTTCGACAAGAACTGGCAAGTGAAGGTAAATAGCTCGGCTGGAGTTAAAGCAATCGAAGTGTTGAAGGCAATTCATCTCAACACCGCAGGTGGCATACTCAAAAACACTTTCCCCGACGTAGGCAATGCCTTTATTAGTGGGAATGCCGCGATGTATCTCGATTCTTCGTTTATTTTCAATATTGTTAACGACACCGTCAAATCGGTAGTGCAAGACAAGGTCGCGTACGCACTTCACCCCAAAGGAACGATCTACTCCTCAGAGACCGGAGGCTTTGCGGTTGCCGTACCAAAAAATGCGCCATCCCTAAAACGTTCTTTAGAGTTACTGTCAGTACTAACCAGCCGCGCTCAAGAAAAAGCTTTTGCAAGAATTGGCGGCATTCCTGTCCGTAGCAGCACTCTACATGACCCTGAACTGCAAAAAATATTCCCCGAATACGCAATCCTAGCCAAGCAGTTAGACTACGCCAACCCGAATTGGCGCCCTGTCATTCCAGAGTGGCCGATTATCAATGAAGATATTCTGGGAAACTTACTACACGACGCAGTCGCGGGAAAAATCACGGCAACACAAGCTTTAGAGCAAGCACAAGAAAAAATTCGGCTAGTAATGCAAGCTTCAGCTCGTTATAAGAAGCGCGTTTGAGCTATGTAGAAGGGTGACTATTGCAATAATTCGTCAGCCCTGTCATAATACTCGTATGCGTTGCCGAGATGGCGGAATAGGTAGACGCACGGGACTCAAAATCCCGCGCTGAAAGGCGTGCCGGTTCGATTCCGGCTCTCGGCACCAAAAGAATTATAAGGCTCTCCTCGTGAGGGCCTTTTTTCTTTTTGAGAAGTTTTTTAATCGCGCAATTTAAGCTCTCATCTTTAGCTACGCTACCGCCTCAGACTAAGGAAACATTTCTAACCCTGCCCTTCATATTTTCAGCCGACGATACTTTCAGCATTTAAATCCCCGTCCGCTTACATTTTGAAGCCGTAATGAAAGGACAAATTTATTTGCTGGTACTTTTGCTGGTACTTTTGCTGGTACTTTTGCTGGTACTTTTGCTGGTACTTTTGTTGGTACTTCCGTTTACCTCATAATAAAAACCAACACTGACTTCGGCATATTGCCTTTACCTTCTGCCAACTTCAATTTCATGGTTTATCGATAAGGGGCCGCCAGTGGCTCTCCGATAAACACCCCTTGACTGGGCCAGGCGACACTTTTCCAATAGGCTTCGATCGCGCTCGCGCCTGACAAATAATGTTGAAGTAAAACACTCGCCTGAGGAAATTTTTGCCAATGATTACAAGGCTCGGATACCGTTCCATAACTTGCAGTCGCACCATTTTCCAGCCAACGCAAACTACTCATTTGACTCTTACCTAATAAGTCCCCGCCGCTGGAGGTTAAATGATCGGCTAAGGCCCCAGGCATAAAATGTAAGCCTTCCAAATTTTGTACGTGCGTCAAGCCCGTCAAATAAAACATGACATCTTGCGCACCTTCAATGCTATCGCGCTGCAGATTTTGTATCTGAAGTTTTTTCTGCGGTATTAGTCCAGAAGAGGGGGAAAATTTTGCCCGTGAATTTCGATTCACATCCGAGGTCGTCAAAAAATAAGCGCTCGCCGGGCGCACTGCAAAACTACTCATCACGCCGCGATCAATCAGGGCCTTGGCCTGTATCACCGAATCAGTCGGCAACAGCATCGCCAATCGCAGGCCCAATTCAGTAAATGGCAGCGAAGTAGGAGAATTGTAGTAGCGACTGGGCTTACCTGCCGCACAGGTTTTTTTGCATTGCTCAGCATCGTAACCCAAGCTCAAGGCCGAGGTAATCGAATTGCATTCGACCGCATAGGGTGCCGTCCACAGCATGAGTATCGCCTGTATTTCCGGATGCAACTGCGCCTCTATCTGCTGCCTTAGCTGCTCAAATGCCAGCGCAGTCAGGCGATGCGGACTATTTGGGATATGCACATGGACTATATTTTTTTCCGGGATGCTTCTGGCCTGCTTGTAATACTCCCCTATCACAACACTATTTGGCTCGTCATCATTAATGACAATCGCTAATTGCTGTGCGCTCAAGCCAGCTTGCTTCGCGAACCTAAGCGCGCCAACAGCGGTCATTTGAGCGAAGAGTTGGCTATGGAAAAAGCAAATAAAGAGCGTAAGCGCGAGGTGGCGCGAAGTTATTTTTTTCATTTTTGAAGAAAGGACAGACCAGCATGAAACCTAAGACTACCTCAGAACAGGTACAGAGACGCAGAGAATGAAGTTCCGCTGGTGCAAACTATGGCGCCTGAAGGGTGAAATATGAAATATTCGTATTTTACAAGCTAGGCAAAAAAAATAAACCTTGGGCAGCTCAAAACAAACCCTCTTGTACATACAGCACATCATCAATCTGCAGCACATCATCGTGTTTGGCAATCAATACTTGAAGCGTGCCAAGTACATCCCTACGTTTAATTTTGATATTCCGCTCAGTACCTCGCGCCCCCACACCGCCACCAACTGCCAGCGCCTGGAGCACCGTCATATTGCGTTCCAGTCGAAAAGTTCCTGGGCGCTGAACCTCTCCATAAATATAAAACCGCGACGCACGCTCTACATATAAAACATCATTATTGAGTAGATCAACATTGTCTCGCATATCACCGTTGAGCATCATTGCATTCACATCTATCGATTGTTTGCTACTGACACCGTTGCGACGTCGAATTAAATTTACACTATCAGCGCCATCGACATTAACACCGCCAGCAGCGGCCAAGAGATCAATAAGCGTTCGCTTCCCTTCTATAGGGTAGCGCCCTGGTCGATTTACCTGCCCCAATACGGAGACCTGCTGGCTCTGCATTAATGAAACTATTAAATTAACTTGCGCCTTACGAAGAAACCCACCGCTTTCAAGCAAATTTGAAATTTTTTGCTCTGCATTGTAAGTCGACATACCCGCCACGCTGACTTCACCGATCAATGGGAAACTAATTTTGCCAGCTTCACTCACTCGCGTTTCTAAGCCAAGATCTGGATTGCCATAAACCGCAATTTTGACTATATCTCCAGCGCCCAATTGTAGATTTTCAGCCGCGCCCGCTTCGACAAAAAGCACACTAAAGATGCAGAGTATCGCGCCTATGATTTGACTCATTGTTTCAACCCAGTCGTACAATAAAAAAAACAAACCAAGAAAAATCGAAGGCGTTTTTCATTTGCGAGATATTTTTTTATAAGCCGGCAATGCCACGTTTAAGCGCATCATCATTATTTTTTTTACTTGAACTCGGCGCGACACTTGCTGCCGCAGACTTGGTTTCAGGCGTTGGTGCAGTCGTATCCTTTAATGGTGTTAAGTATTCGATTTTTGCATCGGCACGAAGTCGTGCCAACTCGGCCTGTGATGCGAGCTTATTACTTTGATCGAATAAGAATTGCCCGATCTGCGGCTCGGCAATTTCTAAAGTAACAGGAACTTCTTTCACCTCATTAATCGCAACGATGACATTACGATCGCCTTCTTGAACCACCATCAATTGTCCCTTCTTCATACTTTGTAATTTGCTGACCAACTCTAAGGGCATCTCCAAAGTACTCTTCACCATTTTGCTGCGTACAAATTCCATTTTATGCAAAGTGAGCCAGCTAGCGACCTCTTCCAGCGATTTTGATTCGCCAATGAGCACTTTAAGTTCGCTACTAAAATCTTTTTTTGCAAAAATCAGCTGACTCATATCAAATATTTTTCTTTGCGAAAAAATTTCTGGATGCTGATTAAAATACACTTTAATTTCATCCTTAGTCGGCTTTGCGTTTGCAGCCAAACGTTTCTCCAGATAGGCCTGCGCCACAATTTGAGATTTGGCACGTTCAATTGCTTGCATTACAGCAGGATCACGATCGACTTTATCTTTCACCGCCTGCCCTTGTAGTAATTGTCTATCGATCAGCGACTCTAACAATTGTTTACTCGCGAGTTCTTTCTGCTCGGCAGGAATCTGCACGTTGCTACGCATCAGTTCATCATTCATTTGATGAACGGTAATTTCTTGACCATTCACGACGGCTAAAGATTGACTCGCTACTTTTTCTTTCGAACCGCAAGCCGTTAAACAAGTCACCGATGCCAACAATGCCATTGCAGCGAGTCTATTGGCCTTCTCAGCCAAAATATTTTTCATGGACCACGAGGAGATATCAGCATGCATAAACAACTTTCTTATTACGACAAAATAGACTTCAATAGAGAAAACGAAATGCTCCTTCGATTGAAAAGACGGCGACACTTTGGCCTAAGGCTTTAGTGCAAATCCCATGTTGGCCCCATCCGCTTGCGGCGCCTTAACTGATACACGGCGAAGCCCGCGCCTAGTATGCCTATCGCCCATGTTTGAGGTTCATCACCGCGCCTATCATCCTCACGCTGAGAGCGTTGTGAAAATCCAAACTTTAAATAGTCCCCCTCTTCTGTGACAATTTTATTTAAAGCGGAAGAGAACTCCAGAACTTGATTCCATTCCGGTTTGATAGAGGAGACTTGAGCTTTCTCGAAAAGCTTAATGGGCGCGCTAGCATGCACTTGGCTTAAAACGCACAGACTGAGAACAATACTTATCAATCGCAACTTTTTCATCTTAGCACCCAGCATAAAGATACCGCAAAATCGTAAGCATCAGCGCCAATTGCACGCTGTCGAATGAAGCTGATTCCTCTCCAATAGGCGCAAGTGTAGTGTGTGAATATGACAAGAGAATGACCGTTAGCGGCCATCAAAGGCGTTCAAAAAAATTAGCTTTTTAGTCAGCGCCAACAAGCAAATGGCTCGATAGAGGCGAAGAATTTTGTACGTATTTGAACAAAGGCAGGCCCGGCACGCATATCCCATGCGGGTTTGCAGGCATGTAGTCGGGAGAGGCGCATGCCCATTGCGTCTTGCGGCAGGCTATTTTTAGATGGGACAGTACGAGAGAACATGAAGCGGATGGCGCAAGTAAGCGCCATCCTAAAACTACTTTGAAAAAAGGGACGACACTAAGCCGCTGGCAACACCAACTCTAAGCGTGCCGCAATTTTTTGGATATTTGGCAGTGAAATTAAGTGCGCATAAATACAGGCTAAATGGCCATTGCGTGCCAATGCCAAGAGTTCAGCATCGGTCAGAGCATTCATACGCTCTTCGTTAATCACGCTAAAGCCGTCCAAAGTGAAGGTCTCACCTTTTTGTGTATTGACGCTAACCATTCTAGGAATTAACAGATCCAATTCTACGAAATGTTTCACCATATTGGTGGTCTGCGCGGTATGGGTACGGAAATTATTTAAGAGTTCAAGTATCCCATTGAGCATCTCTGACTCGGTGCCATCTTCCGCAAACAAACGCTCGCCATCTTGAGCAGCGTAGCCATCTGCCTCTTCATCGATCATGACACCGAAGCGTTCCGAATCCTCGTCGCCTTGCAGAACGAAAGGATAACGGCGCACAAATGCAGGAACATAAGTATTGTCCCAATGACCTTCGGCATTCACAAACAGATTTTCACTATCGCGCAAACCTGTGAGAACTAAAGGCACACCGCCACCGTGTTGATCGGTAACAAATACGATAGGGTATTCACGACAAACATCGACAAACTCGGCTGCAACCACGGGAATAGAATTGGTTTTAGCTGCATACGAATAACCTTTAGCCAAAGGTTTAAAACGCAGATCGCGATGGGTAACGCGGTCTATCGTCACTGGTTTTTTATAAAACATTAATGTCGACATGGATTTCATTCAATAAAGTGAGGGATCAGCGATCAATTGGACAAGACTTGCACGCCCTTATGCGGCGCAGGTATTTTAGTAGAAATACGCTAGTTTGTGTGTCTACTATAAGAGCGAGTTTTCATATAAAGCTAAAGATGTCACGGTGCTCAAGAAAAAAATCAAACAAAACACGCTCCACCAGCTCAATTGCGTTTTGCTGGCACTATTGGGCGCAGCGTTGGGGTAGGCGTGGCGGCTTGATTATTCGGTTTTACTGGCTTTGTTGGCGCGGGCGTTGTTGGGATGGCGACCTGTCCGGCAATTTGAGATGCTGCCGGCATAAATTGCCACTCCGTGTAAGAAGTTTTTCCTTCAAAGCTTTGAAATGGCGCATCAAAGTTTCCTAACTTAACGGGAGTCAGTGTCGATAAACTATATATGCCAACAATACCCGCGCCTAGCACTCGGCTCTCGGATGCGAGGGGCGATGCCACGGTAACAGTGCCCCATTCATCCTTGCCAGTAATCGGATCGGTATACAATTTGCGCAAATGCCGCCGCACATTTGGGAAGCGCGGATCTTTAAGCAAATCTTGCAAGGATTGTGGCGCACTAGGCTGACCATCCGGAGTTGCCGCAGCATAACTACTGAGGGCATCGCGAAACTCTTGGCCTATCGCCAACAACTCTTGTTCTGCGCTGCGGCGCGTCATGATAGCGCCTAATTGTAGAGACGCTGCGGTTGTTATCGATAGAATGACCAATAGTATCAACAATCCTAAATAGCTAAATCCCCGGCTATTAATTTTTAAATTAATTTTTAAATTAGCGTTAAATTTAGCTTTTAATTTAGCGTCTAAATTAACGCCCAAATGAGCGGCCATCATAGGCGATGCTAAGGCCCTCTTGTTCTGTCTTGTATTCGCTTTCATTTCTATTAAAAATCGGCAAATAGTTTGCCATTTCTATCGGCCCCTGGTGCACTACTCTTGATGCTATAAATCGAGCCTTTGTCACTAGCTTCCGGGGCTTCTAGCACCCAATTAATTGCGCTATCCACAATTGGATCAAAAGGTAGGGAGCGTAAATATTTTTTTTCGACCAACTCATTCAAAGTCTCAGGATAGCGTCCTGTATCAGCATAGAACTTATCAATGGTCTCACGCGTCATACGCAAGTTATCGGCCAAAACGGTCTCCTTTGCAGTGTCTATACTTTGAAAATAGCGCGGCATCGCCAAACTCGCCAAGAGCGCGACGATCGCTAATACCACTAATAATTCAATTAAGGTGAACCCCGAAGAGTGTCGCTTACCGGAGTCAGAGCTGCTCAAACCGATAGCGACATAATCACAAGCATCCCTAGAATTTATTCGACAAGTTTCAAGCATGATAGGTCTCACCATTTTTTATACGGAACACTGTTCAAACCAATCTTGAGTGAATTGGAATACACGTCGAAGATATCCTCCCCCTCCTGAGGGTCAGTCGCTTCACTGGCATAACTGCGCTTGCCCCAAGTTTGATCCTCAGATAAGTTCATATCCGTATTTAAAGGGTCGCGTGGCATACGCCGTAAAAAATAGATTTTGCTATGTTTTGGATCGCTTTGATCGACCACGCCATCGACCAAAATTCGAAGACTAGCTGGATAACCGCTGGCTCCCACAACTTTCTGTATGCGTCCTTCGTCG
Organism: Undibacterium parvum; assembly: GCF_003955735.1. Classification (NCBI taxonomy): domain Bacteria; kingdom Pseudomonadati; phylum Pseudomonadota; class Betaproteobacteria; order Burkholderiales; family Oxalobacteraceae; genus Neoundibacterium; species Neoundibacterium parvum. The sequence goes on along the minus strand of NZ_CP034464.1, from coordinate 3,703,784 downwards.
CCAGCCCGTTTGTAGGCGTCAATAGCCACACGAATTTCTCGTAAAGAGCGACGTAACTCTTGCTCCTGCGTGCGCTGCAAGGCAACTTGCGCCACTGGCAAAGTCAAATTGGCTAGCGCCCCCAAAATCGCCAAGCTTACTAGCAACTCGATTAAAGTAAATCCCGGCGATCTTGAGCATCGTCGGACGCTTGCTACACCGCGGGCTGAAATCAAAAACATCGTGGTCACAATTAAGGTAATACACGCATAGTTTGAGGTGCAGGCAAACTCACATTGATGGCGCGTCCGGAACTGCCGATTGGCGCACTAGCCAGTACTTGCAATGGCGAGGCATCACTTGCGACTAAAGAACGAAAAGTGATGGTGGCGACGGTTCCACTCGTGCTATTTGAACTAGTTCCAGTCGCCAAGCTATTCGCAGTCAGCAAAATTTCGCCCTTAGGATCAACCTGATTGGAGAAATCACTCGGTGCGCCAAATCGCCTCATAAAATCACCTTCGACCACTCGGACAACTTGAAAAATCTGGCTATCGAAACCAATAGTAAGCGGTAAGCTACTCAGCGCTTCTTCCGACTTCATACTCAGTTGCAGTGAAAAATTACTTCCCACTTTAGACTGATTAGCGCCCTTCCAGCTCAAACTGGCGGCACTAACCGGGGCTTCCTTTACATCCTCGTCAGCATTCACTGCAGTGGGAAGAGGTGCTAGCGGAGTTGCAGCGTCAGTCTCTATCCCATCTTTAAGCTTGGCAGAGGGTAGCGCTGCGGGGGCAGGAACAACACCTACTTCTTTCTGGCTGCTCACTTTCGGGCTAGCGGCTTTACTCGGGTTGACCGCAGGCTTAGTCTCAAGCACCGTAGAGCGCGCTGTCGACTCCGGCCGCAAACGCAGACTGGTTTCCGTCCCTCCCCTAAACTGCGCCATGGAAGCATCCGGACGTTGAATATTTCGAATTAGACGCGGGGTAATCGATAGAACGATTTCTGTTTTCTCATTATTGTTTTCTGTCGACCCAAACAAACGGCCCAATAAAGGTATGTCACCCATCGCTGGCACCTTGCTGGCTTTACTACGATCCTCATCATTGATCAAGCCAGCCAATACTTGCGTCTCACCGTCTTTTAAGCGCAATACAGTACTGGCGGTGCGCGTGCCGATTTGAAATGCTTTGCCTCCAGATTTCGTGGTGATTTCCGCAACAATATTGCTGACCTCCAAAGCCACTTTGATCGCAACATCGTTGTCCAGGTAAATGGTCGGCTCCACATCGAGCTTCAAACCTACATCGACATAATTAATCGATTCCGCGACGAAGCCAGTTGCAGTTGCGGTTGTTGTTATATTTGGCACCCTATCACCTATCAATATTTTCGCCTTTTCATGATTTCTAGCGCGAATTCTTGGATTAGCTAAGAGATTCGCATCTGAATCATTTTTACGCGCATTGAGTGTCACAGTCGGCGTCGGGCTTACGCCTATTGTTTTAGAGTTTAAATTACGCAAATCATTTAAAGTCACACCACCTGAGGCCATGGTGGTCAAAGGTGTCAGACTCATGCTATCTGGCCATTTAATTCCTAGCTCCAGCAAGCGCGTGCGCTTTACTTCGAGAATTTCCACTTCCAACATCACTTCCGGCTCGGCCACATCATGCAAGGCAACCAGTTTTTCGGCCAATTTAATCGCATCTGGGGTATCACGTACTATCAGCATGTTCAACTTTTCGTCGATCACCACATCGCGCGATTTAAGTATGGTTTTAAGCGTACTGGCGACCGCCTTGGCTTCCGCATTGGTCAGAAAGAAGGTCCTGATCAACATTTCCTGATAGTCTTTTTGCTTGGCTACCGTATTTGGATAAATCAAAATAGTATTTCCATCCAGGACTTGCTGATCCAATTGATTGCTTAATAAGGTATAAAAAACAGCGGATTCTATCGTGCTGTTTTTCAAAAAAACCGAGGTTTTCTGATCGGTTTTGACATCTTTATCAAATACAAAATTCAGTCCGGAACTACGAGAAATAACTTCAAAGACCTGTTTGATGCTGACATCCTTAAACTCTAAAGTAATCGCTTTTTTAAAGCTGTTTGCCAATTGTGATTCTGCCGATGGTCGAGCGTTTTGCTCGGCCATAGTCCGTTGCAAAAAATTTGCCGCTTGATTATTTGGATTTTCGGTAAGAACGATGGCAATTTTCCGTTTTGCCAATTCCACATTGTTACTATCGAGCGCATTTTCAGCCTCAGTCATCAATTGACTATGACGCATCTCCATATCTAACTTACGCAAACCATCGCGCGCCCTGTCATTCACGGCGTCCATATTTAATACACGTCGATATTGCGCTTCTGCTTCGACTTGATTTGCTGCCGCCGCATAGCGATCGCCTTGCTCTAGGAAATTTGAAATTGCTCTATCTCTAGTCTGATAATACGCGGTCTTAAACTCTATACTTTGCGGATCGAGCTTGCTGGCCTCTCTGAATTTTGACAAGCCATCTTCAATTTGGTCTTTTTCAACCAATTCTTTACCGGCCTGAAAGGCTTTTTGCCCGGCACAGGCGACCAAAGAAAATGCGATTACTACGCCAGTCGAAACCAGTAGCCATTTTTTTGCGATAGCTCGAAATTCAATATTCATAGATGCTTAAAAGTGCGTAAAACTACAGGATGTATAGTGGATTTGGATATGTCTGAGCGAATTAGAGCAGAACAAAGTGGCATCAATAGTTGCCCCCGATACTGAGTTGCTGCATCTGCTTCAAAGGCAAATAATTCAGTGTCAAGGTAGGCGGCAAGATAGAAGTGACTTGATAAACGCCTTCGATGACGCTGTCGGCATGCACGATAAAAACCTTTTCACCGCGCGCTAAATAGACTTCCCAAGCACCATCTTGTTTCATCTTTCCCAAATAGGTAAATGCTAAAGGCGGAGCCGATGGACGCGGCAACTCGGATGCTTTGGGCGCTGGCGGTGGAGGAGGATTCCAGCTTTGGCTATTAAATATGCTCTCTTCAGAACTCGCTTTACGGCCATCAGAAATCAAAGCAGCGCGTTCTTGTAGCGCATAGATAGTCTGCGTCTTGCCATTTTTAGCGACTGGCTTCGGGCTTACCGGGGGTGTCGTTGGCGTTTGTTGCTGTGCATTTATTTTGGGCACGTCCGCTCGCTCGTTAGGACGCGCCAGATTTGTGGTTTGTATGCCGCGTGGCACAGCATCTGCCACCTCAGTTTCTGGCGTTTTATCTGCAAAAAAAGCCAGATACGTCGCCACCACAACAGCGACTAGCATCAGAATATGTCTGAACTTCATTCTGGCACCGCTCCTTTCTCATGCCCGCTTTGCTTAGGTACGAGGTCCCCCAAATACAGACTAAAACGTAATTTAGCTTCCAGGATATTGCTACCTATAGCCTCGCGTTTAAAGCTCATTTCATCCAAGGAGGCAAAAGGTATTGCCAACAAGGTTTTTTCGCAAAACTGACGTATCACCAAATAAGGGCCTTTTACAGGCAGCTGAATTTGGTACACATAAGTATTGCTATTTTTATCGAAGTTAGATTTGTACTCGCCTTGATTCAGACTAAGTCCAAGCGACTCGGCAATTGTGAATAAGGTTTTCACCTGTTGCTCCGCGTAAGCTGTCTCTCCTAAAACATCAAAAAATTTCGCTCTATTTTGTTCTGAGACCGACAATACCGGAACGATAGGCCTTGCTAATGCAGTCTTCTGCAAATCAGATTTGGCAACTTGTTGCTCGATATTGAGCTTTACTAATTGCTGTTTTAGGTGAGGAATAAAGCCCACTAAAATTAAAACTGCGAGCAGACAAACGAGTAAGGCGACAATCAAACTCCAGCTTAAGCGTCTGAACAAAAAACGTGTTCGCAAAAGATAGAAATTGAATTTCGACAGCATTAGTGTATTCATTCAGCGAGCCCCGTCCACTGGGCTTCGAATTGAAAACGCACAGGGCGATTTGCATCTTGCTCATTGGTCTCGTGCTTACTCAGTGCCACGCGTGCAAAGAAATTCTGACGTTTGAGTCGTTCTATGTAAGCGATCATCTCACTGGCATTTTTCGCTTCTGCAGTGCCTTTGATCAGGTGTTTTTTTGCATCCGGCTCAACTGCTAATACCGCTATCGACGCTGGAGTTGCCGCCTCCATGGCGTCAAACAAATCACTCCAGGGTAAATTTAGCTGTAACACTGCGGCATTGATCGCATTTACCTGCGCTTCTGGGATGATGGTTTGTACAGCTTGAGGCTTAATCGAACGCCCCACTAGTAATTGCTGCTGCAGCTTATACAAGCTCAGTGTTAGTTTTTCGTTTTCCTGCATTTGTGAGGCGGCCATCAGTAACGCGGCTGCGCAAGAAATCAATCCCAGCACACCCAGTAGCCAGGTAATCGGGGCTATCTGCAGGAAGCTGCGATGCCAACTACGTGGTGCAAAATTTATTTGCGAACTCTTCATCCCTGCTTCCTTCGCAAACTTGTTTCTGATGTGGCGGGTAAAACTCGGTAGACCTCTTTTGAAGCTTGAATCTGGGTCTCCACCAGCTCAACTTTAGTCCTGATTAAATCCACGCTATCGAGTCGGCTGCATAACACGCTGCCATCGGTCGCCACTAGCCAGGCATCCGGCACCGCGCCACATACTTGCAACTGCGTCGGCTGTGGCAAGTTCAAACGTAAGGACTCGCGTTTTAGGTACTGGCACAACCAGGTTTTATTCTCATGACTAGCGGCCGTCAAATTGATAGAGCGCAGCGTCAGTATGCGATTTTGCGCGATGATCGCGAGTGTCAATTCCTGCTGATTAAGTACCGCGAACCAAGCGCCTGCAGCAATTTGTTTGCGCCAACGATTCCAGTGCCAGGTGAACTGTGGCAAAACATCGAGTAAAGTAAGCTGAAATTCCTGAGCGACCTCGCGCACCGCCTGCAGCAGCGAGCGCTGCAACGCACAGGCAAGAAACGGCAAGGCAGCATCCCAATCGGCAGCGATTTCCCAATCGTTCGTGGTCTCACCATACAAGGAAAGAAAGCGCAAAGACGCGGCGGCCTGACAATCTGAAAAACTAGAGACATTTTGCGGCGGAGTGACCATCCACATACGAAAACAAGCATCGGAAAAAACCACGGTAAGCGGCATTTTTTTACATTCAGTCTCAAGCAAAATCTGAGGTAAGCGTGTAGCAATCAGATTTGTAACTGACACCATAGAGTTTTCAAGCGCGCTGTCCCGCCACGCATGATCTGCCAAAACTTCGCTACGTCTAGGCCACCAGCCGCGCTCACGTGTCAGCTTTACACCTTGCTGCGAGATCTGTATTGTCAGGCTAGCCTTGCCCTCCTTAAAAAAATTACGCATGCAAAGTGACCCGTTTAATTTCGTCCAGAGTTGTCTCACCCATTTTTACCAAATCGAGTGCAGCCTCACGCAAGCTGCGCGTGCCATTTAAGCGAGCGGCCTCCTTAATATGCCGGATAGGGCTTTTTTCTATCACCAGTTCGCGGATCTCATCGTTCAAAGTAAGAATCTCGGCAATTGCGCGACGTCCTTTATAGCCAGTTCCACGACAATCTCCACAGCCAACGCCACGCTTAAACAGATAATCGCCAACGTTCTGGCGTTGTAGATTGACGCGCGCCAGATCGTAATCGCTAGGCAGATAGGCTGTTGCACAATGCGGGCAATTTAAACGCACCAGACGTTGCGCCCAGATCCCATTCAAGGCTGAAACGAAGGCATACGGATCGATGCCCATATGGGTGAATCGACCAAACACGTCGAACACGTTATTCGCATGCACAGTAGTTAGCACCAAGTGGCCGGTAAGCGCCGATTGCACGGCTATTTCGGCCGTTTCTTTATCCCGTATCTCGCCCACCATGATTTTATCCGGATCGTGACGTAGGATGGAGCGCAGGCCTTTGGCGAAAGTCAGTCCTTTTTTTTCGTTCACAGGAATCTGCAAAATACCGGGAAGCTGATACTCCACCGGATCCTCGATGGTGATGATCTTATCGCGGCCATTGTGAATCTCAGTCAGGGCGGCATACAGCGTGGTAGTTTTGCCAGAACCGGTCGGCCCTGTCACCAACAGCATGCCATAGGCCTCCTCCGCCAAACCGCGCAGTGTCAGCAAAGATGCAGTATCAAAACCTAACGCTTCTAGCGTCAATGCGCCATACGCCTCTATCATGGCGCGCTTATCCAAGATACGGATCACCGCATCTTCACCGTGAATACTCGGCATGATAGAAACTCGCAAATCGATTTCACGGCCGCCCGCCTCGACCCGAAAACTGCCGTCCTGTGGCACCCTGCGCTCAGCAATATCTAATTCAGCCAACACTTTTATGCGCGACACAATTTGTTCTGCGACCTCGATCCCGTTGACGGAGGTGGCATGATCAAGTACCCCATCGACTCTATACTTCACTGCCAAACCGGTCGCAGTGCTCTCCAGATGGATGTCTGAAGCGCCGGCTTTTAAAGCATCGTACAGAGTGGAGTTAACCACCTTAACCGCGGGACTGGCGGCCTCAGAGACTGAGGCAAACGAGAGGATCGCAGCGGTCTTGCCATCGCGCCGGGTTTCAGCTGCGCTATTGACCAAATTATCGACTGCGCGTGCTGATTCCTCTTGCTTAGACAGATAAGCGTGGATATCCGATTGCAAAGCCAGACAATAGCGCAAGGGACACTTGGCAAAAGTATCTAAGCTCGTTTGCAGGTCGCTATCGAAAGGGTCGGACAGAACCCCGATCAATCTCCCATCAGCTTCGCGCAGCAAGACACAATGACGTTGTAAGGCGCGCGACAAGGGAAACAGATCGAAGGCTGGTACTAAGCCCAACATATCGACAGTCTCCATGGCATCGAGATTAAATATTTGTGCCAATGAACGGACCAACTGACGTGGATCAATACCAGTCAAGATTTGCAATTCTGTGATGATAGGGCGTTGCGATTTAAGCGCCAATTCGTGCGCCGGCTGTAGTACCGACTCATCCAGCGCAAAGCCAACAGCAGACAGCGGATCAGCGATGCTGGCAGCACCAGAGTTAAGCGTCGCGCTCATGACATACTCCCGGCCAGATCGAAGATAGGCATGTATAACAACACCACGATCGCGCCCACCACCAAACCAATCGCAGCCATCAGCAAGGGCTCGAAGGTGCGGGTAAACCTATCTATCCAACGACTAATTTCGCCATCGTAAAAGGCCGCAGATTGTGTCAGCATCGCGCCCATCTCGCCGGAACGCTCTCCCACCCGCAGCATGCGCAAGGAGATAGGCGTGGTCAGGTGATGCTCTTCAAATGCAGTCGATAAAGGAATCCCTGACTGTATCGACTCCTTGGCCAGTTGCAGATCATGCTTGATATTGAGTGACACCATGCCCTGCACAGTCTCTAAGGCCGGCACGATGGAAATACCACCTTCGAGCAACATACCCATGGTCAAATACAGGCGCGACAACTCATAAATGCGGATACGCTCACCGATACCCGGTAGTTTAGTCAGCACGCGGCCAAGACTTCCACTCGCTATGACTTGTCGTATCGTTAGAAAGCCGAGCACAATTATCACGCCCAGAGCCGATAACAACAGGCTGGTATGGGCACCCGAAAACTGCCCCCAACTGAGCAACATCTTGGACATCCAGGGCAGATCGCGGCCTGCGCCCTTATAGACTTCGGCAAATTTAGGAACCACATAGCCAATCAGGAAAAAACTCACGCCGCCGCCTACCAGCATCAAGATCATAGGGTAGATCATGGCACTGACAATTTTGCCGCGCACGGTGTCTATGCGTTGCTGATAATCGATGTAACGAGTCAGTGAACGCGGCAGATCGCTGGTCCCCTCAGCAGCTTTGACTATGCCTATATACAAAGCTGGAAACAATTCGGGCTGTTCCGCCAACACGCCAGAAAAACGCTTACCCTCACCCAAACCAGTGAGCAAGCGCCCCAAAATGGAACGCGTACCCTGGTTACTTTCTTTCTCAAGCAAAGCCTCCAGCGCCTCAACAATACTTAGGCCAGCATTGAGCAAAGCCAGTAATTCCTGACTAAAAAGTACCACGGATAAGTTACTGCTAGCGGATCCTTGTTTGCCAAGCGATAGACCTCTAGACATACCACCAGCAAGGCTAACTTTTGCCGCAAACAATCCACGCGCCTCTACCTGCCTACGCGCGTCGACCTCATCTTGCGCGTCTATCGTGAGTTGAGAAATTAAGTGATCGGGCGAAAGAGCACGTACATTAAACTGCATAGCGATAAGCTCAATTCAAAAATAGAAAAATAGTCCTCAACACAGACATCAATTTGTAATGTCCGCATCTTCACCAACACCGCCTGGCTGTCCATCTTTGCCATACGAGACAATTTCATACTCCCCCTTACTGCCTGGCGAGCGATACACGTATGCGTGTCCCCAAGGGTCGAGAGGCACGTTTTTTTTCAAATACGGACCATTCCATTTTTCTGAACTCGCTGGCTTGAGCAGCAATGATCCCAAGCCCTCTTCACTACTAGGATAACGTCCAACATCCAGACGCAAAGTATCCAGTGCCTTTTCAAAAGATTCAATTTGCGACTTGGCCACCGTGACTTCAGACTTACCTAATTGCGCAAAATATTTAGGCCCGACATACGCAGCAAGCAAGCCGATGATGACAATTACCACCAGTAACTCCAGCAAAGTAAAGCCGGAGACACTGGTGCGAGGATCACGCTGCGTTTGCGACAAATGCTTAGCCTTATCAATGAATGGCATAGGATTTTTATCTTTACTGAAAATGGTTAAGCAAGACTGCACAAATATTAATTTGTTAGTCGGTTGCCAATATAGTGACGTAGATTTATGACGCGCTCATGACGTTTTTTTCATCTGAGGCTGAGCTATTACGGTTCTGCAAAATCAAAATGAGGCGAATCAAATGAGCACCCCGCCAAGGCCCATATCCCATGCGGGCTGCAGGCCTATGTGCTTGAAGAAGCGCATGGAATATGGGCCGTAGAATATGCGCCGTAAGGGTGCCATCTTTGAAATTTATAGCGAGCACATCGCAGCTAAGTCGATGTGCTCATTTGGGCTAAAGTGTGGCTAAAGTGCGGGGGAAGTTAACACCAATTTTTGCTGGTCCAACTTTTCTCTATAAAGCTCCAGCATGTTTTCTATTTGCACTTGCTTAAGTCCGGTGAAGGGCTCTTTTTGCAACAGTGCACTAGTACAGCCTTTATTCTGGTACTTCTCCAACAATTCCATACCATATCGATGTTGGGCCTGATTTTTGGACTCACAATTTGCTAAGGATTCTGACCTCAGGTTCAAATTACTATCAAGCTGTGTTTTGGCGATCTCCATTTTTTGGATAAGGCTATTTGCATCGGCAAGTTTTTTCTCTGCAGCATTGAGGCTTTGCTCGGTTTCCGCGATTTTTGTAATGAGCGCAGCCTTACTCGCATTGGCAGCCTCTAACTCTTTACTGAGACTGGCACGTTGACGACTGGCCGCATCGGCACTGCGCTTGCTGTCATCGAGTTTTAGCTTACTCTCCTTGAGTTCAACATCGAGTGCAGTTTTCTCCTGGACTAACTGGGCTTTTTCTTGCTCCAATTTACGCTGATTTTGTTGCAATTGCCTGACTTGCTCTTTACCGGCTTTTTTATCGTCAGCGGCACTCGCAGGCAAACAAAACGCCAAGAAAAGTAGCAGCAAAGTAGCGGCCTTTACTGAAAATATTTTATCCATGACTATCCTCATCAGAAACGCGCATTTAGCTCAAACTGGAAAATATCCACAGCGAGCTTGGTCTTTGGAAAGCTTGAGGCGGAAGTACGCGGCACCATAGAATCGATCACATCCGAAGACATCCATTTTGCGCTCAACCAGGTGTTCTTATCGATTGCATAGCTTGCGCCCAGACTGACGCCCTTGTTATTGGTGCCACCCAAACCGAAATCAGAATTAGTAAAAGCATCAAGTACCGCATCGCTGCCCAGATTGCGGTAGGCTAGCGACACATTCCAATTACCACGTGCATTCATGCTTGGATGTCCGAACTGAATCTTGCCCTGATAGCCGGAATCTCTACCGTCGTCGATCGCAGTACCGGTACGCGCAAAGATATCTGCGCGGCTAAAACCACGGTTTTTGACGTAATCGCCGGTCACCGTTACATGCAGCGGGCTGAACTGCGCAAAATCTATACTAGCAGTGAGGTTAAACTCTTTGAATTTGGATGCCAATCCCCAGTTAAGATTGGGATCATCTTTGGAGTTTATGTAGAACAAAGTATTCCCGCGCTGCCTGAATCCTTCGGGATATTCGTAGCGCACCAGGTATTCGCTGTTGGTGGCGTGACTCTCGTCGGTTTCACCCGTCGCTTCAACATTGCGGAACTGGTACAAGCCCGCGGCCAACTTCATCTTGGTTTGCGCATTGATAGTCCAGGCCAGGCCGCCTTGCAAGCCAATTAGCTCACGCCCCGGTGCCTTACCGGGGCTATTTTCGCGCAATGGAAACCAGCCAGCGGTAAAGAAAGTATCCAATTGCTCAGAGACTTTTGGTTTGAGCGTCATCGCGACACCCTCAAAATTGAGATCATCTGCCCACACCAAATCGGTACTAAAAAACGGATTGGCGATCCGACCGGCACTCGCAGTAAGCCAAGGCGCCGGATCCAATTTAACGAAAGCGCGGTCCACTACGACGCTATATTTATTGAAATTTTGTCCCAAGGTTTGATTTGTCGAGGTTCTGTCTGTCGTGTTGCCTGTGGTCAGAGTAATGCCGGTGCTGACCATTTCGCTAATCTGTGCATCGATACCCAAGCGTGCTCTGAGGCGCATGCGACTGCGGTCATGTTGCGTATTAAAAGTCGACTTACCGCCAGTCAGAGTATTGCCGACGATATCAGCTGCCCGGGTGTATAGACCATCGGTATAGGCCAAACCTGGTGGCGTATTATTCTCGTCCAGGCGAGTGGACTCAAAACGCGCTCTGACGTCGCCCGAAATTTTGACGCGGTTCATCCATTCAGGCAAAGCTCCTGGCTCGCCCCAACGTTCAGTTTTCGACTGAAGCAAAACTTCTTGTTTGATTTGCTCGCGCATATCGCTCTTTACCGCCTCCGACACATAGGCAACCCGCACCACTTTCTTGCCATCGGCTCCGACCACAGGTAGCGGAGCCAGCACTATCTTGTCGGTAGCGTTCGCTTCCGCCACTTTTATTTTGGCTTTTGCTTCAGCATCACGGATCAACTTGTCGGCCCTTTGGCGCGACAAGACACCGCTGTCGACCAGTGCATCAATCAAGCTCATGGTGGTGGCGCGCAATTGCTCCAAATCGGCGTGCTCGTCTGCCTTCGCTCCGCTAGAGAGAGTAAACAAAGTGGTCGTCAGCAGAACCAACAAGCTATTTTTATGTATTAATTTGAATTGAGTTTTGCGCGCAGTGGCGGCATCAAACAGCTGAGTCATGAGCATCTATTTCTTTCGTAAAAATATTTAAATAATCAATCAATAAAAATTAGCGGCCATTTGCGGACATTAGCGTCCGCTACTGAGCAAACGCAAACGTATAGGCTGCGGCATATTCGGCGGTGGCAAATCAGTAAACTGCGGCAAACTACTCAGAGTTTTGCGTAGTTCTTCGTCGGTTTCATCCTCACCGGTGCCGCCGATTAATTCCGCGCGTTTGACGCTACCATCAGGATTTACCCAAATCTGCACCTCGGTACGATACTGGCGTTTGCGTAACAAATTGTTCTTGCTCAAATACCGCTGCACATCACCCTTAAGCAAATTGGCATAATTACTGTAAGGGTTAAACATGCCGGCTTTACCAGTGCCATTGCCGAGCTTACTCAGGTCTTCGCTGGTCACCGCGCCTTTGGCAAACATACTAGGGCCATCACCTGCCGCCCCCTCCATCTTCAATTGCGGATCGGCAGGCGCTTGTTCTTGCTTGGCGAGCGGCTGATCGATCTTGATTTCTTTTTGGTCTTTCGGTGGCTCTGGCGGTTTTTTTTCAAATTTAGGGGGTGGTGGTGGCGGTGGTGGCGGCGGGGCCATCAAAGAAATTTTCGGTGGCTTAGGCTTAGCCCCAGACTTCCCGCTCAATAGACTCTTCAAGCCCCAGCCGATTAAACCAAAAACCAGCAACACCACCGTCACCATCAGAAGAATTTTTTTTCCTCCGCTCTTTTTTTCTTGCTGCTGATCCACCTCAGACTCCTATTTTGGCTGTCACCAAGCCAACGTTGCTAATATTTAAACGTCCTGCCATATCGATAATATCGACCACTTTCGCGTAATTAACTTGTGGGTCTCCGGCGATCGCCATCGACATTTCAGGGTCACGGGCACGCGCCGCAGTCAGGCGAGATTCCAGCTCCGCCATACTTAAACCGGCACCATTCAAGGTCAGGCTTCCGTCCTGCAATATTTTGACGACCCTGACTTCTTTTTTCTCCATGCTTGGTTTATTACTCGGTTTGGGCAAATTAATCTTTAAACCCTGCACCGAAGCGGTCGTCATCACAATAAAGATCACCAACAAAACGTAGGCCAGATCCAACATAGGCGTGACGTTGATGGTGTCAAAAGGTTTTGCTTCGTTTTGAACTTTCATGGCTTCTCGTGACTTCTCGTGACTGAATAAATTTAGCTTGCGGCGCGACTGGTAACCAGGCCAATTTCGGTAATATCAACTTTCTTTAAGACCTCCAGCACCTGCATCACCTTCACATACTGGGCACGCGCATCGCCCTTCACCACCACGGCTTGGCCGGGATTGCCACGCTTAAGTTGTAGCAAACGTTCTTCCAATTGCTCAGGGGTGACTGGATAGGCATCGAGGAACATGTCACCGCGCTCAGAGATAGTGATCGCCTTAATGTGTGCCTTCGCCAAGCTTGCGGTCATCTTTGATTTTGGCAATGCCACCTTGACCCCCTGTACCGAGGCGGTAGTCATGATGATAAAAATCACCAGTAAGACATAGGCCAAATCGAGCATGGGGGTGACATTGATGTCATCAAAAGGCTGATTATCTTCTTGGATATGCACGGCGCATCACCCCTTAAGCCGAATGCATTTCAGCAGATTTGGTCAAGAACTCATCGGCAAATACCTGGGTATCGGCAGACACGTTCTTGATCTGTATCGACAACCAGTTATAGCCAAACAAGGCCGGGATTGCCACGATCAAACCAGCCACGGTCGCAACCAGAGCGGCAGCGATACCAGGTGCAATCGCGTTTACGTTGACGTCACCAGCAGCAGCGATCGCTGCAAAGGTAATCATCACGCCAACCACAGTACCTAGCAAACCAAGGAAAGGTCCACCGGAGATGGCGATCGTCAACAACACCATACCGCTATTGAGTTTTTGATTCTCACGCACCATGGCGGCATCCAAAGAAGCACGAGTGGCATCGAGTGCCGCATGCGACAAACTATTGTTTTTACCGGCAGCGGTTTGCATATCAAAACGGTGCTTAACTTCACGCAAACCAATTGCGTACAAATGGTAAATCGAGGATTGTTTCATCTCGGGATCGGCCGCCAAATTCGCGATTTCTACATGCCCCGGCGACAGCAATTCATCCGATTTATTTGCAAAGCTGGTGATAAACGCTGTATTGGCTTTATTGATCTTAGCGATGGAAATGGTTTTGGTGATCATCACCCAGAAACTGATGATGGCCATCACGATCAAGAGACCAATTACCACCCAACCGTCGATAGTGACGGCACCCAAGAGTATGGCGGCGTAAGAGATCTCTGCAGTTTCTTCTTTTTCGTCAAAACTGCTGATTGCGGAATCAGCGATCTGACTCGTCGCCAAGGCCTTCATGTAACTAGGGCTGCGCTCGATAGCAGATAAATTAATCTCATCCAATTCGCCAACAAATTTCTCGCCTATGCTGGCACTACCGGCGATATCCGACAAGGCAAATGCGCCACTACCTTGTTCTTGTCCATCGACATAGAAGCTCAGTTTTCCGGCACCGGCAACTACCGCCACATGCTGCCAGACTGCCGGTTTCAGTGCGCCAGTTGCAATTACTTTGGCCGCGTCCAAGGTGGCCGCCAGTTTGCCATCAACCAAGCTGATCGCTAAGGACTTAGCGCCATCCTTTTGTAGATATAGCGTGGCGTTGTCATTGCCTGCGGGCTTGACCCAGGCGCTAAAGCTAAAGCCAGTGGCGGCACTCAACTTTAGCGAGGCGGAAGGCGCGATCGTCATTTTTGTGTTGCCATCAAAACCAGCAGCATTGCCGATAGGGCCGGCTGCTACTTGCTTGGCATTAGATTCTTTGGCGTCGTTGGCATTGCCTGTGGCATCCTTCACCGCACCAGCTTCCGAGAAATGCAAGACCAAGACCTGTGCCGCATCATAACTGGCCTTGGAATTACTCTCAGAGCTAGCCTTAGGATTGCCCCAATGCAGCCAAATCGCATCGCTTTTGGCATTCGCTGCTAACTTTGGCATCTGCACCCAGACGATGGCCAATTCATTGGCTGCGTCAAATTGCTCGATATGAAACTTCAACGGCGTCTTACCATCTGCGGCGAAAAAACGTAAATCCGAGCCGTCTGGTTTGGCATCAGCAAAAGTGAAATTACCACTATGCAAGCGCACTAACATCGGCAACTGACTCACTGCCTCCTTAATTTCTACGCCAGTGCTCGTAGTATCAAAACCTAGCTTTTTTTTATGCGCCCATTCATCACTAGCCTGCGCCATCAGGGGCAGGCAAAGTACCAAGGTAGTCAGTGCCGACCACAGGCTTTTTTTCACATCCATGAAGTTCTTCCTAATCAAATAAATACAAAATAAATACAAAAAATCGCGGTTAAGCAAGCAGACAAATCAATTAATTTTTCTTGTTCTTATCTTCGTTAATGGCGCAGTTAGGCTCACTACAATCAGAGCCATAACCCAATACGTCTACCGATAAAGTCGTGCTCTTGCCCGCTGAGGTAGGCGGTAAGCGATTCAATCGTTCCGTCAATTCCTCAGCCTTAACCGCGGCTGTGCTAGGAGCTGCGACGACGCTCAGAGCACTGGTGTCGACCGCTGGCGCACCGCTGATAGGGCCCTTGGCACTGATATTATCGCCATTGACCACCCGATCTGCGACGAGGTAGACCCCCCCGGTAGAACGCACCCCTGCATCGCCGGCATCAAAAGTGCCGCGCGGCGCGATAAAAGTTAAATTGCTGTCGGCTTGATCATCACGTGTCTTCAAGGCAGCAATCCCAGAACCCGAGATCGATCCGGAAATATCGAGTACGGTATTGCCTTTGGCATCGGTGGTCAGTTGTGGTTCTGGCGCCGACGAGGCGGTCTTACTGCCCTTACCAGCATTTAAATCGCCATATTGAGAGGCCAAAGTAATATCGCCACCGCCCAAGGTAAATACCCGCCCCTGATTCACCAGAAAGTCGGTTTTCACCAAGGCGTGGATATCACCGCCCTGTATGCTAAACACACCTAGGCTAGCGGGTTTTTTCATCAGATAAGCAGGGGTATTGGCTAAACCTGCATACACAGAACCACCCGGTGCAAACATGTCAATGGCACCGCCCTGTTCGGTTTTTAGCTGACTACCAAACAGATTGATATTGCCGCCTTTAGGATTAATGTTTGGATACATTTTAGCGATCTGCGCATCAAAAATCGCCAGACCCTTAAGCTTGCTAGACTCGACTAACTTCGCACTAAAAATCTTATTCAATGCGGCGGTATGGGTATCAAAAAACCCCTGCTGTTGCGCCGGACTAAGCGCATTAAAACTGAGCCAGGCATCCACTACCGAGAGATTCAGCGCCGTGCCCGATCCCGACTTAAGCTCTTGCACATAGGCCAGCATGGTGTTTTGATCGGCAGCAGTCAGATCACTGACTTTGACATAGTCACGGACAAAGCTGGCATAGTCGGCAGCAGCGCTACCAGCCAGCAGATTGATACTGGCACCGCCTTTAGGCAAATACGGATTCTCTAAATTGCCACGTGTTTGTATACCAGAGCTATCACCCAGATCAATATTGCGGCCAGCTCTTAGATCAAACGCACCGGCACCTGTAATCACATGCTTTACTTTATTGGGCTCGTCCACATCAGAAATAATCGTACTGTCGATAAAGTCACGGCCAGCCACCACACGTGTTACATCCCTGGCATCCAGATGCTGAACAGAAAAACCAAAATCAAGAATATCGCGACCGGCGGCAATTTCCATTTTTTTAGACGAAACTAGATCTATAGGAGATAGATCACCATTGATATCGCCAGTCAGGGCGATGACACGGTTAGGCTGGGTGTCGCCCTGATGTAAACCGCCACTGGTATGCGCGATCAAACCAGTCATACCGCCATTCAAAAGCCCAGCATCACCTTTAGTAAAATCAAACATTCTTGGTGCAAAATAGGCTGAGAATTTTTCCGCAGCGATATCGAGCATGATGATAGGTTGATCTTTATCTTTAGTTAGAAAGTCGATCTTGCCAGCGGCTAGTAAATCGAGTTGCCCGCTAACGCTGCCAGCCATAGTAAAACCGGATGTAGACAGATCTCCACTCAAACTGGCGGCACTAAAATGTGCTGGTTGCAAACCATATAGTTTTTCAGAAGAGCCCTTCCCCATTAAAATGAGATCAATCTCCTTACCAGCGGCGCTTGCCAGTGCCGTAACATTTTCAGACAGCAATACATCGCCAGCGATAGAAGTCAGATGCACCGCACTATCATCACGGTAAGTAGAAAAATTACTGATCTGTGGAAGTTTGTCGAACTCTACTTTAGTAAGAGTATCGAAATTTTTCGTCAAGCCAGAATTTTGTTTACTCTGCATAGTGAGCGTGGGATTAAATGCGCTCTCCAGTTCGAGAGCACGCCCTGCCACCACATCAAAGCGGGCATCACCCAGCGCCAGCACGGTTCTTAAGGCTGTGCCGTTTGCTTCGCGGGAACCGGCAAGAATAGCGCCATCAGCGGTCAAACTGGCAAGCCCTTTTTGTACGTAAAAAGCACCACCCAAAATATCCGCTCCCGCCTTGACCACCAGGTCGCCGCCCCCCTGCTCTATCAATTTACCTGGGGCCGTTCCTGGCATATAGGCATTACTGGCGACGCTGACCGAAAGATCTTTGACGCTGCCGCTGGCCGCGATTACTTTAATATCACCGCCGCCGAAAGTGGCAATGCCTTGATTAAAATAATCAAAACGTGACCACCAGGCGGTATTTAAACTCGTGGCTATCAATTGATTTTTGCTATTCTTTACCAGTCCTGTTGAGAACACCGTGTTCCCAGAGGCATCGAGTTCAGTGCGACCCTGACGGAACAACCAGTTATTAAACATTTGCGCAACCGGTGTGCCCACCACATCATGCTCGGCATAAATAGAAATCGCACCGCCTAACTTAGAGAACTCGCCCTGAACCGGTGTTTTGATAGGACTAAGACGCGCTGGGACTACGATAGGATTTTCAGGATCAGCAGGATTCGGAATTTCGTATGACGAATAAGTACCCGCAGTCCAGTACTGTGAGTTCGCCAGATTGCCAGGTGCAACGAATTCTGCAGTGTCTTGATGCATGCCCGCGGTATAGATGGTGGCACCGATACCGTTTTGAAAACCCAGCTCCACATTGCGCCCGGCCGCCACATCAATCCGTCCCGTGCCAGTGCGTACCAGGGCAACCGGCGTATCGGTAGCGGTACCGCTAGTACGGGCAAAGTTAATTTTGAAGTCGCCTAGCGCATCGCTAGCGATCACCGCCAGTGGGTTTGCCGCATTCAAATCAGCGCCAGCACTGAGGCGATAACTCCAGGATGCCTTATTATCCAGCACCCAGTCTGGCATACCGATTTTCTCACGCGTTTTAGTATCGGCAAGGGCTAAGGTGTTTGGTTTAACGAAGCCATCACTAATCGAGCCATTGATCAACAAATCACCACTAGCCCGCAAATTCAATATCCCGGGCTCAGCGTTAAAACGCCATGCGTTCAAATTCCAGCCTCTGTCTTCAGGATTCAGCGTTTGTGCTTTGAGTGTCACTGGCGCCTTAGTCAGCTTGCCCTTGCCCGGGTCCTTCAACACGACGGTGGCAGCGTCATACACGACCTGGCCCTTACTGTCCTTGGGCGCTAAGGGATTGATCTCATTCACAGAGACCGTCAGGTCGCCAGGTGAGCGCACTTCGATTCCGGCTCTTAGTTGTAAATCAGCGCGCTGCAGCCGGCTCACTACCGCATTATTCTCAGTGAAATTTTTCGCATCTAGATACATGAGGCCAGCCGGTGTGCCTATCATGCCCGCTGGTGTGGCAGTGGCGATCGCGATTTTTGGTCGGTTCGCTTTACTGTAATCGGTGACATAGCTAATCGCACCTATGGTCGAGGTCGCCGCTTGCAAATTGCTATACGTGCCATCCCCATTAGCCGCATCGGGCGCTTCGCTGATCTTGCTAGTGGTATAGGTTTTGTAGGCCTCAATCACGCTTGCGCCACTACCGACTATTTTGGCGTCGAGCTGGCTAATCGCGACATCCTGCCCGAAGCCATTGCCCACTTTGGGCGCACGGAAAGTGACTGAACCTGCGCCACCGAGTCCCAGACCAGAGACATTAATTACCGATCCCTGCTCCAGACTCATGCTGCTGCCGGTATAGACATCGCCAGGCATCTTGCCATCGGCGCTAGCAGTGCCAAGCACAACTCGGCCACCATCGCCGAGTGAGCCAGCGCCGCTGCTGGCAGCTACATTGGCATAGGCCAGCAATTGCGCGCTACTGCCCAAGCTGAGCTTGCCCGAATTGCCTGTGGCCAGTGCTTGCGATGCGTACAATTCTATGCTGCCGCCCTTGGCACCGGAGGCATCTATCGTGCCAGCTATCCGTATATTCCCGTTGTCAGTTGCAATCAGAGTTTGATGCGCGTTGATAGTTACGCCAGCGGCCAAATCAACATCATCATGCCTTACTCTAAAGCTGCGTGACTCGGTGAATCCTGCCGTATTTAACTTCTCATTGAGTGCCGCAAACTGCGTCGCGTCACCTAGGCTATCCACATCCATCTGCAAGCTGCCTTGGTTGGGCAAGATACCGTCCACGCCTTTCAATGCTGTCGCTTTCAGGCTGCCCTCCAAGATCGCCTTAGCATTATTATTCGCGTTGTTAGCCTTAATCGCCAAGCTACCGGCGGCGGCACCGACCGCCGACAGATCCAGCGTTGCGTTCGCGCCTAGCAGTACATTGCCGCTGCCGCCATCGAGCGTGATTTTGCCGCCTGGTGCATAGGCGCTGGTCGTTCCAAACACGATTGCGACACCCGCGGCAGAGAGCTCGCCGCCAGTGATATTGATGCCGTTTTTTGCCAGCATATTGAGCTGGCCGCCAGACGCCAAAATCCGTGCATCAGAATTGATACTATCGCCCTTAAATTGCAGGCGACCGCCCAGTAAAGGCGCATTTGCAGCCGGCTCAGCACCCGCCAATTTGCTTAAGCTCAGGGTGCGGCCTGCCTCTATGCTAGCGTCACCCGTTGCGGTTGCAAGAATACGGCCTTCATTTGCCAAGGCGCCATCGGTCTGGCCGTTAGCCAGGATACGACCTGCCGCCAGTGTCAAATCTTTCTCTGCCTTGAAACCGCCCACAGCGGTAGCGCGCGCCTCGCGGCTGGCATTCAAACTGGTCGTCTCGTAAGCCTTAACGCTAAAAACACCCTGGCCAAACTCTATATCTCTGGCCTGAACGCTAAGTTGGCCGCTGCTGTTTTCTGGCGCAACTGTACTCAGACTGAAGTTGCTACCACCTTCGAAACGCACAGTCTGCGCCAACAAGTTGACCTGGCGTTGATCATAGCCTTGTATCCCGGACGACTTGAGTGTCAACTTTTTCATGGCAGCATTACCAAGATTGACCACGCCGTAAATATCTATGGTCGAATAGCTATTTAGCTCCAGAGCCGAAAGTTGGCTTAAACTGGCTAGCCCTGCCTCATCAAAACGTAGACCATCGGCCAGCGCAGGAATATTCTGACCAAGACTGACCCGTGAGCTACCCAGACCTAAGGCTGCCCCGTTCGCCAAAGCTAACTTACCATCGAGTTTGCTGTCCTTGGTCGCATCCAGATAAACCGAACCACTGGCTGCAACTGTCGCGCCCTTGGCGATCTCCAGCACTCCGGTATTGCGCGCAGCAGCCTCGCGCTGTATCGACACTGCTGCAGCACCGCTGACACGCAGCAAGGCACCGTCAGTGCCATTTAACTGATTCGCCTGTATGAATAAATTGCGCGGAGCATGGGCTAAACTTCCTTCACCTTTGATCGCAGAGCCAACATCAAGGAACACCTTATCTTGCGCTGCCAAAATAATTTCTGGGCCTATCAAAGCCTGCGCCAGGGTATTTTGCAGACTGACTTTTTTAGCGCCTACGCTGAGGTGACTACCGTCTTTAAACGACTCGTCGCGCAAGCCACCTATGAGCAAACTGCCAGCACCGAGCGCGTTTAAGTCACTCGCCACCAATTTAAGCGCGGTACCGGTATCTTGGCTGCTATCTGCCACCACCGTAATTTCAGGCGCAGAGATATCCACACTGCCGCGCTGTCCACCGTTAGCAGCACCCAGGCGAATTTGTCCATCAAGTATTAATTTTTGGGTGGCATCAAAGGCCACCCTGCCGGCGTCGCCGGGCAGCATGGGCAAATTAAGCGCTGTCGCTAAGGCCTGATCTTTAAAGTAGCTGCTGGCATTGTAATCACGGAATTCTGATTTACTGCGTATCACCTCGCCTGAGCTGACTATCCAGCCCGAAGTACGCATATCGCTTACGCCTAAGACAGTTCTAGTACCAGCGACCGTGAGTGATTTATCCAGATTAATGCTATTGCTGCTGGACTGCATATCGCGACTATTCGGTGCTAGCGAGATACTCATGCCGCCCGGTAGTAAAGCATAATGTGCAGGTAGTAAAGTGTAAGTAC